>PMHV01000074.1 GCA_003156805.1 Acidobacteriaceae bacterium | reverse complement strand
ATGGCGCTCACCATCTCCACCGGATTCGTTGTGGACGATGCCATCGTCATGATCGAGAACATCTCGCGCTACATTGAAGCGGGCGATCCGCCCATGGAAGCGGCGCTCAAGGGTGCCGAGCAAATTGGCTTTACCATTCTGTCCCTGACCGTGTCGCTCATCGCCGTATTGATTCCGCTGTTATTCATGGGCGACGTGGTGGGGCGCCTATTTCGCGAGTTTGCCGTGACCCTTGCCGTCACAATCGTCGTTTCGGCAGTGGTTTCCCTTACCCTCACGCCCATGATGAGCGCGCGAATCCTGCGGCATCAGCCAAAAGAGCAGCAGGGACGCATCTATCGAGCCTCGGAGCGTGCATTCGAAGGGATGATCGCGTTCTATGGCCGGACGCTGAAGTTTGTCCTTCGTTATCAGACGATTACCCTGTTGGTCGCGCTGGCCACACTGCTGCTTACGGTCTTCCTTTACATCATCATCCCTAAGGGATTTTTCCCGGTGCAGGACACAGGCGTCATCCAGGGCATATCGCAGGCGCCGCCAACGATTGGCTCAAAGGCCATGGCAGAGAAGCAGCANNTAAAGCCGCTCGACCAGCGCAAGATGAGTGCTTCCGACGTAATCCGGCGGCTCAATTCAAAATTGAACCAGATTCAGGGCATACAGCTGTTTATGCAACCTGTGCAGAACATTTCCGTGGACGATCGGGTGAGCCGCACGCAATACCAGTACACGCTCGAAGACCCCGATGCGAATGAACTGAATGACTGGACCAACCGTTTCGTCGGCCGGCTCAAGCAGTTGCCGGAGCTGGAAGATGTCGCCACCGACCAACAACCGGGAGGACTTGCTGTATCTCTGGTGATTGACCGGGTCACCGCCTCTCGATTCGGCATCGCGCCGTCGACCATCGATAACACTCTGTATGACGCCTTCGGCCAACGGCAGATTAACACGATGTATACGCAGGTGAACCAGTACCATGTTGTTCTCGAGAGTCAGCCGCAGTTTCAACTGGACCCCAACAAGCTGAACCATCTTTACATCCAGTCCAATGCGTCTGCAGGCGCAACTGGTACCGGGGCCTCTTCCTCATTCGCGTCCTCTGGAGCAGCCTCCGCGGGGTCCAATGCGCTGACGACCTCAGCCCTGTACTCTCCGGCGGCAAATACCCTTGCTCCCCCTGCGAACGTTCTTTCGCCGAGCGCCTCCTCGACGTCGAGTACTGGCGCAAACTCCGCAGGCGCCCCCAGTTCGGCCATGAGCAACGCTGTGCCGCTGAGCGCTTTCTCGCACTTTGAGAAGACGACAGAGGCGCTCTCCATTAACCACCAGGGTCAGTTTCCGGCCATTACGGTGTCGTTCAATCTCGCGCCGAATGCCGCGCTGGGCGAAGCCATTGCGGCGGTCGACAAAGTGCAGAAGGAGATGCGCATGCCTCCCAGCCTCCAAGCCGGTTTTCAAGGCACGGCGGCATCATTCACGAATTCGCTGGCCAATGAGCCGTTGCTCATTCTGGCCGCCCTGGTCACGGTGTACATCGTGCTGGGTGTCTTGTACGAGAGCTTTATTCACCCGATTACGATTCTCTCCACGCTGCCGTCGGCGGGTGTGGGCGCTTTTCTCGCGCTGATTCTGTTTCGCCAGGATCTAAGCGTGGTGGCGATCATCGGCATCGTCCTGCTGATCGGCATCGTGAAAAAGAACGGCATCATGATGGTCGACTTCGCGCTGGAAGGCGAGCGGCAGCACGGAAAGAACGCAACGGATGCAATTTACGAGGCCTGTCTGCTCCGCTTCCGCCCCATCATGATGACGACGATGGCNNTGCTGCTGAGCCAGGCGCTCACGCTTTACACCACGCCCGTCATCTACATCTTCTTTGACAATCTGGCGCAGCGTTTTTCGCACAAATCGAGCCAGCTCGAAACCGGAGACGCAAAACAAGCAGGGCCCGCATGAGCATCTCCGCACCCTTCATTTACCGGCCCGTGGCTACGACGCTGCTCACGGTGGCCATTGCCCTTGCCGGAGCGATTGCCTTTGAGGTGCTGCCGGTAGCGCCCCTGCCGGAGGTCGACTTTCCGACTATTTCAGTCAGCGCAAGCTTGCCGGGGGGCAGCGCCGACATTATGGCGTCATCCGTCGCCACTCCGCTGGAGCGGCAGTTCGGTCATATTGCAGGCGTGACGGAGATGACCTCCTCCAGCACGCTCGGCAGCACCTCGATCACGATTCAGTTTGACCTCAGCCGCGACATTGATGGCGCGGCGCGCGATGTGGAGTCGGCCATCAATGCGGCACGGACCTATCTGCCCACCAACCTGCCGGGCAATCCNNCGCCGATCATGATCCTCGGCCTTACCTCCGACAAATACGGTCCCGATAAACTGTATGACGAAGCCTCCACCGTTCTGGCGCAAAGACTGTCGCAGGTACAGGGAGTAGGTCAGGTCGTGGTCGGAGGTGGCGCGTTGCCGTCCGTGCGGGTAGACGCAAATCCTACACAATTGGCCGGCTATGGACTTACTCTGGCGAATTTGCAATCGGTGTTGAGCCTGCAGAACGCGGACCTGGCCAAAGGCCAAATTACTGACGGCAATGTTACCGCGGACATCCTGGCCAACGACCAGATCTCTCTGGCCAAGGACTACAAGCCCCTGGTCGTTGGATATAACAACGGCGCGGCAGTCCATCTATCCGACGTCGCTCAGGTGACAGACTCGGTGGCTAACATTCGTGCTGCTGGCTATTTGAACGGCAAGCGCGCAGTTACGGTTATCATCTTCCGCCAGCCCGGCGCCAACATCATCTCCACCGTCGACAGTATAACCGCGCAACTTCCGTCGATTCAGGCATCCATTCCGCTCGGCATCGAGACCACCGTCGTTCTGGATCGCACCATCACCATCCGCGCCTCGGTCGGTGACGTGGAGAGGACGCTGCTCATTTCCATCGGCCTGGTCATCGTTGTAGTGTTCGTTTTTCTGCGCAACGGCCGCGCCACGCTCATCCCCGCGGTCGCGGTGCCGGTCTCGCTGGTCGGCACCTTCGCGGTAATGTACATGCTCGGATACAGCCTGGACAACCTCTCGCTGATGGCCATGACCATTGCCACGGGATTTGTGGTCGACGATGCCATCGTGGTGATGGAAAATATCTCGCGCCACCTGGAGAACGGCACCGAGCCCTTCGCCGCGGCTCTGAAGGGTGCGGAAGAGATCGGGTTCACCGTCTTCACCATCAGCATTTCACTGATCGCCGTCTTTATTCCTCTTCTGATGATGGGCGGAATCGTGGGCCGCCTCTTCCGCGAATTCGCCGTCACTCTCTCGACCGCCGTCTTCGTGTCCATGATCATCTCCCTGACCACAACGCCGATGATGTGCGCCTATCTCTTGAAGAACGAGCGCAACGAAAAACATGGGCGCCTCTACATGGCCAGCGAAAAGTTTTTCGACGGCATGTTATCGCTATATCGCCGCACCCTGCACTGGGTGCTCGACCATCCCACGCTCACTCTCATCGTCCTCCTCATCACCATCGCGCTGAATGTAGTGGTGGGCTACGAGATACCCAAAGGGCTTTTCCCGGTAGAGGACACGGGAGCGCTCCAGGGCGCAGTTCGCGGGCCGCAAGACGCGTCGTTCCCGTCGATGGACAACTCCATTCGGCAGATCGGTGCGGTCATCAAAAGTGATCCTGCCGTCCAGAATGTGATTGCATTTACCGGCGGTGGCGGGGCCACCAATACCGGGTCTCTCTACGTTGCCCTCAAACCGCTGGCCGACCGCAAAGTGAGCGCCGCTCAGATCATCAACCGCCTGCGCCCCAAATTGAACCGTCTGCCCGTGGCTTCGGCGTTTCTCCAGGCCGTGCAGGATCTGCGCATCGGCGGCCGCTCCAGCAATGCGATGTACCAATACACGCTCCAATCTGACAATGTGCAGGATCTTTCCAAATGGGCGCCGATCATACTGAGTTCGATGCAGCACCTGCCGGGCCTGCAGGACGTGAGTTCAGACCAGCAGAATGGTGGTCTGGATGAGGTGATGAACTATGATCGCGTGACTGCGGCCAAGCTCGGCCTCACCGCGCAGCAACTGGACTCGTCGCTATACAGTGCGTTCGGCCAGTCGGAAGTGTCCATCATTTACACGCAGCTAAATCAGTATTACGTGGTGCTGGAAGTAGCTCCGCAGTATTGGCAAACCCCGGAAGGATTGAAGGACATCTACCTTCAATCCGGCGGCGGCAACATTCCCCTGCTCACTGTGGCCAACGGCAAAGCCAATACGACGCCCCTGGCTGTCAACCATACCGGATTATTCCCCTCGGTCACCGTATCCTTTAACCTGGCAACGAACGTATCTTTGAGCGACGCCACATTGGCTATCACCCAGATGCAGAAGCGCCTCGGCACGCCTTCCACGCTGCAAGGCTTTTTTGCCGGCACGCTGCTGGCGTACCAGCAATCTCTTGGCACCGAGCCCGTGTTGATTTTGACGGCGCTGCTGGCGGTGTACATCGTTCTTGGCATTTTGTATGAAAGCCTGGTCCATCCCCTGACCATCATCTCCACCCTACCGTCGGCGAGCGTAGGCGCGATGCTCGCATTGCTGCTCTTTAAACAGGATCTGAACATCATCTCCATCATCGGCATTGTGTTGCTGATCGGAATTGTGAAAAAGAACGCAATTATGATGATCGATTTCGCTCTTCAGGCGGAGCGCCAGGAGGGAAAAAGCACAAAAGACGCGATCTTTGAAGCGTGCACGCTGCGCTTCCGCCCGATCTTGATGACGACGATGGCTGCGTTGTTGGGCGCTTTGCCGTTGGCGCTGGGGACGGGCACGGGGTATGAGCTGCGCCGGCCCCTCGGCATCACGATTGTGGGAGGACTCATCTTGAGTCAGTTGCTCACGCTGTATACAACACCGGTCGTCTATTTGGCGTTCGACCGGCTGCGGCTGCGCATGGAGGGGAAACAGCCCGACACCATTCCCGAGCTCAGGAGACCAGCTAGCACGTAAACTTTGAGATAAATGGTCGATTAGGCAGAAACGTCATGAAGATCTTCACGCGAAAACTAGTAAACGGTATGATTCGGCTGTGTGCGGCTGCGCTCTTGTTAATGTTATCGGGCTGCGTGGTCGGTCCGAAATATCACGTACCGGCGCCGCAGGCTCCCGCGGTTTACAAGGAATCGCCCACCCAGTTCAATGAAACTGAAGGCTGGACGGTGGCGCAGCCTTCGGATGCCAAGCTGCGCGGCAAATGGTGGGAGATCTTCAACGATCCCGAATTGAACGCTCTCGAAGAACAACTGGATATTAACAACCAGAACATCAAGCAATACTTCGAGAACTTCATGGAAGCTCGCGCCCTAGTGCGCGAGGCCCGCTCACAATACTTTCCTACGCTAACCGTTGTGCCCTCGGTCACCCACTCGCGAGCCTCGGCGAATGTGGGCGTGGCGAATGTGGGCACGACCACCGTCAGTACGACCGGCACGAGTACCACCTCAACGACCACACCGCAACTGCAAAGTACGCTCTATTCGCTGCCGCTCGAAGCCTCCTGGGAGCCCGACCTTTGGGGTAAGGTCCGCAACACCGTGCGCCAAGCGCAGTACGCCGCTCAGGTCAGCGCGGCCGATCTTGAGAATGAGCGTCTGGCTGAGCAGGCCAGCTTGGCGCAGTATTTTTTCGAGATTCGTGGACAGGACGAATTGCAAAAGATCTTCAACGATACCGTGGAAGCGGACCAGAAAGCGCTAGATCTGACCCACTCTCTCTATGAAACCGGCATCGACGACGAGATCTCGGTGGTCGAAGCCCAAACTACCCTGCAGAGCGCGCAGGCGGGGGCAACCAATGTTGGAATCGCGCGGGCGCAATATGAGCACGCGATCGCCGTGCTCGTAGGCAAGGCCGCCTCCAATCTCTCCATTCCCGTGAAGCCGATGACCATTGCTCCGCCGCCGATCCCGGTGGGCGTGCCCTCGGAACTGCTTGAGCGCCGGCCGGATGTCGCCGCCGCAGAACGCACCATGGCCGAAGGCAACGCGGCGATCGGCATCGCTTACGCGGCCTATTATCCGACCCTGACTTTGAGCGGGGAAGGCGGCTTTGAGAGTTCAGCCTTTACTCATTGGCTCTCCTGGCCGAGCCGTTTCTGGTCCGTTGGCGCGTCGATTCCGGAAACCATCTTCGATGCCGGTCTGCGCCGCGCTACCGTGCAACAGTACGTCGCGACCTACAACGCCGATCTCGCCGGCTACCGCCAGACGGTGCTTACCGCATTCCAGCAAGTGGAAGATGGTCTTGCGGAAGTCCGCATCCTATCCAAGGAGATCCGGCAGGAACAGGAAGCGGTGAATTCCGCGCAAACCTTCCTCAAGCTCGAACAGGCCCGGTACGACACCGGCATTGATCCCTATGTCGACGTGCTGATTGCCCAGACCACGGTGCTGGCGGACCAGCAGACTCTGAATGGCCTTCAGGTGCAACAAATGACCTACGTCGTGGCGCTGGTGGAGGCCCTGGGCGGTGGGTGGGATCGTTCGCAATTGCCGAGCACGCGGCAGCTGACGCAGAAACCGCCCAAGACCGACACGACAATCGAGCAGTAGAATGAAGGACCTCGGGCATGGTCGCTTGCGCGTGCCAGAGAAGCATACTTCCGATGTTACGTTAAGGGTAACAGCAGGACTCGAAAGCGATCCGATGGAGTCGTGAAGGTCGAGATTACACCCTGATCCGGCAAGCCTACGACCGTGAAATCGCCCATGGTTCATTCCAGAGTGTACAAAACTGACCATACTGCAAAGCTGAAGTCAGAGATACTAGCAAACAATGCCAAACACAAGCGAAAGACGAGAGATAACGAGTCGCGTAAATGCCAAAGAAGCGGAAACCATTCAGCAGTCCAAGGAACTAATAGCGAAAACAGAACGGTCATCCGCGATTGCCGGCGCGAAGGGCCTGGCACGTCGCAACCAAGAACTGAATGGTCCGTCTCGCACACGGAAGAGCATGCCGTGAGCCACGGTTGAAGGAGGTTCTGCAGGCATGACTGCGAAACTTGCCACAGTAGAGGACCACATTTTGGCTCGCGTGGAAGAAGCTGGCGTCATCCGTGACGGGGGCGTTATTCCCTGCAGCGCCAGTGACGAACCGCAGGTGGGCGGCATGCAACTCGACTGCGGATACCTCTCGCCCTACTTCGTTACTGACCCCGAACGCATGGAAGTTGCCCTTGAGAACGTCTACATTCTTATCCACGAGAAGAAAATCAGTTCTAAGAGGGATCTGCTCCCCCTACTCGAGGAGATCACAAAGAGTGGCAAGCCGCTGCTCGTCATCGCAGGGGATGTTCGGGGCGAGGCGTTGGCTACGCTCGTCGTGAACAAGCTGCGTGGCCCGCTGCAAGTTGCTGCCGTCAGGGCACCCGGCTTCGGGGATCAGCGCAAGAGTATGTTGCACGATATTGCCCTTCTCACCGGTGGCAACGCAATCACCGAAGGCCTCGACATCCAGCTGAAAGACATGCGAATTTCCGATCTCGGTCAGGCCAGGAAGATCACCGTCGACAAGAACAACACGGTGATCGAAGTCCGGGCCAGGAACGACCAGCCTGGCTTTGAGCCTGAGCCCTGCACCCATCCTTGAGGAATCAGCACAAATCGGCAGTCTTTGACGCAGCCGGCACACCAATTTCTGTAGGATGACTTTGTGACGGTCCAACACCAAAGGCGCATCTTAACGGTGAACCGAGGGTCTGCGACGTTGAAGTCTGCACTCTATGAAGCGGGAAATCATGACGAACTTCTCCTTTCGATGACGGTTGATCAGGCCGGCGTGTCGGGCGGCCGTTTGAAGATTGCAGATCCGCATGGAACCTCCTTGTTCGATTCCGCGTTCGATGGTGGGGACGCAAGTGCTGCGTTGGAAGCAATGTTTACGTGGCTGCGCGAGCACGGCTTCCTCTCGGGACTGGCGGCTGCAGGTCACCGGCTCGTCCAGGGTGGGCCTCGACACAAGGACCCACAACGAATCACCCCGGAATTCTTGTCGGAGATGGAGCAGCTTGTGCCTCTCGACCCCGATCACATGCCGGCGGCGATCCGGGGAATTAAGTTCATCGCCGGGAAATTTCCGGGGCTTCCGCAAGTGGCGTGTTTCGACACGGCGTTTCATAGCTCTCTTCCACGCGTTGCGCGCATGTATGCGTTGCCTCGACGGTTCTATGACGAGGACATTCAACGGTATGGCTTTCACGGGCTTTCCTACGAGTACGTAATGAGCGAACTGCACGCGCTCGAAGGAGAGCTCGCGAACGGGCGCGTGATCATTGCACATCTCGGTAGCGGCGCCAGCATGGCTGCGGTCAAAGAGGGCAAAAGCATCGACACCTCAATGGGCTTTACTCCTCTCGAAGGACTTGTTATGGCTACCCGTTCTGGTGATGTCGATCCGGGTGTGCTGCTCTATCTTTTCGGGCACAAGAAGATGTCCGCGAAAGAGATGAATGCACTGGTGAATAAGGAATCCGGACTGCTGGGAGTTTCGGGGACTTCCGGAGATATGAAGGTCTTGCTGGACAATATCCACCAGGATGCTCGGGCGGGTGACGCGTTGGATCTGTTCTGTTACCGGGCGAAGAAATACATTGGCGCCTATGCCGCAGTTCTGGGGGGGCTGGACGTGCTGGTCTTCGCTGGAGGAATTGGCGAGCACGCGCCCGTGGTTCGCCACCGGATCTGCGATGGCTTGGACTTTCTGGGCATTCATTTGGATGTGCCATGCAACGAAGCCGACGCGGCATTGATATCGGCCTCCGAAAGCCGCGTAAGAGTGCGCGTCATAAAAACCAACGAAGATCTAATGATCGTGCGGCATGTCCTCTCTGCTCTCGGGTGGACGAATGCCTAACTATTTAGGAGCAAAGATGCTTGAGTTTGACGCCGCTTTATCGACCGTCGTCGAAATTGACGAAAAAGCGAAGAACACTGAAACCTTTCCTGCCACAGTGAAGCCGATTGGGCCGCTTTCGGCCGACCTCTTGGGTAAGATGCATCGCTATTGGTGCGCCGCCAATTATCTCTGCGTGGGCCAGATCTATCTCCAAGATAATCCGCTGCTCCGAGAACCGCTAACAAAAGAGAACATCAAGCCGCGCTTGCTGGGGCATTGGGGCACATCTGCCGGGCAGAATTTCATCTACGTGCATTTGAACCGGCTGATCCGGAAAACCGACGCAAACATTATTTACATCGCGGGCCCTGGCCACGGTGGGCCGACGCTGAACGCATGTGCGTACCTCGAAGGAACTTATACCGATGTGCATCCTGAAATTACCGAGGACGTCCATGGGATGCGCCTTTTCTTTCGGTCCTTTTCCACCCCCGGAGGCATTCCCAGTCACTGCGGGCCGCATACACCGAACTCTATGCATGAAGGCGGCGAACTTGGCTATTCGCTGGTCCACGCCTTTGGAGCGGCCTTCGACAATCCTGACCTGATTGTGGCTTGCGTCGTCGGCGATGGCGAGGCCGAGACCTGCCCGCTCGAAGGCAGCTGGAAGAGTGTCAAATTCCTGAATCCAGCGAGAGACGGAGCGGTTCTGCCGATTCTGCACCTGAATGGTTACAAAATCTCCGGCCCCACGGTCACGGCTCGTACGAGTGACGAAGAGCTTATCTGTTTCCACAAAGGGCTTGGCTACACTCCCTATTTCGTTGAAGGCGACGATCCCGAAATCGTGCATCAACTTCTTGCGAGTGCTCTCGATCGTTGCTACGCCGGCATCCGAGATATTCAGAAGGTCGCTCGGACAAAAGATGCGCCGACAAACACGAAGAAAGACCAGCCCCGGCAATCGTGGCCGATGATCATCCTGCGCACTCCGAAGGGCTGGACATGCCCGAAGGAGGTGGACGGTGTGCCCATCGAAGGCACATTCCGTGCGCACCAGGTTCCGCTCTCCACCGTGTGCGAGAATCCCGAACACTTGAAGATGCTCGAAGCCTGGATGCGGAAGTACCGGCCCCACGAGTTATTTGATCAGGAAGGACGTCTGGTCGCTGAGCTTGCAGCGCTGGCCCCGGACGGAAATCGCCGTATGGGCGCAAGTCCTCATGTCAACGGCGGGCGAGTCCTGAAGGCGCTCAATCTGCCCGACTTTGCCCAATACGCATTGTCCATCCCCGGCCCGGGCGAGGTAGTGGCGGAAGCGCCGCGAAAGTTGGGAGAGTATCTGCGCGATGTCATTAAGCTCAACCCCGCCAACTTCCGGCTGTTCTGTCCGGACGAGACCAACTCGAATCGGCTGAATCCCGTGTTTGACGCGACCGACCGTTGCACCATGGAGACGATTGTATCCATCGACGACCATCTGGCTCCCGACGGCCGGGTGATGGAAGTGCTCAGTGAACATCTTTGCGAAGGCTGGCTAGAAGGCTATCTGCTGACTGGCAGACATGGCATGTGGTCTTCTTACGAGGCATTCGCTCAGGTGGTTGATTCCATGGTTACGCAGCACGCGAAGTGGATGGAGCAATGCCTGGAATACCCCTGGCGCAGGCCGCTCGCCTCTTTGAATGTCTTGCTCACCAGCCACGCTTGGCGAAATGACCACAATGGCTTCAGCCACCAGGCGCCGGGCTTTGTCGACAATGCGCTGCAACGGCGCAGCGAGGTGATTCGAGTCTACTACCCGCCGGATTCAAATTGCTTGCTCAATGTATTCGATCATTGCTTGCGCAGCCGAAATTACGTCAACGTCGTTACCTGCGGAAAACAGCCAGAGCTGCAGTGGCTCACATTTGAAGAAGCACTCGCTCATTGCTCTCAAGGCGCGTCAATCTGGAAATTCGCTACGAACGATGGGGGAACCGAACCGGACATCGTTCTGGCTTGCGCCGGCGATGTCCCGACCATCGAGGCCTGCGCCACATCCTGGCTGCTGCAAAAGTATGTGCCTGGCATCAAGGTGCGCGTCGTGAATGTCGTCGATCTCAGCGTGCTGATGAGCCCCGACGATCATCCCCACGGGATGGATAACATTTCATTTAACGCGCTGTTTACAAGGGACGTTGATGTGATCTTCGCCTTCCATGGCTACCGCTGGCTCATCCACAGCATGGTGCATGGGCGTGCCAATGAGGCCCGGTTCCACGTGCGCGGATTTAATGATGAGGGCACAACCACCACTCCATTCGATATGGTGGTGCTGAACAAAATGAGCCGCTTCCACCTGGCCATCGACGCGCTCAAGCATGTCCCGCGACTGCGTTCGCAGGCGTCGGATGCGATCGATATGTTCAACCGCAAGTTGTATGAGCACCACGTGTATATCCGGCAGCATTTTCAAGATATGCCGGAAATCCGGAATTGGAGTTGGACAAAGGACTTTAGCGAGCCCACCGCTCCGGTGCCCCTGGCGAAAGGACAACCTCGCGCCGCCCTATTTACGGATTCCTAGTGGGGAGAGGCCGATTGGGTTCTCGGCGATGCTGAGGCGATGGAATACCGGGACTTTGACAGTGTCCACCATGAATGCAAAGACCACTGCCCCTACCAGCGTTCCTCCCATTACGAGCAATGGCAGAGGCGCCATAGCGATCCCGCGATTCGCCAGCGTCGAGGCGATCAACAGATCAACCACCGACGAAACTACCAGCCAGGAGCTCGGACGTGTCGACCACAAGTGCTGACGAGTTCGATTCGTATACATGGTTGCTTGATTGCCGAACACGATGACCAGGAAGGCGAGAGTTCGCAGTGCCTCAATTCCAAGACCTAGGCGGAATTTGCCCATGGCCAGCACGGCGGTGCAAAACACCAGCTCGCAGATACCCACGAAAACGCCCGCGATGGTCAAGTTACCCACTCGCCATGCATTTGGCATCGGGGACGGCCGCACGTTGTCCGTGGTCAAGGACATGCCCAGAAAGTCGCCGGTGATCATGATAATCACCATCAACATGGGGGTCAGGATCGCGTGTCCGGTTATGATCAGACCCACCGCCAGGAAGAGCACCTGCACAATCTTCTTTGTCACAGAATTCAAGGTATAGGTCAGGATGCGCTGGAACGTTACCCGGCCTTCTTTTACCGCAGCCACGACACCCTCGAGTCCGGGCTTGGTCAGCACGATTCCGGCGGCTGACTTGGCCACGTCGGTCGCCGTCGAAACCGCAATCCCCATCTGCGCCTGGCGTAGCGCTGGCGCGTCATTGGCGCCATCGCCACACATGCCCACGGTGTGGCCGCTCTTCTGGAACGCCTGCACAAGGTGATACTTATCCTCCGGAAGAACTCCGGCAAAGACCGCAAAGTCTTCCGGACGTGCGTTCTCGGGGATTGGCCCGGGCGGACAGATCGCTCCGTCAAGTCCCACGGCTCTTGCAATGATCGCCGCCGTCGCCGGTGCATCGCCGGTCACCATCACGGTGCGCACGCCCAAAGTGTGCAACTCCTTGATCAGGTCGGCCGCATCCGCCCGAGGTGGATCGCTCAGCGCGATGATTCCTGCAAGCCGCATCGTCGCCGATGTACCCATGGCGACGGCCAGCACCCGGTAGCCTTTCGCTTCAAGTTCGTGCGCCGTCGCGGCCGCAGTTGGCGCGGGTTCGGTCAGTTTGATGACCGCCGCAAATGCTCCCTTCACGGCACGGAGAGTGCCGCCGTTCGCATCCACCGCTGTCGCCTCGGACATTTTTGTCGCTGGATCGAATGGAACCAACTTGGTCAGTTTAGTCTGGTTCAGTTTCGATGGATTGGTGGTGTTTGCTTTCGTGGCGGCAGCGCGAATGGCTGTGTCCACGGGATCCTGTCCGCCATCGGAACTGGCCAGGGCTGCAATTGCCAGCACGTGCGCTTCATCGAAGCCCGGCTGAGGACGGATGGCAGTGATCGCCAGTTCGTTGCGAGTTAACGTCCCGGTTTTGTCCGAGCAAAGAACGTCGAGCGTTGCCGCCTCGTCCACAGCGGACAATCGCGTTGGTAGCACACCCAATCGTGCCAGGGCCTTCGCGCCCAGCGCCGCTGCCAGCGTAAACGTGGCGGGCAGCGCCACAGGGATAGACGCCAGAACAGCGGTGAGAACGAGAGGGATAATTTCGACGATCGGCATTTTACGGGCGTGGGCATACGCCACCAGCAAGACGATGATTGCGCCATTGAAGATGGCAAGATTTCGCACCACGCGCACCACGGTTTTTTGCTGGGTACTCTCCACGTGGGCGGTGCGGACGAGTTCCGCAGTATGGCCGAATTTAGTGCGCGCCCCGGTTGCGGTGACGGTTGCCGTGGCTTCTCCGCGCCTCACCAGCGCCCCCGCGTAAGTTTGCAGGCCCGGTCCAGCTTCGATGGGGACGGATTCGCCGGTCAGCATGGACTGATCGAGCAGGATCGACCCCTCGACCAACTTCACGTCGGCTGCAACGACGCCACCGAGCGACAGCTTCACCGTGTCGCCGGGCACCAGTTCAGTAGCGGGTATGTTCTGCCAAGAGCCGTCGCGGCGCACCGAGGCCGTAAGTGCGAGCCGCGATTTCAGAGCGGCAAGAGTAGCCTGTGCGCGTCCCTCCTGGAAAAATCCAAGAGCAGCGTTGAATACCAGAAGCGCGGCAATGACCGCGGCTTCGACATACTCGTGGAGCACGGCCTGGAGGATGATCGCGGCTTCGAGCATCCATGGAACCGGCGCCCAAAACTTGGCCAGCGCCATACGCCATGCCGGTATCGCGGTGTCCGGCATTGCATTCGGACCGTACTTCGCAAGCCGAGCTCGGGCTTCGTCGCTCGTGAGACCGCGCGACAGATTATCGCCACCGCTAGCCGGCGCTTTTCTCACTGGAGCAGTCGAGTTGGCAGTGCCTGCAGGCATGGTTTCACCGGGCCTTTCGAGCTTGAGAGATTTACTCTGCTGTTCCAATCTTAGCGAGTCGTAAGAAATCGTACTGTTCATTTGGGAACACTGCGCCAGTCTTTCCCTTCTTTCCACCCCTAATGCGCCCTCGGCCGGATGGGATAGCACTGACTCATAGGACGATCAATTCTGATCAGTTTTTCGAAGCCAAAAGTTTGATACTGAGGTTCAAAAGGTTCCGATTCCCAGACAGGGCTTCGTGGTGTAAGGGAGGTTTTGATGAATCTAAATCTGATGGATCCTAAGCTGATTGTGCTGGCGGTCGTAGTGATTCTGCTCATCGCGGTGCTTGCTTGGTTGTACACGCGAAAACGCAGGCGTACGACTGCAGACCTGAGGCAAAGGTTTGGGCCCGAGTACGAGCGGGCATTGCGGCAGCACGGGTCCGAGCGAAAAGCAGAAGCGAAATTGGCGGATCGCGAGAAACGGGTTGAAGAGCTCAACATTCGCGAGCTTGATCCGATGGAACGAGAACGCTTTTCGAGACGGTGGGAATCCGTGCAGTCTCGTTTTGTCGATTCTCCGAAGGGGGCAGTCGCAGAAGCCGATGACCTAGTGTCCTCTTTAATGAAAGCTCGCGGCTATCCCGTATCCGATTTCGATCAACGTACCGCCGACATTTCTGTCGACCATCCCCGTGTGGTGGAGAACTACCGGTCTGCGCATGAGATTGCGCTGCGGGTGGGGAAGGACGCAGCAACCACGGAAGATCTGAGAACGGCGATGATTCACTACCGCTCTCTGTTTGAGGAACTGGTGCAGGCGCCAGCGGCTGTTGAAAGAAAAGAAGTGGCGTAATGGCTGAACGGAAGACAATAGAAGGTCAGCTTACGGCGGTCGATTTTGTCGACCACAATACTTCTTTAAGACGCAACTTGGAAAAGGAGAACGACGATGACGACAACGGAGCAGAACAAGTGTGCGCACGTACCATGCCAGTGTTTGGTGCAATCTGGCGACAAATACTGCGGTCAAGCCTGTAAGGAAGCGGGATCCGAGGAGGTCGAGATTGCGTGCCAGTGCGACCATGGAACTTGCCCGCTTACCGCATGAAGAACGGTAACCTTTTGGGGGGCAAGTGGCATCATAGATTGGCCAAGGATCTCGATATGAAGATGCGCCGAGTTATGCTCTTGGTATTGCTGGTCGCGGGCCTCGCGGGCCTGCCAGTGCCGGCAAAGGCGCAATCTCTGGCCGATTCCCGGGACTCCTCGGGCACGACGGTCGCAAGTACGGCCCCGGCGCAACCAGACCTTACGTACGCGCGTCCGACGCAGACAACGAAGATCCACAACTACCTTTTCGACGCGTTCGGCCCGTATCCCATAGTCGGGGCTGCACTCGCCGCTGGTGTTAACCAAGTGTATAACGCGCCGCCGGAATGGAAACAAGGCGCGGAGGGTTACGGCAAACGATTTGGCTCCGATTTCGGCATCGCGGCGGTCAGCACGACAACGCGTTACGCGCTAGCAGACGCCTTCCGCGAAGATACGTTGTATTATCGCTGCGAGTGCAAAGGCGTGTTTCCGCGGCTGGGTCATGCCGTGATTTCGACCTTTACGTCACGCCGCGGCGACGATGGCCATCGAGTCTTTTCTTTCCCGGCTCTCGTCGCTCCCTATGCTGGCACGATGACTGCCGTCTATGCGTGGTATCCGGGCCGCTACGACGCCAAAGATGGTTTCCGAATGGGCAACTACAGCTTGCTGGGTTATGTGAGCGGAAACGTCGCCCTTGAATTTATCTATAGCGGACCACACTCGTGGATTTCCCGCATGCATCTCGACAATCGGCACGGAGCGCCAGATCCGGGTTCAAACCCGTGATCGAGGGGAAGTTCAGGACGGTTGCAGGCACGAACCCTCTACTCCCGGGGCCACGTACCTTAGCCGTGCCTGCCGCGGTGAACTCCTCCAAAGGTCTGATCATCCAGTTTCTCGAGTGGTTCGGCGATCTGGGAATATTCTTCTGGCAAGTGATGCTGGCTGCAGTGACCCCGCCGTTTGAATTCCGCGAATTGTTTCGACAGCTCGACGAGATAGGATCAAAGTCCTTGCCGCTGGTCGCTTTGGCCGGTGCCGCCACCGGGGTCGTTCTCTCCATGGAAGCCCGGTACAGCCTGACTCGATTTGGGGCCAAATCGCTGCTTCCCGCCGCTATTGTGTTCTCCGTGATTCACGAGACCGGTCCGATCATCACCGGATTGGTGGTCAGTGGCCGCGTGGGCGCTGGCATTGGCGCGGAATTGGCCTCGATGAAAGTGACCGAGCAGATTGATGCTATTGAGGCATCTGCGGTAAATCCTTACCGGCTGCTGGCTGCGACTCGCATCCTGGCTTGCATCCTGATGCTGCCTTTGCTGACCCTCGCGGCCGACTTATCCGGCTTGGTGATGGGCTGGGTGGCGCAGGCTCTAGTTGAGCCCCTCTCTTTCCACCAGTTCATCAATAGCGGTTTTAAGGGCGCCGATTTCAACGACTTCTTGCCGCCCACGTTTAAGACCGCTGTGTTTGGTCTGATCATTGGGTTGATCGCGTGTTTCCAGGGAATGCGGACCCAGGGAGGCGCTGCCGGGGTAGGCCGCGCGGCCACCAGTTCGGTGGTCTTGTCCTCACTGTTCGTGATCCTGGCCGATGTCGTGCTGGTGAAATTCATTCTCATATTTTTCCCGTGAACATCGATTAAACACCTTCGGATTAAGCAGCTCGCGAAACAAGTATGGACACAATCGATCAAATTCCGATTCAAACTGCGCTCAAGCCGGGAGAAGCCGAGCAAGACGACGGCGCGCCAGTTGTCTCCGTCGAGGACTTGCATAAATCCTTTGGAAGTCAGAAGGTTTTGAACGGGATCAGCCTGACCGTCAGACGCGGCGAAACCCTGGCTGTGCTGGGGCGCAGTGGTACCGGCAAGAGCGTATTACTGAGGCTCATCATCGGTCTGCAGAAGCCGGACTCGGGGTCGGTTCGCATCCACGGTCAAGACACCGCCGGCCTGACTCTCGACCAGATGGGCGAAATCCGGAAGAAAATGGGTTTTCTGTTTCAGCACGCCGCGCTTTACGATTCGCTGACCGTCGAGCAGAACGTGGCTTTTCCGCTGCTCCACCATAAGAGGAATATGTCGAAGTCTGAGCAGGGCGACCGGGCCAGGGGACTGCTGGCGGAAGTGGGCATGGAAGGCGACCTTGCCAAGATGCCTTCGGATATCTCGGGTGGGATGCAGAAACGAGTAGGGCTGGCACGCGCGCTGGCTTTGGAGCCGGATATTCTGCTGCTCGACGAGCCCACGGCTGGTCTCGACCCCATCAGTTCCGCGGAAATCGATGATCTGGTTCTCAAACTCCAGGAGGAACATCATATGGCATCGATTGTCGTGACTCACGATCTGCACAGCGCGAAGACGATTGCGGACCGTCTCGCCTTGCTCAATGAGGGAAATGTGGTGATCGAAGGCAGCTTTGAAGAACTTCAGAAAAGTGACGTCGGGTTTGTCAGGGAATTTCTAAAGCATTCGTAGGAGGACATATGCCGAGAGCGGCGCGATTGGGAGTTTTCATCGTTGCGACACTGGCCATTCTAGTGGCGGGTATCTTCATCATCGGGAGCAAGCAATATCTTTTTAGCTCCACCTACCAATTGAAGGCGCAATTCGACAATGTGGAGGGCCTAGATGCAGGAGGCGACGTGCGGGTGGGCGGAGTTCACACTGGAACTGTGCGCAACATCGTGTTGCCGCACAAGCCGGGCGAAAAAGTCACGGTAGTCATGGATCTCGGCAAGTCGACGCACGAAATCATCAAGCAAGACTCCGTAGTTACAATCGAAACCGAGGGGCTGTTGGGCAATCAATATCTGGCGATCTCGTTTGGATCTGCTGGCTCCGCCGACGTGCGGGATGGCGATATCATCGCTAGCCAGCCGCCCCTGGAAATGTCGGACCTGTTTCAGAAGACCAGCGACATTCTCGATAGCAGCCAGCAAGCCATAAAGAACGCCACGCGGGCGACTGCGAATCTCGACTCTATCAGCGCCAAGATCAATGGGGGGCAGGGAACCGTCGGAGCACTGGTGAACGACAAACAGCTCTATAGCAACCTCGAACAGACGTCGAGCGCCATGCGCGACACCATGGTGCAGGCGCAAGCGGGAGTTACCGACTTCCAGGAGAATATGGAAGCCATGAAACACAACTTCTTCTTGCGCGGATATTACAAGAGCCGCGGCTACGAAGATTCCGCCGAGCTGGCAAGAGATGAGATCGAACGGCTGCCGCAAGGCACACCGATCAAGGAGTTCACGTTCCCAGCGAAGCAGCTTTTCGGTAAGCAGGATTCGGCCAAGCTGAAGAACCAGAAATCTCTAAACGCCGGCGGCGAGTTCCTGGCGAATAACCAGTTCGGGTTTGCGGTGGTGGTGGCGTCCACTGGCATGGAGGGCGACACTCAGAAGGACTTGGTGCTAACAGAAGCCCGGGCCATGGTGGTGCGTGAGTATCTGGTGGAGAACTTTGGATTTGACGATAGTCAGCTCAAAACTCTGGGAATGGGCAAGCAGACGGGAACGAATTCGGATGCCGACTGGGGTACGGTGCAGATTTTCATCTATCCAGCCGGGACGGAAATTCCGCCTAACAAGCAAACACAGGCGGGTGTCTCATCCACGGCAGCGTCAGACCAACCGGTTCAGGCTTCTGCGCCGGCAACGCCGAAATCACAGTAGCGGTCGACGGGAGCGGCGACGCAGGAATGCTCGCGCGAATTGATCGATTTCCAATAGCTCCGATTGATCTTTTCGGAGAGTTGAAATCGTCCATCAGGGCAGGCAGGTAGGGAAACTGACCCCGCCTGAGCAATATGGAACAGACCTGCCCCAGCTGGATAGATAGGCTTTGGATGGCAGGACGTGTCTCCGATTATGAAGTGGGCTGCGAACGGGCGGACAGAGACATGCACGTACCGGCACACTGGATTGTGGTAGGCGCGCTCGTGGTGGCGGGGCTTGGGATATTGATGGGCGTTAAAGCCACTCGCCAGAAGGACTCCGGAACATGAGACCCGGATGCGGGAGAAACCTTTTCCAGTTCCGGCGGTGAAGAATGGATTAGCGGTGCAGAAAAAGCCGTCTGGGAATAACGGACGTGTCAAAATTGGCTCGCAAGACACGGAGGAACATTTCATGTCACAAACCGTGATAGAAAGAGCGGCGGAGCACATCTCCGAATCAGTTCACCAGGCCTCTTGTGCAACCAGTGCGGTTGCCGATGCAATAGGGGGCGGCGTAGGAGCAGTAAGGCGCGCCGCAAAGCAGGGCGGCGACGCTGCCGTAGATTTTTTCGACGAGACAACGCAACGTATCCAGCGATACCCCGTACTAACGATTGCGACGACGTTTGCAGTAGGCTTCACCGCAGGAGCATTGATCGGCCGGATGATGAAACGAAAGAAGCCGGCACATTAAACCGACAACGATGCAGCAAAGGCGCAACACTCTTCCATCAGACGCCGTAGTTTGCATCGGAAGCTCGAAAAATATCCGCATTACTCCGGCGTCTCTTTTGGACCGCGGCTCCGGCACCACTCTGGTCGATGAAATTATGGACAAGCTTTCGTGTTTTCGCCCTCTTACGGCTCTTGCGCTATCTCTGATGTTCGCGGGGGTTGCGATTGCCCAGAATGCGCCCGAGAAGAAAACATTGGTGGTGAATGGGCGCATAGCTGATGGAGCGGTCGCGCAGATTGACGGCCATCCCTACGTGGAACTCGATGCTCTCGCGCGGATCATGAACGCTGGCGTGAGCTTCGAGCCCGGTCGCGTCATACTGACGGTTCCGGCTGCCGAAGCTGGCGCCAAACCAGAGAATGCCGTCCCGGCATTTTCGAAAGAATTTGCCAAAGCAGGGATTTCCTTATTGGCGGAGATGCGGGAGTGGAAGGGCGCGATTTCATCCGTAATTCGGTCTGGAGTTGCCGGGGGCACGTGGCTCGCTCCCTTGCTCCGTGATCACCAGGCCCGGGCACAGGCAACTCTCAACCAAGCGTCGTTAGCGGCGAGGAATGAATCTGATCGAAAAGCTCTGCAACTGCTCAACAACGAGTTTACCAATCTGGGCGAGTGGGACAGCAATACCCAGGCAACCATCCATTCCCTGAATGCCGAGCAATCGGTCGATCCGGCCATAGCGCAAGACGATCCGCTTCTAACGAAAATCTCAGAGTGCGCCAATTATCTTAGTGCGATGCTGGTGGGCGGTGAGTTCGCGGACAGTTCCAGTTGCCATTGAATCCGGGAGATTCCGCGTTGTGATCTTGAAGAATTTGAATTAGCCACACCTAGACTCTGCTTCTTGTTTCTCTGGAGCGATGCAGTCCGAAGACCGCACCTTGAAAGCAATGCTACTTAGTGAAAGCGTCCAAATCCGCTGAAGCGGAGTCAATGAGGGCAGCTTCGCTTTCGAGCACTCTGGCGACGCGCGCGATCTCGGCGTCAGCTTCCTGCCACCGACGTTGCTCGATCGCCTCGCGAATACCGGGCATGGTCTTAGGCGCGTAGCCGGTATACACACCCGGAGCGTAAATCATGTGCCTGTACCAGGGGCGGCGCGGAAGACCGGCGGGATCGGTGAGGCGGCGCTCGCTTTGCAGCAGCTTCTGGTTCAACGCGGCCAACTGCTTGTCGCTCCCGGCGAATCCTGTGGCTTCGGCTTTGTTGAATGCGGCCTTGTGACGCTCGGCGCTTTTAGTGAGTACGTCAAGAGCGTTCTCCAGCGGCGCGAAATTCAAGTGCGGAGGAACGTCTTCCGGCGGCGGAGCGACGGTCGGCTTCCGGGGATCGAAAGCCGCGCGAAATGCGCCTTCCTTTAATTCCTGCTCGCGTTCGTGGGCTTCATCCTGCTTATTCTGCAAAAGTTTTTGCAGATCTTTGTCGTACTTTTGCATGGTATCGGCGAAATCGGTGAACTCGTAGGGCAGAATGTCGGCATCGGCCATGCGCATGACAGCCGTGCCGATTGTCTGCGAGAGGGCGACGCCGTAGGCAAAATTGGTATCGGAAAAATGTGTGTACCAATAGAAGTCGTCGTAGATGGAGTGGTAGATGCCGCCGTCGTCTTCGCCCTGGTAAGCAAGGTTGAGGGACGCGATGCCAAGGTGGTCGACAAAGGCCGTGTAATCGGTACCAGAGCCGAGGGCATCCATGCGCAGGTCAGGCCGCTCGCGCAACTCTTTACGTTCTTCGTCGGATTTGGCCCGGGCAAGGCCTGCCAGGCGGTCGCGCTCGAAAACGGAGAGTTTGCTTTCCGGATCCTCAACGTCACGAGCGACCCCATTCATGAAGTGTTCCAGCGAGTGTGAGCCCTCCATCATGAGATAGCCGCGATCGTTGCCATCGGAGTTGATATAGATAGCGGCGTGTTCTTGTAACTCGCGTCCGTGGGTTTCGCCCCAGGCGGTAGAGCCCAGAAGCATGGGCTCTTCGCCATCCCACGCACAGTAGATGATGGTGCGCTTGGGCTTCCAGCCTTGCTTGAGCAATTCGCCAAACGAGCGGGCTTCTTCCAGCAAGGTGACCTGGCCTGAGATGGGATCTTCGGCGCCATTCACCCAACCATCGTGATGGTTGCCGCGCACCACCCACTCATCGGCCTCAGACGAGCCGGGAATGCGGGCGATGACATCGTTCACATCTTTCAGATCCCAATTTGATTCGATCATCAGGTGTACCTTGGAAGCGCCGGGACCGACGTGATACGGAATCGGCAAACCTCCGCGCCATTCCTCGGGCGCAAGCGGGCCGGTGAGTGCGGCCAGCAGCGGCTGCGCATCGCCGTAAGAGATGGGCAGGGTCGGAATTTTCGTGATGCTGGGAGCGTCACTCGCGGTCATGCGGGGCGCATTGGGATCGCCTCGGTCGGGAGTGAGTGGATCGCCGGGATAGGAGGATGCAAAATCCATCACGCTGCCGCGCTGCACACCTTGCTCGGGACGCATCGGGCCTTTGGGAAAAACATCGCCGCCAAAGTAACCGTCGTCTTTGGGATCGGAGTAGATGATGCAGCCGACGGCGCGGTGCTCGGCAGCCACCTTGGGCTTGATGCCGCGCCACGAGTTGCCGTAGCGCGCAATCACAATCGCTCCCTCCACCGAGATCCCGAGGCGCTGGAGGCGGTCATAATCCTCGGGCAAGCCGTAATTCACGTATACCAGAGGCGCGGTCACATCTCCATCGCGGGAGTAGGCATTGTACGTGGGAAGCTGCTCGTCCTGCTGATTGGAAGTGGGATCCTCCGCCATCGCAGGTTCCTGCAACTTGGCAAGGTAGTGAGTGGGCGCTAATAGCTCCACCAGTCGGCGTTTGGGCGTTGGAAAAAGCACTTTGAAGCTCTCGATGTGGGCGTTCAACCCCCATTCCTTGAACTTCGAGAGAATCCACTCGGCATTTTGTTTATCATAGGCAGAACCCACGTGATGCGGCCGGGCGCTCAGCAGTTGCATGTATTCGCGTTGCTTCTGGGCGTTGGGAAGGGCACGGAATTTGTTCTCCCACTCGCGCTCGGTCCGCGCGTGCTGCGATGAAAACCCGTCGAGAGGAGAGTCTTCATTCGGTTCCGGTGAATCTGCAATGGCCGGATGCAGAAACAAGCCGATGACGAGAAGTGCAAGCGTTGAGCGCCTCATGGACCTCCTGAGATTTGCGAACAACGAGTATGCCACACAGCAAGACCCTTCCTTCTTGATGTGGCGGAGAATCTTGCACGAGGGAGAAATGAGATAGGAGTCGCACTCGAAGCGAATCCGAGTTGCTGAGTTGATCAGGATGTTTGTCCCGGCGCTCACTTGCCGAACGGCAATCTCACGGTACATTACGAACCGAGCGATTCGTCCGGTCTGCCAATGGCCTCTGCCAAATCGCTCGTGAAGGCAGCCGCGCGACCGCCGTCCACCGCGCGGTGGTCGCAGGACAGAGTCAGCGTCATCATCGGCCGAACCGTCGGCCGGCCATCGACCGCCACGACGCGGTCAGCGATGCTGCCCACGGCGAGAATTGCCGACTGAGGGGGCGTGATGATCGCACTGAACTGGTCCACGCGATACATGCCGAGGTTGCTGATGGTGAACGTGGCATCGGCAATGTCGGCGGGGCGCAACTTACCTGCCCGCGCGCGCTCGGCTAGGCCGCGACGCTGCGTGGCAATTTCGGCCACGCTTGCGGTGTGCGCGTTGGGAATCACGGCCGCGACCACACCGTCGTTCACCGCAATCGCGACGCCCATATTCACGTGATCGTGAAGACGAATGCCTTCCGCGGTCCAGCTCGCATTCAAGCGCGGGTGCTTCAGCAGTACGCGCGCAACGAGCGCGACAAGCAGATCCGTGTGAGTGATGCGGATGTTGTGTGCGCGTTCGATCTCCGGGGTCAGCTTCTCCCGACATTCGTTGAGTGCGCTGGCTTCGATTTCACGCGTAACGAAGAAGTGAGGAACGGAGGTCCAGCTCTGCGTGGTTCGTTCGGCCATCAACCGACCGATGGAGCTGGGAACTTCGATGTTGCTCGTCTTCTTTCTTAGGACGCCGCCCGCGTCGGAAGCAACCAGCGCGGCCGCAGTTTGCACATCAGGCGCAAGAATCTCGCCCCCGGCGCCAGATCCGCGCACGGAGGCGATATCCACTCCCAGTTCTTTCGCGAGACGCCGCGCTTTCGGAGAAATCCTCGCGCCATGCGCGGCAGGCGGTTCGGAAGTAACCGCCGCGGCAAGTGCAGCGTGGGATTCCGTCTTTCCCGGTAAACCGCCTCGCGCCGCCGGCACGGTCGTTGCAGGCTCATTTCCCGCAGGAGGTTTTTCGCCAGGCTCAACGATCCACGCGATCGTCTGCCCCACAGGAATGTCGGCCCCAGCAGACGCTGTGATTGCGGCGAGGATGCCGTCGGCAGGCGCTTCCACTTCCATCACGGCTTTATCGGTTTCTATCTCGAGAAGCGGCTCGCCTTTGGTAACGCGATCCCCTTCCTTCTTCCGCCAAGCGATGAGCTTGCCGGTTTCCTGTGCCATCTCGAGGGCGGGCATGACAACACTGAAGGCCATAGTCGTTAAATGGGGGAAGGGCTTGCTATGGCCTTCAGCCCGAAACTTCTACCCGTTCGGTTTTCGCGCTGGCCTCGATCATATCGATCACGCGCTCGCTAGGCGGAGCTTCAGTTTCTCGCGTGGTGGGCAGCGGTCCGTTCACCGTGAAATAGTGCGCGCCCGCCACGAGAAGTTCTTCCGCCGGGAAGCGTGTGATCACTTCGTGCCCGGTCGGCGTAACCACAATCTCTTCTTCGATGCGCGCCGCGCTCCAGCCGTCGGTCGAAGGCCAGAAAGTCTCCAGCGCGAACACCATGCCCGGCTCGATGGTCACCGGATGATCGAAAGAAACCAACCGGCTGATCACCGGCTTCTCCCAGATGGCGAGTCCGATACCGTGGCCATATTGCAGCGCGAAGCAGGCTTCTTCGTTGGGGAAACCGAACTCTTCGGCTTTCGGCCATACGGCCGCAATCTCGGCGGTGGTGCGGCCCGGACGCACCAGTTCAATGGCCGCGTCGAGATAATCGCGGCAGCGTTTATAAGCGTCTACCATCGCGTGCGAAGCGTAGCCCACGGTAAAGCAGCGGTAGTAGCAGGTGCGGTATCCCATGTAGGAATGCAGAATGTCGTAGTAGACGGGATCGCCGGGCCGGAGTACGCGGTCGGAAAATACATGCGGATGCGGGTTGCAACGCTCGCCGGAAATCGCGTTCACCGCTTCAACGTATTCCGAGCCCAAGTCGTAGAGCACCTTACTCACGAGTCCGACCGCTTCGTTCTCGCGCAGGCCAGGCTTCATCGCGCGGTAGAGCTCGTCGTAAGCAGCGTCGACCATCATCGCTGAGGTGTTGAGCAGAGAGATTTCGTCCTGCGTCTTGATGACGCGGGCATCGGACATAAGTTGCTGGCCGTCGACAACCTTGATGCCCTCGCGTTGCAATGCAAACAGAACCGGCAGTTCGATGATGTCGATGCCGACAGGCTCCTTGTGCAGCCCGCGCATTTCGAGCTCGATGCGAATTTTTTTCGCGACGTCTTCGGCGCGGCCCATCTCCGGCGTCATCGCGCCGCGCAGCATTGAGATTCCCGGGCGCGAACGGTCGCCCAGCCACGGACAATTCAATTGATGATGCTTGGCGGCGGAACCGAAATCCCAGAGGATCGGCTCGTCGTTCTGCGGCAGCAGCGTAAACCGGTTGCACTTGTCTTGTGCCCACGTGCCGATGTGCGTTGAGGTCAGGTAGCGCACATTGTTCATGTCGAAGCAGAGGAGCGATCCCATCTCGGACTTCGCGAGCAGAGCTTTGGCCTTCGCCAGACGCTCGCGGCGCAAGCGGTCGAAGTCGATGCGATTTTCCCAGTCGACCGCCATGGTTCCATGGGTTCTTAATGCCATAAAGTCTCCAGCACTGCCCTCAACTCTTGCCACAAAGCTGTCGAGCTGCCTCTGATACAGTTTGCTCCGTTGGTACAGTCAGATCTTCCAGCGGCGGCGAGAATGGAATGGGGACATGCATCGCGCCCATTCGCTTCACCGGGGCATCCAGGTCGTAAAACGCGCCTTCGGCGATCACAGCCGCAAGCTCCGCCGTGACGCCATACCGGCCGTAACCTTCGTCCACCACGATGACCCGCGAAGTTTTTCTGGCCGATTCGATCAAAGTTTTCTCATCCAGAGGCCATGTGGTGCGTGGATCAACCACCTCTGCGCTGATGCCTTCTTTTTCCAGAAGAGTTGCCGCGCCTAGCGCCACCTGCACCATGCTGCTGGTAGCCACGATCGTGATGTCATCGCCGGTGCGCTTCACATCGGCGACGCCGAATGGAATCGTGTATTCCTCTTCGGGCACCGGGCCTTTCATCTTGTACATCATTTTGTCTTCGAACAGAATCACAGGATTCTCGTCGCGAATGGCCGTCTTTAGTAGACCTTTTACGTCGTAGGGAGTCGAGGGCAAGACCACCTTCAATCCTGGCACATGGCTGAACCAGGCGTGCAGCGACTGCGAGTGCTGCGCGGCCGAGCGGCGCGTCGCACCCAGCGTGGTGCGCATCACCATAGGGACTTTCCAGTGCCCGCCCGACATGTAATGTACTTTAGCCGCCTGATTGACCATCTGATCCATTGTCAGAGTGAGGAAATCGCCGAACATAATGTCGACCACGGGCCGCAGGCCCGCCATCGCGGCACCCACTCCTACGCCGGTGAAACCAGCTTCTGAGATAGGAGTGTCGAGCACACGTTCGGCGCCAAACTCTTCCACCAATCCGGAAAGAACCTTGAACGGCGTCCCCGCTTCGGCAACGTCTTCACCGAAGATGCACACCCGCGAATCGCGGCGCATCTCTTCGGACAGAGCCTCGCGCACCGCCTGAGCAAATGTGAGTTCGCGTTCAGGCATAAACATCCTGATCGACTTCTTCCGGCGCTGGATACGGTGCGGCAACGGCAAATTTCACCGCCGCTTCCATCTCAGCATGCACGTCCGAATGCACACCCTCCAACTGCGCGGAGTCAGCATAGCTCTCTGCGATCAGCCATTTCGAGAGAAGTTTGATGGGATCGCGTTCGGTCTTCCACTGCTGCTCTTCCTGCTTCGAACGATAGTATTCGCGATTGATGTCGCCGACATGATGACCGCTGTAGCGATAAGTATTGGCTTGCACAAACGCCGGTCCGCCGCCGGCGCGCGCACGCTCGATGAAACGCGTGGCGAGGTCGTTGACTTTGCGTACGTCCTGGCCATCGACGCTTGCCGCTTCGATGCCGAAGGCGGTAGCCCGGCCCAGAATGTCTCCGGCCGTCGTTTCTGAGTAGTGCGTGTACTCATTGTAGAGATTGTTTTCGCAGACGTAGATCACGGGCAGCTTCCACAACTGCGCCAGGTTCATCACTTCATACAGCGATCCCTGGCCGAGCGCCCCTTCTCCAAAAAAACAGACCGCAACGCAGCCGGTTCCTAGCCGCTTCGCCGCGAAAGCCGCGCCTGTTGCAATACCCACGCTGCCGCCGACAATCGCATTCGCACCCAGATTTCCAGTCGCGGGATCGGCAATATGCATCGAACCGCCTTTGCCGCGGCAATAGCCCGCTTCTTTCCCCAGCAACTCGGCAAACATG
The DNA here is from genome assembly GCA_003156805.1 of Acidobacteriaceae bacterium. Classification (GTDB taxonomy): domain Bacteria; phylum Acidobacteriota; class Terriglobia; order Terriglobales; family Acidobacteriaceae; genus Sulfotelmatobacter. The sequence continues at coordinate 35,296 of PMHV01000074.1, read as the reverse complement.
CGGTCGGGCGTGGCCCCCTTGGCCAGGCAGTGTCCGTGGCCGCGATGGGTGCTGGTGATGTAGTCATCGATGCGAAGTGCCTCGCAGATGCCGACCGCCACGGCTTCCTCGCCGCTGTACAAGTGAGCCAGGCCAGGCATAAGCGCGCGCGTGTAGAGCTCGTTAACTTGCTCTTCAAACAAACGGATCCTGACCATCTGCCGGTAAGCGCGGAGCCACTTCTCTTTCGCGCTGGAGACTTCGCGGCCTGTGTCGTGCTTGGAGGTAGTGGTTGTCACTTCTTGGCTCCGGCGGTGACCGGCGTAGTCACGCCCGACATTGCCGCCAGCACGTCAAACATGCAAGCGAAGTCGTATTTGGTCCAGCCCATGCCGCGGGCCGCCGTCAGAATTTCGTTGCTTATGGCAGTCGTAGGCAGGGGTACATCAAGCTGCCGGCCCAGGTCCATAGCCAGCACCATGTCTTTCTGCATCATGTTCACATCGAACCAGGCCTCTTCGGGCTGCTGAAGAACGAAAGGTCCACGATATTGAATCATCGGCGAAGCCACCGCACTGTGGGTGAGCACATCGACCGCAATCTCGCGCGCAATGCCGCTTTTCTCCGCCAGCAATACGCCCTCGGAGAACGCCAGCATCTGCACCGCGAGACTTAGATTCACCGCGATTTTCATGGCCAAAGCGAGACCGTTATCGCCGACGTAAGTCACCTTCGGTCCAATATCGAGCAGCAGGGGCTTCACTTTTTCGAACGTCTCTTTGCGTCCGCCCACCATTACCGAGAGCTTGCCTTCCTGCAGACTAATCACGCTGCCGCTTACCGGGGAATCGACCATATCGGCGCCGCGCTCACGCACCTTCGCCGCCAACGCCCGGCTTACCCCTGGACTCACTGTGCTCATGTCGATGAAGAATTTGCCGGGGACGAGGCCGGCCAGCATTCCGTCTGGACCTTCGCTGATCGCGGCAATCGCGGCTGCGTTGGTCACCATCGCAAAGGTGAAATCGGAAGCGCCAGCCACCGCGCGCGGAGAATCCGCCCACTGCATTCCTTTCTCCACCAGCCATTGCGCCTTGGCACGTGTGCGATTGTACCCGGTAACGTTGTGTCCCTTGCTGAGCAACCGGTTCACCATCTGGCTGCCCATAACCCCAAGACCGATAAACCCGACTTTAGCCATCCCGCAATTGCCTCCAGCCCTCGACCAGGAAATTCAGGAAGTGATTTTGGAAACCGGCGACACGTTCTTCGCGGAAGAGTATTTACTAGGCGCCTGCGAATCGCGCCGAACTTGCTCGAGATGGGCGCGCATCGCCAGGCGCGCCATTTCTGGATCGCGCCGCTCCACCGCCTCAAGAATACGTTTGTGATGATATTGCCCGCGTTGTGGCCCGCCTTCCACATCGAAGATTCGCATGCGCTGCTCGCGCAGTAGTCCCACAATGGAATCCAGCAACGCAAGAATCAGAGGATTGGCCGCAGCCTCGGCCAGCGACAGATGAAAATCGAGATCGGCCTCGATGTAGGCCTCCGGGTCTTTTTGCGCGCGATCCATCAACGCTACAGCTTCCCGCAAACCGGCCAAGTCCGGTTCCTGAGCGCGGATAGCGGCCATCGCGGCGATCTCCGGCTCGACAATCACACGCACCTCAACCAGATGCGGCAATCCTTCCGTCTGTCCAATCCTGACCATCAAGTCCAGCGACTCTCTCATGGCTTGCGAGGTTCCGTCAGTGATGAAGGTGCCGCGCCCGGAGTACGCTTCCACCAAGCCTTTTTCGCGCAGCGTCTTCACCGCCTCACGCACCGCGGTGCGGCTGACGCCGAACCGCTGTGCCAACTCGCGTTCCGCGGGAAGTTGATCGCCAGGCTTCAAAGCACCCTGCAAAATCGATTCTTCAATCTGCTGGACGATTTGCTCGTACAAGCGCGATGTTCGAACCACTTTATACACAGGATGGACCCCCGCACGAGCCAGTTTGAGGGAACTAGCGATGGTCTGGCTACTATACCGCAGGTCCGTGGCCTTCGGAGGCATTTCGGGGAGATTTGGGTGGACTGCGAGCATGACGGTATTCAGGTATGGTGGTAGGACCGCCGACAGCGTACCACGCACGACATCTGGGCGCAAGTCCATGATTCTGGTCAAGAAGGCGTCTATCTCCATCGAGCCGCGCATAGACAGAAGGATATAGTTCCGCAGAATTCGCTTGACATGGTTAGCGCGCCGATGGTATGGCTGTCGGACCATAAATAGAGGGGTATTTCTCTCCATGAACTTCCCACGCTTGCCTCTGCCCGCCGGTTACCGCAGGAATGCAGCAGGCCAAATCTTGGCTGCTATTTTCGGCCTGTTCTTGCTCAGTCACTCTGGCTTGGCTCAGTCCACCGCAGGCCGTGTGCTCGGCAGCATCGTCGACCCGAGCGGGGCCGCGGTTGCGGGCGCGACTGTTGCAGTGTCGGACATACAGCGGGGAACTTCTCGCACGCTTACCACGGATGAAAGTGGCAGCTATGTTGCCGCCGACTTGCAACCGGGAACTTACAAGATCCGCGTGGAAGCAAAAGGCTTCAAAACCGTGGAACGGCCGAGTGTCAGCGTCGAGGTTGCCACCGATGTGCGGGCCGACTTCAGGCTGCAGGCCGGACAAGTCTCGGAGACCGTCGTCGTGAACGAAGACATACCGCTGGTCAACACGACTTCCGCCACGCTCGGCGGCACCCTGAGCAACAAGGAAATCAACGATTTGCCGCTGAACGGGCGCAACTATGAAAATCTACTGCAGCTTCGCCCCGGCATCATGCGATATCCGGGCGGCGGATTCTCGACCACGAGCACCAACGGCTTGCGCGCCGAAGATAACGCATATCTTGTCGATGGCCTGTTCAATAGTGAGCCATTTTCCGGGCAGGGCATTATCAACGGTGCCGGCATCGCCGGAGATTCGGCGACTATCTTGCCCATCGATGCCATCCAGGAATTCAATGTGCAACAGAACCCCTCGGCCGAATACGGCTGGAAACCGGGAACCATCGTCAACGTCGGGATCAAGTCAGGAACGAACCAGATGCACGGCACGGCCTATGCCTTTGGCCGCGACGGCGTGATGGACGCACGCAACTATTTCAATACTTCGCCGAATCCGAAAAATCCCAGAACCCTGGAGCAGTTTGGCGGCACTCTGGGCGGAGCCATTATCAAGGACAAGGCTTTCTTCTTCGGAGCCTACGAGGGCCAGCGCTACGACGTCGGGAATTCTTTTGGGGGCGTAAACAGCCCGTCGATGGTGTCGTTGCCGGCCGCGGGGAATTGCACATACCTCTCCACCGGCGACTGCGCCGACAGCATTCCCGATGCCATTGCCGATCTGCAGGCAGGCGGGATTGCCGTCAGTGTGGCCAGTCTGGAGGTTGCCGGATGCACAATGTCGGGTTCCACGGTCACCTGCAACGGCAAGGGATTCCCCACCAACAATAGCCAGTCCATCGGCATTGTGAATGGATTCGCCAACAACGTTGGCGTCGACAACTTCATTGGCAAGGTCGATTACCACTTCAATGACCGTCACACCGTCAACGGCATGTATTTCTTCGGCAACAATTCGGGAACCGTGGAGGACTTTCCTGAGTTGCAACCCCAGTGGTTGTCGCTGATTCACACCCGGGCTCAGGTGGCGGGAGGAAGTTGGATTTGGACTCCCGGCGCCCGTTGGGTGAATGAAGCCAGGTTTGGTTACAACCGCCTCTACCAGCCTACGTATAACGCCGACCACGGCGTACCCGCGTCCGACTACGGCCTGGATACGGGCGTCCCGGTCAATTCGCTGACTGGGGGATTGCCGCGAATCGGGTTTGGCGGATACTTTCAAACCCTGGGCGGCTTCAAGTGGCCCAAGGTGCAAGGACCGGATACGATCGTTCAATTTATCGATCACATCTCCTATAGCGCAGGCCCGCATGCTATCAAATTCGGCGGTGATCTGCATCGCGATGGCGTCGACGGCGGAGCCTTTGGCAACGCCCGGGGCAGCATCAACTTCCTGGGTGGCGCCGCTTTCGGCACGTCTACGCAACTCGAAGATTTCTTCGCGGGGGCGCCCACTGGGGAGTCTGTGCTTTCTGGCGACCCCACCCGGCAGATCCACAATTGGGCATACGCGGGTTTCTTTCAGGATGACTGGCGGGTGGCCAAGAATCTGACGGTGAATTTCGGGCTGCGCTACGAATTCAACTCAGTCATCAAGGAAGCGCACAACCTGCTGGGTAATTTTGATCCCAACCTCGGGCTGGTTCAGGTTGGGAAACAGATCAGCTCTCCCTACAGCGCCGATCACAAGGATTTTGGGCCACGTTTCGGTTTCGCCTGGGATCCTTGGGGCAAAGGAATCACAGTTCTTCGAGGCGGCGCCGGCCTGATGTATGAGACTGTGAATTGGGAATCGTTTCTGGCTTTCGACAATAGCTTTGGTCTGGGCAATGTTCCCACCGGAGCGATTATCGATTCTGCCACCGGCGCCACGGCGGGGGGCACAATCGCGGCCGGCAATCTCAGTCCAACCCCCCCTCTCGACTGGGATAACGGGCCGATCTTTGGCAACGTTGGCAGCACTATCACCTGCGATCCGGTTACGGCCAGTGCCTGCGCAACGATGAGTGTGGATCGTAACCTGACCACTCCCTACGTCTGGAACTGGACGCTCAGCCTGCAACATGCGTTCACGCCGAACCTTACGTTGGAAGTTGCGTATGTCGGCAACCACGGCTCGAATTTGACCGGCATCCGCGACATTAATCAGCCGCCGGTGGGATCGGGCTGGCCCGCGGCAAGCATCACCACATGCATTGCCTCGGGCTACACCGACCCTGTCAACTGCTCACCAGACAGCACGGGCGGCGAAGAGGCAAACCGGCCATTCGCGACGAAGTTTCCTTACCTGAGCAACATCTTTCAGATGGGGAACATTTTCCGGTCGAATTATGACGGCCTGCAGGCTACTCTCACTTCGCGCGACTATCACGGACTGAGCATGGTAATCGGCTATACCTATTCTCATGCCCTTGACGATGTAGGAGCGAACTGGGACTTCGGCTACGGATACGGATTGCCGCAGAACGCCTACGATCCGGCAGCGGAATATGCCAGCAGCGACTTCGACATTCGGCATCGCTTCACACTTTCGATGACCTACGCTATCCCGGGGAAAAAAGGCTTCGGGCAAATGATGGAGGGCTGGGAACTGAATTCGATTGTGACGCTGGAGAGCGCACAGCCGTGGGGCCCGATGGATCTGGGCACCGACGCTGCGGGCGTGGGATCTCTGCCGGTCAGCCCGCCTGCGGCCAGCCCGATTCGCTGGGATTTCTTCGGCAAGTCTTCCGATTTCAAGGCGCGACCAGATGCGATCCCTTATTTCGCCGGAGCATCCGACCCGGCATGTGCCGCCCAAGCCCTCGCTTTGGACGGAGGCACGCCGGGAGCGTCTACGGCCGCGCTTAACTTGTTTGGCTGCTTTGCCCAGGGCAGTTCGATCATGATCCCTCCCGCTCTCGGAACATTTGGCACGATGCCACGCAATTTATTCCGGGACTCGGGCTTTCGCAACTGGGATTTCTCGGTGGCAAAGAACTGGCACTTCGGCGAGCGGCTCCGCGCTCAGTTCCGCGCGGAATTCTTCAACATTCTGAACCATCCTAACTTCGCCAACCCTTATGGCGGGCAGAACGGCTACGGCAACAATGATCCCTCGGTGGGCTCGGGTTTCGGCTGTGAGTGCGCCACGCCCGACGTTGCAGCAGCAAATCCCGTCATCGGCTCGGGCGGAAGCCGCGCAGTGCAGTTGGGTCTTAAATTTTCGTTCTAACCGATAACGGGGGCACTGGACCTGCCGGACGAATTCCGTGCGCCCGTTCTTGCCAGGTCGAGCCGTTTACCGCCGAGGTCAGAAGGATCGCAGAATGAATGGCCTCCTCAGGCCGGAATTTGGGTTGACAGCCGGTTCTGCCCGTAGCACAATGCCTTGCAAAAGGGGGCGCCTATGAAACGCGTTTCCGCAGCTTCCCCAGCAGACCACCAGCCTGAGCGGTTCCATCGGCGGCTCCACATGTATTCCGTGGCTGCGGGCGCAACCGGAGTTGGGCTGCTGGCCTTGGCCCAGCCCGCGCATGGAGAGATCGTTTACACGCCCGCCGACGTCGCCATCTCGGTACGCATCTTGCACAGCTACGCGCTTGACCTCAACCACGATGGCACAACCGATTTTTTCCTCAACGCCACCTCGAGACAGAGCATCGATCAGTCCGGGGGCACCTCAAGAATCATCGCGAAGCCGGCTCAGAACAATTTTGTTGTAGGGTTCGGAGGAAAAGCTGCGGCGCTGCAAGCGGGCCAGCCCATCGGTATCGGCCGCAAGTTCGCGGGTCTCCTGATGGCCTCGCTCTTTACATTTAACCTGAGCGAATTCCAATTCGGCGGCCAATGGGCCAATGTCGTCAACCGCTATCTCGGGTTGAAATTCCAGATTGACGGCCAAACCCACTATGGGTGGGCCCGGCTCACCGTAGGGACGAAGACTCTGACCGCAAAGTTAACAGGCTACGCCTACGAAACTACCGCAAACGCGCCGATCGTTGCGGGAAAGACCTCAGGTACAGATGAGGCGTCGCTGGCGCCAAGTGGTGTACCTGTCTTTCGAACTGACGCTCCTCCCCCCACACTGGGCGCGTTGGCGCTGGGAGCACCTGCTTTGTCTTTCTGGCGGCGCGAAGAGAAAGAGGAAAAGCGGGACTGAACAGGCAGGATTTCCAACAGATGTGTAGCAGACTCTGCTTCCTGGTAACGATCTTTGTAACGAACTTCTCCGGTCAGTGACCCCTGCATGGGTAAACCTCTCGCCCAAAAAGTGCTCCTGATCGGCTGGGACGCGGCCGACTGGAAGCTCATCAATCCTCTCCTCGATCAGGGATTGATGCCTACACTCGACGCTTTCGTCGATCACGGCGTGATGGGGAACCTGGCCACGTTGCGTCCCATTCTTTCTCCCATGCTTTGGAACTCGATTGCGACCGGCAAGCGGCCCGACAAGCACGGCATTCTCGGTTTCATGGAGCCCGATCCGCAAAGCGGCGGAGTGCGGCCCGTCACCAGCACCTCCCGCAAAGTCAAAGCGTTGTGGAACATTCTCACCCAGCGGGGATACAAAACTCATGTGCTGGGCTGGTTCGCCGGGCATCCGGCCGAGCCCATCAACGGCATCTCGGTTTCCGATCTTTTTCCCTACGCCTTGGGACCGCTCGACAAGGAATGGCCGCTGCCGCCGGGAGCGGTTCATCCAGAAAACATGCGGGAGCGATTCGCCAGCCTGCGCATGCATCCGCAGGAAGTGACCGAGGCGGCGATCCTGCCCTGGATTCCGCGCGCGGCCGACGTTGATCAGGAAAAAGACAAAGGCCTGCAGTCGTTTGCCAAAATCCTTTCGGAAAACTGCTCCATTCACAACGCCGCGACCTGGATTTTGCAGAACGAGCCGTGGGATTTTCTCGCCGTCTATTACAACGGCATCGACCACTTCTGTCACGGATTCATGCACTTTCATCCTCCGCGCATGGAAGGAATTCCGGAAGAGAAGTTCGAGATTTACAAAGATGTGGTGAACAACGCCTACCGTTTCCACGACATGATGCTGCAAACTCTGCTGGATTTGGCCGGTCCGGAGACGACCGTCGTGCTGGTTTCGGATCACGGTTTTCATTCCGATCATTTGCGGCCGCGCGGCATTCCCAATGAGCCCGCCGGACCGGCCGTGCAACACCGCCAGTTCGGCGTCATCTGCATGAAGGGCGAACACCTCAAGCAGGATGAAAGAATCTACGGCGCGACTCTGCTCGATATTACCCCGACCATCCTTACTCTGTTCGGATTGCCCGTAGGCGAAGACATGGATGGGCGCGTGCTGGTGCAGGCCTTCGAGAAACTGCCAGAGATCACCCGCATTCCCAGTTGGGAAAATGAAGCAGGCGAGTGTGGAATGCATCCGGCCGATCTGCGCATGGATCCGGCGGCGGCGCAGGCCGTGCTGCAGCAGTTTGTGGCCCTCGGTTACATTCAGCCGCTGAGCGAGGATCAGGCGAAAGCCGTCGAAAGCGCCGTACGCGAGCAGCAGTACAATCTGGCGCGCGTGTATTTGGATTCGCGGCGTTACACCGAAGCCCTGGCAATTCTGGAAGAGCTCGCGAAGAAGTGGCCGGACCAGCCGCGGTTCATGCAACACCTCGCGCAGTGCTACCTCGCGCTGGGACGTCGCAACGAAGCCAAAGCGATTCTGCAGCAGTTGCTCGTCTTTGAGCCCAAGCCCGCGAAACCCTCCGAGAAAAAGATTGAGGCTGATGCGGAGAAACAAGCGGAGAAACAAGTCGAGCGCGAACCGCGTCCGGTTGAAATTCAGCGCGCTGAAAATCAAACTGCGGAGCCTCCAGCCGAAGATTCGGTCGTCGAGACACCGGTCGTCGAAGCTCAGCCCACCGGCGAACAGCCGAAGCCGCGCCCGTGGGCGGACTTGCTCCTGGGCATCATTCATTTTGAAGAAGGCGATATGGACGCCGCGCTGGCCTGCTTGTTGAAAGCTGAGCAATCCGACCCGCATCTGCCCGACTTGCATTTGCGCATCGGCGAGACATACCTCCGGCAAAAGCGTGTCCAAGACGCCGAGCGCGCTTTCCAACGCGCGCTCGAAATTGATGGAGACAGTCCCGAAGCCCACTTGGGATTGGCCGTGGTGCGCCTGCGGCAGCGCAGAAATCAGGAATCAGCGGAGCAGGCTTTGCTGGCCGTGGGATTGCAGCACTTTCTTCCGCTGGGTCACTTCTATTTGGGCGTTGCGCTCGCGCGGCTTGGCCATCGCGAGCGCGCTACGCTGGCCTTCGAATCGGCGCTGAGCATGCTCCCCGGTCTGATGGCGGCCCACCGCTGGCTGGCCGCGCTGCATACGCAGTCCGGCGGCGATCTGGAAAAAGCCACGCGCCACCGGGAGATCTTCCTGCGGATGCGGCGTCAACGCCAGACCCAGGCCACCACCTAAAGCGCAAGCCACAACCGTGGAAGCCAGCTTCTTGAGGTCCGAAGCCATGAGTGTGAAAAATCATGACACTGTGAGAAACCGCCACCACCGCCCATTTCCACATTGACCGTCATCCCTATCTGTGGGAGAATCCGTTCCCTTGCTGACTCGGAAATTTTCCGAAGGCCAGATCCCTCGCTAAGGAGCGATCCCATGATCCAACGCCCAGCCAAAGACCAAGTCTCTCTCGTTCCCCGCAATCGCCAAAAGAATCCCGCACCGCTCGCCGCCGGCCTGGATAAGAATCTTTTTTCATACGCGCTTGTCGCCAGTTCGGCGGGCGTAGCTTTGCTGGCCTGCGCGCAACCGGCCGAGGCCTACATATCCGCCACCAAGACCAACGTCGTTGTGCCCATTAATGGCGGCGCCGTGTATTTCGACTTGAACGGCGATGGCATCCCCGACGTTGGACTTTCCGCCAACCAGTTTTACGACTGTCCCCAGGGAGCTGCGAAACGCTCGGGCGATGCACATCCGCTGTTGGGATGCGTATTTGGCGGACACCTGAATGCTCTGACGCCACAGGCGGGAGATGAAGTTGAAGGCCAGGGCGGGTATGCGGCTGCTCTACCCAAGGGCGCAAACATTGGATCCGCCCGTCCGTTTGCCGCCGGCAGGGTCGCGATGGGCGTTCTTTCGGGAACCGGCTCGGGCAGTCACCTCTACGGCAAATGGCTGGGCGATCACGCCGGACCATACTTGGGAGTGAAGTTCACCGATGCCGAACAGAATGTGCATTACGGCTGGGTGCGCGTCTCGCTGCAACAATCCGGCACCAAGTTTAGTGCCACCATCACCGCCTACGCGTATGAGACCGAGCCCAACCAGCCGATCACCGCGGGCGCGATCACCGGATCAGACCATGCTGACGCGACCCAACCCGCAGAAATCTTTCCTGCGACGCAAGAGTCCGCGACCCTCGGTCGCCTCGCCCAAGGTGCAGCGGGCCTCGTGGCTTGGCGGCGCGAACGCGACCTCGCAATTGCGTAGTTCAGAAAACGGCCCGCCGTCGCAATGGCCGGCAGTTGGGAAGACCCGGCGCTAAGCTCTGCTTTTTCCTGGATTGATAATTTTGCGGCCCGTGTGAGAATGCAAGCCCACCGCCGGTTTTGGAGCCTGTAACCTAATTCCTCAAGGAGGAGAGACAATGGTTCTGCCCGCCCAAGAAAAAACCCTGAATCCGAATAACTCCAAGCGCAATCCTGCTCCGCTCGCTCCGGGACTGGATAGAAACCTGTTCTCCTACGCCCTCGCGGCCAGTTCGGCCGGCGTAGCTTTGCTCGCCTGCGCGCAACCTGCTGAGGCCACCGTTGTGGCTACGAAAGTCAACATCGCCGTGCCTGCCAACAGCGGACTGATACAGTTCGATATCAATGGCGACGGCGTCATGGACTTTGGCCTTGCCGTCACTTCTTACATCGACTGCCCGACTTCAGCAAGACGTTACAACGGAGGCGCTAAAGTCCGCCCGAACTTGCTGTGTGCTTCCATTGGAAGGGTGACTGTCGATGCCGTGCAACCTGCCGACCAGACTGTGGTCGAAGGGGTATGGAGGGGAGGCCATTGTGCCGCCGCCATGGGCAAGGGCGTCCCGGTCGGATCTTCTCGTAACTTCCAACACAGCGATCTGGCGATGGGCTTTTTTTCCGGCATCAGCGCCGCTGTCAATACCTACTGCAACTTTGTGGGCAGCCATCCCAAACATTACCTCGGCGTAAAGTTTCGCGATACGAGTGGCGACATGCACTACGGCTGGGTGCGAGTGGTCGTGCAACAATTCCGAGATCAGTTTTCTGCCACGATCACGGGGTACGCTTACGAGACCGAGCCGGACCAGCCGATCATTACCGGCGCAATCAGCGGCTCCGACCAGGCTGACGCGGCGAAACCGGCAGAAATGCTCCCCCAAGTGCAAGAGGCAGCCACTCTCGGTCGCCTGGCGCAAGGTGCAGCCGGCCTCATGGCCTGGCGTCGCGACGACGAAGTGGTGGCGGCCTAACAGGCTGCTGAAAAACTCGCTAACGCGGTCGATTTTGGGTGGCGCAGCGCTTCAGCGCTGCGATAACCCGCTTGCTTTCAATTCCGGCTTTAGCCGCTAAGGTCAGACTAAAGCTCAGAAAGTACTTTTTCCGCAGCCTGCTAAGAGGCGTCAGACCGAATTGTGATCACCATTGTTTCTGGGCTGCCGCGATCCGGTACTTCGTTGATGATGCAGATGCTCGCGGCCGGCGGCATGGCCGTGCTCACCGATGGGCAGCGCTCGGCCGACGACGATAATCCCCGCGGCTACTACGAGTGGGAGCGCATCAAGCAACTGCCGCAAGATCCGGCTTGCATTGCCGAAGCCGAAGGCAAAGCGGTGAAGGTGATCTCGCAGCTTTTGTTCGCTTTGCCCGGCGCATACGACTGTCGAATTATTTTCATGGAGCGTCCGCTGGCGGAAGTGGTCGCTTCGCAGGTGGAAATGATCCGCCGCCGCGGAACCTCCGGCGCGGCGCTGAGCCAGGCGGTGTTGATCGCTGCCCTTCAGTCCCACCTGAATCAAGTGAATGCCTCGCTCCAGCACCGGCCCAATATCCTTCTCTGTCGCGTGGAATATCACCAGGTGCTGCGCGACCCAATGTGTGCTTCCGAAACTGTGCAGCAGTTTCTCCACCAGACCCTGGATATTGCCTCCATGGCGCAGCAGGTAAATCAGTCGCTGTATCGGTGTCGAACGGAAGGTACCGTGTTCCCGAAGGAGTAGGACGCAGCTTTTGCGGCCAAGATTCCGCAAGTGCACTGTCCTAATTCGACACTACTTGTGTACTAGGTACCAGGTATCTGTGTACTAAGTATCTTGACAACTCTTGCCCGTCGTAAGAAGCTCCCAATAACTCGGCTATGCCTTCCGGCAGGAGCCGGCCTTAAGGCAAGCCGCCAGAATCCCTGTCGAAAGGCCCAATCAATCATGAAATCTGAATCGATGTCGGCTACAGGCAAGTTTGTGCTTACATTTGCGTTTGTGCTCGGGCAAGCGCTGGTCGCAACGCCAATGGCGAAAGCTCAGACCTTCAACGTGGTTTACAACTTTACTGGCGCAAGCGACGGCGGAAGTCCTCTTGACGGTCTAACCGTCGACAGCGTAGGAAATCTCTACGCCACTACCAATGCCGGCGGCGTCTCCAATTACGGAGTAGTGTTCAAGGTGACCAGGAGCGGCGAGGAGAGCGTCCTCCACAGCTTCGCTGGCGGAATGGACGGCGCATATCCCGAAGGAGGTTTGATCCGGGACAAGGCAGGCAACTTCTACGGCACGACCACGGCTGGGGGCGTTTCCGGCGCGGGGACGGTGTTTGGAGCTACAGCCGCAGGCAAAGAGGAAGTGCTGTATAGCTTTGTGGGTGGAACGGATGGCGCGGTTCCGGAAGCAGGACTGGCCCTGGACGCGGCCGGAAATCTTTACGGCACTACATCTGCGGGCGGCGCGAATGGCAATGGCACCGTTTTCAAGCTCACTGCCCCGAAGAAGGGCGCGAAATGGACAGAGACGGTGCTCTATAGTTTCGGCACTGGTACTGACGGGGCAGTCCCCGTCGCCGGTGTCGCTTTTGATAAAGCCGGGAATCTCTACGGCACCACTTCGGCTGGAGGCGCCTACGGATTGGGCACCGTCTTCCAGTTGATCCCGTCGGGAGCTTCTTGGACCGAGAATATTCTGCAAAACTTCCAGGACGGAGACGACGGCGCGGTTCCATACGGCGGACTGATCGCGGATAAGTCGGGCAACTTTTATGGCTCCGCCACCGAGGGCGGCACAGGCGGAGGTGGCACAATTTTCGAGCTGACGCCAGCCAATGGCGGTTGGACATTCACGGTGCTCTACAGCAACCCCGGGTGGGGAATCTCGGGAAGTTTCCGCAATCTGATCCTGGATGCGTCGGGCAATCTCTACGGCACCACACACTGCGACGGAGCTAATGACGCGGGAACGGTTTATAAGTTGTCGTCAGCCAGCGGTTCCTGGACCTACACCTCGCTCTATGTTTTTACCGGCGGCACGGACGGCCTCTACTCCTACAGTAACCCGGTCCTCGAAGGTGACCATGTATTGGGTACGACAAAGCAGGGAGGCGCGAACGGCAGCGGTGTTGTCTGGGAGATCACACTGTAAATGAACCCTGCGGGCAGGGAGCGCCCGCACCCATGGATGTTAGGAGGAACTTCTTCCCATCCGCCGTCACGTCGAAAGGCCCATCCTCGCGCTGGATCCCAACCGTCTGAAACAAAGCATGGGGAACACCCAGGCGGACTGCGTTGCCGGACGTGTTCACATCCACCGCGACCAGGTTGTCGGCAAGATCGAGGAGGAACGACTCCTTGCCGCCTCTGGGCCATTTTGCCGAGGTCCCGCCATTAGGGAGACCTGCCACTTCGCGCCTCCCTCCCCACTTCGACCGCGACCCGCATGGCAAAGCGGGACACATCGGACAAAGAGCAATGCGCCAAGCGATGGAAGTGCTGGAGATTGCCTTGGGTTCCCAAGAATCCCCCAAAGGCGCAACCCGGTGAAACCGAGAGATTCAACTAACCCATGAAAAAAATGGCTCCTCAGGTAGGACTCGAACCGCACCCGGAGATACCGACCGCCGAAACAATCGTACTCAAAATTGTCAAAAATACAAGGAAAACCAGCACTGACGCGGGTTTTGAAGGTGTCTTTGATCTTTCGTTAAAAGCGGGGAAAACCTGCCAAGTCGGAGGTCGGCAGTACAAAAGCAGTACATTTCTTGGGCATGAAAATCGCTTACCGTCCTCGCAGCCAATCCCCGTCCGCGCAAGACGTTCGTTCGTCGTCCCGCCGAACGAAGCATCCAAAGTGGATGGTTCGATGAGATATGCGAGGCATCGCCGATGCACGTCGGTGGTAGAGAGAGCTATCAGTAGAAATGACTGAAAAACTCATGGGTCTCGATGTGATGCGCTTTGCGTTGAAGGACAAACCGTGGATGGGCACAGTCTCTGCAAGGCGGGAAGCGCTTCCCCTTCACGCAGGTGACCTCGTGCTCCTGCGTGTGCTTTGGATCGTGAGTCACCCTGTAAATGCCAGAAACCGGAACTGTATCGCCCGGTTTGAATATAGCGCCAATCTCCGACATGATCGCATCCTCTCGGTACTCGGAGCTTTCATCGGGAAGGTCAGCATCTCCGATGTAGCCCACGATGACTTGCACGTCTACTTTTTATGTCTTAGGAATTCTGCCAGCGATTCGGCTCCTGTTCTTTCGAGCAGCGTCCCAAGCGTGGCATCGCTTCGCATGCCAGCCGCGAAGTTTTCGCCGTACTCGCCACGAAGGGTCCCGATCAGGGTGTCTGATCGTTTTCTCCTGATAGTTCCGTTGTCGTCGCGACAACGTTCATCGAGTCCGGTACTGCATCTTTCTCGTGCCATGACGCCTCCTAGATAAGTCCTTCCAGTTCGTGCGTAAGAAGGTGGGCCAATAGAGTCTTGCAGCCCCGATTGCACCGTGGACTGCTCATCAGGCATAGGGTTGCGCCAACAGCGAACAAACCCCAAAGTAGTTGCGTGTCCTTTTTCGTCATCAACGTTCCTCCAAAGTTCTATCAGCGGGCTACTGTGACCTCAGCCTTTGTCGGGATTGCATAGGGCTTGCCTTCGACCTTGAACCGCAAATCATTTGGGGCAATCTGGTTGCTTGTCCAGCCGCTGCCCGGAAGAAAGAGCCAAATCACGGAAATGTGCCAATCTCCCGGCAGGGCTCCTTCGGGCAATGTGCCCGCAACGCGAAACTCAGTTTGTTTGTCATCTACAGCTTGGCCCGGGCCGAGACTGATCTCCTGATTCGCTGAGACAGGCGAGATTCTAAGATCGAAATGAGCGCCTTTAGGCAGCGGCTCATTCAATTTCAGGGTAAAGACGATGGGGCTGCCGGGGTGGAATGGGCCAGATGCTTGGGCCTGCACTGCGGCTTTGTCCTGCGCGGAGGACAGTCCCACACTCCTCAAGAGAACTACAAGCAAAACAACTATTTTCCTCATGATTCTAAATTCCTTTGCTCCGGTCGTCGCCGGGGTATTCAGGCTCTCTCGATCTCGGGTGTGCACTAGTCGCACCGACAGGATAGAGTTATCCTGCTAAAGGAAGTAGAGCATGGCCTAAAACGGCTGTCAACATTAAAAGGAACATTTTATCCTGAAAGAGGAACTAGCCGGATGTCAGATATTTACAAACGCATCGGTCAAAAAATCCGCGAATTACGCACAGCCCATAAAGGGAAAGGAATTAGCCAAGACGATCTCGCTGAAGAAATGAAGACCACAGCAAACACGATCTCCAGATGGGAGACGGCAACGTATAAGCCGTCAGTGACGGACTTGGAACGACTAGCCCGGTTCTTCGCGGTTCCGATCACTGTATTTTTTCCCCAAGCAGCAGCAACGCCACGGATCAATGCTTTGTTGAGCGCGACGGGCGATCTCGATGAAGACGACTTGGACGAGGTAACCAGATACGCCCAATTCAGGAAGGCGCGTGCTGAACTGAAAAAGGTCAAGCGGAGAGGCTGAAGTACGACGTGTTCCGAAGTCAATATTACGAAGCCATGAAGCTGCTCGCCGCTGAGAAGCGGCTGAAGTACAGCATATCGACCGCCTCGCTGGGCCTGAAGAGGATTCGCGAAGTATACAAGGCGGAGGGCGTTGCCATTGACTTGTGGGAGACGTCCTACAGAATACGGGCCATGTACATGTGCGACGGCGGCGATCCGTCAGTTCTCGTGAATCGCAACCTACCCACTGAACCCAGATTATTCGCAATGGTGCACGAACTGAAGCATCACTACTGCGATCAGACGGCCCTGAAGAACGGACAGATTCGCTGTGGCGATTACAACGCAAACGAGGTCATAGAAAAAGCTGCCGAGGTCTTCGCCGCCGAGTTCATATACCCGGCACAAGAATTTTTGGACTGTGCCTCATCAATCGGGTTGGAGCACGCCAAAGTCACTCCCGAGGACGTCGTGGAATTCAAGAGGGTCTGCGGTGCCCCAGTCAGCTACAAGTTCCTTCAAAAACGGCTTGAATGGTACGGATTCATAGAACGAGGGGAGTTCGCCAAGATTCAATTCTAGAAACTCGAAGATAAGCTTCACGGCGTTCCGATCTTTCGCCAGCCGTGGTTCAAGGCTCGACGGCGTCGGGGCTATGTCTTCGGTTTTCTTCAAATTGCGGAAACGTTCGCGAAGTTCCCGCAAGTCTTCGGCTGTGAGTCTTGCGGATTGGATTCCTGCAATGACTCTCTCAGCCAATTCCTCGTTCTTGATCGAACCATCCATCTTGGATGGTTCGGCCGTGTTTGATCCAGCCTCGTTTTGTGATGCTTTTTTCTTTTTTGCCATATTCTTGGTCTCCACCACCTAATACTGGCAATCTCTAGTGATTCGGAGATTTGGTAAGAAATCCAACAAAAGGCAAGAAAGCGGACGAAAGCAGATAATTTTAGCTTGTTAACCGTCCGATTCCGCGTATCGCTGGACGCCCAAGCATTTTTGTTGCTCGGATGCGTGCAGAATTCCGCTGGAATCGTCCAATGCAGTAATAAGCAGAAGGTTGACCGAGGCGGGAGTCGCGGCAATGGTAGAAAAAGGAACAGTCCGGCAGTATGGAAGAGCAGTTTTACACGGTAGCGGAAGCTGCCAAATTTCTCAAGGTCAGCAGGGACACAATTACAAGGTTGTTTGCGGATGAGCCGGGAGTGGTGGATTTGGGATCACCGGAACGGTTACACAAACGCAGGTATCGCGTACTGCGAATTCCCCATGCAGTTTTCAACCGCGTCATCCACAAGATGCGCGTCCAGTGACAGGTTCTCTACAGGGCATGTCGCGCTTCATTGAACAGCCCCGTCAATGGGGAATAGCGACTTTGGCAACGACATCTTGTTCCAAGCTTCTTTGACCTCGGCTTCGAGAAGCTGTTGCCGCTCCTTCACCCACGCGCTGTAGTACTTCTCGGTGGTGCGGAGCGTCTTGTGACCGAGCAGCTTGCTAACGCGCTCGATGCCCACACCCGCTAAGAGCATCTCGACTGCGAAGGTGTGGCGGAAGCGATGGCTCAGCATCTCGGACATGCTGTGTCGTACACCTGCTTTATCGAACACCGTGCGCAACCAGTCACCGAACATGCAGACAAGCGAGGTCTTCTTCATTCGTTCGGGGTTCCAGAAGAAATGGTCTGGGTGGTCATTCGGCAGTGCGCGGAGCATTTCTGCGACGGCGGGAGGTAGGGGGATGAAGACTCCAGCATCCGTCTTGTTACGCTCCCTCGAAATGTTGTTGCTGTCGCTCAGCGCATCGCGCCTCAGGGTCGCGGCGTCCATGCAGGCGAGACCAGACCACCGCTGAAGCAAAATAAAAGTTTTCACCCGGTACTCGACCGCAGACGTAAAACCGCACTGATCTACTGCTGCCAGAATCCGGTCGAAATCGTCACGAGCGAGGGGTAGGACTTGGTGACGACCAGAGGGAAGCGATTTCAGCTTTGCCGAAGGATCGGCGGGAATCAGGTCAGTAGAGAACGCCCACTTGAAGAAGGTCTTTACAACAGACCAGTGGACGGCGGGGCTGTCGCTACCTTTCTTAAATGTCCAGCCGCTCCGCCATTCGGTTAGCAGTCGCGCAGTGACATCCTTGAGCAAGATGATGTTCTTCCCGTTGGCATAGTCTTGAAGGCGAGAAAGCATGCGCCGTGCTTTGGACAAGTCTTTGATCCCCCGCTGAGCCATGTCACCCAAGTACAGATCGGCAGCCGACTCGATGGTGATGTAATCTGGCTTCTTCGGAGGCTCAATGCCATTCGCCTTCAGTTCGAGTTCTTGTTCGAACTTGCGTGCCGCTTTTGTGGCGATGTCCCATGATCGCGTCCTCGCCGACTTCTTATCGTGCTTGCCCCACCGTAGCCACAGTGGGCATTTGCACCGCTTGTATTGCCCAGCGTTCCTGTCTCTTGATTTTGAACACTTCGTGCCGTGCCTTGCGTAAACCGTGACCGTCATGCGTTTTTCCCCGATGACCTTTAATACTGAAGAACTGCGAGAACCCCGTGTTCGAAGGGCTTCGGCAGTACAAAAGCAGTACAAAAGTTCTGGATTCTACGTAAGCGGTTGGAAACGCAGGGGCAAGAAATGGCTCCTCAGGTAGGACTCGAACCTACAACCCTCCGGTTAACAGCCGGATGCTCTGCCATTGAGCTACTGAGGAGTGTCGTCCGGCGCGCACAGACGGCGCGACCGTTCGTTAGTATGGTCCCATCATAGCATTCCACTCGAAGTCTGAAAACACCGGCGCCCCGACTCTTCCCATGCGGACACCTGAGGATGCTTGCACTTTCAGCTTCTCGATGCAGCCTTCCAAACCCCGGCTGCTGATTTTCCTGATACTCTTCCGCGGACGAGGTTTCCCGTATGAAGCGACAGAGCGGATCGTGGGCTTGTGCATCCATCCTTGTGTTCTTCGTTCTCTTCCTTGCTTTTCCGAAGGTCTTGTTATCGCAAGATGCGGGCGCGCTCGGACTCTTCGACGGACATGGAGATGTTGGCGCTGTTCTCCATCCCGGCTCGGCGGTGTATGACGCGTCCGAGCGGACTTACACCCTCAGCGGCAGCGGCGAGAATATGTGGTTCACTGCCGACGCTTTCCAGTTTGTCTGGAAGAAAGTCACGGGAGATGTGACTCTGACGGCCGACGTTTCTTTTGTCGGCCAGGGCGGGAACGCGCATCGTAAGTCGGTGCTGATGATCCGCCAGAGCCTGGATGCGGATTCCGCTTATGCCGACCTGGCACTGCACGGCGACGGGATGACGTCGCTGCAGTATCGCGACGAACGCGGCGCGGCCACGCACGAGATTCGCTCGAATGTTTCGGCGCCAGCCCGGCTGCGCATTGAGAAGCGGGGCGACTATGTGTACATGTCGGTGGCGCCTGGCGCGGGCGACCCCCAGATGGCGGGCGGATCCACGCGGGTTGCGCTCCAGGGAGATTTCTATGTTGGGATCGGCGTTTGCTCGCACGACAAGGATGTGATTGAGAAAGCGGTTTTTTCCGGAGTCGAGCTGGTGACTTCGAGCGTCGCGGACCTGAATCCCAAACTCTACAGCACGCTGGAGACAATTGCGATCGCGTCGACCGACCGCAGCGTGGTCTATGTTGCGCCAGAACGTTTCGAAGCTCCCAACTGGACGCGCGATGGAGCCGCGCTCTTGTTCAATCGCAACGGACGCATCGAGCGCATCCCAGCCACCGGCGGCAAGCCGGAAATCATCGACACTGGATTCGCCAAGCGCTGCAACAACGATCACGGCATTTCGCCGGATAGCACTCTGCTAGCTATCAGCGATCAGTCGCAGGCGGACCACCAATCCAGCGTTTACGTCGTGCCCATGGGCGGAGGCGCGCCCCGGCGCGTCACGCAGAAATCTCCGTCGTATTGGCACGGCTGGTCGCCTGACGGCAAAACGCTGGCCTTCGTCGGACAGCGCAACGGCGACTTCGACATCTATACCATTCCAGTTGCAGGCGGCGACGAAACCCGCCTAACCACAGCCAAAGGTCTGGACGACGGCCCCGAATATTCGCCCGACGGCAGCTACATCTACTTCAACTCCGAGCGCACCGGAAGCATGCAGCTCTGGCGAATGAAAGCCGGCGGAAGCGAGCAGGAGCAGATCACCGCGGACGATTTCAACAACTGGTTTCCCCACATTTCGCCGGATGGAAAGTGGATGGTATTTCTCACCTACGAAAAAGGCGTGACCGGACATCCTGAAAATAAAGATGTGATGCTGCGGCTGATGTCGCTTGAGGACAAGAAGATCACCGTGCTGGCAAAGCTGTTCGGAGGCCAGGGCACGATCAACGTCCCCTCCTGGTCGCCCGACAGCAAGCGACTGGCATTCGTCAGCTACCAGCTCGTGCCCTGAGAGCTTGAGCCGGGCTGCGTTCGCGCGCGATGCGCGTCAATTGGACGCCGCGGCCAGCTCGCGCAGCCGCTCGCTGACATTCAACAAGGCCCGGCCATCGTGATACGCAGCCTTCCAGATGCGGCCCTTGTTGGCGTTGACAGGAGTTCCATCGGGTACGACCGCATCTTCGGAGGTTCATTGGATGAGGTCAAAGCTCAGGTGGAGGTTGGGTATCCCCTTGTAACGCCGCGCGAACGCCTTCCAGTGGAAGACAGCCGCTGCCAGAGCCTTGTCGCGCTCGGTGCGCGTTCCCGAGAACAAGTCGGCGGGTTCAAGTTCGCGGCCATTGATGCAATATCCCGGAATTCGGTGGAAGTTCAGATTGATGTGAATGCCGTGCTGGCGGCCTAAGTCAATGGCGCGATCAATTTCTTTCAGCGGCTCTTCTCGGATAATCGACCAGCCATCCTTGCTGCCCAATACGACAGTGGCAAACGAGCAAAGTCGAATTCCCACTCGGCCAGGGTGGCGAAATCGAATTCATCATAAGCGCGTCCGTCGTGAGGCCGGTCCAGCATCGCAAATCGGCCTTGCAGATTGAATCCCCGCCAGCGAGGAATACGGCGGGCGTCGATATCTTCCTCCGCAGCCTTTGATCTCGGGATTAAGGATCTGGTTGCAGCCAAAACAGCCATGCTTGTCACAAAACATCGGCGACTCATGAATTCACGTTTTCGACACGCTGCGTGGATTGGCGGGTTACAAGCCTGGGTTCGATGAGGATCTTCCTGGGCCGGAACCCATGTTTTGATTCGATTTGCGCGAGCAGAAGCTCGGCCGCCCGGGTTCCGATCTGGCGCGTGCTTTGATCGACCGTGCTCAGCGGAACGGCCAAAAGATCGGAGTAGTGAACATTGCCCGCTCCTACGACCGCAACGTCCTGCGGAACACGAAGTCCCGCCTCGAGAATCGCTTGCATCGCACCGATCGCTACCGGATCGTTGTAGCAGAAAACACCATCCGGGATCGGACGAACCCGTAATAGCTTGCGCATGGCTTTGTATCCACTCTGGTCCCGGTAACGCGCCTCCACCACGTACGCCGGAGGCATGGTCATGGAACATTCTTCAAGAGCCCGGCGATAGCCGGTCAGCCGGTCCGCGGCAATGCCCAGGCCAGGGCCACGCAAGTGTGCAATCCGCCGGCATCCTTGCGCGATCAGATGGTTCGTGGCCAGCCGCCCAATGGCCTCGTTATCGACGCCGACAAAGCTGGCGTGAACGCCGGCGATCGGCCGATCGATCAGAACGAAAGGCACTTTCCGTTTACGAATGCCCTCGAAAAAATCCGCGCGATCGGCCGGCTGGGCCGAAGCTACGATCAGTCCGTCCACTTGCCGCGCCATCAGCGATTCGGCTTCGCTTCTCTCCAGGGCGGCATCCTCTTCAAAGTAGGTAATGATTAAGTGATAGCCACGGGGCCGGACGGCCTCGGCCACCGCCTTGGCCACCTCCGAAAAAAAAGGGTGTGTGAAATCGGGCAGCAGCAGTCCGATGGTGTAGGTGCGCCGGGTAACCAGACTGCGCGCGACCCAGTTGGTTTGGTAATTCACCTCTTTGGCGCGCTTGAGAACACGTTTTCGCGTAGCGGCGCTGATCTTGCCTTGATTGCGAAGCGCCTTGGAAACGGTGACTACCGAGACCTTCAGATGCTTCGCGATGTCGAGCATGGTGACCGCCATGGCAGGCAGCATAACACAGCAAAAACGGGGACCAGAATCAAGGTAAGCGAATACCGGATGGACTTTCGTCTGCCGAATCGTCGAATGCTTGGGAAATGGTCCGCATTTTCCTGGCGGGACCAGCGCGCTCGCGCACTCGGTTCAGCGCGAAAATGAGTTCTTCGTCATTTCCGGACCGTCGCCGTTGCCTGCGGCTGCGAAACACAGCGCCGCTCC
The DNA here is from genome assembly GCA_003156805.1 of Acidobacteriaceae bacterium. GTDB lineage: Bacteria > Acidobacteriota > Terriglobia > Terriglobales > Acidobacteriaceae > Sulfotelmatobacter. The sequence continues at coordinate 13,269 of PMHV01000074.1, read as the reverse complement.
TCCCACAACTCCCGCGTCCTCTCCGTAGCGCGCCGGCGCCAGTGGAATCTCCCCGCTGCGCGAGTTCACGCAACATTTCGCCAGCCGATCCTTCATTTCGCCAATGAAGGGTTTGAGCATGGAAGCCGCGCCGCCTCCCATGATCATGACATCGGGTTCCAATAGGTCGATGATATTTCCCAGCCAGCAAGACAGAAGCTCCACAGTTTCCCGCAGTATTTCGGTCGCAAGCGGGTCGCCGGCGGCATAGGCCTGGCCAATCATCTTGCCGGTAATCAGTTCGAGCTTCCCTCCTGCCAGATCCAGCAGGCTGGATTTGCAGCCCGCCTCGATTCTTGCGCGGGCTCTCCTGGCAATCGCCGGTCCCGAGGCAAACGCCTCAATACATCCGCGTTTGCCGCAACCGCATATCGGGCCCTTATAGTCGATGCTCATGTGTCCGCCTTCGCCCGCAGCGCCGGTTCGCCCGTGAAAGATGCGCCCGTTGAGCAGGATCGCGGTGCCAATCCCGGTGCCGATCGTGAAATAGAAGATGTTGTTATATCCCCGGCCCGCCCCCCACAACGCCTCTGCCAGACCCGCTGCGTTGGCGTCGTTGTCTACCTTCACCCGGACGCCATACAGTTTCGCGACCTCGCCGGCGAGCGGAAAATCGCGCCAGCAGGGCACATTCGGAGGATTGAGCACAACGCCCGTCGTCGGATCGAGAGGCCCCGGTGCACAGATTCCAATGCCCAGGATTCCAGTGCCCGAGATTCCAATGCCATGCATCGACGCCCCCGGCGCACCGCTGACCTTGGCCGCAACCGCTTCAATTGCCGAGGCCACAGCCGCCAACCCGCTCTCCGGGCCTTCATTGGCCACCATCGGATTGCGCGTTTGGAACAGGATGCCGCCGCCGGAATCTACCAGCCCGGCCGCTACCTTTGTGCCGCCAACATCTACCCCGATCACGAAACCGTCCGAGCCTGATGTGGAAGACATTTTGCCATCGGCATCATATCACCGCAACCCAGAATATCGCGCCGTTTCCTCACTGCGGGTAATCGATTACACGGTCATAAAAATCGTTTAACTTTACGGTTGACAGTCCCCCCATCGCTGCCCCAGACTGCCCCAGTTTTCCATCCCGAGCGATACCAGGCATTCACACATGGGGAAGACTCTTGTTTTCATCGTATGCGCGGCTTGGCTTTTTCCTTGCTCCGCTGCGCTCGCTGCGGAGAAGTTTTCCACTGTCGTCGTCTTCAGCGACGCCGGCTTTCCAGCCGCGGAGTCGCCCACTCCAACTCAGCCGCAACTGGAAACGATGCTTCCCGGCGCCCGTCTCGCGGCTCCGGAACAGCTTCCCGCTCTGTTGCAAGATTCCGACACTCGCCTGCTGGTGCTGCCCTTCGGTTCCGCTTTTCCCGAAGAGGCGTGGCCCGCCATCTTCACATTCCTGCAAAAGGGAGGGAATCTTCTGGTGCTGGGTGGAAGGCCATTCACTCGCTCGGCCTACCGCCAAGGTGTCGCGTGGAAGCTTCGTGATTACAGTGTGCGGTTTCCCCGCGCGTTGATGATCGACCAGTACGAGACCACTCCAGCCTCGGACGGGTTGCAATTTCAGACCAATCCCGACTCGCTGCTCAAACTCCCTGCGTTCGCCTGGAAGCGTGCTTTTAGTCCCGTGATTCGCTTGAGCGCAGTGGATCTTTACCGCCGAGGCGGATCAGCTGGCGCGATTGATGCGCGTGTGGACGCCCTGGCCTGGGGCCTGAAAGACGGCCGCAAGCTAGCCGCTCCCGCAATTCAGATCGACCACCTGAGAGACGGATTCGACGGCGGCCGCTGGGTTTTCCTGAACGCCGAGTTGCCGTCTGATTTCTACACCAGCCCACAAGCCGCCGAACTCGTCCCGCAGCTGGCTCAACAGGCACTTCGCGGCAGTGAAGAATTTATCGTGCGTCCCGAATTCCCTCTCTATCTTCCCGGCGAACCCATACAACTGGAAGTAACCTGGCACTCGAGCGAGCAGCCGGCTCTTTCCATCAGAGTCGCCAGCTTCCCCGATGATCGAAAAAAAGATGACCATCTGCAGGACCGCTCCGAAGTGAGCGGTATGCTTTCTGCCTCCGAGTCTCTGCTCTTGCCTGCGCCCAAGACTGGCGGCTTCCACATCGTCGAGGCGCAACTGCTCGAAGGCGACCGCGTTCGCGCCGTCTATCGCTCTGGATTCTGGATCCGTGATGAAGCTTACTTGCGTTCCGGTCCTCGCCTCACCGTGAATAAGAACTACTTCGAGCTCGATGGTCAACCGCTCGCCGTTGTCGGAACCACGTACATGTCGAGCGAAACCCAGCGTCTCTACTTCGATCATCCCAACGCTTACGTGTGGAACCGCGATCTCGCCCAGATTCACGGCGCCAATCTGAATATGATCCGCACCGGCTGGTGGACGGGTTGGGACAAGCTGTGCGACGAAACCGGTCAGCCTTACGAGCGCACCCTGCGTACCATGGAAGCCTATCTGATGACCGCGCGCAAGAACGGCCTGCCCGTCCAGTTCAATTTCTTTGCCTTTCTGCCCGATGTCTTGGGAGGAACCAACGCCTACCTCGATCCCGCCTCTGTGCGCAGGCAGCAGACTCTGATCTCCTCGGTAGTCGCGCGCTTCCACGATGTTCCCTGGCTCGCCTGGGATCTGGTCAACGAGCCCAGCATCTCTCAGCATCTCTGGACCACGCGCCCCAACGGCGATCCTTTTGAGTCGGAAAAGTGGAATCAATGGATAGCCCATAGATATACAGACCGCGCGGCTTTGGCCGCGGCCTGGAATCTTCCCGCCGGCGCCGTTGAGGGAAACGTTCCACTGCCCTCAGATCTTGATTTTGCCCCGCGCGGCATGTACGTGGGCCACAACTCACTCAAGATCTACGACTACTACCTGTTTGCCCAGGATGTGTTCGCGGGCTGGGTCCACACCATGCGCGACGCCATTCGCGGCGCCGGATCGCAGCAACTCGTCACCGTCGGCCAGGACGAGGGCGGCATCCAGGATCGCTTATCTCCCGCTTTTTGGGGCGAGTTCGTCGACTTCACCACCAACCACACCTGGTGGCAAAACGACTACTTGCTGTGGGATTCGCTGCTGGCCAAGCAGCCCGGCGAAGCCATGCTCATTCAGGAGACCGGATTGCAGCGCGAATTGAATCTCGACGAGACCGCGCGCCGCACTACTCAGAATGAAGCTGCTCTGCTGGAACGCAAGATTGCGTCTTCTTTCGTCCAGGGTTCCGGCGCGATCGAATGGCTGTGGAACACCAACTCCGACATGACGGAAAGCAACGAAACGCCGATTGGAGCGGTTCGTCCCGACGGCACTGAAAAACCCGACGCAGCCGTTCTGCGCGACTACGCAACTTTCTCCAAGGTATTAAGTTCGCATCTCCACAATCCCGAGTTGCCGCAGATTGCCATCGTCACTTCCCAGGCGGCTCAATTTTCTGCGATTGCCGACCTGCAACTTGAGGCGCAACGCAATGCGGTCCGCGCATTGACTTACTACGACCATCTCACGGCGTACGCCGTCGCGGAAAATCAGCTCGACAAACTGGGTACTCCCAAGCTGGCGATTCTGCCCTCAGCACAGGCCTTGACCGAAGCTGGGTGGAGCTTGCTGCTGAAGTATGCAAACGACGGTGGAAATCTCTTGATCACCGGTCCCGTGGAAAAAGATGAGCACTGGCACAGCGTCCCGCGGGCCGCTCAACTCAAACTCGACGCCCAGCTTGAGCCGCTCACCTATCACAACGCCGGCATTGGTTTGAATGGCCGGACCACTCCTCTCACGTTCGACCAGCAGAGCCAAACCTGGCTCGATTCCCTGCGCTTCAAAGACGGCTCCACGCTGCAGGAAATTCCTTGCGGCAAAGGCCGGATCTTCTGGGCCGCTTATCCGGTCGAACTCGCTCAGGGCACGCAGCCGGCGGCGGACTTATACTCCTACGTCGCTGCGCGCGTCGGAGCTTCGCCCATGTACGATCTGCTCTCCACTGTTTCCGCAGGCGTCCTCATCTACCCAACGGTCATGGAGGATTCTGTCGTCTACGTAATGGTCTCGGATGCGGCAGAAGACGTCACGATTGATCTTCGCGACAAACTGACCGGCGCGCGGCTCACTTTCCAGCTTTCAGCGCAGCATGCCGCCATCGCCGTAATTGGAAAGCAAGAGAAGAGCGTGGTCGGAAAATACGGATTTTAGTTCCACTCTGTCACAAGCTGCGTCATTTCCACCGCGATAAACCTTTTACAACTCTCTGACGCTCTCGTGACATGCGCGTCCGTCGGCCTGCTTATTCTGCCTTCACGTTGATTCGAGGTCCCTGCATCGATTCCAACGTCATTTCAAGAAAATTGTGGAGCGCAGATCTTATGAGTACCGAAAAAAACTCCTCTACGGTTCTGACGTCGGAAACGACTCAGCCTTCAACCTCAACCGAAGCCAACTCTCCCACTCGCGGCACGTCCAATCGCCGCTCCTTTCTGAAGAAGAGCATGATCGCTGGCGCCGCAGCAACCGTCGGAGCTGGAATCCTCGCCCGTGGGCTTCCCGCTTTCGCGCAAACGAAAGCTAGCGGCGCGCTGTCTGACGGAGACATTGCCATCCTCCGGTTTCTGGCCGCGGCAGAACTGATCGAGTCCGACCTCTGGACACAGTATGCGGAACTGGGTGGCATCGGCGATCTTCCACCCATTGAAGTAGACCCCAACGAACCGTTGAACCCCTATCAGGTAGCCTTGTCCAACCTCGATCCCGATGGTCCGCAATATATCGCCAGCAACACGCTGGATGAAGTGAGCCACGCTACCTTCCTCAATGCTTTTCTCGAGTTCAGAGGAGCCGAGCCGGTCGACTTCACCCAGTTCGCAACTTTGCCGGGCAGCTCAGCTACGGGATCATCCGGTAAGCTGCGCCTTACCAACCTCATGAATCTCAACGTCGACACCAGTTGGTTCGTTCGCTACCGCAGCACGACCAATCCCGACCTGGGCGCCACTTTTCCGCAGGCGATCACTCTCAACGGGGTTACCGCCATTCCCAGAACCGATGCCGATTTCGACGGCAAATCCAACCCCAACTTCCCCGGTAACGATCACATCCAGGCGATCGCGAATGTAGCGGCCTTTCACTTCGGACAAATTGAGCAAGGTGGCTCGAGTCTTTACGCAACCATGAGTCAAAAAGTGTCGGATCCGGAAGTGCTTGAGATCACCCTGGGCATTGGCGGAGACGAGATCGCTCACTTTCTGGAATGGGTTGATTTTTCCGGCAACGGAGTGCAAGCCCCGGTGGCGCCCTTTACCGACTCCAAATCCGGCCTGACATTTCCCAATTTTTTCAGCCCACTCAATCCGCTGATTCAACCCAGCCTGATCTTTCCCGTCCCTTGCGAATTCAGGCCCAACCTTCCCAATGTCGCGATCATTCGTCCGCTGACCGATAAATTTGCCGGTGCCGTGGCTGCGTTCAAAGCCCTCACCGCCAGCGGGCTCTTCTTGGGCCAAAGCGAGCAGTTCCTCAACACACTGCACGCGATGGCTGTCGCAGCCGACGCCGCCGTCCGGATGCCGTAACCTGAGCTTCGAGCTTTCCGCTTTTGCGGATTGTTTTGTTGCCTGATGGGGGCGCCGCACCTGAAACCCGGCCGCGGCGCCTGCTTTTCGCCAATCACTTATTTGTTTGCGCGTCTTTCGACGAGAAATTGAGGAGCATATATGTTTGAAGGATTGTTTCAACCGATGCACATGCTCGTAGTTTTCGGAATCGCCCTGCTCGTCTTCGGCCCCAAGAAACTTCCGGAACTGGGCAAAGGACTCGGCGAGAGTATCCGCGGCTTCAAGTCGGCCATGGCGGCGAAGGAAAAAGAAGAAGAGAAACCGTCCGAGCCCAAAATCGCAGCCGGCCAAAAATAAGCGAAAAGCGTCAACGGAAGCAAACTCTCGCCTTCGTATGCCGTCGAGCGTCCGCTGGGCAGTGGCGTGCCGCCGGTTCGTCCGGAGAACGGCACGCCCAAAGGCGCGCCGCAAACCGATCACTGGCAACTGACCACTGGCAACTGGCAACTGCTTCCCGCACTCCTGCTAAACTTCCTTCGACGCATGTCCCGGCTCACTCATCTCGAATGCACCCGCTGCGGCCAACATTTTCCTGCCGACCGTCCACAAACCGTCTGCCCCAAAGATGCGGGCATTCTCTACGTCCGCTACGATCTCGCGGCCATCAAGAAATCTTTTTCGCCGGTTTCCCTGCTTCCGCTTGCTCCCACCATGTGGCGTTACGACGCCGTCCTTCCCGATGCGCGTCCCGTCTCGCTCGGCGAAGGCTTCACTCCCATGCTGCGCAGCCGCGAATATCCCAACGTCTTTATCAAAGACGAAGGCCTCAATCCCACCGGCTCCTTCAAAGCCCGCGGACTCTCGGCCGCCGTCACCATGGCTCGCCACTTCAATCTCAAGAAGCTCGCCATTCCGTCTGCCGGAAACGCGGCCGGCGCTCTCGCTGCCTACGCGGCGGCGGCCGGCCTCGAAGCCCACATCTTTATGCCCAAAGATGTTCCCGCTGCAAACCGCATCGAATGCGATTACTATGGCGCGCGCGTCACCCTCGTCGATGGCCTCATCAGCGACTGCGCTCAAAAAGTCGCCGCACTGAAAAAAGAAGCGAGTTGGAAAAAAGACGGCTGGTTCGATGTCTCGACCACCAAAGAGCCCTATCGCGTCGAAGGCAAGAAAACCATGGGCTATGAAGTCGCCGAACAACTCGGCTGGCGTTTGCCCCAGGGCATCATCTATCCCACCGGCGGCGGTGTCGGATTGCTCGGCATGTGGAAGGCTTTCGACGAAATGGAACAACTCGGCTGGATCGGCAGCGAGCGCCCGCACATGATCGCCGCGCAAGCCGTGGGCTGCGCTCCCATTGTGAAAGCCTGGGACGATGGCAAGTCCACCTCCGAAATGTGGCCGAACGCGTCCACGCTGGCCGCGGGCCTGCGCGTTCCCAAACCCTACGGCGATTATTTGATTCTCGACATCCTGAAAAAAAGCGGAGGCGCCGCGCTCGCCGTCAGCGACGCCGAAATCCTCGACGCCGTCCGCCGCTGGGCGCAAGTCGAAGGCATCTTCGCCGCTCCGGAAGGCGCAGCTTCCCTCGCCGCTTATCGCAAACTCCGCGCCAGCAACTTCTTCAGCGCCGACGACACGGTCGTCCTCTTCAACACTGGCTCCGGCCTGAAGTACCTCGACGTTCTCGCTACAACTCATGCCAGCCAGGCGCCGGCGGCGAAAGCCCAAATCGAGCCTTCCCCGGTGCAGTTCCCCAAGTCCGCAACCAGCCACATCGGTGGCATTATCGGACCTTATTGAGTGAACAGCCTTCGCAGGTTGCCCACAAGGTGTGACTCTGCAAATCAACCACGAAGCAGATGACGCTTCACCTGGCAAGACCTGAACCGCTCTCCCGCGTTACTATTCCAGACATGACTCCTCGATTTAAGCGAATTCTGGAAGCCGCATTCTGGTTCACTGTGGGATTTCTCACCCATCTGCTCATGCGCCACTACCACGTCCATGGAGGCTAAGGGGATTGCCCGGAGAAGAAGTAATGCAGGATTACTCCGCCGATGAATTGCCCACCGGCGGATAGGATTTTAGCGGAGAAATATTTTCAGCAGCGCCACCAATCTCAACGGGTTGCGGCGCGTGCGACAGCGCGGCCCGGCAGATCGACCGTCACCTGCGCCGCCCGATTCGAACGTCCGAATTTTTCCCACCAGACCGACGGATCCTCGGGGCGGTTGAGCATCTTCGACAATTCTTTCTTGATCTCCAGCAATCGGTTGGTGCGCGCTTCCAGCGCCGATTGATCGATCGGAGTGTAGTCGCCTTTGCTGGAAAAGCGAGCGTTCATATTCCGCAAATCGACGATTTCCTGACGCAGGCTGATGAGGTGTTCCGAGATATAAGGCATCTCCTTCATCATACGCCTGATTTGCCGCAGCGCCGTTTATTAATTGTTTCTGCGAAAGCGATCCAAGGCTGCGATCCAAGGCTTGAACACGACGCCGGATGGCCCCATTCCCCGCGCGTTCTCTGCGCGAGAAATGGGGCCACCGCGATCGCTCCACCCATCCGGGATCCTCCTAACCGTGTCCTCTGTGGTGAAGTCTCTTCCGACCACTGAACACTGACCCTGACCCGATCACTTCTTCCCCCTCATCACCCACCAAGCTTCCCGATACTTCTCAAACATCGCTCCCTTCTTGCTTCCATCCGGATAGAACCACAAATTCTTGCGTGGCACAAACGCCCTCACCGGCACCACATACCAAAGGTTCTTCGGCACAATGTATCCCACCAGCACGTCAATATCTTTCGCCGTCAGCCCCACAATCTTTCGTCCCACATATACCGACGCATGAACCGCGTACCCGCGCGCCCCAAGCCGCGTCTCCGTCGACCTCACCTGCACCCGCCACAGCCGCCCTCCCGTATCTACCACAAAGTCGTAGCGATCGCTGTCTCCCCACGGCTTCGACACCAGAAATCCCATCCCCATCGCCTTCCTCAGAAAGTCCAATTCTGAGAGTTCCCCCATCCGTTTCGGCGGAAGCCTCTTCTTCTTTTCCGCCTCCTGAGCTCCGCCTTCTTTAGCGCCCCTGTCATCCTGAGACCGACGTTCCTTCCAATCCTTGTCATCGCGAGCCTCCAATTTTCTCTTTCGTGCCTTCGCCCGCTTTTTCCCCTCGCCGCCCGACCCATACCGCTCATCCGCCACCGCCATCAAATCCCCGACCATCACACTCATGACCTCCACCTCTGTCCTCTCTCGATAGATTTATCGTGTAGCGCGGGCGCCCTCGCCCGCGTCTGCACTTGAAATTGCACCAACAAACCAAAAGCCCCCGCCGGGACCAACTCCCGTGGAGGCCACTACTGCCGCACTTCGCGACAATACTTAAATCATCCCACCCGCAGAATTCGAGCGTCAACTGAATTCCCGGAAGGAACTTACTCAGAAGTACACAAGTTTTTCAAGATCTGAAAAAGCGCGGGGTGTCCGAAGATTGTTAAGATACATGCGGCCCGGGCGCCCAAGTTTTCGGGCAGCTGGGGATTTCCGATCCTTGAGGTCATAAAGCAATGTGCCGCAATATCAAAACCCTCTTCAACTTCGATCCCCCCGTCACCGAGGACGAGGTCCGAGCCGCATCGTTACAGTTCGTAAGAAAAATCACCGGATTCAACAAACCCTCCAAAGCCAACGAGGACGCATTTCTCGCCGCCATCGACGAAGTAGCCGCCATCTCGACCCGCCTCCTCCGTTCCCTCGAAACCACCACCCCGCCGAAGAACCGCGAACAAGAAGCCGCCAAAGCCAAAGCGCGCGCTGTAGAGAGATTTGGTGCGGCTTAATGATGTCCCACTTTCCGCGCAAAGAGCGCGCGAGATTACCGATAGGTCTGGTTTTGAAGTTAAAATCTTGAGCGCAAAAGAGTTGCGGGTAAAATCTTGATTCCTTAGGGGTTATGGTTGCTAACCCGCATGTTCTTTTGAGCTATAGGTCGAGTATGGGATAGGGGAGATTCTGAGTAAAGGTTGGATGAACATGAAATGGGGAGATTTCCCACAGGGGGTGGCTCCCACGTCTCGGAAAGCGAGACGTGGGGCACGCGGCTACCTTTTTTCTTGACTCCGCAAGACACAGATGTTAGAAGAGCATCGTCAATTGGTAAACCCCAGGGCTAAACGGAACCAAGGTTTCCGTTTCTCCTGATCTTCACGGATCGTTGGGCGAACCGTCCCATCAGGTCTAGGTAAGCGGTCACGATTCCGGGACATTTACACAGATTCAAGACGGGGATGGCCCACAGCCATGCCCGCGATGCGACCCAGTTCGTGGGATGAATCACTCGTGATTCCCGTTCAATTCACTTTAGGAGCTCGACAAAATGTCTGACGCAAAAAAATCGACGGTGAGACAACTTGCAGTCGTGTTTGTAATGGTCGCCCTTCTGCTGATTGCCGGCGCATCCATGCTGCAGCCGGTCCAAGCGGCCGCCGGCGGCGCCAAGACTTTCGTGAACCGCACCTCGTCCCCGGTATCGGTTTCGTTGTTCGTGCGGCAGGGCGATAACCCAGCCAACCTGGTGGGGACCGTCTCCTTTGACTTGAAGGCCGGCGAAACCAAAAACATTCAATACGGCAACGCTACCAACATTTACCTGAGCGGTTACAGCCTGAGCGCAGCATTCAATGGGGCCACGTTCAGCCAGGATGCCACAATAATGGTGCGTGGATCGTTGCTCGACAACCAGTGGAACACAAACAACGTGTTCGAAATAAACTTCGCACAAAGCTCGTTTACCATTAACGCGCACAATTAAAGAGTTGGATAAACAAGGCAGGGGATTTTTTTGAGAGTTCGAAGGGGATTGCGACCCGGCGTTGAAACGCCGGGCTATTTTCGCGCGTCCTGACGGACGCCAGTCCATTCTTAGCGCAAGCGCGACCGGGAAGGGGCCGCCCTCACGCTGGAACGACCTGCACACGACCAAAGCAAAGGCCCCGCTCTTGCGAGCGGGGCCAGATCCAAGCTAACAGCTTAGGCGCTAGAAGCTCGCCGCTGCATTCCTTACCACCAAATCTCCGTCAATCCATCTACGTACGCCGTGATCGATCCACTTGATCCCAGACCATCCAACTGAAAGTTAAGTAACAGGTCGCCAGCCGCCCAATCGAGCGCAAAGGACGAATTGCCATCCGCATTGGTAAAGTCCGTAGTTGTTCCATCGAGGGTGACGGAATCGTAGTAGGCGTCTCCGCTGCTGTTCCGATGGACCGCGAGTTGCGCGTGATGCCAAGCGTTTGCCGCCCACTTTGATGGTACGGGACAAGCCACAGTTGAGACGTTCCACGTGTCCTTCCCACTCACATTCGTCGTATATTGCCACTTACCGTCGTTCGCACACTGCAGACCATAGATCAACACATCGTTGTTCGCGTCCCAAACCTGGTTGGTGTCCATCTCAATGTTTTGCACGTCCAGCGCGCTGTCGAAGTAAAGGTAAGTGTCGTAGACGAAATGCGTCGCCGCGTGAGTCGGATCGCTGCCAAACGAGATGGAACCGCGCATACCGCCACTGTCAGTGTAGGTCATGGCAAACTCCCGGCATTGCGAATCCTGGCAGGGGGAACCGGATACAAGACTGGTCGTCCCCGAAGCAGAACCGCTGGTGCCCGTATCAAACACATACGTCCAGTCTGAAGTCGGCTGGTCCTCGATGTTCGAAGCCGTGGTGGTGCTTGGGCCGGTCACCGTGACATTGATACTGGTTTCGCAGAGAGTGCTGCCCGTCCACCCCTTAAAGTGGATGACATAACTGCCCGGCGTAAGGCGGTAATCCGTGCTACTGATCTGAGTGTCGCTCTTTCCCCAGGTGATGAACGGGCTGCTTCCGACTGAGTAACCGAAAGCGCTCGACGCCCCGCTACATCCGGCAAAGGTCGCCGTAAGTTGCACCGGCATTGCAACCGTGGAATTGTTAGTAGGTGAAGTAACTGTGATTTGACCAAAAGCGCTGGCCGCAAGCACGCAAACGACGGCAAACATAGTCGCCGGGACAAGAGTAAGTCGCGAATCAAACTGCTTGTACAACATACTGGTGACTCCTTAGTCGAACAAAGTGTCGATTAGATGCAAATAGGTGTGACTTAGGGAGAATGTTTCTTTCATCGCTGGGATGGCCGGGTGCCCAGGCGGGAAATGCGAAACAAGACCCCGGAGGGAGGCACTATTATGCTCGGTGCCGCTCCTGCGTCACCACTTAGCAAATGGTTTTGGGTGGTGCAGCGCTTCAGCGCTGCGATCAACTGCAAGATCGAGCGGAGCGTCAGCCGCAGCGTTGCTGGAGCAAACAAAGAAAGGCCCCGCTCTCGCGAGAGGGGCCTTTGATTTTACTGACGGCTGAAAACTGATAGCTGACAGCCGGCGGAAATCGTGGACAGACGAGACGTTCCTAAGGGACAACCAGAAACAGAAAGGGCGGCCTTGGCGGCCGCCCTAAACTCAGCCGGTCGAGAACGACCAGGTTCGCACCTTACAATCAAATTTTCGCGCTCAGTTCCGCAGATGTCAAGATGCAACACGCGTTACGACAAAACTTAGGTGTGGCCCCGGTGAGACTCGAACTCACGACCTCTAAGGTGCGAACCTAGTGCTCTATCCAGGCTGAGCTACGGGGCCACTGCGCGCGTCACGCCCACCCCAGAACCTGTTTCGCACCAACCACGTTCGGACTCACGACTTGCTTCCTCCTGAATGCTTCCACGCAACGCCGTTGCTTGACTGTGACCCGTGAACATCGCCACCTGTGGATTTCCTGCTTCGGGAACGCCCGAAGAAGCAAAAGAAAAGCCCCGCTCTCGCGAGCAGGGCCTTTGATTTTGCCAACGACCAACGACTAACGGCCAACGACCGTCTTAGTACATGCCTTCCATGCCGCCGCCGCCGTGTCCGCCGCCGCCCATGGGAGCTTCCTTCTTTTCCGGAATCTCCGCGACCAGGGCTTCGGTGGTCAGCATCAACGAAGCAATCGAGCCGGCGTTGGTAAGTGCGGTGCGCACCACCTTCGTCGGATCGAGCACGCCAGCCTTGACCAGGTCCTCATACTCGTTGTTCAGAGCGTTGAAGCCGTAGTTGGCGTCCTTGGCGTCGAGCACCTTGCCGAGCACCACCGCGCCCTCTTCGCCGGCGTTTTCGACGATCTGGCGCAACGGTTCTTGCAGGGCTTTCTTCACGATGTTGATGCCGATCTGCTCATCACCCTCGAGCTTCAGCTTGTCGAGAGCCGCAGCGCAACGGGCCAGAGCCACGCCGCCGCCGGGGACAATTCCTTCTTCCACGGCCGCGCGCGTCGCGTGCATCGCATCTTCCACACGCGCTTTCTTTTCCTTCATTTCGGTTTCGGTTGCGGCGCCGACTTTGATCACGGCTACGCCACCGACCAGTTTCGCCAACCGCTCTTGCAGCTTCTCGCGGTCATAGTCGCTGGTAGTCTTATCGATCTGGCTGCGAATCTCGCGCACGCGGCCTTCGATCTCACTGTGCTTGCCCTTGCCTTCGACCAGGGTGGTGTTGTCCTTGTCGATGGTGATCTTCTTCACTTGGCCGAGATCGCTGATCTGGACGTTCTCGATCTTGATGCCCAGGTCTTCGGTGATGGCCTTGCC
>PMHV01000008.1 GCA_003156805.1 Acidobacteriaceae bacterium | reverse complement strand
GGGACCCATTTCAGCGTCTCGTCGGGGCTGGGATTTTTAGCGCTGATTGGAGTTTCGGTGGAGATTGGCGTGATCATGGTGGAATACATCAACCAGCTTCGCACGCGCGGGCTTCCGGTCCGCGAAGCCGCTAAGGAAGGCGCGGCGCTCCGCCTGCGTCCCATTATGATGACGATGATCGTGGCCACGCTGGGCCTGCTGCCGGCGGCGATGTCGCATGACATCGGTTCAGACTCGCAGCGGCCGTTCGCGATTGTGATTGTCGGTGGGTTGATGGTTGAATTGTTAGTGAGCGTGATTCTCTGGCCGACTCTGTATGTCTTCTGGGCGCGGCCCGGGGACCGGCTGCCTCCGGCAGAGCAGAGCTTTATGGCGGAAGGGGAGCATGTTGATTAGGGCGGCGAATTTCTCTCGCCGCGGATTACGCGATTTATCTTTGACACGAACTGGCCTCGGGAAGTGCGATGAAAGTGGGAGGCTCGGGTAGGTAAGGTTGAAAGCTAATGGCTGAAAGCCAAGAGCTAACAGCTAAAATTAAGAGTTCCGAGGTGATGTTGGGTCCATTCGTCTCAGCCAGTAGCTCGCTTATGACCCTTGCTTGACCTGCTCTCGCTGCTTCCCTTGCGGGGCCGCTGCGCGCGATCTTCNNGATCTTCGCTCGGGCTCCGGGCTCACCGCCAACCGGATAAACCTACCCAACGCCTCGGAACTCTATCTTGCCTTCAACTGGGCTTCTCGTTCTTCTCGACCAGCGCTTTGCTATAGACCCTTGCTTGCCCTCCCTCCTCATTTGCGCAATGTAGAGGGTGACTTCGCTTGAGCCCCGGACGCCGCTCCAACCGGAAAAACTTAAGAAACTGTCAAAGAACGATCTTGTTGTACTCCTTCTATTATTTTCGTCAATCAAAAACATGCATCTGTAAGATGCGTATTTTCAATCGAGTGCAGCCCCTCCACAAGCTTGTGACCGGATTTTGTGCAGTTCGTCTCTCGATTTTGCGCGCGAGGCTCACCCGAGAGAGTTGAAAAGCGGCAACTGCCCGGATTCGCGCGGTTTCTTCCCGCAATTACCCGTTCTTGTACCGTTTTGGCACGGTGGTTTGGAGCTGTGCATATCTCGCAAACTCCGCTCCTGGCAAGGGTCTTAGCGAAATCGACGGCAAAATATCGAGTGCACGTTGTTGCGCTGTGCAACCCTGTGTCCACTTTGCCATCATTCCCTGCTCCTAAGCTCTTGACAACCCAAGTAACCATGTTAAAGTGCGAGAGAAAAGCTGTTCCGTGACCCGGTTCCGCTATTGATCGCACTTTCAGGTGCCCTGAATATGAAGAATGTCTACGAAGTTTTGCGGCAGAAAGAAATGGAGCTGACCCGGCTGGAGAAGGAAGTAGAAGCTCTTCGGCTGGTTGCGCCTCTGCTCTCGGAAGAACTGAAGGATGGCCTGGCTGAGACCGTGAAACCGGTTCTGGCTACCGCCGTGAATGGACCGCAGCAGCCCATCCGCATACCGGTGCCACCGGTTGCGGTTGCATCTGCTCAGCCGGTCCGCGCCGCCGGTTGGGAAGACACTGCCAAGCGCTGGCCGTAATGGGATCGAAAGCCTCCGCGCTTTCTGTCGCGTCGCCATGCGGCGCAATCGCCGCGTTCTCGAATCGCGCTCCCACCAGCCCGGGATCCGTCCCGGGTTGTCGTGTTTCTGACGCCTGCTGCGATATTACCCTTACCCCGCCACTATCATTGCTTGTCATCCTGAGGCAGCGGAGTCGCCGGCGGAGCAGGCGACTCCCAACGAAGGACCTCTGTATTTTGTCGGTGCCATCGCCGCTGCCTGAGAATCCATAGGCTCTTCGCCCCGCAAAGAGCGCTGTCCCTGGGATGACAATGGAGACACGAACTGTGTTGGTTTAAGACGCGGTCGACTCTTCCGAGCCAGTCAATCTCTGACAATCCCCCGCAACGCCGCCAGCAGCCGATCCACTTCTTCCACCGTGTTGTAATGTACGAGCCCAATGCGCAGGAACCCGCCTGTCTTTTCCACGTCAAGACGTTCTGTCAGGTTCAGCGCATAGTAATTTCCATCCCACGTGAAGAAGCCGCGCTCACCCAACTTGGTGGCGAGTTCCAGCGGAGTGTGTCCCGCTATTCGCACTGCCAGTGTCGGGCAGCGCTCGGCAAAGCGCGCGGGATCGGTGATGCCATAGATCTTGACGCCGGGAATCTTCGCCAGCCCCGCGATCAGCCGCTCCATCAATCCGTGCTCATGCTGGTGAATCGCATCGAAGGCCGCAACAATCGCCTCGCGGCGCGCACCCTGGGGTTTAGAAAGATCGGGCCGCTGGGTGCCCCATTTCTCGCGCACTTGGCGAGAAGGCCTGCCCTGAGCGAGTCGAAGGGTGGGGCTTTTGCGGCCGAGGTCGGCAAGATAATCCACGCACGCCGCGATGCCGGCAATGCACTCGTGGTTGAGCGTGCCCCACTCCCAGCGATTGGGCACAGCGTCGGTCAGCGGACGCACCTTATAAGGCCGCAGCCGCGCCAGATGCTCGCGCTTGCCAAAAAGCACGCCCATGTGCGGCCCAAAAAATTTGTAAGTCGAGCAGACCAGAAAATCGCAATCCAGCGCAGCCACGTCGATCAGCCCGTGCGGCCCGTAATGTACAGCGTCGATGTAAGCCAGCGCGCCCGCAGCGTGGGCGAGGCGAATAATTTCTTTCACCGGATTGATCGTGCCCACGGCATTCGACGCGTAGCCAACCGCAACCAGCCGGGTGCGGCTGTTGATCTTGCTGGCCAGATCGGCAAGATCGAGCGTGCAATCTTCTTCGTGAATTTCAGCCCAGCGGATGGTCACACCTTTTTCTTCAAGCGCCAGCCACGGCGAGACGTTGGCGTCATGGTCGAGCCGCGTAACCAGAATCTCGTCGCCAGGGCCAAGGTCGCGGCCCCCGATCTCCCGGCCACCGATCTCCCGAGCAAAGCTGCGCGAGATGGCATACGTCAGCGTAGTCATGTTGGGCCCAAAGACGATTTCATCAGCGCCGCAGTGAAGAAAGTCGGCCATGGCCCCGCGCGCATCGGCGAGCATGGCGTCGGTGTTGCGGCTGGTGGAGTAGGCGCCACAGGTGTTAGCGTTGTCGCGGCGCAGGTAGCCGGAGATGGCGTCGATGACGCGCTGTGGGACCTGCGTTCCGCCGGGACCGTCGAAGAAGACGGCAGGATGTTCGTTGACGGTTTGTGCGAGCGACGGGAATTGGGCGCGGATATAGGTGAGGTCGAGGGCAGCGGCGGGGGCGTAGCTGTCAGTGGTCGGCATAGTCAGCTATTTCCCACCAGGAACGCGCTTGGCCTCGAAGAAAATGTTGCAGATTGAAAACACAATCGTGTTCGTGTCTTTCACTAGAATGTCGTCTCCTGGGATTTCGTTCGTTGTGGCCGAGACGTGAGCATCGGCGTGGTGAATCCTGATCTCCGTCGTTTGGGCTTGTTTAATGCCTAGCTGTTGAAAGTCCACTTGAGAACTGCTCACGCTACCGCCAGAATTCTCATCATGGAACTCCTGGGCCGTCATGATCTTCGATTCAGCGACCGGGTCCTTCGTGGCGATAGAGTTCCACCGGAAAATCTTCTCCGAGTATTCGATCTCCGTGCCGATTATCTTGTGCGCCTCGGGCTCGCCCCAGCATGAGATGGTTGTCGTCGGCACCTCACGCCGGACCACCCACTTGCCCCAAACCACCTTGGGGATGGTCCCTACGGTGTTTAGAAGGCCGATGACGAGGCAGAAAACGATCTTGATTCTCATGGGTCGCCCTCTCTGCCCTAGTCTCGCACGGCTCTCACAAAATCCGCCAGCATGCCGTACGCCGTCGCGTGCAGGCCGGGATTTTCTTCGGTGATGGCTAGGCCGGGGAAGATGTCGGTTTCGAAATAACAGATGTAAGACGCCCGAAAGAAATCCACAGCGCCATGTGACATCTAACCTTGCGCCTCACCCTCAATTCGCCTCATCATTGCCTCAGCGAAAGGCAGTAGACGCCGCGATCAGCGAGGCCGCGAAATCGCGACTAACTCCTTTGTTTCAAAGATTTTGCCTCTAAGTCCTTTGCAACCGGTATTTTGCGCAGAAAACCGTGCCTAACTCCATGATTCTAATAGGGTGGGGGGTAGGGGTACCCCGGTATTAAACTGGTAAACATCGTTCCGGTCTGGAGCGTCCTCAGATCTCGCTACCCCATCACCGTGGTGTGCTCGGGCTTAATTTTGTAGAGCACGCGCACTTCGCCGGGCTGGCCGTAAGGATACTTATCGGCGCCGAGATATTTCTTGGCCATCTTATCGATATGAGCGGCGGCGCCGTCTTCGGTAATCTCCACCACGCTGCCACGGATCTCGATATAGCGGTACGGATTCTCCGGATCGATCACAGCCAGCGACACGCGCGGATCGCGGCGCACGTTGCGGTCTTTCTGGCGTCCCTTGGCGGAGTTGAAGATGACGTGTTCGCCGTCGAAGTCGCACCACACGGGCGTGACCTGCGGGCGTCCGTCGGGCATCAGCGTGCCCAGGCTGGCGAATGCGCGCTTTTGAAACAGATCGCGATACTTTTCCGGGATCCCTGGTGATGACATACAAATCTCCTCGCAGCAGCATATTTGGATTGCAGCAGCATTATAGACTGCCAGCCGCAAATGCGAGGCGATCCCATAACGTCGCAGTGGCCAGCGGCCAGCGCAACCACCCGCCAGCCTCTGGCCACCGACCACTGCCCACTGACCGCTGCTCTTCTAATCCGCCATCTTCGCCACGTGAATTTCGAATCCGGTCTTGGGCAGCAAAGAAGTCAAGGCAAACGCTTTGAATCCGTCGCCGCTGATCTCCGTATGCCGATAAAGGCCAGGCTCGTTTTCAATGGTTTCTCTGCGCCCCTCCATGTCTTCGAGGAAAGCCTGCGCCTGTTTTCCGCTCACTTCCGCTCCCTTGGCTCGCGATACGACCGCTTCCGAGGCATACGAGCGCACCAGCTTCGGCCAGTATTTTTCCAGCAGCTCGGTGCTGGCGAAAACATCGGCCCAAATGATGCGTCCGTTCACCGCGACCACCACGCCCACTGCATTGCGATCGCGCAACTGCTTGATCAGGCTTTGATAGTTCTGCTCGATGGGCTTGGCGACCGCGTCCACTTGCTCCTTCACCGCTTTGTTCTCCATCACGCGCGCATAGGAACTCGTCGAGGCCAGCTCGTTCTGCACGCCAGGAGCTGCCGCTGTGACCTCAACCGCTTGCGACATCGCCGACTGCTGCTTTCTCACTTCCGCCCAAACCTGGCTCTGGTCTTTGTCTCCCATGGCTTTGGCGCGCACCGAAGGTTGCGCCATCAGCGTGCTCGGCATCGGAACTTTTCCCGAAGACACTCCCATCCCTGCGCCTGTTCCCCCTCCATAGGTCGCTCCCGACGTACCAAAGTGCTCGCTGGTTGCGATCCAACGGCCCGGCTCAACGCAGAACACGCTCAGGTCCACCGGATCGCTTTCCGCTGGAACGATGCGGTCTTTCCCGATCACGCGGTCTTGTTTGCCGCCGGTGACGATCTCTCCGGCCAGAAGCAACAGCGGACGCTTGGAATTGTTGATCAACACCAGTGTATTGACCTGCGCACCGTCATGGATAGCAGGCACAGCGCGCCGCCGGACCAACCCGCGCACGTTGCCGTACTCAGTGACAACAACTTCACCGGAGCGCAAGCCTTCATCCAGCGTAAGGAATTGGCCGGTCGGATAAGACTTCGACGCGACCACCGGAAACACGGTCAAACTCGCGTGCTGAATGGGTTCCAGCACTTTGTAGCCCGAGGCGGAGGGTGAATTCACCTCTCCGGCGCGAGCCGGACGCAAACCAATAATCGCCGTTCCAGCCACCATGCCCAACACCGCCACGGCCAGAAACAGCTTCGAATTCGAAGACAGCTTTGCATGCACTAACGGCTTAGGACACATAGAGTTCCTCCCTGGTGAGCGAGAGCGCTCCGGCTCTAAGGAGGCTTTTTCCGCCACTTCTCCGGCGCGCGCCGCTCACCTCGACTCGCTCAGAGAACGAAATAAACCGCGCCCCTTGCGGCTAAAATTCACATTGCACACGTCTAAGAACTTGATAGCATCGGAAGAGCGATTGCCGTGTGTGGCTTTCGCTGGTCTTGTAAGTCGTAGCGGTCGGTCTCACCCGCGAGTCTTGTCCGAGAAATGAGCGCCACAACACAAAACTCTGCCGTGCAATCGGCCGTCAACGGTCTGTTGCCGGAGCTGTATGCCAAAAGCGGGTGCGAACAAGTTGGCCTCGCTCGTGAGTCGTTTGCTGCGATTCTCATAGAGGTTGGAGAAAAACATACGACACCCGCCACTTCAGAAAAGGACGCGCGAACCTTTTTGCTGAGCTTGCGCGTGGAAGAACTTGCGCTGGCGCGTGCCTGCGCCGCGGGTCACAACCATGCCTGGGAACTTTTTCTTACCCGCTACCGCGAAAAGCTCTACCTGTCTGCGCTTCGCATCGCACGCCAAGACGCCGCTGCGCGTGAGCTGGCGGATTCTCTCTACGCCGATCTTTACGGCACCACTACGCGCGCCGGCGAGCGCTTCTCGAAGCTCACTTCTTATACCGGTCGCGGATCGCTCGAGGGCTGGCTGCGCACGGTTCTGGCGCAGGAGTATGTGAATCGCTACCGGCGCACCAAGCGGCTGGTCAGCCTTGAAGAAGAGAGCGAGGAGGGCGTTCAATTCGCCGCCGCCGAGCCGGAGCCGACTGTCACGGCCGATTCCAGGCTGGAGTCGGCCACAGACGAGGCTTTGAGCGCCCTTTCGCCAGAGGACCGCTTCGTATTAAGTTCCTATTATCTGGATGGCCGCACGCTGGCGGAAATCGCACGCATGTTGGGCGTGCACGAATCCACCATCAGCCGCAAGCTCGATAAGCTGGCCAAGTCGTTGCGCAAGAAGATCTTGGCTGGCATGATGCAGCGCGGCATGACCCGGCGCCAGGCCGAGGAAGCCTTGGAGGTCGATGTGCGCGATCTGCGGCTGAATATCCGCCGCAACCTGGCGCAAGAATCGCCACCGGCAGCGTTCTCTGAAAAGAGCGCGGAAGCCAGGCCACGGGAAAGGTCGGGGTAGAAAGGATCGGGGTAGATAAGGATCCGATAGATCGAGCCGCAGGTAGAACCCAGATGCTGGAGCTTGCCAAAATCGTGCGCGAACGGTTGAAGATCACGTCGCCTGCGCCGGAAGATCATCTTGATGCGGACTTGCTGACCGCCTTCGCGGAGCAGTCCCTACCCGCGCCGGAGCGTCACCAGGTGATGACCCACTTGGCTCGGTGCGGCGATTGCCGCGAGGTTGTAGCGCTTGCTCTTCCTGCCGAAGCCCAGATGCCAAGTGTTCTTGCCCACGACGCCCGCAGTGGCTGGCTCCGTTGGCCTGTGTTGGGCTGGGCTGCTGCCCTCGCCGCGATCATCCTCATGGGTTCGGTAGGCATTCTGCGATATCAAGCTCGTCAGCCGGGAAGCGATATCTCGCAACTTGTCTCTCGGGACAAGGCCGCTACTGTGGCCCTGAATGCGCCGCCAACGTCTACAGCTCTGCAAACAACAGCTCGGCAAACAATGACTCCGCAAGCTCCCACGGCACCTCGAGCCGAGATGCGGGAAAACAACCGCGCGCACCAAGCCCCCACTATGGGAGCCGCAGCCAACACGTTTGCCGGCTCAAGCCCAGTTCTAAGTCAATCGCGTCGGCCTACACACTCGAACGCGGCGAATGCGATCGCGAGCGCAGGTCGTGTTCCCGGAATCGGCTACGGTTCCGGCGCCGGTTTTGGTCCTCGCTCGGCACAACCGGCCTCGCAGAATGGTGAAGCGTCCACGCCAGCACCGCAGCGGTGGATCGCAACACCGGGCACCGTTGCGAAGCAGAATCCCGGCCCAGCAAATCCACGGCAGAATTTGCCGGCTGCGCCGAGCGAAACTGTTGAAGTGAGTGCGGCCACTCCGCAGATTCAAACTGAGCAGGCTCAAGCCGGGCAAACCGAACAATCACAAACGGAGCTGGCTCAATTGGATTTCGACGCCGCCGTGGGCAAGGCCAAACCTGCGGCGCAAGCGGCCACTCCCAGCGCCGAAGAGGCGCGTGCGAATCCCAGCGCAGTGCATGCGCTGGTCACGCCGGTATGGACCATCACTGCGGAGGGAGAGCTGCAACGTTCCTTGGATGGCGGCGCAACCTGGCGGGAGGTGAACGTCGAAGGGAACTCGGTGCCTCCCGCCAGTTTCTCTACGCAGCAAGAAACGTCGAGAGCCAAGAAGTCCGCTCCTAAGGCCTCATCCGCGCCTTCATCTGCAACCAAGACCGTCTTTCGCGCCGTATGCGCGAATGGCGCCGAAACGTGGGCCGGCGGCTCCGGCGGCGCACTCTATCACTCGATCGACGCCGGCGGGCACTGGATTCGCATTGTGCCGTCCGCGGCCGGCGTTGTTCTCACCGGCGACATCGGCGCGATCGAATTCGCCGATTCGCAGCACGGCAAAGTCACCACCACCAGCGCCGAGACGTGGACCACCGGCGACGGCGGCAATACCTGGCAGAAACCCTGATCAAGACCTCGAAACAAAGCTTTTGTTCCGGAATTCCAAATCGGGCCGAGACCGTTGGCCGTCCCAAAACGCGGTTACCAAAGTGACGTTTACATAAGAAAGCGATGCTTCTAGTATCCATTACGTGGTTTGGCAGTTCTGGGGGAGGGCTGCCGAGGCGTCCTTGACTGAAAAGTCCAGGACGCTTTTTTATTTGCGCCGTACTCCGATTGACCGGTTCTACTGAGGAGTTTCTTGCTGGGAAAGCGGGCGCTTGACGTAGAGAACCATGTTCTCCTCGTCAACATACCGGTCGCCAAGCTTCAGCGCCCGGCACTCACAGCCGAAAGACTCAAATCCCAGCGATCGATAGAGGCTCACTGCGGCATCTTGGGTAGTGGCCACGGAAAGCGTGATCTGCTCAACCCCTTCAGTACTGGCGGCGCGGTCCAGAAGTGCTCGCAGCATTTCCCGGCCAGTTCCCCTGCCCCGCACTTTGCTCGTCAAATAGACACCCCAGATGTGTCCCTTGTGGTGTTGCTTGATATTTTTGTCGCGAAAGAAGCCCGCTGTGCCTACCATTTGTTTGCCAGCAAACGCACCCACGACGAAATTGTTCGCCGGATCGGCGGATAGTCGAGCCACCACATCCTCAACCGTCGATGCGCGGTGCTCTTCCGCGGAAGCGCCAAACGCCTCCGGTTCACATTCCAGGGCCTCCAGCCGGATCTTCCAGTACGCGCTCGCGTCGTTTGCGTTAAGAGATCGGATTTCCATGGGCTATTCACCAACCAGCTATTTGGCTCCCCGGCACGCCGCGCAATACCCGCCAATTTCCAATCGCGATACCACGATCCGGAAGCGGCAGTCTTTTTCCACCTGGCCCTTGAGCTTCTCGAAAATATCGCTGACGAATTCCATAATCTTGCCGCAGCGCAGGCAGGCCATGTGGATGTGGTCGCGGTTCAGCTTGCGCTCGTAGTAGTGTCCCTCGCCGTGGATGTGCATCAGATCGAGTTCGTCGATCAGACCCTGCCGCTTGAGCAGCCGTAGCGTCCGGTACACCGTGCTGCGATCCACGCTGGCATCCAACTTCTGGGCTTTGCGCAAGAGCTGGGCTGCATCGAGGTGCTTCGTGGCCGTCTCCATCACGCGAAGGATGGCGCGCCGTTGCTCGGTCATGCGGATTCCGCGGTCGGCAAAATGGGCCTGCAGCCGGCCGGGCATTTCAGTCTGGGGTAGTGGCATAACTGCTCCTTGTACCGTCGCAACTGGTCGCAACCGCGCTGCGACGAATTGTTTCCGCTGCTCTTGACGGAGTGCGGGAACATCCGTCAGACTTAGCACTCAAGTTCAGATGCGACTCGTTTGCAACTAGCGCAGAGCCGGATTCATTCCCTTATGACCCATAAGATTCATCAACGGGCCTTCATCATATGCTCAGATGCGACTGATTTGCAACTGGTGTTGATTTGTTTTGTCGCTCTGCTACGGGCGCGTTCGTAAACGCCATGCGAAGTCTCTGCAAAATATCGCTGTGCCGCCTGTGCCTGCCCCTTTGCTTGCTGGCGACGGCCTGGGCTGGGGTGGGCGGGAGCATCTCGGGCACTATCAAGGACTCGTCGGGTGCGGCGATTGCGAAAGCGTCCGTCACTTTGGTCAACTCCAGCACGGGCGTCCGGCAATCCGCTGCCGCCGACGGCCGAGGTACTTATACTTTCCCTGTCCTTCCCGTCGGCGACTATGTTCTCGAAGTGAACCACCCCGGATTCAAACCTTACCGCCGCACCGGAATCGCACTCGATGCCAACAGCGCGCTGCTCGTGGATGTGGTGCTGCAAGTGGGCGAAAGAACCGACGCCATCACGGTCACGGACAGCGCGGCTCACGTCGAAACCTCCAGTTCCCAGATGGGCGAGGTCATCACCGGCTCCACCATGACCGGCGTTCCCCTGAATGGCCGCAGCTATACCGATCTGCTTGCCCTCCAGTCCGGCGTCGCTCCCGCGACGTCCATTACTTCCAGCACGGTTCAGGATGTGGGTGCCAGTGCGTTTTCTCCCTCGGGAGACTTGAACCCCGGGACCGTTTCCATCAACGGTCAGCGGGAATTCGCCAACAGCTTCATGGTGAATGGCAGCGACGTCGAAGAAGACGTCAACATGGGCACCGCGATCATCCCCAATCTCGATTCCATCGCCGAGTTCAGGATTCTCACCAACAATTTTGACGCGGAATATGGCGAATTCAGCGGCGGCCAGATCAACGTCATTACCAAGTCAGGCAGCAACGCGTTTCACGGCGATGTCTTTGAATTTTTGCGCAACACCAATCTCGACGCGCGCAATTACTTTTCTCCCACGCGCGGCTCCTTTGACCAGAATCAGTTTGGCGGCACGCTGGGCGGCCCCGTCACGCGAAACAAGATTTTCTTTTACTCCGACTATCAAGGCACGCGCCAGACTCAGGGCGTGGACACCGGATTGATTCCCGTACCCTCCACCGAGGACCGCGCTGGCAATTTGTCGGACCTGGCCAGTTCGCTGGTTACGACAACTTTCGTCAATATCAACGGCGTGCAGCGGCAGGTAACGATTCCTACCACGGTAACTGGTCAACCCAATGGATTGGCCGGCGTGCTTTCGAATGATTTTGGCTACGTGATTACACCCGGAGAACCTTATTACTTCACGAAGGGTGAGACCGAACCTCCCGCCAACGGAACCTGCCCCACCGGAGGCTGCCCTACTTATCCAAGCTCATGCACCAGTTCCTCGCAGTGTGTCTTTCCTAACGCAACCGTTCCTCAGGCTGCGTGGTCCGCTCCCGCCCAGCATCTGTTGCAGTACATCCCCGCGCCCAGTCTTCCCGGCAATGAGTTCGCAACTTCCGTCAACAATCAGACTCTTAATGACAACAAAGGCGCCTTCCGTCTCGATGCCAACACGCCTTGGGGTCTGTTCTCGGCCTACTATTTCCTCGACAATTTCTCTCAGGACAATCCTTATCCCACCGCTCAAGGCGGAGCGAATGTGCCCGGTTTCAACGCTCTGAACTTGGGCCGAGCCCAGTTGCTGAACCTGGGCAACACCAGGACGCTGNNGGTGTCAGCCTGGCATCTCAGGGTTTCCAGGTCGGATCCAACACTCCAGGCATTGTGCCTCTCTCGCCGCAAACTGAGGGCGTCGAGAACGTCGTCTTCAATAACTACTCCATCGGAACCAACACCAATGAGCTCAAGCAGGCCAACAACACTTTCCAGTGGCTCGACAATTTTTCCAAAGTCGTAGGCACCCACACCGTTAAAATCGGCGGCGAATTTCATTACGACCAGGTCAACACTCACGCTATTGCCCAGTTCAACGGCAGTTTCCTGTTCTTCGGCAGTCAGACCGGGTCTGATTTCGCCGACTTCCTGCTTGGCGCTCCGACTCAATACAACCAGAGCCAGCTTCAACCCTTTTACGGACGCAACAAGTATCTGGGTCTTTACGCGCAAGACAGTTGGCGGCTACGATCGAGCCTCACCCTCAATTACGGTCTGCGCTGGGACCGCATCGAACCTTGGTACGAAAAATACAATCAACTCGCGGTCCTGGAGCCGGGCAAACAATCCGTAGTTTTTCCCACCGCGCCCGTCGGAATTCTTTTCCCAACCGATCCCGGAGTTCCGCGCACTCTGGCGCCGCCGGGCAACAAAGATTTCGCGCCGCGCGTGGGCCTTGTCTATTCGCCCAGCGCTGAGCCGGATTCTCTTCTCGGCAAAATCCTTGGAGGTCCCGGCCAGACCAGCCTGCGCGCCGGCTTCGGAACGTTTTACACCGCCATCGAAGCGCTGACCATCGGAGTTCTCGCCGCGAACGCGCCCTACGGCACCACCTATACCAGTCCCACTCCGCCGCTGTTTGCCACGCCATTCATCTCTGCGTCCACCGGCCAGGGTAGCCAATATTTCCCAGTCCAACTCGCTCCGCTCAATTCCTCGGCGAGCCATCCCGACCCCAACGTCGATTGGTCGCAGTACGAGCCCATCAGTGGTCTGCCGGCTTATCCCACCACCAATCGCATTCCCTACACCGAAGAGTACATGTTCTCCATCCAGCGTCAACTCTCGCCCAATACGGTGTTCAGCGCCAGTTACGTGGGCACCCAGGGACATCGATTGCTCGCGCTCGTCGAAGCCAATCCCGGCACTCCCGCGCTCTGTTTGTTCTTGAGCAATCCCGCAAACCTCAAACTGGAATCGCCGCCGCAAACCCCTTGCGGGCCGTTCCTGGAGGGCAATGCCTACATCACGGCTTCCAATCAGACGATCAACGGAACCCGCGCTCCGCTGGGCGCAAACTTTGGCAGCGATACCAACCAGGCCACCATCGGCAATTCCAACTACAATGCGCTCGAGGTCACTCTCCGCCATACCAGCGGCCGCTTGGAGGTTCTCGCCGGTTATACTTACAGCAAGTCCCTCGACCAGGCCTCCAACCTCGGAGAAGAAATCAATCCCCTCAATCCCGCTCTGAGCAAGGCTTTGTCCGCCTTCGACGTGAAGCACAACTTCGTGGTGAGCTACAACTATCAACTCCCTATTGATCCTCTCTTCCGCGCTTCCAATCGCTGGACAAAAGGTTGGTCGGTCTCCGGGATTACCCGCTTCAGCAGCGGCTTTCCGGTTACGCTTTACAACTACGGCGACAATTCCCTGCTGGGAACCGAACCGAACGGCGTGAACAACTTCGGCGTCGACGAACCTCAGTACACTCCCGGTGCGCTTGCGCTGAATCACAATCCTCGCAACAGCCAATCTTATTTCGATACCAGCCTTTTCAGTCTCCAGCCCCTGGGACAGCCGGGCAACGCCAAGCGCCGTTTCTTTTACGGCCCGGGCATCGATAACTACGACGCGGCTCTGCTCAAAAGCGTATCCCTCACCGAGTCCAAATCTCTTCAGTTCCGTTTCGAGGGTTTCAACATCTTCAACCACGCCCAGTTCTACGGACCGGCTTCCGTGAATGGCAACATCAACAGCTCGTCGTTCGGAGAGGTGGTCAGCGCGGCCGCTCCCCGCCTGATGCAAGCTGCGGTCAAGTTCATCTTTTAGGTCTGATTTTGTGTGGTACCGATGCCGCAGGTGTCTGGAGGTCACACTCCTGAATCTTCCTCTTCCTGCGACCTCCGCCGCTCGCCGCGCATCCAATAAAAAGTGTTACGATAATCATGTTGCACTCAGGGCTTCGGCCTGCCACAGGCCTAAGCACAGATCGTCCGGGCCCCGGCAGCGCCTTCGATGGGAGCGTCCGCCGACAGCGCGACGTTACAGCGAGGAGAAAGAATATGGCAGGCAACGGCGTTGTGGAAGTCACCGACGCGAACTTCGACGCAGATGTTTTGAAATCGGATAAGCCCGTTCTGGTGGATTTCTGGGCAACCTGGTGCGGCCCCTGCCGCGCACTCGCGCCTATCGTCGACGAACTGGCCAAGGACTATCAGGGCAAGCTCAAAGTCGGCAAGATGGACGTGGATTCCAACAGCTCCACTCCCATGCGCTACAAAGTCACCGGCATCCCCACCCTGCTGGTTTTCAAGAATGGCCAGGTAGTCGAGCAACTGGTCGGCTATCGCCCCAAAGAAGCCATCGCGCAAGCGCTAGACAAGCACGTAGGGTAAGCGCTCAGTCGTCAGCATTCAGCCGTCACCATCAAGCGTTCAGAAGGTCAATGCCCGGGAGTAATCCGGGGGTTTCCTGTCTTTTCTTTCCCCGCGCAACCAGACTACAATCCGCGCTATGCGCAAGACCATGCGGATTCGCCTTCTTTCCGGCGCTTCCGTGTTGGTGTGTCTTCTCTCATCCGGTACCGCCGGCTCACAGACCGCTGCCGTCGTTGAGCAGCACCTGCGCGATCAGTACAACAGCAAGATTCTTCTGCTCCGCAACTTCTACACCGCCGGCTCTCGAGAACTGCAACCTCCGGCGATTGGACGCTATATGGAGTGGTACAGGTGAACGAGATTCGCGTGTCCGGCCATCGCTTGATCGTCAAGGCAACGCGAGTGCCCGTGGCGGTGACCGGCCCCGAAGGCTTTCAGTTCCAGCCCCAGACAGCCAGCAGAACGGCGGGAAAAGGAGAGGGATTCACGTCCGCATCACGGTTGACCTCGGCTCCGAAGCCGTTACGGCCGAGAACGCCGATGCGGCATTGTCCCGCGTCTTTCTCACCTCGCAAGACCGCTTCGCCGAGCAGGTCCCCGACGACTGGGGCGCGTGTGTTTCGGCGGCAGTGACCGGGAAGAACAGCAAACAGCTCCCAGCTTGTCGCTTCTCCCCAGAGTTCGCCGCAGTTCCGGGGGTCGGATCCCCTTCGGCGAACAACCCGCAGTCCTTAGAGGATGCGAATCCCGGCTCGCCGACGGCCTCACAGTTCGAGCTCGCCCACATCGACAAGGGCATAAGCGCGCCCCGCGTAATTAAGCCGAGCGAGCCAGGTTACCCGGAAGAAGCACGCCAGGACCGTTTGCAAGGCTTTGTCGTGCTGATCCTCACCGTGGACAAGGCTGGCAAACCTCGGGACATTCAGATCGTAAAGCCCCTAGGCTACGGCATGGACCAGCGAGCGGTGGAGACAGTAGCGACCTGGCGGTTCAGCCCGGCGCTAAAAGAAGGTCAACCGATCGACAAAGAGATCTCCGTCGAAGTCGATTTCCATCTCTAAGATAGAAAAGCCCCGCAGCGCCTCTAATACTTCCTCAGCACTCCAATCACCCTACCCTGCACTTCCACCGACGCCGCCGGCACAATGATCGGCTTCATGGTCACATTCGACGGCTGCAAGCGGATGTTATCTCCTTCGCGGTAGAAGCGCTTCAGCGTCGCGTCGCTCGCATCCACCAGCGCAACCACGATATCTCCGTTGTGCGCGGTCTTCGATCTTTCCACCAGCACGTAGTCGCCATCGAGAATGTGCTCATCCTGCATGGAATCGCCGCGCACCTCCAGCACGAACACGTCTTTTGAGCGGACAAAGTCGGCGAGTGAGATGGTCTCATTATTCTGCACCGCCTCAATCGGCTGGCCGGCCGCGATGCGTCCCAACAACGGCAGCACCAGGCCCGTATTCACGCTCATCGCCTGCTTCAGCCGTCCCTTGGGCGGCAACAGGTCAATCGACCGGCTGCGGTTGTAATCGCGCGTCAGCAACCCTTTTTTCTCCAGGTTAGTGATGTGCTTGTGTACCGTGGCCAGCGAACTCAGATCCAGCCCTTGGCCGATTTCCTCAAACGACGGAGAATATCCATGCTCCGCCACGAAGCGGGAGATGAAGTCATAGACTTCGCGCTGCCTGCGTGTAATCGCCATGCTGCCATTGTTGGCGAATATAAGGCGAATGTCAAGCACGAACCGACTTGGGAGGACCTAACAGAGAAGTCCCCTGGGCCGGGCGGAGTCAGCCGAGCCGACCTCCGCCCATTCCCAAGTTGAACTGTAACTAATCGCCCGTTCCGCAGGTGCAAATACCCCCGCTGGTGCCAAGCACGATGGCGTGGCACGCGTTCGCCAGCTCGGTAACCTCCGTGGAACTGAGAGTCGCATCCTGGGAAGCTGCGACTGAACCCGCGAAGCCGGCCATATTGAACGGTTGCCCGATTATCCGAAGCGAAGTTTGGTCGATGTGCGTAGCCCACGCGCGCAACGCCGGGAAAGGGGTGAGCGTGACTGGGAATGGGCACTGGCCGGCCGTGGTTGGGGTCGAAACGATGCTGATCAACCCTGTCTTGAGGACTACGCCGGTCAGCGGATTATTGGTTAGGTCGCTATTCACCGAAAGCGTGCGCAGACCATTCGGAGTAAGCAGGCAACTGCAGCATTCCGACAATTCCTGCTCCGGGTCGAATACGTAAATGGCGGCGCAAAGGTTGCCCCCTGACGTGCCTGGATTCGTCAAGCGTAGCGTCCCATCTGGAGCGCCGGTTGTGTGGGCATAAGCGAAGTAATCCACCTTCAGAGTGTCGGCCGGCTGTGCCTGTGCGGCGGCGTGACCCCCACAAAGGGCCAGACCTAACGTGCACACTACGAGCATTGTGGTTCGACGCATTGTTGACCTCCTTAAAATTAAGCCGTTAAGCAGGGGCCCGACTTCGGAGGACTTAATGGGGGAAGGCACCGCCTGTGTCGCAAATGAGCGGCTTGTTCTCTTCGATTTACCCAGCTCTAAACTCTTCTCCCTTGCGAGAGGGAGCCAGCAACCCAGACCCAAGTTAAACCGGAACTAATCCCCCGTTCCGCAGGTGCAAATACCCTTGCCGCTGCCGACCAACTGAACGGCGCCGCACTCGTTCTGCAGACGGGTCTGCTCGGTGGCGCTGAAAGTGGCATCCTGCGAAGCCGTCTCGGTAGCTTCGTAGAGATTCGATTTGCTGCTATTGTAGTTAATGGCTGTAGCGCGC
This sequence comes from Acidobacteriaceae bacterium, assembly GCA_003156805.1. GTDB lineage: Bacteria > Acidobacteriota > Terriglobia > Terriglobales > Acidobacteriaceae > Sulfotelmatobacter. Next base: position 60,823 of record PMHV01000008.1, on the reverse strand, counting down.
ACCGCAGGCGTGGGGGTGAGAGTGGTCGGGAGCGGGCAAGTGCCGCTCGTGGTCTTGGTTGAGACCATGTAGACGGTGCCCTCGGTAAGCAGCACTCCCGTGAGCGGATCGCTGGTAAGGTCGGTGTTCAACGAAAGTGTACGCAGACCATCAGGAGACAGGAAGCAACTGCAGCACTCAGACAATTCCTGATCCGTAGCAGATACGTAAATGGCAGCGCAAAGGTTACCCCCTGACGTGCCCGGATTCGTCATACGTACCGTCCCGTCCGGAGCACCGGCGGTGTTGGCGTTCACGAAATAACTTACCTTCAGAGTGTCCGGGGGCGGGGCTGTCTGTGCTCCCGCGTACCCGGCGCAAAGGGCCAGAGCTAAGGTACAAACTACGACCGTTGTGGTTCGACGCATTGTCGACCTCCTTAGAATTAAGCCGAAAAGAAGGGGCCCACTTGCGAAGACCTACCGGGGGAAGGTACCGGGTGTGGGCGAAGCCGAACCAAGCTCCGCCCATGCCCAAGTTGAACTGTAATTAATCGCCTGTGCCGCAGGAGCAAATACCCTTGCCGCTGCCGTCGTCTAGAATGCCCGAGCACTCCAGCTCCAGCCGGCCTACTTCAGCCGAGCTCAGCGTGGCATCCTGCGAAGCCGTCTCAGTCAATGTGAAAGCTGAACCAAAATTTTGGATGTGAGTGGCCCAGGCCCGAAGCGCAGGCTTCGGAGCGAGGCTGTCTGGATACGGGCAAGTAGCGCCGCCGTCGGCTGGGATCGAGACCAGCTTGATAGCCCCGGTGGTCAGGGTTACGCCCGTCAGCGGATTGCCGGTCAAGTCCGTGTTCACCGAAAGCGTACGCAGACCATCGGGAGACAGGAAGCAGCTGCAGCATTCCGAGAGCTCCTCATACTCATCGAGGACGAAGATAGCGGCGCAGATATTCCCGCCCGCTGTTCCAGGGTTGGTGAGACGTACTGTCCCATCCGGTGCACTACTGTGGGCGTTAGCGAAATAGTCTACCTTCAGAGTGTCGGGAGGCGGGGTGGTTGCCGCGTACCCGCTACAAACGGCTACAGCTAACATACAGACTACGAGCATTGTGGTTCGACGCATTGATTCTCCTCCTGGAGATTTCGCCGCCAACCTGCGAAGTCGTTGGCTCGGTTCTTCGGGCGCATTGCCACGACAATTCTAACTCGCACTGCAAGTCCCCAAGTAGACTAGTCCCTAGTTACTAGCCCTGCCGAAAGCCCGCTGCGCACCGGATTCGCGCCCTCGGACCGGCAATCTTGCCGATAATCCGGAGCGCGAGGAAGCATTTTATTTTTTGATCGCCGGCGTTGCCTCCAACCCGTGGTGTGACATCTGACCTTGCCTCCCACATCGAATCAGCTCATCATGGTCGAAGCGAAGGCGCTGTGGCCAGCTCCGGCGACAACGGTCGTAAGTCCTTTATTGTCTGGATTTTGACCTCTAACTTCTTTGCTGTCAATATTTTGACACACCCTCTTGGCGAGACCCAAGCCTGGCGGGCGATTCAGAGGTATGAGGGAGGGGGGGTACCCAGTATGGGGAGGATTTTTCCCATTGCGGGAATGTCCAACGGAGCCAGGAGGAAAGTTGTTTCTCAATTTTTTTCAATAGAAATCCACAGGCCCGCGCTGGACTGAATGCTCGCGAAGACATCCGAAACTTCCACCGGACTCGTAACTCTAATGCTGGAGACGGATTTCCGAGGATGCAGGCGATTCAGGTTAGGGAGAAATTATCATGTCCAGAGTTTCGGTTCGTATGTTCGCGATGATGCTGACGTTGCTGGCAGGTGCAATCTCATGCAGCGCAGGCAGCGGTGCGGCAGCGGCGGTACCCGCGCCGGCGGTGGACGAGTTGAAGGCGACGGCTTCCGGGAAGCAGACGGCGGTGGTTGCCGGCGGATGCTTCTGGGGAATCCAGGCGGTGTTTCAGCATGTGAAGGGCGTGGTCAGCGCGACCTCGGGTTATTCCGGAGGTTCGGCGAAGACGGCCGAATATGAAACCGTCAGCACCGGCGAGACCGGCCACGCGGAGTCGGAGCAGATCGTCTACGATCCCTCGCAGATTACCTACGGTGAGTTGCTGCGGATATTTTTCTCCGTCGCGCACGACCCCACGGAACTGAACCGGCAGGGGCCCGACGAAGGCACGCAGTATCGCTCCGTGATCTTCTACGGAAACGACGAACAGAAGCACATCGCCGAGGCTTACATCGCGCAGCTCAATCAGGCCCGGATTTTTTCCAAGCCAATCGTCACCCAACTGGTGCCGTTGAAAGCCTTCTACCCGGCCGAGGCTTATCACCAGAACTATGCCGCCACGCATCCCGACAATCCCTACATCGCGTACAACGATGCTCCCAAAGTCGAGCATCTCCGCCGCGAGTTTCCCGATCTGTATACCGGCAAGTAGGAGAAAGCGAGACACAGCGATGTCTGATAAATCAATGTTTGATAAATCAACGTTTGACGGAGCGAAGCTCGATCCCGATCTCAAGAGCGAAGGCGCGCCCCGCGACCTCGTACCCAATGTACGGCGCCGGGTGTTTCTCGCCGGCGCGGCTTCCGCTCTGGCGGGTGCGGCGTTGTTGTCGTGGAGAAGATCGCGATTGCTGCCAGTCGCGGCCGCTGCCCCGCCAGGCCCGCCGCAGGAAGTCACGATTGTGCAATTCTCCGATTCGGGCGAGCGCCTGAAGCCGGTGCGCATCGCCAAGGTCGTCAAGAGCGAAGACCAGTGGCGCAAACAGCTTTCGGGAAATGCCTTCGACATTACCCGCCGCGCCGATACCGAGATGGCCTTCAGCGGAAAATACTGGAACCTGCACGACAAAGGAATCTACCGCTGCATCTGCTGTGACAATGCGCTGTTCAGCTCCGAGACAAAATTCGAATCCGGCACCGGTTGGCCCAGCTTCTGGACGCCGATTGCGAAAGAAAACGTTCGCGAAATCCGCGACGCCAGCTTAGGCATGGCCCGGACTGCGGTTGCCTGCACTGAATGCGACGCGCACCTCGGCCACGTTTTCGATGACGGCCCGCAGCCAACGGGACTGCGCTATTGCATGAATTCGGCTTCGCTGCGATTCGTGAAAGCCGCATAGAGCGAAGCCGCGCAGCAGCAGAAGTAGCAATGGTCGGCCCGCTCGCATGTCTTTCGGTGCTGTTACTCCAGCACGCTGTCGTCCAGCTTCTTCCTGCGCCAATCCGCAGCAGCCTGAACGAAAGCGATCACTATTGGATGCGGATGTTTCTCGCTGGACGACAACTGCGGTTGGAACAAAGTCGCGACAAAAAACCGGTGCGTCGGCGACTCAATCGCGCGAATTTCGCCGTCTGCTCCTCGCGCTACAACGGGAAAGCCCGCTTCCATGGTCGCCCATTCGTAGTCGGGGTTGACTTCGAAGTTGCAGAAGAATTCTTCCTCTGCCGTGTCTTTGCCGTAAAACCTCTGCAGGTAAGAACCCGGACGCAGGCGAATCTCGGGAATCACGCCGGACAATTTCGGCGCGTTGCCGTTGCGGCCGGGCACAGCGCAGGCCACGGGATAGATCACAATATTCTTCGATCCGGAATTATTCTCCGCGCTGTCGGCGTCGGCTATGCCCAGCACATTGCGGGAGAATTCGATCAGCGCGTACTGAAAACCTGCGCAGGTTCCGAGGAAGGGCCAGTTGCGCCGCCGCGCGAACTCGATTCCCTGGAGCATGCCGTCAAAACTCTTGTAGGGACTGCCGGGTGAAGCCCACAAGCCGTCAAAGTTCTCTAAAGTTTTTTCCGCACCGGCAGCCATCAGCGAGGGTGTCGGCAGCCACTGTGACTCGACCTTCGTGCCCAGTTTGCGCGCCGCGTGCTGCAGAGAATCGTTCGTGGCGTGGTGGGAACGAGACTCAGGGTTGAAATCGCCGAGGATTCCGATGCGAACGGCGTCACTCACGCGCTCATTGTACTAAACCAATTGCTTTTAGTAGACGTTGGATGACTGCCCCGCGCTGTGTTTTTTCTTGACTCTGGTGCGAGTACGGCCGCGATTACCCGCGCGGAAGATCGAAGTCCCCGCTCTGTCTGCAAAGAACGCAGAGACAAAGGACGGGGCGCCCGCTAATGAGCTAACAGAAAAGGCTGAGCCAGCCCCCGTAGTAAGAGTACTCATAGGACACTACCGCCTGGCTGATTCGATTGACACGCCGAAAAAAAAGTCTAGAATCCAAGACAAGTCCCCAAACTTCAAGCAGAGCGGCAGAGGAGGTATCCTATGCGGTCGAACACCCTCATGGTGTTGGCGTTGATGCTTGTAACCAGTCTGGCGTCGGCGCAGCACTGCCGTAAGACTGATATCGACAAGTCGAGCGGCTTTTGCACGGTCCCGGATCCTTTATTGACCCCCGGCGAGATGGATGCGTCGCTCGCGTGCTCAAGCAGTGGCCGCCTGCGCCAGGTTAGCGATTCCGAGAAAACCTATATCCTTGTGGCTTACGGATTACCGGCGGATACAGACAAGTCTTCTGGTGAGTTCGATCACTGGTTTCCGGAGTGGATGGGCGGCTCCGATGGGCCGAAGAACATCTGGTTCGAGCCGCATGCGGGAAAGTTCGGCTCGTACGCAAAAGACAAAGTCGAACGTATGCTCTATCAGAAAGTGTGCGTGGATCACACCATGAGCGTCGATGAGGCGAAGAATTTGCTCATCCAAGGATGGACAAAACTCGTTCCTCAACCGTGAGTCACCGTCCTTATTCTGAGACGAGGCGCCGCGAAAACCGGGGCCGAAACCCAGCAATAGAAAGGCCCGGATGCCAGTCCGGGCAGGGCAGGGGAAACCCTGACAGATTGTGGAAAAGCTCCGTGGGCAGGGTCGAGCACGTCAGGGGCTGAAGCCACACTTGATTCTGCTGGATTTGCCTTCCCGATCGGTGCAGGTTGACGAAGTCGTGCCCCTTTCCCGATCGGTACAGGTCTTCGGCTTTTTTCCGTTTTTCGTAACAAGCGCAAGAATCGCTTGCTTTCTTGCCGGTCTGCTGCTAACTTCGCCAGCCATCGAATGGACCAGCACCGATTCCCAGGATTGCAGAGGGCTGAGCTGTTTTTCCCGGGGAGTTCCGCGAAGGACTCCTGAATCACTCTAAGCCAGGGCTAGGCGGGCCAGGGCTAGGCGGCTGGAGCCACGCGCGAGCAAAGATCGTGTATCTCGAGCGCAGATGTCGGACTTGCGGAGGTCTTTATGCACGGACTCTTTTCGGTAGTGGGCCTGGGATGCGATAGCTTCCTGGCCGGTGTGGCGATCGGATGCTACGCGCTGTCGCGGCGCGAGCGGTTTGGGTTTGCGATAGCGTTTGGCGCATGCGATGCAGCAGCCACGTTTGCGGGGTCACTATGGCCGCACCGATTAGCGGAGCCGCCCGCGCTTGCTATCTATCTTATATGCGTGTGGCTGCTGGCTTCGGCCGCGCGAACCCACCGTGTACTGCTCTACTGCCTGCCCGTGTTGTTGAGCGTCGACAATCTGTTTGGTGGAGTTCCCGCCAGCATGGCGCCGGCGCTGGGAGGGAGCAGCGCGGCGGTGGCCCTGCTCGGTCTGAGCCTGGCGGCTCTGGGCAGAGACAGGTTCCTGGCGGCGGAGGCGGTTTAGTGGGCGTGCTACTACATGCGCACTACCGTCTTATGGGGCCGAATGGTCAGAAGATCGTCATGCCGGCACCGCTGGACAAAGACACGCCACATGCACCCTGGTGGTGGGACCACCTCGCGAGCCAGGCGGCGGATTTCCAGCGCTGCGGATTCACCGCGGTTTTACTACCGCCCGCCAGCAAGACGGCGTCGGGCGCCGCGCCGGACGCCGATGGCTATGGCCTCTACGATCCGTACGACATCGGCTCGAAGAACCAGTTCTTCAACATTCCGACGCGTTTCGGTGACCACGAGCGCCTGCGGCGCATGATTGGCATCATGCACGCCTGCGGGCTCGATGTATATGCCGACGTCGTCATGCATCAGTATGACGGCGGCAACAACGGCACGTACCGGTATCTGGGGGCGGACGGCAAGAGGCTGAACGGGCGTTTTGCCAAGCATCCATCCTGCTTTGCCGGCGCGCCGCCGCGCGTGCCAGTAGATCCGGTGGCGAATCCTGTGGGCAATTTTGGCTTTGGCGACATGGCCTCGTACATCAATTCAACTCCGAAGGGGTACATGCTCAACGGCGCAATCGAGGCCGCCGATTGGCTGACGCGCACGCTCGGAGTGCAGGGTTACCGAATCGATGACGTTAAGGGCATGGCGGTGCAGGCGGTGCGGCAAACCCTCGATTCCGATTCCATGGCCGGCAGGTTCGCGGTGGGAGAATATTTCGACGGCGATCCCTCCGCTCTGCATTGGTGGGTGTGGAACAGCGGCATGGGCGGCCGCTGCAATGCCTTCGATTTCACTCTGCATTGGACGATCCAGGACATGTGCAATAACAATTCGCGCTGGTGGATGGGTGGGCTTCAGGGCGCCGGCTACATCGCGGTCGATCCGATGAACGCGGTCACCTTCGTGGATAATCCCGACACGGACCTGTCGTTTGGCGAAAACGTGATTTGGAACAAGATCCTCGGCTATGCATTGATACTCACCGCCGAAGGCTACCCGGCGGTCTACTACAAGGACTACAGCACCGATCCCGGCTGTTATGGCCTCAAGCCGTACCTCGACAATCTGATTTGGATCCATGAGAACCTGGCCTTTGGCCCCACGTTAACTCGCTGGGGCAACGATCCGCAGGTTTATGTCTTCGAGCGGCAAGGCTATCCAGGACTGCTGGTTGCGTTGAATAACGATCAGGGGAACAGTTACACCCGCACGGTGCAGTCCAGCTTCGGGCCCAATGTCGAGCTCCATGACTACACCGGAAAGCACGGTGACATCTGGACGGATGGCCAGGGCAGGGCGACATTTACCATCCCTCGAAACAACAACGGCCAAAGCTATCTTTGCTTTTCGCGAACGGGCTACGCACAAGCCTTTTCGCTGAAGCAACGGCCGACGACGCAGATATTCTTTGGCGCGGCGGACCTGGACACAGGCCCTGCCGAAAATGGTGGTCAGGTGCAGGCCGGGCGCATCTGGTGCCAGGACGGCACTGCCATTGATGCCAAACTCAAGCCCGACACCTCAGGCTGGAGTGCGGGCGCGGAAATCGTCGTGGATATTCTCGACCGCCAAGGCAAGGTGCTGGCGAGCCATGCGTACGGCGCGAAGCCGGCGAATCAGCAAATCAAGACCAAGGCAAATCAGTCCGGATGGTTCACATTGCGCATGACCGGACGTGGATTGCCGGCCACCGGCGCGGCCTACGAACTGACGGTAACCTACACTGGAACTCAGGAGCTTGCGTCATGAGCATTGCGGTCACCACCCGCTCCTACGACAACACTCGCTCCGGCGCCAACACGCAGGAGACAATTCTCACGCCCGCGGCGATCCGAACCCGAGGCATCCAGCGCCTGTTCTCGCTGGCGCTGCCCGGAGACGCGCGAGGCTGCGAAGCTCAGCCGCTCATCGTTCCCGGCGTGAAGCTGGCGGATGGCCGCACCCATGACGTGGTCTATGTTGCGACGATGGCCAATCAGGTGTTTGCTTTCGACGCCAATACCGGAGCCGGCCTGTGGATGGTGCAACTGGGTACGCCGATCAAAGGCAACAGCAGCATCGATTCGCACTTGATCAACGATCATTGGGGTATTCTGTCGACCCCGGTCATCGATACTCAGGCCGCGGTAATGTACGCCTGCGTTTGGACCAGTGTGGACGGCTCGCCCGCGAGGGGGCAGCATTACTTGCGCGCCATCCGGTTGCGAGACGGCAGCGATGCCCATCCACCTCTGAACCTGGAGGGCGTTTCCTATGATCCGGGTCAGGGACGGCCGGTGCAGCAGTTCCGGTCGGCGGAGCGGAAACAGCGCGCCGCTCTGTTGCTGCTGAACGGCACCGTTTTTGTCGCTTTCGGCACGATCGTGGAAAGCGCCGCGACCGCGCGCGGCTGGCTGATTGCGGTCGACACCGCTACGTTCAAGATCTCGGCCACCTGGACCTCAACTTCACGCGGGAGCGGCGGCGGCATCTGGCATTCCGGTGGCGGACCAGCCGCCGATGCCGAGGGCAACATCTATGTGGTAACCGGCAACGGCGACTTCGACGCCACCACCGACTTCGGCGAGAGTATCGTCAAGCTGCGATACACGCCCCCTCATCCCAACAGCGCCGGCTCTCTGGCGGTCGTTGACTGGTGGACGCCCTGGACCGACGACGGACGCACGGGCGGAAACCCCAACGGTGAAGCCGCAAAACAATCCCAGGCGAAAGCAATGCCAACCAACTTCCGCAGAGACATGCACCTCGCCCGGCTGTACGGCGCGGCTGCAATGAATATGTCCGACTCTTGGGGCGATCAGGATTTTGGCGCGGCGGGACCGGTTTTGGCGCCGGCCATCGGCGCAGTTCTAGCTTCCAACAAGGACGGCATTCTGTACACCGTCAACCTACAAAACCTGGGCAAGACTCAGCCGGCAGACCTGAATCCCGTAAACACGGCGCACAACTACTCCAAGTTGAAGGCGCCGCCAATTTTTTATACCTACTACCCGGGCGCGCAACCGGGCCCCGCCCCCACGAACGTCACCGGTTTGAATTTCTGGGGAGGCAATTGCACTCACCATTTGCATGGGACCCCGGTCCTGTGGGAAAGCGCGGCTCATGGTTTGACGCATTTCTGCTGGGGTGAAAACGGCAATCTGCGCGCGTGGGCACTGACGAATACCGGGGCCTCCACTTATCTGGCGTGCAGCGCCGAGGTTGCGTCCGCCGACTCACCCGCGTCCGCCCAGGCAAATGGCCCCCATGGCGGAATGCCGGGCGGCATGATTTCACTCTCCGCGAATGGAGATCAGGACGGAGTCATCTGGGCATCGATCCCTTACACGGACGCCAATATGGGGATCAGCGCTGGACGCTTTCTGGCTTATGACGCGGCAAATTTTGGCAAGTATTTGGACGGGAGTGGATCTATCCCACCGCTGTGGGACAGCCAGCAGTGGAACTGGCAGTTCAGCCACAACAAGTTCAACCGTCCTGTGGTTTGGAACGGCCGTGTGTTCCTCCCGACTTATGACGGCGACGTTTGGGTACTCGGATTGGCGTGAAAGGGTGGCCAAGCTGGTTGTTGGTTCTGCAGTATTGCCGAGGCCACGGTGAATTGGCTCTTGCCTTCGAACCCCATTCGCCCTTTGCAGAATCAATTCACGTTCCGCTGCCAGCGTATGTTCCCATACATCCCTGGACGCATGGGCGGCGTCGATCGCCCGGCGTATGTGGTCTGGCTGAGCCATGAACACCTGGGCGAATGGCCGTTGCGTGGCCGGGCTGACGACATCTGCGAAAGCCGCTGGTAGCGCCTCGATTCGCTGCGCCATTGATCCGACTGGAATCCGCAGCATGTTTGCTATCATGCGACCGCATGGACCCCACGAGGCGTTACGAAAACACGCTGGTCGCAATCCTGTTTTTCACCTGGGGCACGGTCTTCCTCGACCGCATGTCGCAACTGTATCTCGCTCCATACTTCGCCCCCGAGTTTCGTCTCAGCCGCGAGCAGATCGGGACATTAGCTTCCGTTCTGGCAATTACATGGGCCGCCTCGACCTTCTTTTTCGGCGCTCTGTCAGACCGGGTGGGCCGGAGACCCGTGTTGATTCCCGCGGTGTTTGCCTTCTCGGCCTTGTCGTGGATGTCGGGGCTGGCGCATAGCTTCCACCAACTGCTCTTGATTCGCGCCTTGATGGGAGTCGCGGAAGGGCCGACGTGGTCGATCATGACGGCCCTAATCGAGGAGACCTCGTCGGTCAAGCGGCGCGGCCGAAACATCGGGTTGGTAGTGAGTGCCGCTGCGCTGGTCGGTCTGGCGGCAGCGCCGGTACTGACGACGCAAGTGGCCAGCCGTTGGGGTTGGCGGTCGGCCTTTTTCGTTGCCGGCATTCCCGGATTGCTGGCCGGCTTCTTGATTTGGAAGTTCGTGAAAGAGCCTTCCGCAGACGGAGGGACAACACACCAGAAGCCTTCCTTGCGCGAATACTTTTCCCTCCTGCGCTATCGCAACATCTGGTTGTGTGGCCTGGGCGCGACCGGTTTCATGTCGTGGTTGTTTGCATTGAACGTATTCGCGCCGCTCTACATCACGGAAGTGGCGCACGAACCTCCGACGACTGCGGGATTCTTGTTAGGCGCGAGCGGACTGGGCAGCTTTTTTCTGGGCTTCCTTCTTCCTTCGCTCTCTGACCGAGTGGGGCGCAAGCCGGTTTTGCTGCTGATGGCCGCGCTGTCCGCAGTTGTGCCCCTCGCTTTTCTGGTACCGGTGTTGTATGTGTATCCGCTCCTGCTGGCGGCCATCGTCTTCGCGGCCAATACTGGTCAGGGCATCGCCAGCCTCATCATGGTGCTGGTTCCGACGGAGAGCGTCCCGCCGCAATTCCGCGCTACATCCATCGGCCTGACGACTCTGGTTGGTGAAATCATGGGTGCGACTGGGGCACCGCTCCTGGCTGGAGCGCTGGCAGAAAAACGCGGTCTCGGTGTGACCATGTGGTTGGCCGCGGGCGGAAGCGCGGTGCTGTTTCTCGCGGCCCTCTTTCTTCGGGAGCCTGCACGCAGGACGACGACAAATTCCTCTTCGAATAGTTACTCGTAGTCCAGGTTTTCGAAAAAGAAGCTCCCGCCCAGGAATTTGGTGGGGGAGTATAACACGACAAAGCAAACGCACTGAAAACCAGGGTGAGTTTCATGGTCGATTTCGACAACGATCTGATCCCCCCGGCAAAGAACAGGAAAACGGAAGCTGTAAAGCCTGGCTCGGATGGATGGATCGATTCGGTCCGGATAAACACGGCGGACCGGGGTCTGCCTAAAAGGTTTTGTCAACGTCATTCCTTTTTCAGGCGCACGGCGAAGGGCACCGTAAGCTCGGCACGAAAGGCGGAGAAGATAATGCGGCTCATCTATTACTCTCTGGCACGAACCACAAATCGCGAATACGACCATCAATGGATCCAGAGCATCCGCAGCCTGCGATTGTACAATCGACGGATTTCAGTCTGCTTCTTTGTGTTCAACGGAGTCTCCGAAGCCATACAGAGAGAGGCTGAGCGGTGGCAGGTGATGTTGCTACCGTTGGGGGACTATCGCGATTGGCTCCGCCGCAACCATCCGCACGGGTCAACCTTAGCTGTGTGTCCCGAGCTCCAGCTCCATAAGTTTCTTGTTTTAAATGAGGCTGATACCACTGGACTTTCACAGGCGCTCTATCTGGATTGCGATACGTTTTTCTTCAATGATCCGGAAATCCTCTTCGAATCTCCGGTCCCCGCTCATTGGTCTGCGCGTGAGGCGCCGACTTCGCGCTTGTGTCCCCATGGATACGATCCGTCGAATATCAACGAAGAACTGATCGAACGAATTGTCTCTTTTGAAGGCCTGCGCTGGGTGTCGCCTTTCAACACCGGCGTTTGCCTGCTTAACAACAATATCTGGGAGACCTTTGGGCAATTAAGAGCTACCTTTTTTGACGCTGCGTGGCGACTGCTGGTCGGCCGCCACTGCTTTGGCGACGAGGCCGCGGAAGGCGGCGACATCCGAACGGCAGTCGGACGAACCGCGACAGCGTACGACCGCGATCGCGCGCTTCCTTATCCCTCGAGTAATCACTGGATATTAGACGAGATAGCCTTGTGGCTGACCCTCGGCCATATCCGCAATTTGTCTCAAGGGATGTTGACCCGGGACTACCTAATCCAGGGCGACGAGTTTGTGGAAGCGATTCAGGCCGGCCGGCGTCCCGTTGCCGCACATTATTTCAGTTCGAATCGAAAGAAATTCTTCCATCATGTCTCACCTCTGGGGGATTAGCCATTCCGCCAACGGCGGTTTGAACGACAGAACGGCCCCTTTCAATGGTTGTCCGCTGACTGATTCGAGCTGCGCCTCACCGTATTTTCATTTTCTTTCAAACGGTTGAGTCTTAAGAGAGGGAGAGAAGTGAAGGCGCGCCTGCAGAAACCAAAATTAGCGGGTATCGTTTCGAGATTTGTCCGGATTTTGTAAATGCAGGACGGGCTAAGCCCAAGACCTGAACGCGCAAAATATCACAAAAACTGGCGATCCTAACGCGTCTGTCCTGAAATCGTAACGGCCGGCAAATAAATACGCCGTGAAAAAAATCCTAAGTGTAGAATCGCCCTCTTTTTGGGGTGTGTTCAGCGCGAGCAATCGCGCTCATCTGCCCGGGGCAGGACGTTCGACGAGGCGTGCAAATGGCGATGCCATTAATGCCGCCTTTTGTTGGGGTTCGCTTGGCAGGCAGTTGTTCTCTCTGGCGTCACTTCACGCTAAGACCTGCTATTCACAAGTTTTGTCGAAAGCTGCAGCTCGAGCTCAATTCGGGGGGCTTAAGGCGGATGTCTCTTGACCGTATCGCCAAACTTGTGCGGCTGGCTGCTGCCAGTTCGGATATCGTCTCAGCTTTGCGGAATCATCCTGCCAAGTTGAGGACGCCGCTGGGCCTGCGGGCGGATCACGTTCGTGTTTTGCAAAGAGCCAGCGTCTTTCCACTTCCGCAAAAGGCTTCCTCGATATCGGGCAAAGAACAGGCAACCCAGACCAACGGTGAAAGCAAAACGACGGTTGCGAGCCGGTCTGTTACAAGCCGGGCTATGTCTTCCAATGCTCCCGGGCCGGCTGCAACGAAAGATGATTTAACGGCACCCGTTGCGAATGATGGATTACTGCCTCCCGAAGGTTCAGGGCAGCCTCCGGAGCCGGTCTTGACCAATCTGCCCCCACTACCCAGTCCGGCGCCTCAACCTGCACCTGCGCCTGCACCTGCGTCTCCCGCCCCCGTGGGATCTCCGGTGAGTCAACCCGCGCCTGCTGCATCGCCGACCGCTTCCGCACCTGCGCCGACTCCGCTTCGGGCCCCGTCGCCGCTGGGACCTTTTCCCTGGCAGAACATACCAACTCGGGTACCGGTTGGCCGTCTGCCCCTGTACCCTCTGCCTACGATACCGGTCCTTCGACAAGCACAACCCGCCCCGAGCATGACTGAGCCCAGCTATGGGGCTCCGATTCCAGTTTCCGAGAATCCGCCCAGTGTCCAGGAACACATACCGATGCAGACAGCGCCGAACCAAGCTGCCGTTTTTCGGCCGCCGAACAGCTCAGAGGGATGCGACTGTTCTCCGTATGTGACAGCTCTTGTGGCGACAGTAACAACCACATCTCAAACTGCGATTACGGCGATCACGGCGATTGCCACACTTCGATAACCATCAACCGCGGGACCCCAGCGGGATCCGCGCTACGAAAGAGTGGAGGAAACTTTCATGGCTTTACGTCCAACCAAACCAGCGCAACATGGCAATCAGCAGAGCAATCCAGCCGTGCGAATCGCACAACCCCGCACTGGGAGCACTTTCTATACGCAGCCCAGATTCAAGCAGGCAGTGTATAGTTTCGCCGACGCCGCCGGTAGCTCGGGAACGCCGGTGGGACCCGGCTCAGGGCCAAGCAGCCCCGGTAAATCACCGGCGGGTCCGACCAAGACGCCGAGTGGTCCTGGTCCCTCACCGGCAGGTCCGACCAAAACACCCAGCGGGCCCGGTCCCTCACCGGCAGCGCCCGGTCCTTCGCCGTCTACCGGTCCGAGTAAGTCGCCATCCGGGCCTTCACCGAGCGGACCGGGAAGCACACCGGGAGGCCAGCCTCCGGCATCTCCGGGCACTCCAGGGCAGCCATCGCCGGGTTTGTCTCCGAGTGGACCCAGCGGTTCTATCGGCGCACCCAGCAGTTATCCGGGCGCACCAAGCAGTTACCCTGGCGCTCCAAGCAGCTACCCTGGACCTAGTGGCTACCCCGCGACCCCGAGCGGATATCCCGGAAGTCCGGGTATTATGGCGCCGGTTTTCTATCCGGGAGTCGTGCAACCACAGGGTGGTGCTCCAGGCGGCGTTGTCAGCTATCCGGGAGGGGGAGGCGTCGGCCAAGGCGGCGGTGGGACTGTGGCCACCGGACCCGGGGGAATTGTGGCCGGACTGGGGCTGCCGGGTGGAGTCGCTGCGCCCGGCGGGGGAGGCGGATCATGCTGCTGCGCTACTTCGGTGCTCGGCATTGTATCTATGGTCTCGACTACGGCAACCACCGCGATCACTGCCATTACCGCGATTGCCTCTCTGGGTGCAAGGAGGGATTAGAACGCCGTGCAAGCAGACATCAGCGTTGTGATTCCGGCGCACAACGAAAAGTCCAGAATTGCGCCGACAATCCAGAGCATTGCGCGCGCCAGGACAAGTGGCGCGCGCATCGAATTCGTGATCGTTGACGATGGCTCGACGGACGGCACGGTGGCCAATCTGGTATCCGCTTTGCCGCGGCTGCTGGAGGAGCCCAATATCGATATTCGTGTCGAGGGCCTTGACCAGCGTTCGGGAAATTATCACGCGCGCAACCGAGGCGCCGAAGTTGCCTCTGCGGACATTCTGTTCATGACCGACGCCCACGTGGAATTCTCAACCGGATGGGACGATCTGGTGTTGCGGCGGATTCGACGTGACCGCATCCTGGCTGCGACAACCGTGCAGAAAGGGACGGAGTTTCGCAGTTACGGCTGCAATTTGCTGGTACCACTCATGGGTACATCCTGGAACCGTGAACCGGGGAATGGTACAGCGGCAGTGCAGATTGCGACCTGCCACGCCACCGTGCTCACGCGCGAACTCTTTTATGAGCTGGGTGGTTACGACCCGGGCATGATTCTGTATGGCGGGGGCGAACCGGAATTCAGCGTTCGCGCCTGGCTGCGCGGCGCCGAGATCCACTGCCAAGCAGGCCTGGAAGTGCAGCATGAATTCAAGAGCAGAGACCGGTTCGCATTTTTTCTTCACTCCATTCGCGACTATTGGGTCCATAACAGTCTGCGTTTTGCGCTGCTTTACCTCAGCGAGTTGGGATGCATGCAGGTACTCCGGTATTACTCCCGCTCGTTCCCGCAAGTGTTCCAAGCCGCGTTGAAGTTAGTAAACCAGAGCGACGTATGGGAACGAAGAAGCTGGCTTGAGGAGAATCAACGCCGTTCCTTCGAGTGGTTCGTGGGTTACTTCGGAATAGAGGACCAGGCGGGTGGCGAGATCGTGTGATCGACCGCCATTCGGAGACGCGCACCATGCCAGCAAGAAAGCCCCGCACGAAGAAATCCGCTCCCCAGGGTGACGGGCGGGCCGAGCATGCCGCGAACTCCGTCAGGTCTGAGAAACCTGCTCCATCCCAGGCGGAGCCCAAGAATCAACTGGTTGCGAAGCCTGCGCAAGCGAAACCAGTGCCCGCGAAGAAGAAGCCTGCGCAGGCGAAGAACAAACAGGAAGCGCAAAAACCCTCGCAAACGAAGGTGGTTCAGCCGCTTACCAAAGCCGCTCGGGCGAATTCCGCGCTGGCAAAAGCGACCGCTGCGAGCGCTCCCGTCAAGGCGATCCCAACTGCGCCAGTCAAGCCCATCTTGCCGGTAAAACCCATTGTGCCGGTGAAGCCCATCGTGCCAGTGAAGCCAATCGTGCCGGTAACGCCCATTGTGCCGGTGAAGCCAGTTATCCCCATCATCCTGGGACTGAACCCTCTCGAGGTTTTGCGCCCGGATGATCTGCTTTCGTTTTACGTGAACTTTGTCAATCTTCGCCTCGACACTTCCAATTCGAGGAATCCGAAACTCGTCATTCAAGATGCCTCAACCCCGGCTTACCTGGTGGTGTGGTTCGCGCCGCAGAGCATTCTGGAGCAAGCGTATTTTGAGGTGGCCGCGGAGATCACATCGAATCCCGGCTTCGACTCACCCGTTCCCCCGCTGCCCACGGGCGACGATCCGCTGGCTGCGCCAGGTTCAGTTCCGGCTTACCTGGCGGGACAAAGCCGGCTCGTATTTGAGGTACCGCCGAGCGTAAAGGAAATTCCCTACACCATCGAAGGTCTGCTGGACTGGTCGAATCTGGAGCTTGTGGTTTCGCCGGTCGCCCTGGGTACGCCGTTACCGCCGCCGATCCCAGAGCCGGCATTTCTGCAAACCGCAATTGAGATTCCCTGGCGGATCGTGCTTTCGCCAGAAAAAGGTGTGGGCTGGGCTCACGCGACCGAGCCGGAAACCTTTGCCGGCCGGACCGCTCTGTGGCATACGCGCTTGGGCACAATCAAGAACGTAACCTCGGGTAAGAATACGGAACAGGTTATAGACGAAGCGAGCGACAGCAATACCATTCCTCTCCGCGCGATTTGGTCCGACGATTTCACCGATCACGGCCCAATTCCGCTTCTGGATCAGGAGATACCTTTTCGCTCGTCGCTGGATCCGCATGATCGCATGCAGATCGTCATATTGACCTCGGGCACGCTGGGTTATTCCGTTCCCAGCAGCTTTGGTCCGGGCAGCCCATGGACGCCTGTACCCATTCAAGCCAGCCGTCTCTTTCTTTCGCCCTTGGGTGGTTATCTTTCGTCGCGCGGAAGCTGGCAGTTGCTACCCACATACACCGACACAACTGGCGCTCCCCAGGCTCTGGATCTGATGGAGTGGTGCCATCAGGCCACGCTGGGACGCGACCAATATGTGCGCGTCGTGTACGCGGGCTATCTTTATCCGTTTGGCCACGCGGCTTCGCTGATCAAGGTGACGGAAAGAAAAATTGTGCCTCCGGATGGAAGCACGGTGACCCAAGCCACAGCCTATCTGCGGCAGCACATGTACATCGTGGTGCGCGAGCCGGAGTTGAGTTATGGAGGCGAACCCTACCAGTATGGCAAACGCGAGATGCCGTTTTGGCAGAGTGTCCGCATCAAGACCACGGTCACGCCGGACATCGACGTTCCAGTGATGCTTACCGGGGATGGCAATCCGCATCAGTCCTTCTGGGTGCAAGTGAACAGCCAGTACTTTCAATTCCACGTAGTGGCGACGGACCTGGCGGGAAACAGCATTGATTTTCTGGCGCCGCTGGTTTTCGTGAGCGATGACGAGGGGTTTCCGAAGGGTGTGCAAACCATTTACGCAAGCGACGATACGGTGCGGGTATGCACGTTGAACGGCCAAAAGATTGCCTATGCCGACCCGGATGCGGGCGACACTACGCTGCGAACTACAGAACTCTACTTTACGACGGAGCTACAGCTTACCGAGCCACCCTACCCGATTTCGCCGTTCATTCCTTCTCTGGACTGGGCGACGGCGACAGTTCCTTCAGTCGAACAGATCCTGGGAACGACTTCTCCCCTGGCGATCAACTTGTACTCCGGCTATTTGCAAAATGGATTGGACAGCAACGCCGGGGTCTATGTGGCGATTCAAGACCCGCAACCGAATTCAAATCCGCAACCTCAGATCGCCTTCAACGCAGGGCAGTCGGGCGGATTTTCCACTCCCGTCCTGGTCTTGACTGCGTTGTCTGCCCGGAAGGGCCTGGTGGCGGGAAGCGCCTCCGATGCGGCGGCGGGAAAGATTAATCCGGCGGAATTTTTCGATATCACGGCACAGCTATTCGGAGCCATTCCACTTCAGAAGCTGATCCCGGTGGATAGCTCGAACTTAGCCGACGCGGCGCAAAATGCGCCGGAAATCCGCACTGTCCTGGAGCCCAATTCCAAAAACCCAACGTCGATGGTGACCAAGATCCAATGGAGTCCTCAACTGCAGGACTTTGAACAGGATCCGGTCAAGATCCAATTCAACCAAAATGGACTCTCGTCCGCTCTGACTTTGAAGGCGGCCCTCACCCGAAATATGACGGGAGGACCACCTTCGTCGGAGATCAACGGGCAGCTCACAAACTTTCAACTCAACCTGCTCGGCGTGATCGCGCTGACCATCAACTCGCTCAAGTTCAGCTCAAGCAACGGCCAGAAGCTGAATGTGGTGGCCAAGCTTCCGAGCAATTCGCCGATACAATTCATCGGCCCGCTGTCGTTCGTACAAACGCTGGCCAACGTCTTGCCGCCGGGAATTTTCGGGGGAGCCGGACCGTCGATCGACCTGGAACCCTCCGAGATTGTCGTCAGCTACACGCTGGGACTGCCGCCGGTTTCGGTCGGTGTATTCTCGCTTGAGAATATCTCGATCACGACCGGGCTTGATCTTCCCTATCTGGACGGCCAGCCTGGATTCGAGTTTGCTTTCGCCAAACGCAACTCGCCTTTCCTGATCACCGTCGAATGCCTGGGCGGCGGGGGATTCGTTCACCTGATCGTGAACGCCGACGGCGTGCAAATGGTCGAGGGGGCATTGGAGTTCGGCGGAGAGTTTTCCCTGGATCTCGGCGTCGCATCGGGCAGCGTCCATGCCATGGCCGGCATCTATTTCAAACTCACCGGCACCTCCTCAGACCTGACAGGCTTTGTCGACGTCGGGGGCGAAGTTTCCGTCCTGGGCATCATTTCCATCTCCCTCGACCTGAACCTGTCATTGAGCTACGAGACCTCCAACGGAAAGAGCAAGGTGCAGGGCCGCGCAACCCTGACAGTCGCAATCCACATTTTGTTCTTCAGTGCGTCAGTCAGCATTTCTGTGGAAAGAAGCTACGGCAGCGAGCCGGGAGACCCGCGCGTCGAAAACGTTCTCACGACGCAGGATTGGTCGCAATACGCAGCCGCCTTTGCGTGACAGGGAGAAGATCCGAGATGCCCAGCCAGACTCTAGTCTTCGTCGCATTGCCAAACGGGATTACCGCCCAGAACAAGTTGAGTCTCTCTCTCTACCTGACGCCGCGCCTGAGCGACGGCGGAACGCTCTCGCAGTTCCCGGACTTCCTCAACTGGCCCGGATTGATTCAAAAAAGTGGATTGAGTTTTGTCTTGGCATGCGGCTCAAAGACGGCCACGGTCGCCGCGGATCGTTCCCACTTGCGCCCCGATCTATGGCAGAACATCTTTACCCCACAGACCTATGTTGCGCCGTTCGAGACCTCGAGTTTCACGGATCGGCTGATTGTGTCTTATCCGGTGAGTGATTGCCTGAGTTACTTGAAATATCTGTATCAGACCGTGGGCAGCGGCCGAAATACGGATGTTGATGATCGCGGCCTCGGAGCTTTGATGCGACCCCTCGCCTTCCGGGATGGATCCACGTCCTTGCTCTCGACTGCCCGGTCGAACATGCGGGTCACGATGTGGAACGAGCAGCACGCGTTCGCGGAGACGACCGTAGGCGCGATCCGTGAAACCGCGAGCCTGAACGCTTCGTCCACACCGCCCGATGGCATTCCAACCACCCTGACGATGCCGGCCAACGTGAACGATTCCGCAACTCGCTTTGCTCTCTTTCATAACATTCCTCCGGCGCCAAACCGTCCGGATTTTCCCACCGACGCAAAGGGCTTCGAAAAGACGCTGGATTTCCACCAGGCGCTCACCGCCATCAACTCCTATCCGGCACTGCTGCGGGCGCTGGGACTGGTCTTCGATATTGAGGCGCCAACCTCGTTGTGCCCGCCATCGCCGTCAGCAGGGATCTACAACACGCTAGCCGTCAAGACCCTGCAGCCGGGCTTCTCATGGTCGCTGAAACCGGCGTATGGATTCCCCAGCACTGGGTATCAGTCCAGCAAGACGATATTCGCCGCCGCACCGGCAACGCCACCACCGGAGGCTGCGGCGGGAAATTTTGAAGCCGGGGACGTAGCCAACGGCTTTCTTATGCTGTCGCCCGACAATTACCAATTGATGCAGGTTGACGTGGACGGCGCGCTCCTGAATGCGTTGACGCTGGCAGATAATGTCGCTTTGAACGAAGCCGACCCTTCGGTGGTTGGGACCGATCTGAACTCATTGCGTACCGGAGGCATCGCCCTGATCGCAAATGGGCGCGGAGAACAACTGCTCGAATCGATCACCGACAACAATGCTTTCAATCAGGCCCTCACCAGCAACACCGCCTTCCCCCGCGCGCTGAACGTGCGCGATCTGACACGCGGATTCCGCATTGACATTTATTCCACGCGCACCGGCAAATGGCATTCGCTCCATCGTCGCAACGGTACTTACCTATTCGGGCCGAATCAGACGATTTCGCTGGCAACCGCGGACGAAGAAGGCTTCCTGCAGCCCGCGGCAGCGTCGCCTGCCGACGATCCAACGCGCCCGGCGGACCCGATCGCCACCGCAGCCGATATTCCGCAACCCAGCACCGACATCTTTGTGCATGAGCGCGTGGCTCGCTGGGATGGCTGGAGCTTGAGTGCGCAGCGCCCCGGTCTGGCCCTCAATCGCAGCCCCGATCCGAGTCAAGCGACCACGCCAGACCCGACGATGGATGAGCCCATCACTCCATTCAAAATGGCGACGAAGTTTGCGGCGGTGGCGGGCTCGCTGCCGGAGTTGCGCTTCGGCGACCAGTACAGGCTCCGCGCCAGGGCCGTGGATTTGGCGGGCAATAGTCTGCCTTTGACGGCCCCGACTCAGCAACAGAACGCGCTTCCGGGTGGCGGAGTTCTGCTCCCCTACCTCCGTTTCGAGCCTGTCCTTCCGCCCCTGTTGGTTCTCCAGAACCCACCCGAGCCCGGAGCTTCGCTGGAGCGGCTGGTGATCCGGTCCTTCAACAGCGATCCCTCGCTGGATGTGGTGCCGACTGCGGAGATCGATTCCCGGCACGTGGCGCCGCCGCGCACTTCGGTACGCATGGCGGAGCATCATGGCATGTTCGACAATGTGCATGGCCATTTGCGGGGCGACTCAAGTCTTTTCAACCTGATCGTGGCGCGCGACAAATACGAGTTGCCCAAGCAGGGGGGCGTGCAGCTTGAATCCCAGGACACATTACAAGTGTTGTATTTGCCCGACCCGTTATCGCGGGGTGCGGCGCTTCGAGATCTGCCGAATACTCCCGATAATACTTATGGCCTGTTGGCAAGCGGGGAACTGAATTACGACCCGCTGCCCGACGTTCAACCGAATCTGGGCTCCGTTACATTCATCGATTTCGGCACCCAATGGCCGGAGCGCGAAGCCTTTCTGATGACCATGCAGGAGGCATCGCAACCTCCGGAATGGGACCCGGCAACTCGGACGCTGCGCCTGGGCTTGGAAAAATCTTCCGTAGCGGTGGTCGACCTAAGTAGCTATCTTTCTCCGAGCGACCTGAGCATTATGGCGGTGTGGGGATGGATACGCGAGCTCTTTGAATCAGACGAAGCCTATCTGATGACAACGGCAGGCGCAAACTCCCTGGTGCCGTACAGCAGCGACATTCTCGCCTTGCTGACGCGTCTCGTCACTGAGGGCGGTCATGAAATGATCACCCCGTCGCGGACGCTGACCATGGTGCACGCTGTCCAACAGCCGATCGGTTTGCCTGCTTTTCTGCAATTGCCGGTGGTGCATCAGCCATCAAACCCCATCTTTGCCTCCGCGCTGCGAAACGACTTTACCCCGATTACCGCCTGGCGGAGTCTGGGCTCCCACGCGGCGGTGTTGCTTGGTGGCATGCAGATTCACGCCAACAGCACAGCCCGGATCGATTTGCAGGGAAGCTGGATCGAAGTCGAGGACAATGTCTCTCTGCCCGGCCCTACAAGCTCCATCCAAAGCGATCATGTGGAAACGATTCCGCTGGCAGAGCCCGAGGCTGGGCCGGTTTATGCACCCGCTTCCACTACGCGGGCGGTGGCCATCTACATACCCCAGGTTGACAATCTGTGGTTTGCCGCTCCTGTCGACGAACTTGAGGGCGTCGATCAGCCGGGCATCGTCGCCGCCCCAATCCATAACTTCAATGACTCGAAGCATCGATGGGTTACTTACACCCCCACTGCGACATCTCGTTTCCAGGAGTACTTTCCGGCGGGCTTGGACTTTACCAGAACTGGAGAGCCCCTGGTTGTCGATGTTCCAAGTTCGGCGTGGCCCGCCCCGCCCGAAGTCTTGTATGTGGTTCCCACCTTCGGATGGGAGCAACAGGAGACGACCAATGTCAAGTCCTCCATTCGCTACGGAAACAGTGTCCGTGTTTACCTCAGTCGGCCCTGGTATTCCTCCGGTGACGATGAGTTACTCGGCGTAGTGCTGTGGCCGATCTCGCTTAACCCTCCCAGCTATGCCTTGCGTGAGACCTACAAGCCGTACTTCACGCAGTGGGGAGGCGACCCTATCTGGCAAACCGGAGCGGTGGATTTGGTGCCGAATGTCTACGATTTTCCCG
Source organism: Acidobacteriaceae bacterium (assembly GCA_003156805.1). Taxonomy (GTDB): domain Bacteria; phylum Acidobacteriota; class Terriglobia; order Terriglobales; family Acidobacteriaceae; genus Sulfotelmatobacter. Next base: position 38,560 of record PMHV01000008.1, on the reverse strand, counting down.
AAGCGGCGGCGACCGCAACCGGGCTTACCCTCGAAGAGACGTCCCAGGCATTCGACGTGGCCGCGCACACCGTGCAATATGACCAGGCGCGCCAGTTGTGGTTCTGCGATATCGAATTCAGCAATCCCACCTCCTATGCGCCCTTAGTGCGCATGGCCCTGGCTCGCTATCAGAGTCATTCCATTCAAGGTGTGGAACTTTCGCGAGTCGTGCTTGCCGACTTTGTGCAACTCACTCCCGATCGCTCCGCTGTCGTCAGTATCAATCCCACAAACCCAAGCCAGGCCCGCGTATTTGTAGGTGGTCTCGCACCCCAAGGGCCGTCCACGCCGCTATTGACGGTGTCCGTAGAACAGGCGATGCCGAAAGTGATGACCAACATGGGATGGGAACCGGCTCCATCCAGCGTGGTTACAGTCACCGAGGACCAACCGGCGCCAAACCAGCCGGGTAGCGTCTTGTGGGCTGGAACCGTCGCCTTCGCAACGGCTCCGGCCGCTGGAGACTTTCGCATTGTAGTCCGTGAGTTCGAGCAAATTCCGGTCTGGTCGGGCAGCGCCCGCGAGGCGACGGTGTACGGACAGAGGTTGGTCTATGCTGCGATTATTCCCTATGACTACCCGGCAATCGCGAAAGAATAAAGAATAAGGATTCCGCATGACACTCGAGACAAACGCTCAGGTCCCGCTTGTAGTTTTCGATGAGTTTCTTGTGGCCGAGGAGTGGCAAAATCTCATGCGTTACACGTATGAGCGCGGCAACGACTTTTCTGCGACGCGCGTGGTCGGCGCCGGCGGCACTCACCAGGTCGACACCAGCTACCGGCGCTCACGCGTCCTCTTCGAACTCGGCGAATTCCGCGATGTATTCACCGAGCGAATCTTCGCCTTCCTGCCGCAGGTTCTGGCTGGGTTGGATTTTCCATGGTTCCCAATTAAGGATGTGGAGATTCAGCTCACCGCTACCAACAACGGGGAGTTCTTTCGCAGGCACAACGATAACGGAACTGATTCGTTGAGCAGCCGGCTCATTACATTCGTCTATTTTTTCTACCGTCAGCCTCAGCCTTTTACGGGTGGCGAGCTCTGCATCTTCGATACCGAGCTCGAAAACGGCGAGTACCGGGCGCCCGGTCCGTATTCCGTGATCACGCCCGCGCAGAACCAGATCTGCTTTTTCGTCAGTGAATACCTGCACGAAGTTCTTCCCGTGCAGTGCGTGTCAACAGACTTTATGGACAGTCGATTTACAGTGAACGGATGGTTGCACCGATGAGCACACCTTTTGGATTTCCCGCCCATCTTTATCATTGTCTGCTGGATGAGCAGCCCCATTACCTGGTGCCCTCGCGGTTGATACGGGCGCATGATCCCTCCGCGGACCTGATCGTGAATCCCAAGTGCTGGTTCTCATGGCATGGACCGCTGCCGCCCGATAAAGGCGTGCGGGTGGCGTTCTCAGAGTACTTCTGCCCGAGCGATTGGGTGGTGTGGGTCGATGATCCGGCGACTGGCGTAATCTGGCCGTTCTGGGTGGGGTGCGTGTATTTCGGTTATCTAAGTGGGATGGCGCCGGGATATCCCCTGCCATTGGCCCTTCCCGCGCATGTTGAGTGGGTATTGAGAGAGGCGAACATTCTGGTGGAGCGCAACTACGAAGGGCGCCGCCGTTGTGAATGGCTGCATACGGTGAAAGACAGTGCGGGCCAATTTGAACGCGGATACACCACTCTGACCAACCTTATTCACCCTTTTCATATCGGCGCACTCCGCCGCTACTATCGTTACCACACGCGGATGGGGTCGTTTTCTCTCGGCGATCCGCAAGTTGACCGGCGCTATGCGGCCTACAATGAGGCTGTCTCCCGCTTTTACCACTATCAATTCGCCCACGTGGTCAGCGACGTCGCCGCCAGTGTGGTCAAACCCTCCTATGCATATTTTGTTGCCTACCAGAGCGAATCCGAATTGAGCCGGCACACCGACCGGGAGCAATGTGAGTACAGCATCACGCTGTGCGTTGACGCCTCGCCTGAACCCCAGGCGCAGAATCCCTGGCCCATCGAGTTGCAGACGGCCGACGGGATGCTCCGGGTGTGGCAGCACATCGGCGACGGGTTGCTTTATCGTGGACGATACCTTCCCCACTCCCGTGACAGATTGCCTCGTGGATATAGCTCTTCGTCGATCCTGCTGCATTATGTAGATGAGGGATTCACCGGCTCTCTTCAATAGGGAGCAGGGACGGGCTCGCCATAGATCAATTCGTTCGCGTAGGGCTATCGCCACAGGCACGAGCACAATGGATCGGAATAAAGATTATGAAGGATTCGAGTAGCGCGCCCTCTTCGGTTGGCATCGTATACCTCTCCATCGGGGATGCCCTTACCCAATTGACGACTCAGAGCATCTCGTTTCTGAGGCGATTCGGTTACCAGGGACCAATTCGCGTCGTAACCGACGTGGAGCACTGGGAGAAACAACATCTGAACTTCGAAGTGGTGCAAGTACCCTCAGTAGACGATGAATGGGGATCTCGTCACTACAAGACGCAGCTGAATGCGTTCGGATTTCCTGTCACCTTATTCCTGGATGCCGATACATTGACCATCGCTTCTATCGAGGCCATCTGGAATGAGTTACAGTTTGCTGACATTTGTCTAGCTAACGACTTACAAACGGATGTTGGAAGTTTTCTCGACGTGAGCTGGGAGAAAGCAAATTTAAGACGAAGTGAATTGGAGTACATGGACAGCGTGGCGTTAAGACAGCGCCCTTATTTTAATAGTGGCGTGATCCTGTGGCGCCGGTGTGCGGCGACTGATCGACTGTTTCAGGTGTGGCATGAGGAGTGGAAGAGATTCCACAACCTCGACCAAATGGCGCTGGTGCGCGCCCTTGCTCATACCGGAACCGAGGCCCACACTTTGTCATCAGCCTGGAATTGCCCGGCGAACAGGTTCCCGTCGATTGATTCGGCGCAGACGGCGGGAGTCAGGATTCTCCACTTCCTGTCAAAGCAGCGCAACCTGTTGCCTCAATATGTCGAAGAATTTTCGAGCCCTCGTTCCCAAGTATCTTTGGGGAGTGCGCCCAAGCAGGAATCGCGCAGAGGCGCACTTGGGATTGGCGCCAGGATGAGAGTTCTTTGGATCACCGGAACTCTCTTCCCGCAGATCGGCGGAGAGCAAATCTTCATTGAGAAGACGATCGGTAGCCTCTCAGACTTCTGTGAAGTAGGCTTGGTCACGAAGCTTGGACAGTGGTACCCGGGAAACAAGCCCATCGCGCATTTCGCCGTGGGACCCAGGGCGTCGAGCCGGACAGCCGCGTGGCAACAAATTATTGAAGCGCTCGATGACATCGTGCTAAGCTTCGCACCCGACATCGTGCATTTTGGCAGCGCCCACAGCGCGCTTTGCCGCGTTGCGATTCCCGAGTGGATGCCGACCGTGGCAACCGTGCATGGCAATGACCTTACCGGCCAACAGCCTTCGCCAGCCGGCGAGGATCCAACTCCTTATATTGTGGATTCGTTGAATGCCTGTGATTCCATCTTCGCGGTAAGCAGTCACACCTCGTCGCTGGTGCGGGAATGGGGGGTAAAGACTCCCGTGGATGTATTTACCCCCGGCTGCGATATCGACTTCTTCCGGCCGTGGCCTGAACTGGGCGAGCAGGCTCGAATCGCGTGGCAAATTCCCGCGGATGTTCCTTTGATTTTGACGGTGAGCCGCCTCGCTCCGCGCAAGGGTCATCTCAACGTTCTGGAAGCGATCCGAAGGCTCCCATTTCGTGCGCACTGGGTGGTCGTGGGGGAAGGTTCCTGCGGCGAAGAATTGGCTGACGCAGTCCGGGAACGGCGCATGCAGGACCAGGTCTCGATGCTGGGCGGCATTTCCGACGATGACCTGCTCGCCCTTTACAACGCCTGCGATGTCTTTGTGCTGACGCCCGAGGAGCGCAGAATCCGGGGCTGGCTCGACTCGGAAGGATTTGGCTTAGTGCTGCACGAGGCGGGTGCGTGCGGCAAGCCCGTAATCGCTTCGGCATTGGCCGGATGCCGGGATGCGGTGATCGACGGCGGTACGGGAATCCTCGTTCCTCCCTCCGATCCAGCGCGGCTTGCCCAGGCTCTGGAGCTTGTTCTGACCAGCCCGGCATTGGCGAAAAGCCTGGGAGCTGGGGGACTTTCGCTGGTAAGAATTTCCGGGGGCTGGTCTCGACTGGCACGGCAGACCTTTGAAAAGTATGAAGAGATTCTCGGTCAGGATTTCGGCACTCCTGAACTTCCTGACTCATTGGTGATTTTGAACGGCTAAAGCGTCCAGCGGGCCGCGCAAGTCATGGATACCGGGTAGGAGAATGCCTCAAGTTCCCGATTTGCCGACATCAAATCGCGGGATTGCTCCGAAACCCACCGAGGCGTGCCCCACCTGTCGCGGTCTTCGACGGGTACGTTGGAGCAGCCGCCCGAAGGCAACTTTTTGTATATTAACCTACGTTAATCATAATTCATTATTTACCGTTAATGTCGAACTCAGCGCAGCATGGTTGCTCACTGCCAGCCGTTGTGCTAGTTTCGATTTTGGTATTGCTCTCCATGTGTGCCCTGTTCCAGCCTCGTGCCGGGAATTTTGCTGCGGCGCCAAGCCCCGTCCCCAGCCAGTTTTCTGCGATCGACGGCGCTGAGATCGCAGCCTCCACTCAGGGCGGCCACTTCTCGGGTGATCATTACGACTCTCTGCGCGTCGGCCCCGAACGCGTCCTGTTCGGTTCGATCGACATCGCGGGGCGCCGCGCCGACAATCAGCAGATCCTCGACGCCGCTCAGAATATCTTTCGTACCGTTGGCACCGAACTCTTTTCCCGCGCCGACATGAACGAAGCCGAAGCCATGACCGAACTTTGCATCAAGCTCAATCTCGGCATCATGGAGGCCGCCGGCGGCGTGCGCTCCTGCCCCGCGTTCGTCGGCTGCTACCACGAAAACTTCGGCACCCTCTGCTATACCAACGCCGGACACACTCCGGGACTTTTGCGCGACGGCACCGACGTCGTCGAGCTCGCTTCCACTGGCCTGCCGCTCGGCTTGTTTTCTCACGCCACGTGGGAGGCTCCCACCGTCGCTCTGGAGAAAGGCGCGGTGGTTCTGCTGGTCTCGCGGGGAGTCGTCGAAGGCGAAAGCAAAGACGATAAGAATCCCGACCCGGATTTTGGCCTGTCGCGCGTAAAGTTACACCTGCAAGCTGATCGTTCGCGCGCGGCGCAGGCCTTCTGTGTTTCGATTTTGAATGAGGTGGGCGAGTTCGCCTCCGAACGCGCCGACCACAAAGACTACACCGCCCTCGCCCTGCTGCGTACACCCTAGCACTCTCCCTCAACTCATCCTCAACCAGGAAGTGACCGGGCTTGCCTGCCCAATGTTCCCGTGGGAACATTGGGAGCAAGTGTGGCGAGTGTTCCCATGGGAACATTTTGTATAGGCGCGGTGTACGTACAATGGCCTGTGGAAATCGCCGTAGGTGGAAGTAGCGGCGGGAGTTACGGCAGGTTTGCCCAACCTTGAGTGCGGGACGCTTAAGGCTGGGCGCCGAGTCATTTGCCTCAGAGTAGATTGGGCCAGTCGGCCTAGGGCCTACGGGCGCGACGAGTGGGGCAGCCGCTCTTATTTATGCTCGCCAACAAAAAAACAAGTGGACCAGCCAGCCCTTCTTTCATAGAAGGATGACAGAACTAAGGATTTCCGAGCCGTCCAGATCCTCATTTAGGGGCGGCGACTTACCTGCGGAAGGCGGCCCACAGAGCCGCCGCAAGTAGTAGAATAATATGCGTTCAAGCGCGCGTGGCCAGTCGATCCGGCCAGCGTAACTTCAGCTTGCAAAACTAACTTCCGGAAACCAGGCAGTGTGCTCCCGGCTTCTATGAAAACAGCCTCTATGAAAAATTTGTACGGTTTGCTCATCGCTGTGACCTGTTTTTCCACGCTGGCCTCGGCCCAGGTGGTGGAAGAGATTATCGCCCGCGTCAATAACCAGATCATTACGAGCTCCGAGTTCAGCCGCAACAAAGACGAACTCCGGGACGACGTGAAGAAACAGGATGCGGCCAATGCCGATAAGCTGTATGCCGAGCGCGAGGGCGACATTCTGCGCGATCTGATCGATCAGCAATTGCTGCTGGAAAAGGGCAAGGATCTGGGCATTTCCGGCGACACGGAGCTTATCAAGCAACTCGACCAGATGCGCAAGGATATGAAGCTCGACACCATGGAGGATTTGGAGAAGGCGGCCAGTTCCCAGGGAATTTCGTACGAGGATTTCAAGCAGAACATCCGCAACCGCATCATCACGCAGAAGGTAATTGGGGATGAAGTGGGCCAGCGCCTCTACGGCACCATCACCAAGGACGACGAGCAGAAGTTCTACGACGAGCACAAGAGCGAGATGGAGCAGCCGGAAGCCATCAAGCTCAGCGAGATCCTGGTGACTCCGGCCAAGCCCGCAGCGCCGGACGCCGGGGCCCCGAAACCGGACGCCGACGCCAAGCAAGCTGCGGACGCGGTGGCTCTGGCCGCGGCGGAAGCCAAGACTAACGATCTGCTGAAACAGATTCGCGGCGGCGCCAGCTTCGAAGACATCGCCAAGAAAAACTCCGACGGACCTTCGGCGGCGCAAGGCGGAGACCTGGGCAGCTTCAAACGAGGCACACTGGCGAAGGAACTGGAAGACGTAACTTTCGCCATGAAAGCGGGCGAGGTCAGCGACGCGATCCGCACCAAACAGGGCTATGTGATTTTGAAAGTAACGGAACACCAGAGGGCCGGTATCCCGGCCATGAAGGACGTGGAGCCGCGGATTCAGGACGCGCTTTATTACCAGAAGCTGCAACCGGCTCTCCGCGCCTACCTGACCAAACTGCGCGAAGAGGCGTACATCGACGTGAAGACGGGCTACGTGGATACCGGCGCCAGCCCTAACGAAACCAAACCCATTGAGACCGCAGCCGCCAAAGAAGCCGACAAGAATCTGAAAAAGAAGAAAAAGAAATTCCTGTGGGTGCTCTGAGAGAGCGGCTCCGCGCGAGATCCAGATGCCCAGGCTGCACGGCTTCCGAAAGTCTGGCAGTGGGACAAGTTCCTGCGAAAAGGTTTAATCTGAATACGCCTTCCGCGGGATGCGGTGTCCCTGCGGTTTGCATTTCTACATGAAGGACTTTTACATCTGCGACTGCGTCCGCCACGAAAACAAGATTATTACCGCAAACTTCGTGGTGGTCAGCAAGCAGATCAAGCCCAAGAAAACCGGCGAGCCTTACCTTGCGCTTACCCTCGGCGATCGCAGCGGCCAGCTTGAAGCCAAGATGTGGGATAACGTTGAGGAAGTGCTCAACGCTTTCGAGCAGGACGATTTTCTCAAGGTCAAAGGCCTTATCAACAAGTATAAGAACCGCTTCCAGTTGACCGTTCACAAGCTTCGCAAGCTGGGCGAAGCGGAGATCGAATTCGCGGATTACCTGCCCAAGACCAGCAAGAACGTCGACGAACTCTGGCAGACGCTGGCAGCTTTCGTCGTCTCCATTCAGAATCCGCAGCTGCGGGCGTTATTGCAGGCATTCATGGCCGATGCCGATGTCGCGGCGGCTTATCGCGATGCACCGGCGGCCAAGACTTTGCACCACGCCTGCATCGGCGGCCTGCTGGACCATGTGGTCTCGCTGTTTCGCTCTTGCGATCTGATCTGCAAAAACTATTCTCACCTAAACCGCGACCTGCTGCTCTCCGGCGCTTTTCTGCACGACATCGGCAAGATTCACGAACTCACCTACAGACGGTCGTTCTCCTACACCACGCGCGGCCAGTTGCTGGGCCATATGGTGATCGAGCTGGAAATGTTGCAGGCTAAAATCGCGCTGGTGCCGGGCTTTCCCGAGGAGCTGAAGACAATGCTGGAGCATCTGATCATCAGCCACCACGGGGAGTACGAATTCGGCTCACCCAAGCTGCCTATGTTCCCGGAGGCGCTGGTGCTGCACTACATGGACGATCTGGACTCAAAGATGGAGGCTATGCGCGCCCATTTCGAGCGCGAGGCCGACCTGGAGAGCCCCTGGACCAGTTATAACGCCTCACTGGGACGTCCTCTACTGAATACGGAAAAATTTCTGGCGCCGAAACCAGCACCGCCCAGCGTGGACTCTTCGTCCATCGCGTTCGAGCAGGAGGCTGAAGCGGAGCGCTCCGCTGCCTCACACGAAGAAACACCGACGCTGCCCGGTCTGGATTCGTAAGGCCGCCGCCTATGCTCGATTTCTTATGCTCGATTTCGGCCGCTTCGAAATTCTGACTTTCGATTGTTATGGGACTCTGATTGCCTGGGAAGATGGAATTCTTTCCTGCCTGCGGCCGATCCTCGCCGCTCACGGCAAAGAGGCCGACGACGCCACGATCTTGAAACTTTATGGGGACTTCGAGGCCGCGGCCGAGCAGGGACCATATCGCCGCTACCGCGAGGTGCTTCAGTCTGTGGTAATTCAGTTCGGAAAACAATTCAGTTTCACGCCGACTGAGGAACAGATACACGCGCTGCCCGATTCACTCGCCACATGGAAGCCGTGGCCCGACACCGTGGCGGCGCTCCGCGAACTCAAGAACCGCTTCCGGCTTGCGATTATTTCCAACGTCGATGACGATCTTTTCGCCCGCACCCGGCCGCTGCTCGAAGTGAAATTTGACTGCATCATCACGGCGCAACAAGCGCAGGCCTATAAACCATCTTTGAAGATCTTCGACTTGGCATTAAGCCGCATCGGCGTGCCTGCCCACTGTGTCTTGCATGTTGGCCAGAGCATTTATCACGATGTTATTCCGGCGCGGTCGCTGGGCTTGGCAACAGTGTGGGTAAACCGTCCATCGCCGCGAAAAGGAGTGGGCGCCGTCAAATTAGCCGAGGGCCGGCCAGATATGGAAGTGGCCAGTTTGGCGGAACTTGCTGAGGCGGCTGTGTCTGGGCAGAGCCGGCTTGTGAGACCGTCCGGCTCGGGCTAGAAATTCACCGGGACTTTCACGACTCTCCTCTGGATTGCCCACATGACCAACTCGGCCTTGTTGTGGATGCCAAGCTTGCGCATGAGGTTGAATTTGTGCGCATCCACAGTTTTGATGCTAAGTCCCAGCAGCATCGCAGTTGCGCGCACTGTTCTGCCCTCGGCCAGAAGTTTCAGCACTTCGCGCTCGCGGGCGGTCAACGGGCGTTTTCTGGAGAACAACTCTTCGCTCGAACCCCTGATTTCGCCGCCCGTTACTTCGCCGCTCGTTGTCACGGGTTTCGGAGAATTCTCCGCGTCGTTCTGGCAAGCGCGGCGAACCATCTTGACAAGGTCGTCAGAGGACGTCTGCCGCACCGTGCAGGTCCACGATGCTTCGTGAATTTCACCGAAAGGCAGGGTTTCCTGGTCTGGCATGCTCAAAAATAAGACCTTGGTATGCGGAGATTCGCGCTGCAGAAGACGTTCCGCTTCCGGCGCAGGCAACCCGAGCGTGCTGGCTTCCGCGATGACAACGTCAGGCCGGCAATCAAACACTCTACTGATTGCCTCGGCAGCGTTGCCGGCTTCACTGACGACCTCCAGGTCAGGTTCGTCCTCCAGCAAACGCCGCAATCCCTGCCGCAGCAAGACGTGGTCGTGCACGAGCACACAGCGAATCTTATTGCGTGACAAAACATTTTCCACTCGGATCTGTGCGGGGGGGCACACAGTTCCCTCCTTTTATAAGCGGCCAGAGAATTTTGCGACGTGGCAATAAAAGACTGAAGCAGAACCCAAGACTGGTGCTGAAATGGTCTGCCCTAATTGTAGCGTCTGCAGAGATTCTGTGCCTGTGGAAATCGGGTTAGTTAAGAATTAACCCAGGCCGGAAACTGGCACCCACAGAGGGTTCTCGTGAGCCTGCTGGCTCTTCCGGTTCCCCGGTCTCGTGGGCGAAGATCGTTCCAGCCCGCGTATCAGGTAAAATCGAGCACTTATGCTGCGCTATTTCACCGCCGGAGAATCTCACGGCGAAGCCCTCGTGGCTTTTCTCTCCGGCGTGCCCGCGGGGTTGAAAATAGACCAGGCCTTCGTCGATCGCGAGCTCTGGCGCCGTCAGCAGGGTTACGGACGCGGCGGCCGCATGAAGATTGAAACCGATAGCGCCCACGTTTTTTCCGGCGTGCGCCAAGGTTTAACCATCGGTTCACCGATTTCCATCCAGCTTGAAAACAAAGACTGGAAAAACTGGCAGGAGTCTTTGCCGGTCGGGGAGGGTGATCCGGAGAAACACAAGCGGGTGGCTTCGCCTCGTCCCGGACACGCCGACCTTGCGGGCGCGCTGAAATATAACTTTCCCGAGGCCCGTTATGTTCTCGAGCGTGCCTCTGCGCGCGAGTCGGCGGCACGCGTGGCTGTGGGAGCCGTGGCCAAGCTCTTTCTGCGCGAACTTGGCATCGAAGTGCTCAGCCATGTGGTCGCGGTGGGAAATGTTGCCGTTTCAGGTGAAGTGCCATGGGAGCAGATTCGCGCTCTTCATCAGAAGGAAACAATTCTGCTGAACTGTGCCGACTCTGAGATCGAGCAGCGCATGAAACAAGAAGTCGACAAGGTTCTCAAGACCGGCGATTCGCTGGGCGGAGTTTTCGAAGTCGTCGCCCACAACGCTCCGCCCGGCCTTGGCACTTACGCGCAATGGGACGAACGCCTCGACGCATTGCTCGCCGCGGCAGTCATGTCGCTGCAAGCGGTGAAGGCGGTCGAAATCGGCGCCGGCGTCGTTGCCGCTGCGTCTCCGGGCTCGGCGGTGCACGATGAAATTGGCTACGGCAAGCCAGCGAGCTTCACCGCATTCACACGCACTCGCAATAACGCGGGCGGCATCGAAGGCGGCGTTTCCAACGGAGAAGAAATTCGCGTGCGCGGTTATTTGAAGCCGATCTCCACTTTGCGCCGGCCGCTGCAATCCGTCGATTTTGCCAGCCGCGAGCCCGTGAAGGCGGCCTACGAACGTTCCGACGTTTGCGTGGTTCCCGCGGCCGGCGTTGCCGGGGAAGCTATGGTTGCGCTGACCTTGGCCCGCTGCGCTCTGGAAAAGTTCGGCGGCGATTCCATCGGAGAGACGGTGCGAAACTTCGCCGGATACCGCGAGCAACTGAGAAACTACTGATGATCTATCCCATCGTGAAATTTGGCGATCCAGTGCTGGAGAAGCGAGCCGCAACCGTTGCCGTGTTCGACGCCGAGCTCAAGAAACTGATCGACGATATGTTCGAATCGATGTATGCCGCTAAGGGTGTGGGCTTGGCTGCGCCGCAGATTGGCATTTCGCGCCGCATCGCCGTCGTCGACGTCACCTTCAAGGAAAACCCTGACGCCAGGCTCGTTCTCATTAATCCGGAAATCATTCACACCGAAGGCCGCCACACGCAGAGCGAAGGCTGCCTCAGCATCCCCGACTTTCGCGAGAACGTCGGCCGCGCCAAGATTGCGACGGTGAGAGCGCAAGATCTGGACGGAAACGTTTTCGAGAAAACCGGCGATGACATTCTGGCTCGCGCCTTTCAGCACGAAACCGACCACCTGAACGGCAAGCTCTACATCAGCCACATCAGCGCGCTGAAACGCGATCTGATAAAACGCAAGATTCGCAAGCTCATGAAAAAAGGAGAATGGTAGAAGGAATTTGTAATTGGGTAATTGAGCAATTTAGTAATTGAGCAATTAACACATCGTCCCAAGTCCGCGGCAGCAGTTCAATCGCCCAATCACCCAATCGCTCAACCACTCAATGCCCTTCCCTCTCCATCTCGTTTTCTGCGGCACGCCGCTGTTCGCTGCGCCCACTCTCGAAAGGCTGGTTGATGCGGGCTTTCGCGTGAGCCTCGTGGTTACTCAGCCTGATCGCCCCAAAGGCCGCGGCCTCGAGCTAGCTCGATCTCCGGTGAAACAGTGCGCAGTCAGATTTAGCTTGCCCATTACACAGCCGGACAAGATCAAAACCAATGACGAATTTCAATCTCAACTCTCCGCCCTGAAGCCGGATGCAATTATCGTGGTCGGCTATGGCCGCATCGTTCCGCAATGGATGCTCGATCTGCCGCCGCTCGGCAACATCAATCTGCACGCTTCGCTTTTGCCCAAGTACCGCGGCGCAGCCCCGATTCAATGGGCCATCGCAAATGGCGAAACCGTCACCGGCGTCACCACGATGCGCATCGATGCGGGCCTCGACACCGGCGACATCCTGCTGCAACAAAAGTTACCGATCGCGCCAGAGGATACCGCCGAAACTCTCGCACCGAAACTTGCAGCCAGCGGCGCCGATCTGATGATCGAAACGCTGAACGCGCTGCAGGCCGGCACAATTCGTGCGCGGCCGCAAGATCATGCACGAGTGACGCTCGCGCCGATCCTGAAAAAAGAAGACGGGCTCATCGACTTCGCCCGACCGGCTGCTGAAATCTACAATCGAATGCGCGGTTTTCAGCCGTGGCCCGGCGCATATACGAAATTTCGCGGCAAGAATTTGCAAGTGTGGAGAGCTGCGCCGATCGACGCAGCCTTGCCCACGGCTGAATTGCGGCCGGAAGGCGATCGCCTGATGGTTGGCTGCGGCGAAAATACGGCAATTGAATTTCTGGAAGTGCAACTTGAAGGCAAGAAACGCACCTCGGCTGCCGAATTCGTGCGCGGTTATCGGCCCATGGCTGGCGAGAAGCTTGGCTCTTAGGCCAAAACGCAATACGAATTGTTTCTTCCGACCAGCCGCTTCGGTCATACTGGCCACTTGAGCGTCAAGCCCCGAAATTCGCACTCGGCCGTTTCTCCCGCGCGCGCTGCCGCATTCGACATTCTGCTCCGCGTGGAGCGCGAGTCTTCCTATGCGTCCGAACTTCTGCACTCCCGCAACTACGAAACGCTCTCAACCGCCGATCATGCGTTGGCAACAGAGTTGGTGATGGGCGTTCTGCGCTGGCGCTCGCTTCTCGATTCGCAGATCGCGGAAAATTCCGCGCAGCCGCTTGCCAAACTCGATCTCGAGATTCTAATCGCCCTTCGCGTGGGTCTCTACCAACTCAACTGGCTTAGCCGTGTTCCGGCGCGTGCGGCGATTCACCAGAGTGTGGAGTTGGTGAAACGCGCCCGCAAACGCTCGGCCGCGCCTTTCGTGAACGCGGTGTTGCGAAAGTTGACGACAACCGCGCTCAACAGGATTTCGCTGCCAGTCGAAACCAGTTCCGTTTCCGTGGAATCTCTCGCCACGAAGACTGCGCATCCTTTGTGGCTGGTGGAACGCTGGGCGCAACAGTACGGAATCGATGCCGCTCGCCGCATTTGCTCTTACAACCAATCGGTTCCAGTGATGGCAATCCGTCTCCGGCAGAAGGACGCGGAGTCCGAACTCCGCAAAGAGGGAATCGAGCTTGCGGCCGGTGCTTTGCTGGCCTCCGCGCGGCGAGTTCAGCAGGGAGATGTCACACAGACGAATGCTTTCCGCGCGGGCCGTTGTGCCATTCAAGACGAAGGCTCGCAACTCGTCGCCGCTCTGGTGGGGCGCGGAGCGCGCATCCTCGATTGCTGTGCGGCGCCTGGGGGCAAGATTCTTGCCATAGCAGACTGTAATCCTGACGCGCACGTCGTTGCCGTCGAACTGCATTCTCACAGAGCCCGTTTGTTACAAAGATTAGTGAACGGTGAGAAGCCATCATTCGCGGCGCGCGCGCAACCAGTGCAAATCGTCGCTGCCGACGCGCGCAACCTGCCGTTCGCGGGAGAATTCGATCGCGTCTTAGCCGACGTTCCCTGTTCTGGCACGGGCACACTTGCGCGTAACCCGGAAATAAAATGGCGGCTCAAGTTTGACGATCTCGCCGACTTGCACTCACGACAATTGTCCATTCTTCGTTCGAGTATGGAGCAAGTTGCGCGCGGCGGGCGGCTCATCTACTCCACTTGTTCGCTGGAAAAAGAAGAGAATGAAGATGTTGTCGAGCGCGCTTTGGCGGAAGACTCGTCGTTTCGCGTGATTGATTGCCGCAGTGAACTCGATCGCCTAAAAGCCGCTGGCGAATTGACTTGGCCCGATTTGTCTTCACTTCGTTGCGGTCGTTATCTGCGCACGTTGCCAGGAGTTCATCCGTGCGACGGCTTCTTCGCGGCGATTCTCGAAAAAGCTAGCGATTGAGAAATTCTCCCCGCGTCATCGCATTTCGCGTCATCGCACTTCGTTTCATCGGACCTCGCTTCATCGCACTTCCAAATTCACCACTGCACCTGCCAAAACTTTTTGCCCCGCGGGCGGCGTCTGCGAGACGACGATGCTGGCCGGCGACGCTTGCGGAGGTGGCGCTGGCGGGGCCGGAGTTGCTGCTGGCAGAGGAGCAGGACTTGCCGGCGGCGCCACAGTCACATTGCCCAGCTTGAATCCCGCATCCTGTAGTACGCGACTCGCGCTGCCCAGGGCCTGGCCCACAAAACTTGGCATCACAAAGGCTTGCGGACCGGCCGCTACCGTCACGAGGAGGCTGATTTTCGGCGCAGCGATCTGGTTGGCATTGGCCGGCGGACTCTGCGCCACAACCTGATCGGCGGGACCCTCCGGCAGTTCCATCTCCGCAACCGACGCCACATCCAGCCCGCGCCGCCGGATGTTCAGATCTGCCGCGCGCTCACTTTCTCTGGCGACATCGGGAATGGCCACGCGTTGCGGTCCGAGACTCTGCGCGACTCGCACCTGCCATCCCCGCCGCACCTTTGTCCCCGGCAGCGGAAGCTGCGACATGATGCGACCTTCGGGAATCTGCGGGCTGTAGTATTGGCGCTCGATCTCCAATTGCAGACCCGAGCCCGCAACGATGTGCTCGGCATCGGCGGGAGCAAGTCCGACGACTGCGGGAACTTCCACTTCCTGACCGTGAATGGCGAAGCGCATCGCCGTCAGCGCCGAAACCAGCGCTACGACGACCAGAACCAGCGCCATCAGAGCGAAGCGAAAGAAGGACTTCATGGGAGGATACGCTGATTATAGCGTCGTTCCGTTTTGGGATTTTCGACCGTGGGGTGGGTACCCTCCCTCCCCCCGGTATATTAGAATCATCGACTTAGCGCGAAAATGCGATTTGATCTATGGGCACCAATCACTTACGGGCAAAATCTTGAGCCCGAAGGAGTTAGCGAGGTTATTTGACCTCGGACATCGGACATCGGACCTCGGACCTCAGACCTCAGATAAAGGGCGCGCCCGAGGAGCTGTAGATTGTGAATGAGCTAGGGTTGAGATCACAGGATGATCCAAGAGCGGGCGTCTAGTCAAGACCACGAAAGTAGACTACTGCCGGGCTTCGTCCGGCTGGACGGCCGAGGGCGGCTGTTCCCACATGGGCAGTGAAGCCGGTCTAGTGCGACTCTTCGGCAGCAGGGGCAGTATCGGGCGTGTCCAATTTTTGCGCTGAACTTGCGGGGGTGGTGGGCGGGGGCTGGAATTCTCCGGGATCTTTGCCGGCCAGAGCGAAGTTCATGAAATTCATCCAGATGGGAAGAGCGGCGTGGGCTCCGGTTTCTTTGGTTCCCAAAGATTTCTTCTCGTCGAATCCAATCCAGACACCGCAGGTCATCGCGGGCGAAAATCCTACGAACCAAGCGTCGGTGAAATCGTTGGTGGTGCCGGTTTTTCCTGCGATGGGAAAAGGCATCTTGGCGGCGGCGATTGCCGTGCCATGCAGTACGACTTCGCGCAACATCGCGGTCATGATTCGCGCGGTGCGCACGCCGATTACATCTTTCACGTCGGGATAATCTTCTTCCAGCACGCGGCCTTCGTAGTCAGTCACTTTGGTGATGTAGCGGGGTGTAACGCGCACGCCGTCGTCGGGGAAGACGCTGTAGGCGGAAGTTTGCTCCATCAGCGTGATCTCCGCCGCGCCGAGGGCCACCGGCAGATAGGGCGGCAGCTTGGAGGTGACGCCGAAGCGCTCGGCATAGTCGATCACGCTCTTGATGCCGATTTTGCTGGCCAACCTCAGCGCGGGAATGTTTCGCGACTGCGACAGCGCGCGCCGCAGCGTGATGATGCCTTCGAATTTTTCATCGTAGTTGTGCGGCGAGTAAGGGCCGGAAGCGGTCTCGAATGTGACCGGCTCGTCCAGAATTGTGTCGTCGGGGCTGGCGCCCTGGTCGATCGCGGCGGTGTAAACGTAGGGCTTGAACGACGATCCGACCTGGCGCAAGGCCTGCGTGGCGCGGTCGAATTTCGATTCGTTGAAATCGCGGCCGCCGACCATGGCCTTGATTCCACCAGTAGCGTTGTCGACTGCGAGCAGAGCGCCTTGCGCGCCGGAGTCCTGTTCAAGGCTGACATGCGCAGCGCCGTTGGCGGCGAGCGCGAGAATTTTCACGTAGCAGATATCGCCCGTTGTCAGCAGATCCGGAATTTTCTTCTGTGTCCAGGCCACGTCGGCTTGGCCCAGAGCCGCGGTGTATCGGCCAAACTTGACGGTGGCGATTCCCGCCCCGACCGACGTCACCAGGGCGTGCATGTAGCCGTTTATTTCGGGTTCGTCGTCCCAGTCGGGGTGTTCGTACTTGTCTTTATCATACAAGTCCTTATTATTATTGTTCTTGTCCCTATCTTTATTCTTGTCCCTATCTTTATCATCCTTATTCAACGCCGCGGTGCCGCCTGCCAGCACGTTCTCCAGATTGCCTTTCCATCCGTGGCGGCGCTCGTACGCGGCCAAGCCGTCGAGCACGGCCTGATTGGCTGCCTTTTGCAGATCCATGTCGAGCGAGGTGTAGACCTTGAGGCCGCCTTCATGCACCTGGTCGGCTCCATATTTATTTTCGAGGTAGCGGCGGATCTCTTCCACAAAGTAGGGTGCAAGAGAATTTGTATCGTGCTGCAGATGCAAAGTCGGCGGCGACGAGCGCGCATCCGCCGCTTGCGCGGCCATAATTTTGCCATCTTCGAGCATGGCGTTAATCACCAGATTGCGCCGCTTCACCGCCCGGTCGGGATGGTTGATGGGCGAATACACTCCCGGCCCCTTGGGTAAACCCGCCAGCAGCGCGGCTTCCGGCAGAGTCAGCTTTTTTGCCGGCTTGCCGAAGTAATATTCGGAGGCGGCTTCGAAGCCGTAAACGCCGTGGCCGAGAAAAATCTGGTTGGCATAGAGCGTAAAAATTTGCGGCTTGGTGAAACGGCGCTCGATTTGAATGGCGAGCATCGTTTCCTCCACCTTGCGATGGAACGAGCGGTCGGGCGAAAGAAAAAGATTGCGCGCCAACTGCATGGTAAGAGTGGATGCGCCCTGCACTTTGCCGCCGGATTCAACGTCGCGATAGGCTGCGCCCACGATGCGCCAGAAGTTGATGCCGGAGTGGCGGTAGAAATCCTTGTCTTCGATGGAGACCAGCGCATCGCGCAGAAGAGGAGGAAAATCGTCGTAACCGGCCACCACGCGGCGCTGCAAAGCGAACGACCCAATCACACGGCCATGATCGTCATACAACTCCGTGATGGAGCTGGGGCGATATGCCTCCAGCGCTTCGACCTGGGGAAGATCGGTGGTGTAGACGAGCAGCAGACCGGCGGTCGCGCCGACCAGCGCGGAAATCAGCACCAGCAGGCCGAACACGACGCGGCCCACGAGCTTCCGCCCGGCGATTTCGACCGGCGGAAGATCTTCATAGAGCCGTTTCATGCGCGGATGTGCTCAGAATAGCAGGAGGGAGACTGATCTGTACGACCGGGCTGATCTGAACTACCATTCCCGAAAAAAGGTTGCAGCTATATTAGGCTCGAAGTATGATGATCGGCCCTCCTACTATGCCGGCAAACTACTTCTTTCTTGTTCAGAGGATCGTCACGGAGAGGAAATATTTCGACACGAGCCGAAGCGAGGTCGTGCGGCAGCTCGAAGGAAAAGGAGAGGCGGACATTGACACGGAGCATGTCACGACCGATGACTATTCAAGCCAGCATGCTGTGATCTTGCGCCTCAACATCCATTGTAAGCATCCTAGCTATGCGGAGGGCTGGACAATCGCACTCAAGCTGCATAACACACGAATTGACGGCTTCGACTGGGAACCAAAAATTCTTGGGGATCGACAATGTCGTGCATGCCGGCTGGCATCGGCATGTTTGGGATCACAGGCTTGAGAGCGCCGAGAGGGGCAAGGTCCCGATAGGGGATTTTGCTGGTATCAAGAGCCGGGAGGAGTTTTTAGTAAGGGCGCTGAAGCTGCTCCGAATAGACTTGAGTGTGACCGACTATGGATCAGACCTACTGCCATTCTCTTAAGGAATCTTTGGTCAGATACTTCGGCAGCGAAGTTCACGTTACCGAATCGCGGGAGGGGTGCGTCTTGGTACTGCCTTCCAAAACGCTTGACGACAGATACCTGGCGGTGTTCGTGGAGCGAAAAACGGCCGACTATTTTGTGGTGCATGACGCTGGAAAAACATCGGCAGAACTTCACTCTCAGGGGGTCCACGTAACGGATTTACGCGAAGAGGCGTTTTCGCAAATGGCGGATAGACTGGGGGCTGTATTTGTTAATGGCGTCTTTCAGGTCGCCTGTAAGCAGGATGAACTGCACTCTGCGATCCTCGCGATTGGGCAATGTGAGACCTTGGGCATGTGGCATCTGCTTGGCCACAGGCCAGATTTTGGCGAAGAGCCCGTAGAATCTCGCGTCGAGCGCGGGCTCAAGATTTGGCAGTCGCCCTATCCCACGAGGGTTCAACGAAAAGTCCCGATTAAGGGGCTTAGAGCAACTCACGTTCTCGATTTCGTCTGCTACGCGCAGGCTGAAAACCGGGAGCCTATAGCGATCAAAATCTTGCGGCCATCGGATGACTCCCTTGCGAAAGCGCGTGAGTATGGCTTTCTGGTCTACGATACTGAAAAAACGATGTTCGAGCGGTGGCTGAGGTTGGCCGTTATGACGAAAGCGGACAAATGGAGGAGCAGCGCCAAACAGCTAGTCGCGTCGCTCTCGACGAGTACGTTGGAGGTGGAAGCCGGGGACGAGGAGAGCCTAGAGCGACGTATACCTGATGTGCTGGATCAAATGGCGGCGTAGACACGCAGCCAAGGAGCCCACAGCGAAGAGTTAACGGACCGGCGGTTGACATCAATCAGCTAGCTAGCCCGGCTCTTCAGCACCTCGACAGCTTTCAGCAACTGGTCGTCCTGCGTGTTCTTGGGCTTGGCTTCCTCATTGTCGGGCGCCGGCTCCTGCTCGTCATCGTCGGGGAGGACGTTATCCGCTTCGTCGGCAACCAAAACATTCGGAGTCACGGCGGCGTCCTGGATGGCTTTTCCGCTGGGCGAATAATACTTGGCCACGGAGAGAATCAAAGCTCCTCCGTCGGGAAGGTCGATGGTCTTTTGCACCGAACCGTCGCCGAAAGTCTTGTCGCCGACGACATCGCCGCGGGCGTTCTCCAGCACAGCGGCCGCTACAATCTCAGCCGCGCCCGATGTGCCCCGGTTCACCAGCACCGCCATGGGAAGCGTAGTCACACACTTCGCCGGATCGGCGTTAAAAGCTTCCCGCGGATATTTCTGGCCTTGCAGATAAGTGATGGTGCCATGGTTCAGGAACAGATTCGCCGTGGCCACGCCTTCGCTTTCATCGCCTTCGGAAGCGTTGCGCAAATCCAGAACCAGCTTCTTGGCGCCGGATTTTTCCAGAAACTTGATGTTGCCGGCGATTTCCTGGGTTTTGCCTTTGGTCAGCGCATCGACTTTGATGTAGCCAATGCCGTCTTCCATCATCCTCTCAGCGACTGGGGGAATGCTGATGATGTCGCGCGTGATCACAATTTTCTGCGGTTCCGCCTTGCGCGCCCGCACTACGGAAACGGTCACCGTCGAACCCGGCACGCCCGCCAGGGCGCTGTGAATCTCCGGCACAGACATATCGCGGGTGCTCTGACCTTCAATCGACTCAAAGATGTCGGTAGATTCGATGCCAGCTCTGTCCGCCGGCGATCCTGGCAGCACCGAGACTACTGCGGCATAACCGAAACGCTTGGAGACCGTAGCGCCAATTTCTCCCTTAGCTTCGCTCTTGTGGGCTCTGTAGGTCTTGTAGGCGTCTGCCGTCAGATAGCTGGAGTTGGGATCGAGCGACTCCACCAGACCGTGCAGTGCGCCGTCGGTCACCTTGGGAATGTTCGGCTCTTCGACGTACTCGCTGTGCACGCGCGATAGCACTTCGCTATAAACCTGTAATTGGCGGTACGCGCCTTCGTTCGAAGAAGCATGCACGCCACCCAGCGAACCCACCACCACAAACAGCAGCACGGCAAAAGACGAAACGAGAATTGCAGCTTTGGTTTTCATGGACATCAGATTGTCGTTTTCCGGGAAGGCTTCACTCCCTAAGGACTGCCTCTCATTATATCTGTAGATGCCGGTTTTCGCCCGCCGGCTGCTCAATCGGCGCCTCTTCGGTAACTTGTTCAAGACCTTAATGAGTTTCCGTCGCGCCAAGAGTGCCGGAGCGGCTGCGCAAAGAACTGCATTTTGCCGGTCCGGGAACTGCAGATATCAGACAGTGCCTAGCTTCCGTGCCCAGCGGGGGCTTATGCTGGCGGCTTGAAATTCAGCGTGAGAACGGTGCGAGCAGCGACGGGCCGTCCGTTCATGAAATAAGGCTTGAACCGCCATTGCTTGACGGCGTCGATGGCATCCCGGGCAAAGGCCAGCGATCCCTGGAGAAACTTCGCATCCTGGACGGTTCCGTCTGGTCCGATGATCACTTGCAGAACCACGCTGCCATGCTGCGCGGTGCTCTTTGCGGCATCGGGATATGCGGGCTCCACTTGTTGCACGAGCAGACTGCGGGCAGCCGACTCCGTCAGATCAACCGGCCCGATCGTGGGCAGCGCCGCTTCCGCCGGCTTGTTGCCGCTGGCGTCGGGAGTCGATGAAGCCATCTGCGATTTCAAACTGGAGGGGATGCCAGCGCTGGTCGGCGGCGCAACCGTATGGGGCTGCGGAGGGTTTTGTGCGAGCGAAGCGAGCGGCCGTTGCGAAGGTACGTCTGACGGCGCAACCAGCGGATTCTGCCGGGGCGGTGTCGCTGCCGACGAGCCGGGCTCGGGTGTTGTAGCGGCCGTCGACCGGTCTGCGGCCGGAGCAGCGGTGATTGCAGTCTCTTGGTTTGGATTCTGCGGAGCTTCGCTGGCTCCTGTCGCGGCCTGATCGGGGCTCTTGTCATTCGTGGTGGGCGGCGGCGGCGACTGCCCCACTCCCGCGGTTGGCGAGGCATTCGCGGGCTTCGCGGTGGGGTCGACCACCGGCAACACCTTGATCTGTGATTGATCCGTAGTCGCGTCCGGAATGTTGCCGGCGGCTGGAAGTTTGTATTCGTCCCCTGCCTGAGCGAAACTTTCATGCTGAGCAGTGGTCTGAGGAGAAGCTGCCGGGGGCGGGTTGAGCCAGTTTCTTCCCGCGCGCGCGACATATTGATCGAGCAAGTCGAGGTTCCGCGGCCACTGCGCCGGCGGCGCTTTCAGGAACGCTACGCCACAGGTTACGCACAACACTGCCAACAGAAGAACCGTGCCGGCTCGCGAAGGCCGCCTCGCCAGCGCGGGATCCGAAATCTCCGCAGCCTTGCCTTTCATGTAGGCAAATAGCTCGGCTTCGCCTCTTTCTTGGCCGTCTTGGCCGTGCGAAGCTGTTGCCGCCGGATTGTTTGTCTCTTCTGCCTTCTTCTTGGGGTCGGGCGATGGCGCAATTTGGGAGGCGGGTTCGCCATATGAGAGCGATTCGTTTTTCGGCGAGGGCACTCGCGGTGGGTCCGGCGACCTCCGCAGTCGGTCCTCAAGTGACGACCAACCTTGCCGCGGTTCTTCCTGGGGCATGGGAGGCTCCGTCGCCGGAGACTCCACCGCCGCCGCGGTTGGCTCTAACTCAGTGAGCGGGTCGACTTCGGTTGCCGCCGATTGTTCCATTGAAACTGCAGGATCGGCTTCCGTGTCAAATTGCGCGCCGGGTGCGGAACTCGCGCTCTGCAGGAATTCGCCGGAACGGAGAGCTTTCTCCGGTGTTTGGCTAATAAAGGCGGGCGCCGGAGCCGTGCCAGCAGAAGCGGCGGCCGCAAAAGCCTGGAAAGCCGCGGGCGGTTTTGAAGATGCAGCAACCGCGGGCGGCGATGGCTCGACTTTCGCGCGTAACAGATCGCAGGCCGTGCTCAGCGTGTCTCGAACCTGTTCTGCCTGGATGGGTTTGCGCAGAATCGAATTTGCGCCCGCGTGCAGAGCCTGGGGCAAACTGGCTTCATCTTTAACGATCGCCAGGGTAAGCGGACGCTGAGCGGCTTTCAACTCGCGCGCGGTCTTGAGCAGGAAGGCCGCTTCGGGCTGATCGTCCCAGTCGGTGATGACGATCTGAAAAAGCTGGGTGGTGACCCTCTCGACCGCTTCCACCGCGTTGCTGCAATATTCCCCCTCAATGTCGAGGTCGGCGAATGCCTGCCAGATCGGGCGGGTCACGCTCTGGTCCGAACTGAATACGACGCAACGCAGAGGCATACCACTTTAGCCTAGAGGCCACGAGTAACCGGAGCAAGTTACCGAGGTAGGCTTGGCCAATCTCTTGGACTGAGCGGCCGGAAGTACATGGCCGATCGTCACATTGTGCGTGCGACTTCACCGGCGCCGGGTGATGAGCCGGATTGCGAGCAACGACTGATTTACAATCCCAATCGCACGTTCCACCCATGCCGCTGCGCGAACAGAACTACTGGCTGACTACGGTCGAAATGCCGCGATCCGCGGAATCGCCGGCCTTGCCGGCGCGCGTGGACATCGCCGTCATCGGCGCGGGTTTCACCGGACTTTCCGCTGCGCTCACGCTGGCCAGACGCGGCGCGAAAGTTGCCGTCCTCGAAGCGGAGGCCATCGGATGGGGCGCCAGCTCGCGCAACGGCGGCATGGTGCTCACCGGTATGAAGCTGGGCGTGAACCAGCTCATTTCCAGGTATGGCCGTGAGCGCACGCAGCGCATGTATGCGGCGTCGCTGGCGTCGATTGATTGCGTCGAGCAGATTGTGCGCGAAGAGGAAATCGACTGCGATTTTTCGCGCTGCGGGCATCTGGAGGTCGCCTGCAAGCGCAAGCACTTCGACGATTACGCGCGGCAGGCGGAGGTGATTGCGCGTGAATTTAATCATGAGCTGCGGGTGGTACAGAGGAGCGAATTGAGTTCGGAGATTGGGTCAAGCATTTATTACGGCGGCATGGTGGATGAAGTTAGCGCTGGACTAAACCCAGCGCGCTACGTTGCCGGACTCGGCCGTGCCGCGATGAAGGCCGGGGCGGAAATTTGCGAACGCACGCGCGTGGAAAGTTTGCAGCGCGAATCGCGGCAGGGCGAGGCTGGATGGAAGATCAATAGTTCGCGCGGCTCGCTGTGGGCGCGCGACATATTTGTCGGCACCAGCGGCTACACGGGACGAGCCACGCCTGCGCTGCAGAAAAAAATTATCCCAATCGGATCGTTCATCATCACGACAGAAGTGCTGCCCGAACAGCTGGCGCACGAACTCAGCCCGCGCAACCGCATGATCTACGACTCGAAAAACTATCTTTACTACTACCGGCTCACGCCCGAGCGCCGCATGTTGTTCGGCGGCCGCGCCGCATTCTTCCCCGAGAACGATCGGACCATCCGCCGCAGCGCCGAAATCCTGCGCCGCGGCATGATCGATGTTTATCCTCAACTGCGCGACGCTAAAGTGGAATACGTTTGGGGCGGCACGCTCGACTTCGCCTTCGATATCATGCCGCATGCGGGGCAGATCGACGGGATGTACTACGCTGTCGGCTACGCCGGACACGGCGTCGCCATGGCGACGTATCAGGGCCAGAGAATCGCTGAGTTGATCGCGGGGGATAAGCCGGAGAATCCGTTTGTGGGCATTCCGTTCCCTGGCGCGCCGCTTGGGTTGTACAACGGCAGGCCGTGGTTCCTGCCGTTCGCGGGAATGTGGTACAAGGTTCTGGATTGGGTGAGCTGATCAGCCGGTGCGACGGAGCAGCAAAAAGCAAGCAAAAAGCTTGTGCAGTTGCTGTTCCGGAAGTAGGATGGGGACGTTCCATCGGGCCTTGCCGTAAGACTCCTTTGATTGGAGATCCACTATGCCCTGGAGCCAAACCCCGATTCGGATCGATAAAGTCGACCAAATCAGGATAGATGCGCACCTTCACCCCGAGTTCTACGAACTTCTTCGAGATCTCCTGAGATCGTACAACCAGTCGAATCTATCCTCTTGGGGAAACTCGTCCCTGTCCCCGCAGACACAGTTTGAGCGTGGAGAAGAGTCGATTTGGGTTCGTCGCCTTGACTTGGCCGGTAAGATCGTTTCCACTTTTTCAGGCCTTGCAGTTATCGTCTTCGTAGTGTTGCTCTGGTCGGGCCGAGCAGCCTTGGGCAGTGTAAGCGTTAAGAACCTGCTCAGCATTTTCAGCTTTACGTTGATTGGGGGCTTCATATCCGTTGGCGGTGTGAAGATGTTCTCGATCAATGCGAATCTTCCCGTGCGCGTGAGCGCATTCAGCAGGTCATTAGCACGGCAGGCGGATGTCCATTCGTCTACGTAATTGATGACGACACCAAGATACGCTACAGCATCCGCGGGCCGTTTGAGATTGGAAGCTCAGATTTTTGCCGAGGCTGCCAGCTCGTAGACCAGGGGGGACGCACTACCTGCAAGGTGAGTCCGCTCTACCGACGCCCTTGACTAAGCTTTCTCGCTGGAAGAATTCGACAGCCAAATTGGGCGTAGTTAGAGCCAAAATCACAGGAACGGATTCCGAATAGTCAGCTCCCCGTCGATCACTTGCCCATCCTGCATATCTTCCGAGTAAAGCGTAGAGCAGTTCGCTTCGAGCGCAGCGGCGGCGATCAGCGCGTCGTAGATGCCGAAGCCGTACGGCTGGGCGATCTTCAATGCCGCTTCATGTGTAACCAGCGTGATTGAAACCGGCGAAGGGAATAAGATTCGAACCGCATCCAGCGCTTCGATCACTCCCTCCCAAGGCATGCGCATCTTACGTCGTGCGACCGCGACGAATTCATTCAAAACTTGAACGCTGATTACTCCGCCTTGCGCGACTAACTGCTGAGCCCGCTCCCTGCGGGGATCTCCGCTAACCATCGCGTAGATCAGCACGTTGGAGTCGAAGAACGCCTTAGCGCTCATCGCTCCTGCTTCCTCGCTCATGTGCTTCTTCGCGGTCGAAGACGAACCCGGGAGGCAAAGGACGGCTCAACTTGCGAAGAGTCTCCAACGCGCGTTGCCGGCTCTTATCGCGGCTGACTTCTAGTTCGCGGCTCCCGGCGACGCGAATCTCGATATCGTCGCCTTCTTTCAGTTCAAGCGCCTCGACTACCGCGGCGGGCAAGCGAATTGCCAGGCTGTTTCCCCATTTCGAAACTTGCATAGCGCCTCCTAAATTTGCTTCAAAGATATACATATATCATTGTATATCTATCGCGGACGGAAGGCAACAATTGCGTATACCAGCGGCCCCAGAGCCATGGCGACCGCTCCGCCGATCACGGCAAAGCGGTCGCTGCCTAACAGCGCCACCAACGCCATCACCACCGGCGCAGCCACTACATAGAGCAATCCGATTCGTCCGCCGGGGATCACGAACGCGCGCGTCATCTCGGGCCGCGTGCGGCGGAGCTTCCACGCAGACAGCACCGTGAGCACGGTCGTGGCCGAGCGCAGCCAGATGTAAACGGAGATGAGCTGCGCCAAACTCTGCCACGCCAGCAGCGCATAAATCGTCGCCGAGACCACAATCGCCAGCCACGGCGTTCCATAGCGCGCGTGCTTGCGCGTCAGAATCTGCGGGAGATATCCATCTTCGGCCATGGCGAAAGGCATGCGTGTGGTGGTGAGCACGGTGCTGTTGAGCAGCGCGACGTTTGCGACCATCGCGGCCAGCGTCATCGAGGTTCCGAGACAGGTGCCGAGCCATGGGTGCCCGAGAAAAGATGCGCCGATCTGTTTCGCAGCGACCGAGAAATATCCCGTGTGCCAGTTCTGCCAGCTTCCCGCCGAGGCCAGCCCGGCGAGCGTGGGCAGAAAATAGGCGGCAATCGAGAGCGGCACTACCAACGCCAAGGCCCGCGGGTAGGTGCGTTGCGGGTTCTCGACCTCTTCGGCTACGGTGGAAAGTTGCTCGTAACCTGAATACAACCACAACCCCAAAGCCAAGCCAACCCCGAAAATCTTGAATGTGGGCTGGTGGGGCGGGATTAACGGCACAAAAGGATTGTGATGCCACTTCATGAATGCCATCACAATCATCGCCGCCACCGGCACAAAGATGAAAATCTCAAGCGCGGTTGCGACCTGGCCGACCATCTGAATGCCCCGGACGTTGATCCAGGTGATCGCCGCGATCAGTGCGACCGAGATCAGATAATGTCTCCAGCCGGTGATTTGCGGAAAGTAGTAGACAAGGTAATCGGTGAAAAGCACCGCGTATGCGCCGCCCAGCAGAAACGACGCCGACCAGTTCCACCAGCCGGCGAGAAATCCCCAGAAGTCGCCGAAAGCGGCGCGCGTCCAGCGGTAGAAGCCGCCCTCGACGGGCATGGCGGTGGTAAGTTCCGCCGACACCAAAGAAACTGGAATGCACCAGAAAAACGGCAGCACCAGCAAATAAATCAGCGTCATCCCCGGACCCGAGGTGGTGACCATATCTTCGAGTCCGAAGGGCCCGCCCGTGGTGTAGGAAAACATCACGAAGACGAGATAGAAGAGTCCAGCTTTGCGGAGTGCGGTTGAGTTGCCGTTGGTGGTCAAGGGTTTACGTGTTCGCGATGTCAAGGCTGAGGCCCCGACCTCGGACCTCGGCAAAACCGTAGTGACCGGCTATGCCGCAAGAGTGCCCGTCAGCGCGCCTTCCAACTCCAACAGCTTACGCTTCACGCTGAGTCCGCCGCCGTAGCCGCAGAGAGTGCCGTCTGAGGCAATCACGCGATGGCAGGGCACCACGATGGCGATGGGATTGCGATTGTTGGCCATGCCCACGGCGCGAAACGCCTGCGGCTTGCCGATCGCTCGGGCGATGTCCGCGTAAGTGCGAGTCTCGCCGTAAGGAATCGCCAGGAGGGCTCGCCAGCAGGCCAGTTGGAAATCGGTTCCTCGCAAATCGAGCGGGAAGGTGAACTCGCGACGATTGCCGGAGAAGTATTCTTCGAGCTCGCTTACGTAAGGCTGCATCAGGCGCGGCGATTCCTGCCAAGCGCTCTGTTTCTCTTCGCGGATTTGTCGCGGATTCCGTCGCAGCGCAGATCCATCTCTCTTCTCGGATCTTCCCTTCTCGAAGCCAGCGGATTTTCGCTCGTCAAACGTCGGGTCGATCACTCTGTGCTCGAACTCCAAAGCCACCAGACCTTTTGGCGAAGCAGCGAGAAACAACGGCCCCACCGATGAGTCGAACGTGGCACAACAAAGGGTTTCCATGCCAGCGGACCTCTGTGACAGCAGACCACGACAGCATAGCAGGCGCGCAGGCGGGTGTCTCGGAATGAGACTAGTTGCAGTTGACAGAAGCTGGCTTTTGGCCCAAAGTGTGGGCGGCGTGCTTATGGGCTTATCTCCATCCCCTGTGAAGAAGGGCCTGTTCATCCTTGTTGTTGTGGTGCTGGCTCCGGCGCTGCTGGTGGGTCTGGCGGCGTTTGCTGCGGGCGACTGGCGGCAAATTGGCGCTACCGATGCGGGGAACAGAATCTTCGTGAGCTCGGTTCGGATGCAGAAGAATAATCTGCGCACGGCGTGGGTGCGCGTCGAATACAGCGAACCGACGAAACTGCCGCAGGGGGGACCGTTTGCCGAGCTGCGAGCCCGGGTTCGCTTCAACTGCGCCAGCGGCAGCGCCATCGCCAACTCCGAGTGGTTCTATTCCCGCGACCGCGGCGGCAAGCTGGTAGTCAGCAAGAAAGCCCTTCACGACGATCAGTTCGGACAGCCTGCGGAAGGCAACTTCGGCGACATGGCGCGAGACTTCGTGTGCCACCAGAGGTGAGCCGCTTCCGATGAAGTTTGCCAAGATTCTTTTTTGGATTGCGGGAATTTGGGGAGTGCTGGTGCTGACTCCCTTGTACTTCATCTTCGATCTGATTGGCCGGCAGGATCCGCCACCCATCACGCATCCCGGTTTCTACTACGGTTTCGCAGGCGTGGCGCTGGCATGGCAATTTGTATTTTTCGTGATCGCCACCGACCGGTGCGCTTCCGGCCAATGATGATTCCTTCGGTGCTGGAAAAACTGGCCTACGGAATCGCCGTGGTGGTGCTTTATCTGCAGAGGCGCATGCGCTCGGATCTGCAATTTGCGATTGTGGACTTGCTGTTTGCCGCGCTTTTTCTGGTGGCGTTCTTAAGAATGGGCGCTGGGCCGGTTCGTCAATCGTGAGCGCGGCGCTTTTCGTCTGACTCTTGGTCCCAACGGACTCTACTCTGGGATAATTTCCACAGCAGGACCCCTCAGTAACCCGGCATCCCACTTCCGCAGCCGACCGCTTCCGGCATATGCTGATAAAGAAGATTTGACCTCAGCCCAGGGTCTCGCTCATTCTCCGATGGATTCAGTTCGTCTCTATTCGATGGTGGTGGCTGCAAGCGCCGTGGGCGTGGGAGCTTACGCACTGCTGCGGCGCAAGCCCAAGACCGCGGAAGATCTCGAGCGCGAGCGCCGCGCCTGGCTCGACGGCGTGGGCCGCATCACGGACGGCACCGTGATCGACGTTCAGGAGTTGGCGCCCAATGACGGTCGTCGCGCCGCGGTTTTGCTGATCTACCATTACGACGTGGCGGGCGTCTCTTACGAGTGCTCGCAGGATGTCACCTACCTGCGCCATTGGATTAACTTGCACTCCTGCCGGCTTGGCTTACCCACTTCGGTGAAATACGATCCGCAGAATCCGGGCAACTCACTCGTGGTCTCAGAAAGCTGGATGGGATTGCGGCAGTAGCCAGTTGCCAGTCGTCAGTCGTCAGTTGCCAGTTGCCAGTAAGAGATCGATAGTCCCCGCAAGCCTTGGGTGCAGAAGTCGTAAGAGACCGGCCATTGCGCGGCGGCCGCGAGCGCCTTGCAGTTCAGATCTGAAAATCTTCCACGAATAAGTCCGCCGGGGAAATTCTCGCCGGGGCTTCTGCATCGATCGAGACATTGGGTTCCGCGCCCAGCGCCTCGTGCGTGTGTTTCTGAAATTGCTCGCGCAGGTCGCGTACTTCGGTGGCCAGCCTGATAATTACGTCTGACAGAGGATCGCTGATGTCTTTGGGATCGGTGATGACAACGCGCTTGCCCTCGCGCAGCACGATGTGGCCGGGCACGCCGACGATGGTGGAATTGGCGGGAACATTGCGCAGCACGACCGAGCCCGCGCCCACGCGGCAATTGTCGCCGACGGTGATGTTGCCGAGCACTCGCGCCCCCGAGCCGATCGAAACGTTGTTGCCGATCGTGGGATGGCGCTTGCCTCTTTCCTTGCCCGTGCCCCCCAACGTGACTCCCTGATACAGGGTGACGTCATTGCCAATGATGGTGGTTTCGCCAATCACCACACCCGTACCGTGGTCAATGAACAGGCGCCGGCCGATTTCCGCGCCGGGGTGAATCTCGATTCCGGTCAGGAAACGCGATACTTGGGAGAGGAAACGGGCGAAGAAGCGCGCGTTGCGCATCCAAAGCCAGTGGGTCAGGTGATGCGTCCACACCGCATGCAGTCCGGAGTACAGGAGAAGAATCTGAACGTAGGACGGAGCCGCCGGGTCAGACTCCACGACGGCAGTAATATCTTCATGCACGGATTTGAAGAAACTGATCATTTCATGGACGCTCCTCACGGACGCTCGACCATCCGCAACCACAGGCTAGCATGGCGCGCGTCGGCATTCACAAGGAAGCCATGTGGTTCCCGGAACCTCTCATCATTACACCTTTAAGCAATTCTCTTTGTCCACGAATGACAATTAGTTATTGACACTTAGCGAAATCCTGTGATAGACATCCCACCCTTAGGGCTGACCGACCTCAATTTCGGAAGGTTAACCCGGAAGTTGCCTAATCCCAAATGGCAATCAACGATTCGGAACGAGTTACAACCCATGCCCCCTCGGCAAGAAGTTGTCGCGCTTGCCTATTTCAAAGAAAGGCTCCCGGTTTACGGAGAACTACATAGTTTATGAAGCTGAAGAGATGGCTTTGCACTTCACTACTAGCAGCCGTAGCGGTCGCACCGGTTTTTGCTGGAACAAATGATGCCGCGGATGCGAAAAACAGCCCCTCTGCCAATGCCGCCAATACAGCGAAGGCCGCCGAAGCGGCTGGCGCACCGGCAAATCCGAGCCCAACTCCGGCTCTCGGAAACGCAAATGTTACCGCCCTGCTGGGCGTGCTGGTGATGAAAGGAGTACTCGCGCCGGCGGAGGCTAACGCCATTCGGAATGCTTCTCCTGACGCCGAGTTTCAACTCCTGGTGGAGGCGCTCAGCCGCAAGGGTGTGTTGAGCGCTGCGGATTTGAGCGCTGCCGCGAGCCCGGCAGCAGCGCAACCCTCCGTCCCCGCGGCGGCGCCGGCTGCGATTCCGGTTGCAGTTCCGGTTGCGGTTGCAGCAACAGCTCCGGCTGCGATTCCTGTAACCACCTCGACGTCGCTTTCAAACTCGGAACCCGAGTCGTCATCGCAAGCCGGGTCTGGGCTGCAGCAACCAGGTCCCGGACCGCAAGTGGCAGTGACGCCCGCCCCGCCTTCGGTGGTTGCGGCGGTTGTCCCCTTGCGGGTGTTGCCGGTCGACCCGCCCAAAAAAGACGGTCTGAATGCCGCCTTTAAGATGGGCCCGGTCAAGATGACGCCTTATGGCTTCATTAAGGCAACAGCGGTTTACGACAGCAGTAGTCCGAACGGCGACGACATGCCGTTCCCCGGCTTGTTTCTGTCGTCAACCTCGATTTTAAACACCGGCCCCACGGAGGACCCCGAATTTCATTTGAAGGCGCGCTCCACCCGCATCGGCGCGAACATCGAATGGCCGGACATGTCGAGCAAAATCGTGTTGACCGGCAAGATCGAGGGCGACTACGAAGGCAACTTCAGCGAAGTGGACAATCGCGACGTTTCGTCCATTCGCAGCAGCGCATTTCAAATTCGTCTGGCCTTTGCGCGGCTGGACTATGCCGCCAACGACAAGACGGACCTTTACTTCGAGGGCGGACAGGACTGGACGCTATTCGGATCCACCGCGCTGCCCAGTATTCTGGAAACCACGGCCCTGGGCTACTGGTACGGCGATATCTACGAGCGTTCTCCGCAATTCCAGTTCGGGTTGGTGCAGAAGCTGGGCAGCTCTTCGCGCAATTTCAAGATTGCACCCACCTTTGCGCTCATGATGCCGAGCACCGGGCAGATCGAAAAGCTCGCTGGGACCTTGTCTGGCTTCGAGGGCCAGATTGGACAGGGCGAGCGCGAGGGCGCCGATTCCGGCCGTCCCGAGTTCGAAGGCAGGTTGGCCTTGCAGTTCCAGCTCGACAAAGCCTCTGCGGTGGCGCCGGCTCAGATCTTCTGGAGCGGGTTCCGGTCCAGGGACGAGGAGATCGTCACCAACTCGGCCTATACCACTACAACGGCATATTGCGCCGCGAACCCGCTGATCTGCTCCTATCAGGATGCCTTCCCCAACGGCTTTAACGTTTCCAGCAAAATGTACGGCAACCAACTTGGCGTGCAATTGCCCACTCGCTGGTTCACGCTGGTGGCCAGCGCTTATTTTGGGGGCGACCTGCGCTTCTTCTTTGGCGGTCAAGTCAACACGTTCTTCACCGACGTGGGAGGGTTGAGTAACCCAGTCACGTTTACCCCCGTCGACGGCGTGGTTGCAGCTTCCGGCACCCCCCAACTGGCTTGCACTGTCGCGGTAACCCCGGCGGGAACCTGCCCCACAGCCGATGTCGCGGTTGCTCCGGAACGGCCGACCCGTGCGTTTGGCGGATTCGTCAATCTCGGATTGCCGCTCTCGCGCTGGTTTAACGCAAATCCGAAGGGCCACAACGCAGGCTGGCAACTGTATTTCGACCTGGGGAAGGACCAGGTCGTGCATAAGGACCTGTTCAACGTCAACGCTGAAGGCGTTTTGCCGCTCTTGATGGGCAAGATGGCTGTGGGCACCCTGTACTACAAATTGAACCCGTATGTCACCTTCGGCTTTGAGCAGTCGATCTACGCTACCCGTCTCAAACCTGGCGTTGACTATACGATCGCGGGGAGCCCTAGTAACGAATGGCAAGATCACCGCACGGAATTCGGGCCGATTTTCACGTTCTAGCCCGTTCCGGGATGATCGAGATGGCTGGTGGCGATTGACAGCACTGGATACCGAAGCAAGGGGGACGGGCTCCACTCGGGCGAAGGCCCGCAGTTGAGCCTGTCCTCCCAAGCTTCCTCTAGCGAAGGAACCTAATTGTGCGGCGCGCGCCAAGGGATCACAGTGTACCGACTCGGCGAGACCGGCTTCCGAAGCCGTCTCGGAAAGCCCGGGCGCAACGGTTGCATCCGGAAAATGTTTGGAGGGGTTGGTTGCATGAGTATGCGTAGATTTGCACTTCTCGGGGCAGGTCTTCTGTCGGTGGCCATGTTCGCGAACGCCACTTCGCGCAACAACGCCATACAGATCAAGGTTCTGGACTCTGAAACTCGATCGGTGAGCGTTGGCGGCAGCGACGTTCCCAAGAATTGCGACCAGGTCAATTTCGACGCGTACTGCAACAACAGCAAGACGACGGCAGTGACGAACACTTTGCAGGTGCAGGAAGGCAACGGGCCTCCGTTTCGCGTTGCTTGCACCATTGACTCAAGGTGGTCCAGATGCGTGTCCCTGCCCAAAGGGGAAAGCTTCGAGGCCAAGAAGGAAAAGCGCGGCGTGATCGTGTACTACGTTGACGACAAAGGAAAGGCGCGAAGTCAGTTGTACACGCTGGTAGACATGGGCAGAAAGGCCAGTCCGCCGGCGGCTGCGGTTGCAGTTGGATCGCCGCCGGCTTCGCTGGCCCCCGCGCCAGCCCCGCACGCTGCGGCGCAGGAAGTGGTTTCGGAGAAGGCGGAGAAGATAAAGTGCAATTTCAGTTCGACGCCTTCGGGTGCGGAAATCACGCTTGACGGCAAATACGTGGGCAGCACACCATCTGCAATCGGACTGGTCACGGGGACGCACGTTGTGGTCTTGTCGATGCCGGGCTTCGCCCAGTGGAAGCGGGATCTCACGGTGTTGCCGGGATCGGAATTGACCGTGAGCGCGACTTTGCAGAAGGGACAGTGACCGTGATAGGTTGGTCGCCGCAGTAAACCGCTCCGGGTCTGTTCGCGGCTGGCGGTTGAATCCGGGACTGGAGTTTTTGCCGACGCCGTGTAGTGCCTGAGACCACAACCGATGCAAATGAGCGGTCCAGGACCAAAATCCTGCAGGTAAATGGAGGAAGTGATGGCGAATGCTGCGCAAGTGGCGGGAACTAGTAACCCAGGGTACAGCATCTGGCGCGTGATTATGGCGTCGTCGGTCGGCACCATGATCGAGTGGTACGACTTCTACATTTTCGGCAGTCTCACGGCCATCCTGGCGCTGAAGTTTTATCCTCCGGGCAACGACACGTTCGCCTACCTCGCCTATTTGGCGACGTTCGCGGTCGGATTCCTGGTGCGACCGTTCGGCGCGCTTTTCTTCGGCCGTATCGGCGACCTGGTGGGACGCAAGTATGCCTTTATCGTGACGCTCTCCATTATGGGTTTTTCGACGTTTGTCATCGGCCTTTTGCCTTCGTACGCCACGGCGGGCTGGTTCGCACCGGTCGTGCTGCTATTGATCCGCATCCTGCAGGGGCTGGCGCTGGGTGGAGAGTATGGCGGCGCTGCGGTTTACGTGGGCGAGCATGTTCCCGACAGCAAGCGCGGCTTCTACACCAGCTTTATCCAGATTACGGCCACGCTGGGTCTTTTCGTGTCACTGATCGTGATTCTGATTACACAGAACTCAATGTCGAAGGAGGATTTCGCCGCTTACGGCTGGCGCATTCCCTTCCTGGTTTCCATCATCCTGGTGCTGATCTCGCTCTACATACGCTTGAAGATGAAGGAGTCGCCCATCTTCGCCCAGCTCAAGAGCACGGGCATGACCTCCACGCAACCGCTCAAGGATGCTTTCACCAAGTGGCCGAATCTGAAGAACGTCCTGATTTCGCTCTTCGGAGCCACGGCGGGGCAGGGCGTGGTCTGGTACACCGGGCAGTTCTACGCTCTGTTCTATATGCAGACCGTCTTGAAAGTGAACGTAAAAACCGCCAACATCGTGGTCGCAATCGCCCTGCTGTGCGGGATGCCATTCTTCACCGTGGTGGGTGCGCTTTCCGATCGCATTGGACGGAAGAAGCTCATGATGGCGGGCTGCCTGCTCGCGGTCCTTACTTACATCCCGATCTACAAAGCCATGGAACGCGCCGCAGGCAACAATGTGGTTACGGTCAAGTCTGCCCGCAATAAGGTAACTGGCGCGATCGGGCTCACGGCCATGACCACGGACGCGACTGGCGCATTGGTGCCAGCCAAGGAAGCCCCGAATCCGAATCTGACCATGTTGGTGGTGCTGATTTTCATTCAGGTTCTTTATGTTTGCCTGGTGTACGGTCCGATCGCCGCTTACCTGATTGAGGCGTTCCCGGCGAAGATTCGCTACACATCGCTTTCTCTGCCTTACCACATAGGGAACGGCGTGTTTGGCGGGCTGCTGCCCTTGATCGGCCTCTGGTCGGTCGCGGCCACGGGCAACATCTACGCGGGGCTTTATTACCCGATGATCGTGGCCGGCATGACCTTTATTGTGGGGAGTCTGTTGCTGAAGGAGACGCGCGGTGTGCGCATTTGGGATGAAGCCGGAGGGCGCGCCTCGGCGGCGGATTAGTCTAAAAAGGGCCTGAGACTTGGCACCTGCCGGCTTCTTTGAGCGTTAGGGGACCATTCTGCTTCAAGGGGTGGTCCCCGTCGCGTTGTAACGGGGCGAGCGCTCGCCGAGCCGCGACGCGGCCTACTTGGCTGCGATTCCCGATTGCCTGCGTCGCAGCCGGCGTGCCAGTTCAAGCGTGGCTAGGGAACCAAGCGTCATCACCGCGATCGCCTCCCAGCCGAGCCCTTGGCCGCGCATTACAACAATGGAGACCACAGCCGACACCCCGCCGTAGCCGGCGAGCAAAATCCGGCCGAATGGGTTGGGAAGCTGGGACCTTCGGCGCAACTCGCGCGACAAGACTTGGTGGAAATCCGGCGATAGGCGCGGAACGGGCGCGGCCATGGATCGCCTTAGCAAGCTATCCATTTCGGCCTGGCGCGGATCGATATCAGAATCAGACATGCGAATATCCTCTCTCTTTCAGCATGCCATCGAGAAGCTGGCGCGCACGGTGAAGATATGACTTGGCTGTATTCTCCGGAACGTCAAGCAGGGCCGCCACTTCAGCCACACTTGCCCCCATCCAATAGTACAGTCCTAGAGCTGATTGGTAGACCTCGGGTAGAGTGTGAATGCATTCCGAAAGGGATTGATCGAGCTGTTCCGTTTCCAGCAGCGAGTGCGGGCCGGGTTCCGCGCTCACTGCATGAGAAAGCACCGTGTCATCCAAGTGTGGCCTGCGGTAACGAGCCCGTGCCTTCAAGTTCACCGCCTGGTTGAACGTGATGCGGTAAATCCAGGAGCCCAATTCTGCTTCGCCCCGAAATGATGCCAGCGCGTGATGAACTTTCAGAAACACCTCCTGCGTCACGTCTTCCGCCTCAGCTGCAAATTCCCGCCCCAGAATCGAAAGAGCAAGATGAAATACCCGGTCGCTATGGCGGCGAAATAGCTCCGCAAAGGCGTCCTGATCGCCATCTTGCGCGCGGGCCACGAGTTGGGAATCGCTCTCCACAACTTCAACGGCCGGCATCGCGTTTCAAAAAGTGGAAGGTTAGCAGCCCCACACCCAAAAAGGCGAACGGCAGGGGTAATACCCAAAATCCATGTTCCGCTGCCTTAAGAGTCAGGTAGAACACAATCATGGTTCCCACGGAAAGGCTGAACAGGACGGTGCCCAGGATCGGCATCACGTTGTTCGGATCGGGACGTGGATCCCGCGCTGGCTCTAGCGGAAATTCGGGCAACGGTATGCCCTTTTCCATCGCCACGAGCCTTTCCTGATGAATAATTTCGAGCCGCTTCCTGCGGCTTTGATGCTTCACGTGGACATAACCAACAAAGCCCGCCGCCAACGCCAGGACCACCGTACCATCACCGACTGTGTAGCTCATTTTGTCACCTCAATCCTTAAGACAAGGTGAACTGGCGTACGGTTGCAAGGTTGTGTGTGAGGACCAGAAATCCCTCCCCCTCGTTCGGTGTTGCGACCCGCCAGGGGCTCAGGCGCAGGCTTCTCTGACCTGGCTGAAAACCGTGGAGTGATTCAGCTTCCGGGAGTAAACCCACCGGAGTGGGCAACCGTGATGCGTAGGTATTTGTAGGGATTGACCGGAGTATCGTTGATGCGAACTTCGTAGTGAAGATGCGGACCGGTGGAGCGTCCGCTCAGGCCCACGTAGCCGATTGTGTCGCCGCGATGAACATGCTGGCCCACGGTGGCGGCGAAGCCGGAAAGGTGGCCATAGCGAGTCGAAATGCCGTGGCCATGGTCGAGCATAATGGCTTTGCCGTATCCGCCCAGGAAGTCGGCGAAGGTTATGACGCCGTCGGCGGGCGCGATAATGGGATGGCCGTAGTTGCTGGAAATATCCACTCCGCTGTGGAATGCGCCCTCGCCGTTGAACGGGTCGATGCGCTCGCCGAAGCTGCCCGTCACCTGGCCTTCTACCGGCCACAGATTCGGCGCAGAGTTGGCGCGGAACCAGTCAGCGGTGGTGGCATTTCGAACCAGGCCAAGACTGATGCCAACCGTAGCGGCGCCCGTAAGGGCCGAAGTACGCAACGCGCTCAGCTGGTCCAGCGACGAGGTAACGTCAGAGTTCTGAATCTGCTCCTGCGAAGCAGTGACCAGCGTGGGCTGCGATTTCAATCCATAGAGCGCCGAAACCTCGCTGGCAATCGAGCCCAGCGACGCCACCTGCACGTCCCGCTCCTTGGCGACTTCTTCCAGCTGCGAATAGCGGTCTTTGAGCTGCTGTTTTTCCGTGCGCAGCTCGTTGTAGCGGGAAACCTTGAGCAGCATGCGGGCATAAGAAGATGCGATCCCAGTCAGGCTGAGGAACCCGATAGCGGCGCCGATCACAAAAACGTACAGATAATGCAAGGGGATGGAGATTTTCCGTAACTGTCCGTCGTCCCCGCGAGCCACAAAAAGGATGTAAAAGCGCTTCTGCAAATGCACTCCCCTTACTGCTTTGAACCAGACCTACTTAAAACCAGCTTGAATCATCAGGGCCGGAACTCCAGGCAAAGTTCTAAGAGTACAGAAAGCCTGTTCGGAGCCTGATTTCGGGCTACGCTCCCATGTTGGGAATGGAAACCTTAAGTGCGCCCGCCTCCCGGAACTACAACCCGAGCACTCCAAAAGCCATTGGGTCCGCAATGCGTGCTGCATGCAGAACTTAGCTCGGCCAAAGGCTATTGTTAAGAACTGGTTAACGGTAACAAACTGGGTTCCCCCTGTCAACGACGAGAAAAGCCATTAAGCGTTACTTAAGGGGCGGTAACCCGGCTGGCCGGCAAACGGGTGACCACGGTCAAGAAGGACGACACCGGCATGGCCCGACTGGCCACCCCGACGGGTCGGACATGCCGTTCTTTACAGCGGTATATTCCCGTGCTTCTTCGGCGGGTTTTTGTCGCGCTTGGTTTCGAGCATGGCTAGCGCCTGAATCAGCTTCTTGCGGGTTTCACGCGGCTGGATCACCGCATCCACATAGCCGCGCTCCGCCGCCACATACGGACTGGCGAAGCGCTCGCGAAACTCTTCAATCTTGCCCCGGCGCACGTCTTCTCGCGCTTCTGCGTTGGCTGCACTGTCGAGATCCCGCCGGTACACAATATCGACCGCGCCTTCCGGCCCCATCACTGCGATCTCAGCCGTCGGCCACGCATAGTTCACATCGGTGCGGATGTGTTTCGACGCCATCACGCAATACGCGCCGCCGTAGGCCTTGCGCGTGATCACAGTGACCTTGGGCACGGTGGCTTCGGCGAAGGCGAACAGCAGCTTCGCTCCGTGCTTGATGATGCCGCCATATTCCTGCGCGGTGCCGGGCANNAGCGCACGAAGCGCGCGCCCTTGGTGGACGCGTTGATGTCGAGCGCTCCCGCCAGCATGGCCGGCTGGTTGGCCACGATTCCTACCGGACGTCCATCAAGCCGCGCAAATCCTACGACAATGTTCTTGGCGAAGTGCTCCTGCACTTCAAAAAAATGTCTGTCGTCTGCCACGGTGTGAATCACATCCTTCATGTCATACGGCAGGTTCGA
>PMHV01000056.1:2750-43718 GCA_003156805.1 Acidobacteriaceae bacterium | reverse complement strand
ACCTGGTTGATAGGCTGGAGGTGAAAGCGCAGCAATGCGTGCAGCTTACCAGTACTAATCGCCCGTTCGGCTTGACCATAAAATTTACTCGGTGCAGAAAACAGCTGTCAGCCGTCAGCTTTCAGCCCTCAGCTAAAACCTGAGCTGAGGCGAAGGCAAAGTTTCTTTGCGAACCGCCAGAACTTGGGCGGAGAAGAAAGAAAGCCGCTGACAACTGTGCGCCGAAGAGCTTTTCAGCTTCTAAAACAGAAGAAGAAAGCAAAGCCGAAGTAAGTGTGGTTGAAATCGGAAGTAAGCAAAGATGAAAGTAAGCCACACCCAATCTATTCAGTTGTGAGGTTTCGTCCTCACGATCTTTGAAAGCTAGCTCTCAGCTGTCAGCTTTCAGCTCTCAGTTCTTCTGAGGCGCGAAGGGGATAACTGGGATTCACCAAGTTTGCTGTCCACCAGCACGAAACGTCACCTCAGCGAGAAGCTGAGAGCTGACGGCTGATAGCTGACAGCTGCGACTTGTCGGTGATCTTACCGCGGGGGTTCCACCCGTTCCCATCCCGAACACGGAAGTTAAGCCCCGCAGGGCCGATTGTACTGCACGCGAAAGTGTGTGGGAGAGTAGGTCGTTGCCGGCATAAATAAAGGCCGTTGAGAGAAATCTCGATGGCCTTTTCCTTTTCGGGAATGCCTCTCGAATTTCCCGCCTTCGTCGATCGAGCGCCCGTCTCCCACACCTATAATTGCTCGGGTCGCTCAGGGGACATATCTGTGCTGGTCTCGGTTTTCGCGCACATTCTTGTGCCTCTGATTGCTCTGGTTGCGGTCGCCGTCATTCAATTCGACAAGGGCGTTGCCATGCCAGCTCAAATCGCCGAGGGCGGCACCGACCTCTTGCATGCTGGCGATCGGGGCCATCGGAAGTATGTTCATCAGTCCCAAATTGCACGAGAGATTTGGGCCGGAGTGGATGGTGCTCATCAGCATCATGATCGTGCTCGGCACAATTACTTTGGCGGGGATGTCGGTTCATGTAAATCGCTCGCAGATGGCGCTGCGTGACCGGGCAAAGCTCAATTGCTTTTGGGGGCGGCTGCTATAATTTTGGTTTGTGGGGTGGTGATCGTGGGTGCGAGGTAATTATGGAGGCACTAAAGTTCTTGGCGCTCGACGTTGGAATCAGCGTGGCAGTAGCGGGTGCATTTACGTTCTTGGTGACTTTGGCGATGGATCCGCTGGAGCGCATGCGCCTGCGCTGGTTGGAGCGCGAGCGCGAAGCCGTCAAAGCCGCTCGCATGTGAGCAAAAGGCGCTCAACGCCCCGCAGGGCCGATTGTACTGCACGCGAAAGTGTGTGGGAGAGTAGGTCGTTGCCGGCATAAATAAAGGCCACGTTGCGAAAGCAGCGTGGCCTTTTCCGCTTGTTGGCGGCTCTGTTCCTTAGCTCATACCGGCAGTGAGTTTGGTGGCAATCGCCTTCGCATCGCCAAGTAACACCTTGTACGCAAATCTCTCATCCTTCTCCATCGTGAAGAATTCATCCAAGCGGTGTAAGCTCAACCCGCGAGTTCGAGCCTTCAGGTGAAGATCGACTTCCCGCTGATCCCAATACAGTTCCTCAACGATGTTGCTAAAGCGGCGACCTTTTTGTTTGGCCGCATCGATGCGGTCCTGTCTGGCGCCGTCTCGATCGGAGTCAGCAAACCGCGCCCCAAGTCCATAAAATATATCCAGATCTCCCAGCGTATTCTCGTCTCGCGCATAGCTGCCAGAAACAATAACGGTAGAGACGCAATATATGTATTCCGGATGAGTGTTTACTTGTTGTACTCTTTTCAAAAAATCAGCCAACATTGCGTCGGCCTTTGAGCGGGGCATTCGTCGAAGGCCCGTAGCGTTTGAGAGCCTGAGGCCTTCTGCGGTTGCTTTATACCATTGCCTTCGTTCCCGGTCTGCCCACCGAGGACGCTTTGCGACTTCTATGAAATTGCCCGCCACCAAGGCCTTGATAATCTCCCTCGCCCTGTGCTCGGTCACCTTGCACTCCTCCACAAACAGATCGTGCGTGAAGGCGTCGCGTTGACAGGCTCTTCGCATCGCGTCCCGGACGATGCGCGCTGGAATGCCTGCAATGAAGAGGCCTTTTATTTGCATCGTTGACATAGCTGCTACCGTACGCTAATAGCTTCGGAAAATCACCGCCCCGCGATGCATATCCAGCTTCCGTTTTCATGTTTCATGAAATCGCAGCGCTCGAAGCCGTCACCGTAGTTGCACGAAAGCCTCTCCGGATGGGCGCACCTTAGCTTCAGGCCGAGGTGATCGACGAGCTCTTTATAGTCGCGGGCGCGGGTTTCGGGAAGGTGGCCGTACGCCGGTTTGTCGCTCTCGCCCTGCGAACGGGGATCGACGGCAATGACGTGGTAGTGCTTCGAGAACTCGTCGATTTGCTTTTGCCAGATCCAGGCCGGCATGGTCCAGCCGGGGATGAAGACGATGGGCCGGCCACTGCCAGCCTCAAGGTAGTGGGTCCGGATGCCGTCGGAGGTTTTGAAAAAACCGCTGTTCGTTGTTTGAGTTACGGCGGTTTGCGCTGCGACGGCCTGCGCTACGACGGTTTGCGCCATGATACTCGGCACTGGCACGATGCACAGCAGGGTCACGGCTAGTGTGGTTCTCATGGGTCCTTCCTGCTTGCGAGGATTAGGCGGAGGATTATAAACCCTGGGGCAGGCGTACAGAGGTCCCGTCGGCAGGCTCAGGGCAGGCTCTTCGGCCCGCTGAGGGCGCGGGCCTGAGGATGACGAGGGGGTGGGGTGCGCTACGACCTTCGTGATGACAAGGACGCGGGTGGACTGCGCTGCTTGCTTCCTGTCTTCAAGCCCGTTTTGAAATTACTCCCCGTTTACGGAAACACTCACTTTCGTGCAATACGGTTTCGGTTTCACTTGAGCCGCTTCTAACTAGAATCGGGCTGTAATTAGGGACGGCTCATGCGAATCCTCATTGCGGAAGATGACAGCGCTCTGGCCGGCTATGTACGGCAGGGCCTGGAAGCGGAGCACTACACGGTCGATATGGCGCTAGATGGGGAGCAGGCGCGGGCCATGGGAAGCGAGGTCGACTATGACCTGGTAATCCTGGACTTGAATCTGCCCAAGCTGGATGGGGTCAGCGTGTTGCGCCATCTCCGGCTGAAAAGGCCGAGCCTGCCGGTTCTTATCTTGACGCAAAGAATCCGGGTGGAAGACCGGGTGCAGTGTCTGGACACCGGCGCCGACGACTATCTAGCCAAACCGTTTTCCTTCAGTGAACTTTCGGCGCGGATTCGCGCCTTGTTGCGGCGCAGCCATCTGCCCTCGGAATCGGTGCTGGTGGTCGAGGATCTGAAACTGGACCGCGTGGAGCGCCGCACCGAGCGCTCGGGGCGCCGCATCGAGCTGACCGCAAAAGAGTTCGCCTTGCTGGAATACCTGATGCGCAACGCCGGGCGGCGCGTGAGCCGGGCCATGATCATCGAGCACGTATGGAACCTGACCTTCGATACCACCACCAATGTGGTGGATGTCTACATCAACTATCTGCGCCGCAAGATCGACGACGGACATGCGCGGAAGCTGATCCATACGGTGCGGGGGGTGGGTTACGAGCTCAGCAGTCCGGAGGGGGTTCCGGCATGACCGCAGACGATGTCCACGGCCCGAGCCCGCTGCCATACCTGCTTCATGCCCTGAACCAGCCGCTGACCGGACTTCAGTGTTCGTTGGAGCTGGCGCTGAGCGGACCCCGGGCGACGGAACAATATGTTCATTGCTTGCGCGACGGGCTGGAACTGAGCGAGCGGATGCGGACCTTGGTGGAGGCGATCCGCGAATTGGTGGATCTCGAACAAAGCGAACCGGAAATTGCCGAAGCCATGGACCTGAGAAAGTTGCTGCACGAAACCGTGCGGGAGCTCGAACCGGTGGCTGAGTCGAAGTGCGTGCGCCTGGTAATGGAGTGTCCCTGCGCGCTTCCGGTCAGCGCCGGACGGCAGGGCACAACCACGGCGATGTTCCGCCTGCTGGAGTCGGCCTTGAGTCTGGCTTCGCCGGCTCACCCATTGCTCATTCAGGCAGCGAGAGAGGGAGAACAGGTGTGCGTCGGCATCGCATGGCAGGGAGCCGGGAAGGCCACACCGGCCTCCGCTTTGTCCCGGCCCGAACTCGGGCTGCTCCTGGCACAAGCCAGCTTGTGTCGTGCTGGAATGGACTGGGTGCGCGACAGCAGTGAAGACCGGGAGCAGATCACGGTGCGGCTCGCGGCCGACACAGAGACGATGAGCGGCGCATCGGAGTCTCGACCGGCAGCGCTGGCCGGCAAAGCGGCACAATGAAAAATTCCCGTTTTCGCCGCCGCGCGTTTTTTCGCTGCCGCAGGTTTTTTCTCTGCACGCGTAAAGAGGAAAACTTGCTGGGTTCTAAGAATTGATTTCGCGTCTTTAACCCTGGAGAATCGAAATGAGTGCCATGCCGACTTTCCCGACTCCTCCCGCTCCCGCGGGCGGCGCGCTGATCGCCAGTCCTAGCAGCGCCCTGCGCGAACAGGTTCTGCACCGCCTGAACGGCCGGTGGGGGCCGGTGCAGCAGGCTCTTGGCGGCGCCGATGCCCTGGTGAAGCTGGAGAAAGGAAACTGGAAGGTCCTGTTTCTCGACCGCCGC
Source organism: Acidobacteriaceae bacterium (assembly GCA_003156805.1). Lineage (GTDB taxonomy): Bacteria > Acidobacteriota > Terriglobia > Terriglobales > Acidobacteriaceae > Sulfotelmatobacter. The sequence continues at coordinate 39,028 of PMHV01000056.1, read as the reverse complement.
TTGCCCGATTTGGACGCCGAAGAACTCATCGCCCTCATCCCGCGCCGCTTTCCCGGCATTCAAGTGGTCTTGCTCGACTCCGACGCCACAGCCCCGCTACTGGATGGGGACGAACTGGGCATGTTCGAAGTGATGGGTACCGCAAAAATGGGTGGCGGAGAAATGAGTCCCGGAAAACGAGCGGAAAGGGACGAAGGCCCCCGCCGCGATCGGGACGGCAACGAACCGGGGCCGTTGCCGGGGATGATCGGAAGCAGCGACGAAATGCGGCGCGTCTACCGTTTGGCCCGGCTGGTAGCGCCGCGCACTACGGCGGTGCTGATTGGCGGCCCGACGGGAAGCGGCAAGGAGCTGGTGGCGCGGGCGGTGCACGCTTTGAGCCCTCGCGCCACCCGGCCTTTCGTGGCGGTAAATTGCGCGGCCATTCCCGAGGCGCTGCTCGAGTCCGAGCTCTTTGGCCATGTCCGGGGAGCGTTTACCGGAGCGGTGCAGCCGCAGGTGGGGCGCATTCCCGCCGCGCACGGAGGAACTCTGTTTCTGGACGAGATCAGCGAACTGCCGCTGGGCATGCAGGCCAAGCTGCTGCGCTTTTTGGAGCACAAGGAAGTGCAGCGGCTGGGAACGGCGGAGCTGACTCGCGTGGATGTCCGCGTCATTGCCGCCAGCAACACCGATCTCGCGGCGCGCGCGGGCCGCGGGGAGTTCCGCGAGGATCTTTTTTACCGGCTCTCGGTTTTCCCGTTGGAACTGCCGCCCCTGGCTGGGCGGCGGGCCGATATCATCCTGCTGGCGGAGCATTTTCTGGCCGGCATGTCCGCCGCCACAGCAGCGCCTTGTCCGCGGCTGAGCGCCGAGGCGGTCCACATTCTCGAAGGCCACGCCTGGAGGGGCAACGTGCGCGAGCTGCAGCACGTAATGGAGCGGGCTTCGATCCTAATGGAACGTGGCAACACGGTGCTGGCGGAACATCTCTACTTCCCCTATCAGATAAAAGTTCAGCCCCTGTGGTGGTCCGAGCGGGAAGCTTAAGAGGAATCTAACGCAGCGGGCGGGACGCTTCAATGATGATCCGCTAAGCAACAGTTAAGACGGCTCTCAACAAAGGCCGCGACACACCCCGGATTCCGTGGCCGCGCAACCGCTATCCGTTTGATCGGATGGCACTTGCCGCGTGACAGCCGTGGAGTCCGAATCAACCCTCCCCTTGGTGCTCTATCGCGGTACGTGAATTGCCTTTCCCTCTCTGTCATGTCCGCCGCAGTCACGAGCACCAACAGTCCGAAGCCATCCCGCAAAGGCGAAATTGCGTTCGCAGCATTGGCCGTCGTTGGGGTTAGGAACTTGTGCCCAAGGTCTTGAGCCTGGGTGAGGAGAAAGTTCAGAAGCCATTGCTGTGGGCGGAGTTTCCATCCGCGACCTGCCCGCCACCGGTGAGACCCGGATCGAGGTCGCGCCCGGCAAACGAGAATCCGGTGGCGCTGTGCGACCGCCGGCTGGCTCTCACCTTGAGCGGTTGCTGGAGCCGTTCCTGCACAACTTGGTGGCGCTCTCGCTGCTTGAGATACCGCCCGTAGTCGAAAGTGCAGTCGCTCGGAGTCCTCCTGTTGAGGCTCCGCGCGACGCCCCCGAGGACGCTGCGAAGGCGACCACGCAGCGGAGCGGACGGGGAACGCGGCCGCAGTTAGGGAAGTGAGGGCCATGAGCAAACACAGCGTGCAAGCTTACACGGTCTGGCAGGACAAGCTCGAAGAGCGGGAGCGCATCCTGCTCGAACATCTGCCCCAGGTGCGTTACCTCGCGCGCCGCATCCACGAGCGCTTGCCCCGGCATGTGCTGCTCGAGGATCTGGTCCATGCCGGCGTCATCGGACTGATCGATGCGCTCAACAAGTTCGACCGCTCCAAGCACGTGCAGTTCGGCTCCTATGCCAAGTTTCGCATTCGCGGCGCGATTCTCGACAGCCTGCGGGAAATGGACTGGGGCCCACGGGAATTGAGACGCAAGGCGCGCCGCATCGAGGAGGCCCACCGGCGGCTCAGTATGGAATTGAGCCGCGCTCCCAGCGAAGTCGAAATGGCGGCGGAGTTGGGCATGGAACTGCGGGAATTCCAGCAACTGCTGGGGGAACTGGACGGGCTCGAAGTCGGCAGCCTGCACATCGAATCCCCTTGGGACGGCAAAGAGGAGGATCTGTGCGACTACCTGCCCAACGCTCCCGAAGACACGCCGTTTTTCCGCTGCCTGCGTTCCGAAATGAAGGCGCTGCTGACCCGCGTGATCGCCGAGTTGCCGGAGAAAGAGCAGCAGGTGCTGGCCTTGTATTACTTCGAAGATCTCACCATGAAAGAGGTCGGGGCGGTGCTGGGCATCGGAGAGTCGCGGGTCTCCCAGATCCACTCACTGGCGGTGGTGCGGCTGCGGGCACGTCTCGAAGAATTGATGCACGCGGGCAAAACCGCGGCTCGCGCGGCCGCGCAGGCCCCAGGATGCTGAAGTACTCTTAGGACCTTCATTATCGTAACCTAATCATTGCGGCACGAAGGTAACACCCGAGCGGCCGGTTCCCCCGGCTCCAGACCGGATTCATTTCCCTAAAGTTTTGCCAACTCCTGCCGATAGAACAAGTTGAATCCGGCATGGGAGAGACGACAATCATTCAAGAGAGCCACGGATTAAAGTTTTTTAAGCGACTGCCGATAGCTGAATTGCAAGCCAATTGCAAGCTGAAGAAACCGCCATGAGGATCAACCTAAATCAAACAGCCCAACCGCTTGCCGAAAGCGAGCGCAACCACCATCAGTGTCCAGCCGCCAGTCCTTACGCGAGCAGCCCATTGGCGGAAGACCAAACCCAGAGTCCTTGCGCTCATACGCAGATCCAGGCGCTGGCGGCGCGGGCGAATGCGCTGCCCGAGGTTCGGCAGGGAAAAATCAGTGCCTTGCGCCAGGCAATCAGCAGCGGCAGCTATGGACCGAGCTCAGAGCAAGTGGCCGAGGGGCTGTTCTCGCACATGGTGAACCCGGCAGCAGCGTAGATCCCGGTCTCCGCGAAGCTTGGAGGATGGCGAACTGAGGATGCACGACTAGCGAGAAAACCGGCCTCCGCCGCTGCTCGCAAGACAACCCTCGGGCCGCCATTCGCCGACGCCTAGCGATTCAGAAAGAACTGCCGGCGTTCGCTCCGGCGTGACCACCGCCGCAGCACCGGGGCCTTGCGGCCTTCCAGCCAGAAGCGCAGACGGTCATTGGTTTGACGCAAGCCTTGGGTTTAGCGCAAGCCGTGAGCCAGCGCGACCTCAGAGGGCGAACGCACGAGCGCCAGAGAGTTGCCGAGCGGCACTTCTCGCGCCGCCTGCTTGGAACCACCGAGTAGCTAAAGTCTGAGCCTTCAATGCCGATAAAAAACTAGGACATTACGGAACGCCGGACGCCACGCAATTATCGGCAGTTGGGTCTGGCTCAGGTTGATTTTCCGGTCGGACTCTGCAGACGATCGTTCCGGTCCTGTTCCGCAGAGGTCAGGCCGCCGGCTGGTGATCGCGACCAAGCTCCGCGCCCGAATCGAGCTGATCTATGTGCCGAAGAAAATCTTGGCGAGGGTAGCTCAGCGATTCCGGCCGGCGACGGCCTTGTCGCGGATCGGAGAACTCAACAACGGGAGGAGCATTGGTGCTAGATCCGGCCAGCCTGACCGCTACTTCAAAACCCGCAGCAACGCCGCTCGTCCGAAACGCCGTCCGCATGATCACTGCTCCCCAAATGCGACCCGGCACTGGCGTGGTGGGACCGCCGGAACCGGATCTGGTGCGCATCCGCGACCTCATCTATCAAGTGGCGGGAATCTTTCATCCCGAGAACAAGCTCTGCCTTTTGCAGGAGCGCTGCAACCGGCGCATGAAGGAAATCCAAATTGCCACGCTGCGCGAATACTGCGAGTGCCTCATCCTCCGCCCGGCCGGCCAAGCCGAGCTCATCGCGCTGCTGAACGAGATCACCATCGGCGAAACCTGCTTCTTCCGCAACCAGCCGCACTTGGATGCATTGCGGCAGATTGTCATTCCCAGGATTCTCGAAACCAAAGCCAAGTTTCCTTTCCGCCGGCTCCGGCTCTGGAGCGCGGGTTGCTCCACCGGCGAAGAGCCTTACACCCTCAGCATGCTGCTGATGGAAGAAACCAGCCGCCGCCTCAAAGACTGGACTTTCGAAATTCTGGCCACCGATCTGAACGAGCGCTCCCTCGTTCATGCCAGGAACGCGGTGTACGGCTCTTACAGCACGCGCAATCTCACCGCTTACTACCGCCTCAAATATTTCATTCCGGTCGGCGAGCAACTCCAGGTCAACCCAGCGGCCCGCGCCAGTGTCACCTTCTCCCGGATCAATCTCTCTGACGATGCCCGCATGACCTTCATGAGGAGCATCGACATCGTCTTCTGTTGCAACGTTTTGATTTACTTCGATCTGGCCTCCAAGCGGCGCGTGATCCAGCATTTCTACAATAATCTTCTGCCGCACGGGTATCTGTTCCTGGGCCACTCCGAATCTCTCTACGGCGTCAGCGATGACTTCCGTTTGGTTCACTTGCCGGGAGCCACAGCCTACGTGAAAACCGAACGCACGCCAGCCGGAGGTAGCTCGATATGACAACCGCAACCAAACAAGTCCTGATGGAGCGGATGGAAGGTTTGCGCCAGATTCCCGCCATCCCCGCCGTGCTCACTCCGCTGCTCCGCTACCGGCAACAGCCGGCAGAGCAACTGGACGCGCACAAAGTCACCGACCTGCTTGCCCAGGACAAAGCTTTGGCGGCGCAATGTCTGCAAATGGCAAACTCGCCGCTTTTCGGCCGGTGGCGGAGGGTGGATTCGCTGCGCGGGGCGGCGGTCAGCCTGGGCTTTCATCATCTCAGCGACATCGCCATGTCCTGCGGCGTGTTGAATCTGTTACCCGGCGGCACCAGCGAACTCGACCCCATCGTATTTTGGGAACACTCTCTGGGGTGCGCCCTAGTCTGCCGCCATTTTGCCCGGAAAATCAACTTTGGCGATCCCAGCAAAGCTTATCTGGCAGGTCTTCTCCATGATCTCGGAATCATCGTCAATCTCTGGGTTCTGCCCAAAGAATTTCGCGGAACTTATGAACTTGCCCGGCGAGAAGGAATTCCTTTGCACGAGGCCGAGCAGAAGTCGCTGGGATTCACGCACTGCGACAGCGGACAGCTGCTCGCCGAGCATTGGGAACTTTCCCCTGAACTGGCCGAAGTGGTGACCCATCATCACAACCCTCCGGGATCTTTGAACCACACCGGCCTGGTGGCGCTGGTGCAACTGGCCGACCTGCTCTGCCGCATGCGGGGGTTCAACTATGGCTACATCGAGGAACGGCAGGTCAACTTGCTGGAAGAAAGTGGTTTCGCAGTCCTGGCGCAGCATTGTCCGTCGCTGAGGGAGTTCGATTGGGCGCGCCTCACGTTTGAAATGGACTCCTACATGGACGATGTGCACAGCCTGGTGCGCGCCATTTATCCATCGTGAGCCAAACCTCTGACAAATCGCAGATCCGCGTCCTTATCGCCGACGACAGCGCCTTCATGAGGATCGCGCTGACCCGGATGATCGACTCCGATCCCGATCTGGAGGTGGTAGGCTGCGCCCACAGTGGAAGTGAAGCTCTTCAGAAGATCGCGTCCCTGGATCCCGACGTCGTCACTCTCGACGTGCAAATGCCAGGCATGGACGGCCTGGAAACTTTACGGCATATTATGGCGCAGTTCCCGCGTCCGGTCATTATGGTGAGTTCTGCCACCGAAAAGGATGCCGAGATCACATTCACCGCTCTCGGGGCCGGCGCCTTCGACTACGTCCCCAAGCAGCTCTCCTCTACTTCGCTGGACATCATTCACCTTCGNNCGGGAAGATCTGATCGCTAAGATTAAGGCCGCCGCGGAATCGCGCAGACCTCATTTCCCGGCCAGTCCTCCGCGCAAGGCGCCTCGCGCCGTAGAACTGATCCCGCCCGCCATTCTGCCCGCAACTCCATTGATCGTCGCGCTCGGAATCTCCACCGGCGGACCCAACGCCCTGCAGGATATTCTTCCCATTCTTCCTGCCGACCTTAGCGTTCCCCTTCTGATTGTGCAGCATATGCCGCCAGGCTTCACCGCTCCTTTCGCCGACCGGCTCGATCGGCTATGCGCGGTGTCTGTGCGCGAGGCCAGTCGCGGCGAAACAGTTGAATCAGGAACGGTTTACATTGCGCCTGCGGGATTGCACATGACCGTCGAGCGCCCCACCGATGCGCGCACCACCATCCAGCTCTCCCGGGAACCGGAGGGTCAGATGCACACGCCCTCTGTCGACGTGATGATGCAGTCGGTGGCTTCCGCTTTCCAGTCTCACGCCATGGGCATCATCATGACCGGCATGGGTTCCGACGGCGCCTTAGGAATCAAGGCGATCTATCGGCAAGGCGGCTTGACCATTGGCCAGGACGAGTCCACTTGTGCCGTCTATGGCATGCCCCGCATCTGCGCGGAACTGGGAATTCTGCACCGGCTGGTTCCGCTCTCCCAAATCCCCTATCAGATCCTCCAGGCTACCCGCTACCGAAGGCACGCTTGAACCTGCACTCTTCGCCGTTATCGATGGAGCTGTATCCAGCACCTGGCGCACTTTTCTCAACAGTGTCTGCGCCGAGAAAGGTTTCGCCAGCCATTCATGGCCGTCGCTCAGGAATTCACACTGAACCACTTGTTCCACGTATCCGCTCATGAGCAATATCCGGACGTCAGGACACAAACATTTGAAATCGTTCGCCAGTTGCCGCCCGTCTTTCCCGGGCAGAATAATATCGGCCAGAAGAAGATCCGTGCGCCCGCCACACTGCCGGCAAGCTTCGCAAGCCTGCTCGGCGTTTCCGGCGATCAGAACGTTGTAACCGGAAGAGCGCAGAACTTCGCAGGCCACTTTGCGCACAAACTCTTCGTCTTCGACCACAAGAATCGTTCCGGCCTCGTTCAAGAATCCCTCCCGAACTTTGGTTGAGCAGCTAAGTTGAGCAGCTAAGTTGCCATTTCCCCCGTCACACCCGGACTTCAGACCTCAGTCCTCAGACCTCAGCAAAACATAGGCCGTTGGCTGAGGTCGAAGGTCGGAACTCCGAGGTCGGACGCCGCCTTTGGGGTCTGCAGTGCCCATTTCGGGCGAGAGTGAGAGGAAAAATCCTGCAATGGGAAGCGCTTCAACCGCAGTCTGAGGTCTGAGATCCGAAGCTTTCTCTGATTTCCGCCGCGCTACTTCCGTCCCGTCAGGACAGTCTCGTAAGGATCGAGCAGAATCTTGTGGGTCCCGGCAGGGGCCAGAACATGAAACGAAGATTCCGCGCCGTCGGCGAACACCCGGCCCAACAGTACCGGTGCCTTGCCCGCCACCACTCCGTAGATGGGAACGCTGGTTACCAAATCATCGGGCGCGTCTTTCTGCACAATCGTCCCGCTTACGGCCGTGGCGTTTGTCTTCGCCGCGAACTTGACCTCGCGCAGTTCCAGCCGGGGCAGCGACGTTCCGTTGACCCAGCCATCCAGGAACCAATCCAGCGAAGGTTTCCCTTCGTAACGCAAAGCAGGCGGAAGGTCCTCGGCAAAAACCTCCAACAGTTCCCGGGTGGTGATGGCTTTCCCCTGGTAACGCTCTCGCAACCGGCGCAGCGAACGCATAAAAGGATCTTCGCCGGAAATCCGGCCCGCATTTTTCTCCGCCCGGCTTTCTGCGGCCGCATCGTCCAACATCGAACGCAACATATGGAACAGCCACGTCCCGCGACCGTAGCTGATGGCTTCATAACCTCCGGGATAGTGCGACGATAGCAATCGCGCACCCAGCGTTACTGGGCCGGCATCTTTGGGCAAGCTGCCGTCTTTGTTCTTCTCCGCCAGACCCCGCCGGTATTCCTCCATAATGTGCCGGAAATCCTGGGGACTTTTCTGCTGCAGAACCATCAACGAACAATAGTTGGCCAGTCCCTCCGAGAACCACTGATCGCGGTAGCTCCTCCACGTAATCAGATCTCCCCACCACTGGTGTGCCGCTTCGTGTGCGGGAATCTGCTCCGTCCTCAATGTGGCGTCAGGATTCATATGCAGTTCCTGCCGCTCCTCCTTGGACAGGAAAGCGTACGACGACAGAAAAATAAGCCCTGGCCAACCCTGGCTCTCGCGTCCCGGCATCTGCGTCAGCGCCAGTTGACTGTATGGAAATGACCCGAACCATCCCATGTAGTCACTAATAGCCCGGGCGGTTAGTTCGGCTACCGCCATCGCGTTCCGCGCCGGCGAAGGCGCAGCCGGTATCGTCACTTCCGGAAGGTGGTGCCGGAGTCCCTCCGGATCGGGAGCGGCTACCTGCGGCGCCACGCTGGGAAAATTCCGTTCCACGCCGGTTGTGGCGTAGGTTTCCACCGTAACATTTCCGGCGTGAACCGCGGCCCGCACATACTTGCCGAGGTTGAAGCCCGCCACCGGAATCGGCCGCTCCGACACCCAGCGTCCCTCTTGCTCGCCCTTTTGCGCGGGCGTTTGCGCGGAAATGACGGTCTGCGCCGCATTGCCCGACGTAGATGCCGCCATCGGCGCCGGTTTGCCGGTCGCCACCAAGGTCCATCCGGGCGGGTAGTGGAAGGTGAGATCGAAATCGGCCATAGCCAACCCGCGATTGGGATACCACGTGCCGCGCTCTCCTACGTAAAGCAATCCCTCACCGGCCTCCGCCAACACTTCTCCGCCGTAGACGAATCGCAAACTGATTTTTTGTCCGGAGTGAACCGGTTCGGGCAAAGTCACCGCCAGCATGTCATTGCCCCGGCGCGCCAGTTGCGTGCCTTCGATCGCCGGGTTGTGAATGAACTCCAGCGGAATTCCATCTTCTTCCACGCTCTGGATCTGCAAAAAACGCGACAGCTCGAAAACCAGGGTGCGCGCCCCGCCGCGCACCACCTCCAGATCCATTCGCACGGTTGCGTCCAGATGCTTCGGCGGTTTCACCTCCGCGTCGATCACGTAGCGCCGGACGGCAATGGGATCCTCCGGCGCTTCCGTATCTGCCGGCACGGTTTGCAAATCGTGTGCCGGCGCGGAGCTGGCCTGTGCGCCTTCGTCTGTCGAGAATGACGTCCACACGTCGTAGTACACATTTCCGTTTCCTGCGGTTTTCTCTTGTCCGGATTCAATCTGTTCGTCCGCCGCGGAATCGAAGGCCACATCGAACACCCCCAACTGATTCCCCTGCAGCCTCGCGTGCAGCATGTGACTGCGGAAATCAGAAACTCCCTCCGCGCCCGCTCCGGGTGAGTTCGTTCCTTGTAAGCCCGCTTCTCCCTTCACCGGCAGCATCCTGCTGAAACTCAACAGCAACCTCATCGCATCCCTTTGCGCGAGGTTCCGCGCGGTCTCACCCCATCTGCCAACAAACTCCTGCGCATTGTCGGCGGCCCTCAACCCGGGCTGCAACTCGGCGGCAGTATTGTCGTTGAAGCGGAAGTAAGCCGTGACAAAGCGCTCTTCCAGGATCGCCATCCCGGTGAACAAACTCATCGATTTCCGTTCCACATCGTTGGGAGGCGCCAACAGTATCTCTCCGTCGCCTTCAAAAAACGCTCCCGTGATCTTGCCCATCACGTCCTGGGTGAAAGCGATGGTCCCATCTTCCAGCGTGATATGAATGGCCGCCCGGTCCAGCGACGCGTTCCGCACCCGGAACACGCGCGCCGGGTCCAGCCCTGCTGTGCTGAGTTGCAGATAGAGCGATTGCGATGAGTCCGGCGCGCCTGTCTGCAACGCACCCGATTTAGCCGGAGCAGACTCAATTGGCGAAGACTGGGTCGGGGCAAACTGAGTCGGAGCAGACTGAGTTGGCGAAAACTGACCGGCATTTGCCGCAACTACCGACAATCCCAAGCCGATTGTCAGCATCCCGACGCCGCGCATTGTGGCAGGTACCTTCGTCACGTAGGGTGATCCGTCCGCTGTTGCTAGAATGCGCCTGAATGCGAGCGCGTGTCACCTCGATCTTGTTGGCTATGGCAGTCGCCTGTGCTGCGGCCTGGTCCGACACCATCCATCTGAAAAACGGCCGCACGATTCTTGCCGACCACGTCCGCGAAAATGGAAGTCACTACGAATACGACATAGGCGACGATTCCTACGCTATCCCCAAGATTTTGGTCGACCACGTCGAAGCCGGAGGCATGTCCGCCCGCTCCACATCTTCTCCAGCCGAAAGCGCGGCCGCAACCAAAATCGCCGATCTGCCCAGGTTTACTCCTGCCGACACTCTGGCCAACGAAGGCGACCTTCCCTCCAAAATTATTAAGGACGGCAAGGTCGATCCCGAGGCAGTCTCCAGCCTCGAAGGCAAAGGCAGCGCCGAGTTGAGCGCCGTCGCCAACTTCATCGGCGGAAAATTCGAGTTCGATCACGGCGCCATCACCGAGGCCCGGCGCTACTTCGAGAGCGCTCTCCGCTTCCAGCCCGATAACTCAACGATTCTCGTCTACTACGCCGCGCTGCTGGTCCGCACCGGAAATGCCGCGCAGGCGCTGGCTTGCGCCCAAAACGCCGTCAGCGCAGCGCCCAACTCGGCCGACGCTTACACCATGCTCGGCTACGCTCAGTTCGCCTCCGACCGCACCAAAGACGCCGTCACTTCGTGGAAGCGTTCCCTCGATCTGCGCCCCGATCCGGCCGTCGAGCAACTCCTCGCCAAAGCCCAGCGCGAAGACAGCGCCGAAACCGACTTCACGCAGCGCGAAAGCAGCCATTTCGTTCTGCACTACGAAGGCAAGCAAACTTCCGAGGCGATGCGCGAGCAAATCCTCTCCGCTCTCGAGTCCGACTACGACGATCTCGCCCGCGATCTGGGCACGCCGCCCCGCGACAACATTCTTGTCACCCTCTACACCGAGCAGGCTTTCTTCGACGTCACCCACGCGCCCGCATGGTCCGGCGCGCTCAACGACGGCAAGCTGCGCATCCCCATCAACGGATTGACTTCCGTCACTCCCGAACTCGCCCGCGTTCTCAAGCACGAGTTGGCGCACTCCTTCATCAATCAGCTTTCCGGCGGACGCTGTCCGCCCTGGCTGCATGAAGGCATCGCCCAGCTCCTCGAGCCTAAATCTCTCTCCGGCGGCGATGGCCGCCAGTTGGCCGCGTTGTTCCAGTCGCAACGCAACATTCCGCTCAATGTTCTCGAAGGAAGTTTTCTGCGCTTCTCCGGCGCGGATGCTTATGTCGCCTACGCGGAATCTCTGGCCGCTGTCTCCTACATCAACGACTCTTACGGCATGGGCGACATCCAGCGCATTCTGCAGCAACTCAGCCGGGGCAACTCCACTGAAGCCGCCCTCCGCGCCACCATCCACTCCGACTACGGCCAGCTCGAATCCGAGGTCACCAAATATCTCACCGGCAAATTCGGCAACTAGAACTGGCCGTAAATAATTGTGACAGCCGGTCGATGGGAATACGATTTGAACCTAAGAGGCACAGAACTTAGATCAAGCTAAGTCTCTCATCCTCAAAACCGTGAGCAAGGTGCAGGGGATGTTGTCAGCCAGGCCCCGAAGCTCTGGTTGTGGACTTGGGTGATCCGGACTCGACTGCCGTCAAAGTGCGAGTCCTGTGGTGGACGAGAGCCCCGCGCCAGCATCAGATGCTTCCCTCGTACGACAGCGTCTTAAGTGCAATGAGACAGACGCTTAGCCGGGCTACATTCGACCGTAACCGCGCCTTAAGGGAGCAAGATGGGCAGACAACCTTAGGGCGCCCGAGTTCGTCTTACCAAACCCAATAGTCGAGAGAAAAGAAAAATATGAAAACGATAGAGTGGCATTGTGACCTTGACTGGGAGGTCGATTCTGAATCGAAGCGCGCGCGAACCGAAAAACCGGCGTCAACGGTTCCCAGCGTGCGGCAGGTGATGAACGAGCTGCAAGTTGAGGATTAAAAGGCGGGCTCCATGCGGTAGCCCAGAAATCGGAAATTGCCGCGCTTAGAATTAAAGATGGTGGTCTCATCGTGGACTGAGATTGGAGGAACAACCTATGAGCGAAAAACCAAGTGCTACTCTGCCTGCAACTGTCGAAAAGATCATCAAGTCTCCATCTGCGAGCGAACCTGAGAAGGCCCAAATCGCCGTCGAAGGGGCAGATCACCTCTACCGAGAACTTCGCATCGAGAACGCTCTGACCGACGAGAATGGCGACAAGGTACGCCTCAAGCTAGGTGCCGAAGTGGAAGTCACGATTGCAGCGGAACCAGAGGCGACAATCGCCCAAGAGTGACGAACCCAGGAGTGACAAAAAAGAGTGACGAAAAAGACCGAGACCTTCCGTGCCATGGTCTTTGCGCCGCATACCGTGTGTAAGCTCGGCGTGGATTTTCGCTCCGTCCCCTACAGTAAAAACCCTAGAGTCAAGCTACAGTTTCTCATGGTACCAATCAAAGCTTGGGCCGTTGAATTCCCTCTAAGTACGCATTCACATAGATGTTTGGGGTTGACCCTGATTTAGGCAGTGCGTCCACCTGCAGCGCCTACGTGGAAATGCCAGCGCGCACCTCAACTCGTCAACCGTGAAACCACTGCTTGCGGGCGCTACGGCGGGGATGGAAGGAAGCATAGAAAACCAGGCGATGAAAACTTTGTCACAACGCCAGATCCTCCCTCAGTCTAGGAGAAGATCATGAAGAGAAACAGCCAAGACCGGGCGATCGCCGTTGCCATTGGCGCATCCGAGGAAGGTCAGAAAAATCAGAATAAGGGTAACGGGAATTCCGTCCTCGTGGCCGAACCTGCTTCGGGCGATCTTAGTGTGATCCTCGCCAGCCTGCAGACCATGCGGGATGGCGACTTTTCCGTGCGCCTGCCGGGCTCCTGGACCGGGCTGGCGGGGAAAATTGCCGATACTTTCAATTCCATTGTTTCTGCCAACCAGCAGATGGCGGAGGAGCTCAAGCGCGTTGGACAAGTAGTGGGCAAGGAAGGAAGGACACGCGAGCGCGTCCGCTTTCATGAATCCAGAGGAGCCTGGGGCGACATGGAAGTCTCGGTAAACACGCTGGTTGAGGATCTACTTCGGCCAACTGCCGGGGTTACCCGTGCCATCGCGGCCGTTGCCCAGGGAAATTTGACGCAGACTGTGCGCCTGGACGTGGATGGCCGGCCGCTGGAGGGCGAGTTCCTTCGCTCCGCCAATATTGTCAATACCATGATTCAGCAGCTGGGAATCTTCACCGCCGAGGTTACGCGAGTAGCGCGCGAGGTTGGCACGGACGGCAAGCTGGGTGGCCAGGCGCAGGTGCCGGGCGTGGCCGGCACGTGGAAAGATCTGACGGATTCCGTCAACTCGATGGCCAGTAACCTTACCGGCCAAGTCCGCAACATCGCCGAAGTCGCGACTGCTGTTGCCAGCGGCGATCTCTCTCGCAAAATTACCGTCGATGTGCGCGGCGAAATTCTCCAACTGAAAGAAGCCATCAACACCATGGTGGATCAGCTGCGCTCGTTTGCGTCCGAAGTGACGCGCGTGGCTCGTGAAGTGGGTACGGACGGCAAGCTGGGTGGCCAGGCCGTCGTGGTGGGCGTGGCGGGTACGTGGAAAGATCTGACGGATTCCGTCAACGCCATGGCCGGTAACTTGACGGCCCAGGTGCGAAACATTGCCGAAGTGACCACGGCCGTGGCGCGCGGCGATTTGTCGCGNNTGTCGCGCAAGATCACGGTCGACGTAAAAGGCGAGATTCTCGAACTCAAGGACACCATCAATACGATGGTGGACCAGCTCAATGCGTTCGCGGGCGAGGTCACTCGCGTGGCGCGTGAAGTAGGTACGGAAGGCAAGCTCGGCGGACAGGCGCAGGTGCCGGGAGTTGGCGGCACGTGGAAAGATCTCACGGACAACGTCAATTTCATGGCCAGCAACCTCACCGGTCAGGTACGAAACATCGCTGAGGTAGCGACGGCTATCGCCAATGGCGATCTCTCGCGCAAAATCACGGTCGATGTGCGGGGCGAGATTTTGCAGCTGAAAGAAACGCTGAACACAATGGTCGACCAGCTCAACCGCTTCGCTGGAGAAGTGACGCGCGTGGCCCGCGAAGTCGGCACCGAAGGGCGTCTGGGAGGACAGGCCAACGTGCCGGGCGTGGCCGGCACCTGGAAAGATCTTACGGACTCCGTGAACTCGATGGCCGGGAACCTTACCGGCCAGGTGCGCAACATTGCTGAAGTGACTACCGCCGTGGCGCGCGGCGATCTGTCGCGCAAAATCACGGTCGATGTGAAAGGCGAGATTCTCGAACTCAAGAACACTATTAATACGATGGTGGACCAGCTCAATGCGTTCGCCGGCGAGGTTACGCGTGTGGCCCGCGAAGTTGGTACGGAAGGTAAGCTCGGCGGACAAGCGCAGGTACCCGGCGTTGCCGGCACATGGAAAGATCTCACGGATAACGTCAACTTCATGGCCAGCAACCTTACCGGCCAAGTGCGAAATATCGCCGAAGTCGCCACCGCCGTAGCTCGCGGCGATTTGTCGCGCAAAATCACGGTTGACGTGAAGGGCGAGATCCTCGAACTCAAGGACACCATNNGTGACGCGCGTGGCCCGCGAAGTTGGCACTGACGGAAAGCTCGGCGGCCAGGCGCAGGTGCCCGGAGTCGCCGGGACGTGGAAAGATCTCACCGACTCCGTCAACTCAATGGCGAGCAACTTAACAGGCCAGGTGCGTAACATCGCGGAAGTTGCCACGGCCATCGCTAGCGGCGACTTGTCGAAGAAAATCACGGTCAACGTCAGCGGCGAGATTCTGCTCTTGAAAGAAACCATCAATACGATGGTGGATCAGCTCAACGCGTTCGCCGGCGAAGTGACGCGTGTGGCGCGTGAAGTCGGTAGCGAAGGCCGTCTCGGTGGACAAGCCAACGTGCCGGGCGTCGCCGGCACATGGAAAGATCTCACGGACTCGGTCAACTCGATGGCCGGTAACCTCACCGGCCAAGTGCGAAACATTGCCGAAGTTACCACGGCCGTGGCGCGCGGCGATCTGTCGCGCAAGATCACGGTCGACGTGAAAGGCGAGATTCTCGAACTCAAGAACACCATNNGCCGGCACCTGGAAGGATCTCACGGACAACGTCAACTTCATGGCCAGCAACTTGACCGGGCAGGTGCGCAACATCGCTGAAGTCGCGACGGCCATTGCGAACGGCGATCTCTCGAAGAAAATCACGGTGGATGTGCGCGGCGAAATTTTGCAGTTGAAGGAAACGCTGAACACGATGGTCGANNGCCGCCGAAGTGACGCGCGTGGCACGCGAAGTGGGTAGCGAAGGTCGTCTCGGCGGACAGGCCAACGTGTCCGGCGTGGCCGGAACGTGGAAGGATCTCACTGACTCCGTCAACGCAATGGCGGGGAACTTGACGGGGCAGGTGCGCAACATTGCTGAGGTGACCACGGCTGTGGCGCGCGGCGACTTGTCGCGCAAGATCACGGTCGATGTGAAAGGCGAAATCCTCGAACTCAAAAATACCATCAACACGATGGTGGATCAGCTCAATGCTTTCGCCGCCGAAGTCACTCGCGTAGCTCGCGAAGTCGGCACCGAAGGCAANNGAAGGCAAGCTGGGCGGGCAGGCGCAGGTGCCGGGCGTGGCCGGAACCTGGAAGGATCTCACGGATAACGTCAACGTGATGGCCGCCAACCTAACCGAACAAGTGCGCGGAATCGTGAAAGTCGTGACCGCCGTCGCCAATGGCGAACTGACTCAGAAGCTGACCGTAAACGCCAAGGGAGAAGTTGCGGCGCTGGCCGAAACCATTAACAGCATGACGGACACTCTGGCCACTTTTGCCGACCAGGTTACAACCGTGGCGCGCGAAGTGGGCGTCGAAGGCCGACTCGGCGGACAGGCCAATGTGCCCGGCGCGGCGGGTACGTGGAAAGATCTCACCGGCAACGTCAACCTGCTGGCCGACAATTTGACCAACCAAGTGCGGGCCATTGCTGAGGTTGCCACGGCCGTCACCAAGGGCGACCTGACTCGCTCGATTCAGGTCGAAGCCAGCGGCGAAGTTGCCGACTTGAAAGACAACCTGAACACGATGATCGACAATCTCCGCCTCACCACGGATCGCAACACAGAGCAGGACTGGCTCAAGACGAACCTCGCCCGCTTCACTGGCATGTTGCAGGGCCAGCGCGATCTGGCGACAGTGGGGCGCATGCTCCTGTCGGAACTGGCGCCTTTGGTAAGCGCCCAACAAGGGGTGATCTACCAGATGGGAGCGGAAGAATCCTCGGAAATGATGCTGCTCTCGGCGTTTGCCGGGGACGGCGAGGGTGGACATTTGCGGCGACTGAAGATTGGCGAGGGTCTGGTGGGACAATGCGCGGCTGAAAAAAAGCGGATGCTGATTTCCGAATTGCCGCCCAACACGATTTCGATTCGGTCGGGCTTGTTCGAGGCGATTCCGCGAAACGTTATCGTACTGCCCGTGCTCTTCGAAGATCGCGTCAAGGCGGTTATCGAATTAGCCTCGCTGGGCAGCTTTACAGCCTCCCATCTGGCGTTTCTTGAGCAGTTGACCGCCAGTATCGGGATTGTGCTCAACAGTATCGAGGCGACCATGCAGACGGAGGGACTGTTGAAGCAGTCCCAGCAATTGGCCACCGAACTTCAGATGCAGCAGAAGGAGTTGCAGCAGACGAACGAGCAGCTCGCGCAAAAAGCGCAGCAGCTCGCCGAACAGAACGTTGAAGTCGAGCGCAAGAACCAGGAAATCGAGCAAGCCCGCCGCGCTCTGGAAGATAAGGCCAAGGAATTGGCTCTGACATCGAAATACAAATCGGAATTCCTGGCCAACATGTCTCATGAGTTGCGCACGCCACTTAACAGCATTCTGGTTCTGGGGCAACAACTCAGTGACAATCCGGATGCGAACCTGACGCCAAAACAAGTTGAGTTTGCCCGCACGATCCATGGCGCTGGAACAGACTTGCTGAACCTGATCACGGACATTCTTGATTTGTCGAAGATCGAATCCGGAACGGTCTCGGTGGAGGCGGAGGAAGTCTTTTTCGCCAGTCTGCTGGACGCGATAGAACGTCCGTTCCGGCATGAAGCCGAGAACCGGCGTCTCGGTTTCGAGGTGCAGACCGATCCGCACCTGGCTCGAAGCGTCGTTACCGACTCGAAGCGGCTGCAGCAAGTATTGAAGAATCTGCTGTCGAATGCCTTCAAGTTCACCGAAGTCGGAGGCGTTCGCCTGTCTGTGTCTCTAGCCACGGGCGGTTGGAGCGAGGATCACGCAATTCTGGGAAAGGCCGCTTCCGTGGTGGCCTTTGAAGTTGTGGATACCGGCATTGGCATTCCGTTCGAGAAGCAGCGGATCATCTTCGAGGCTTTCCAGCAGGCCGACGCCGGCACCAGCCGCAAGTACGGCGGCACGGGCCTCGGGCTGGCGATCAGTCGCGAACTGGCCGGCCTACTGGGCGGAGAAATCCAGCTGCGCAGCGCTCCCGGCCGGGGCAGCACCTTCGTTCTCTATTTGCCGCAAACCTATGTGGGTCCTTCCACATCTAGCGCTGCCGCATCTAGCACAGCCGGGGCGGAGGCAAGGTTCTCATTGTCCGTTTCGCCAGCGCTGTTGTCTGTGGCGGGGGCCTCGGAGCATCCGGTCGAGAAGATTGCCGACGACCGAAACAATTTACAACCCGACGATGCCGTGTTGCTGATTGTTGAGGATGACCCGCACTATGCGCGGGTGTTGTGTGATTTATCGCGGGACAAGGGCTTCAAAGTGCTGGCGGCTACCCGTGGCGCGGAAGCCCTGGCGCTGGCCCAGGAGTATCATCCGACCGCAGTGTCACTTGATGTCTTCCTGCCGGATATGCTGGGCTGGACGGTGCTGAACCATTTGAAGCAAGATCCATCAACGCGGCACATTCCGGTTCAGATGCTGACGCTGGACGAAGATCGTCACCATGGCCTGGCTCGCGGGGCGTTTGCATTTGTCACAAAACCCACTACGCCGGAGGGCCTGGAAACAGCGTTGGCACACATCAAGGAATATGCCGCTCCCCGGCGGAAGCGACTGCTGGTGGTGGAAGACAACCCGGCCGAGCAGCTCAGTATCAAGGAACTGCTGGGCTATGACGACATCGACGTCACCGTCGTGGCTACCGGCGTAGAGGCAATCGAGGCCGTTAATAAGCACGCTTTCGACTGCGTCGTTCTTGATTTACGTCTACCCGACATATCAGGCTTTGATGTGTTGGAGCGATTCCGGGATACTCCGTCATTGGGTGACTTGCCGGTGGTAGTATTCACGGGCAAGGAACTTTCCCCCGAAGAGGATGCGCGGCTGCATTCGCTGGCCCGCAGTGTTGTGGTAAAGGGAGTGGAGTCGCCCGAACGCCTGCTCGACGAGACCGCGCTGTTTCTGCATCGTGTCGTTGCCGATCTTCCGGTAGAGAAACAGAGATTACTCGACCGGCTGCATCACTCCGACGACGCCCTGGTGGGGAAGAAAGTGCTGGTGGTCGACGATGACGTGCGCAACATCTTTGCTCTTAGCAGCGTGATCGAGCGTCGCGGTATGACCGTGATCACCGCCGGAACCGGCCGGGAAGCGATCGCCAAGCTCGAATCGACCCCGGATGTCGCCATCGTACTGATGGACATCATGATGCCGGAGATGGACGGGTACGAAACGATGCAGGTGATCCGGCAGAATGATTCGTTCCGTCGCTTGCCGATCATTGCCTTAACCGCAAAAGCGATGAAGGGGGATCGCGAGAAATGTCTTGAGGCGGGAGCGTCCGAGTATCTGGCCAAACCCGTGAATACGGAGCAACTGCTTTCATCGTTGCGTATGTGGCTGCACAGATAACAGTTGCCCGCGGCAGCATGGGTTGCGTTTCTGAGACCTGCGCAGAGGGAGCAAATGGGCAAAAACGAAAAGGTCAACATTCTCATGGTGGACGATCAGCCGGGCAAGCTGCTGAGCTATGAGGTCATGCTCGGCGGACTCGGCGAGAACCTGATCAAGGCCGCTTCGGCGAAGGAGGCCCTCGAAGTTCTGCTCAAGACTGACGTTGCCGTGGTGCTGATGGACGTGAGCATGCCCGAGCTCGATGGCTTCCAATTGGCTGCGATGATTCGCCAGCACCCGCGTTTTCAAAGGACCGCGATCATCTTCATCTCAGCCGTGCACCTGACGGACCTGGACCAGCTCAAAGGATACGAGCACGGAGCGGTGGACTACATTTCCGTTCCGGTCGTGCAAGAGCTGCTTCGCGCGAAAGTCAGGGTATTTGCCGAGTTGCACCGCAAAACCCGGCAACTCGAGACGCTGAATCGCGAACTGGAGCAGCGTGTGCTGGAGCGCACCGAAGAGTTAGCCCGCAAAGCGGAATTGCTTCTGCAGCTTAACACGGAGCTGGTGGGAAAGAACCAGGAGCTCGACGCCATCGTCAGCACAGCTCCGGATGTTATTTTCAGCAGCCAGGGAGACGGGCGTTACGAGTACGTGAGCGAACGCTTTCACGAATATACGGGCTCTTCAGCGGTCTCTGGCAAGAGCGTCCATTGGTTGGACTACGTGCATTCTGACGACGTCGATCGCAGCAAAGCGAGCTGGATGCAGTCCGTTCAGTCGGGAGGAAATTATGAATCGGAGTATCGTCTGCGCTCCCAAGATGGCACCTACCGCTGGTTCCGGTCTCGTGCCGTTCCGATTCGAGATACGGACGGGATGATCGTCAAATGGTACGGAACCTGCTCCGACATTCACGATAGTAAACTGCTGGAACAATCGATGCGCGACAGCGCTGCCGAACTGGAAAAAATGGTCGACAGGAGGACGGACGAATTGCGGCGTCTTTCCATTCGCCTCATGACCATGCAGGATCAAGAGCGCCGCCGGATTGCACGCGACCTGCACGACGGGCTCGGACAGGAACTTGTCCTGGCCAAGATAGTACTGGACAAAATGATCTTGCAAAAATCCGCTCAACCCCCACAGGAAGCGTGGACTGAGGCCAGCAGCATTGTCGATCGAGCCATTCAGCAGGTTCGCACTATGTCTCATCTCTTGCATCCGCCCTTGCTCGATGAAGTTGGCTTGCTATCGGCGCTTGCCTGGTACGTGGATGGCCTCACAAAGCGCAGCGGCATTGAGACCTCTCTAGACGTCCGGCCCGCCGAATTTCCCAGGCTCGCAGCGGACGTGGAGACCGCAGTCTTTCGAATCGTTCAAGAGGCGCTGACCAATGTCTTCCGGCATTCAGAGGCACGCAAGGTGTGGATTACCCTGACGCAGATAGAAGGCATGATCGTGGTCGCGGTGCGAGACGATGGCAAGGGAATCGGAAAGAGAATTGCCGAACAGCAACCGGATAGCGTTGGAGTTGGCATGGGAGGCATGAAACAACGTGCCAAGGAATTTGGTGGAGAGTTGCGGCTGACTAATGCCCATCCTGGAACCCTCGTCGAACTCATAATTCCCCGTCGCGCGGTGTTGCGAGAGCCAAGTGCCGTCCTGGATGGATGTGTCTGAAAACCGCTGCGAGATCCATTGGCGAAACTGCGGCCGCCGCAAATACAGGATTCCCTGTATTTAGACCGAAGGCAGTACGATGCTAATTTCGGGGCGATCCACTTAGGAGTTGCGTTTCCGCCCGGTGAGGAGACTCCCGCGGCAAGAACGGGACAAAGTTGAAACCGGAGCCAGCCGTGAACCGTTGCGAATGGTCTGTACGAGGCTGCCTCAGAGAACCAGAAACTTTATGGCAGTCCGCATACTACTGGTGGATGATCATCCCATCGTGAGGCAAGGGCTGCGCACCCTGTTGGAAGGGCGGCCCGGCTGGGAAGTAGTGGGTGAAGCATCGGATGGGCTCGAGGCCTTGGACAAGGTGGACAATTTGCAACCCGACGTTGTGGTGCTTGATGTCACCATGCCTCGCATGAATGGTCTGGAGGCGTGCCGGTTAATTCAGCAGAAGCAGAAGACCTCCGGTCCCGAGGTTTTGTTCGTTACGCAGCATGACTCTCCGCAGATGATGCATGAGGCCCTGCATGCGGGCGCCAGAGGGTATGTCGTGAAGTCGAATGCCGCCCGCGATCTGTTGGAGGCTGTAGAGGCGGTGAGCCAACATCGGGTCTTTACGGCGCTAGCACGAAGTCCAGACGCTTCGTGTTGAGTTTCGGGCAAGCAGTTACAAGTCTATCTATCTCCTGGGATCTACTGGAAGAAAGGATCTGCCATGAAACTGCGTATCTTGTTAGCCGACGATCATGAAATCGTACGTCGAGGCTTGTGTGCGCTCCTCCAGAAACATGAGGGCTGGGAAGTGTGCGGGGAGGCATCCGATGGCCGCGAAGCGGTTGAAATGGCTAAGCAGATGAAGCCCGATGTTGCGATCGTAGACATTGGTATGCCATACCTCAACGGCTTGGACACTACACGCCAACTGCTGCAGCATGACCCCCACTTCAAAGTCATAGTTCTGACGATCACCGATTCCGATCAGGTCATCCGTGAGGCCCTCGATGCCGGGGCACGCGGCTTCGTGCTCAAGTCCGACGCAGCTCGCGACCTGGTGTCCGCGGTCGAGGCCTTGCAGAGCAAGCGAATGTTCTTCACGCCTAGAGTGAACGATCTGGTGTTGGCGGGCTTCCTGGACAGGGGGCACGCCATATCCCGGAATGAGCCTCCGAATTTGCCTACACTGACCGTCAGGGAGCGGGAAGTTACTCAGCTTCTCGCGGAGGGAAAGAGTTCCAAGGAAGTGGCCTCGCTACTGAACTTGAGCACCAAGACCGTGGAAACACATCGCAGCAANNATCAAGAACAACATCATCCAGATCCAGATGCCGCCGCAGCTCCATCACACGACGGAAAGTACGGTAGCCTGAGCATCCCAGCCAGGGTTGCTTCATGGGCGAATTCCGTTGAACGCTACCGCTTGCGCGCACCGGGAGTTTGCCGTTATCCCAGGGACACTTGCGGCTAGCCGCTCCTGAAAGAAAAAATTGAATCGCGCCACCGTGGAACGGGTTAAGGGCAGCCGCGGATTTCCAATATGCCTGCCGCGCTGTTGTGAGCGCCGCTACAGCGTCACGCCAAGGAAAACTACCCTTCCCCTGCATCGCCTTGAAATCCATCGCAAGTAAAGCGAGATTGCGCCATGGCTAGGGACTTTACTGGATACCTGCCGCGCTAAAGTCCGCGTACACTCCGTGCAGTTACTGGTTGGTAGCGCACACACAACTTTCCAGGAAAGGAGTGCCGATGCTCTGGACTATAGCCGTGTTGCTCTTGATTCTCTGGTTGTTGGGCATGGTCAGCTCGTACACGCTGGGTGGATTCATTCACATTTTGCTCGTCTTGGCGGTGGTCGCAGTTTTGATCCGCTTGATCCAAGGCCGAAGCCCGGTAGTCTGAGTTGGCGGCTCGGCAGCACGCAAGGCGAGAGGTTGCAGATGGGCATTGAACAGTCCAAGAATAAACTCGAGGAGGATAATCATGAATAAGGATCAAGTGAAAGGTAAAGTCAAAGACGTCGCTGGTCGCATCGAGCGCCAAGCCGGCGAATGGACCGGGGACAAAGAGAAACAGGTGCACGGAACGTTGAAGCAAGTCGAGGGCAAGGTTCAAAACGCCTGGGGCAACGCCAAAGAGGCCGGTGAAAAGGCGTCCGGCAAGAAGATCCCGAACAAGACCGGCGAGACCGCCGATGACTCAGTTGAAACAGAAAACGAGAAAGACGCTCGCTCGCGCCGCAAAGTGAGCTAGCTTCACTGCGGCAATAGGGGACGCTGTGTAATCACCAGCGATCCCCTAGCATTGTCAAACTCTCGCCTTGCATTTTCTATTGTTCCAGAATGCCCGCCGAGCGCGTGAGAAATTTAGCTTCTTCGCGGGGAGCATTCGAGGGCGAGCCGGTGACGCGCCCTGGCGCCTCGGATACCTGGTCTTCCTCCAACCAGCGGGATTCGCTCAAACCTTCCACAGCTGCGCTAGAGCTCGAGCCGCATCCGACAGTGCCCGCTTCTCAGCGTCTGCTTGGGAAATTCCCAAACGCTTTGCGCGCTCAACGATGGGGGTCCGATACAGGAGACTCTTCTTAGCGCCGCGATCAGCTTGATGAATTTCGCACACGGCTATCTCGAAGGCACGTCTCAGATCTTGTGCCGAGGGCGACTGGTGCACTTCAATCCGACGTTCTGCAATCTTGCATTCCATTGGAGAAGAACTCGACTTTCTACTCTTTCTGCACTGTAAAATCAGCTCTGCTTATCGGCAATACTGTGTACTCCCGGTCGATTGGCGATAGTTTCCCCTATTTCCCGGGACTATTAGATGTAGGGTTTTCTGAAGCGGCCTTCCCTGGGCGGCCAGAGCGACATTGGCCAATCTACCTCTCTCAAGCTGCCACTTGCCTCTCCTCTAGAGCAAATAACGGTGCTGCCAGGAGAGTCTCGCAAATTGTAAGGGGCAGTTGTAAAGTCTTTGGTACCCACGCAGAAAAACAGGGATTAAGGGAAGCTGGCGGAGAGGGAGGGATTCGNNCAGTCCGTTCTCTGCAGTCCGGTTTGTTTGCCAAAGATCGCGAAATACGGGCATTATTCGCGTATTTCGACGTGAAGCGAGGGGAATTTCTCTGCAGTCCAGACTGCGTGGCGGAGAGGGAGGGATTCGAACCCTCGGTACAGGTGTTAGCCCGTACAACGGTTTAGCAATTCTCGCCCTCGACGTGATGCCGAGCAATCCCAATGGCTTACAGTCGCGCTCGGTCACGCAACACTACGCGAAGTGATGTCATTCGGCAGTTTCGGGACACCGTTCGGGACACCGTTGGCTCCGATTGCACGGCAGCCTTCTGGGGCGGGATCATTGCCTGGCGGTTTTCATCGAAGACCTGCTCGACACATGCTAGGCTGACGAGATCGGAGGAACACCACATGACGGAAAGAAGCTATGTCGCTCAACAGTTCGTCGACAACCAGATAGGCCATGCGATGGCCCGCGCCGGTCTTCGGACCGATCATCCAATTCGACGACAGCTTGATATGGAAGCGGAGATCACGGGCACCCGCGACGTGGTGGTCAGGGCGAAGGGCGAATCTCTCGACGCCCGCATAACCGAACTCAAACGGGACCCGAAGTTTGCCGCGTCCTTGCCGCAGACCGCGAGGGTAGCCAAGAACGACATGAAAGAACTCACGAAGCATTTCGACCAGATCGCCGCCGGCACTACCGTGGTCGAGTGAGTCATGGCGTCGCCTGGTAGTGGGCTGTTAGAAACACGCGAGGCTAAAGCGGCAGCGGCGGCGTAATAGCAGGTATGTAATTGACGCTCCCAGCGCACATCCAATCAGGATCAGCACGGCCATGCCACGAAGCATCTTCCCAATCCCGAGAAGAGCCAATAAATGCGTTATTGCGTCTGCTGGCACATCCTCATGTTACATGAAGAAATTCAAAACAGCCCACTACCCGTCGTTTCCTGCCCTGGTGCAGACCGTTGCGTAGGCGTATGGTTAAGGCTGGTAGCGCATCAGGAGCGTCCCCGAAAACGGGGGCCGCCAACCGACTCTCTTGAGAACGGTGGTTTGGGCCGGAAAGAAGTGGCCCGATGTGGCAGAACGATCTGCAAAACGTATCGCCGCCCTGACCTTGGGCGGCTTTTTTTGCTTCTCGCTTCTCATTCCTGATGCCCGGAGAAAACGGGCGTGTTCGGCGAAATCCTGAAACCAGTGGCAGTGCAGTGCGTCGTTTGCCGGACATGGATCGCGATGCGTCTGGACGAGGAAGACCTTGCCTGTCACAGGGCAGGCGTGCTTGTCCAGGTCGCGTTCACTGACCAGGCGGGCGTGCCGTACTTGAATGCCGGCGAAAGGGAGTTGTTTATCTCGGGGGTCTGCAACGAATGCTGGCCGTTGCTCTGCCCGGCTTCCCAGCTCGAATACGACTGACTCCGGGGGCGGCACATCTGACCCCAGCGAGGGCATGGTTTCGCTGATCGACTGAAGTCCGCTTGCGCGGACTCCGAAGGATGGAGCAATGGCAACGAGAACAATGCAGGCCGACGTGACCGTGCGGAATGAGGGAACGATCTTCCTGTTTACGGCGAACACCGAGATCGCGCGGGCGTGGATCAGCGAGAACGTCCAGGAGGACGCGACGTACTTCGGCGGGTCTCTGGTGGTCGAGCACCGCTACGCGGCGGTGTTGGTGGGAGGCATGACTGACGATGGTCTGACCCTTGACTAACGCGCACAAAACGACGTGACAGAGTTGCGGGAGATGCATGTCAAAAGGTTCGGCCCACGCCTGGGTCGAGGGTCGCCACTCACAGCACACACCCAAGGGGCGGGCGTCCCGATTCGGTTCGGCCGTCAATGGCAAGGGCAGGGCTGGCTGGTGTCCCAATGGTGTCCCGAGTCGCTGGAACCGGCGTCGAATTGATCGACGCGAGAGAGCTTGCTGCTCGATGGAAACTGCCGGAAGCTTGGGTACGGGCGCAGAGCCGGAGCCCCGCGTCCCGCGCGACCATCGCATCCCGAGCGTCCGGTTCGGTCGCTACCGCCGCTACGAGTTCGGGTCCGCCCGCTTGACCGAATGGATGACCAAGCACCGCGAGTAATCTTTCACTATCATACATTGCGCTAAGCAAGATTTAATTAGAACATGGGTAAGAAAAAGAATGTCCACGCGCAAGCTCTAGGCGCTCTCGGCGGAAAAGCACGGGCGCAGAACTTGTCTGATGCTCGGCTCCGCGAGATCGCCAGCAAGGGAGGTCAAGCGCGCAAACACCGGTTGTCAAAGGCCCAGCGAACACGGATCGCTCTGCTCGCCGTGCGTGCCCGTGAAAAAAAGCGAAAGCAGAGAGCCAAAGGGTCGAAAGCAAAAGGAGGAGCGTGATGCGGGAACAAGCCGGGCAGATCGTTCGTCACCGTAAGAGATGGTATGTGCTGTACTGGGAGCGCCGAATCCAGAATGGCGCGCTTCTTCGCAAACGAATCAATCACCACTTGGGGCCGGTGGAGACTCGTGGCAAAAGAATTCCGCAGGAGATCAGAAACGCTGCCGACGAGCACATGGCGGCAGTGCGGAGCGGCGTCATTCCGGCCGAGAGAATCGTTACTATCGGTGATTTTGCCAACCGGGTTTATCTCCCGTGGAGTGAGAAGCACAAACGTCCATCAACATCGAAATCCTATCGGGACATCTGGGAGGATCATCTCAGTCCGTTGTGCAAGGGATTCTGGCTCAAAAACGCGCGAACGTATCACGTCCAGGGCTGGCTTGATGAAATCGGAAAGTGTGGGTTGAGCCGCAACACATTGAAGCACATCAAGAGTGTTGTTAGTGGGATGTTCACGTTAGCGAAGCAGCAAAATTATTTCGACGGCATAAACCCCGCGCAGGACACGGCCATCAATCCGAACGCCGCAGAACCGGAAGAAACCTACGCATACAGCCTGGAGGAAATCCAAACCATCATTGCCCTCCTCCCCGAACCAGCGTCTACTGCGTTCGCGGTAGCGGGGTTCTTGGGCCTTCGGCATGGTGAAATTCAAGGTCTGCTATGGGAGAACTACCGGCTGGGTGAGTTGTTCGTTTCCCGCTCGATCTGGAATGTCCACGTGACCGATCCGAAGACGCGCAAAGGTCGTGCGCCTGTTCCTGTGATTCGACAGCTTGCGGATCGCCTGGAAATGCACCGTCTGCGATCGGGGAACCCGCTTGCGGGCCCGATCTTTGCTAATGCCGTTGGCAAACCGCTGGCGCTCAGCAGCGTGGTCAATCGCGTGATTCTTCCGGCGTTGAATCGCTGCGAAAGCTGCGGAGAGGAGCAGTCGGACCACCAGAAGGCAGACCACATTTACCAGCGCGACGGTCGAATTCCCGAGTGGCACGGCTGGCACGCCGCACGGCGCGGCCTCGGAAGCAATCTTTATCGCCTGGGCGTGCCCGACATGGTGATTCAGCGAATCCTTAGACACGCGAACGTCAGCACTACGGCAACGTACTACATCAAGACTGCCGCCGCCGATGTTCGGAGCGCGATGTCGAAACTCGAAGATCACATCGAAAGATCGGAGCATATCCAACGTGACAGTGCCGAAACAGAGGCGCGAGATCTATCCGTAGTGCAATAGCAAAGGACGTCGGAGGAAATTGGGAACCTAACTATTGTTTGACTCTAGTGAGCGGTCGGGCCGTGTTCCATGTTTGATTTGATACCAGTCGTCAGGCGCTAGGGCTAGTTTGGCCGGCCGCGACATTAGGAAGGAGTGCAAGTAGAGACCGACCTTCGTCGTACAAAAGATAATAGACCGGGTTTTAGTGTGATTTTGGCGACCACAACCCCATAGGTTCCTGTTTGCCGACGACCCGTCCAGAATCGTGCATCCGCGCGCAATGCGCACCTGCAACCCGACTTACAGACCTGAAGTCTGGTAGCGCAAAACCGCCAAAGCCAGCCGATATTCGTACCCAGCCTGCACATTTCCAATTTCTGCCTGGGTCTGCTGTAACTGCGCCTGGCTGAGTTCTACGATTGAGCTGAGGCCGAGCTTGTATCGAGTCTGGGCAAGATCAAGCGCCAGGTTCGCCTGGGCCAACAACTGCTCACTCACATTCACGCGGTCGAATGCCGTACTTGCCGCCAGCCAGCTGGTGCGTACATCTCGCGAGATCTGATTTCGAAGATCGGTCAGGCGTTGCCGCACGGCTTGGGCTCGCAGGTCCGCTTCATGCGACTTCGCGGAGTAGAGAAATCCATTGAAGACGGGAATCTCTATGTTGACCCCCACGGCAGCGTACGGCCCATAGATAATATCGTTGCGTACCGGAGAATCTCCGAAAGCTCCGAGGGCGCTGATTGTCGGAAACAACTGGTCGTGCTCTGCCTGGTGAAGCTTTTCCGCGGAGTCCGACTGAAATTCCAACGCAAGAATCTCGGGACGCTTCGCAAAGGCCCCGGCGATCAACGTGTCGATGTCGGCTGGGGGTGGGGCCAGCGGTTCGGTGTTGTTCACCAGTTCGAACGGTTCGAGCGTGGAATACCCCAGAATCGCCGAAAGGGCCGCCATGGAAGCTTTCTCGTTGTTTAGTGCGTCCAGGTAGAGAAGTTTTCCCTGCGCCAGATTTACGTTGGCGAAGCTCAGGTCCAGATCCGACTTTAATTTGCTCTTCGTTAGAGCGGAAACCTGGTCCGACAACAACTGGCGCGAAGCTACGGTCTGCTCTGCTACTTGCAGCACAGCGTGCGTCTGCAGCGCGTTGTAAAAGGTCTGGTCCACGGCCAACAAAATATCTTGTTTTGTGGCGACTGCGTTCTGTTCGTCGGCTCGTGCCTGAAGGCGGGCGCTCGAGACCAGATTCGTGGTGTGTCCAAAGTCTGTGATGAGTTGGCTCACCGCGGCCCCAGCCGCGGCTCGCGTGTACACGGATGGATTGTTCAATGCGCCAGCCGTAATGCGGCTGTTGCTTCGGGCATCGACTCCGGTCAGGTTGCCATAGGCTTGTGGCCAGAGATTCGAGCTTACTTCCCGCGTCACCTCATGCGACGCCAGCGCATTGAGACGCGCTACGGAAATTGCTGGATTCTGTTTCAGCGCCAGGCCCTCGGCGTCCTGCACGCTGAGCCGTATCACATTCGAGGACGGCGAGCCCGCCTCGAGCGGTACCGTCTGCGCCAGGCTTTGTATTGAGAAGGTGTGGGTTGAGAGCGCGAGAGCGCCTAGCAGAAGCGCCAGTCTCCATGTCATGCCGGCTGTTCCTCCTTTTTCTCGTTCTTCTTGTCTTCGTCGTTGCTGTGAACCATCAAATAGACGGCGGGCACCAGGAAAACTGTGACGACGACCGAAACCGCAAGGCCACCGATCACGGCGCGGGCCAGAGGAGCGTATTGTTCGCTGCCCGTCTCCACACCTAAGGCCATCGGAAGCATGCCCAACAAAGTTGCGAGCGAGGTCATGAGAATCGGGCGCAGCCTGATCTTGCACGCACGCACGAGGGCCTCCTGTAATGTGAAGTCCTCTTTGCGCAGTTGGCGCGCAAACTCGACGATCAAGATGCTGTTGGAAACTACGATTCCCGTCATCATGATGACGCCCATCAGGGACATGATGTTGAATGTGCTGTGCGTGAGAAAAAGAATCAGCACTACCCCCGCCAGGCCCGGGGGGATTGCAACCAGGATGATGAGCGGGTCGATGAAAGAAGTGAACTGCGCCATCAGAATCAAATAGACCAGCACGATGGCCAGCACTAGGCCGATAGAAAAGCGCTTGAACGATTCCTGCATGCCAACTACCGATCCGAGCACGTCGACCCGGATGTTTTCCGGTAACGTCAGATGGCTGACGATGTGATTGACTTCGCGATTGATTCCACCCAAGGCCTCGCCCGAGGGCATCACATAGATGTCGATGACGCGCTGCAGCTGATAATGGTCGACTTCGGTCGGAGTGTTCATCGTCGTTATGTCGGCCACGGATTGCAGGGGCGTGTAATTCTTGATATTCGGAGCACGTAGAGGGATTTGTTTGAAATCCTCCATGCTCATGTTCTCAATCTGCTTATCGAAATACTGCACGGTGAGCATGTAGTTGTTGCCCGTCTTGGGATCAATCCAGTAGCTCGGTTCGATCATGCCGTTGGAGGTCAGCGCGGTGATTACATTGTCCACCACCTGTTTGGGTGTGAGTCCAACCAGGCTGGCGCGTTCGCGATCGATGTTCATCTGCAGTCCGGGATAAAGGAGATTTTGGGGAGTCAGCACGCTACTCACGCCCTGGCGGGTTCGGATCTGTTTGGCAATGTTCGCCGCCACCTTATAAGCGCCGTCGAGATCGTTGCCTCTCACTTGGACATCGATAGGCGCCGGTAACCCCAGGTTGATTACGGCATCGACCAATCCGCCCGCCTGAAAGTATGTATCCAGTTCCGGCAAATCTTCAGCCAGTTTGTGGCGGACGCGCCGCATGTACTCATAGCTGCCGAACTTGTGGTCTCCCTTCAAACTCACTTGGACGAATGCAGTATCCATAGACGAGTTGCTGGTGTAGATGGCGGAAAGATCGGGAGTAATCCCAATATTGGAGACGATCATGTCGAGGTCGTGGGGGCCGATCACCTGGCGAATATCGTTCTCGACGCGCGCGATGTATTGATTAGTGACCTCAAGCCGGGAACCGCTCGGCGCCTTGATGTTGATCACGAACTGGCCCGGATCGGTTCGAGGAAAGTACGCTGTCCCTACGAAAGGGAAAATTCCCGCCAGCACCAGGGCGATGCCACCGGCAATCCACGCCACGGTTGTCCCCGGCCGGGCCAGAGCACGAGTCACCCAACGTTCGTAAAGATCCAAGAGCTTCTGAAAGCGCTCATTAAACCGATCAATGAACCTGCGGAAAAGCGATCGCGATGCGGGCTTGTTCTCTGACTCGCCTTTAATCTCGACGTCCTCTACATGGAGGAAGTGCGCGCAATAGAGCGGCACCACCGTCATGGCAAAGACATACGAGGCAAAAATAGACAGGACTACACCCAGAGCGAGGTCGATAAACAAATAGCGGCTGACGCCATAGAACAACGTTACGGGGAAAAACACGATCGAGGTGGTAGACGTGGCCGCCAGCACTGCCAGCGAGACTTCCATCCCTCCCTTTTCCGCGGCCACTCCTGGAGCTTCGCCGATTTCCATGTAACGAAAAATGTTTTCCAGCACCACCACCGAGTCGTCGATCAGCCGTGAGAAAGCCAGTGCCAAACCGCTCAAGAGCATCACATTGATCGACCCGCCCATTGCATTCATGAGCAAAAAACACACCAAAGCGGAAAGAGGAACCGACAGCAGTACAGCAACCGTGGCGCGAGGGCTACCCAGAAAAATGAGAATCATGATGCCGGTCAGTAGCAGTCCAATTCCGCCTTCCTTCATCACATTCTTGATGGCGCTCTTGACAAAGATGGACTGGTCAAACACAACCGCCGTCTTGAGCGATTTCGGAATATCCAAAAGGTCTTTTATCGCCGCTTTGATTCCATTCACAATCGTGATGGTGTTGCTGTCGCCACCTTGCTTTAGGACAGGGATGTAAACCGACTGCTGTCCGTCGATACGGACGATGTTGGTCTGAATCGCGCCTGAGTCCTTGGCCTCACCTACATCGGCAACCATCACCGACGCGTTGCCCACGGTCTTCAGCGGTATACGGTTAATCTCATCTACGTCGGGCAATTGCGCATTGGCATAGATGTTGTAATCTCTAGGACCGATCCGGACATCCCCAGCGGGAAGAATCAGGTTGGAATCATTCACCGCGTGAACCACGTCCATCAGGCTAAGCTGGTGCGCCTCCAGCTTGACCGGGTCCACATAAACCATAATCTGGCGATAACGCCCGCCAAAAGGCTGAGGCACTGCAGCGCCGGGTACGTTCGCGATCTGGTCACGAACCTGGAATTGCGCCAGATCCTTCAGCCGGGTCTCATCCAGGCCTTCGCCCTTCAGGGTGACCAAACAAACCGGAAGGCTGGATGCATCGAATTTGAGTACCACCGGTGGCAATGTTCCTGGCGGCAGACGCCGAAGGTCCGCCATCGCCAGGTTTGCGATATTGCTGAGAGCCGCATTGGCATCGCTGCCCGGCTTGAAGTAAATCTTAATCAGGCTCACGCCCGTAAGAGAGCGCGACTCGATGTGGTCGATGTTGCTGCCCAGGGTAAAGAAACGCTCGAATGTGTCGGTAATGTCGGCCTCGACTTGCTCCGGCGGCATTCCCGAGTAGAAGGTCGCAACCACGACTACCGGAATCTTGATCTGCGGGAACAAATCCACCGGCATCCTAGCCACTGTCGTCACGCCGACCACGGCGATTACCAGACAAAGCATGATCACAAAGAACGGGTTCTTCAGAGCAAATCTCGGCATTACTTTCGCTCTCCCGTCTGGCCTTCGCTCGCACCTGTGGGCGCTGACTCCAACTTGGGCGTCACCACCTCGCCGATCGCATAGTCGGACTGACCGGCGCTGATCACTCGATCCTTTTCTGAGAGACCGTGAACGATCTCCACGGTGGTGGAGGTTTGCTCACCTAATTCAACGTTCCGCTTCTGCACGCGATTCTGATCGTCCACGATCAGCACGTAATGATCATGTTCATTGCCTTCCTGAACCACGGCCTGGACGGGAACCGTGAGCGCGCCCTTTTTCCCCTGCAACGCAAGCTTCACCTCGGCGTACATGCCTGCGGTCAGAGTGTCTTGCGGATTCTCCACGTCAATCTCGGTGTGCATGGTTCGGGTCTCGTCATTGAGTGCATCAGCGAAGCGGGACACGCGACCCTGGAAGTCTCGATTCAAATCGAGAACATGGACCTGCACGATGCTGCCCAAATGGATCATCGGCACGGCGGATTCGGGAACTGGAATCTCCAACCGAAACAGGGACCACTCTGCTAGTTGCACTACGGGCTGCGATTGCGTCTCAGATGAGGTTCCGGCTGAGATTAAGGCACCGGTGTCGACATACCGTTTGGTGACCACACCCGCGAAAGGAGCCGTGATGTGCGCATAAGCCTGGAGGGCCGAAAGGCGATCAAGCGTGGCTTGCGCCATCCCAAGCTGGTTTTGCGATTCAGACAGAGCTGCCCGAGCGCTATTGATCTGCGCCTCGGTCTCTTTATCTTTTGCCATCGAATCGTCCAGTTCCTGCTCGGCGACCAACCCCGGGCGCTCCTCGGACGCCTGCTTGAGTCGCGAATATGCGGCGTGGTAAGCCTGGTGGGTAGACTCCGCTCGTTCCATTTCACTTTGGGCACGGCGAATCGCATCTTGACTGCGCCGGATGTCCGCCTGCGCGCCCATGACCTGCGCATTCAGTTCCGGGACCTCCAAAATGGCCAGCACCTGCCCAGCCCCGACCTTGTCCCCCACATCCACAAACATGTGGCGGACGTAGCCTGCTACCTTGGCGTGAACATCGACCTGCTGGAACGGGCGGAATTCACCGGTGAGAGTAATAGCGTTTTCGAGTGAACCACGGGCGACGACTACGACCGGAGCGACCCGTTGCGCTGGTTCATCGACCTTTTTGGCATTCGCGTCACCAAGCGAATGCACGAGTAGCATGATCGCGATCACTGCGGCAAGCGCTACCACCGCCCCAATCAATATGTGCCTGCGTTGCAGCGTCATTTTTTCGCTCGAAATCGGCACTTTACGTGTGGCGAGAAAAGTCCTCACCCCCGCAAAAGGAGAGGACCAAACGCGGGGGTAAGGCTCGTACACGCTACGGTAAGCAGTAGCGGAACGAAAGTAAAGACCATCGCATCCATCCCATGTTTAATGGAAGCCAGGTCGCCTCAATCTAACGACTGAGTCAAAGTTCAGTTGAGGTAGCTCGCTCTTGGCAACGGAGGAAAGAATCAGCAGGCGGGAGGTGGTCGATTGTAGAGATTCTCTTCGATAAGGAAGGTTGGAAGAGGCGGTCCGGTCGAGATCACACGGGGACAGAAAACGGGAACCTGCGCCACCATAACGTTGGCTACAGGAGCGGCCCAACGAACCGCATCGCGATCCATGTGTTGCCGCATAGCCTGCGGCGAGTCGGACTGAACCGCTATCGAGTGGGAAGTTGTACCGCGGAAGGTTCGTGTCGCCAGCGTAAGGACGAGAGAAAACATGACAACGCTGACGAACGCCAAGCGCCACCGTGGTACCGAACGAACCGCAATGTCTCTTCTTTCCGACTTCCCCACGACGACCTCAGTATGATTATACAGACCCATCTGAAAGCAATGTTACCGGAAACAATGATCCAATCCCCTTGATCGGCGGCGCTGCAATACTACCTTAGTCCCAGCGAGACTCTCCAAGGCTATTTCCCGCTTTGTCCAGCACCGCTTTTAAGCTGACTCCCTCAAAAGCTGTGGTTGTGACCTTGCAATGCGGGAGAGCCTGGATGTCAGCGCGTGTTAAGACAGTCTGGTTTCCACTTTCGACTTGAATGGTTAGCTGCTGTGACTGGACGAGTGCGGCGTCCAGCATCAGGGTGAAGAGTGCAGCGGAAAGAAAGAGCCGATTTCTCATCTCATACGCGCAGAATCATCACTTCGGTGGCTTTTATGAGCGCGGCAGCAGTCTGCCCCGGCTTTAGCTGCATTTCTCGTGCGGAACGCGCAGTAATAATCGACGTGATTTGCTGGTCGCCGATTGAAATCCTCACTTCCGCCATCAGACCGCTAATTCGAACAGTTTCTATTCGTCCCACCAGCTGATTACGTCCGCTGACACGACGGATTACCTGCTTGCGTTCCTTCTCCGTTCTGCCTCGCGTTCGGAAAAGCAACCTGTCCAGTTCGCTCTGTGGGATGCGGTGATGTCCTCCTGCCGTCTGGATGCTGCGAATTTTCTTTTTGTAAATCCATTGCTTGATCGTCGGGAAGCTGATTCCCAGTTGCAACGCGGCGTCACGGAGCTTCAGCAACTCCTCATTCTTCCGCACTGATTTGTCGTTCCTCCGCATCGGAACAAAATCGTACAGTCAACGCAAGGTGCGGTCAATAACCTAGTCCCGACACGCCCAGT
The DNA here is from genome assembly GCA_003156805.1 of Acidobacteriaceae bacterium. GTDB lineage: Bacteria > Acidobacteriota > Terriglobia > Terriglobales > Acidobacteriaceae > Sulfotelmatobacter. The sequence goes on along the minus strand of PMHV01000056.1, from coordinate 4,360 downwards.
ATAGACCCACAAAGGGCTTGCAAGTGCTTAGAAACGCATCCTATTAGGCATATGAAACGTATTTGATATACACTTTTGAATTCTGTTAGGCACGCATTCATTGGAGGCTTCGTGCGTAAAACTGCTTTGTTCATTTTGTGGCTTGCNNTCCGGCATGGTGACGGACCAAACCGGCGCAGCCCTTCGCGATGTCGCGGTGACAGTCAAGAACGTCGATACAGGTGCAACGCGCACGATCACAACCGACGGCAGCGGACGCTATCAGGCGTCCAGCCTGCCTCTGGGGCGCTTCGAGATTCGTGCGGCAAAACCAGGGTTCGCCGAGGAAACGCGCTCGGGAATCAGCTTGGCGGTTGGCCAGGACGCCACGGTCGACATTAAGATGCAGCGGAGCACCCCCGACGCCTGCGCGAGCGGCCACGAGTTCGCCACCACCGATTGCACGCTGACCTGGCACGGCATCACGCTGTACGGTGCGTATGACGTCGGCGTCGGCTGGGTCAGCCACGGCTTACCGGAAAACGGCTCCAACTATGAAGGCGAATCTCTGGTCAACCGAAACGGCTATCAGCGTCGATTCGTCGTCGCTCCGAACAACCTGCAGCAGACGGGTCTGGGCATCCGGGGCAAGGTAGAGTTTCTGCCTGGCTGGTACGTTGTGTTCAACGGTTCAACTGGCATTAATCCGCAGTCCGGCCTGCTCGCCAACGCGTCAGCCACGCAGATCGTCAACAATGGCCTTCCCAGGGCCAGCTATTCGTTCGCCATCGACGGCGCGCGCGCGGGCCAACCCTTCAATGATGAATACTATGGTGGTATATCGTCCAAGCTTTTCGGCACGCTGACCTTCGGTCGTCAGCGCTCTCTCGGCACCGATGCGATGCTCCTTTACGATCCGGCCAGCGGCGCCTATGCCTTTTCCTACATCGGGTATAACGGCACGATGGCCGGCGGCGGCGACACCGAGAACTCCCGTTGGGACGACGCCGTGAAGTATCGTCTCGGCTATGGCCCGGTCCATTTCGGCGCGATGTACAAATTCGCCAATGGTTCTGCCGGCTGCTACTCGGCCTCCTCAACCTGGACTGACACCACCTGTACGCCGCAAGCGGCGCATAACAACGCCTATGGATTCGACCTCGGCGGAGACGCCGGCAAGTTCTCCGCCGACTTCGTCTTCCAACATTACAACCAGGCGATCAGCGTATTGAACCCCTTGCTGGGGCCGCAGAGTCTGAGTGCGCCCTATCAGTCGACCACGGACAGCATCAATACAAACCCCATCAACGGGGGGCCCGGCATGGGGCCCAATCTGATCGACCCGAACAACACCGTATATGGCATCGTGACCGACAACAACGCGATTATGGTCGCTGCCAATTATAAGTGGGACCCGTTCAAGTTTTTNNGGCTACGAATACATCTGGCAGAATAACCCGGCGAACCCGTTGGGCGTTGGCGCCTCGGACCAGGGCGGCTACCTCATGAGCGGAGTCGAAGACAACAATCTAGATTCTGAAAAGTTGGTGAACATCTGGTGGACGGGCGTGAAGTACACCTACCGCAGCAAAACCGACTTCACTTTCGCCTGGTATCAACAGCGGCAGAAC
>PMHV01000056.1:0-2709 GCA_003156805.1 Acidobacteriaceae bacterium | reverse complement strand
TCATGGCCCCGGCGTCCCCTATTACTCCGACAACAACTTTGCTCCGACAGTCGGTGGTCGTTTCACCTTCTGATTGTTTCCGCGGCGGGCTCAGTCGAGGGCCCAGCATTGGGATTGGGTTGCGGTTCATCAAGACCTCGCGTCCGGGTTCGAAATCGCCACGACCTCGTTCCATCCCACCAATCGAATCCCGATTCTGTCGATACGTTTTCCGTTCTGAGCGGGCGATAGTTGCTACGCCACGCAGCGATGTTCTCTTGCGGCTCCAGCGTCCGACTATTGAGGAGTTATCGCGTGCAGCGTGACTCGACCTCTGTGGTTGCAGGCTCCTAACAGGAGATGGACAATTTCACTGCAACGGCTCTGCAGCAGACTACTCTAATCATTATGGTGTTCGTGATGGACCACCTAGATTCTTAGCCGTGAATCCGACGCGTGAGTGTCTGCTTCCATTCGGTGGTGCGGATCAGGTCCTCGCATGAACCGGTAAATGGGGAGTTCAATGAGGACGATTGGCAAACTGATCGTAGCGGGAGTGTTTGTCTTCGGGGTGCTGCAGGTGGTGCGACCCAGCATTCCGGTTAAGCCAGCGACCGCCGATCTGGAGACACCACCTGATGTCAAGCACGTCCTGGAAAAAGACTGCTATAGCTGCCACTCGGACCAACTCCGGCTCGCGTGGTTCGACCAGATCGTACCCGCATACTGGCTGGTACGGCACGACATCCTAATCGCGCGCGAGCACCTCAACTTCTCGACTCTGGGCTCCAAGCCCCCTGCCGTACAGAAGGCGATGCTCTACGAGGCTGTGAACATGATCCAGCTTGGCGCGATGCCGCTGCCGAGCTTCCTCAAGCTGCATCCGGACGCGAAGGTGACACCCGAAGAGCTATCAACATTAAAGGAGTATCTGGCTCCGTGGACGCCTGCGCTGAGCCCGATCGGCGACGCGCAGCAACGTAACAACGGGAAGACTGACGCGGGGCCGTTTATCGTTTCCCCCGGAATTCCAGCGCGTGCCTCTCTGGAGGCGGTCAATCCGGAGTTCAATGGATTCCCGTTCGACCCCGCCTTCGAAAGCTGGAAGCCGATCAGCACCACCGATCGCGGGGATAACAATACCTTCCGGTTCATCCTTGGAAATGACGTGGCCGTAAAGGCGGCGCAAACAGGCAACACCTCGCCGTGGCCGGACGGCGCGCGTTTTGCGAAGATTGCTTGGCAGCAGCAGCCCGGCCCTGATGGCCTGGTGTACCCTGGCAAGTTCGTGCAGGTTGAGCTGATGGTGAAAGACGCGCAGCGTTACAAAGACACTGAGGGCTGGGGACGCTGGCGCGGCATGGACCTAACGCCCTATGGCAAGGACGCGCACTTCGTGAATGAGTGCACGGGCTGCCACCGGCCGCTGTACGGCGACGACTACGTCTACACGCTGCCAATCTCACCTGCGAAGGTTGATCGTGAGCAAGTTGTGAATAACGCCGCCGCGCTTCCCGCGAACCTGCCATATCAGCCGCTAAGCTGGAGCGCCATTACGATGTGCGTCGACCCTAAGACCCGGACGATGGCAACGCTCTACGGCAACGACGAAGCTATGCGAGCCGCGCTGGCAGGCCAAGCCGCTCCGGCGGGTGCTGTGCTGGCGCTCGTCACTTGGGTGCAGCGGGACGACCCGCATTGGTTCGGCGCACGTATTCCGAGTGCGCCACAGTCGGTGGAGTTCGTGCAGGTAGCAGCCGCGGGGCAGACAAGCAGCTACCGGCGCTTCGCAGGCACAGGGCTTATCGAGGATTACGGTGCAGCCAGCGCAGCGCCACAACGGACGAGCTTCGTGCTTGGTCTCACGCCGGCAAGCCTGCCGTAGCGGATTACGGGCAAATCGGAGGTAATCCGCCGTGAACGAAGGGACGAAGACTGTCGCCTGAGGATTTTGCTGATCAAGTGATCAAGTGGTGAAGTCACGCTGGCTGCGGATTGATCTGTCAACCATGTGTTTGCTCTGACACTTACTGTCCACTACTATATTCGAATGCACTCGGTATTGCTCAACTTCCTGTGAATTTCGATTATTCAATACTGTTACAACGGCATTCCCTATGAATCCCAAGGTTGCAACGAAAGTCAGTCGCAACGATCCTCGAGTATAAAGCGAGCTCGCTTTACAAGGAAGCCCTCTCCATTGCTTCAGGTCAAGAGGCTGGTTTTGCGGTCCTCTTCGATCAGATCAAAAAACGAGAACCTTCCCTGGAACAGCGCAGGTTGCGAGCACAAACGCCTATGTGGACTGGAGCACGATTGGAGCACACTGTTGAAGCAGTAAGGCGCTCTCTTTTTCTGGTTGGTTAGAAGCACTTCTTAGCCGAGACGAACCAAGGACTCCACACCCTCAATGAAGTTGAGCACGGTTCGGACCGACAGTTCGAACCGTGCCGGACGAGTGCTGCGGACTTGGCGTTATTCACTGTCCCCGCAGACCGCCAGGCGCCCGGTCGATTCCTCACGAATGCCCGCTGTGTCCGAGAAGGGCTAGCCATTCGGGACACCTACAGGACACCAGAGCAGCGGCAACAACGTAAAGCGGAAACCAAGGCAGGAACAATATGCGACGTAAGTGATTGGGATACAAGACATCAGGCGGAGAGGGAGGGATTCGAACCCTCGGTACAGGTGTTAGCCCGTACAACGGTTTAGCAAACCGCCGCATTCGGC
>PMHV01000021.1 GCA_003156805.1 Acidobacteriaceae bacterium | reverse complement strand
GAAATCAATCCCCAGAACCTGCGTGGCTACGCCGAGAAGTTTGCCGCCGAACACAAAGTGGATTTTCCTTTCGTGATCGATCCGGGAAGCAAACTCGCCGGTGAGGTGAACGCGGACCGCGATCTGGGCACCGCCATCAAACTGCAACATACGCCTACGATTTACGTGGTCAGCGACCGCAATCCCGCCCGCCCCTACGTCGAGGTGTCGGACACCAGCCAGCTTTATGTGATCATCGATTCGATGATGAAGTGATGGACACGAGGCGGACCTCGGGCCTCAGACCTCGGGCCTCAGACTTCGGACCTCAGACCNNTCAGACCTCGGACCTCAGACCTCGGACCTCGGACCTCAGACCTCAGACCTCAAACCTCAGACCTCGGACCCCGGCGGTTGATGCCCGGTACCTAACCGGCGCTTCCCGTTCCGGTGTGAATTCCACCTGAAGCCCTGCGAGCATGATTTCTTGCTGACGATTCGCGATCGCGAGGTTAGGTTGCGAGCATTGGCGGCCCGCTGCCAGCGCCTGCCTGCATATTCAATACCAGCATTGAGTATGGTGTTTGGGTAGACTCGGGCCGCCCCGCCGGCGGTGGATTTCTGCCGCGAAATGAATCTTGAGCGCGCCTGCAGAAGGGACCTGGGCTGGGGCCGATGCTAGTTTTATCTGAGTGGTGAATGGCAGGGGGTACCCCTACCCCCCCGGTCTATTAGAATCATGAAGTTAGGCAGGAAATTCGTCGCAAAATATAGTTTTCAAAGAACTTAGAGACAGAATCTAGAGAACAAAGAACTTAGCACGCGATCGCTTGGTGCTCTCTACTTTCAGAAAACGGTTACTGCCTCGACGCGGTTAGTGCCTCGACCATGATCTCGCGAGTGGGATTGTGGGCGCAAGGTTAGATGTCACATCGTGAGTGTATAAAAGTCAGAACCATGGGGCGAGGTCGGTGGTGCCCACCTTCCGAAAATTCGCGGAAGGTGGGGGCATCCACAGTCGAGATGGTGCTTGCGCTAGGAAATCAAAGGGCCAGCCCCCAACGCGAGAAATAGAGCAGCCGGACTTCATCACCAGCGCCCGCTACTGCTTGACCTTGCTAACTGCGCCAGTCTGGGTGCCGGTGACGGTCAGCGTGGCCGTGGCGGAAGCGCTCGTCCCAGGATAAGTCATGATCACGGAATACGTGCCGGGTACGGCGTTGCCGTCGGTGGAGCACAGCTCTGTGTTGCCCGATGCGATGCAGCTCAGGTCAGTGCCGCTGGTGCTGGGCGTAATGGTGAGGATGCCTCCATCGTCAGTGGTGATTTCGATGGATTGCCCGTTGGCCGTAGCTGTGAACGTGTAGGTGGCCGGCACACCGGTGTTCCCGTTGTCAACGCTGCCGCTCGTGGGCGTGACCGAGATGGCCGAAATGTCACCCAGGTAAACCGTCGCTGTGGCTGACGCGGTCACAGCCTGGGCGCTCGCCGAAATGGTGGCCGTCCCCAGCGAAACTCCTGCGAGTGAGCCGCCGGCACTGATGGTGGCCACAGACGGCGTTTCACTCGACCAGGAGACACCGCTCGATACCACGCCCGTGCTGCCGTCGCTATATGTGCCGTAGACCGAGAGCGGCGGGACTAACGTAGTGTCGAGCTCTACTTGCGGGGCGGCGGGCGAGATCGTGATCGCGGTCAGCGTAGGGTTCACGAAGAAGCCGCGGCAGCCGACGGCCAGGGCAAGAATCGCGAGTACGGCGAAGGCGCCGGCCATGCGGAGTTTGCGTTTCGTGGATGACATAGTTATCTCAGACTCCGTGTTATCTCAAACTCTGCCCTCGGACGACCCAGGATCCTTGGACGCGCCGGGCCGGCTCGGAACTTCTATGCTCGAAGTGCCTCGGTGCGAACGCACTTGTTCCTAAGTGACCCGCCGCCCGGCACCCTCCGCTGTCACCCGGAAGACGTAGCGAGCTACGTTTCTACAATACGATTTCTGTACGACGACGGTTGTAAAAAATTGTAGCAGAGAAGATTCCACGGCAAGCGCCTAACTGCCCTTTCGTGCAACGCGCGGAACCAGCGCGGCTAACGCCTCGCTCTCGGGTAAGAACGCCGGAACGCGACGGGCTTGCAGGGGAAAACGGAGAGTCGGACCTCGGACCTCAGACCTNNTCAGACCTCAGACCTCAGACCTCGGACCTCAGGCCTCGGACCATCGACCTTCGATCTTGGACTTCGGATATGCCGATGTCCGAATGCCGAACGGTTGGGAAGAACGGAGGATCGAGAACGAAAAAAATGGCCGATGCCGAAACCAGCCACCGGCCATTCGATCGTTCACCTGTCCTCAGGTTGTTGCGTCCTCGAACATTACCGACCCTTGTCGTGCTTCTCCTCGTGCGGCGCACTCGGTGGCTTGGATTTGGGCGCCGGAGCAGGCTTGGCCTTCGGCGCGCTTTGCGGATGCGCTTCCTTCTGTGGACGCGGCTCGCTCTGCGGACGGGGGTTCTCAGCGCGCGGCGCGGTTTCGGAACGTGCGGGTTCGGCTTTCGGCTGCGGTCGCGGCGCACTTTCCTTTGGTGCCGGCGCGGTGTGGGCCGTCGGATGTGACTCTCCGGACGGGCGGCTGGCTTGGGGCTGACTCGGCCGGCTGTTGTTCTCCGGAGCCTTGCTCTTCGGAGGATTGCTCTTGCTGGGCGGAGTGAAGGGACGGGCGACGTTTGAATGTGCTGCTCCAGCGGGCTTGGCTTCGCCGGGTCTCGATTCCGCCGGCTTTGATTCGGCCGGTCTTGACTCGGCTGGTCTTGATTCCGCCGGCGCGGGACCGCGTGCCTCTTTGGGCGAGATGGCGGGCGCGTGATAGGGAGCTCCAGCGGCTTTGGCGGTGACTACGCCTGTCTTGAAATCGCCGGGACGCGCGGTGGCGGCCACCGCCGGACGGCCATGGTTTTCTGACGCGAACAAGGCGCGGTTCTGGCTGGCAGCGTGTGCCTGCTGAACCTGCGCCGCCACAGGAGCCTGATGCGGCTCGCGAGAGTAAGCTTCTTCTTGTGCGGTGGGGCGAACCGCTATTCCGCCTTCGCCGCCGTTGAACGCGACGTGAGACTCATTGTTGACGATGACGGTGCGGTTGACATAGACGTTGGTGATGTGGACGGTGTCGACGTGCATGACGGCGGTGTTGTAGAAGAATGCGCCGCCGCGCCATTCGCCGCCGCCGAAGCCCACGCCTCCGTAGCCGAAGCCGTAGTTAATGCCGCCGTAGAAACCGATGTGCGGTCCCCAGTAGCCGGCGTTCCAGCCATAGAAGCCGGCGTTCCATCCCCAATAGCCGGGCGTCCACAACATGCCGACGGGCGCAACCACCCAGGTGCCGGGCACCCAGTAGTAGCCACCGTCGTCGTCCCAGGCCCAATAGCCGGGCGTCCATAGATAGCCAGGGGCGGGACAGATAGGCTGCTCGTAAACCGGCAGCGCGGGCGGACCGATGCGGACCGAAATGCCAACCGCGATCTGCGCCGGCGAAAGGGCGGGGATCGTGAGCAGAAAAGCTGCAACCAGAAATAAACAGACGGAACGGCTTTTCGTAACTTTCATGGAAGTTTCCTTTGCCCCAGCGCGCCGGCCCCAAGAACGGCGAAGCGAGCAGGGAAGTTGATTCTACGTCGAACGCTGATTTGGCCTTTTGCCATTGCAATCGGCCGGGGACGCGTTCTTTCCCATATGAACCCCGGTCCATATGAACCCCGGTCTTCGATGTATGTTGCTGGGGGAAAAGTTGTTGGAAATGTGCTGCTTAGCTCTGGGGTGGGACGCCCGCTTCTTCAGTTCGTCAGTTGGTTCGCTTGGATCGTGCGATGCGTTCGTCGATGGGCTTGCGGGCCGAGAAACCTTCGTCGGTACCGTGCCAGTGGGTTATGGCATGCTCGCCCAGCTTCCAGCAGAGCAGGACGACGCGGCCTTCGATTTCGCAGGGGAAATCGAGCAGGCCGATATCGAGGTCTTTGACCTGCACGCCGATGGAATCGATTTCGGCGAGAGCGTCTTTGGCGCGCTGTTCGGCCTTCACGCGCCCGGCTTTGCGGCGGGCGAAAGGGGCGACGTCGACGAAGGTGCCGCCATTGACGAAGATGCGCTGCTGCAGCGCCTGCTGCTCGTCCTCGAACTCTTCGATCCCCTTCTTGCATTGGATGGCGCCGCGCAGAAGCGATTCAAGCACGGGAAGCAGCGACTGGGCTTCGTCGAGAGTGAAGGTGCGCGAGGACATAGGGGGATCGCTAAACATTCATTCTACCGCATTGTGTGGGCGCGCCGTTTGGCCGATGGCCGCTTCGTCGTCGGCGGTCTGGATCTGCACCCGGTCCTTGCCNNTCCGCGCTCGGCTGTCCCGCCGAGGCGGCTGTCCCCACATGACTCGCGCGCAACCACCAGCGGCTAACGGCCAACGAGACTGTTGAGTTTCCGTCTACTCTGTTACTCCGTCATTCACCTGGCCGCAATCCATGCGGAGGGTGCCGCTATCGTTGAAGAGCAGTCCATTGAAGCGCAGGACGCTGCCCGCCGCCAGTGCCTTCGTGTTAAGCATCTGCGTGTTGCTGTCAACATAGACCACGACGTTGCTTGGATCGCCCAGGAGAGTGGTTTGTCCCTGCTGCACGGCGAGAGCGGGGATGAGGTCGTAAGGAGCAAGCGCAACCGTGTAGGTGGCAAAGCCGCCGTTGTTGGCAACGGCGGCAATGGTCCCGTTGATGGTTTGCGGCATCAGCGTGACTGTAGCCGCGGGAACGTAGGTAGGACCATCGTCGACGACGGTCGCATGAGAAGTGATGTAAACGTTCTGGCCGTCGAGCATATTGCTGGCATTGAAGCTGGCGGGGAATGGGAGATTCCCTAAGTTTGCGAACTGACCTGAGGTTTGGAATACGGCGCTACCGAAGCTGTAATATTGTCCGCCGTTAAGCTGGATGCCCGTGAACAAGTAGCCCTGTTGTTCGCGCCCGAGAGTGGTTAAGGCGGGCAAAGAAGCCGCGACGTACAGCAGCGGACCGCTCGTTATGCTCAGAGTGGTCGTGTCCGTGTCTTGCACCGCGACCCGCGTCGCCAGCAGCGAGCCATCGGTTTGGATGGCCGCGTCCATATCCACGGCCATGCCGGCGACGAGCGCGGAAAAGTCAGTGATGCCTTGATACACCGTGCTGCCGCTGGAATTGATCGGCAAGGTGGTGCCGTCGGTGGTCAGCAAGCTGAAGCTGTTGCCGCCGTTGCTGACAGAAGAAATCTGTCCGTCGATGCCGTCCGCTTTGCCATTTTCAACACTTGTGGGCTGGGAGGAGATGACTACCGGGCTGACGTTGAACGTCGGTGTTATCGAGTAGGTCGTAAGGGCACCGCCCTCACAGTTCGAGAAGGTCGCCGATTGCCCCACCTGTAGATCCAGCGACAAGCCCATGGCCGTTCCGGTGATCGTAATCGGCGAGGACAGCATCAAGGTCGAGGGCTGGGTTCCCAGGATCGAAAACGTGCTGGTGTCAAGCCCACCAGATGGATCGAGCGACACGCAGGTGAATTGGGAGCCTCCGATGGTCGCGGTGGCCGCGGTGTAGACGTCTTGCGGGACGCTGACCGTCACCAGCGGCTCGCCGGTGCCATTTAGATGAATGAATTCGGGGAACGGGGGTATGGCCGGGCTGAACAAGTTGACCGTCTTACCCGACTGACTGGTCAAAGTGATGCTGTTGAAGTCGATGTTGAATTGAGATAACTGATCATTCGCGGTGCTCGAGAGCAACAGGGTGACCGATGTGTTCCCGCTCAAGACTGGACCTGTCGAATGAGACATACTCCCGCTGGAGCCGCACCCCGTGGTGAGGCCGACAGCGACCGCTAAGGCCGACAGGACGAAGAACACGGGGAAGCGGCGACGAATGGACTTGATCTGCACAGATCCTCCAGGTGAAATTATGCGTCCTAGAAAGATCTGCGATCGGGGTGCGATCTACGAGGGTCAGTCTCTCTCAATCATTAGAATTCTCTAATTATTCTCTCACGAAACAGGCACAAGCGCGCGAAAGCACAACGTAAACCGCACGCAGATTCCGCTTGAAAATCGCCTCGCTGCGCTCGGTGACGGGCGAGAACACCGCCCTGAACAAGCCGAAGGAATGTCCGCGCCACACGGGTCAGTGGGATCTGCCATTGGAGGGGTCCGGGCTGGTGGCTGTGTTCACGTCTACATGGAGTTGTTGCGCGGGGGAAATTCCCGGCGGATAGCAGTTGCCGTCGCGATTGTAGTTGGAGCAGTGAGCGGCGACCTCTTTGCGCTGCGGCGATTGCGCGAACTGCCAGACTTCGGCGAAGCGGACGCCGCTCTGGGCGGGGCTTGGCGGGCTCTTTGGAAAAGCGCAGCCGGGCGCGGGCGGGCAGGAATCGTTGATGGCCCAGTAGGTGATTTGTCTTCCAGCGGCGTTTTGGCGAATGTCTTCAGCCGTGACGATGTTGTTATCGTCGGTGGCTGCGATGCCGGAGCAGTAGATGCCGGCGCGGAATCCGGCGGCGGTGACGGCGTCAACCCAGGCGTAGATGTAGGCTTTTTGCTCGGGCAACATGCGTCCGCCTTGCTCCTGGTCGAGGAAAATGACGGTGTGCACGGGAAAACCTTCGCGGCGAGCGGCTGATTCGGCGGCTTGCGCGTCGGACTGGCCGAGACGCGTGGCGTTGGCCACGGACTTCAGTTCGGCGTAGAGGCGTCCGTTGAAGAGCACGAGAAAGCCGAACCCGGCAGATTCGACGGCGGCACGGTGGCCGGCCCAGGTGTTCGTTTTTTCGCCGGGAGGGTGATTGAGCCAGTAGCCGGTGTAGGAGAAAGTCTGGTGGAGAGCTTTGAGGTTGGCGTCGCCGGGGTAGGTGTTGCGGTCGAAGCCGAGATAGTCGCCGGTCTGAGCCTGCGTTCCCTTGATGGCGCTGAGCAGAAGGGAAATCGAGATGATCTTAACAACCAAGCGGGTGTTCACGCCTTGATGTTACATGCAGAGGAACTGGAGGCTATCTCGCATTGCGAGGCGGTTCAATCGCGGAATACAATCAGCCGGAGCAGCGGCTGGGGTTGCCTGATCCCAGTGAGCCTGGAGGATGACCTTCGATGCCGCATCCGCATGAGGTTGCGGTTAGCTTTTGGCGTTCAGTCTTAATGCTGCTGCTACTTTTTCTCCCGGCAGATATGGGAATCGCGCAGAGTAGCGCGCCGGCTTTTTGGGAACTGCGGCCGGAACGAGCAGACGCAATGCTGCTCCAGGTTCCTGACGGCGACGATCGCCGATATGCGCATTTGCGCGAATACTTCGCGGACCTTCACTGCACTTCAAAGTTGATGGAAGAGCAAACCATCCCTAAGCACATTCGTAAGAACCTGATGTGCGTCCTGCCCGGGAAAGATAGCGAACGGATACTTGTTGCTGCCCGGTACGAGCGTCGTCGCGATATAACTGGTGAGGGTTGGAGCGAGGCAGTAATGCTGCCGATGCTCTACAACGCGCTTCAAGCCCAGCCCAGGCAGCATACATTTATCTTCGTTGAACTCGACGGGAGTGCCGGAGAGAAGGAATTTATCGACGGCGTCCGGAACAATCACCGGCAGCCGCCGAAAGCGATTGTTGTGTTGGATAGCCTCGGGCTCACAGCGCCGCGGTTCTACACGGTCCCCGCGTCATTGGTTTCTGCGAAAGGCCGGGAGCGGACGGCGAGGAACAAACTGCTGGAATCCGAAGCGTTTTTTGCGGCTCACCTGCTAGGGATTCCGATGGAGGAACCGCCCTCGCCCATAGCGGTTGCGAATACGCTGCTGTTCCGGGCAGACAAGATTCCTTCGATATTGGTCTATTCGGATTTCAACAAGAAGGTGTCCGCTCCGGCATTCCATGAGGAGTTTGATTTCGTGGCCTATTTCCTTTGCAGGATTGATAACAAATTGGCAGGTCTGCCGTCCTCCTCGACTCAATAACGGCCTCCAGCCGATGATTCTGTTCTCTGCGGACAGGTTTCCGGATTCTTGTTAACATTATGCTGTAGCGAAGTGTTTTAAGGAGAATGTTGTGCTCCCGGGCCGACGCTGGCTGTTCTGGCTGGTTCTTTCGTCCATGGTTGTGGCTTCGCTCCAATCCCAAACTTCAACGCCTGACTCCACCGATGTTCGCCCGACTTTCAAGGCCAGCGCGCGGGTTGTTGTTGTGGACGTAGTTGTGACCGACCGCAACGATGAGCCGGTCCAGGGCTTGCATAAAGAAGATTTTCAGGTTTTGGAAGACGGCCAACCGCAGACGGTTTCGTTTTTTGAAGAACGCACCGGCGCGGCGCCCGCCGCGACCAAGCCACCATCTTTGCCGCCGAACACCTTCAGCAATCTTCCGCGAACCGACACGCCGGACTCACTTAACGTGCTGTTGTTGGATGCGCTCAACACGCCCTTGCAGGATCAGTCGTATGTCCACAAAAAGATGATCGACTACCTGGCCGGCATTCACCCTGGCACGCGCCTCGCCATCTTCACCTTGTCGTCGCGGCTGCGCCTCATCCAGGGATTCACAACCGATCCCGCCTTATTGTTGGCAGCGCTCAACGACAAGAAATCAGGCCCACAGGCGTCACCGCTGCTCCGTTCGAGCGCTGAAATCAATGCGAACCAGCAACTTCTCGGACAAATGGAAAGTGGCTATGCGTCGCCGGCCTCCATCGACGCGCTCCGGCAATTCATGGCTGAGACCAACGCCTTCCAGACCAACAGCCGCGTCGCAGACACGCTTTTCCAACTGCAGCAACTCGCGCTCTACCTGGGCGGCTTTCCCGGGCGCAAGAATGTGATCTGGTTTTCCGGTGGTTTCCCATTCAACATTTTTCAGCCTTCTCTAGAGAACCCAAACGCCGAAGAAATCCGGAAGACCGCCGACCAACTGACCAAGGCGCAGGTGGCCATCTATCCGGTCGAGGCTGGCGGCTTGCTCTATTCCCTGTACGACGCCAGCAGCCTGCCCACCAATGTGAACGCGACGGCACAGCAAGCCACTCACGCTCAGGTAAAGGACCTCCAGAGAGACATCGGTCAGCGCAACGGCGACCACGCCACTATGGACGAAATGGCGAAGGACACCGGCGGCGAAGCCTTTTACAACACCAATGGACTGGACGATGCGCTGTCTCGCGCCATGCACAACGGCGCCCGCTACTATACGCTGGACTACACGCCGGCCGACGCGAACATGGACGGAAGGTATCGCCGCATCCAGGTGAAGCTCGCGCAGGGAAACTACAACCTCGCCTACCGCCGGGGCTACAACACCGACGATACCAATACGGCGCCTGCGATCGGGCAAAAGCCAGCCACCGATCCTCTGCAGCCGCTCATGGCACTGGGCATGCCTGATTTCGCCCAGATTGTCTATCTGATGAGCGTGGTGCCGTCGAATCCCCAGCCTGACCCGAAGGCCCCACGGGCTGGCGACAACGCGAAATTTGAAGGGCTTTTTACTCGCTTCGGTGTGGATTTTGCGATCAAGGAAAAGGACCTGAAACTCGGAGCCACTTCAGACGGGATTCGTCACGGTAGCCTTGAATTGACGCTTGTGGCCTATGACCACTACGGCCACCCCATGAACTGGATGGTAAGAGAGATGGAGTTTTCTTTGAACCCTGAGCGCTACGCAGCCTTCGAGCAAGTGGGGCTCCAGTTGCATCTGGAGATCGATGCGCCCCGGGGCAGCGCCTACCTGCGCTCCGGCGGCTACGATTCGGCGTCGGGCAAGGCCGGTACGCTTGAGATTCCGCTGATCGCCCCAGCCATCGCGCCAGCAACGGCCTCCAGCCATGCTGCGCCTCCGGCAAAGCCGAATTGAGCATCGCCAACGGATAGAACGATCACGGTTGAAACGCGGCAGAGTAAATCTGCAAGAATTTTCATCTTGCCGACGCCGCTGCCCGTCCGAATTTCATGGTTCCTCCGCCAGCCCCCTCAGTCTTCGAACCAAGAAGGATATGAGCCAATAAATGCCGCCATTCCCTATCACAAGTAGAACAATGATCATGATCTGTTCCGGTTTGCTGGCGCTCTCGGTCGTCATGAGACCAATCGATGGGGGAAATAGAATGAAGAAAACAGATCCGCTGATTTTAGCTGCACCTGGATGAGAGTTGGAATAGTAAGCATTCCAGGTCAGGAGCGTTGCCACCAACATCCCTAATACCGAAGGAAAACTTGTCGATCCTTTTCATACTGAACACTCTTCGAAACTATCCCCCGATGTGCACCATCGTCCTTGACGCGGGCACGAAATCCGGCTCGCCGATGTGGTGGCGCTCTTCTTTTTTCTGCACGACTCCGCGGATGAAATCGGCCAACTCTTCGTCGCTGACGCCGCGGCGCATTTGGGCGTGGAGATCATGGTCCCATACCGAAAATAAACAGGTGCGGATCTTCCCGTCACTGGTGATGCGGATGCGGCTGCAGTGTCCGCAGAAAGGATGCGACACCGGCGCGATGATGCCGATTTCGCCGACGCCGTCGTCGAAGCGGTAGCGGCGGGCGGTTTCAGAGCGCGCGTGCGGAATTTCGACCAGCGGCCGGTACTCGCCCATGCGGGCCAGGATTTCGTCGAGCGTGACTACCGTCGCGGGCGACCACGTGCGGTCTTCTTCGAGCGGCATGAATTCGATGAAGCGCACGGTGACGCCTTCTTCGCGGGCGAACATTCCGAAGGGAATGATCTGGTCTTCGTTGAAGCCGCGCATCAGCACGCAGTTCACTTTCAGGGGCCACAGACCGGCGCGGCGTGCGGCGCGAATGCCGGCGAGGACGTGATCGTATCCGTTGGGCACGCGCGTGATGCGGGTGAAGCGGTCGGGATCGACGGCGTCCATGGAAACGGTAACGCGGATAAGCCCGGCATTCTTGAGCGGCTGCGCGAGGTCGGCGAGAAGATGGCCGTTGGTGGTGAGGGCGATGTCGACAGGATCACCGCAACCGTTTCCGTTGGGCGTGCGGAGTTGGGCGAGGTTGTGGACGAACTCGACGACGCCTTTGCGCAGAAGTGGTTCGCCGCCGGTAAGGCGGATTTTCGTAATCCCCATGCCGACCAGCACGCGTGCCATGCGCAGATAATCAGAGAAGGGAAGGTCGCCGTAGAGCGCGCCTTCGTTGCCGGTGCGGCAATACACACACTTGTAGTTGCAGCGGTCGGTGATGGATATCCGCAGGTCGGTGATGGCGCGGCCGAATTTGTCGGTGAGGGGCAAGCTTCTATCTCTTAGCCGTTGGCTCTTAGCTCACATGCCGTGGCTTCCTCGCTCCGGTTGAGCCAAGACCTAACAGCCAAAAGGCAAACGCTAAGAACTGTTCTGGAAAGGAGTGCAAAACAGGCGGCGCAATCCCGGCAGCTATTTCCTTTCCAAGTGCGCTCCTTGCGGAGCGCGGGAGGCGCGGGCGTTTCTGCTCGCACCCTCGGGAAACTCTTCTGCGCGACCTTTGCGATTCCTTGGCGAACTTTGCGGTTAAAAGCTCTTAACCGCAAAGGACGCAAAGATCACGCGAAGGACGCGAGAGAACCATATCCCTCGCCGCCGCAGCCTGGGTGTGCCCGAAGGCCAAGGCGGTCGGAAACCATACAGTCAGATTATAGGGCTTCTGGAGGCGAAAAGCGTTTCAAGGTCAGAGTTTCAAGGTTTCCCGGCCAGCACCTTTTCGATCGCCGCTTCGGCCAGCGGGACCATGATCTTGTATCCCGCCGCGTTGGGGTGCAGGCCGTCGTCGGCGAGATCTTTCTTCATCAAGCCCTTGTCGTCGACCATCGCGCTGAAGTAGTCGAGATAGAGGCACGCGCTAGATGCGGACGCGCAGTAATCCCTCAGCCAGCGGTTCAGGTCCAGAATCTTCTCCGGAGAGCGTTGCGCAAAAGCATCCTGCGACCGGGGCATGTAGTTGTGCACAGGCAGGACCGACGAATAGATCACTTTGATCTCGTGCGCGCGCGCGAGTTCAGCCAGGGAGGCGTAGTTGGCCTCAATGTCTTCAAGCCGCATGGGCCCGGTGTTGCCGGCGATATCGTTGGTGCCCGCCAGAATGATGACGACCTTGGGATGAAGATCGATCACATCCTGGCGAAAGCGGACGAGCATTTGGGGCGTGGTTTGGCCTCCGATGCCGCGGTTGATGTAGGGCTTGCCGGGAAAATATTCGTCGAGGTGCCAGATGTCGGTGATGGAGTCGCCGAAAAAGACGACGCAGCTCTCACCGGGCGCGGGAGCCTGGAGGGCGGCGTTGGCGTCGCGATAGCGAGCCAGTTGGCCGAAATCATTGGTGAAGACCGCGATGCGTGAGGCCCGGTATTGGTCAAGGCCGGGGAATCCGCTGGACGGGATGCTGGGCTGCGCCTGGGGCGCGGGCTGGGCCGGTTGCTGAGCCAGGGCGGAGACGGCAAGGAACAGAAGGGAGAACGTTCTACAATATATGTTCGATTTCAAGGTTGCCCCATTTGCCTCTTAGATACTCCGCCACCAACCTCCGGTGGCAATTCTCCGGTATTGCCTCGCTGCACAGCAGGCAACCGCCGTCAATCAACTCCTGATCGATATTATCTTCTACCTTACGATCCACCATAAGAGCAAGAAACTTAGTTTCATAGTCGAGCCAGGCGCCGGCGTTTTTCCTATACTCGTTGAGCATGGATTGGGTCGGCGCGAGTTCCGGCAGGTGCAGATATCCGATAGAAAGTATGGCTTCGCAAAAGAAAAGAAGATCGTTCCGCTTCGTGAACCCGGCCAACTGCGAGACGTTATTGAGCCGGACGTCAATCAGGCGCTTGAGGCCAGGACGCCGCAGCTTGTCAAAAAACTCCCGCGCGGATTTCCTGGTAAATCCGATTGTAAAGACGTTCATGGACGAGGCCTTCCTGGACTAAGCTGGCTGCGAAAGCTGATTTTGCGATACCTGACTCGCGGCGTACTCGATTTGCTCCGCTTGCCTCTCGTAGGCGATCGCCACAAGCTCGTCTTTGGTGTAGAACAAATTGCTTTCCTGCATGCCGTGCAAAGCCAGGAGACGGAGGAGCGAGGAATCATGATCCTCAAGACTGCCGTCTTCGAGGATGTGCCGGACGTCGAAGCTTCTTTCGTGAAGATATCTGCCGATCAGTATCGACCGATGGCAGCTGAGTGGTTCTTTCTCGGCGCACAGGATCGCGACCCGAAGATTTTCCATCCCCGCCCGCAAACGCTCGATGCCCCGTTCAAAAACCGGAGTCCTGGCAATCAGAGAGTACTGCGCCCGACCCTCCCGGTAGCAGGCGGGGTCGTTTGACCGGGCCCCAAGCTCGCGGCCGAGAAAAACGTACTCCAGCCCGGAAGTCTTAAGAACGCTGGCCAATTCCTCGCGATTGAACTGAGGATTGAAACGACTGTAGGGCTGGGAGCGAACGTCAGCGATAATGGCGATGCCGTGCTGGTTCAGCAGTGCCAGCAGGCGCTCAGCGGTGCCGTTCGAATGTCCAATCGTGTAAACGGTCTTCGTCATGAGTGAACGGTCATGAAAAACGGTCATGGATAAACGCGCATCACGCCGGCAATGAGCTTGTAACAGGCGTTTTGTTGTACTTTTCACTGAGGCTAATACACAGAATTGGGTTCTGCAACTCGCGGCTGAAGCCGTCGGAGTTCGACATGATCTATTTTTCGACGATGGGATCGGTGATGGCCAGAACGTAATCGTGCGCGGCCAGAGAAAAATGCCCTCGAACTCTCCGCCTCGGGTTTCCAACATCCGCGCCTTCGGTGCCCACCGTGATCGTCAAAAGTTCCGGCTGTACTAAGATAAGAGAATTTTGCTGTCGCTCCGCAACTGCTGCCGAAACTTTGTCGTTGAGGCCGTTCCCGGTCGACTCCCCGTTGGCCCACAACGGCCCCGTGGGCTTGTCGAGAGCGTGCACCAGTTGCCGCGCCGAAACGTGCCCGGCATATTTCCATCGCACGGTCGTATCCACCAAGTGATTTTCGGTTTGGAAAGCCGACGGCCGCGGCCCCAGCAAGCCCACTTCAATTAAATCCAGCAATTGGGGATCGCGCCACGTCTTGGAATACCAGCGCTCCGCGGTCAGTTCGCCGCGGTCCCGCGCACTTACCGGACGGCACCAAGCGCCCAGGTTGCGCCCATCCCACTCTTTGCCGGCTACGCAACGTCCGGCAAGTTTGCGTGAATTAGCCAGGCACACAATCGTCTTGGTATAGGACATGACCACCTACCAAGGACCCGAAGAAACATCTGGCCAAGATTGTAAGGCCTGGGAGGGATTCGCAGCTTGGTCTTAGCGGTTTCGAGTTGGAGGATTTTCCCGAATTGATCCGCACCTGTCCGCGTGAATCGGTGGCACGGACACTTTCGAGACAGGAACGTTGTGCCACGGGCTTACATCCCGTCATAATTCGGGCCGCCGCCGCCTTCTGGGGGGACCCAGGTGATGATCTGGTAAGGGTCGGCGATGTCGCAGGTCTTGCAGTGGACGCAATTCGAAGGGTTCAGGCTGACGCGCTTGCCGCTGGGTTGAGTGGCGTCGTCGACCATTTCGTAAACGTTGGCGGGGCAGAAATTCTGGCAGGGGCTGCCGAATTCCTTCACGCATCTCGTGTTGCAGATGTTGGTGTCGTGAATGACCAGGTGCGAGGGCTGGTCTTCTTCGTGCTTGGTGCCGGAGTGGTAGAGGTCGGTGAGCTTGTCGAAGGTGAGTTTGCCGTCGCCTTTGGCGGGGCCGAGCAGATGGGCTTCGGCGCCGCCGTCTGCGGGCAGGGCTGCGAGCTTGCGCATGTGCTCGTAGCCGGCTTTCGCGGGATAGCGGTTGCGCAGGCCGCGTCCACCCGTGACCATCTGGAGCGCGGTGTGAAACATGCCAGCGTAGAATCCGCGCGCGAAGCCCTGGTGCATGTTGCGGACCTTCCAGAGTTCGTCTTTGATCCAGCTGGATTCGACTTTTTTCTGGAAGTCGCCGAGCGTGGCAGCCGACGAATCGTCTTTCTTCAGCGCGTCGTTTCTCAGAACCTCGAAAGCGGTCTCGGCGGCGAGCATTCCGCTCTTGATGGCGAGATGAATTCCCTTGAGACGAGCGGAGTTCACGAAGCCGGCGGAGTCGCCGAGGATCATCCATCCATTGCCGGCGACCGGCGGAATCGCCCACCAGCCGCCGTAAGGCAGCGACTTGGCGCCGTAGCGGATCATCTTGCCGCCTTCGAGCAGTTTCGTGACGAAAGGATGTTGTTTGAAATCTTGCAGCACGCGCTGCGGGTCGAGGCGCGGGTCGGCGTAGTCGAGTCCGGTGACGAAGCCGAGCGAGACGATGTTGTCTTTCGAGCCGTAAATCCAAGCGCCACCGTATTCTTTGGTGGTGAGCGGCCAGCCCATGGTGTAGATCACTTCGCCCGGCGCGATGCGGCTGGAAGGAACTTCCCAAAGTTCCTTGATGCCGACGCCGTAGGTTTGCGGGTTGGCGTTTTTCGCAAGATCAAATTTCTGAACGAGCTGCTTGGTTAGCGATCCGCGCGGTCCTTCAGCGAGGATGACGATTTTAGCATTCAGATCGTAGCCGGGCTCGAAGTTCGATTTCTGGTGGCCTTCTTTGTCGACGCCCTTGTCGTCCGTGCGGACGCCGGTCACGCGGTTGCCGTCGAATAGAAGCTCGGAGCCCGCGAATCCAGTGAAGATGGTGATGCCAGTCTCTTCCACTTTGCCACCCAGCCACTTCACGAAGCGATTCAACGAGATCACGTAGTTGCCATGGTCGCGTAGCGGCGGCGGCGTGATGGGGAGTTTGAACTTGCTCTTCTCGGTGAGGAAGTAAACGGCTTCTTTGGTGACTTCGGCGTCGAGTGGAGCTTCTTTTTCAAATCCGGGAAGCAGTTCGCGCATGGAACGCGGATCAAGCAGCGCGCCGGAGAGACAATGCTGTCCGATCTCGCGGGCTTTCTCGAGTACGTAGATGTTTTCTTTGCTACGCTGAGACTCGGGATTTTTCGCATTGTGCACATCAATGAGCTGCGACAGCCGTAGCGCGCATGCCATGCCCGCCGGCCCGCCGCCGACGATGACAACGTCGGCCGGCATTTGCGGGCGGTCGATACCTTCGATCGGTTTGCGGAAGATCAGCATTTAGCAATCAGCGGAACAACTTCTGCGCCACAGATTCACGCGAGCGAACGCGGATCAAAGAACTTCAAGTCGTACGAGTTAATTTCCCGCTTTCGCCTTCTTTACTTCTTCAATCAGCGGCGGGACGATGTCGAAGAGATTCCCTACGATCGCGTAGTCGGCGATTTCGAATATCGGCGCTTCGGAATCTTTGTTGACGGCGATAATCGTGCGCGAGCCCTTCATGCCGACGATGTGCTGAATCGCGCCACTGATGCCGAGCGCGAGATAAAGCTTGGGCGCGACGGTCTGGCCCGAAGACCCAATCTGGCGGTCCATGGGCAACCAGCCGTTATCGCAGATCGGACGCGAGGCGGCGAGATCGCCGCCAAGAGCGTCGGCAAGCTGCTTGGCGATCTCGATATTTTTCTGTTCTTTGATACCGCGGCCAACCGAGACAATAATTTCGGCCTGCGTGAGATCGACGGCTTGCTTGGCTTCTTTGAAAACTTCCTGCGGCTTATTGCGGATGACGTTGTCGGCAATGTCGACATTGATCGTTTCGACCGGCGCTACGCTGGCGCCCGCTTCGGCCTTGTCTCCGCGAAAAGCTCCGTTCTGGAAAGTCGCGAACCACGGTGCATCGCTCGCGAAACTCACATCGGCGGCGAACTTGCCCTGAAACATTTGGCGAGTGAAGACGAGCTTTCCGTTCTCGTGCTTAAAGCCAATACAGTCGCTGATAACGGTGCGTCCCATGGCCGTAGCCAGCTTGGGGACGAAGTCGCGCACCTGATAGGTATGCGGCATGAGAACGAGCTTCGGATGTTTCGCGGCGATAGCGTGTTTGAGCGCGGCGGCGAAAGCGTCAGGCGTGTAAGGTTCGAGCTTCGGCGATTCGACGGCATAGACCTTCGCCACTTTTTTCGCGGCAACTTCCGCGGCGATCGCGGAAGCTCTGCTGCCGACTACCGCGGCTTCGAGCGTCCAGCCTGTGGCCGCGGCGATCGCCTGGCCGGCAGTGACGGTCTCCCAGGAGACGCGGTTGAGTTTGCCTTCGCGTTGTTCGACGACGACTAAGATGGTATCGGGCATAGAAACAGTTCTCGGTTCTCAGCGAGACACGGCCGAGTTTCGCTCGGCTGGACAGCCGAGGGCGGCTGTCCACCGCATGGATCTTAACCAACCCAAAAATTCTTTTACAGCACGCGCAGTTCGTTGCGCAGTTTGTCGACCAGTTTCTTGGCGATCTCGGACGGCGTGCCTTCGATGTGCTCGGTCTTCTTCGTTTTCTGCGGCACGTAGAGGCGTTCGATCTTTTGCAAATTCTCGCCGATGGCGGACTGCACTTCGGCGAGCGCCACTTTCCGCAGCGGTTTGTTCTTGGCGTTCTTGATGCCAATCAGCGTGGCGTAGCGCAGCTTGTTGATGCCGGATTGAATCGTAAGTACGGCTGGCAGTGACATATCGACGAACTGGAAGAATCCGGCTTCGAGTTCGCGCTTCACCTTAATGCCGCTGTCGGTTTTTTCGATCTGCATGATGATGGTGGCGTGCGGCCAGCCCAGCAACTCGGCCAGGATGACTCCGGTCTGTGCGTAGCCGTAATCGTCGGATTGCAGCCCAGTGAAGATCAGATCGAATTTTTCATCTTTGATGGCGGCGGCGAAGGCTTTGGCGGTATTGAAGGCGTCGAGGCCGACGAAGGCATTGTCTTCGAGATGGATGGCGCGATCGGCACCCTTGGCCAGGGCTTCGCGCAACACTTGCTGTGAGCGGGCCGGGCCGGAGGTGATGACCACGACTTCTCCGCCATGCTTTTCTTTCTGGCGCAACGATTCTTCGAGAGCGAATGCATCGGGCTCGTTCACTTCGTACGAAACATCTTCGCGGATCCAGGTACCGGTTTCGTTGAGCTTGAGCGGCGCGTCTTTCTGCGGCACCTGCTTCATGCAAACCAGAATCTTCAAAACAGGACTCCTTACCTGTGGCTTCCGAGGCCAGCAGGAAACCTGCCAGTATAAATCAGCGGCCAGCCGTTAGCATCGCACTTGCCGTTGAGATGGAGCGGTTCGGGGCCTGCCGGGAATCATTCTCCTCTTACTGGCTCGAAGCGAGAGGCACCGGACGCTCCGCCTGCGAGCAGAGTTTGTCGCTAACGGCCGACCGCTAATTGGCAACGGCTCACTCGGTGAAAACTACCGACTGCACGCCGGAGATCTCGAAGCGTTTGCGACAGCGCAGATTCTTGCAGGCCATCACGTCATCTTTGCGGAGCATGTAGGAGCGGGCTTTGGCGAAGCGGGCGCGGTCACGCTCGTCGGCGCGGCCGGGAAGTTGGCGCTTCTTGGTGCGCACCAGCCAAGTAACCTCGTACTCGCCCGCCTGCTGGCAGTGTGGACAGTTCAGCGTGGCATTCTTCTTTTCTTGCCGTTCGTCAAAAAAATCGCGTTCTTCCATGAAATCGTCGTTGGTCCCTTCGCTCAGCTCAGGGCAAGCTAAGAACAGTTGTTGGTCGTTCGCCGGTCATACGCTTTTTCAGCCACGGCGGCCGGATCCAACCGCGAAGAACGATTATTACAGTTTTGCTGCAGACAAAGCTATGGCAACATGAATGTTGAGGTTCGCAGGAGAATGGCGCGCAAGAAAAAAGTGAAGCGATTTCGGGCGGTGCAGGCGGTGAAGGCGCTGGCGCGCGAGCGCATCGGCACTCCGCCGTCCGGGAAAGTGGTTCTCGAGAAAAAGAAGAAGCCGGAGAAGCACAAGCCGACGCTTGGCGGGTTGCTGGGTGAGGCCGAGTAGCGGAAATCCCACAGCCGCACTTGCAGCACATCAATTGAATGTAGCTGTGACGGTGGTGCTGTTCTCCAAAAAGACAGTGCAGCTTGCGCCGTCTGTCGTGTTGCAGCCGTCCCAGGACTGAAAACCGCTGGCCGGAGTCGCGGTCAGGGTGACGGTTTGGCCGGTTGTGAACTGTGAGCTACACGAAGATCCTGTGTTGCAACTTATACCGGCTGGAGAACTGGTGACATTGCCGCTGGTAGTGCCGGTCACGGTCACCGTGAGTATAGGCTGAGGGCCGGCGGGCGTACAGCCGGAGCTGGCCGGGCCGTCTACAGTGATAGTGGCGTAGTTGCTGACAATGTCGTTTGGACTGTCGGTGAAAGTGGCGAAAATATTAGCGATGCCGCAATTGATATTCGGCGACACCACGCCGGAGCTCGTGACCTGCACCACTTGCGGGTTATCCGACTGCCAGTCCACTTGGTTGGTAATATTAACCGTCTGAGGAGGGTGGATGTAGGTTCCGAAAGCCTGGAAGTCGATGTAAATGCTGGGATCGGCAGCGCCAAAGGTGGCGCCTGCAGAAGGCTGGATTTCGATGGATACCAGATGCTGGTTACGGGCGCAACTGCCCAGGCTGAACAGCAGCACTGCGGCGGCAATCAGGGTGAAAAGGCTGAACCACTTCCGCTTCATGAAGACTCCTGGGATCGAGTAACCCGAACCACCGCACTCGCGACGGGCGAATGGCCAATTTAGTAAAAGATTGGGCAAAAAGCAAGGGGGACCGCAGCCTTGTGCGTTGACATAAACTCCTTCGGATGTTAACTTTAACAGTTTTCATAGCCCTCATTTCCTGGTCTTGATCTTCACCCGATGGATCAAACGCTGCGCCAACTAGGCGAATTACTGCTCGGAGCAGTCCCGACAGTAATTTTGCTGACGCTGCTCTACGCGCTCTACTCCGTCATCGTGCACCGGCCTTTGCAGCGGGTGCTGGCGGAACGGCGAAGCAGCACCGAAGGGGCGATCGAGAAATCGCGCGCCGACATTGCCGCGGCCGAAGCCCGCACTTCGGAATATGAGCAGCGTTTGCGCGAAGCGCGCGCCACAGTGTTTCGCGCGCAGGAAGCGCGGCGGCAGGTCGCATTGCAGGCGCGGGCCAGCGCGCTTTCCGAAGCGCGCACCCGGGCGCAGGGGCAGTTGCAAGATGCAAAAAAAGAGATCGAGACGGATCGCGATGCGGCGCGGGAGGGTCTGCAGGCAGAAGCGGCCGCGCTGGCGCGAGAAATTGTCCGTCGTGTGCTGGAACCGGCGGGAGCGGGACGCTGATCACGGGAAGAGACTGGAAATGACTTCCACGGCTAAACGAGGGCGTGTCTGGGTGCTGGCTCTGTTGATGGTGAGCCTGACGGCCGCGGCGGGAACGCTGCGCGCGCAAGAGCAGAAGGCCGCTCCGGAACCGCAAAAGCAGGCCGACCACCAGACCCAGCAACCTGGAGGCACCGCGCGCCAACTGGTTCACGAAACGCGCGAGGCCGCGGGCGAAGAAACAGACGAGATGGCCGAGTTCAAACAATCGGCCGCGGTGCGGCTGATCGCGAAATGGACCGGCCTCGGCCTGCGCCACGCGTACTGGTTGAGCGTTCTCTCGAATTTTGTTGTGATCGCGGGAGTGCTCGCATGGGCCGGCCGCAAGTATCTGCCGGGAATGTTCCGCGACCGTACGACTGCGATTCGAAGGGCGATGCAGGAGGCGCAAAAAGCCAGCGAGGAAGCGCGCCGCAGGCTGGGCGACATTGAAAATCGTTTAATGAAACTCGA
Organism: Acidobacteriaceae bacterium; assembly: GCA_003156805.1. Lineage (GTDB taxonomy): Bacteria > Acidobacteriota > Terriglobia > Terriglobales > Acidobacteriaceae > Sulfotelmatobacter. The sequence goes on along the minus strand of PMHV01000021.1, from coordinate 4,260 downwards.
TGTCGAGATCGGCGTGATGCGCGGCAATGCGGAAAAAGAAGCTGCGGCGGAAGAAGCGCGCATCCAGTCGGCGGCGCAGGAAGATGCGCGGAAGATTGTCCAATCGGCGGAACAGGAAATTGCCGCGGCAGCCAAAGCGGCGCGCCGAGCACTGACGGCTTACGCCGCCGACTTGGCTGTAGGTCTGGCGCAGAAACAGATTCACGTCGACGCGGCTACCGACGACGCCCTGGTTCGCAGTTTCGCCAGGCAACTGGGGACAGCGCCCGGCGGGCCATCTTCCGGAAGTTCGGGAGACAGCGCGCGAAAGGATGGGCGCTGAAACATGGCTTCCGTTGCCAGCCTCTACGCCCGCGCCTTCGCTGATGTGGTTCTCGGCGCGCGTCTCGACGCGGGCCGCGCCGTTTCCGAGTTGGACAGCATCGCAGCGCTGCTGGCGGAGAGTTCCGAGTTGCGGCGGGTGTGGGAGAATCCCGCTATTCCCGCCGAGCAGAAGCGCCGGGTGCTGGACGCGATCGCGCAACGCTACGAGATCGCAAAGCCGGTGCGCAATCTGATCGCAGTATTGATCGACCACCGCCGCGTGCAGTTTCTTGCCGCGATCATTCGGCAACTGGAAAAGGAATTCGATGCGCGGCTGGGATTTGCAGAAGCACAGATCACTAGCTCCCGCGAATTGGGCGAGGCGGAGAAGCAAGTCCTGGAAACCCAAGTCGAGAAGCTGACCGGCAAGAGAGTGCGCGCTTCGTACCGGCAAAATGCTTTGCTGCTAGGCGGCGCAGTAGTGCGCGTGGGCAGCACGATTTACGACGGTTCGGTATTAGGGCAGTTGCAAAGGATGAAGGATGCGATTAGCTCCTAGCTACTGATTTCTGGCCTGTGAAGGCTAGCAGCCAGGAGCTAAGCGCTAACAGCTAAAGGCTTAAGAGCTGATTTTATGGCACAAATCAAGGCAGACGAAATCACGAAACTGATCCGCGAGCAGATCGAGAACTACGAGTCGAAGATCTCCGTGGACGAGACCGGCACGGTCATTTCGCTGGGCGATGGCATCGCTCGCGTGTATGGATTGGACAAGGTCATGGCCGGCGAATTGCTTTCTTTTCCGCACGGCGTGGCCGGCATCGCCATGAACCTGGAAGAAGACCAGGTCGGCGTGGTCTTGCTGGGCGAGTACACCGAGATCAAGGAAGGTGACGAAGTCAAGCGTACGGGGCGCATCATGAGCGTGCCCGTCGGCGACGCCATGATCGGGCGTGTGGTCAACTCGCTCGGCGAACCCATTGACGACAAGGGCCCCATCGCGAGCGACAAATTCATTGCGCTGGAGCGGCTCGCCCCCGGCGTCATCGACCGCCAGCCAGTGCGTGAGCCGATGGCCACGGGACTCAAAGCCATCGACAGCATGATCCCGATTGGCCGCGGACAGCGCGAGCTGATTATCGGCGACCGCCAGACCGGCAAGACCGCCGTCGCGCTCGACACTATCATCAACAGCAAGGGCAATGATCTGGTCTGCATCTACAACGCGATCGGGCAGAAGCGTTCGTCGATCGCGCAGGTGGTGAAGATTCTGGAAGATGCCGGCGCAATGGAGTACACCATCGTCGTGGCGGCTTCGGCGTCGGAGCCCGCGCCCATGCAGTACATTTCGCCTTACGCGGCGTGCGCCATCGGAGAGTATTTCCGCGACACCAAGCGGCACGCGCTGGTCATCTTCGACGATCTTTCAAAACATGCGGCCTCATACCGCGAGATTTCCCTGCTGCTGCGGCGTCCGCCGGGTCGCGAGGCCTATCCCGGCGACGTGTTCTATCTGCACTCGCGGCTGCTGGAGCGCTCGGCTAAGCTCAGTGACAAGAACGGCGGCGGATCTCTAACTGCTCTGCCCATCATCGAGACCCAGGCGGGCGACGTTTCCGCCTATATTCCGACCAATGTGATTTCGATCACCGACGGTCAAATCTATCTGGAAACCGATTTGTTCAACCAAGGCGTTCGGCCCGCGGTCAACGTAGGATTATCCGTGAGCCGCGTGGGCGGTAGTGCACAGATCAAGGCCATGCGACAGGTAGCCGGAACGCTGAAGCTGGAACTCGCTCAGTACCGCGAACTGGCCGCGTTTGCACAGTTTGGCAGCGACCTCGACAAGGCCACACTGGCGCAACTGAACCGTGGACAACGGCTGGTCGAACTGCTGAAGCAGAACCAGTTTTCACCGTTGCCGTTCTCGAAGCAGATTCTGATCATCTTCGCTGGCACCGGAGGATTTCTCGACGACCTGCCGGTGAACCAGGTGCGCGAATTCGAAAAAGAACTTTACAAGTACGTGGACGCGACGCAGGGCGGGCTGCTGCGCACGATCATGGAGAAAAAGATTCTCGACGACGCACTGAAGGCGCAGATGACAGATGTGATTAAGCAGGCGAAGCAGCAGTTTGTGTCTTCGCGGGAAGCGGTGGCGAAGTAGTACCGAGTACCTAAGTACCGAGCGAAGCGTTGACTCGGGACTCGACACTCGGTACTCGCAACTCGGACAATGGCCAACATCCTCGACATCCGGCGCCGTATCCGCAGCGTGATCAATACGCGGCAGATCACCAAGGCCATGAAAGTGGTCTCGGCGGCGAAGTTGCGCCGCGCGCAGGAGCGCGCTCTGGCGGCGCGTCCCTACGCGCAGATGCTGACGAATGTGTTGAAGTCTTTAGTGGCGCGCGCGGAGATTTACGATCCGGAGACCGGTGAGCCCAAACATCCCTTGCTGGCGCAGCGCCCGAAAAAAAATATTTTGCTGATTGTGGTCACTGGCGACAAGGGCTTGGCCGGCGGATTCAATGCCAATATAAACAAAGCGGCAAGCCGGTTCTTGGAATCGAAAGTCGGAAAGAATATCGACATCGAAGCCGTCGGCCGCAAGGGGCGCGACTTTCTGCGCCGCCGCTATCCCGCGGCGAAGGTGCAGACTCACAGTCTGGCCGACCTGGACGAGAGTCTGGAAACAGAAGTTGCACCGGCGGAACGCGCCGCAGTTGTGCAAATCACGGGCGAACACGTCGGGATTCTCGGCAAGGTGGAGTTTGCGCAAGCGCGAGCGCTCGCGGAAGCTGTGATCTCGCGCTACACGCGCGAAGAAATCGACGCGGTCTATGTGGTGTTCAACGAATTCAAGTCGGTGATCGCGCAGCGGCTGGTGGTCGAGCAGATTCTTCCCGTCGAACAAGTTGGAGAGCCGGCAGTTCGCATGGCCGAAGAAATGACGCCGGAGGAAAAAAAGAAAGCAAAAGATGCCGCGATCAGCGCCGGTGTGGGTATGCGCGACGGAGACTCTGCGGCGGACCAAGCCGCAGGGCAGTTCGGCACCGCGCCGGTGGATTATATCTACGAACAACCGCCGCAAGAGTTGTTCCGGGCGTTGTTGCCTAAGTATGTGGCCATCCAGCTTTTCCGGTCGCTGATGGAATCGGTCGCGGCCGAGCATGCGGCTCGAATGACTGCGATGGATTCGGCCACCAACAATGCCAGCGACATGATCGACTCGCTGACTCTGGTCATGAACCGCGCACGCCAGGCTAAGATCACGAAAGAGATCATCGAGATCGTCAGCGGTGCGGCGGCGATGTGAAGAAGAAGCTGCTAGCTTCTAGCTACTAGCTTCTGGCGAAACGAAAATTTGCGAGTCTGTTCCCGGCGAGACTGCGCCGCCGAACAACGGATTGACCAAGCTAGGAGCTAGAAGCCAGTAGCTGGAAGCTAACTTATGCCAGAAAACGTAGGACGTGTGATTCAAATTGCCGGGCCAGCGGTGGACGTACAGTTTCCCGAAGGCAAGCTGCCACCGATCTATCAGGCGGTGAGAGTGGTGAGCGACGGTTTCACCGTGCCCAGCCCCATCAGCGTGATTCTCGAAGTGCAACAGCATCTGGGCGAAGGGCGCGTGCGCTGCATCGCGATGTCCGCCACAGACGGGATGGTGCGAGGCATGAATGCCATTGACCAGGGCGGCCCCATTTCTGTTCCCGTGGGCCACGGAACTCTGGGACGCGTCATGAACGTGATCGGCGAACCGGTCGATCAGCTGGGCCCCATCGAGTACAAGGAGAGAATGCCGATTCACCGTCTTGCTCCGGCGTTCGACGAACAGGCCACCACCGCCGAGATGTTTGAGACGGGCGTTAAGGTCGTGGATCTCATTCAGCCCTTCCTGAAGGGCGGCAAGATCGGCTTGTTTGGCGGCGCAGGCGTGGGCAAGACCGTCGTCAT
>PMHV01000036.1 GCA_003156805.1 Acidobacteriaceae bacterium | reverse complement strand
GTCACACAGAGGGCTGCTCTTCCTTGCTACGTCTGGGCAGGGAGGTTAAGATCTCAGGCTAGCGTCTTGCGTTTCTTGTCCGTTCTGAGCGCCGGCCGCGAACGTCTCGGGCAGGGTGGCAACACCTAATGACCGGGGCATGAACGCGAATAAGCATGTAGTCTCTTGACCAGTAACATTTTCGGACGCGGGTTCGACTCCCGCCGCCTCCACCATCTATCTTATTTTATTTTAAGTAACTTACAAGCGATTTGCGGCGGGCTCCTCCCCGCCGCACCCAACGCTTGTGGAACGAGGTATTTGATCGGACGCTCTTGGTTTTTTACCGTTCTTGTCCCGACGAAATGAGCAGGATTCACAACGCCAAGCGATCAAGGGCCACCACACGCGGTGCGGATCGCATCAAGAGCAGCTTTCAGCGAGGGTTGGAAGACGGTTCGCGAATCATGAGTAGATCAGAATTATTCTAAAATTCGCTGTGCTGAGTACACTGGTGCACTGTGTCAACTTTGACGGAAATCCAGCGTTCTTACCAGCTACCAGTGATGTAAGTTCCTGTGATGTAAGTTCCTGTTTGCCGACCACTCGGGAGTTTAGAGATCGCAAAGCCGTTTTCGTTACTGATGTGTTCAGCCCGAGCTTGACCACCGCGGTACATCTGAATCGAGCCCTCGTAAAGCAGAATTTCAAGATACCGGCCGCAGAACATCACCAGAGCTTCCGCAGGCTTCTCTGAATTTTTTAGTTTAATCCGACGATCGCCGAATGAAATGCGATCACCTTCGATCAGGCGGCCAACGGAAACGGTAGGCTCGGTACGTATCGTAGCCCTTCGGTAGAGTGGCGTCGAAGATCATGCGCCCGTTGGAGTCGAACTCCGAAAAGTGCGCCGGCTCACCCCAGCCGATGAAGGTGTTGCCGTTGTCCAGCGGTTGGGCACTGCCTTGCGAGAGTACCGAAAGATGATCGGGATGATCGAGGGAGCGGATCAGCGTCGCAGTCTTTGCCGACGGATCGAGCTTCAGCCAGATAACGCGCGAGGACGGCAGGACCGGCTTGGGATTCACTTCGTTGTCAAATATGCGTAGCGTATTGGGCCCCGCCGCGACGGCGTCATGCTGAAAGGAGAAACCAGCTCCCGCTCCGAAGCGAAAATCGCTCTTCTTGCCTCCCAGGCGCCAGATGACTGCGCCGGTGCGGCGGTCGAGCTTGTAGACGGTTGAGGTGTGGCGGGCCGAGAGCAGCAAGTTCCCGTCGTCGTCGAGGGCGATGGCGTTGATGTGGATGTAGTCCCAAGCCGGGGTCGACGAGTCTGGCAGCGGCCAATAGCTCTCGTCGAAGCCAACCTTGCCCAGGCTGCGCCATTCGAAGATCACTTTGCCGGTGGCAACATCGATTTCCTGGATCGATCCCTCCCACACCTGGGCGTTCTTCGATCCGCCGACCGAGGACAGGTCGGCCGGCACGACGTCGTAGATGGTAATGAGAGCTGTGCCTTGGGGCGTGAGCAGGAACTCATGGGCATCGGCGTTGAGTCCGTTGCCGGCACGCACGGTGGCGATGATGTGATAGGTGTCGTCGAGGATGTAGTTCACCGAACCAGCCCCGGCGAGCTTGCCGAAGTTGCTTTGCTGTGCCCACGTGAGCACCGGCTTGCCACGATAGGACTGAACGCGGAAGTCGGCTGCGACTTGACCGTTTGTCACTTCGGAGAACCAGATGACGCGGCCACTGCTGTCCACGATTTCCGGACCTACCGGCCCGGGCTGCGGGCCACCGCCGATGCCCGCGGCTTTGGGAGCGATAAAAATTAGCCCATCGGCTTGACCCGGACTGTTCTGAAGAACTGTGACCTCCGGCGGCTTGACGGCGGCCGTCGGCGCCTCTAACGAATTCCCTGCCACACCGAGCAGCAGGAACATGACAGCAGACAACGAGCCTGGCATGAGCTAGTCTCCTATGTCTAGTATTTCCATCGACTATATAGTATACTGCCGAAGGTTCGGCTGAAATACCACTTTCGTGGTGGTCAGCAAAGGCTGCGGACGAATCCTGTAATCCCTTTCATTATGAAGACCTGGTTCTTGTGGTGGATCTTAGCGACCCTGGTCATTTTGCGGTGGTTCCACTTGTTCTCGTCTCGCACAGACGAGAGAGCTGTCGAAGCAGCCGATTCGACCAAAGAGGAAGCCTCTACGGCCTCAAAACAGATTCCCTCGGGAGCCGCAAGCCGTCTATTTACCTGAGACAGAGCACGTGTGCTGGGGTCGCGAGAGTCGCGGCGCGGTGAACCGTTAGCCAAAATTGATCAACTGGGGAGATTCCAAATGAGTCAGATCCTTTCGGAAGTACTTGCATCAAACCGCTCCTACGCCTCGAATTTCGGAGACAAGAGCAAACTGGCTCTGCCGCCGGCCCGCCGCTTCGCAATTCTGACCTGCATGGATGCCCGGCTCGATCCCGCCAAACATGCCGGCCTAGCCGAAGGAGACGCGCACGTGATCCGCAATGCCGGTGGACGCGCCAGCGACGATGCCATCAGGTCCCTCGTGATTAGCTACAAACTGCTTGGTACACGCGAATTCTTTGTCATTCACCACACCGACTGCGGGATGGAGTTCTTCACGAATGAAATCATGCGCGGGCTGCTGGCTTCGAGTCTGGAGACCGCCGAGTTAACGCCTAACGGCTTTCATGATGTAGGCCATGGTCCGGGTTCCAAAGCCGGCGAATATATCGAGTGGCTGACCATTCGCGACCAAAGGCAGGCTGTCATCGACGATGTAGAGCGCATTCGCAACCACCCATTGGTACCGAAGTCGATTCCAGTTTACGGATTCGTCTATGACGTTCATTCTGGAAAACTGATTGAAGTGGAAGGCGCTGGCGCAATCGGGAAAGCTGCATGATGACGGCGCAAATTTGATCTGTTCCCTCCCCTAGCACTCATACCGTGAACGAATGCGATCAGCCAGCACCGCTATCGGCATGCGGACGGAATGTGTCGTTTTCGCACGAAGGGCGAGGTAAATCGGAATGAAGTTCAACTACTCCTGGGGAAATACGCGCAACGATTTGCTCGCCGGCGTGACGGTCGCCGCCATCTCGTTGCCGCAAGCCATGGCTTACGCTCTCATTGCGGGAGTCGACCCGCGCTTTGGGCTGTATTCGGCCATTGTGGTCACTCTCGTGGCCTCGATCTTCGGTTCGTCCTCGCACCTGATCAACGGCCCCACGAACGCAATTTCGCTCGTGGTTTTCAGCGCCCTCGGGTTCTTCAATCCGGACGCTCGGCTCGACGCCTACCAGGCCATGTTTCTGTTGGGGATCATGATTGGCTGCATCCAGATTCTGATCGCGATATTCAAACTCGGGGATCTAACGCGCTACATCTCGGAGTCTGTCGTGATTGGTTTCATGGCCGGGGCCGGTTCTTTGGTGGGATTAACCCAACTGGGCAACCTGACAGGCTTGCGCGATCGCGGGACGGGGCAGCAGCATGTGCTTTACCGCATTTGGCTGACGCTAAGCGGCGGCCACGTGAATCCACGGGCCCTTGGCATTGGAGTAGGAACCATTGTTCTCGTCATCCTGCTCAGACGATTGGCGCGCAAATATCGTCTGCCGCAATTTGACATGCTGATGGCCTTGATTGTTGCGGCGCTTGTGGCCGCCGCTTTCGGCTGGTCTAAGCCAGCGCTTGCTGGAACAACTGTTATCTCTGTCGTTGGTAGCGTCCCGCGCAATCTGCCGATGCCGCATATCCCCCAGATTCAGTTCTGGTGGGTGAAGGAATTGTCGGGAAGCGCGTTGGCTATTGCTTTTCTCGGGCTCCTGGAGGCATTGGCGATCGCAAAATCGATTGCCAACACGACGCGCCAGTCGCTCGACTACAACCGGCAGTGTCTGGCTGAGGGTCTGGCCAATCTTACCGGAGGATTTTTCCAATGCTTGCCGGGCTCGGGCTCGTTGACGCGCTCCGCCATTAACTTTCAAGCCGGGGCTGTGAGCCGCGTTTCCGGAATCTTCGCAGCGGGAACGGTCGCCCTTGTCGTGGTTGCACTCGCACCCTTCGCCCGCTACATTCCGAAATCCGCCTTGGCTGGTCTGCTCCTGGTCACAGCCGTCCGGCTGGTCGATTGGAAACGGCTGAGCTATGCCATGCGGGCTTCGCGTTACGATGCCGCCTTAGTGTTGGTTACTGCCTTCTCTGCGATCTTCATCAGCGTTGAATTCTCCATCCTGATTGGGGTGGCCTTATCGATCCTGATGTTTGTTCCCCGCGCCGCACTGCTGCGTTGGACCGAGTTAGTGGTCAGCAGCGATCGGGTAGTGCGCGAACGCGTGCCGGAGGACCGGCCTTGTACGGCGATGGTGCTTTACGATTTAGAAGGCGAATTGTTCTTTGGCGCGGCTCCGGAGCTTGATCGCTGTTTTGATCACCTGAAGCGCCGCACCGAGGACGAAGACATTCGTTTCGTCGTGTTGCGCCTCAAGCGCACCCGCAATCCTGACATGGTTTCACTTGAACGCTTTGACCATTTTCTGCATGACATGGAAGCGCGCGGAGTAACAGTATTGCTTTGCGGCGTTCGTCCGGCATTTGCCAAGGCCATGGCAAACCTGCACTTTCATGATTGGCTGCCGGGCGACCGGATCTTTCCGGAAGAAACGGAAAAGTTTTCTGCGACGCTCAAAGCCGTCCGCCGTGTTTACGAACTCTTGGAAGACAATCCCTGCGACCATTGCATGCAGGCAGAGTTCGCAGGAACCGACCAGCAGCCTCTGTATTACCTGGTTTAGCTGGTGAGCTATTTGTCGACTTTGGCGACCTGGGTGGCCATCAGGTCAAACTGCAGGGTGGCGACGCCTCGTTGGACTTCTACTGCTACCCATGAATCACAAGTGGCCCCTGGGGTTGCTCTGGCCGTTCTCGGGGCATACGACGGTCTGAATCCAGCCATGGGCTGGCTGTTTGCGCTGGTCCTTGGCCTGCAGGAAAAGCGCCGCTCCGCGGTCATCGGCGTCCTCCTCCCGATCGCTCTCGGACACGCAGCCGCTATCACGCTGGCAATTCTCGCCCTGCGCTTCGTTCAACATTTTCTTCTCCTGAATATTTTGAAATGGGGCGTCGCCTTAATTCTTTTTACCTTTGGTGTCTACCGACTCTTCCGGGCGAGCCATCCGCGTGGTGCTGGTATGAAAGTCGGAGGTAGGGATCTATTCGTTTGGTCCTTCCTCATGGCGTCTGCACACGGTGCGGGGTTGATGCTCCTGCCGGTTCTGATGGCGCGGCCAATGTCTGGGATGACGCACAGCATGGTGGAAGGAACATCTGTAATCCCCTCTTCGTTGAGCATCCGCAATTGGATTCGCAGTGCTGATACACACGGCAAGCATGTTGGTCGTGGCTGGAACCCTCGCGATAGCGTTTTTCGAAACCTATGAAAAGGTAGGCTTACGGTTACTACAGCACACGTGGCTCAATTTCGACCTTATGTGGGCGATTGCGTTGCTGGTGGCAGCATGCGTGGTCCTGTTCTTTTGATTTGAACCTCTGTCAGTCCTAGACTCTCCGCCCACGCAGCCGAGTGTCCCCAGCCGCCCTCGAAAACGAAGCTGGTCAGCGGGTTTCGCTTACGGGGGCTCGCGTCTCTCTTGCGTAATTTCTCGGGAAGGCTGGCTGGGCTACCGGGGTATCCGATGGCGGCGACCGCGACGGGTTCGTGATCTTGAGGAATTGAAAACTCGCGGCGAGCCTTTTCCACATCGAAGCCGGCCATCTGGTGCACTACTAATCCGGACACCATTGCCTGGAACGAGAGATTGGCGATTGCCTGGCCAACGTCATAGAGCGCGTGCCGGTTAAGTTCTCCGGTCGATTCGAAGGTTAATCTGGCAGTGGACAATAGGAGGACCGGTGCGTGCTGCGCCCACTGGACATTGAATTCAACCAAGCAACCGAGCAGGCGGTCAAAATCGGATTTGTTTGCCTTCGTAGCCACGATGAAACTCCACGGCTGCTCATTCATTGAAGAAGGGGCCCATCGTGCCGCTTCCATCAAACCGGCCAAGGTTTCTGGTTCGACGGATGTTGAGGAGAAGGCCAGAATGCTTCGTCGACCCGCAATCAGCGGATGAACGGGAGATTCGCAACTCGGCTGCTCATCTTCCAGAATAATTGGTGCAGCTGCGTCATTTACCATCGACCCTCCGTCCTGCCACTGATCGTTTGCCACTGCTCCTCTACAAGCGCCCGGCGTTGAAGCACCCGGCCAAGTATCCGTTCTTCGAGTGCGGCGAAGCGGGCACTGCCGCGGGTTCGTGGTCGAGGTATATTTACAAGTTCGTCCAAAGCGACGCGGCCTCCCTCAATCAAGATGACGCGGTCCGCCAGACTTACCGCCTCGGCAACGTCATGGGTCACGAGCATGGCGGTAAAGCCGCGGCTCCGCCAGACGTCCTTGATGAGTTGCTGCATCTCGATGCGCGTGAGCGCGTCCAACGAGCCGAGCGGCTCATCCAGAAGCAACAAATTAGGATCATGGACAAGCGCTCGCGCAAGTGCCACCCTCTGACGCTGCCCGCCCGATAAGGTGGCAGGCCAGTCGTTGGCTCTTTCTGCCAGACCCACTTGGGCCAGGACTTTTCGTGCTTGCGGGATGAGCGCAGGCTCAAGGCCGAGCATGACGTTGGGAAGAATTCGTCTCCACGGCAGCAGGCGAGAGTCTTGAAACATGACGCGCACATCGGGCTTGCCCTTGGACCCGGCAACCTCCCCCAAAGCGATAGTTCCCGATTGTGGTGTTTCCAAACCTACAACTGAGCGCAGGAGAGTACTCTTGCCGCACCCGCTACGGCCAACAATGGCGACAAATTCACCGGCTGCAATCTCAATATCGAAGTTTTCCAGCACGGTGCGTCCACCGAAGGCGATGCTGACGCTCTTGATTCCGACCGACACGCCGCGCGAGCAGCGCTTTTTCTCAGCCACGATCTCTTTCGAATTGCAGGTGATGGGCAAGGTCATCCCCTATCGTGCCGCCTGATACGCCGGATTCCAGCGCAGCCAGTAGCGTTCCAAACCTTTCGCCAGTAGATCGGCGAGCTTCCCTAGAATCGCATAAAGCAGAATGCCGACCACCATGACATCGGTCTGCATGAATTCGCGCGCGTTCATCGTCATGTAGCCGATGCCCGAGCGCGCTGATATGGTTTCGGCGACGATCAAGATCACCCACATCAGACCGAGAGAGAAGCGCACGCCAACGAGAATGGAGGGCAAAGCTCCGGGAAGAATGATCTCGCGGTACAAGGGCCAGCCGGACAGGCCGTAAGTCCTTCCCATCTCCAAAAGTCCTCGATCAACGGAGCGAATCCCGTGAAAGGTGTTGACGTAGACAGGGAAAAAAACTCCCAGAGCCACCAGAAAAAGCTTGGCCGATTCGTCGATACCGAACCACAGGATCACCAGCGGGATGAGAGCCAGAGGAGGGATGTTACGGACCATTTGAATGGTCGTGTCGAGCAAAGTCTCAGCCCAATGCAGTGAACCGGTGAACAATCCGAGCAGTAGTCCGAGCCCGCCGCCAACGGCGAAGCCTGCCAATGCGCGCATCGTACTGACTCGAACGTGAAGCCACAATTCTCCGGAGGCGCTGAGTTCGAAGAAAGAACGTAATACCGCACGTGGCGCGGGTAAGAAGCGGCTGGGTAGGATCCCCGCGGAAGATGCCCACTGCCAGCCGACCAGCAACAAAATGGGTACGACCCAGGGCAACGCTCGCTTCACGAGAGTGCGCGGCCGAAGTTGAGTCCTTATGGTGGAACCGGGCCTATGCCTGTACATTGGCTCCTCGCTCAGCGTTTGGCCTGCGACTGAACTCCCGGTATCGCTCCTGGCAAGGTCGCATCGCGGACATTAATTTGTTTGGGAATCAGCTTGAGGTCGTAGAAGGAGTCAGCGATCTTTTGCTGCTCAGCCAGCACCTGATCGCTAACGGGCTTCACTCCATAGCCGCCGCGCGAAAGTGCCAGCTCAAGTGTAGGTTGATCCAGACCAATTTGCGGTGAGAGTGCCGCCGCGGCTTCCTTCGGATTCGTCTTCGCCCATTCATCCACCGCCGCAACTTCCTCCAGGACGATCGCAACCACATCTGCGCGCTTCGAGGCGTAGGGTCGGGAGGCAAGGAAAAATTGATGGTTGCTGACTACGCCGTTGCCATCGGCGAGAATGCGAGCACCCGTCTGTCTTTGAGCCGCGGCAAGAAACGGCTCCCAGATGGCCCAGGCGTCCACGCTGCCACGCTCGAAGGCCGCTCGCGCATCCGCCGGAGTGAGGAAAACTGCGTCTATGTCCTTGTATTGCACTCCTGACTTTTCCAGCAGCTTCACCAGCAAGAAGTGAACGTTGGAGCCTTTGTTGAGCGCGATCTTCTTGCCTTTTAGTTCGGCCACCGTATTGACGGGCGAATCCTTGGGAACGAGAATGGCCTCGGCAGCGGGAGCCGGCGGCTCATTTCCTACGTAAACCAAATCCGCTCCGGCTGCCTGGGCGAAGATGGGTGGGGCTTCGCCCACCGTACCGAAGTCGATGCTGCCCACGTTCAANNAGCAGCACCAGTGTGCCGTATTTCTGGTATCCGATGCGTATGACGTTATCGGCATTCTGGGCCGAAGCGAATGGCGCTAAGGCCATTAGGACCAAGATAGCTACCGTGATCGTGCGGTCAAACCTTGCAGGTAGAGAATTACGCATAAGTCTGAGTCCTTAGTCGATCGCTGTTCAGGAATAAAATGAGGGCTTCGGAAGCTGGCCATTCAAAGCCCAGTCTCCCAACTCACGAATCTTGTAGTCGACCGGATCATGCAACGTGTGAGTGCGCAAGTTGCGCCAGAAGCGATCGATCCTGGCAGGACCGGCGGCGGCGCGCGCTCCCATTACTTCGAACATTCGGCTGGTGATCTCCAAGCCGACCCTGCTAGTAATCACCTTCGACGTGGCCACATCCAACGCGCACTTGCCCCGCTGATTGTCAGTGATGGCGTCCCCACTCTCCCATACCCGCTGGAGAGACTCTCCCGCGATGTCAGTGAGGGCCTGCGCTGCCTGAAGGTTCAGAAAGAAACCGCCGTAACTCGCCAGGATGTAGGGATCTTCTGTAGCGCCCTGCGCGGTCGAAGCAATCCAAGGCCGGGTTTGCGCCAGAGTGTAGTCATGCGCTTCCTCCAGCGCTCCTTCGGCGATTCCCAGAAAAATATTGCTGAGAATCAGCTGCGCAATGCACGAACGCAAGGACGCCCTGATGCTCCCCAGGGGACCGGGCGTCTTCAGGAACTCTTCCTGCCCAGCGGCTACCTCACAGAACTCCACCGTTCCGCTATCGGTTTGTCGCTGTCCCATGGCATCCCAGTCATCGAGAATGCGAATCCCCGACCGGTCGGAGGGTATGGCGGCTACCATGAACTTCTCGTCCACGGAACGAATCGCGGATACGATGAGCATGTCAGAGTCGATTGCGCCAGAACAGAAACTCTTGCGCCCGTTGATGAGGTACCCTGCACCACGGTCGGGCGTCAGGCTTGTACGCTTGTCGAGCGGATTGAGCGCATTGCCCCAGAACCAATTATTGCGGACGGTTTCAGAAAAGAGCTCTTCGGTTTGTGCCCATGATCCGTAGAGCGACACGGAAGCCAGCATGAGATGCTGAAAGCCGAACAGATGAGCAATCGAACTGTCCACACGGGCAAAGACGCGTATGAGTTTCATCGTGTCCGGCCATTCCATGCCCCAGCCGCCCAGGCCTGCCGGAATGGTCACGTTAAGCAGCCCGCTCGCGCGCAACAGGTCTCGCTCAGTTCTCGCTGTACCGCCTCGCTTGTCGCGCTCAACCGCAGTTTGAGCAAATGTTGCAGCCAATTGATCGGCAATCTCGAAAGCATGTTGCCGGTGCGGCACATTCACAGCGATATGACTCACCGTAGAAAACACTACAGCCCTCCCGTATCGTGAGGCATGTGCCCCATTACTCCGGCGGCCGCCCACTGCTGCTCCAGCAACACGTCTGCTGATCCGGTGTTGCTGTAGCAGCACACCACTACCGACCGAAGCAGCTGACATTCGCCGTAACCGCGTGAAAACTTGAAATTCATGGACATAGCCGCATCTCTCTATTGGCAAGGCAATTGCCAAAGCTCATGTGGAACTCAGCCCTCCCCGGAAAGAGACCGAAAAACATGGAAGTCTTCTGGTTCTTACCAACTCACGGCGACGGTCGCTACCTGGGCAGTGCCGAACAGGCGCGAACCGTCAACTACGGGTATTTGAAGCAGGTTGCCCAAGCCGCCGATCAGCTTGGGTTTCAAGGCGTCCTACTGCCCACCGGCAGGTCGTGTGAAGACGCTTGGGTCGTGGCGTCGACTCTGGTGCCGGTGACGACCAGATTGAAGTTTCTGGTCGCGATTCGTCCCGGCACCACTTCTCCCACAGCTGCCGCGCGAATGGCGGCGACGTTCGACCGGCTTTCCGAGGGACGGCTGCTGATCAACGTCGTGACTGGCGGCGATCCAGACGAGGCGCTTGGCGACGGCGTTTTTCTTTCCCACGATGAGCGCTATGAAGTGACGGACGAGTTTCTCCAGATATGGCGCGAGGCAGTGGCCGGTAAAGCAATTTCGTTGAATGGCAAGCATCTTCATGTAGAGAGCGCGAAGGTGTTGTATCCGGCCGTGCAAAAACCGCACCCCCCGCTATATTTCGGGGGATCATCCAAGGTCGCTTACGGCTTGGCGGCACGGCAGGTCGATGTCTATCTCACGTGGGGAGAGCCGCCACAACAGGTTGAAGAGAAGATTGCGACAGTGCGGCGCTTGGCAGAGGAACAGGGACGATCAGTCAGGTTCGGAATTCGCTTGCACGTTATTGTCCGGGAAACGGAGCAGGAAGCTTGGGCGGCGGCGAATGATCTGATTCGCTACGTTGACGACAGCACGATCGCCAGAGCGCAGAAAACATTCGCACGGTTCGATTCCGAAGGTCAGCGCCGCATGGCGGAGCTGCATCGCGGAGGCCGCGAAAAGCTGGAAGTGAGTCCCAATCTCTGGGCAGGTGTGGGCTTGGTGCGTGGCGGCGCCGGAACGGCGCTCG
Organism: Acidobacteriaceae bacterium; assembly: GCA_003156805.1. Classification (GTDB taxonomy): domain Bacteria; phylum Acidobacteriota; class Terriglobia; order Terriglobales; family Acidobacteriaceae; genus Sulfotelmatobacter. Next base: position 60,041 of record PMHV01000036.1, on the reverse strand, counting down.
TTGGCGATCCGGCAACCGTAGCAAAAAGAATGCACGAGTATGCCGACCTCGGAATTGAAACGTTCATTTTGTCCGGGTATCCACATCTGGAAGAGGCGTATCGCGTGGCTGACTTGCTGTTTCCACATCTGCCGGTTTCGTCGCGATCGGAAGGATCAGTTGGAAACATCACTGGCCCGTTCGGCGAACTGGTTGCGAATGAATACCAGCCGCGCACGACAGGCGCGACGCCCGTGCCGGTGCAACAAAGTTAACCACGAGCGCGAATCGGATTCGTTTTCTGCACGGTCCACAAAGGGGGAAAGTTGAACAACCAGAAGAGGCCAAAGCTCGCGCTTGTGGTCGCTGTTTTGATCGTTGCAGCGATGTTGCTGGGCTGCGGCCGCAAGGCTTCTGTTCGGCCCACGACCATCGGGCTCGACTATGCCTATTACAACCCCGTGAGCCTGGTACTCAAGGACAAGAAGTTTCTGGAGCACGATCTCGCCCGTGATGGCATTTCCGTTGAGTGGACGCAGAGCCTAGGTAGCAACAAAGCGCTGGAACTGCTAAACAGCAAGAGCATCGACTTCGGGTCCACGGCTGGGGCCGCGGCTCTCATCGGAAAAGCCAACGGTAATCCGATCAAAGCTATCTATGTCTATTCCCGTCCCGAGTGGACCGCTCTGGTGGTTCGGAAAGACTCTCCCATCACCAAAGTCGAAGATCTCAAGGGAAAGAAAGTGGCCGTGACGCGCGGCACCGATCCCCACATATTCCTCTTGCGTGCACTTCACGAGGCAGGGCTGACCGAGAAGGATATTGAGATGGTGGTGCTGCAGCATCCCGACGGAAGGATCGCACTCGAAAAAGGAGACGTGGATGCCTGGGCGGGCTTGGATAAGGTAGCATCCTTTAAACTTCAGAGATATCGCATGACCGTTCACCTTAGCCGCTCGTTGGGCAACACGCCATATTGCATCAGCCTGGCACGAACGATGTTCCGGCTGATGCCGAGCAATCGCGCGGCCTGAACTTGGTTGCGATGACAAAATTCATAGGCTGTTCTAGTAATTGCTGCGTCGATCTCCGCATAAAGGTTGGGACGGCCATCTTCAAAAAGCGCCAGTAAGGCGTCATTAAGCGCTTTGAACGGCTGCGCTCGCCCCCCTGTTGTAATTCGGAGCCCCAGTGGAGAAAGCCTTAAATCTTCTGGTCGAACTACATTTTCCCGGCAAACCAGAAGAGCGTGATGGATGACATTTTCCAACTCGCGCGTATTGCCTGGCCAAGAGTGCCCGCCGAGCAGGACATCGATTGCCTCCGTGCTCAGTGCTGGATCCTTCAGTCCCAGGCGTTCTCCATAAACTCCGAGAAAGTATTGCGCCAACGGCAGAATGTCGCCTGGCCGTTCGCGTAACGGAGAAATATGCAACGTGGCAACCTGGAGCCGGTAATAAAGGTCTTCGCGGAAACGTCCCGCGGCAACTGCATCCTCAAGATTCACGTTGGTCGCAGCTACCACGCGAACGTCAATAGCAACGGGACTGCGCGAACCCAGCCGAACTACTTGGCGTTCTTGCAGTACCCTGAGCAACTTTACCTGCATGGAAAAAGGAAGATCTCCAATTTCATCCAGGAATAGCGTTCCGCCTCGGGCCGCTTCAAACCACCCCGCCCGGGCTACCGTTGCTCCGGTGAATGAGCCGCGCTCATGACCGAACAGCTCGCTCTCTACCAGGCCTTCAGAAAATGCCCCGCAATTTACCGCCACAAAAGGGCCGTCAGCCCGTAGGCTCAGCTTATGCAGGTGTCTGGCAATGAGTTCCTTGCCGGTACCCGTTTCCCCAGTGACCAGCACGTTTGCGGTGCTGGGTCCGATCAGATGCATTCTCTCAAGTAGTGCCTTGGACTTAACGTCTTCAAACACCAAGGCGGACGCCCTTAGGCTAAAAGCCAAGACAGGTGGCCCGGGAAAACTTAGAAGTGGCTTGGGAACTGGCGAAAGTGACATTGTATAAACTATACTATATCAATCGACATAATAGGATACGCTGGTGGCCATGTCAAGGGAATGACATCATCTAACATCGACGCCTGACATCCTAGAAGCATCCGCCGGGCTAAGCCCTGCTCCCGAAAGACGGTTGTCGAGTTTTTCTCGTTCTATCACGGCAAATCTGTGGGATACCTCTGGTTGGTGTGCGGTTTCTTTGGACCCCAGAGGGAGAGATTTTCGTACAAACAAACGTACAATGGATCGGGCAATGGGGCCTTTTTAGCCGTTGTGGCAGTTCCTACAGAGGACGGGCGAACTCTGAAGTTATCGGCCCAGCCCAGTTTCTGTTTCACGGCACGCGAATAGCCAAGGCCTCTATTTCCGATTACCGTAGATTGTGAAAATAGCGTACGTCGGTATTTTCGATCTCTTCGCGAAGTGGGTTCGACTTTTTTCGCGATTAGTTGCCGGCTTTTAAACAAGAAAATTGTACGATAATTGTACGATGGGCAATCCTCTGCATCCGTTGAGGAGAGAGCTGTATGGGAGCAAGTGCCGTCTCGGGCTGGGATGGACGCGATGATTGCACGCCTGGCATGCTCTGCATCGGAGGCTGTGCAGCCTCGGTGGCGAAAGCTGTCGATGGTTCCATCGGGTAGTTCGTGACGTGTGTAGCCGCCACAACAGCGCCGCTATCCCAATTGCGAAGACTATTGTCGTAAACAGCATGACAAGAAAAACGCGGCGGTACGAGATCTCGGTTCGATTCTTCATGGCAAACTCACCCCCATGAGCCGTTCTAATCTCGCTAGCGCAGACTCATGCTCGACCAACTCACGTTGATATGCGAGATTCGAGTTCAATACATCCGACGGCCTCGCGCTTGTCGGAGGTGGTGATCGTTGAGTCTGAAGTCACCGACTGGCGGCGCAGCAGGTTTTGCGTCCGCCATAGGCTGTTCAACAAGGATGTATTGGCCGTGGAGTGTTTTGAGACCAGGGTCTGGGCCGTTCTCTCTGCAACCGACCCAGAAAAAATTGAACGCAAACCTGTGCCGCGGGGGGCAGTTGAGAAGTTTTCCGCGGGTAACAACCTCGGCCGGGTCCATCAGACTTCGCGACGAAAGAGGCAATAAGAATGCGCACACAGGTGGGGATTGTGGGTGCCGGACCCGCTGGGCTTGTCCTGTCGCACTTGCTGCATCTACAAGGCGTTGAGTCTATTGTGATCGAGGCTCGAAGTCGGCAGCACTGTGAACAGCGGGTTCGAGCTGGGGTCTTGGAGCAGGGCACCGTTGATCTGCTGATCGAAATGGGTATTGGGGACCGAATGAGGGAGGAAGGACTCGTCCATGATGGCGTAGAAATTCGCTTCAATGGACGCGGCCATCGCATCGATTTTAAGGAGCTGACAGGGCGTTCTATCACGATCTATGCCCAGCAGGAGGTTGTAAAAGACCTAATTGCAGCGCGCCTCAAAGCCGGAGGGCAGATTTTCTTTGAAATCGCCGATGTCAGTGTTCATGACTTCGATTCTGCTGCGCCACGAATCCGATTTTATGACAATGGAGAACCTCAGGAGATTTCTTGCGATTTCATCGCAGGCTGCGACGGGTTTCATGGAGTCTGCCGCCCAAGCATCCCGGCGAATAGTTTGACGGTATATGAGCGGGTCTTTCCATTTGCCTGGCTCGGAATCCTCGCGGCAGCGCCCCCATCCTCCGAAGAACTGATCTATTGCTACCACGAGCGGGGTTTCTGTCTTCACAGCATGCGTACTCCAGAGATCACCCGGTTGTATCTGCAATGCGCTCCCGACGAAGATTTGGCCCAGTGGCCGGATGAGAGGATCTGGGAGGAATTGCAGAGGCGGCTCACTACTAGCGGCGGAGAGAGACTAACGGAAGGCCCCATCTTGCAGAAGAGCATCACCGGGATGCGAAGTTTCGTCGTGGAGCCGATGCAGTGCGGCAGGCTGTATTTGGCTGGGGACGCAGCGCACATTGTGCCTCCGACGGGGGCCAAGGGGCTCAATCTTGCCGTGGCCGATATTCGCATTCTCGCTGGTGCGCTCTCAGAATTCTACCGCATTGGAAATTCCCACCCTCTCGACCGTTATTCGGAGACGTGCTTAAAACGAGTATGGCTAGTCCAGCGCTTCGCCCTGTGGATGACCGCTATGCTGCACCAGTTTCCTGGTAATGACGGGTTCGAGGAGCACAGACAGTTGGCGGACCTGGATTACCTGACAAGTTCGAGGGCCGCCGCGCAGACCTTTGCTGAAAACTACGTTGGCCTTCCGACGACCTGAGAGCACGGGTAGCTGTTGACGATGCTAGCGCCTCTCACGATATCTTCCCTCGGAGCAACGTTATTGCGCAGGTAGTCTGAACTACCGTCCCAAACCGGTCCCAAACAACCCAGCGTAGTGTCAGGTGGAGTTCGCTGATCCGATCTTCCGGAGCCTCACAGTTGAGCACAGACGGCTTTGGTTTCCGTGTATAACTCCAGTACAGCGTGACCCATTTCGCGGCCCCAGCCGGATTGCTTGTATCCACCGAATGGAAGTGCAGGGTCGAACACGTTGTAGCAGTTGATCCAGACGGTGCCAGCGCGGAGTTTGGCCGCGACCCGATGGGCCTTGCTGATGTCACGCGTCCAGACGGCCGCAGCGAGGCCGTAAACCGTGTGGTTTGCGGATCTGACCACTTCCTCCGGTTCGCTGAACGGGATTGCAGTTACGACCGGCCCGAAGATTTCTTCCCTGACGACTTTCATTTCAGGCTTTACATCCACCAGCACTGTAGGTTCGACGAAATATCCGCTACCACTGCGCTTGTGTCCGCCGACCACCGCCTTTGCGCCTTCCCTGATCCCAGATTCCAGGTAACCGCAAACCCGATCAAGTTGTTCCTTTGACACCACCGGCCCCAGGTTCGTGGAAGGATCCAGGCCCGGTCCAATGGTAAACCTCTTGGCTGCCTGAGCCACTCCGTCCACTACTTCATCGAAGATGCTCTTGTGCACAAAGAGCCGGGAGCCGGCGGTGCAGCACTGCCCTTGGTTGAAGAAAATGGCGTTGGCGGCTCCGGGAATCGCCGCTTGCAAATCGGCATCTGGGAAAACGATGTTGGGGGACTTACCGCCCAGCTCCAGCGAGACTTTCTTCAAGTTCCCAGTCGCCGCTCCCAGAATCAGCTTGCCCACTTCGGTCGAGCCCGTGAATGCGACCTTGTCCACGTCAGGGTGTGCCGCGAGAGCTGCTCCCGCGGTCTCACCGAAGCCAGTCACAATGTTGAGAACTCCGTCGGGGAAGCCAGCTTCCAGAGCCAATTCCCCGAGGCGCAATGCCGTGAGTGGCGTCTGCTCGGCGGGTTTCAAAACCACCGTACATCCCACCGCGAGTGCCGGAGCCAATTTCCACGACGCCATAATCATTGGAAAGTTCCAGGGAATGATTTGGCCTACAACTCCCAGCGGCTCCCGCAATGTATAGGCGAAGTACTGGGCCCCGTGCGCCGAGATTGGAATCGTGCTGCCCTCGACCTTGGTTGCCCAGCCGGCCATATAGCGGAATACGTCCACCGCGGTGGGAATGTCGACGATGCGCGAGAAGAACACCGGCTTGCCGTTGTCCAGCGTTTCCAACTCGGCAAATTCTTCGAGATGACTCTCCAACAAATCGGCGAGTTTTAAGAGAAGGCGTCCTCTCTCCGATGGTGACATGGCCGGCCACGGCCCGCTTTCGAAGGCCCTGCGCGCCGCTTTGACAGCTCGATCAATGTCCTCGCGATCACCCTCGGCCACATGGGCCAGGACTTCGCCCGTCGCCGGATTGTAGGTTTCGAATGTCTTGCCCGAAGCGGCCTCCACCCATTTCCCATCTACCAGCATCTTCCTGGGTTTGCCGAGGAATTCAGCGACGCTCCTTTGCAGGTTAGGCAGTACCGTCGTGATTGCCATGTTACCCCCTTCAATTCATCGCGAGCCAAGTGTTTGAGGATCCTAATGATGGATTCAGTGTTCTCTGGGGCAATTCTAGGCTAAAGTTCCGTTATGGCTAGTAGGCACTTCCACGTAACCTAGTACCTGAAATGTGTCTTGCCCTTGAAGAAGAGCAATATCAGCTTTACGAGGTAATTCGCGCCCGTGGATCTTGGTCTCACTGTCGACACCAGGTTACAGAAAGGTGCCTACTGGCAATAAAGATACTTTCGCCTAAAATCACCTTCTGGCCCTGACGGCAGCGCAGGTGCGAATGAGCTTGACGAAGGTGAATAACGCGCCGCCGAGAGTTAATCCGCACCACACGAGAGGAAGCCGATGGAAAGCAAGCGGTCGGTGGTTTTGTACGGAGCCAATGGTTTTTCGGGCAGACTGGTCGCAGAATTCCTGCGCGAATACAACGTTCCATTTATTGCCGCGGGACGGAACCGGGCCAAAATCCAGGAGGTGATGAACCACGTCCCGGGTATCGAAACAGCCAATTACGAGATTGTCGAAGTTGGCGGCTCGGTGGATGAACTGACCGAATTGTTCACCGGGGCGAAAGTCGTCTGTAATACCGTCGGCCCATTTATCTACCACGGCCCGCGAGTGCTCGAAGCCAGCTTGAAAGCCGGATGCCACTACATCGACATCAGCGGCGAGCAGGCATGGATACGGGAGGTTGCGGAGAAGTGGGGCGCGAAGTTCGCGGCCAAAGGACTGCTTGCCGCGCCGGCAACGGCGTTCATGTCGTCCATGAGCGACGCCGCTGCCCGCCTGTGTCTCGAGTCGGGCGCGATCGACACGCTTGAGACTCTTACGATGTTCAAGGGCATTCCCACCTTCGGCTCCACGCAGACCATCTTCGCGGTTATCCAAACCGACGGATGCTACCTCGAACAGAACCAGTACAAGCCCTGGCCTCGCGCCACGCGCTACGACGCGGCTATTCCAGGTTACATTCAAACTCAACTTGCGCTGGCTTGGGGAGGCTTCCCTCAGCCCGTCTGGTTCAAGGATCATCCCCAGGTGGCAAATGTGCGATCCATCGGGGGGCTTCTCGACCGGCAAATCATGGAAGGGGTCGCGGCCACCGAAAAAATGTTCGAGGAGCAGATCCGCCCCTTGCCCAAGGAGGAGCAGGAACGCAAGCTTGCCGAAATGGCGAGTTCCGTACAGGGCAGCACGCCGCCGCGAGAGAATTCCCGCGAACAGCGCACGATCGACGTCGTGGTCGGACGCGGCTCCACGGATTTCGTGCAGTGCGTCATCTTCGGAACCTGCTGCTATCGGCAAACTGGCTTGATTCAGGCGTTCGCCGCTCACAACCTGGTGCACACGCCGCCTCGAAAGGTGGGCTTCGCTTCAGCGGCGGAGGCATTTGGACATCGCGAACTGCTTAAGGTCGTCGAGAGCCATGGGCTGGCGAAGGCGAAGATTTACTCCTGAACGTTCCCGGAAGAATGTCTCGACATGAGAGCGATTGACTACTTCGACAAAGGTGCTGAAGCCTGTCCCGATCGAACCGCGATCGTCGATGGCGAAACTCGCTATACCTACCGGGAAACGCGCGCGGTTACGGAGCGGATCGCGCGTGCCATGTGGGCCGCAGGTTTACGTGGCGAAGAGTGCGCCGGAATCTACTCGCACAATGACGCGCGAGTTCTGTTCTGCATGTTGGGCATCATGCGTGCCGGAGCGGTGTGGGTCCCAATCAACTACCGGAACGCCATCGACGCCAACGTCGAGTACATGAACTATGCAAAAACGGCGTGGCTTTTTTATCACAGCGATTTCAAAGACAACGTGGAGGAGCTTCGCGCCCGGGTCCCGTCGTTACGTCATCTGGTCTGCATTGATTGTGAAGACGGTGACAATCCTTCCCTGGAGACGTTCATGCAACGGGGAACGCAGGCCGACGAAATCGACTGGGCCGATGCTTACGGCAACCTGGATCGTCTTGTAGGTCTGGTTCCCACTGGCGGTACGACCGGAGCGGCAAAGGGCGTGAGGGTGACGAGTCTGGCTTGGGGGACCATGACGGAAATGGCTTCTCACTACTGGCGAAGCGACGGCGATCCTGTCTGCCTCAATGTTGCGCCACTTTCTCATGCGGCCGGCGTGGTGGCCTTTACCATGTTTACCCTGGGAGTAACCAACATCATTCTGCCGAAGTTCGATGCGCTGGAGGTGTTGCGCAGCATCGAACGCTTTCGGTGCACGCACTTGTTTCTGCCACCGACCGCCTTCTACGCGTTGCTCGCCCATCGCGACGCCGGCAAATTCGACTATTCGAGTCTGCGGGTATTTCTGCTGGCAGGATCGCCGGTGTCACCGGACAAACTCAAGCAGGGCATTGAAATGTTTGGCCCGTGCATGTGTCAGTCCTACGGGCAGACGGAAGCGCCCATGCTGCTGACTTTCCTGGATGCCAAGACGCTTGCTGCCGCTGCTGCCGGAGACCACCCCGAGCGATTACGAAGTTGCGGTAAGCCCACATCCGCGGTTCTTGTGGCGATCATGGATGATCGCGGCCGGATTCTTCCGGCCCATGAACGTGGCGAAATCGTGGCGCGCGGTACGCTGGTTACGGCTGGCTATTTCAACATGCCCGAGGCTACCGCGGAGATACGGACTTACGGCTGGCACCATACCGGTGACGTGGGCTACGTGGACGCAGATGGCTACGTGTATATTGTCGACCGCAAAAAGGACATGATTGTCACCGGCGGATTCAATGTCTATTGCGCGGAGGTTGAGGCCGGCATCATGGCACTGCCGGAAGTACGCGAATGTGCCGTGATCGGAGTGCCGGACGATAAATGGGGCGAAGCCGTCAAAGCCTTTGTCGTATTCAGGGATGGCGAATCCCTGACCGAGGCTGCGATCCTCGCTCACTGCAAGGCAAAACTTGGCGGCGTGAAATCGCCGAAGGCGATCGAATTCCGGTCAGACATCCCCAAGACTCCCGCGGGCAAGACTGACAGGAAATCCCTTCGCGCGCCTTACTGGGTCCATTCTGATCGGGGCGTCCATTGAGAACCGCCAGACTAGGCCTTGTCAACATCGCTGACTGTTGAAACCGGCCTAGGACGCCTTCGGAACCACAACTTCGAACGGATAGTGCCTCCTCTTGTGCTGTACGGAAATCCACTTCAACGTGGTGAATTCCTCCAACGCCCATTTGCCGTTGAGACGGCCCACTCCAGACGCTTTTTCTCCTCCGAATGCAATGAGGGGATCATCATTGATCGTGCCGTCGTTTACATGGACCATCCCGGACTCAATCTGCTTGGCCAGTTCGGCTCCGTATTCCACATCTTGAGTGTGGATCGCTCCGCTTAGCCCGTATGGGCTGTCGTTGGCGATTCGGATCGCGTCCTGCGGCGTGTCGAATGGTATGACGCAAACTGCGGGACCGAACAGTTCATTTTGTGCGATCCACATGTCAGGCTTTACGTCCGCAAAGATGGTTGGCGAAGCCACATTGCCTTCCACTTTTCCCCGCAAAACCGTTCGGGCGCCTTCGTCAATTCCTTTCTGCACTTGTTTGGAAAACGTCTCGGCCTGCCTCTGGTTGATGAGCGGACCAAGATCGGTTTGCGGGTCGCGAGGATCCCCCGTCTTGAGTTTCGAAACCTGGTTCACGAATTTGTCCAGGAACTTGCTATAGACGCTGCGCTGCACCAAGATGCGGTTGGAACACATGCAAACCTGTCCCTGATGAGCGAAGCGGCTGAAAACGGCGGCATTGATCGCGGTCTGCAAGTCGGCATCCTCCAACACGATAAATGCGCTGTTTCCTCCCAGCTCCAGGATCGCTTTCTTCAACGCTCTGCCGGCAACTCCACCAATGTGGCGCCCCACGCCCTCCGACCCGGTGAATGAGATGATGCGCGGGATAGGGTGCTCCACGAACGCATCGCCGATTTCGCCAATGTCGGCCACGATCACGTTCAACAGTCCCTTGGGGATACCGGTTTCTTCAAAGATTTTCGCGATCAGCGTTCCACCCATTATGGGTGTGTCGTCGTGCGGTTTCAGCACTACACCGTTGCCGCATGCCAGAGCCGGGGCAACCGACCGCATACTCAGATTGAACGGGAAATTGAAGGGACTGATTACTCCCACTACGCCGGCGGGAATCCGGTACATCCGGTTTTCCTTGCCGTCCACCGTCGAGGGAAGAATTTCGCCCGTCATGCGCAGCGGATAAGTAGAAGCTTCCTTAAGGAAGCTTTTCACCAGCATGATCTCAATGAATGCCTTGAGATGCGTGCCGCCTAATTCGTCGATTATGATGTCGGTGATGTCAGCTTCGTTTTGTTCGATCCATGTAATCGCTTTTTCCAGGATCGTTCGCTTCTCGAACGGATTCACCTCCGCCCAGATCTTCTGTGCCGCCGCCGCCGAGCGGTAGGCCTCATCCAAATCCGAGAGGCTTGCCAGTTTGAAGTCGGCAATCGATTTTCCGTTGTAAGGGTTCTTGTCGGTGAGCGTCTTCTTGCTCGCTCCGTCACGCCACTTTCCACCGATGTACTGCTGGTTCAGGTTTGCGAATTGGTTCATGTGAGAAGCTCCCCAGTTGCGGCTGAAAAACCTTAACAGCCTACCACCAGGCCTTTCGGTTGCGAAACGGTTGCTGACGGCGGCCACTCGTTTCATTTACCAGCCCCGGTTTCTTTGAGTTCGACGATCAGGATGCTGATCTCCGCCTGGCCCACGTTCTCGACCGTATGGGGCGGCAATGGGTCCAGCCATTGCACGCCGGGAATACTTGGTGGGCTGCCCGCTCGCCGGCTATCCAGCAGCACATTGCCGTGATGGTCCCCGGCGAACGAAATCGCTCCAACTCAGCAGGTACGCGACGCACGGATACTGATGAGTGTGAAGAGGCACGAGGGCTCCGGACGGAATGAGGGTGTGAAGAACTCTCACGCGCTCGTTTTCGAGCAGCCGTCGGTGGTAGGCGGGAGCGGGCGGCCAGAGCATCCATCGAATCGGACCACGGCCACGCTTCCAAAGCTGCGGGCGAGGAATGCTGGCTCAAGGCCATCCTCCAAACTTGGGGAATATACCGGATTTCACCAACTGCTCGTGCTCCCGGCCGTGCCAACGCGGCCGGCAGTTTCAAGAAAATCGAAGTTCAGTCCGCCAGCTGCACGGGCTATAGTAGGGGAGAAAGCATGTAAGCACTGCGGTGACAAACAACCGGACGCTGGGATATGATGCGACGGTCCGCAGGGATTTCTTAGGAAGCAAGAGGCGGAGGCAATGCTCATGGGTGGTCTGACAAACGAGCGTTCGATAGCACAATATCACCGGATGCCGCCCGGCAGCCAGCCGCCTTCCCTCTACGAGCCCTATCGATCGACGGTACGCCGTTCACCCACCAAGCCTTTGATTGTGCTGCCCCACACCCTATCGGAGATTACGGGCCCGCTGTATGGACACGAGAAGATCGGCGAGACCGACAACGATCTTACCCGCCAGCACGCCGGCGAACCGGTTGGTGAACGCATCGTCGTGACCGGACGAGTGCTGGACGATAACGGCCGCCCGGTTCCCAACGCTCTGATTGAGGTTTGGCAGGCCAACGCCACCGGCCGCTACCGTCATCACAGCGATCAACACCCGGCGCCGCTCGATCTCAACTTTACCGGAGCGGGCCGGACGCTTACCGACGAGAATGGCTCGTATCGGTTCGTGACCATCAAGCCGGGCGCTTATCCCTGGTTCAATCACTACAATGCGTGGCGCCCGGCGCACATTCACTTCTCCGTTTTCGGAAGAGCGTTTCTCACTCGCCTGGTGACGCAGATGTATTTTCCCGGCGACCCGCTCTTCGCTTTCGATCCGGTTTTTCAATCCATCCCGGACGAAAAGGCACGGCAGCGCTTGATTTCCGTGTTTGACCTGGAGACGACGCAACCGCAGTGGGCGCTCGGCTTCCGCTTTGACATCGTACTGCGCGGGCGCGACGCGACGCCCTTCGAGGCTTGACATGGATCTCGTGCCAACTCCTTCGCAGACCGCCGGCCCATATTTTCACTTGGGCTTGACGGAAACGCGCTCTGTCAAATGCATCGCGGACCCGCAGACGAAAGGCGAACGCATCTGGCTGACCTGCCGCGTTATCGATGGCCACGGTGCGCCGGTCAACGATGCCATGATCGAAATCTGGCAGGCCGACGCCGAAGGCAAGTACAACCATCCAGACGATGCGCAGGACAAGGCCGGGGAAACCACCGTTGATCCAGCCTGGTTCGGTTTCGGGCGGATGCCGACGGCAGAAGACGGTAGCTGTGAGTTCGAGACCATCAAGCCCGGTCGCGTACCCGGGTCCGGCAAAGTTCTGCAGGCGCCACATCTGAACGTGGCCATCTTTGCGCGCGGCGTGCTCAAGCAACTCTATACGCGGGCATATTTCGGAGGCGATCCCGCCAACTCCGAAGACCCAGTCATTGCGCTCGTGCCGCCGCCGCGGCGCCAGACACTCATTGCGCAACCCGATGCGCTCCGTCCGGGACATTGGAGTTTTGATATTCATTTCCAGGGCGAGCAAGAAACCGTATTCTTCGATGTATAAAAGCACGACGTGTAAAACCTCGGCGGGAACCGCAGAACAGCCTCAGCGTCTATAATCCCCGGCTGAGGAACATCGTTCCATGACAGCGCGTCTGATCGAAAGTCTCGCGACCACAGACTCACTCGCGGAATTATTCTCGGACCGGTCCGTGCTTCAGGCACTGCTGAATTTTGAAGTGGCCCTGGCCCGGGCAGAGGCACGGGTCAGGATTGTGCCGCGCGGGGCGGCGGAAAGCATCGCGGCGGCCGCCAAGGCCGAGGTTTTTGACGTGGCCGCACTTTCCCGCGACATGCTGCGAGCGGGCACCGCCGGCATACCGCTGGCCAAGGCGTTGACCGAGCGCGTGCGCGCGAACGACGCGGAAGCGGCGCGTTACGTCCACTGGGGAGCCACGAGCCAGGATGTCGCGGACACAGCGCTGGTTCTTTTGCTGAAGCGTGCGCAGCCGATCATCGCCGGGGATATTTCGCGGCTGGAACAAGCCCTCAGGAGATTGTCGGAAGAGCACAGAAACACAGTGATGCTTGGCCGAACTCTGATGCAGGGGGCGCCACCGGTCACGTTCGGGCTTAAAGCGGCAGGCTGGTTGGGCGCGGTTCATCGCGGCAGAAAGCGCCTCGATTCGTCCTTCGCAGAGATGTTGATTGTGCAACTCGGCGGGGCATCGGGAACGCTGGCCTCGCTTGGCGAGCAAGGTACCGCTGTCGCCCTCGGACTGGCCGAGGAACTCGGATTGGCTTGTCCGGAAGCGCCTTGGCACACGCATCGCGATCGTCTCGCGAACCTGGTCTGTGACTGCGGAGTACTGACTGGATCGCTGGGGAAAATTGCTCGCGACGTCAGCTTGTTGATGCAAAACGAAATCGCGGAGGTCTCGGAGCCGGATGGCCAAGGCCGCGGTGGTTCTTCCACCATGCCACACAAGCGTAATCCGGTTGGCAGCGCGCTGACTCTCGCCGCAGCGAATCGAGTTTCCGGCGAAGTCGCCGCGTTCCTCTCGGCAATGGTGCAGGAACACGAACGTGGAGTCGGCGGTTGGCAAGCGGAGTGGCCGATCGTAGCTTCCGTGATCCAATCCACCGGCTTGGCGGCGGCTTCGATGGCGGAAGTGGCCGAGGGCCTTTCGGTGGATCCGGTGCGAATGCGGGCGAACATCGACGCCACTCATGGCGTAGTTTTCGCCGAGCGCGCCATGATGCTTCTGGGATCGAAGCTCGGCCGCGATGCCGCGCACAAACTCGTGGAACAGGCCACGCGCGAGAGCGTCATGCAAGGGAAACATCTTTTTGAAGTGCTGGCGGAAATGCCCGAGGTTACTTCGCTCATTGAGCCTTCCGCCCTGCGCCAACTGGAACTGCCCGAACAATACCTGGGATCGGCTGAGGCGTTCCGGGAGGCTTTGCTGTCCTCCACCAGTGAGAAATCCAAGAAGGAGCAATAAATCTTGCCCTTTGTGACCGTCAACCATACGCGTCTCTTTTATCGTCTGGAGGGCCGGGTCGGACGATCGGTGTTGGTTCTATCGCATTCAATTGGAACCGACCACGGCATGTGGGCTCCGCAGGCCGCGCACCTTCTGCCCCATTTCCAGATTCTGCGCTACGACACGCGGGGCCACGGAGCTTCCGACGCACCCACAGGTGAGTATTCGATCGAGTTACTGGGTCGCGATGTGTTGGGCTTGGCCGACGCCCTCGGGATCAAACAGTTCGCCTTCTGCGGTCTATCGCTGGGCGGTGCAATCGGTCAATGGCTGGGCATTCACAGCGCCGATCGGTTAACCGGCCTGATCCTCGCCAATACGTCTCCGCAGTTTGGACCACGAAGCAACTGGGAGGCTCGCATCAAGATGGTTTCTGAAGGAGGCATGAAATCCGCCGTCGACATGTCGATGCAACGTTTCTTTTCACCAGAGACCCTGGCTCAGGATGCAGTCTATGCCAGCGCCATAAGAGCGGTCTTATTGGGAACGGATCCAGCAGGATACGCCGCTTGTTGCGCAGTACTACGGGATGTGGACAACCGGGAGTGGTTGCGACAGATTCGTGTTCCCACGCTCGTGATCGCTGGCGACCGTGATATATCCACACCCTGGGATGGTCATGGGGAAATCCTGGCCCGCGAAATCCCCGATGCGCGGGCGGTTCGCTTGCCCGCCGCTCATCTCTCGAACCTCGAACGCCCACGTTCGTTTACGACGGCGCTGCTGGAATTTCTGCGGCCTACGGCAGAGATCCCCGGCGATCCTCTGGAAGCAGGATATGCCGTACGGCGAGCGGTGCTGGGCGATGTTCATGTAGATCGCGCCATTGCTGCGACGACTGACTTCAATCGTGAGTTTCAAGAGCTGATCACCCGCTACGCCTGGGGAACGATCTGGACGCGGCCAGGCCTGGAGCCGCGGACCCGGAGACTGCTGGTGCTGGCAATGATGGCATCCATGGGACGCTGGGAAGAATTCAGACTGCACGTGCATGCGGGCTTGATGCACGAACTGGAACCTTGCGACTTGAAGGAAGTGCTCTTGCAAACTGCGATCTATGCGGGTGTCCCCGCAGCGAACACTGGGTTCCATATTGCGAGCGAAGAAATCGACAAGCTCAAATCGAATTGATCGCTTGCCGGATCGAGGAGTTCACAAACAACATTGGAGGAATCGTGGGCCGGGGAAAGCTGCTATCTTTCGTCAGCGTTGTCTTGGTCCTGATGTGCGGAGGCTGCCGCCGCAAGGACCAGGGCCAACCAGCAGCCAGCAAGCCTGCGGATGTGAACGGCTCTCGCATCGTCGCTGCCGATCGCGAACCGGGGAACTGGATGACCCACGGGCGCACCTACAGCGAACAGCGATTCAGTCCGCTGAAACAGATCAATGATCGAAATGTCTCACAGCTCAGGCTGGCATGGTCCTACGACCTGGACACACACCGCGGCCAGGAAGCCACGCCGCTGGTCGTCGATGGCGTCATGTACTTCACCAGCGCCTGGAGCAAAGTTTTCGCGCTCAATGCCCGAACGGGCGCCCTGCTGTGGTCGTACGATCCGAAAGTTCCCGGCGAGTGGGGAGTGAACGCCTGCTGTGACGTGGTCAATCGCGGCGTTGCGGTTTGGAACGGCAAGGTTTTCGTTGGAACCCTCGATGGCCGCCTCATTGCGCTGGACGCGGCTACGGGCACGCCTGTTTGGAAGACGCTCACTGTCGACCGCAATTCTCGTTACACGATTACCGGCGCTCCGCGCGTTGCGAAGGGCAAAGTGATCGTCGGCAACGGCGGCGGCGAGTTCGGCGTGCGCGGTTACGTTTCCGCCTACGACGCCGGGACCGGAAAACTGGTCTGGCGTTTTTACACCGTGCCGGGTAATCCTTCCAAGCCATTCGAGAGCCCAATTCTCGCGCAAGCGGCAAAGACCTGGAGCGGCGATTGGTGGAAGTCGGGCGGCGGCGGCACCGTGTGGGACGCCATTGTCTATGACCCAGAACTCGACCTTCTCTACATCGGGACTGGCAACGGAACACCCTGGAGCGAGAAGTATCGCAGTCCGAAAGGCGGAGATAATCTCTTCACCTGCTCCATCGTTGCCCTCAGGCCGGACACGGGCGAATACGTTTGGCACTATCAGGAAGATTTTGCCGACGACTGGGATTTCGATTCCGATGAGCAGATGATCCTGGCGGATGTTTCCATCCAAGGCCGTCCGCGCAAAGTCCTGCTCCAAGCGCCCAAGAACGGATTTTTCTATGTGATCGATCGCACCAACGGAACGCTGATTTCTGCCAAGCCTTTCACCTACATCAACTGGGCCACCGGCGTCGACATGAAAACTGGGCGGCCGCTGGAGACCGCTCTGGCGCGATACCCGGGAGGCGATCCCGCGCCTGTAGTTCCCGGCCCCTTGGGCGCGCACAGTTGGCAGCCGATGTCTTACAGCCCGCTTACTGGTCTGGTCTACATCCCGGTGAACAACGTGGGTTTCAAATACAAGTCTGCGGAAAACTTTGAACCTAAGAAGTTGGCTCCGAACTACGGAATCGATGTTGTCGCCGCCGGAATGCCGCAAGATCCCAATATCAAAAAGGCGATTCTCGATACGGTGAGGGGAAAGCTGGTGGCGTGGGATCCGCTGGAACAAAAACAGGCGTGGGTGGTGGAACGACCAGGGCCGTGGAACGGCGGCACGCTTTCGACTTCGGGGAATCTGGTCTTCGAGGGAACAGCCGGTGGAAATTTCGAAGCGTATCGGGCCAATACCGGCGAGAAGCTCTGGTCCTTTGCTGCGCAGACCGGCGTGATGGCAGGACCGGTGACTTATGCCATCGATGGCGAACAATACGTTGCTGTGCTCGCAGGCTGGGGGGGCGTATTTCCCCTGGCTACCGGAGAGGTCTCATTCCAGTCCGGCCGGGTGAGGAACATCAGCCGCATGTTGGTTTTCAAGTTGGGAGGCACAGCAAACTTGCCAGCGCTCGAACCGCGCGAAGAGCCTCCGCTGTTGCCCCCCTTGCCGAACCGCGCCAGCGCGGCAACCGTCCACAAAGGCGAGCAGCTATTTCAGCGTTACTGCGCCGCCTGCCACGGCGACGTCGCCGTCAGTGGCGGCGTGCTCCCCGATCTGCGCTACTCGAGTGCTCTCGACGGCGACCAGTGGTTTTCGGATGTATTGGAGGGAATGCTGAAGTCCGAAGGTATGGTTTCGTTCGCCAAGGAGTTGTCGCACGACGATGCGGCCTCGATCCGTTCGTACGTGATCTTTCGCAGGAACCAAACTATGGCGCAGAAAAAGCTTGCCGCGGCCAAGAATTAGGTGAAACCAACGCTTCATGTTCGCGGTGTTGCGCCGCGCGCCAGTTCCCGCTCAATGATCCTGCGGGCATGCACTCCGCCCGCGTCGATCTTAAGATTCAGTAATCCACGATCCGGCCGATCCAGGATGTTCTTTTGCTGCGCCTCTAGAATCTCGAGGTCTTCGGTAAACACGGCGGCTTGACCGTCACGAATGCGAAACGTCAAGCCGCGATCTTCGGTCTGGAAATTTCGCGCCATGCCCCAGTGATACCAAGTGGAAGTTTCCGTCTCCGGCGTCATCAAATCCACAACGATTCCGGTGACCCCCTTCGAGCGGTCGCCCTGTGGCGCGCCGCTCCCAACCAACGCGACGCCGACGTCGATCATGACGCTGGCCGGCAGGGAGAAATTACAAATCTGCCAGCGATCGCATTTCTCGAAGGACTTTAGATTTGCCGCCCAGAACGGAGGCGGATCGATGTTGTACATCCAGCGCGTGACTGTCACCGAACTTTCGTCCGATGTGACTTTGATGGGCGCCTCGAGGATTTCGTGCTGGCCGATGCTGGAGGGATGAACGAAGGTCTCATGGGACAAGTCCATCAAGTTATCCACCAGCAACTGGTAGCTGCACTTGATATGGTACGTACTGCCTTCGAAGACCCAGTCGGGATCGGAACACCAGTGCAGATCGGGAATCTTGTCCTCCCTCGCCAGCCTCGGATCCCCGATCCACACCCACACGAAGCGGTGCTTCTCGGCTACGGGATAAGTTCTGATCTTTGTGTCCTTGTGAATACCTTCCTGGCCGGGCATCCAAACGCAGTCGCCGAGTGCATTGAACTTAAGTCCGTGATACTTGCAAACCAATTGATCGCCCTCCAGAAACCCCTTGGAAAGCGGCAGCAGACGATGGGGGCAGCAATCCTCGAAAGCCGAGAGTGCTCCGCTGGTTTGGCGATAGAGCACGATCGGTTCGCCGCACACGACCCTGCCAAAGGGCGAGCGCTTGATTTCGTGATCCCAGGCCACCGCGTACCAGTAGTTCCGCAGAAAAAACATGAAGGTTCTCCCTGATGAAATTGAGGTAATTTTGTACTTGAGTAATTGGGCGATTTGAGATATTCCTTCGCCTGAACCCGTCCCTTCCAATCCCAGCTCCTGAAATTCACAATTACTCAATTACCCGATTACCAAATCTGCGATGCTCGTTTCTCTCAGGCCGGCGGGCCTGTGCTGGTGAAGAAATTGATACTGACAGTCGCCAACTCCGAGGGCGGAAACGTGTGTTGAAAGCGAGGATCGGCGTGCAGGCCAGCCTCGCGGGCGCATTCCAGGAAAATCGGCAACTCTACTAAGTATTGATCGGAGAATCCGTGTGTGCCGTCGTAGGCAACCGCGGGAGTTTTCTCCAGATTTGCGGCCGTCAGCGCCGGAGGCAACGTGTGGAGTTCCAGCACGAGTAGACCAAATCGCCCGACGTACGGAGCCCACCGGCGCAAGTGCCGAACCAGATTCTCTTCCAGTTCGTCGGCAGGAATTTCCTCGCCGAAGTGGGCGAATGCTCCGCTGGAGCGTCCCTCCCGGCTTGCCTTTGTATAGTTCGCAAGCGGGATGTACGGGCGATTGTGATCGAGGAAGGAACGCACGTGCAGCAAATCGTGGATATCGAGGCCGAGTTCCTCGAGATCGCCCGCCAACTGAGCGGGACGATTGATGTCCCCAGCGATAACGTGAAAAGTCGGAATGCCCGCCTTTCGCAATGTCTGCTTAGCGACCCGCCGCGCCACTTTGTTGAAATCCGCCCCCACCAGAATTAGCGGATGCTGGTCGAGCGCGGCTCCCCGAGCGGTGTGGTTCTTGACCACAGAATAGAGATGTTCGAGGAAGCTCCCGTCGCCACACCCCATGTCGCAGATACCTTGCGGCTGCTGGTTTAGCGGCTGGTTGTAGATCTCCATGATGATCTCATCCACTTTCTTGAAGTACGTTTTGTGGGCGCCACCACTGCCCCATACATTCATCCCACGGTTGACCAGGAGTTCAACGCCGGTCTCATCCAGGCGCGGAATGCGGGGATTGCCGAACAACAGAGTACTCAAGATCTTGAAAGTCGGAAGATAAGAGACGGTGACTCCGTAAGACGGCGCGATCTGTGCTGCGTACTGTCCGCAAGCGGTTAGCCATACCCGGTGGTCGTCATGGACCATCCAACCCTGCGTGGCAAGGAGATCAAATATGCAGGAGAGGCTGTCATGGTTTGCGGCGATGGATCGGAAGTCCACGGTTCCATGCTCGAGTTGGCCAAGGATTCCGCGGCGGGCCAATGCCACCATGGCTGGTCCCACCAGCATGCCATCCAGGTGGTTACGAATCTGCTCGTAGACCCTGGCCGTGACGGGATCTTCCTGCGAACCCCCTTGTAAGCCCAGATCCCACCGCGCCTGGGCGCGAGCAACCAACTCGCGAAGAGAAGAGCGAACCGGCTCGTCAGAGCTGCCAAAGAGAAAATCTTCCAAGAAAAGCGCTTTCGGAATGAACGAAACGACTTCGCCGTATAAGGGAGGGGCAACGCTCGTCGCCAACTTTCCCTCACGAGTCAAAGCGTAAGATGTGCGAGATCCCCCGTCGCTGGTCCGTTCCTCCATCCAACCTGCTGACAGCAAAAGCCGAAGCGCAATTCGCAAGTAGCCGCGGCTGCCATGGGTGTGTTCCACGATTTCATCGAAATTCACCCACCGTGATGGGCCATGAAAGAGATCGAATACTTTCCGCTCCCAGAGCGCCTTGACGGTGGGAGCCAGAACGATACCGGCGAGATGATTGAAGACCAGAGTTCGGACACTGGATCTTTCGTCACTTACTGATGATCTTCCATCCATGGACGGATTCTTTGCCCGTGAAACCAAGTTGCTATTCGCGTCCTTCGAACAAGTCTCTTCCTTCGACTAACGCCCGCATCTTGCGGTCCGCCACACTGCGCTGCAGCATCCAGAATCCGCAATCGGGGTGAACATACTGGAGACGCTCTGCGCCCAGTACGTTTACCGCGTTCTCGATGCGCGATGCGATGAGATCGGGGGTTTCCACCTCGTTGTCCTTGATATCGATCAACCCAGTGCCTAGATGAATCTTGGGATCCAGATCAGTGAACAACCGCAGATCGTCGTAGCCGTGCCGCGCGAATTCCAAAACCAGGTGATCGGTGCGCAGTGAATTCAAGAAAGGGATCAAATTGCTCCAGAAACCCCGCAATTGAGGTTGTCCGCCGTAGTTGCCGAAGCAGATATGGACCGCTTTTTGGTTCAAGATTCCGTCGAGCACATGGTTGATGGCCTCGGCGGCCCAGGGTGCGTCTTCAGGATAGCCGGCGATACAAGCCTCATCCAACTGGACAACCTCGGCTTCGACGAACTCGAGCTGCCGGCGCAGCACCGCCGCAATATCCATGGCGAGATCGGCAGTGTTCTTGTAGAAGCAGTTGGTCAAGACGCGCGCTAACATATGCGGACCTGTGCACGTGAACTTCAGTGGAAGCCTGGTGAGTGTGCTTACCAGTTCATAGTCGCGAGGCAGACTGAGGGCGCCGTCTTGAACCTTGGAGACAACCATTCCCGCGGTCAGCAGCCGATAGCCGGACGCATGGTCGGAACGGAAGCGATCGAAATCCGAAACCGAGAAATGCTTACGAATGCCGTCCATGCGGGAAGCAAAATAATCCACCATTCCGTTGGTCTCAGGATGGCTGGGGTCAAAGCGTATGAGCTCTCCATCTGTCACCAGATCCAAGCCAGCCAGTTCCTGCGTCTTCAGGACCGCCATGACTGCATCGCGCAGCACCAGGCGCGACGTATTTCCGACCAGCCATGAGGGAACCGGATAACTGCCCACCACGGTGGTCTTGATTCGCGGGGTCATGCGCTCTCCTTCTGTAATTCACCATCTGCTCGGGAGAAGATCATACGCCCGGTCCGCAAGTTTGTTTTGGTGAGTGTTCGAAAAAAGGTCGATTGAAGGTCGTTTGGCGAAAGGTTACGGTTCGTAACTGGTTGATTGCAGATGTTCACACGCCGGTTTCGCGGTTTGCCGTTCGAATTTCCAGCGAAAATTTCACTTGTAGCCGATCTTTTCCGGGAGTAATCTGATCCGCGCTCAAAGCGGCCGGGTTTCCAAGGATGCGGTTTGAGCACGACAGCTCTTGGAAGTTGTGAGACCGAATGGCGCGCACTGGGGAGGCTCAGGTGTATCGAAGCGATGTAGTAGGAAGTCTTTTGCGTCCTGCGTACCTGAAAGAGGCTCGCGATCGTCATGAATCGGGCCAACTCAACGAAGCAGAATTCAAGCGGACAGAAGACCGAGCCGTAGATGAAGGGATCGCGTTGCAGGAGCGAACCGGTGTCGATGTCATCAGCGATGGCGAGATGCGACGCTACGCGTTCTACGGTCACCTGATTGATGCCGTCGAAGGCTTCGACAAATTCGGCGGTTGGGCGATTCCATTCCGCAACGAGAAGGGCGAGGAATTGGTTTTGCCGAGGCCTGTCGTGGTTTCCAAGCTGCGACGCAAGCGGCCGTTGTGCGCGGAGGAATTCACCTATGTGCGGGCGCGCACCAATCATCCTTCTAAAACAACCATGATCAGCGCGCAGCAGGCAGCGGCCTACTACGACAGCAAGAAATCCGCCGGAGCATATGCCAAGATCGATGTCTACCTCGCGGACATGGTCGATATCCTCCGTGATGAGGTACAGGAATTGATTCGCCTGGGTTGCACCTACATCCAGATTGATTCGCCGCAATACGCTGCCTTGCTCGACCCTCAGTTGCGGGAAGGATATCGACAACGCGGCAACGATCCGGATCGTCTACTCGATCTCTCGACCGAAATGGACAACGCGGTGATCGGAGATCATCCTGGCATTACATTTGGGTTGCATCTTTGCCGCGGAAACAACCAGAGCAAGTTCTACGCTTCCGGCGACTATGGCCCAATCACCAGGGTTTTTCGCCAGACTCGCTTTCAACGTTTCCTGCTCGAATACGACGACGAGCGATCCGGTGGCTTCGAACCGTTGCGCCAGGTTCCAGAGGATCGCACTGTCGTGCTCGGGCTGGTTAGTTCCAAGAAGGCCGTGCTCGAAAGCAAGGACGAACTGAAACAGCGTATCAAGCAGGCCTCGGCGTTCATTCCGTTGGAACGGCTGGCACTGAGTCCGCAATGCGGATTCGCCTCAACCATGGAAGGCAACTTATTGACGGCCGCCGACCAGGAAGCGAAACTACGCTTGGTGGCGGAGACTGCGACCGAAGTTTGGGGCAAACCAGTCGTTACGACGCGCTTAAGTGCGTGAGATTGCCCCTTACAGAGATCGGATCCCGGAAGTAGCCGCTGTTTTCGGGAAGTCGCTGGTTCCTGTGGACTGCAAGCGGACCGGTATAAGTGGCCGCGAACACGGGTCGATTTTTGTCTTGACAGTTTGACCGGCAGTGTGAGAATAGTGCGGTTTGAGTGAACGGACGTTCGATAGGAGCCAGGGCAAATACAGTACGGGTCGGTGGGTACGTCAAGTTCGGGCGCTTTCATAGTCTTCCGACGCGGGATCCATTGGGTATGTTGCTTTGCTTGTACGAGTCGGCGTGCCGTTGTCGCGTAACCGCAAGCAGACTTGACGGTCATAGGAACAGACTTAGACGGTCATAGGATTAGGCAGTCATTAGGATCAGAGGTCGTTCTGGAAAGGGCTTGTCCATGATGAGACCGCGCTGGGACTGGGCTATAGCTCTGTTGCTGACGGTTGTTTGTTCGGTTCCGCATGCGTTCCCGCAGGCTACCGCCGGCTTCGCTCAACTGAGTGGCACGGTTCTCGACTCCAGCGGACGTACCATCGCCAAGGCCGTCGTTACCGCCCGTAATGTGGACACGAATATCCTCTTGACGGCAACGACCACCGGCGTTGGGTTTTACGTGATACCCAACCTTTCCCCCGGACAGTACGATGTGTCGGCGTCATACAGCGGGTTCTCGAAGACTACGCAGACGGGCATAGTACTGACGGTTGGCCAGACCGCAACTGTCAATTTGACGCTGAAGGTAGCGGCCGCTGGGGAGACTGTGGTGGTAACGACGGAGGCTCCGGTCATTGAAACCACCAAAACCGAGATCAGCCAAGTGATCGAGACCGAACAGATTCAGGATCTGCCGATCAGCGGCCGGCTATTTACCGACTTTGCCCTTCTAACGCCTAGCGTCGCCAAGAGCCGTACGGCTTTAGGGAGCACGTTCACCGAATTCGAGGTGACGCAAATTTCGTTTGGCGGTATGCGCTCGTTTAGCAACGAAATTACAGTGGACGGCGCCGATTTCGTGAACACGATCAGCGGTGTGCAGCGCGCCACGCCGCCGCAAGATTCGGTGCAGGAATTTCGCGTGGTCAACAACAGTTTTGGCGCCGAGTATGGCCGGGCGCTCGGCGGCATCGTCAACATCGTCACCAAGTCCGGCGGGAACGATTTCCATGGTTCGGTTTACGACTACCTGCAGAACAGCGCCACCGACGCGCGGTCGCTTTTGCAGCCGGCGCCGTTGCCCTATGCTCTGCGGCAAAACCAATACGGCGGCACTCTCGGGGGCCCCATCCGCAAGGATCGGACGTTCTTCTTCCTGAACTACGAGGGCAGGCGGAGCGCTCAGTCTCCCACTTATGCCCCTGACCTGGCCAACAATATTGCGAACATCGATCAGGCTAAGTCTTATCTGGGGCTCTCGCCGGAGGGCTGCGACCTTCCTCCCGCGCAATGCACCGGCTCGCCTTTCTCCTATCTGCAGTCGGTTCTGAAGACGGTCAACAACGACTATGGTTTTGCCCGGCTCGATCACCAGATAACCGCCAACAATCGTCTGGCGCTTCGCTATGTAGTGGAGGACGCCCGGGATTTGGGTGAACTGATCGGCAACACGGAAGATGGCGGCGGCATTGGCAGTCCGAGCGGCGCCCGAAATCTGTTCATTCGCGATCAATCTTTCGTGGGAACGCTGAATTCGGTGCTTAAGCCCAACCTGGTCAACACCGTCCTGGGGCAATATTCAAGGCGACACTACAATTTCCCCGGGGCGACCGGCGAACCGGACTTGAGTGTGGTGAATGACCTGGAAATGGGACACAACTTCGGCACCTATGACGCGATCTACGAGAGCCGTATAGAGGGATCCGAATCGCTTGCCTGGGTCAAGGGCAATCACGTCGCCAAATTCGGATTCGATGGAAATTATGCCTGGAGCTACAACAACTATCCCGGTTTCACGCCAGAGCGGATACTGCTGCCGAATCTCGATTGCATGTATGCATTTGGCGATGCAATCAGCCTTTTGACGACGGGCACGTATGGAACAGTTCCCGGAGCATCGGACTGCCCGCTCGATCCCGGAGCGGATGGGGTGGCGTTCTTGTACTGGGGAGTTGCGGTTCCGCGAACCGGCTTTGTGAACGGTTACGTTCCGTCCCCAGCGACGGGCGGGGGATTCGGCAGCGGCTGGCCGAATGCATTTCCGACGAATGAGTACTCCAATTATGCTTACAGCTTGAATCACGGCTACTGGGGATTCTACGGGCAGGATCAGTGGCGGCTCAATCCCCATTTCACTTTGAATTACGGCTTGCGGTGGGATTTCGAAACGGGTTTGGGAAGCACGATCAACGCCGACTACCGGGCTTTCCAGCCGCGGGTCGGGTTCGCGTACTCTCCGGACCCCAAAACGGTTATCCGCGCCGGCTCTGGGCTATTCTTCGACCGCAACAACCTGACGTTCTTCTTCACCACCGGAAACCAGAAAGCGCTCCCTGGATACTTCTGCAATCCGCCGAGTGCAGGCCCCGGTTGCGGCGGGTTTGGGCAGGGGGTGGTCGTTCCGATGATCCAAAACAAGGCGGCCACCGGCGGTTGGCAATTGTCGGCAGACCCAGGGTATCCTGGCACGCCGTCTCTGCCTTGCGTGGCTCTAGGTTTGCCTCCGGGTCTTTGCGCGCAACTTCCCGGCCCCGCCTCACAGCAGACAGTAAGTATTGCAGCTCTTCAGGCCCTCAGTATCCTGGGCGATGGCGCGAATGCCTACCCTGCAGTGTCTCTAACGGGGACTTGCACAGCTAACCTCGTAACGGGGGCGCCGACCGGAGCTTGCGGTGTTGGTTCCGGTGGCATTCAGCGGGACGCCCGTCTGCCCTATGCCGAACAGGCCAGCCTTGAGATTGACCGCCAGATCGGAGGAGGACTCACGCTCCAGTTAGGATACCTTTTCGTGGGGGCGCACAAACTTGTTCGGGGCAACAACATTAACGTCCCCTGCCCGCTTGGCACCAGCAAGCCCTCGAATCCTTACTACGCCCAAGGGCTGCTCGATGCGAGCGGCAGCCTCACTCCTTGCCAGGGAACGCCGACCCTGGGGCCGTTCGGGTTGGGCCCATTTTTCGCTTCCTTAGCCAACCCCTCCGGATTGGAATTTGGTGTGCCCAGTGGAGTCGGCGCTCCCGCGACGCTGAGTGGCGGCCTTCTCGACTACAACAACGACGTGGCCAACGCCGTCTACAACGGCCTGACCGTCACAGCGCTTGAGCGGATCGGCAAATTGTTCAGCCTGACCGCCAATTACACTTATTCTCACACCATTGACAACGGCAATTTCACCACTTTCATCAATCTGCCGCCCAACCAATTCGACTACGCCTCGGAGCGCGGCAACTCGAACCAGGACGTTCGCCATCACTTAGTGGCGAACTTCACGGCGAATGGACCGCAGGATAGTTTTGCGCGGAACTTCGAATTCAGCAGCATCGTCACGCTGCAGTCCGGCCGGCCTTTCACATTGTTTGCCGGGCAGAACGTCTTTGGTGACGTGGCGGGCCTGAGCACGGATCGCGTGGGAGGCCTGGGCGGTGGGTGCAGCAACGTGTCGGATTGCGACACTACCATCGGCCGGAATACCTACGTTGGCGATCCGCTGTATTCCTTTGATCTGCGTTTGGCGCGGTATTTCCAGCTTCGCGAGCATTTGCGGCTCGATTTGACCGTAGATGCTTTCAATGTGTTCAACCGGCCGAACGTGGACGAAGTGAATTATATCTACGGCTCGCCGGCATTCTGCGGTGCGGTTCCGCAGCACTATAAGGACGCCACGACGCGAGCCATTCAAAGCGGAGCGGCCTCTGTGTCTTGCGCCGCGCAGCAGGCAGCCGGAAACCCGGGCGCATGGATCGCTGACGGGCTCTTGCCCGTCTCAGTTCCGAGTTCTCCGAATGCAACTTTCGGGGAGCCGAGAACGATGCTCAACCCGCGGCAGTTCCAATTTGCTTTGAAGTTTTCTTTCTAGGTCCGCTCAAAGTGTGCGCGGTGGTCTCAGCGGTCCCACTGCCAGTCGTGGTAGCGTCGGCGCAGCTCCGCTTTGAGAAGTTTTCCCGTAGACGTGTGTGGCAACTGATCTACGAATACGAACGCGTCGGGCAACTGCCATTTGGCAAATTTGCCGGCGAGGAAGTCGCGCAGGCTTTCTGAAGACAGTTTGGCTCGATCTCGAGCGACGACCACCGCCACCGGCCGCTCTTGCCACATTGGGTGCGGCACCGCGATGACTGCGGCTTCACGCACGTCCGGGTGAGCCACCAACGCGTTCTCCAGATCCACAGAGCTGATCCATTCGCCGCCTGACTTGATCAGGTCTTTCGTGCGGTCCACAATCGCCAGATACCCGTACGAATCAACTGTACCGACGTCGCCGGTGCGGAACCAGCCATCCTCGGTCCATTTATCTGTTTCCTCCGGCAGTTCGAAGTAAGAAGCGGCCACCCAGGGTCCGCGCAACTGCACCTCCCCCATAGTCCTGCCGTCCTGCGGAACCTCTCCGGACTCGTGGATCACCCTCAAATCGACAAGCGGAACCGGAATTCCCGCGGTGGCTTGGACTTCGTGCTTCTTCTCGGTCGGCCAATCCTTCATGTGGGCCTTCATCTGGTTGGTTGTCGCCTGGGGACTGCTTTCGGTAAGGCCCCAACCTTGCTGCACCTTCAGGCCACGTTGTTCCAGCTTGCGAATCAATGCTAACGGAGGTGCCGCACCACCAATGATGATCCGCATCTGAGGCAGCTTCCAGCGACCGGGGTGCTTTTCCAGACAGTCCACGACGTTGAGCCAAATTGTGGGCACGCCTGCGGCAGCTGTGGTGTGCTCTTTTTCAAACAACTCCAGGAGACTTTCCGCATCCAGATAGGGGCCGGGAAGAACGAGTTTGCATCCCACCATCGCCGCGGCGTACGGAAATCCCCAGCCGTTTACGTGAAACATGGAGACCACCGGCAAGAGAACGTCCGAATGGCTAACGGCGAAATTGTCCGCCGTGGTCAGGAGAAAAGTGTGCAAGAACACCGAGCGATGTGTGTACGCAACGCCCTTCGGTACACCCGTTGTTCCCGAGGTGTAGCACAAGGTGGCAGCTTCGTTTTCCTCGAGCTGCGGGTATTGGAAATCACCTCTCGCCGTGCCGAGAAAATCCTCGTAGTTTTCGGTGCCCTCCGGAACTGTATTCCCATTCAAAGCCACCACGAACACCCGCTCAAATCGGGTCCACTCCCGAATTTGTCCATAGAGCGGCAAAAGCGAGTCATCCACGATAAGAAAGCGGCCTCCCGCATGATTGGCGATGTAGGCGATCTCGCGTGGCGCCAGCCTCAGATTCAACGTATGCATCACTCCGCCCGAGACCGGAATGCCCAGGTAAGCTTCTACATGCGCGTAGTGGTTCCACATTAACGTGGCCACGCGATCCCCCCGCTGGAGACCGGCTTTCTGCAAGGCTTCCGCCAGACGGCGAGCCCTACGGTACACGTCGGCGTAGGTGCAACGATGCAAGGAATGATCCGGCAGGCGCGAAACGATCTCCTGCTCGGGGAAGAGCCGGCCCGCCCGCTCAAGAATGTGCGTAAGCGTCAGCGGGTAGTTCATCATCGTGCCTAGCATAAGAGCCCCTTCCCGGTCGTTGGCGGTGCGGAGCAGAAGCAGCTTCCGGCTACACAACTCTGGGCAGTCGTCTAATCCAAGAATGAAAGGACTTTTCGACTTGCAAATTATAGCGGACGTTCGCTAGTGTGTAGGGCATCGCGGTCGCGAATCGAACCATGCGCGGATCGGGGTACCTGAATAGAAGAGTCGAGACAGCAAGCTTCAGCGAGGTTCGGAAGTTTCAGGAGACCAAAGCTTGCGGAAGAACTCGATGCTGCAGGCTTACCCAACAAACACTTGCCCGGCCCATCTGGTTTTAGGTAAGATAGATTAACGAACGTTCGATAGATGATTAGTGGCCCTGTCACGCCCGACGTCCCCACCCCGCGTCCCGCTACGCGCTTTGACCGTCGGCTGTCCAAAATCCTCGACCACGCGACCGCCGTCTTTTACGAGAAAGGTTATGAGGGCGCCTCGATGCGCGACTTGTCGCGAGTCACCGGTCTCTCGCTGGCGGGCCTGTACTACTACTTTGAATCAAAAGAAGAGCTGCTCTGCCTGATTCAAAAGCATTACTTCACGGTGGTGGTAGACCGGCTGCAAAAACGTCTTAGAGACGTGAACGATTCCGAATCGCGAGTGCGTGCCTTCATCCTCAACCACTTCGAGTATTTCCTTACCGAGAACTACAAGGCGACAAAGGTGCTTTCTAAAGAGGATGACGTGCTCGCGGGCCACCTTGGCGCCGAGGTGACGGCCCTCAAGCGCGAATACTACCGTGGCTGTTCGGAACTGGTGGAGACGCTAAAGCAGGAAAAAGGATTGGAGTTCAACACTCGTGTCGCCGTGCTCAGTCTGTTCGGGATGATGAACTGGATCTACACCTGGTATAAGCCACAGGTTGACCCCGAGGCTGGCGCTTTAGCCCGCCAAGTGGGCGACATCTTCCTGGCGGGCATTAAGTCCTCTGTCAAGCGACACTGAACCAACGACAATAGTTGGAGCGGGGCACGGTTCTGGACGTCCGAGTTGACCTGCTCAGAGCTGACGACTAATTTGATCACCGACTGCCACATCCACATCGCTCCCATGCAGATGTTCCGTCCTGACGCTCTGGAGTTGATCCGGCGCAAGCGGCCTA
This sequence comes from Acidobacteriaceae bacterium, assembly GCA_003156805.1. Classification (GTDB taxonomy): domain Bacteria; phylum Acidobacteriota; class Terriglobia; order Terriglobales; family Acidobacteriaceae; genus Sulfotelmatobacter. The sequence goes on along the minus strand of PMHV01000036.1, from coordinate 30,583 downwards.
ACTTCGAGCAGATCTCCGAGTTCTGCCGTTCGCCCAAGTTGTTCCTCAAACATATGGATGCCGCAGGCATCGATCGCGGTGTGCTCATCAACTACGTGGCGCCTGAAGTCATTGGCTTCACGGTCGCAGTGAATCAGTGGATCGCCGATTATGTCAAGGAAAACCCTAAGCGTTTGATTTCCTGTGGCGGCCTGCATCCCCGTCACAGCCAGAACATTCTGGCCGACGTCGAGCACTTGCTGCGGCTGAAGATCCGCATGATCAAGATTCACCCTCCCCACCAGCTTCTGTTTCCCAATGACTACATGAATGGGGTAACCGAATTGGAAGTCATCTACCGGGCGGCTGAAGCCAATGGAATCCCGGTCATGTTCCACACTGGAACGTCCATCTTTCACGGCGCGCGCAACCGCTACGGCGACCCCATTTTCATTGACGATGTCGCCGTTGATTTCCCCAAGATGAAGATTCTGCTGGCCCACGGCGGCCGTCCGCTATGGATGCACACGGCTTTCTTCCTGCTACGCCGTCATCCCAATGTTTACCTCGACATCAGCGGCATCCCGCCCAAGGCCCTGCTGAAATATTTCCCGCGTCTGGAAGAAATCGCGCACAAGACGCTTTTCGGAACGGACTGGCCCGGACCCGGCGTTCCCGACATCAAAAAGAATCTGGATGACTTTCGTGCGCTGCCGTTGAAAGAGGAAGTCAAGCAGCAGATTTTGAGCAAGACGGCGCTGAGCATCTGGCCAGGGTAGCTGCTGCTTCTTCCATCCCATAAAGGGGGCACGGGCAGCTGGCGCGGAGGGCTGTCCTAGACGGGAGAGCGTCGCATACCATAGACACGTATGACTGTGCCCGCCCTCGCCTGTCTGATGATAACCGTATCGGCTCTGGGAATGTGCTGCGCTGCCTGGTTCATCCGTCTCCGCAAAGATGCATCGGACTTGGAGCGCGAAGTTGATGCTAATGGACTCCGAGACCATGTAGCAATGTCAGCGCTAGTCGGTAGTTCCTCTTCGGCGGCGATGTACATTGCGTTCCTCTTGCTCTGGGCGTATTCATCGTCCTTCAACGGTCGACGGCCAATGGGGGCCGCGGCAATTTGGGTGGGCCTGCTTTCGGCAGCCTATGCCGTCGTCGGCGGCCTGTTCGCGCGCGCCGCTCAGAGGCCGCTGATAGTGGCCAGCGCTGGCGCTAACGTGTTCCTCTGGATGCTGGCATCTGCTGCGAGTGCCGCAGTGTGACGTACTGGAAAATCAGTATTGTCGGAAATCGCGTCCAGCAACGATGGATTTGCCCTGGCTCGCTAGCCGCGGACCGTTTCCGCCTGTGTATTCTCCACCAGGAGTGCAATCCCCTGCCCTCCGCCAATACATGCCGAAGCGACTCCGTACCGTCCGTTCGAACGCTTCAATTCGCGAGCAAGCGTGACCGCTAAACGCACGCCCGTCGCAGCCAGGGGATGGCCGATGGCGATGGCCCCGCCGTTCACGTTGAGCTTCGCGTGATCCAATCCAAGTTCGCGCTCGCAAACCAGAGTTTGTGCCGCGAAGGCCTCGTTGATTTCGACCCGGTCGATCTGATCGAGGTGCAGTCCGCTGACTTCGAGAACCGCCTGAATCGCCGGAACCGGCCCGATCCCCATAATTTCCGGGGGAACACCCACAACCGCTCCCGCGACCACCTTCGCCAACGGCGGCTTGTTTTGTTTGCGCACGAATTCGCTCGAAGCGACCAGAGTCGCAGCTGCGCCGTCCACAATGCCGGAACTGTTCCCTCCGGTCTGCACGCCGCCGAAAGCAGGAGGCAACTTGGCCAGCACCTCAAGCGGCGAGGGACGAACGTGACTATCCTGGCTGAATGATTCCACCTTCTTCGGAAGGCGGATGCCGCGCGCGTTGTATCCCTCACGTTCGAAGGTTTCATTGACTACTGGGACAATTTCTCCGCTGAGGAAGCAGCTCTTTTGGGCGGCTATCGCGCGGCTGAAACTATCACCCGCGAACTGATCTGCTTCTTCCCGCGAAATCTTGTAACGTTTGGCCAGCGTTTCCGCCGAACCTCCCATCGTCACATTCGGACAGGGATCGAGAAGCGCCTCCCATAAGAAATCCTTGAATTCCACCTGTCCCATGCGAAAGCCGCCGCGGTGGGTGTAAGCGGCCACGGGATTCCTTGACATGGATTCGGTTCCCACGACCAGGGCCAACTCCGTCCTGCCCAGCTTGATGCTATCCGCAGCCTGCAGAATCGCCTCAATTCCGGTGCCACACACTCGCTGCACCAGGTGCGCGGGCACTTCAACGGGGACTCCCGAATAGATGCCAATGTGGCGCGGTAATACATAGGCATCGAAGCAGGCTTGCGCCATATTGCCGGCCACAACGGAACCAACCGACTCCGGTGAAACGCCGGAATGGCGGAAGACCTCCCGGGCGACCTTGATGCCCAAGTCAATGGGAGAGACCAGTCCAAGCACCGTGTTGTAGTCCGCAAAAGGCGTGCGCACGCCATCCACAAGCCAGATGTCGTCGTACTGCGACTGCAGCCCTCTAACACCAGAGTTCATACGCTCCTCCGCCGTGCAACTTGTAACCTGGGGCCTTCCCGCGGAAAAGAAATCAGATGGCAAGCCTTTCCTCAACAGATAACGGTACCCGTCTGATAGTCGCGGAAGTCTTCGGATAACGGATTTGAGTCTTCGGGATCCCATAGCGAGCGCGGTGTTTCGTGCCCCATGCCGACATCAACTTGAGAATCGCCTTCAGACTTTCTCCGTGGCGGGTCAACGAATACTCCACCCTGGGAGGCACGACAGCGTACACCTTGCGGTGAACGATTTGGTCGCGTTCCAACTCTCTAAGATGTTGCGTAAGCATTTTCTTGGTCAGGCCTGGGATCCGCTTCCGCAACTCGCCAAAACGCTTCGTCCCGCTCTCCAGATAAAACAGAATTGAGGGTTTCCATTTCCCGCCGATGACGTCGGCAGTCAACTTTACCGGACAAGAGAATTCCTCCATTCAAAGCCTCCAAGAGGGTGCCAGGTTACAAAAAGGTGCCTACTGGCAATAAAGATACTTTAGCCTACAATCCCATCCGGGGCCAGAGCTTGATTGCCCGTGTTTGAATCGTGTCTTGTCCCTGCCGGCAGGAATCGCGCGAAGGATTCGGAGGTGACCATGCTGACGACTGTTATAGTTCCGAAGTCGGGCGGGGTCACCAGCACCAAGGCCATTGTAGTGCGGTGGATCAAGAGGGAAGGGGACAGCGTCAAGCCAGGGGATCCACTGGTCGAGCTGGAGACTGAGAAAATCAGCTACGAACTGGAATCGCCGGCGGCTGGTACTTTGCTGACAATTCTGGCTCGAGAAACCGCTGAAGTGCCTGTTGGTGAGCCGCTTTGCCACATCGACGATAGAAATAATTCTTCGCATGGGTCTAAGAGGTCTGGATCTAAGAAGTCTGGGAGGATCCCGCGATGAAAAAGAAAAAAGAGTTCGGAAAAGATCGCCTGGTTTGGATGTATACGCAGATGGTGCGCATCCGTGAATTCGAAGAAGCGGTAAAGCGAGCCTTTATCGAACACCCGGGAGCGATTCGAGGGCACGCCCACTTGGGCGATGGAGCCGAAGCCAGCATTGTGGGAACTTTGTCCACGCGCCGCGACACCGATCTGGTGATGCCGAGCTACCGCTGTCACGGTTATCCAATTGTGCTAGGCACGCCGTTACGAAAAATCATGGCGGAGATCTTCGGCCGCAAAGATGGACTGTGCAAAGGTTTCGGCGGGTCGATGCATCTGGCCGACCCTGCCCATCACTTTCCTGGAACCTCGGGAATCATCGGTCAGAGCATTGCGCATGCGACCGGTGCTGCGCTGACCGCACAGGTGAAGAAGACCGGTCAGGTCGTTTTCTGCTTCTTCGGAGATGGAGCGGCGAAACAAGGGGTATTTTTCGAATCGCTGAACATGGCCGCGGTGTGGAAGCTACCCGTCGTGTACGTTCTCGAAAACAATCAATATCAGGCTTACACTCATTTCAGCCTGGAGGATGCCAATGCCATCGCCGGTGATCCGCTGTCGAAAAAGGCGGAAGCGTTCAGTATTCCCGGTACGACGGTGGATGGCACCGACCCTCTCGCTGTGTATAAGGTGGCGGAAAAGGCGGCGGAGCGGGCGCGCGCCGGCAAGGGACCGAGCTTGATCGAATCGAAGTTCTACCGCCTGAGCGCTCATGGAAATGTAATCACGGTGCCCCCGCTGCCCACCCAATTTCCAGAACACGAGGCTGTGGCGGTTTATGGCAACAAGGCAGAGTTCGCCAAATGGAAGTCCAAAGACCCGGTAGTCAAGTTTCGTGCCCGGCTGACGAAGGACCGTGTTCTGATCGAAGCCGGAGCCAAACGTATCGAGGACGCTGCTCGTGCTGAGGTGAAAGACGCCGTGAAGTTCGCGTTGGCTAGCCCTTTGCCAGCGCCGGAAGAAGCGTTGCACTATGTGTACGCGTAGGAGGAGAATATGGCGCGCGAAATGATGTACGGCGATGCGATTGCGGCGGCAATCATTGAGGAAATGCAGCGCGATCCGAATGTTGTCCTCTACGGCCAGAATATGGCAATGACCGAGCGCGATCCCATGCTCAAGAAATTTGGTAAAGACCGGGTGCGCCTCGCGCCTATCTCGGAGACGGCGGAAATCGGGATCGGCATCGGCGCCGCCATGACCGGCCTGCGGCCCATTGTCGAGTTATGGATGAGCGAGTTCCTGCTCGTGGCTTTCGATCAGGTAATTAATGAGGCGCCCAAGTTTCACTACATGTCCGGCGGGCAGGTGAAGGTGCCCGTAGTGTTGAAAGCGGGCTTCGGTTTTTGCGCCGGCTGGGCAGGGCAGCACTCCAACTGCATCTACCACACCATGATGGGAATTCCCGGCCTGAAGGTTGTGGTGCCCTCCACTCCCGCCGATGCGAAGGGTTTGATGACGGCAGCGATTCGTGACGACAACCCGGTTGTGTACCTGCACCCCTACATGCTGACTCTGGACAAAGGCGAAGTGCCGGAAGGTGAGTACGTTGTTCCCCTGGGCGTTGCAGATATCAAGCGCGCAGGAACCGACGTCACCCTAGTTGCCGTCGGATGGATGGTCAAGAAGGCCGTGGCCGCGGCCGAGCGTCTCGCAGAAGAGGGAATCAGCGCGGAAGTCGTAGACCCGCGTACGCTCGCGCCGCTTGATGTGAAGACCATTGTCGAATCGGTGAAGAAGACGGGACGGCTGGTGCTCGTCGACCAAGCCCCGCGTCATTCTTCCGCCGCCGCGGTGATTGCGGGCGAGGTCGCTGAGCACGGATTCGAATACTTGCGCGCGCCGGTCAAGATGGTGACCGCGCTCGACACTTCGGTTCCCTATAGCGAGCCTATGGAAAACTACATTTTGCCGAACGAAAACAAAATCATACAAGCAGTCAAGTCGGTGATGGCGCACGAAGCAGTTGCTGCCTGAGACAGAGACAAGAATAAAGAATGAAACGAGACGTCGAATTGCTGGCTTCCTACTGGACAATTTCGGCGGGACTACCACACACCGACAAGGAGTGCAGCCCTTTCGACTTCAAAGACAGGGTGGAATCCGCGGCCAGGGCTGGTTTCAAAGGCTTCGGGCTTTGGCATGCGGACCTCGACTACATCCTCCAGCACAGGACTCTCCAGGAGATGAAGCAGATCTTCGACGACAATGGGATCAAACACATCGAGTTGGAGTTTCTGACCGATTGGTTCCTGGATGGCAATAGAAAACATAAGTCAGACATTCAGAGGAAGAAGCTGCTTAACGCTGCTGAAGTCTTGGGCGCGAGGCACATTAAAGTGGGCGATTTCAATCGCAAGATCACTCCGATGCCGCGCCTGATTGAAGCATTCGCTGGGCTGTGCCGCGAAGCGTCGGAACATGGCACTAGGATTGGTTTCGAACTGATGCCTTTTGCCATGATTGATACGCTCAAAGATTCCTTAACCATGGTTGAGGGGGCAGGCGCAAAGAACGGCGGCATCGTTCTGGATCTCTGGCACATCGTCAAGCTGCGCATCCCGTACGAGGAAGTGAACTCGATTCCGCTGCGGTATCTGGTCAGCGTCGAACTGAACGACGGTACTTTCGAAGTGCCGTGGAGCCTTCACGAAGATACCGTCAACCACCGCCGGCTATGCGGCGAGGGTGAGTTTGACGTTAAAGGCTTTGTCGACTGCGTGCAAAAGGCCGGATACCAAGGTCCTTGGGGGATTGAAGTTCTTTCGGAAGAACTACGCAAGAGGCCGCTAGATGAACTGACTACTACGTCGTTCAATACCACGATGGCGCAATTCTGATCACGTTATTGTAAGTACGCTCGCTCTCACTTCATCGACCTCTCACGAAGCTGAGGCACCGCGCCGATTTCCGTCAAGAAGCGAAAGCTGTCGTGCACAGACCATACTTCAATGCACTTGCCACCGGAGAAAAGATTAATCTGGATTCCGACAGACGTAACCAGCTTTCCTGTGGCCGCAATTCCCAAAAACTCGCCGCGATGTGTGCCGCAAAAGCTAAACCGGTGAGCGATTTTTTCACCCTCGGCAATGATGTCCTCAATCTCAACCCGCAGGTCGGGAAAGCCTTTTAGAAGATTGGTGTAGTGTTCCCTTAACCCTGGGACGCCCGGCCGGATGCGGCTAGAATAGCCGTGGTGAATGACCGAGTCGCTATACATCGCGAGGTATCCATCAAGATCCTTCACTCTTAGTCGACGCGAGGCACGCTGAAGCGCCTCGATGTTCTCTGGTGGAGGCATGATTCTCCTTCCCGCGCAACCCAATCCTCACAAGATGCGCCTGGAGTTTCTACGTTAAGTGTACCGCGACGTAGCGACGGGTCGTCGTTACCTTGGGACCTACGCGGCATGACTGGCGATGACGCTTTGCCGACCAATGTCTCTGGTCGTGACTGTATCGAGTCTTTTCGGCCGAGTCGACTTGAGACAAACTCGGCAGGCAGATTTGTACTGTCTTGATTGGCTCCATAGTGGCTCCAATCAAGAAGGACAGAAACAGGCAGGAATTCCGGGGTATGCCTTGCCGAATCAACAGATGGCTTGAGTGACTACAGCTCTGAAAGGACTGGCGTCGGTGGTTCCGACTCCGTCCCCTGGCCACCATATTTTGCCAGTACTTAGCGTCATCGTCCCACCTGGTTTTGGCTTCAATTTGGCGGTTGAGACTGTGGATGCGGCGACGGCGGGATTTCGAGTTGGCCACGAAAGCCCATCCTAATTCAATCGAGAGTATCGCCGTTTGTCTGGCTCTCCACCGGCGCGCGATGTAGCGCGACTCAGGGCCTCCGCATGACGTTATAGAGATGAATATCCGCGGCAGTGTCAGGCTCGAAGCTGATGCTGCGTTAAGCGCTTTGTTCCGCCGCCTCCACCACACCAACCCGGGTCCCTGCCGTGCGTGACGCTGACCTAGGCATTGGCGGCTCCCTCGAAGAAGCGGAGGAGCTCCGCGGCAACAACTTCAGGATTGTTCAGGGGAATAAAATGTCCCGAGTCGACCATAATGACTTCAGATTGTGGAATCAAGGCAGAGACTCGCCGCGCGAACATTTCAGGCACGGCTTTATCGCGTGAGCCCTGAAAAATGAGCGTAGGGATCAGAAGCTGTGGCAACATCGCCGGGATGGAAGCCAGAACCTCCGAGGGATCCCCAAACCGCAGTACTGACATCAAACGCCATGCGCCCAATGGACCGGAAAAAGGGGCGTGAAAATCCTCGACAACGCCGCTCAATTCCGCCCGCTGTTGTTCCATCGCGTCTCGCATTGCGATGTTCCAGAAAATGGCGTTCACCACCGGCGCGAGTAACTCGCCAATGACCGGCCGCCTGATGATACGGAACATATGAAAAGGCTTCAGATCGGGAAACACTGCTGGCGACAACAGTGCCAGACGGTCGACGCGCTCTTGAAACCGGTATGCATAATGCACCGCGATCGCGGACCCGGCGTCATGGCCTACGACGTGCCACTTATCGATGCAGTGTTCCACTCTGATTCTGTCGATCTCGTCGGCAAGCGCTTCCAACTGGTTGACAATATAACGATCCTTGGGAGTCCTCCCGAGGCCGGGCAGATCGACAGCCAGGCAAGTGAAGCGTCCCCGCATCTTGTCGATGACCCCGCTCCAAAGCTGGCTGCTGGTTGGTATGCCGTGTATGAACAAGACCGGATAACCTGATCCGCGAGAAAGCAGATACATGCAATTCTCCCCTTCTCAACAGCATTGACAATTCAAGCCGGTCCGACCGCGGGCGCCAGCCGTTTGCAGAATTGATAAAGGATCCACGCACTTGCCCGGAATACGCCAAGAAATAGCCCGAGAAGAAACGTAGCAACGATTCCCCGTGGTTTCATGCGTGCGTACACAACGTTCATGCTCCATGCTGGGCTGGTATAGACGGTCCCCGAGCGTTGCACGCCGATGCGATTCCTGACCGGCGGCTCATATACGATCTTCTCGATTCCCCCATTAAAAAACTTCGCCATTTGCAAAATGCGGCTGCTGTATGACACTCTTGCGCCGAGCGGAAGTTGGCCTTGGCTGCGGTACTTCAGAATCAGGCTGGATGCTTCCGCTGCGTGGCGTAGAGCGGCGGTAACTCCGTTCGCAGTTATGGGATCAACCATGGCCGCAGCTTCGCCGGCAATCAGCCAGTTCGGCCCGGCTACTCCGATCTGGACTCGCGATCGGAAGGAAGTCACGTTGGTTGGGCTGAGAACGCCTTCCCGCAGCAGCGGGTCAAAGCGCGGGAACTTCATCAGTTGCTGGCGGAAAATGTCTTCCACTGGAGATCCGCGTTCACGCTTGGCCTTTATTGCTGCGCCGGTCGTGATATATCCGACGCTGACCATGTCTGTGCTGACGGGGATCTCCCAAATCCACTCGAGATATTCCGCCGGCATGGGGTCCAAGTACAGGGTCGTCCCTTCGATGGACTCAGATACTGGGAAGTAGTTCCACATCGCCACCTTCACGGGCCCACTGTGAATGGCGGGAAGATTGAACTCCCGAGCCAGCAGGCAGGTCGTGAATCCTGACGCATCGATAAACCAAGGAGAAGAGAACCGTGCACCCCCAGCGGTGCGAACCGAAGCGATATTCCTTCTCTTTCTTTCGACCCCAACAACTTTGTCTCGCACAAGCTTGACGCCGCTCCCAATCGTCATCTTCAGAAGTTCACGGTCCAAGCGCAGGCGATCAACATGTAGAGTCCGCAACTCGACACGAAAGGGCGATCCAGCGAGCCAGGCGGACGGAATATAGTGCGCGGAGGTGCCGTCGCGCAATCTCACAGTGACGTGTCGTTTCCAGGTCGCCATCTGCGCGCTTATCAGGTCGTTCATGGGAAGTCCCAACGCGCTCAACAGATCGGGAGCCGACCAATCCAGCGACTCCCCGACCGGCTGGCGGAGAGATTCCTCGGGCTCAATGCAGATGACTCTGAGGCCGGCTTTTGCCAGCTGCAAAGAGGCTGCCTTTCCAGCTAAACCACCGCCGATCACGGTTACATCGCAAAGCGTCGCCTTCTCACTGGACGTAGATTCAGTTTTTGGCAGCAACTCGTCCATAGCTCAGTTCAGGCTGTCACTGGCGAGGGCGTGCTGACAACGGAATCTGGTCGCGATGCAGCGACGATATTTCCGTTCAGGATGGTTCGACATCGCGGGAACGTATCACTCCGATTGGAGGGCGGCAATAGTAGAGAACAATTAGTCCAATCCCAGGAACCTGGTTGTGCCCAGAACGGATAGTATGAATATATTATTGAGTCATCATTAACCCCATGTGATGATTCTGAGCTAGTTTTGTTTTTGCCTGGTCTGGAGGGAGGTCGGTCTGATGGCAGTCTCGCATCCAAGCATTCCAAACCTTGCGACGAGACCCGTGGCGGGCTCAAGTTTTTACGAGAAGCTCAATACGAGCTGGCATGAGCGCGCGCTGCAGATCTTTATGTTTATTGTGCTGGCGCATTGGGGCGAGCATCTGTTTCAGGCTTACCAGATTTACGTGATGCATTGGCCCCGGCCAAAGGCCCTGGGGATGGTTGGTTTGTTGTATCCGTGGCTGGTCAGCTCGGAATCAATGCACTACGGATACGCCTTAGTGATGCTGATCGGATTGTGGATTTTCCGCAAAGGCTTTACCGGGCGGTCGCACACCTGGTGGATGGTGGCGTTTTGGATCCAATTCTGGCATCACATCGAGCACTTTCTGCTGATCTGGCAGGCCACGTTTCACCATAATTTCTGGGGGAAGCCGGTGCCATGCAGCGTCCTGCAGTTGATCTTCCCGCGGGTCGAGTTGCATCTTTTCTACAACTCAGTGGTGTTCATCCCGATGGTCGTCGCCATGTACTACCACATGTTTCCCCCCGAGGGCGAGCGGGGAAACCCGGCCTGCACCTGCGAGTGGGGCCGCCATGAGTTGGCAAGAGCCGCTTGATCAAATAGCGTCTGCCCCCTTTTCGGGGCGGGAACTGGCAAGATGGTTCGCAGGGTTCACATGCGCTGCGGCTTTACTCACAGCGAGCTGTTCCAGACCGGTCGAGCCGCCGCCACCCATTGTCGCGATTGACCACGAAATCTTGCCTGAACCAGCACGAGTCGGCCCCGCTACGGTCACTCTCAAGTTAGCCGATGCCGCGGCTAGACCCATAGCGGGAGCGCACATCACGGTTGAGGCTGACATGTCGCACGCGGGTATGAGTCCTGTATTCGCGGAGGCGAAAGAAGCAGGGCCTGGCCGTTACCAAGCTCACTTGGAGTTTCAGATGGCGGGTGACTGGGTTATCCTGCTCCATGTCACGCTGCCCGGCGGGAAAAAGCTGGAACGACAGATCGATGTAAGGGACGTCCGAGCGAATTAGGCAAGCTGTTGAATCCATCCTCCATCCCGGTCCTGGAAACTCCTGATTCGCTTCCGTTTGATTTGATGAGAGTGCCCGGCCTGGGCGGTTTATTCCGCTGGCGTTATGCGCGCCCGTTGCTGCAGGCCCCGCTGCTCGTCGTGAGCATCGTAATGATCCTGCACGGATTGTTCGGACCAACTCTGGCGCCGAAGAACCTGGCGACAACTCTTAGCTGGCTTCACTTCCGCGGCGTGCTGGTGCTTGTCCTGCTCTGTGCGGGGAACTTCTTCTGTCTTGCCTGCCCCTTCATGCTGGTGCGCCAATGGGCTCGACGCGTCTTTCGGCCTCGATTCAACTGGCCCCGAGCGTTGCGCAACAAGTGGTTTTCGGTTGGCCTCTTCGTCCTGATCCTTTTTACTTACGAACTGTTCGATCTCTGGTCCTCGCCGTGGTGGACTGCCTGGCTGATTGTGGCCTACTTTCTCTCCGTGCTCGTGGTTGACGGGTTTTTCAAGCACGCTTCGTTTTGCAAATTCGTTTGCCCCATCGGACAATTCAACTTTGTGGCCTCCACACTTTCGCCGTTCGAAGTGAAAGTGCGCGACCAGGATGTCTGCACTCGCTGCCATACGAAGGACTGCATCCGTGGCAGGCGGGAGCCGGTCTCGGATCTCGTGATGATCCGCGGCTGTGAATTGGCTCTCTTTCAGCCACGCAAAGTTGGGAACATGGATTGCACCTTCTGTTTGGACTGCGTTCATGCCTGCCCTCACGACAACATTGGCATCTTGAGCCGGCTGCCGGCGCGTGAGCTGATGGTAGATCCTATCCGCTCTGGAATTGGTTACTTCTCGCGCCGCAAGGATCTAGCAGCGCTGGCGATCATATTTGCCTTTGGTGCGCTACTGAATGCTTTTGGCATGGTCAGTCCCGTCTACGCCGTGGAGACGTGGCTGGGAAGAATGCTGCATGTCAGTCACGAAGCCCCTGTGCTCGGCCTGATCTTCACGTTTTTCTTGATTGTGGAACCGATTCTGCTGCTTGGTCTAGCTGCATGGTTGACGCGCATATGGACTCGCAGTTCACGCGCGCTATTGCCGCTGGCAGTGAGATATGCCTACGGCCTCGTTCCTCTGGGCTTCGGTATGTGGCTGGCGCACTACTGCTTTCACTTCTTGACTGGACTCTACACGGTGATACCCGTTACTCAAAACGCGATCGCAAGTTTAGGCCGGCCTTTCTTGGGAGAGCCCCGTTGGGCGTTGACCGGCCTGCCAGCAAACGTCGTGCAAGTAATCGAGATCGGGTTCCTGGTGCTCGGATTTGCGGGTTCCCTGGCGGTGACTTACGGTCTGGCGGAAGACGATTCCCCGGATAGGCCCCTGAGGGCGTTCCTTCCATGGGCGGCGGTCTGCCTCGTTCTCTGGTTTGCGTCGATGTGGCTGATGTTGCAACCGATGGAAATGCGCGCCACGCTTATGAGTGGATAGCCGGTTCAGAATGATGGTGGAATCGTGGTGGCGTTTGTTTACGAGATGCCGAATCGCCTTACAGGTAGGGGAAAAATTCCGGTTGGGCTTCTGGCTGTGCTTTTGCTGATGTTGCCTTTGCCAGCCAGCGCACATAATGGCCCGCCGTTTCCCATTATTGAGAACAAGAAGATTGGGCCTTGTATAGTTGCTCTTTGGACTCATCCTGACGTGGGCAGCGGAGCTTTCTACGTATTTGTGGAATCGGCGCCAGGCGGTAGGGTTCCAGATGACCTCAAGATCAAGATAGGCGTGCAGCCAGTAACCGGCCGGCTGCCTGAGAGGTTTTATGCCGCCGAGCGTGTGAAATCGCACGGACAAGTGCAATTCAACGCTCAGGCCGAGTTCGACCGGCAGGAATTGTGGCGCGTGCGTCTTGTCCTGCAGAGTTCGCAAGGCGGCGGCGAGGCAACGGCTCAAGTAGAAGTGACTCCGCCTGGGTTTGGCCGGTGGGACCTTTTGTTGTATCTTTTGCCGTTTCTCCTGGTGGCATTCTTGTGGCTCCGCGGTGTTTCGCGCGCGCGGCGGCGCAGGAACGGGCAATTGGGGCAAGAGGATCGCGCAGCAAATACAACACAAATGGCAGGCAACGCGGGCCGCGCCAATTGACCCCGCGATTGCCGAACGCTACTTTCTGATGGAGCTGGTTTCTAATGTGCATCAATTCATTCAGCGATTGCGAGCGAGCTTCCGCTGTGAGTAACAGGCGGTCGGTCACTCCCCAAGGCGTGGTGGCCTGCTTCCTTCTCGGAAGCCTTGCAGCGGTGCTCTCGGGATGCCATTCCGGCCCCAAGCTGCCTGAGATAGGTTCGAAAGCATATGCCGACGTTGTTTCGGCGTTCTATGTTGGATTGGCGGCGCTGCAGGTCGGCGATGATGTTCACGCCGAGAGCAAACTTTCCGAAGTAACCCAGCTCGTGCCGGGAGAACCCGCCGGTTGGGCTAACTGGGGAGTACTGGCGTTGCGCCAGCGAAACTACGACATGGCGGCGCAAAGACTCGAACGGGCGCGCGATCTTGCCCCGCAAAACGACCAAATCTACGATCTGCTTGGAATTCTTGAAGGTGATCGCGGCCATTCCGCAGAAGCGATCGCCGACCTGCGCGAGGCAGTAGACCTCAATCCGAAGAACCTGCGGGCAGCTTATGCGCTTGCGGAAGAGATCGAACGGCAGGGCGATGCCAACAGCGGAGCCGAATTTCAGCAGACGATTCAGAAAATTCTCGCGGCGCAGCCGGACAATCTCGCAGCCTTGATCGAATTGAGCCGTGTCGCCGCGAAACGCGGCGATGCTGTAACACTGAAATCGGCAGTAGCTCAAATTGGCGCTCGATCATCGGCATGGCCGCTGGAAGTGCAGCAGCAGTTTGCCGCGGTGCAAACTGCTGCGGCCGGCACGGATTTACGCGTGGCCGCCACCCGAACCACCTTTCTGCGCAATGTGCTCATGCGCGTTCCGGAGTACCGCCAGAGCCTCTCCATCATCAAGGCGCCGGCTGGGGAAGAAGCGCAGCCCTTCACTCACTTTCTGCGATTGGAATCGCCTATCTTCAGGCCGGCGCCGCCAGATATGGCCATCCGATTCGGCTCTCAGCCAGTTCCGGATGCTGGCAGGCGTCGCTGGAATTGGATTGGAGCTATCCAGTTCGGCAGCGCCGGCGCGCCTGTGGTTGCCGAAGCCGACGGTCACGAAGTGCGTTTGTCCAGCGGCGCAACGCTTCCGTTTCCCGGCGGACCATCTAATATTCCGCCATGGCCTGAGGGGATTCTTCAAATCGACTTTAACTACGATTTCAAAACCGACCTGGTGCTCGCGGGCGCGGGAGGCGTGCGCCTGTTCCGCCAGGACAGCCCGGGCGCGTTCACCGACGTAACTGCGCAGACTAAATTGCCGAGGTCCGTGATCGATGCTCACTACACCGGCGCGTGGGCGGTTGACATTGAAGCGGACGGTGATCTCGATATCGTGCTGGGCACGAGTGGCGGATTGCCTGTTGTATTAAGAAATAACGGCGACGGCACCTTTCTGGCGATACACCCCTTCACCGGAATCACGGGTTTGCGCGGATTTGCCTGGGCTGATCTTGATGGCGACGGCAATCCCGACGCCGCCATCATCGATGGGGCGGGGCGGTTGCACGTCTTTATGAATGAACGGCAAGGCCAGTTCCGCGAGCGGGCCCTTCCTGCCGGTTTGCAGCTCGTCAAAGCAATTGCAGTGGCCGATGCGAACAACGACGGCGTGCTCGATCTTTTGGCAGTGCAAGCTGACGGCACCATCCTTCGGATTTCCGACAAGAACGAAGGACAAGGCTGGGACACGGCGGAGATTGCCCGAGTGCCGGATGCTGCCAACAATCTAGCGGGCGAGGCGCGCCTGCACATAGCGGATCTCGATAATAATGGAGCACTCGATCTGTTTCTGGCTTCGACAAAGCATGTGCCTGGCGCCAGCGCAGCCGGCGCGCTGATTTGGCTCGGCGACGACAAAGGCAACTTCGCGCCGCTGAACCACCCGGCGGGACCGGCGCTGGTGTTTGACGTAGCGGACCTGAATGGGGATGGCAAGCTCGATCTCCTGGGTCTTTCCGCCGACGGACAACCGGTGCAGGCAATCAATCAAGGATCGAAGAATTATCACTGGCAAGTGGTTCGGCCGCACGCGGTACAAGCCGTTGGCGACCAACGCATAAACCCATTCGGCGTTGGCGGCGAAATCGAAATTCGCTCCGGCTTAGTGGTGCAGAAGCAACCGATCACCGGCCCTCAACTTCATTTCGGGTTAGGAGAGCAAACCCAGGCGGAGGTGGTGCGGGTGGTCTGGCCAAATGGTACTGTGCGCGCCGAATTTGGCGTGAAGGCGGACACGGAGGTTGTGACCGAGCAACGCCTGAAGGCTTCGTGTCCGTTTCTCTACGCCTATAACGGAAGGCGGATGGAGTTTGTGAAGGACGCTGTGCCCTGGGGCTCCGCCATTGGTTTGCGCATCAATACTCTTGGCTCCGCACAGATCGCGGCCACCGGTGAGTGGTACAAGATTGGGCGCGACCAACTCGCGTCGCATGACGGCTATTACGACCTACGCATCACCGCGGAGTTATGGGAGGTCTACTACTACGACTATCTGGCGCTCATGGCCGTCGACCATCCTGTTGGCACCGAGATTGTTGTCGATGAGCGTTTCGTAATTCCTCCGCTGAAGCTTGGCATCACAACCGTGGCCACGCCGCACAAAATCGCGCGCGCCATCGATGACACCGGTCAGGACGTCACCGACATCGTCAGTACGCTCGACGGAAGGGCCGTTGCCAGTTTTGGCCGCGGGCAGTATCAGGGAGTGACGCGCGATCACTATCTCGAAGTGGATCTCGGCGAGGATGCGCCGAAAAGTGGTCCGCTGTATTTGATTGCGCAGGGCTCGATTCACGATACAGAGTCGTCGGTGAATGTGGCCATCACTCAAGGCAGCCGCTGGCGTGCCCACGGGTTGAGCGTTGAAGTGCCGGACGGACGGGGCGGCTGGGTTACGGCTCAGGACAATCTGGGCTTTCCCGCAGGACGGAAAAAAACAATTCTATTCAATCTGACCAATGTCTTTCGGCCCGGAACTCCGCGCCGCGTGCGGCTGCGCACCAATCTGGAGATCTACTGGGATGCGATTCATTGGGCGCAGGGCGCGCCGGATACTCCTTTGAAAACGGCCACTTTAGATCCCACCGTTGCAGATTTGCACTATCGCGGATATTCCATCATGCACATGCCCGTGGGTGCGGGCGCGCCCGAAGTTCCCGACTACAACCAGATTGAAGGAACCAAGCAGCGCTGGCGCGATCTGATCGGCTATTACACACGCTACGGCGACGTGCGCGAACTGATCAACAAAATCGACGACCGTTACGTGATTGTGAATTCCGGCGATGAGCTGTCGCTGCGTTTCGCTGAGCAGCCGCCTCCGCCCGCAGGCTGGGTGCGCGACTTCGTAATCGTCGGCGACGGCTGGATCAAAGACGGCGATTACAACTCAACTTTCTCCAAGACCGTGCTGCCTTTGCCGTATCACGCCAAGAATGAGTACACGACCCGGCCGGGCAGGCTTGAAGATGAGTGGGTCTACCGGCAGCATCCCGAGGATTGGCAGACCTATCACACGCGCTATATAACTCCTGAGGTCTTCAAGAACGCATTGAGGGATGAAACCGGCAGATGACAGGCAACCGGATCGCAAGGGTCTTCCTCGTTCTCTTCTTTATCGCGCTACTGGCTACTCCTTTCGTTATTAAGCGGATGTCGGCTGGGCGTGAAGCCGGCGGATCGAAGATCGATGCGAAGACGGCATTAGCTCGCCATGGCTTCTATCTCGAAGAAGTCTCTCACGCAGCGGGCATCAATTTTGTACATCAGTCTCCCCGGCTCGATCTCAAGTTAGATCCCATCACGCCGGAGGTTGCTTCGATGGGCGCGTCAGTGTCGATCGTCGATTTCGATCGCGACGGCTGGCCCGACATCTATGTCACCAACAGCGCTATCGGCAGCAAGAATGCCCTCTATCGCAACATGCATGACGGCACATTCCAGGACGTCGCCGGAGATATGGGCATTGCTGACGTGAACCAACCCGGCACCGGAGTTTCGACCGGGGCAGTTTGGGGAGATTTTGACAACGACGGATATGAAGATTTGTTTCTGATCAAGTGGGGGCGTCCCGAGTTATTTCACAATGATCAGGGCCACGGCTTCACGCGAGTAACCGAGCAAGCTCGATTGCCGCCTTGGATCAACGCGAACACGGCCATCTGGTTCGACTATGACGGCGACGGACTTTTGGATCTTTTCGTCGGCGGATACTATTCCGAAGACATCGATCTTTGGCATCTCACAACGACGCGCATCATGCCCGACAGTTTCGAGTACGCCAAGAATGGCGGACGAAAGTATTTGTTTCACAATCTCGGCAACGGCAAATTTGAAGAGGTCAGCGAGAAAGTTGGCATCAGCAGCCGGCGATGGGCCTTGGCTGCCGCTGCGGCTGATCTGCGCGGCACCGGCCATCCCGATTTGTTTGTGGCGAATGATTATGGAGTGTCAGAACTCTACTTCAACGACGGCAAACGGTTTCACGAGGTCGGCGAACAGGCGGGTGTCGGCTTCGCCCCCAAGAGCGGTATGAATGCCGCATTTGGCGATATCCTCAATCAAGGCAGATACGCCGTTTACGTTTCCAATATTTCGGAGGACGGCATTCTCATCCAGGGCAACAATTTGTGGGTGCCGAAGGAAGGCACTGCGGGCGATACGATCAAGTATCAGAACCTGGCGCGCGACTTCGGCGTGGAACTTGGCGGATGGAGCTTTGGCGCGCAGTTTGGCGATTTGAACAACGATGGAACGCTCGACCTGTATCTTACGAACGGCTACATCTCTCTCGACCGGAATCGAAGTTACTGGTACGACTTTTCCAAAGTCGCCGGCGGGAACAGTTCCATCATCGGCGATGCCAAGAACTGGCCGGCGTTTGAGGGACGCAGTTTGTCGGGCTATCAAACCAAGCGAGTCTGGTTAAATGATGGGGCCGGCAAGTTTGTCGATGTCGCCCAGGCCGTTGGCGTTACGGATGTCTATGATGGGCGTTCCGTGGCGTTGGTGGATTTGTGGAACCGCGGTGTGCTGGACGTTGTTGTTGCCAATCAAAACGGTCCATTGCTTCTTTACAAGAACACCGTCGCGCCCGGGAACGAGTGGATCGAATTTGAGTTGGAAGGAAATACCGCCAGTCACAGCGGGAGTAACCGCAGCGCGATCGGCGCCGAGGTTACATTGTTTTGGAATGGCCAGCAGCAGGTGCAAGAGGTTTCCGGCGGCAGCGGTTTTGCCGCGCAGAATGACCGCCGGCTGCATTTCGGTCTTGGCAGGAACCCGCACATTGAGAAGGCCGTGATTCACTGGCCATCCGGCAAAATTCAGACCATCGACAAACCTGCCGCGGATCAACTGCACAAGATGAAGGAGCCAGCGTGAGTCAGCAGACGAGCGCGCCAGTCTTTCCGCCTCAAATCCAGCCGCCTCAGGCGCCGGCCCACCGGAATCCACTGTTTGGTCTCGACAACCGATACATCGCGCCCGCTTTCATTACCTGCATTCTGTTGGCCGGTCACCTGTCATTCGGCATTCTCGAGAGCTACCAGAAGACGCTGCTGGCGATCATTACAAGCATTCTGATCGAACTTGTGCTCGGGAGGATTTTCTTTCACAAATGGGTCCACCCCGCCAGCGCTTACATCACGGGCATCAGCGTTGGCATTCTGATTCGCTCGCCAGCCTTTTGGCCTTACGCGCTGTGCAGCGCGATTTCCATCACATCCAAATACGTGTTGCGGGTCAAGGACCGCCATATCTGGAACCCGTCCAATTTCGGCATCTCCGTGATGCTGTTTCTCGCGGCTGAGACGGTGGCCACGTTGAGCATCCAGTGGGGCAATTACCTTTGGCCCATGATCGTCATCTGGACGCTCGGCTCCGTCATTATCTGGCGTCTCCGGCGTTTTCACATCACTGGCATTTACGTTGCATCGTTTATTGCTTTGGCATTTTTGCGAAGCTGGATGACGGGAAGCCCGTGGCAGTCGGAGATTGCACCAATCACCGGTCCGATGTACCAACTGTTCATCTTCTTCATGATTACCGATCCAAAGACTACGGTTCGCTCCAAGAGTGGACAATGCGTGGTCGTATTCTTGGTGGCGCTGTTTGAAATGGTGCTGCGCTTGAACCAGATTGTTTACGCGCCTTTCTATGCCCTCTTCGTTGTGGGTCCAGCCGCCATGCTGATCGAGATTTGGCTGGATTCGCGCCGCGCGCGCGCTGCGACACCAACGGTGGCGCAGTGATCATTGGCGAAGGGGGCACTCAATCTCTCGTGTTGCAAGGTGGTGCCGCTTGCTGTCTGCTATTGTGTGCGATCCTCGCTCTGGTGGGTTGCAAGCCAAAGCAATCGAGCGCGCCTGGGACTGCACCAGGAACGCAAGCCCAAATTCCCACGCCACCTGCGCCTCCGTCCGTCTCGCCGTCGCCGGACTCGCCTGTGACGACCTCGCGTCCTTCCGGCCCGATCGAGTTCACGGATGTCACCGCCCAGGCAGGCATTCACTTCAAACACAACAGTGGTGCTTTCGGAAAAAAGTATCTCCCGGAGACCATGGGCAGCGGCGCATGCTTTCTCGATTACGACAATGACGGATGGCAGGACATTCTCCTGGTCAATTCCATGGACTGGCCGGGACATAAGTCTGGCAAATCCTTCCCCGCGCTGTATCACAATAATAGAGACGGAACGTTTACCGATGTGACGCGGCAGACCGGCCTCGCGGTTGAAATGTACGGGATGGGCTGTGCCGTCGGCGATTATGACAACGATGGCTATGAAGACATTTACATCACCGCCGTCGGGTCCAACCATCTCTTCCACAATCTTGGCAATGGCAAGTTTGCCGACGTTACCGTCAAAGCAGGCGTGGCCGATCCGGGATTTTCTGCAAGCGCCGTGTGGTTTGACTATGACAACGACGGCAAGCTGGATCTTTTCGTCGCCCACTACATCGACTGGTCCATTGAGACGGATCAATACTGTTCGCTCGACAATAAGAACAAGTCTTATTGCACTCCGCAGAGGTACAAAGGCCAAAGCTCGACGCTCTTCCACAACAAGGGCGATGGAACGTTTGAGAACGTAACGCGGCGCGCCGGTCTCTACGATCCCACGAGCAAATCGCTTGGCATCGCGTTGTTGGATTATGACAACGATGGCTGGCTCGACCTTTTCGTTTCCGACGACACCGAACCAAACAAGCTCTACCACAATAACCGCAATGGTACTTTCACGGATGTCGCAGTCGCTGCCGGCGTGGCTTACGGCGAAGCGGGCACGGTGCGCGCTGGGATGGGTACGGATGCAGCCGACTACGACAACTCCGGATGGCAAAGCCTGGTGATCGGTAACTTCACGAACGAGGGGATCGCGCTCTACCACAACGATGGCTCGGGCTTGTTTACGGATGAAGCTCCCGCTACGGGCATCAAGAGGATATCGACCAAGTCGCTTACCTTCAGCACTTTCTTTCTTGATTATGACCTCGATGGTCTGCTGGATATTCTTGCCGTTAACGGCCACGTCTCCGACGACATCAGTGTGGTGCAGCCAAACGTCAAGTATGCGCAACCGCCTCATCTCTTCCGCAACCTGGGCAAGAATAAATTTGAAGAAGTGACCACGAAACTCGGCCCCGCGCTGCAGCGGGCGATCGTGGGTCGCGGCGCAGCCTATGGAGATTTTGACAATGATGGTGATCTGGATTTATTAATTACAGCCAACAACGGGCCGGCGCGGCTGCTGCGTAATGACAACGGAAACCAGAACGACATGCTGCGGGTGAAGACCGTAGGCACACGATCGAACCGCGATGGCATAGGCGCTAAGGTCACGGTCACAACCAACAAAGGAACGCGCCTGTTCGCCATGGTTAAGACTGGTTCAAGCTATTTATCCCAAAGCGAGCTGCCAATTACCTTTGGGCTCGGCAAACCGGAAGGTGGCAAGGCCGTGAGCCTGGAGATTGTTTGGCCCAGCGGCCAAAAGGACTCGATCTCAAACGTCAAGCCCAATCAATTCATCACAGTGAAAGAAGGCAAAGGAATTATTTCCGCCCAGCCGATCGTCTTTCCCGTAACCGCTCGCAATCGCCGTCATTATCACCGGCGTGCAGATTTCTCGGTGGAAGTTGTTCAGCGCAAGCCGGAAACTAGGCACGCTCTTTCTCAACTGCCGGTAAGTGTGCGGTCGACCGAACGTAGCCCTCTTCAGCCAGCCGTCTGCCATTCTCGCGATACATGTCCGGATCGGTGGGTGCCCAAGTTGCCAGACCGTCGACGTAGCGGTTGTACATGCAAAATGCGGCTGCGATGAGCACCGTGTCGTGGATATCTTTGTCTGTAGCGCCGTGCTGGCGAGCGCAATCCACATCTGGAGTAGTAACTTGCTTGCCCTCTTTTTGCACCTTACCAGCAATCGCCAGCAGAGCCTTCATTTTGTCGGATATCGCGGCTGACTCGAAGTTCAATTTCACATCATTTACGAGCTCTTCATTTCCACCCAGACGGTAAGCAGCCACGGCGCCATGAGCGTTCTGGCAAAAGTGGCAATCGTTTTGTGAAGAGACATAGGCTGCGATCATTTCGCGTTCCGCGGGAGCCAGACTGTTCGGCCCGCGGAGAAGCACTTCCGCCAGCGCGTTGAGCGGTTTTGCCGTTTCCGGACTGAAGGCCATCGGCCCGAGGATTCCGGGTATACCTTCCGGTAGTCGAATGTGTGCCATAAAGAATCTCCTGGTTTTCTAAATCAGACTTCCACTTTGACTTGTTTGCCCGCGATTGCCTGCAGCGGCTTTCTGTAATCCCGGCCCACGTAACCGAGTTTGGCCGTCTGCTTTCCGATTTCGCGACAAATCTCGGGATCGCGAGGCTGCCATGTAGCTAGGCCGTCCACGTAGCGGCTGAACATGCAGAACGCAGCCGCGATCAGGACCGCGTCGTGGATTTCTTTGTCGGTTGCACCGTGCTGACGTGCCCGCTCGATATCTTTGGTGGTCACGTACTTGCCGCCTTTTTGCACTTTGCCCGCAATGGCCAGCAGCGCCTTCATTTTGTCGGAAATCGGAGTTGCCTGGTAGTTCTGTTTGATTTGGGCGATAAGCTCATAGTCCGCGTCGCTCCCCCCGAGATGTTGCGCCGCTACAGAACCATGGCAAGTTTGGCAGTAGTAGCAATCGTTCTGCGAGGAAACATACGTCGCGATCATTTCCCGTTCCGCTGGAGTCAGAGTGTGTGGACCGGTGAGCAGGACTTGCGCCAGATCACTTAGCGGCTTGGCGGTTTCCGGGCTGAACACCATCGGGCCACGAATGCCAGGTAATCCTTCAGCAAGCTGTATGTGAGCCATCGGCGATCCTCCGGTTCTCGCGGACTATCAAAACAGAAACTTTAACGCCACCTGGATCACGCGCGGGCTAACATCCGACTGGATTTGCCCGAAAGTCGGCGATTCGATGTCGCTGACCGGCAACCGGAAATTGGTGTGGTTCAGCACATTGAACAACTCACCGCGGAATTGAAGTTCTTTTGATTCCGTCAGCCGAATGTTCTTGAAGGCCGATAAGTCCCAGTTCACGTATCCCGGCCCCTGGACTGCGTTGCGGCCTTCGTTCCCGAATACCTCGAACCGGCCTTGGGGGTCCGGCTCGAGCTGCTGGAAAGCGCTTACGTTGAACCATTCCGCCGCGGTACGGGGCCCGGAATTCGGATTGCCAATTACATTAGGCCGGTTGCTGGAAAATCCGGAAATCTCCGGCGCCTGCCCCTGTAGCGAAACGTCATTGGAGTCGAATACGGTGAAAGGCGTGCCGCTCATAGCGGTCATAATGCCGTTCAACTGCCAGTTACCAAAAACATTACCATACCAGTTACTGGAGTGTTGTAAGAAAGGCAAGCTCCACTGATAACTCAGCACGAAGCGCTGCCGGGAATCGAACATGGACCGGCCCCGCTCCGCCGCAAGATCAAATGGATCCTGCGCCAGATCGTTTTCTCCCGCGATGGGTTGCGACGCAGAGCCGGTAATGTTAAAGGAGGAAACGTCATCGATGGAATGCGACCAGGTATAAGACGCAAGGAAGGAAAGGCCGTGACCGAAGCGCTTGCGCAAGCTGGTTTCCAAGGCGTTGTAACTGGAGTTCGCAATGCTGGCGATTTCACCGACCGAACTGTAGACACAAGGCACACTGGGATTCGAGGTCAGCGTGCATCCAGAGTACAGTCGCCGCTCGTTTACGTTATTCTCGTTCGATATTGGGTTGCCGCTTCCGTCGACGCCTGGGATAAAGACGGCTGGATTCCCTTCTATGAATCGCGGCAGTCTCACACCGGTGGTGCCCACGTATCCGACCTGCAATAGCCAGTCCTCGCCGAAAGACCGTTGAATGTTCAGATTCCAATCCTGCGCGTAGGGTAGGTGCAAGTTGCGAGCGACCACGAGCAGAGTCATGGGCTCGGGGAAGGCTTGGCTGAAAGGGTTCGGGTTATAAAACGGATTGGCAAATGAGTTGACGGGAAAACTGATTTGCTGAGTCTTGAGGTAAGGAGGCGCGCTGACGGGATCCTGCAGCGGACCGCCTTCGCCGGTGTAGTACGGCTCATAGAAAATGCCATAGGCGGCGCTGACCACAGTCTTGGCGTCGCCGCGCGGGTCCCAGGCAACGCCGAAGCGTGGAGCAAAGGCCGTCTTCTGGGTTGGAATCAAGCCTGCAGGCACGCCCGGATCGCCGGGATAGAGAAGTCCCGGCGGAGCGGAGGGAATTACTTGCGACTGCGCCCCGGGAACAAAGAGATTCACCTCGTTGTTGTTCTCGGTGGAAGGGAAAGGTAGCTCGTAACGAAGTCCGAGGTTCAACGTCAGGCGAGATGAGACCTTGTAATTATCCTGGCCGTAAGCATCCAGCGCCCGGTCACGGATTTCGCGACTAAAATCGCCTCCGCCCTGCAAGAAGACGACCGGATTGCCTGACAGGAAGCTGGCAAATCCGTCGCTGTAGGGGAAAGTGGAGAAGACAAAAAAGCCATTGGTAGCGATACCCTGCAAGGCGTTGATCTGGTCACGCCGGTAACCTCCACCAAATTTCAGTTCGTGGCGCCCGTGAATCCAGCTCAGAGAACCGGAGAGGTCAAATGTATTCTGAAACGTGTTGCGCGGGCCGGTGATGGGGTCGCCAACCGAGGCGTATCCCCCGACCTGGATGAACGGAGGTCCGGCCGCCGAAGCCAGTGTGGGGGTGTACTGAAAACCCAATTCCGAAGGCGACTCATGATTCAGGTGCTCGTCAAGCAGGAACTTATTGCGCAGGTACGAAAAGCGCGCAACGCCGATGGTGGTTGGCGAAAAGATGTGCGTCTCCTGCGCGACAAAGTTCTGCGCGCGATCGTCCTCGCCCACTGGAAAGCCCGGGACATTCGCTCCAACGGGCGAAAGAGGATCCGTCGTCGGGCCGGCGCTGAACATGTAGCGGAAATTCAGCGTGTCCACACGCGAAAGATAGTGATCCAAGCGCAGTCCGAATTGGTCGTTGTTCGCGCTTAGGGTCTGCGTAGCGATGAATCCATTTTCCCCGTCGTTCGGCAGTGGAAAGAAGGGCAAGACATCCGTCGCAATCGGATCGATGGGCGTGAAAAGAGTCATCTGGTTGAACGGCACAGGTGTGCCAAAAAACGTGAGTTGCTCCTGAGCATTGCTGCAGAGACCGGTGGCGTCAAAGCCAGCGGTGCACTGCTCCGCGAAGTTGCCCTGCCTTTCCGCCAGTGAGGGCACGGTTGCCGGCACCGTTTCACCCTGCCGGTTGCGAAAACCTTCGTAATATCCGAAGAAAAAAGTCTTGTCCTTGAGAATCGGCCCTCCAAATGTGGCTCCAAACTGATTCTGCTTCAAAGGCTGAACGCTTTGAGTGAAGTAATCGGACGCATCCATCGCGTCATTGCGCAGAAATTCCCAGGCCGCGCCATGAAATGAATTGGAACCCGAGCGCGTAATGATATTGGTCGTGGAACCAGTGTTGCGTCCGAACTCCGCGTTTGCGTTGTGGGTAAGAATCTTGAACTCGGCGATCGCGTCGATAGGTGGCTTGAGAACAAACCCAGCGTCCACTGCGTTGACATTGTCGGCACCGTCGATCAGAAAATTGTTTGACTCCGGCCGCTGTCCATCGACGGCGTAAGCCTGACCCTCACGGGCTGGACCTCCGGCTTCGAGAAGTCCGGGAGTCAAGGGCACGACGCCGGGCTGAAGCAGTCCCAACTGGGAGAAGTTACGCCCGTCGAGAGGCAGGTCAAGGATCTCACGCTCCATCACGGTTTCCCCGAGACTGCTTTCTGTGCTCTGTACCAAGTCAGCGTCCGCCTCTACTTCAACTTGCTGCGTCTCGGACCCCACTTTGAGATGGATGCTAACCGTTGCGGTCTCGTTGACATCCAATGAGATTCCTTGCTGCAAATACTTTTCGAAACCTTGCGCGTGCACCTCTATTTGGTAGTGCCCGATCGGGAGTTCTACGAGCACATAGGCTCCCTGACGATCCGCTATTACTGCACGAGTTAATCCGGTTTCGACCTGCTTCGCGCTGACCGTAGCAGCCTGAACGCTGGCACCGCTCGGATCCAGCACGGTTCCGCGAATAGTTCCCGTAATTTGCTGGCCAGAGGCGTTCAAACTTACGAGGTTCAAACCTGCAAAGACTGTCACGAGTACAAACGCCAGGTTTCTCAGACAACTCATGCGTTTCTCCGTTTGTCCTCGCGAATCACGATTGACGTTGAGATGAAAAACATCCTCGCAAACACACACTTCAGAACGCCCAACGAGATCTCGCTCACAGATTAGAGTGCGGCGATTATTTATAGGGAGGCTTAACGACGAGTCAATAATGTGAAAGCAGTATTAGCCTCGGTCAAAGTGCGAAGCGGCAAGGTCCGTAGTGTTTTTGGATTATTGCGCCACAACTTTCATCCGGGTAGCTTGTCCCCACTCCTATCGTCCTCATTACGGTCGCTATGGCCAGCGCTGCGGGGGGCACAGCCGTCTTTGACTCAATGGACACCGCTACACAAACCGCCGCGGCCTCTACCGCGGGCTTGCGACGTGAACTCGGATTGGCTTCAACGACCGCGACAGTGATCGGCGGGATCATAGCCGTCGGCATCTTCCTCACTCCCGCCGGCATGGCTAAGGCGTTGGGTTCCCCCCTGTGGCTGTTGGTCGTCTGGCTCGTAGTGGGGGCCATGACTCTGAGCGGTGCACTGTGCTACGGAGAACTTGCGGGGCGTTTTCCGCGTGCGGGCGGAGCTTACATATATTTGCAGAAGAGCTTCGGGCCGCGGATTGCGTTCCTCTACGGTTGGATGTGCCTGCTGGTCATGGATCCCGCAGTGGCGGCCTCGTTTGCCACCGGCATCGGTGGATACTTCGCCTACATCAGCCGTGTGTCTCCGATTCTCACTAAGCTATTGGGCAGTGGAGTGATCTGGGCGCTGTGTCTTTTGAATATCTTCAGCATCCGGCTGAGTGCCGGATTCTTACGCTGGGTCACGTGGGTGAAACTGGGACTGCTCGGTTTCCTAACGGCGTGGGCGCTCGTCTTCCGCCTGGGATCATGGTCAAACTTCGTGCCATTCGTCGCCCAACATCCTGGGTCCATGCCGCTGGCTCCAGCGCTTGGCATTGGCGTGGTAGGCGCGTTCTTTTCGTTCGCAGGATGGTGGGATGTCGGCAAGATCGCCGGTGAGGTTCGCGATCCTGGGCGCACTTTGCCGCGCGCATTGCTGCTCGGCGTGCTTGCCGTGACCACGGTCTACATCGCGGTCAGCGCCGTCTTCTTGTACCTTGTTCCGCCGGAGAATGTGACCTCTGATCAGACGTTCGTTGCCCAGGCGGGAGAAGTGCTGTTCGGCCCGACCGGCGGCAGGGTTTTGTCTGCGATCGTCATAGTCTGCCTGCTGGGCAGTCTGGCCGCGCTCATCATTTCCGCACCGCGAGTTTACTATGCCATGGCTAACGACGGCCTCTTTTTCAAGGCGGTCGCACAGACTCATCCTCGGTTCGGTACACCTGCAAATGCCATTGCTATTCAAGGTTTCATCGCGTCCCTGTTGGTGTTTGCGGGCAGTTTTGAGCAGATCATCTCGTATGCCTTGTTCATCGTCATTCTGTTCTTGGGAATCACGGTGGCAGGTTTGTTCGTCCTCCGGTCCCGGCAACAAGCTGGAGAATCGGTAATCCTGACTCCTGGATATCCCCTGACGCCTCTCGCGTTTCTGACTTTGGTCGTACTTATGTTGATCCTGGTTGCGGCGCACACCCCACGAGGGGCGCTGCTTGGAGTTGTAGTGGTGTTGGCCGGACTGCCGGTCTATGAGATCTTCCAACGTAGAAAGGCATTTGCGTTGGGCATAATCGGACGCAAGGAAGAGCTTAGTTCCTGAAGAGGTGTAATCCATGCCTGCGAATGATACGAATGACGACAACGGTGCAACGATTCCGGAAGGCGAGCACGGCTCCCCAGCCGCGAAACCGGTCACGAAGATCAAGATCATTGAGGACGCTGAAGCCACCGGGGAAACCGCCGCGGCTTATGAATTTTGGCGAGCCGGTTCGGGAAGACAACAGGTCCCTGGCATCATCAAGTGCTTCGGAGTGCGGCCTGACTTCCTGCGCCGTGTGATCGAACTAGGAAGCACGGTCCACTTCTCGGAAGGGCATCTTTCGCGTCGGCATAAAGAAATGATCGCCAGCTACGTCTCTTTTTTGAACCGGTGTCCGTATTGACTGGACAGCCACGCCTACTTCCTGCGGGTTCAGGGAGCATCCGACCAATGCGTACAGGCGATCGTCGAAGGCAAGCTCGACCAGGCGGGTCTTACCGCGGCGGAGCGCGTCTTACTGGAATATGTGGAACTGATCACTCGCGCAGCTTACCGCTCCACCGCCGAGGATGTTGAGAAACTGCGAGTCGTCGGCTGGAAAGAAGAAGAGATTTCAGAGGCTGTATACATCGCGGCATTATTTGCTTTTTTCAATCGCGTCGCCGACGCGTTCGGTGTTCCTTCTCAGGACTACCTCACAACTGGGAAATTGACGCCTTGAGGTTCGACGGCGTTCTCCCATCGAGGTTCCCGCTAAGAACGACAGACCTCTGGGGATGCCTGTCTTCTCTTCTGCGCGCTGCGGTTGTCGAGTTGTACCGGAGCAGCTACAAGTCTGTCGCACGCTACAGATAAAACGGCAACCTTATCCCCCACTCACTGGAACAAAGGTAGCGGGCATCACGATTGCGAATTGGACTCCCTTCCCCTGGACTATAATTCTGTGCAATTCGGAGCCGGAAAAGGAGATTCCTTTTGACCGTTGACACAAACGAGCATCCCATCGTCGACCCTAGCCATCAACTTCCGGCTCACGGTTCGGACTCTCAGCGGCATAAAGTAATGTGGATCGTCATAGGAATCGTGTCGTTGCTCGTCTTCGTTCTGGCCATCGTGCTGCTATGGCGCCACCACGAGGCCGCGAAGAAAGCCGCGCCCCCGCCACCGAAGATCAACATCACCACCGCGACGGCTGAAAAAGGTAACATCGGCGTCTACCTTGACGCGATCGGCACAGTCACCCCGGTCTATACCGATTCGATTACCAGCCAGGTGACGGGCCTGGTCGTTGCCGTGCACTTTAAAGAGGGTCAACTGGTACGCAAAGGCGATCCGCTGATTGAGATCGATTCGCGTCCCTACCGCGCGACTCTTTTGCAGGCGCAAGGCGCGCTGGAGCGAGACCAGAACGTGCTTGCACAGGCTCAGATGGACCTGGAACGCTACCGTGCGGCATGGGCGCGCAACGCGATCCAAAAGCAACTGTTGGACGACCAGGAAAAGCTTGTACTGCAAGATGAGGGAACAGTAAAAAACGACCAGGGGACGGTGCAATATGACCAGATTCAGGTCGACTTCTGCCATATCACCGCTCCCATCGCGGGCCGCATGGGTTTACGGCTAGTGGATCCGGGCAACTTGGTGCAATCTGCCGGAACCGTAACCCTCGCAGTGATAACGCAGATAGCGCCTATTACCGTAATCTTCACAATACCGGAAGACAGTCTGGGCCCAGTTGAAGCTCGACTGCGCAAGAAGGCTACACTCATGGTCGACGCCTTTGATCGCACTGCGCAGACGAAGATTGCAAATGGCAAGCTGCTGACGATCGACAACCAGATCGACACTACGACCGGTACGGTAAAAGCACGAGCCGTCTTCGACAACAAGAATAACGCCCTCTTCCCAAACCAGTTTGTGAACACGCGCCTGCTGGTGAATACATTGCAGGGCGTAACGCTGATTCCCGCGTCCGCGATTCAACAAAATGGCCAGGCATCCTTCGTGTATGTGATTCAAGACAATATCGCTCATACGCGCAGCATAAAGCCGGGAGTTGCAAACGGCGGTTTGACGCAGGTGGACGGTATCAATCCGGGCGATGTAGTCGCCAATAGCAGCTTCGATAAGTTGCAGGACAATGTGTCCGTTGTGGTTTCGAACAATGCACCGGCCAAGCCTGCACCGGCCAGCACGAGCGGGAGCGGCGCCCCGTGAGTCCATCCAGTCCGTTTATCTTGCGGCCAGTTGCCACCTCGTTGCTCATGGCTGCAATCCTCTTGGTCGGTATTGTTGGCTATACCCAACTGCCGGTCTCCGCCTTGCCGGAAGTCGACTATCCGACCATTCAGGTGCTCACGTTTTATCCCGGCGCCAGCCCGACTGTGATGGCGACGACGGTAACGGCGCCACTGGAGCGCCAATTCGGCGAACTGCAGGGCCTGAGCCAGATGACTTCCACCAGTTCCGGCGGCACCTCCGTCATCGTGCTGCAGTTCAACCTCACTCTGAATATTGATGTAGCCGAGGAAGAGGTGCAGTCTGCCATAAACGCGTCGCAGAGTCTTTTGCCATCCATTCTTCCCGCGCCGCCGATCTACAGCAAGACCAATCCAGCCGATGCCCCGGTGCTCACCCTGGCCATCACCTCAAGTTCCATGCCGCTTTCTCAGGTCGAGGACCTTGTCGACACGCGCCTTGCGCCCAAGATTTCGCAGCTCAACGGGGTCGGTCTGGTCACCATCAGCGGCGGCCAAAAGCCCGCAGTTCGCATTCAAGCCAACCCTGCGGCCCTGTCGTCCTACGGCATCAACCTGGAAGACCTGCGCACCGCGCTGACCCAGGCCAGCGTGAACGCCGCCAAAGGCAACTTCGATGGGCCACGTCAGGATTACCAGATCGACGCCAACGACCAGCTGGTCACCAGCGACGACTATCGGAAGGTTGTCGTTGCTTACCGTGACGGTGCGCCGGTGATGCTGACTGACGTAGCGCAGATCGTGAACGGAGTCGAGAACAACAATCAGGCAGCGTGGATGAATCAGACCCCCGCAGTCATCCTGAATGTGCAACGCCAGCCCGGGGCCAACACCATCAGCGTGGTCAA
>PMHV01000072.1 GCA_003156805.1 Acidobacteriaceae bacterium | reverse complement strand
TACACTCCGCTCATGGACGGTGCTGTTTGGGGTGCAGATCTGTCCAAGTCTCCCGTCATGCTGAATCCACAGTTCAGTGGCGCTCCGGAACCAATCGACGTGTTCATGGTTCCTGCCGGCAGGTGGTCGGATGGAACAGCTGAGCCCGTAATGTAGGACACCACGATGAACACTCTGAAGATGGGTCAGGCCGGATATGCAGTCTCGAGTCCAGAAGGCGCTAGCGATTCTCTCGTTGAACGCGTGTCGCAGCAGTCGTATGCAGCCCTGGTGATCGCACGCGACGCGGGGGAAAAAACAGCGAGATTGACGGAGCCTCTCCCGAGGTTGCCGGCGCTTGCGAAGCTACGGTCTCTTCGGGTGGCCATCAAAGTCAGGGGAAACATTCTCTTTATCCATCTGGGCGACGTAGTCTCGGTTCTGGCTCAGGGAAACTACGTGTTGCTGCAACGGGCCACGGATTCGTATCTGCTTCATGAACCAATCTCGGTGGTAGCAGAGAAACTCGGGCCCTACGGGCTCATTCGCATCCATCGCTCGGTTTTGGTGAATGCGGCGTTTGTGGAAGGGATCAGACCGTATTCGACGGGAGAATATGGTCTGCAGATAAACGGCGGAAAGGAATATACGGTCACCCGTACTTACAAGAAGAATCTTAAATTTCTCGCGAAGTTCTGGATCGGCACTGGCGGCTTTTTCTCCGGTTAAACTCGGTCGAAGACATGGGAAGCTCACTTCCTGACCAGATTTCGAGGGCGGGATACCCATCCACATCCCTCCCGCAATACGCTCGCTGAACAGGTCGCTCATGTAGAGTTAGATTTCCTATGCCACGGACAAAGCACATCTCTCGGTGGCCTTCGGGAATTGCCTTGCCTACGAACAACTCAAAGCCCGTGCCGAGAAACAGAAATTTGTAGGGTGCCACGACTGACGTGACCGGTGATTTTTGTACCGAGTGGAATGAGAGAGAATCCACTTGGAGGAAAAGCGGGTCATGCTCAAGCCAGAGCAAGTCGTGACGATGCTGCTTCAGATTGAAGTCAGCATTGCCAACGGAAAAACCACTCCACAAGCTTGCAAGGAAGCGGCCTCACCATCCAGACGTTCTACCGCTGGCGGAAGGGATACGGCGGTTTGAAGATGGACCAGGCGAAACGGCAGAAAGAACTGCTGTAGATCAACGAATCCGGATTGCTTTCATTGTCCTCGCTGCCGCTCCTTGCAGGGCGTTGCAGTGCGACTGCTGCCTTGTAATTACAACGTGATCCAACAGGGCGACGCCGTTTCACGGCGCTAACGTTGGGTCAGAGCAAGAGAATTACCATCGAGACATTCAGTGTCGGTACAACTTCGGTACAACTGAGCGAGAGAAAAGGTGGTTTGCGGGCTCCTAAGCGACACCAGATAAAGCACTTGGAGTTTGTATTTTCATAGTTCGGGACCAAGGGAGCAGCGCCAATCATTACTCATCAGGGCCCATCACGGGACTGATTAGTTAGTCGCGACGGTTGTGGGCAAAACGCGCGCGGGGCCTATGATTTGCTCGCCGACTTTCGCCATCGCACTAATCAAGAAATTGCGGTCGAAGAGTCCAGCGACGATGAAGCGAGCCAATTCCACTTCGCCGACTGCGGTCGAATCGAGTGCCGTTGCACCGCTCATGGCAATCTTGAGGGACGGGTCGGGCCCGCTCCCGCATCGCTTCAACGCTTTTGAGTTTTTGCTTGTGGGAGGCTGGCTTATGGCATCAGAGCGTCAGCTGAGTTTGATCCAATGATGGACGCAACCCGAGGAGAGACAAGGGAACACCCCTCGGCCTGGCCGATATCTTTAACTTTTACGATTTAAGAAATTTGACGACCTCAAGCGATTTATAGGATGGATAGAAGATGAACTTGCCGAATTTAATCTGACTGGGTCCCAGCTTCAGGCTCAAAGGGAAAAAGCCACGGTGTGCGAACATGCTGGTCGAAGACTATCTCCGGCCAGCAGCGGTGAATGGCGGGCGTGCTCGCGACGGATGATCCCCATCGGTTTGGTTTTCACAACCTTCGCCACAGTCTGGCTTCGTTTCTAGTTCGCAGCAAGACCGATCCGAAGACTGTACAGACTTTGCTCCATCACTCGAACGTCAAGACAATGCTGCAGCTGTACGCTCACAGCGTGCCCGAAGATCGATTGGTGGCGCAAGGACAAGCGCTGGCGGCTTTCTTGCAACCGCCGCCGACCGGCGCAGTAAACTGAATCCTGGGTGGAGGCTGGGTGGAGAAAAACACGTGATTACCGCTAACGCTAAGAAAAATATGGTAGGCACGAGGAGACTCGAACTCCTGACCTCTACCGTGTCAAGGTAGCGCTCTAACCAACTGAGCTACGCGCCTACATCGCTCGTAAGTGCATCCTACCACACGACTTCTCTCTCCTCTCAATGCTACTGCATTGTTTTGGTCCCCTACTTTGGCACCTCACTTCTCGGTAATAATCGTTCGATGCACTGCGCCTGAGCCGACGAGCACTACCGATGTGCTCTACCATTGATGCGCGTCTGCCACCGGTTCTTCGAGCAAGCTCTTGACGCGGTGCGCCAGGTTCCCGGCGTCACCGCGGTGGCGTTCACCAGCCAATTGCCGCTGAGCGGCGATTCTGACGTATATGGCGCGCGGTTCGAGAATGAAAATCCCGAGGGTCGCGCGCCCGGTATTTCGACCTGCGGTGACTCCGGGCCATTTCGAAACGATCGGCAACCCGCTCCGTCGCGGCCGGGTTCTCGACTCTCATGACGTGGCTGGCACGCCCGAGACCATTCTGATCAGCAAGTCGTTGGCGAAGCGCAAGTTCCCCGATCAAGACCCAATTGGGGAGCGGGTTCACGTCGGCGGCCAAATCGGCACGACGTATACCATTGTTGGAGTGGCCGGTGACGTGAAGCATGTCGCTGGCCATGAGCGAACCCGATGCGGTGTACATTACAACCACGCAGTGGCATTGGACAGACGGCACGCTGTCGCTGGTGGCCAGGGCACGTGGTGACGCGGCGGCACTTGCCCGCCGTTAGAAAGGCGATCTGGTCTGTGGACAAGGATCAGCCGATCATACGGGTCGCCACCATGGACGATTTGCTGGCCGCATCGGCGGGCCAACGACGTTTGTACTGATTCTGTTTGAAGCATTCGGTTTGGTAGCGCTGGCCCTCGCGGCGACAGGAATTTATGGTGTCTTATCTGGCAGTGTCACCGAGCGAATGCGCGAGATCGGGGTACGGGCGGCACTGCGCGCGACACGCGCCAAAACCTTCGCCCCGGCCATTCGCCGGGGCATGATGCTGGCCGGTCCTGGTGTCGCGATCGGGCTGAGTGGAGCAGTGGCTGCGAGTCAGGCTCTCGTCACGCTGCTGTTCGGTGTGTCGGGCCTCGACCGGTCACGTATCTCGGCGTGATCGCGGTGCTGGGAGGTGTAGCGATGGTGGCGTGCGGCGTCGATCCGGCGAATACATTGCGGGCAAATTAGTCTGCTGGTGTGAGTGCGCTGTCCGGTTATGGACACTGGGCTTTTGTCGGCGGACACTCTTGAGGCCCACCGCAATCTCCCCGAAGCGTTACTGGTAGCCTTTTGAATGGGATAGCTATCTTTGAGCCGTGGCCTGACACGTGCATAATCTTTAGCGATGGATATTGCGCGACCTGAATTTAAGCGCCAGAAGCGCCGCCGGCAAATCGTCTTGGCGGCCGTCGGCAGCGTGCTCCTTGCAGGTGTAACCATCGGAGTGTCGCGGCTGAAGCCGGCGGCGCCCGAGGTCGAACGCACTACCGTGTGGACCGACACCGTGAAGCGCGGTCCGATGCTCCGCCGGGTTCGAGGGCTCGGCTCCCTCATTCCCAGCCAGGAGTTCACCCGTCAAATACCCGCAGAGACGGAGGCTACCGTGGTTCGCATCCGGATGCTGCCCGGTTCCCAGGTGAAGGCAGAAACCATTTTGCTGGAGATGAGTAATCCCCAAGTGGAGCAGGCTGCGCTCGATGCCAAGCTCCAATTGAAAGCCGCCGAAGCCGAATATCAGAGTCTGCGAGTCAAGCTGCAGAGCGACCTGATGAACCAAAAAGCCGGGGCTGCGACGGTGACCGCAGATTACAGCCAGGCGAAGTTACAGTCGGAAACCGACAAAGCACTCTACGATCTCGGCGTGATTTCCGGCCTCGCCTACAAAGCTTCAAAGGGTAAAGCTGACGAGTTGACCACGCGAAACGACATTGAGGATGAACGGCTGGATATCAACCAAAAGGCGATTCAGTCGCAACTTGCCGAACAGCAGGCCAAAGTGGATCAGATCCGCGCTCTCGCCGAACTCAAGCAGAAGCAGTTGGCAGCGCTGAAGGTTCACGCGGGAATTGAAGGCGTTCTGGTGGATCTGCCGTTGCAGGTGGGCCAACATGTCTTGCCGGGCACGATGCTGGCGAAAGTGGTGCAACCGGACCATCTGATCGCCGAGCTAAAGGTGGCCGAGACGCAAGCCCGAGACGTGCAGATCGGGCAGCCGGCGCAGGTCGACACGCACAATGGAACAGTCTCCGGTACGGTGATGCGCATCGATCCAGCTGTTCAGAACGGAACCGTTACCGTGGATGTAACGATCACCGGAGAACTCCCGAAGGGAGTTCGCCCTGACTTAAGCGTCGATGGAACCATCGACCTGGAGCGGCTCGATAATGTCCTTTATGTTGGCCGTCCGGCCTTCGGTCAAGAGAACAGCACAATCACCCTGTTCAAACTTGATGCCGACGGCAAAGGCGCTGTTCGTGTTCCCGTAAAAGTCGGACGCGTCTCCGTGAATTCGATTCAGGTTCTTGCAGGCTTGCACGAAGGCGACACCGTTATTCTGTCTGACATGTCGCGCTCCGATAACACTGACCGTATCCGGCTCGATTGAACGCAGCCATGAATGAGGCACACTTATGACCGATGCAGAACAGCCGCTCATCCAGATCGAAGACCTCACGAAAGTATTCTATACGGATGAGGTCGAAACTCATGCGCTCTCTGGAGTTCATTTGGCGATTCGAAAAGGGGAGTACGTCGCCATGTCGGGACCATCGGGATGCGGCAAGTCCACGCTACTCTCGATTATCGGTTTGCTCGACACTCCAACGGCAGGGAAATATCAGCTGAACGGCCAACCGGCCGAGAATCTCGACTTTGCCCAGCGCTCCCGCATCCGCAATCAGGAAATTGGATTCATCTTTCAGAGTTTCAATCTGATTGGCGATCTCACGGTTTACGAGAATGTNNGGCATGGCGCATCGCGTGCGTCACTATCCTTCCCAACTTTCTGGTGGACAACAACAGCGTGTCGCGGTAGCCCGTGCTCTGGGCGGACATCCTTCCATCCTGCTGGCGGACGAGCCTACCGGAAATCTGGATTCTCGCAACGGCGAGGCAGTCATGGAATTGCTTCATAATTTGCATCGCGAGGGAGCGACAATCTGCATGGTGACGCATGATCCGCGCTTCGCCAAACACGCCGAACGCGAAGTGCATCTGTTCGACGGCAAGGTGGTGGCGGAAGAAGAACTGAAAAAACTCATGGCGGACGTGCATGCATGAACGGCTTCGTGCAGGATCTTCGCTACGCGCTGCGGCAGTTGCGCAAGAACCCAGGATTCACCGCCGTTGCCTTGGTCACGCTCACCCTCGGCATCGGAGCCAACACCGCAATGTTCTCCGTCATCCACGCGGTCCTACTCAAGCCACTCGATTATTCCGACCCGGACCGGGTGGTGCTCATTGCGGACGGAGCCACGTCAATACGATTCGACGAGATGAGAGTTGCAAGCCGCTCCTACACGGAGATCGGAGCCTACGCGGTCGGTCCTGAACAATTGGCGCTGTCTGGCGTTGCCGAGCCGGAAGTATTGAAGGGCGCGCGGGTCTCAGCCAACTTCCTCCACGTTCTGGGTGTAAGCCCCTTGCAGGGACGCAGTTTTCTTCCGGAAGAAGACAAGACTGGCGCGCCCGCAGTGGCGATGATCAGCGCCGAACTGTGGCGTCGCCGGTTCGGCGCAGACGCGTCGATCTTGGGAAAGACAATCACGCTTGCAGCCCAGCTGCACACCATCATCGGCGTGCTCCCATCCGGCTTCCAATTTCCGTTCTCAGGTGTGGATGTGTGGCTGACGAAGCCGTCGGAGTGGTCGGTAATTGCCCCTGAAGGCAGGCCCCTTAGTCCGATCCTGAGCGTATTTGGCCGTCTAGAACCGCATTTGGATATTCACAAAGCAACTGCTGAACTGGTGGTGCTGAATAGTCAGTACGCGGCGGCTCATCCGGGAATGCTGGATACTAAGCCCGACTCGCCTGAAAGCGTGCAGCCCTTCAAAGAGGCACTCGTTTCAGACATACGCCCGGAACTATGGATGCTGTTCGGCGCGGTCGGGTTTGTTTTGCTGATCGTCTGCGCAAACCTAGCAAGCCTGCAGCTGGCGCGCGCAACTTCCCGGGCACGGGAATTTGCCGTGCGCGCGGCAATTGGAGCTGGCCGCGGACGCATCGTCGCACAACTGCTCGTCGAGAGTCTGTTGCTGTCGTCCATGGGCGGCGCGTTGGGCTTAGGATTTGCCGTACTCAGTTTGCGCGCCATCAGAAGTATGACTTTTGTTGATCTGCCGCGGACCGGCGAAATCCAGATGGACAGCACGGTTCTGGCATTCGCAGTGGGGCTCTCGGTCCTCACAGGAGTGCTGTTCGGTCTGCTCCCTTCGCTCGCCGCGTCCCGTGCGGACCTGGCCGATGTCCTGCGCGGAAGCGGAGAGGCGGCAAGCGCGGCGGGCTCAAGACGCATGCGGCGCTTTGGCCCGCGCGGCCTGTTGGTCGCGGGACAGGTGGCTCTGTCCATCGTCCTGCTGATTGGCGCGACGCTGTTGATCCAGAGTCTGGCTCGCGTTTACCGGGTCGATCCAGGATTTAAAACGTCCAACCTTCTCACCATGAACATTGCTTTGCCGTCCGCGCGCTATGACACGGACGAAAAAAAAGCAGCGTTCTATGAGCAACTCGTGCAGCGCACAGAGGCGCTGCCCGGAGTCCGCAGCGCAGCCCTAACTCTGACGCTTCCCATGGCAGACACCTGGATGGGCGCTCCTCTGCAGTTAGCCGGAACGCCTCCAGTGGAACTGAATGCGCGGCCCATCGGGATCATTCAGGACGTTACACCGGAATTCTTCCGCACATTGGGAATTGCGCCGATGCGGGGCCGGGAATTCACCACGCACGATAACAATAATTCCGTTCCGGTTGCGATCGTCAACGAAAACCTGGCTCGCCTCTTCTGGCCTCAGTATCCGAGCGGTCCTGATCCCATCGGCCAGCACATCTTCGTTGGTTCGAGTCCTCAGCCGGTAGAGATCGTGGGCATCGCAGCCAACGTGCGTCACTCGGGCAGGGATGACAATCCGAAGCCCGAAGTGTACCTCCCCTGCGCCCAGAAACCTCCTGGGACCGCCATGCTGGCTGTAAGAACGAATGGCAACCCGCTACCGTTCGCTAAGGCAGTTCAAGAACAGGTATCGGCCATCGACCGCGACCAGCCGGTCTCGGCTGTCTCCACCATGGATCAACTGGTCGAAGCGTCAGAGGGACAGCTTCGACTAATGATGTCGCTGCTGGGAATATTTGCTGGGGCCGCTGCACTCCTCGCCGTGGTTGGACTCTACGGTGTCATCGCCTATTCGGTCGTACAACGGACGAAGGAAATAGGAATTCGGCGTGCATTGGGCGCGCAAAGAGGGGACATTCTTTCGCTGGTGGCGGGACAGATCGCCAGCCTTGCTCTGGCTGGCGTTTTACTAGGGATCTGCGGCGCATGGGCCCTGACACGAGTATTGAAAGACTTGTTATTCCAAGTCAGTGCCACCGATCCGGCCACATTTGTTGGTATCTCAATACTGTTCGTGCTCGTGGCGCTGGCCGCAAGTTACATTCCGGCTCGGCGTGGGACGAAGATCGATCCCATGGTGGCGCTGCGCTACGAGTGAGGAGGTTGGGAACGGATGAACAGCTTGCTGCAAGATCTCCGCTACGCGTTGCGCCAGTTGCTCAAGAGTCCGGGCTTCACGGCGGTTGCCTTGCTCACACTGGCTCTGGGCATTGGCGCGAACACCGGTATTTTCACTCTGGTGAATGCCATTTTCCTGAAGTCTCTGCCGGTGCCAAATCCCGAACAGCTGTTCCTGGTCAGGCACAGCGACCGGCTCGCCGAGAACACGCGCTTTTCTTACCCAATATTTGAGAACGTACGCTCGGCAATACCCCTATCAGTCGGCCTCGCGGCGATGACATGGCCCGCCGACTTTTACGCCAGCCTGGGGAATGATCAACCGGAAATGGTGACAGGGCAGCTTGTTTCCGGGAATTATTTCCAGACTCTCGAAACGTATGCGGCGCTCGGACGCCTGCTGACCTCAGACAACGATCGCGTAGTGGGGGGCAGTCCGGTAGCCGTGATCAGTTATGGCTGCTGGGAACGACGCTTCGGGCGGGATCAAAGCGTGATTGGACGCAAAATCGTCATAAACGGAATGCCATTCGGGGTTATCGGAGTTGCGGATCACCGCTTCCAAATTGTCGGAGTGGTCAAGGATGCGCGCGTGAACGACATCCGCGAAAGCGCACCACCTATGATCTATCACGCGCTCGCGCAGAATTTGATCGACGTCGAAAGCCTCGACGTCCGCACATTCGGCGATCCGGCGCAGCTCGTCTTGGATATTCGCCAAGCGGTGCGCAGTGTTGATCTAAATCTTCCGATCGGTGGTATCACGACAGTGGCCGAGCAGCTGCGCAATAATCTGGCGCAGCAACGGCTCATCGCGCGGCTGACGGCTATCTTCGGTGCGCTGGCACTGGGCCTGGCGTGCCTCGGTCTTTACGGCATGATGTCGTACACGGTTGCGCGTCGAACTAGTGAACTCGGAATTCGGTTGGCCCTCGGAGCCTCACGCACCGCGGTGCTTTGGCTCGTGTTGCGTCAGACGCTGGCGATGATTGGAGCAGGCATTGCCGCTGGACTGCTGTTGGCGTTTCTTGCGGGGCGCACAGTCACAAGCCTGTTGTTCGGACTCAGCCCGTACGACCCTGCAACCGTGCTCGTAGCAGCCGCACTGCTGTTGCTGGTGTCTGTGGGCTCGGGAATAAAGCCGGCGTGGCACGCCACTCAAGTGAACCCGACCGATGCTTTGCGTGCGGAATGAACGCAAGATCAGGAGACGCGTGATTCACCTCAAGAATCTCGAGCGCAGTTATAAAACTCCCGCCGGGCAAACTTGGGTGCTTCGGCGCATCAACCTGGAAATCCGGGAAGGTGAATTCATCACCATCATGGGCCCTTCCGGGGCGGGCAAGTCTTCCTTATTAAATGTTCTTGCGTTGCTTGATGATAGCTGGCAGGGCGAATACTGGTTCCGTGAGCAGGCGGTGCACAATCTGAAACGCAAGCACCGAAGCGAGCTGGCCAAGCTCAACGTCGGAATGGTCTTCCAAAGCTATCACCTGCTCGACGACCTTACGGTGCAGGAGAATATCGATCTCCCGCTCTCTTATAAAGACCTTCCTCGAGCCCAGCGGCAGAGCCTCGTGGCCGATACTCTGGATCGTTTCCGAATCGTCGCAAAGAAAGACCTGTTTCCCAGCCAGCTTTCCGGTGGCCAGCAGCAACTGGTGGGGATCGCGCGCGCCGTGATCCACAAGCCTCCGCTTCTGCTCGCCGATGAGCCCACCGGCAATCTGCATTCCGGGCAAGCCAAAGAGATTATGGAACTCTTTCGCACCTTGAACCAGCAAGGAACAACCATTGTTCAGGTCACGCACTCGGAGGCGAATGCGGCATACGGCTCACGCACGATTCAGCTACGCGATGGCTGGTTGGTGAGTGACACCTCAAACCCGGAGCTTCAGCCCTACGAGGCGGTAAAGGAGTGAGAATTAGAAAAACCATGCGCGCGGGGCGGTTGAGACGGCTTCTGGCCTCGCTCCTCGTGAGTCTCACTGCAACAGCATCGGCGCAGACAAGCGCATCCGCCTCCCTCGACATGCCGAAGTCGCGCAATCCTTTCAGCGCGTACTCGTCAAACGAAGTGCCTGAGCCGCTGCTGGCGAATTCTCCACTGCTGGGCCAGTTGGTCCGCGATGGCAAGCTCTACTTGTCGCGTAAAGATGCAATCCGTCTGGCCCTTGAGAACAATCTCGACTTGGCGATAGCCCGCTATAATCTGCCGATCGCCGACATGGACGTTCTGCGGACAAAGGCCGGTGGAACCTTTCGCGGCGTAAATACAGGCGTCGTGCAGGGAACTCCCGGCGGTGGAGTAGGTGGCTTTGGCGCAGGAGCTCCGGGTGCGGGTGCCGGAGGAACTACGAGCGGCGCCGGTGGAGCAGGTGCGGGAGCATCCGGCTTGGTGCAGTCTACCTTGGGCACCGGCACTGCTGTTGCTTCCTACGATCCGGCGATTACCGCCTCAGTTGGAGCTGAACATCAAACCAGTCCTCTGGCCAACCTGCAAATCTACGGGGTGCCCTTATTGCAGCTGAATACTGGGCAGACCACGTTTGGCTTTGCACAGGCCTTTGCGACTGGAACCAGCATTTCGGTAGAGTTCAACAACAGCAGCCAAACCAACAATAGCCCTTTCAACAATCTGTCTCCCGCCCTCAATTCGATGTTCAGGTTTTCGTTCCAGCAGCAATTGCTTGCTGGATTTGGTTTCGGCCCCAATCTTCGCTATCTCCGGATCGCAAATAACAACAAAAAGATTTCTGACATCGCCTTCAAAGATCAAGTGATGACCACGGTCACGCAGATCGAGAACATCTATTGGGATTTGGTGAACGCCTATGAACAGGCGCAGGTGAGTGAGCAATCGTTGGCCTTCGCGCAGCAGTCGTTCGATACAGCAAAGAGACGGCTTCAGCTGGAAAGCATTCCCGCGATGGACGTGATGCGCGCCGAAGCCGAAGTCTCGAAGCGCGATCAGGACTTGACCGTCGCGCGAACCACCCTGCAACTGCAGGAATTGCTCATTAAGAATGCTCTGACCAAGAGTCTGGACGATCCTGTGCTGGAAGCTATGCCGGTGATTCCTACGGACCGTCTGGAATCGACCCAGGCCGCCGCCGGTCAGGCGGTTCAGGATCTTATCGCGCAGGCACTGCACGATCGCCCCGAGCTCGCCGAGTCTGACGTCGATCTCATAAACCGTCAGATCAGCCGCAAAGCCGCGAAGAACGCACTGTTACCATCGCTTTCGCTGACGGGATTCTACGGCGGATCGGGCTTAGCCGGACCTCTGAATCCCATTTATAATGTTCTCGGGCTTCCCAACTCATCCAACGTTCCCAGTGGCTTCACGGGGGCGGTGGAGAACGCATTCAACAATTCTTCTCCGGACTACTACATCGGATTGAATCTCAACATTCCACTCCGGAATCGCGTCGCCAAAGCCGACCAGTACCGTTCCGAGCTGGAATACCGCCAAGCCGAGTTGCGCCGGGAACAATTGAAAAAGCAAATCCGCATCGAAGTTCGCAATGCTCAGTACGCGCTCGAACAAACTGCGGCTCGCGTCGATGCCGCCCGCAAAGCTCGTGACCTGGCGCAACGCACATTCGAAATCATGCAAAAGGAGCAAACGCTCGGCGCCGGTTCAACTTACCAGACCATGACCGCCCAGCGCGATCTCGCTGTCGCGGAGCTCGATCTGGTCACGGCCATGACAGTTTACGAAAAGGCGAAAGTTGAACTTGACCGTGCCACGGGCAGCACTTTGGAACATAATGGAATCGAGACCCAGGATGTCATGAACGGCACCGCCAACCATCCTGCCCCATGACTCATGCCAACTCCGGCCAAACTCCGCGAAATCGGTGTCCCTGCCTTCGTCACGAAGAACAGCCCTGCGTGGGTTTTAGCCGCCGACGACCAACAACACATCCTCGAAGCGATTGAACTTCTGCTCAAGCCGCAAGGCTACAAAGTCGATGCCGTGCAGTCGCCGGAGCTGGCTCGGGAAGCATTAGCCAGCGCCGCGTACGATGCCGTGCTGATGGACCTTAATTACGCACGCGACACCACCTCCGGCCAGGAGGGTCTGGACCTGCTTTCCGAAGTGGTTGCGCTGGACAGCACGCTTCCTGTGATTGTCATGACCGCTTGGGGAAACGTGGAGCTTGCCGTCGAGGCAATGCGCCGCGGTGCCCGCGATTTCATACAGAAACCATGGGAGAACGAGCGCCTGCTCTCCATCCTGCGCACGCAAGTAGAACTTCATCGCGCGTTGCAACAGGCGGAACGATTAGCTGCCGAGAACCGTCTGCTCAGCGCCCAGGGACGACCCGAGTTCATCGCCAACGCGCCGTCGATGACGCACGTGCTCGAAGCGATCGCACGTGTCGCTCCATCGGACGCGAATGTCTTGATTACCGGAGAGCATGGCACAGGCAAAGAAGTTGTCGCTCGCACGATTCATGCCCTTTCCTTTAGGGCATTGCGTCCTCTGGTTGCGGTGAATACCGGCGGTTTAGCCGAGGGGGTGTTTGAGAGCGAATTGTTTGGCCACGTCAAGGGCGCCTTCACCGACGCCCGTACCGACCGCATCGGACGCTTCGAGTTGGCGGAAGGCGGGACTGTTTTTCTTGATGAGATCGGCAATGTCCCCGTGCGCCAACAATCGAAGCTCCTGCGCGTCATCGAGTCGGGAGAAATTGAACGTGTCGGATCGTCTCGCTGCAAGCGCGTAGATGTTCGAGTAATATCGGCTACAAACACCGACCTTCAAGCTGCGTGCCAGGCTGGCCAGTTTCGCGAAGATCTGCTGTTCCGGCTGAATACCGTCGAGATACACTTGCCCCCGTTGCGTGAGCGCAGAGAAGACATCCCCGCTCTTGCGGTGCATTTTCTATCGAGCTATGCTTCGCGCTACCGCAGGCAGATTGAAGACCTAGATCCTTCCGCGCTGCAGACTCTAGTGCAATACTCATGGCCGGGCAATGTCCGCGAATTGGAACACGCGCTGGAGCGTGCTGTCCTGATGTGCCGGACACATAAGATTCAGTCCGCCGATCTGGGCTTGGGCGTGCCGCGCCCGCAGTCGCAGAATCTGGAAGATCTGAGCCTCGAATCGGTAGAGACCATTCTGATTCGCAAAGCGCTGCAGCGCTTTCAGGGCAATGTAAGCCAGGCAGCCGAGGCGCTGGGCCTGAGCCGCGGCGCCTTATACCGGCGGATGGAAAAATATGGGCTCTAGCCCAGGCGTCACCGATTCATCCAAACGCAATTTAAGGAAACCTCATCGAGCACCCTTCGAGCGCCGCCTGGCGCGCTTTTCCTTTTTGCTGGTTGCGCCCGCGCTTCTGGTCAGCGGCATTCTTATTTGGCTGCAGCCGTGGGCCTTAGGAACGAAGTTGACGTTGCTTGGGGCCGAGTTGCTCTTGTGTTTGCTGCTTGGCGTTGCTCTACGCGATCACGTCGTCCGTCCGTTGCAAACCCTGGCCAATGTTGTAGGCGCTCTGCGCGAAGAAGATTACTCGTTTCGGGCTCGACTGGAGGTTCCTGATGATGCTCTTGGCGAGCTCTCGCTCGAAATTAACCTGCTGGCTGATCTTCTCGCCCAGCACCGCACCGGAGCCGTCGAGGCAACAGCCCTTCTCCAACGCGTAGTAGAAGAGGTGGATATTCCCATTTTCGCGTTTGACCCGGGTACCAAGCTGCGCCTCATGAATTCCGCCGGAGAAAAACTTCTGCAACAGTCAGCTCCGCAATTGCTGGGCAGAACGGCCTCTGATCTGGGATTGCAGAGTTCTCTATCTTGCGAAAATCAGACTCTCGTTCCACTGCATTTCAACAGCGATGCGCGCTGGCTGGTGCGGCGCAGCACCTTTCGCCAGCGCGGAGTGCCGCACACCTTGGTGGTATTGTCTGACGTGAGCCGAGCTTTGCGCGAAGAGGAACGGCGGGCATGGCAACGCCTGATCCGGGTGATGGGCCACGAATTGAACAACTCGCTGGCCCCAATCAAATCGATCGCCGGTAGCCTGAATGCAAGACTCTCTGCCATGAACCTTGACGCCGAACAGCGTCAGGATTTTGAGCGTGGTCTGGGCATCATCGAAACTCGTGCCGCTTCCCTCAACCGTTTTCTGCAGGCCTATCGTCAGTTATCACAAATGCCGCCACCACTCTTACAACAATGTTCGATATCCA
Source organism: Acidobacteriaceae bacterium (assembly GCA_003156805.1). Taxonomy (GTDB): domain Bacteria; phylum Acidobacteriota; class Terriglobia; order Terriglobales; family Acidobacteriaceae; genus Sulfotelmatobacter. The sequence continues at coordinate 74,784 of PMHV01000072.1, read as the reverse complement.
CATTGGTGAAGCGCGTCGCTGCTTTGGAAACTCGGGTCCATGTGACTGTGGTTCCAGGTCCTGATATTGCGGTGATGGCAGACCCCGATCAACTCGAGCAAATGCTGATTAACTTGCTGCGCAATGCGGCAGAGGCTGTGCTTGAATCGCCAGCTGCCGGACCGAATGCGAACGGATCGAACGATATAGCCGGCGAAACCGCACCGCCCGTCGTATTCACTTGGAGGGCAACCCAGAAAGACGTGATCCTCACAATCGAAGACAATGGCCCTGGAGTCTCGAATCCGGGCAATGCGTTCGTTCCCTTCTACACCACAAAACCAGGAGGCAGCGGTATCGGTCTTGTACTCTCGCGCCAGATCTCCGAGGCTCATGGCGGATCCCTCGAGCTGGCAAATCGTGTGGGGCAAGGCGGCTGCGCTGTGACGGTCAGTTTGCCGAGGACAAAGCCCCAATAATGCGGTGCTCTCTTGAATCGCTGGCGTCGTTTGGGAATTTGCTTTCAGCGTTGGCGCGAGCTTTCTTGCCGGATCAACAGTGCGAGCCGCGGAAACAGGAAGTGACCGCCGGCGTCATCGATCACGTTTACCTGGCAAGTATAAAAACCGGGTTTCAGCGAGGTGAGCGGCACATCCAACTGGAAGACCGCCGCTTTTCGCTCTCGCGCATTCAATTCCGTCAACTCCACCAATGAGCTTTCGTAGGCTTTGGCTTTACCCCGGAAGAAGGCGACGTTGCTCAAGAGCCGGATGCCGAGCTTGCTGTCTCCGCCTCGTGCAGAATCCGCGCTTCGTGCAGACTCTACGACAGCCGGCCGCGCCGGATCGTACACCTCGTAATAAAGAAGCAGATGCTGCGTGGCCGAGAACACATGCGTGATGTTCGGAACGATCTCGGAACCGTCGTGAACCAGAGGGTTCAGGTCCGCGCTCTTCTTTACCGTCTGAGTCTGACTGGCCAGCACTACTGAACTCATCTTCAGCGGCTGCGCCTTCAAGTCCGGCACCTCAATGTCGGTTTCGAACGATCCCATGCGGCCGGTCTGATTCTCGCGCACGACAAATTTCAGGTGATACTTGCCGCTTAGCAAACTCATCCCAGTGTCATACTGCACATTCTTTTTTTGCACCTCGGCGGACGTGTTCACCGCGAGTTTCACGGTGTCGCGAATTCTGTTCAAGGGGTGGTGTTCGCTATCGAGTACCGTTCCAATCACATCCAAGGTTGCCTTGTCGCGGTCGCTGCTGCGCACGAATGGAATCTGCGAACCCGGCACCACCAGCGAGATAGGAACGAAAAACTTATTGCCCTCCAGCCGGAAATAGGCGATGCCCAGATAAAGCGGCAGATCCGTGGCCGGCAATTCGGAGGCCAGTTCTTCCTCAAGCTGCCGCTCCTTGTCGTCCTGCGTGGAATGCTTGAAATCCGCGGGCGCGTAATAGCCGCGGCGATAGTCGATCTTGACTCCGGCGACCTTGCTCTTCACGACGATCCGCCGGTAACGCCCGTCGCGCGCGGGGTTTGTGCTGTGATACCCGAGCAGGTAGTAAGTCGACGTATCCTGCTGCACTCCTTTGAAAATCTTGCTGAAGTCGTTGGAGTCGAGAAAGGCGCGGCCGCCGGTATCGCTGGCCAGCGTCACCAGCGTCTCCTGCGTCGTAAAGTTGGAATTCAGCGCATTCAGTGTCGACTGTCCGGAATATGCCGAAACGCCGCGCAGGCTGGCGTTCTGCGCTTCGCCGCCCGCCACTAGCGCCTGCAGGCCGCGCATGTCCATGGTATAAATCGCCATATTGGAACGCACCGCCGCGTTCACGGCCGCGCGCAGTTCTGACTGATTCTCAATGCCGGTGCGGTCCATGCCGCTGGAAAAATAAATCAGCGATTTCTTCTGCTGTACGTACGCCAGCTTTTCCGCCACCGATCGCAACGCCTCCAGCCGCCGGTCGGTATTGAAGATGTTGTATTCCGTGTCGTCGGCGGTAAATGGCTGGCCCGTGTCGGGCGTTCCCTCGGTCGTGCCCGTGGTGCCTTCCTCGAAACCCTGGCCGCTGCCCGTACTGAATGCCTCTAACTGTTTGTTCAGCAGCGCGTGATCGGTAGTGAAGTCTTGATTCACCAGCAGCGAGCTTCCCAGCGAAACAATCGACACCAGGTCTGCCGGCGCCATTTGCGTATCGACATAGTGTTCGGCCGACGTAACCGCGTGGTCGATTTCGTCCGGTTCCATGGCGGAGAGATCGAAAAACAAAACAATCAGACGTCGATCCTTAAACTGGGCCGCCGTCTCTGCCGCAGAGCCCGCCGGACTCGTCGTCCCAGACGCTGGCACCGGCAGCGGCTTTGCCTGGGTCACATCCAGCGGCGGCACGGCATCGACGTCCTCCGTATCAAAGGAAATAACTTTCTGCGGTTTGTTGTCCTCGAGAATCGTGAAATCTTCCGGTTTCAATCCCTGCACAAACTTTCCGTTCTTGTCCCTCACCGTCACATTCACCAGCACGAGATCCGATTGCACGTGAAACAGATACTCCGGCTGCTGCTGCGAAGGCAAAGCAGCACACAGGAGCACAAGCACGAGCAGCGCCGCCGCAGCTCTATCGGCAAATCGGTTGCGAATGGAAGTCATAACGATCCTCGTCGAGAGCGTCCCGCCCGGCAAAATCCTCCTCAGAAACGAAAGCGTGATGTAATCGTGAACTGGCGCATGGCCCCAACCGCCGTAACCCTGCCAAAAGTGGGAGAGTTCACGGTCGTATCGATTGAGGAATAATTCGGAATGTTGAAAATGTTAGTAGCTTGCGCCCGGAACTCCAGCACCCGCGATTCCTTCATGGGAACGATCTTGGTAAACGCCATGTCAAACACTTTGCTGCCCGGACCGATGATGCTGTTGCGGCGCGCGTCTCCGTATTGTTCGGTCGGCGGCGCCACGAAGGCAGCGGTGTTGAACCACTCCGCGATCGCGGAATTCGCCAGGCTCACGGATTGCCCGGGAACCAGGTCCGGCCGCAGCGTGCCATTCGTTCCGGCGTTCACGTCATCGACGTCGCCCAGCAGCCGCGGCGTAAACGGCAGCCCAGATGAGATCGTCCAATCGCCGCTCCATTGCCAATCGCCAAAAATTGCGCGCCACGGAGTATTTCCCGTGAGCCAGCGCTTGTCGTGACCAAACGGCATCTCCCACAAATAGTCCGCAGTGAACTTATGCGTCTGGTTGAAGCTGGAAAGCCCGCGCTCCGCCGACAGATCGAAGGGATTCTGCGCAACGTTGGTCGCACCTCCGCCCGATGAACCGCCGCCTCCGCCACCCGCACCCGTACCACCCGCGCCTAATCCAGGCGTGTTCGAGCCCGAGGTTGCTCCCGCCCCGATCGATGACGCGTCATCCAGCGATTTGGAGAACGTGTAGATGCCGCCGATCGAGAATCCTCGCGACAGCCGCTTGCGCAGCCGCGCCGATCCCGCGTTGGCCTCCGAATCCGCCACCGAGCTTTCGTAGGTGAAAGCGTCAACCCCGGGAATCCGAATCCCGGCCGCGGTTCGGTTCGGCGCTTCCAGAACGTCGAGGTCCGTTCCCTTGGTTCCGGTGTAGTCAATATTCAGCAGCAAGGTGGGGCGAATCTGCTGTTGAATGTCCAGATTGCGAATCTGCACATAGCCCAGCCGGTAATTCGGATTCACCGCATAATCATTGGTGATGCCGGTGGGCGCCGGAAATCCGCCTTGCAGCGTCAGCTCTCCGGGAGCCGTCTGAATGTTGGTCGCTGTGGCGGAAAACGGAGGCTGATAGGCAAGTTGCTGCGCGATGCTCTGATATGCGCCCGTGTTGTAGTTGATGCCATATCCGCCGCGCACCACGGTCTTGGAAAACGGCTTCCAGGCAAAGCCGACCCGCGGCGCAAAGTTGTTGCGATCCGGCCGGACCAGGCTGGCCGGCAGATTGCCGCTGTATGGCCCCGCTTGCCCCGGCTGAATCGGCGTCACCGCCGGCGCAAGCGCCGGATTCAGCACCCCGGGAGAAAGGTCAAGGTTCGCAATGCGATTGTTCCCTTCCGTAAGCGGCGAAACATACTCGTACCGCACTCCGAGATTGAGCGTCAGGTTGCCGCGCATCTTCCACTCATCCTGCGCATACAAATCCCAGTAGTTGCCCCGGAAGTGATTGTTCTGCCCAAACTGCTCGGAGGTCTGCTGCGGCAATCCCAGCAGAAAGTCGGCAAAGTCATATCCCGTGCCTGCTACTTGCTGGCCACCACTCATTTCTGAAGTGTTGAGGCCTGTGAAAATGAACGAGCCGCGCGGATTGCTGTCAGTTTCCGTATTCACTTGCACGCGCCGAAAATCTCCGCCCCAGCGCCAGGTGTTCTTGCCGTGGTTCCAGATCACATTGTCGGAGAAGGTATACGTCTGGTTTCGCGTGAGCTGCGGATTCGTGTCCTGAAGACTGGCAATGTCTGTAAAAGACAGATTCGGGAGGCCCCAGTCGAAAGGATTCTGCGAAACTCCTGCGATTCCCAGCGTGCCTGTGATGTCGTCGCTGAAAGCGTACAGGTTTCGCGTCCGCGTTCGGCTGCGGTTGAAGTCTGCGCGAACAATGTTGGTCAGCTTGCCGACGCTGCGCGTATACGAAACCGGAACGTCAAAGCTGCGGACGGTTGTGTTGCCGCCCACGCTCGGGAACGGATTCGTCAGGGTAGCGCTTGACCCGTGGTAGTGGAAGCCAACCGTCAGGTTGTTGCGCGGAGCGTTGCGGCCTCCGCCCCGTCGTCCGCGCACGGGCGCTGCGCCAAAGGTGTGGTTCAAACGTATGTTCAAGTCGTCGCTGTCGCTGTCGGCGGAAGTTACATAGTGGAAGTTTTGATAATTGCCCGGCAAGTTCGGCAGCGGAATGTATTGCAACAATCCTAGCGCCGCTGAGTTGATTTGCGGAATTGTGTTGTCGGCGTAAGCGCCGTTGGTCGCGGGATTGAAAATCTCTACCGGCTGACCCGCTTCCATTCCCGAAGTGTATGTGGTCTGGGAAAAATTTCCTTGCCGCTCCAGTAGCGTCGGCACCGTAGAAAACTGATCGAAAGGATTTTCCCCGCGCTTGCCGTTGTAATTGATGAAATAAAAAGTCTTGCTCCCGCCGTGGTAGATGTGGGGAATGTTCAGCGGTCCGCCCACGGAACCGCCGAAACTATTTTGTAAGTATCCAGGCTTTTCCGTCGGCTGCCCGGTAAGCGAAAACGGCGACGCGTTCAGAGCCGAATCCCCAACGCCGTAATATAACGATCCATGCGGGCGATTGATGTCAAAACCCCGCCGGCCAAAGATCATCGGCCCTCCTCCGCCGAACCCTCCTCCGCCGGGACCACCGCCCGGACCGCCGAATCCGCCCCCTCCGCCGAATCCGCCCCCTCCGCCGAATCCCCCTCCCTGCTGTCGGGCATCGTTGAAGCGCTGCTGCATTTCGTCAGCGCTCATCGCATTGAAAGAATTGGAAGTGTTGCCCGAAACCGCCACCGACTCGGTCGCGCTGTTCATTGCACCGCCCGGTGCAATCCCTGGAACCGGCATACCGGAAGGCACTACGTCGCTGATGGAACCACCGGCCGCATCCTGACCATTTCCGGTCTGCGACAGGGAGAGACTCTGAAAGCCGCGTCCGCCCGCATTCGCCCGCCGCTGCTGTTCATTGCTGGCCTCGCGTGCCCGCGACAGCAGAATCAGTTCAAAATTCGCCTGCACGTCCTGATGGGTTGCGTCCACCGCCACTTCCTGCGCGCTGCCGGCAAACGCCGCCATTTGCACGCGGAGGGTATAGTGCCCATCGCTGGGAATCTGCAACCGGTAACTGCCGTCTACATCCGTCCACGTATTGACTTGTTCCTTCGTGGCCGCACTCACCGCTGAAACTCCAGCCCCGGGAATCGGCATATTCCCTGACTTCACCACGCCGTGAATGGTTCGCCCTTCAGTCGGTGCTTTCGGACCTTGCCCAGCATCCTGCCCCCGCGATAGAACCGCGTGAAACGCGACAACATGAACCAGAAAAAGGAACTGAAAGACGAACTCAGGGCGCGGCCTGCCCTTGGTCACCCGAAAGCCCAGAAAAAAAAGAAGACTGGAACTCCTCATAGCATCGCAGACTTTCGCTGCTGTCTTCTTCGGATCATACCGCTCCGCCCCGCACGGAACTGTAAAGTTTTGTGGGCTTTCTTTAAATTTGTTTCATCAATTTCAATCCCCTGCAGCACCATTTCTCTACTTCTCCGTTATCCTTAGTTCTTGCAGTCTCGTTCCAACCGCAAATCTTTTTGGAGCTCTGGCCTATGTTCTCGACAGGAACTCGCCTTACGGGCGTTTTCCCGAATCGTACATCTGTACCCGGTGCAGCTGTACTCATTGTCGGAATCGCTCTGCTTGCGAGTCCCCGCAGCCTGCTCGCCCAGCACGGCGGTGGGCACAGCGCGCCGGGTGGCGGATCCGTCGGTAACAATTCACCCTCGGGGGTCAGCGTAAAGGATGATCTCAAGGACTTTCACCGCGTCATGGCGGTGCAAGCCACGGCTCAGCAGAGCGCCGCGTTCGCCATTATCGTTCAAGACGCCCAAGGCGCTAGCGCGCAGCTACAAGCCTTTCGGGATCTCCAGCAAAAAGCCACCGCTTCTTCTGCCGCGTCTGATCACGCAGCTTCGCTGGATCAGGCCATCGAAAAGGCCCGTACCGGGAACCGAAGCTTTCTCGCCTCGTTTTCTTCGGCGCAAAAATCCGGGTTGAAGGACGACACCAGGAAACTGGAAAAGGCGGATTCCGACCTTGCCAAACAAGTGAAGATGCTGGATCAAATCGTCCAGGACTCTAAACCGGAAAGCGAACAGATGGTCAACTCCGCCGCCAACCTCGAGAAGGCGCTCGCCAGTTTCCAAAACGAGCTACTGGCGCTGGGCAGAGAAATGAGCATCACACTCCCCTCTGCCGGCCAGGATCTCACCTTCAAGCTTCCCGCCGTGAAGAACTCGATCAACATCGCTGGCCAGCCCATCTCAATCTCGGCTTCGGGCGCCGTCTCCCGGACGTCCTCCGCAGACGGCAAGAACCTCTTCAATATCGAACTCATCGCCGATCTTTCTGATCTGCAGCAAAACATCACCAGCATTCTCCGTTCCCAGATCAATCGCTCTCCCAACTGCGGTGAGCGCATTGAGATTCAACAAGCTGTGCTTACTCCTCTGGCTCCGTCCAGTCTTGTGGTGGCCCACTTGCGCTTCGAGCGCTGGATGTGCCCGCACGTTTCTGGCCAGGAAAGCCCCAGCGAACTGGCCGCGGGCGAGGGCTCCATCGAGGTCAGGCTCACTCCCTCGGTGGGACAAAACGCCGCTTTGCGTCTGGGTGCCGAAATCGGCCGCGTCGATGCCGATAGCTTCCTCGGCGAGCTGCTCCGCTCCGGCTCTCTGGGCGCAGAACTGAGTGAGCAAATCGCCACATCTCTCCTCTCTGCCATGCAGAAAGGCGCAGACCTCAAGGCCGCACTGCCGCCCGCCGCTCGACAGCTGGCTGCCATCCAGAAAGTGCAATTTCAGAATGCCGGCGCTGGCCAGTTGAGTCTGGTCCTCGACGGTCAGCTTCAGCTCTCCGACGAGCAGACAAAACAATTCGCCACCGAACTTAAGCAACGCCTGTCCGCTCAAGAAACTTCGCCGCCATAGATCCCAGCTTGGAGCCGGGCTTCGTAAAGTTATGCAAAGATTGTCCGAAACTTGTTTTCTTGCGCAACTTCCGGCTCATAATTCCATTCTATAGATATAGACAGATCGCTTTGCAAAGGAGATCTCCATGCTCAAACAATGCCTGCTCGTTCTCGTCGCGGCCGGCCTCATCTCGATCGCCGCGCCCTTCGCGGCGGCCCAGGATAGCCCGTCCAACGATCAGCAAGCCCCGCCCTCGCAGGATAACGGTATGCGCCACCACGGCCCGCCCGATCCCGCCCGGCGCACGCAGGAACTAACCAGACAGCTCAAACTCACTTCTGATCAGCAAACTAAAGTGCAGGACGCCCTTCAGTCCGAACGCTCACAGATGGAGAGCGTGCACCAGGACACTTCCCTTGCCCCGCAGGATCGCTACGCCAAGATGATGGAGATCCACAAGAGCACCGACGCGCAGATCCGCACGCTCCTCGACTCTAACCAGCAAAAGAAGTGGGACGAAATGCAGGCCAAGCGTGAGCAATGGATGCAAAACCGCCGCCCAGGCCCGCCCGATGCCGGCTCCGGCCAGCAACAGCCGCCGCCGCCGCCACCGCAATAGCCATCCTGAAAGCCGAAAGCCGGGCGTCTCTCGCGGTGACACTCCGAGAAACGGCCGGCTTTCTTTTTTGCTGTATGCTCTTGGGCCGCCGGGTCGCGGTTGCAAAGCCTCACACCGTGAATTAAGCTGGTCTTCTCTTCAGTTTGCGCACTAAGCCGGGATGGCGGAACTGGCAGACGCAGCGGACTCAAAATCCGCCGGGCTTCGGCCCTTGGGGGTTCGATTCCCCCTCCCGGCACCACAGTCCAACCCCTTCATATGCAGTTAGGTAACCGGCGGACTGGTCCGCTGGAAAGAGATGCCTGAATCAGCGTCCTTGGGTGCGATTCTGCCCAGACCCTGACCAAACTGTTCCTCCGCTGCTTTCTTGTCTTTGGCGGCTTCGGCGTTGTCGCGTTGCTGCGGCGATCTGCCGTGAGGGCATGGCAGAAAATGACCTGCTCTTGTCATTGCTGCCACTATTCCCAATCACTACTATTAGCTTTATGAAGAACTCAAAGACGATGGTTCCGAACGCATGTGATCCCAAAACCATCGCCTTTCTTGCAGCTCCGAACAAGCAGATTTTAGATGTGGCCGGTCCAGTTCAAGTCTTTGTTCGGGCCGCGGACCTCTACTTGCAATTCCCGTCCATAAAGTCTATCAATACAATGGACATTGTGGCATAATTGCCAACCATGGAAATTTCTCTAAGGGAATTTACGCGCTGCAGGCGATGACGATGCTCACCCGGAATCACCACCAGGGTGCCATCAAGATCCGCGAAACCGCGTACGAAGAGGATCTTCCAGAAAAATGGGCGGCTACCAGTTGCGCCGCGATCCATTCAAGCGAGATCATGCGATCGATCGATGGCCCGAGCTTCCAACAAATTAACACTCTCTTAAATTAACACTCTTTTAATAGAGAACGGGTAAGCTTGCTCCCACAATACCAGTAAGTTGATTGCGTTGATAGTAACGGCCGGCTGGGCGAAGCACTGCACTCAGAGACGCCGGCACGAAAGTGAAGGTCGCAAGTCGCGACTCCAAATTGCAAAGGTTTCTGTTGCTCCCCAGGATGTGTTGTTCGACCAATAACCCAAAAAGGAGAGGATTGAAATTCCATGAAATCCACCAAGAACCTATTCGTCACGGCTCTCGCGTTCGCGGTTTTGACCGCTGGCGCTTGGGCGGAAACTCCGGCATCGCCTGCGCCAGCAGCCAAAGACGCGGCGGCCGCACCCGCACCGCCTACCATCACGGCTGCGGATGTCCAATCTCTGAAAGATGCTCTGGCCGCGCAGCAATTACAGATCCAGCGACTTACAGAGCAACTGCAGCGTCAGCAGGCCTGGCAACAGGCTCAACAATCCGCGGCAGTAACTGTCGGCACGCCCGATGCGAAACCCGTTCCGCCGCCGCAGCAGATAGCGGAGGTCACAACCCCTGCGGTGGTTCAGCAAGGCACCACCCCCCAAACCACTCCTGGGCTCAACCTGCAAGAGACGCAGCCCAGTCCCAACCCGAATCCGTTGGAGAGCCCCGTCATCTCCATTCACTTCCGCGGAATCACCATCACGCCGGGAGGGTTCGCTGCCGCTGAATTCGTGCGTCGGTCGCGGGAACTGGGAGCTGATCTTCCCACTCCGTTCAATTCTCTGACCATGCCCGGCGCTTCGCAGAGCGCGCTTCCGGAGTTTTTTGGTTCAGCCCGGCAGTCTCGGCCCACCATCTACGTCGACGGTCGTCTGAACAACGTAGAGTTGTCCAGCTATGTGTCCGGCGACTTTCTCTCCGCGGGCGTCACCTCCACCGCTACCCAGACCAACAGCTACACTTTTCGTCTCCGCCAGGCTTGGGGCCAGGCCAAGTTTGACAATGGGTTTAGCTTCCTCGGAGGCCAGATGTGGAGCCTTGTGACAGAAAACAAGGCCAGCATCGCCCCCAGCGACGACCTGGGAAAAACCAACGATGCTCGGCCCATGACGATCGATCCCAGTTACAACGTCGGTTTCACTTTTGCTCGCCAGTATGGGATTCGCATAACCCAAAACTTCGGCGACAAGGTGGCCATCGCCGTTTCCATGGAGAACGCGCAGGGCACGCTCACCACGCACGGCAACGGAGACAATTTCCTGCTCGGCGAAGCCGGCGCGAGCAACAGCTACAACACAACCGCGAATTACACGGCGAATCCTTCCCCCGATATCGTCGCCAAGCTCGCCTTTGATCCCGGCTTCGGCCACTACGAGATCTTCGGCCTCTTCGATCGGTTCGCCGATCGTGTATTTCCGTGCGGCGAGGTCGCCAGCGCTACCACCTCATTCTGCGGGGGCAGCCTGGTCGCGGGGACCAATGCACTGGGAGCCTATAACGTCTCGAAGAACGGCGGAGCCTTTGGCGCCAACGCCCGCTGGAACTTCGACCACAAGCGTATCGTTTTCGGTCTGCACGGCTTCGGCGGCAGCGGCGTGGGTCGTTACGGCGCTGCTCAGCTCTCCGACATTTCCATCAATGCCAACGGAACCGTTCATCTGATCAAAGACCTGCAAGGCTTGGCTACGCTCGAGTGGCACGGCAAGAAACTCGATCTCTACGCTTACACTGGCGCGGAGTATGCCGGCCGGACCGCCAGTTACGATCCCATCAGCGGCAAGGAAGTAGGCTACGGAGCGCCGCTCTTCAACAACTCCGGCTGCTATAGCGAATTGCCTCCCGCCGTCGACTCTGGTTTTACTCCGACCACGCTCGCCGATTGCACTTCCGACACGCGGGCGGACATCGAGGGCACATTCGGCTTCTGGTACCGCTTCTACAACGGGCCCAGGGGCAGGTTCCAGTTCGGCACGCAGTACTCCTACGTGACTCGTCAGACCTGGTCTGGCGTGGGCTTTACCAAAGGAGTGGGAGTAACGCCAGAAGGTTTGGACGGCATGGTCTTTACTTCGTTCCGCTACTACCTGCCGTAGAAACCGGAATGGTCCCGCGTCAGCGTTTGACACGGGACCACCAGGTTCAACGGCCGCGCAACTTTCTGAGGGGCGCCTTCCCTTCAGAATCGCCGCCGGTCCGGTTTTGGGCTACTCTCCTTTTTCCGGGCCGGTGGTGTTAACGTTTCCGCCTTGTGTTCTTAGCGCTCCGCTCTTCGGCGTTCTGTGGTTCGACACTCCGTTGTTCGGCACTCCATTGTTCGGCACTCTGGGCTCTTCACACCTGCTCGCGCGCTTCGCTCAGGTTCACCGTGACTTCCATTTTTTTCTTGCCGCGATAGATCGTTATCTTCACCGTGTCGCCGGCGCGGTGGTTGTTCATGATTTGGGCCAGGTCGTCCTGGTCTTCAATCTTCTGGTCATCGATGGCGATAATCAGATCGCCTCCGAGCATGATCGGAGTATTCCCCAGGTAAGCGCGCTCGGTGCCGCCGAGCAGGCCGGCCTGCTCGGCGGAGCCGCCGGGGGTGACCTGCACGATGAGCAAACCGTAATCGGCGGGCAGTCCGATTTCGTCGGCCAGTTCCGGCGTAATCGGAATCGTGCGCACGCCCAGCGCGGGACGGCGCACGCGGCCCAGCGTCATCAAGTCATTCAGCACCGCCTTTGCCGTGTTGATGGGGATGGCGAAGCCGATGCCCGCGTTCTGGTTCACGCTGGAAAGAATCATGGTGTTGATGCCGATCACTTCGCCGTGCCAGTTCATNNTTGCCGGGGTTGATGGCCGCGTCGGTTTGAATGGCTTCGTCGATGGTCGCGCCGTTGGGTTCGCGCACGGGACGGATCGAGCTGACGATGCCGCGCGTCATGGTTCCGGCGAGGCCGAAGGGATTGCCGATGGCATAGACTTTCTGCCCGACCTGCAAACCGCGCGAGTCGCCGAGCACGGCGGGAACCAGGTCGGGAGCTTTGATCTGGATCACGGCGAGATCGTGCGCCTGATCGGTGCCGACGATGGTGGCTTTGTACTTCTTGCGGTTGTGCAGCGTGACCTCGACCTGGCGCGCGTCGGCGACCACGTGATAGTTGGTGAGAATGTGGCCATCTTTATCGATCACGAAACCGGAGCCTTGACCTTCCTGCGGCACCAAGCCGTAGAAGAAGTCGAAGGCCATGGCGCGCGAGGTGACATTCACCACCGAAGGAATGTTCTTGCGATAGACCGCGATGTTGTTCTGTTCCTCGGCGTCGAGCGATTCTCCGCCGGCGGCCTCCGTGATTTCGACGCGGTCGGAATGACCGAACCAGCTTGCGGGACTGGACGCGGCAAACTTCGCGTTCGAACGCCAAGTGGTGAAGTAGAAGAATGCGCCGACAATCAGCAGCGCCAACAGTACGGGACGTATGAGCCTCATGAGAGCAAATCCTTGAATGCAGATCGGTGAATGCAGATCGGTGAATGCAGATCCTTAAATCCAGATCCTTGAGTGCAAATCCTTGGATGCAAATCGATATTCGATTCTATCCAAATGTTCAACCGCGTGGGCGCGCGGCGGCGGATTCTGCCTTCATTTCTTGCCTGTGGATTTCTGGCTGAAATAATTCGTGGGGCGATGATGGAAGCGCTGGTCAGCGCTGATCCCGAAAAGGGAAATTATGGTTCGGGTGGGGTACACCCCCCCTCCCCCACCCTCTGGAATCCTTGCCCAGCGCGGGTTTCGCAGGAAGGGTATGTCAAAATCTTGCAAGCAAAGAGCTTAGAGTCAAAATATAGACAACAAAGCACTTAGCGCTATTCTGGCAGGAGAGTTCTATACCGCCTCCGCCTTGACCATAATGGACTGGTTTGGTTTGAGAGGCAAGGTTGGATGTCACAATGTTGCGAAAGTCGTGGTAAGCTTGGCGGCAATGTAAAGCTCCCCCCGCCCGCAGCAGAAAGCTAGAAACGGAGGCTTGCCGTGACCCGCCTGTGCTCGTTTCGCTTTCGCGCGCTCTGCTCTTCGCTTGCCTTGATCTGTTTTGCGGCAATCGCCCTGCCAGCGTATGCGCAGTTTGAGACGCGGGCTACGACCCATTTTCCTGAGGGGGCGTTCAGCATAGCGACGGGCGACTTTAACAATGACGGCAACCTCGATGTTGTGATGACCACGGGCAACGGATTTACAGTTGCGCTTGGCAACGGCGACGGGACTTTTCAGACGCCGATAACGACCCGGACTGAGCTCTCCTATTCGCTGGCGGTCGCCGACTTTAACAACGACGGGAATTTGGACATCGTGGTCGCCAACGACAATTTGGACCCCAGCACGGTGAGCGTGTATCTGGGCAATGGAGACGGGACGTTTAAGGCACCCATCAATTCCAACACCACGAGTTACAACGAGTTTGTCGCGGTGGGCGATTTTAATAACGACGGCAAGATGGACATTGTCGTCATCGAGATCCCGTACATCAGCGTGCTGCTGGGCAATGGCGACGGCACATTTCAGCCGCCGAGCGACAACGATTCGTTCGTCGGCGCCGAGTGGCTGGCGGTTGCCGACTTCAACAACGACCACAATCTCGATGTGCTTGTGACCGGATCTTTTGGTTCGACCTACAGCATCGGGGTGCTGCTCGGAAATGGGAACGGTACGCTACAGAATTCCATTACCCAGGCCATCGAGTATGTCCCTGCCGCTGTGGCTGCGGGCGATCTTAACGGTGACGGGAATGTGGATGCGGTTTTGGGCTATGACCTGAGCGGGATCGCGGTGTTCCTCGGCAACGGGGACGGAACCCTGCAGCCACCAGTGAATTACGATACGACGGGGATTTCGAATGCCGAGGTTATGGTCCGCGATCTGAACCTGGATGGCAAGTTGGACGTGGCGGTGCCCGCCACCGACGGCTCGGCGGCCGGCGTGGATGTGTATTGGGGTAATGGTGACGGCACCCTCGAGCCGGCGCAGTTTTACGCCGCCACTGCGTCCGGGCCGGGAGTTATCGGAGACTTTAATGGAGACGGCTTGCCCGATTTTGCCTTTGGGGAAGACACTTATGGCGTTACCACTTTGCTTAACACCGGCGCGGTGAGTTTCTCTCCGACGACGGCGCCGATAACCTTTCCCGTGCAGGTGATCGATACGACCAGCCAAAAGCTAACCTTGAAGCTGACCAATCATGGGACGACCGGTCTCTCGATTAGCTCGATCAAATTGTCGGGCGAGTTTCAGATGAGCACTACATGCGGAAAGACGGTGGCGAGCGGCGCAAGTTGCGGGATCAGCGCGGCGTTCAAGCCGCTGACCGCGGGCACGTTCACCGGATTAATTACGATTGTCGACAGCGCATCTTCGAAGCCGCAGTTTGTTGAGCTCTCTGGCACCGCGACGGTCATAAAAGTTTCGCCGACCAGCCTCAATTTTGGCGATCAGAAAGTTGGGACGACGAGCAAGGCGCAGGTTGTGACCGCGACCAACGAGGGCAGCACCGCAATCACGTTCACCAGCGTAGCGGTGGGCGGGACGGGCGAAAAGAGTTTTTCCTTGACGGACAACTGCACCGGCCATGCGATTCACCCGGGGGCCAGTTGCAGCGCCTCGGTAACTTTCGATCCGACGAAAACAGGCGCCATTAGCGGAGATCTTTATTTCAATCTGCCAAGGGGATCGATCAGCCCCGCTCCTGTCGCTCTTTCGGGCACCGGGACTTAACTTAGTGTCGGGTCCCCGCCCGCGCGGGGAGACGAGGTAACCGATGTTCTGGCACTATCGTCTCCGCGCCTGTGCAACGCCAGGGCGCAGGAACGGCGGGCTCTGACAGAGTCTTAGTCACTGGCCACTAAGTATGCTCCCACCATTCCGCCCGCTCGCGCGCTCATTCTTCTCCCGCGACCCGCGCCGAGTAGCGCGCGGCCTTCTGGGCAAAGTTCTGGTGCGGCGACAGGGCAAGCTCTATCTCGCGGCCCGCATCGTGGAAGTCGAAGCCTATCTCGGAGAAAACGATCGCGCCGCTCACGCCGCCGCCGGCAAGACCGCCCGAACCGCAGTTCTCTTCGGCCCGCCCGGTTACGCCTACGTCTATTTCATTTATGGCAATCACTACTGCCTCAATGTTTCCTGCCAGCGCGAGGGCAAAGCCGGATCTGTCCTGTTCCGCGCTCTCGAACCGCTTCTGGGACTCGAACCGATGGCGCGCGCTCGCGGCATCGTGCTCACCGGCGGCAGCGCAATCCGCGGTGACGTAACAAATGATGCGCGCCATCTCTCCGAACTCACCAGCGGGCCCGGCCGTCTGGCCCAAGCTTTCGGCATTACGCGCCAGCGCGACAACGGCTGCGATCTCACCACGCCCGCATCCGGCCTATGGATCGGCCGCGACAGCTTTCGCGCCAGAAATATCCAAATCACTCGCCGCATCGGCATCACCCAAGCCGCAGCCTACCCCCTGCGCTACGTCCTGGCCGGAAACCCCTTCGTCTCCGGCAAGAAAGTTTGGCCGGCTGGCCTGCGGCCGACGCGCTCCAGTATCCTTGAAAGCTGAAGCCCGGAGCGGGACTTGCCAAGCAGGGCAGGAAACGAAGAGACTAGCGCGCATGAACATCGGCCTGTTCGGCGGTAGCTTCGATCCCGTGCATCGCGGACACACGGCGCTGGCGCGGGCCGCGCTCGACCGCTATAAGCTCACCCGCATCCTGTTCGTGCCCGCGCACGTTCCGCCGCACAAGCAGCGCCAGCCGCTCTCGCCCTTCGTTCATCGCTACGCCATGCTGGCGCTGGCCACGGCGCAGGAAAAAGTTTTCGTGCCCTCGCTGCTCGAGGCGCCCGAAGACGAGATGCCAGAAGAAGAGACGCGCAATGAGTCTGCAGCCGGCCGCGCACGCCACAAGGGAAAAGAGAACGCGCGGGGAAAACAATACGCAGCCCCGAAACCAAACTACACCATCGACACCGTGCGCCGGCTCAAGCGCTCGTTCAAGAAAACCGACAAACTCTTTCTGCTGATCGGCATCGACGCCTTCGCCGACATCGCAAAGTGGCGCGAGGCCGAGGAGTTGTTTCGCGAATGCGAATTCGTGGTCGCCAGCCGCCCCGGATATTCGCTGGCCGATGTGGCCAACGCTCTGCCCGAAAGCCTACGTCCCAGGCCGGAAGTCACCAAACCATTTCAGAAGCAGGCCGCCCGAGGAGATCTGGTGTTGACCGGCGCAACCATCCATCTGCTGGATGACATTCATCAACCGGTTTCGGCCACGGTTATCCGCGAGGCCGCAGCCGCGGGCAAACCGTTGAGCCGTTTCGTGGACGCCTCCGTCGCGGAGTACATCAAGAAGACGGAGTTGTATCGGCGCTAGCTTCGGTCGGCGCGGCGGACACGGTGATGCGACTCTCGTTTACAATGGGAGATCAGTCCGCGGCGGACGCAAATGAAGTGGGCAACAAAGCGCTGAACCGCCAACGACCAGCGACTGGCAACCGACTAAGAACTGCATGAAGAAGAACGATTCGAAGAAGCAAATCACCGCAGCCATTCAGGCCTGCCTCGACAAGAAAGCCGAAGAGCTGACCATCCTGGAAATGGGAAAAGGTTCGGGAGCATTCACCGATTACTTCCTGCTGTGCAGCGCCACCAACCCGCGGCAGGTGCAGGCCATCGCCGACGAAGTGGAATTGCGGCTCAAAACCGCCGGGCTGCGGCCCACGCACGTGGAAGGCTACAGCCAGGCGGAGTGGGTGCTGCTCGACTACCTCGACTTCGTGGTGCACGTGTTTTCGGAAAAGGCGCGGAAGTTCTACGATCTCGAACGCCTGTGGAAGACGGCTCGCCGGCTGGAGCCTTCGGAATTGAAGCCGGCGGCGCGGCGCAGGCGGGCCGCGGTGAAGACGGCGGGCAAGGCGAAGAGCGCGCGCAAGAAGAAAACGGCTTAGGACAATTTCTGAACGGGGCGTGTCGAATCTATGCGCGCGGGCTGCCGGTGTCCGCCTTGTGTGGTGTGTAATTAAATCCTGACTGTGAAGATCAAGATTGCCTGGGTGGGCAAGACCAAGGAGCCGGCGATAGCGGCGCTGACGGAGGAGTATCTCAAACGGATTGCGCGCTATGCTCCGGTGGAAGCGGTGGCGCTGCGCGATGAAGGTGCGCTGCTCGGGATGTGCGGGCGGGCGGCGGGACGCGGGAAGGCGGCGGGCAACGGGAAGTGGACGCTGGTATTGATGGATGGGCGGGGGAAGCAGTTTTCTTCGGAGGAGTTCGCGCGTTTTTTGGGCGAGTATCAGGAACGGAATCCGCTGCCGCTGGTGTTTGCCGTGGGGCCGGCGGACGGATTCAGCGACGCGGCGCGGGGCGCGGCGCAGCATGTGATGTCACTGGGCAAAATGACGCTGGCGCATGAACTGGCGCGAGTGGCGCTGCTGGAGCAGATTTACCGCGCGTTCACCATCCTGAAAGGCCATCCCTACCATTCCGGACATTGAACGGAATGAGACCGCGCGGTCAATGTGCCCTTTCGTGTATATGGGCGAAGAGCGGGGCGGCGTAGACTCAATTTGTGAGCATCGGTTCAGCGGGAAGTATGGGATGCCGTGGTTCTCTATGAGCTATAGTTAGATGGGACGGCTAAAGCTAAGCGATGCGAGCGATTGAGGAGCGATCATGAAGAATCCGGTGGACGTATTGCGGGTGAAGGAGCAGGAGTTGGTACGGGTAAGGCTGGAGATTGAAGCGCTGCGGATTGCGACGCGCCTGCTGGGAGACGACGAAGAGGGCGTGGGAGCGGTACCGCCGCCTGCGGTGAGGGGGAATGGGGCGTCGAAGATTATGGCCTTGCCGTAGGGGTTGCGGAATTCTGGCTGTCGATGTTTGACGTTTGCGGGCGGGGCCGGCGCGACTCACCGTGCTGGTTCATTCCGACGCACGCCGACGGCGAGAAGCCGGCCGCTTCTTGGACGCTGCCGCGGAGCGCCACGCCCCGCGGATGAGATCGCGCAGGGCATCGGGGCGGACGCGGGCCAGGCGAACCAGGACCCATTCGTAGTTCAGATAGTGATCGGTGATGTAGTAAGTGCCGGGATCGGCGGCCATCAATTCCGCGCGTTGCTCAAAATCCATGCGCACGACCAGTGACTCGAGATCCTGGTGCAGCCGCAGGAATAAGACTCCGTGAACCTTGAAGGCGGGCGTGCCGTAGGATGTGCTTTCTTCGACATTGTCGAGAGCGAGCGCTATTCGGCGAACGGTGTTGAAGGTCACGGACATGTGGTTCAGGCGTTCAACATTAGCGTAATTTGGTAATTGAAAATCCCGAAGCTTCCACAAGGTTACAGGAGCACACAAATCACACAGTTATACAATCGCCAATCCGCACTCAATCCCCCATCATTCGAAGGCCAGAGCCGCGGCCATGCGCGGCGCGAAGGAACTACCCGACGATCCGATTATCCAATTATCCAGTTTACAAAATCGGCCAAGAATTATTGCGTGACGGTGGCTTGATAGCTGACGGTTTGCCAGTGGCCGCTGCGGCGGATCCAGACGCGGGTGTAGCGGTAGGGACCGCTGAAATCTTCGCCGAGCTGGTGGCCCCGGACGTCGGCGCGGGCGGTGACGACGGCGGTGTCGCCGTAGACGCGGACGACCATGTCGGTGACGTTCATCGCTTCGTAACGAAGCTGGCCGCTCTTGCGGGCGGCGACGGCGTCCGGCTTGGTGGTGACCTGGCCGAGCGGAGAGATGGCGACGTAATCGTCGGCGAGGGTGCGCAGGGTGAAGTCGGCGTCGCGGTGGAGGGTGGCGTCTTTGGCCTGGCGCTCGAGGTCGACGATTTCGCGGGTGGTGACCTGGTCGGCGGATTCGAAGTTAGGCCTGGGGCGTACTACGTGCTGCGCGGCAAATGCCGTCAGCGGCACGAGCAGGGACAACAATAACGCTAAACAGTTGTTGATCACGACGAGACCTCCGAAAATGGCACGGGAGACAGAGATCTGCTGGACTCAACTACGGATTCTTGGATGCAGGAGTTCCGTGGAAAAATATCCGAAATTAAGAATGACGATGGAAATCGTGGTGCGCGGTTGCCGAAAGGGTGGGTGCGGAGAGACATCACTACCAGGAAAGACTGATTTGTGGGGCGCTTTATTACAATTTGTTTTGGAGTGTTGCGTCTCAGATTGAGCCGGCGGCAGGGAAGAGACCGCTTCTAGTAGAATCAATCGGCTGCCAACGAGAATGACTGACGTACGTCGCGGTCTCATCATCGTAAACACCGGACCGGGCAAGGGCAAGACTACGGCCGCCATGGGGACGGCTCTGCGGGCGGTGGGCCAGGGAATGCGGGTGCTGATGCTGCAGTTTCTGAAAGGCTCGTGGCATTACGGGGAACTGGACGCGGTGCAGGCGTTCGGCGACAAGTTTGTGATGAAGCAGATGGGACGCGGATTTGTGAAGGTGGGAGCGGAGAAGCCGGATGCGGAAGATGTCCGCATGGTGGAAGAGGCGTGGGCGGAGAGTGAGAGGGCGATCGAATCGGGGGAGTGGGATTTAGTTATTCTCGACGAGATCAATTATGCCATCAGCTACGGGATGCTGGACGCGGCGAAGGTGGTGGAGAGCCTGAAGAGGAAGCCCGAGATGGTGCATATCATCTTGACGGGGAGGAACGCTCACCCCACAATTATCGAGGCTGCCGATACGGTGACCGAAATGCGGCAGGTGAAACATGCGTATGAGAAAGGCGTGATGGCGCAGAGGGGAATCGAGTACTGATTGAGTGATTTTGTGATTGGGTGATTGAGCGATTTATCAAACCTCAAGATTCGGTTTTCAATCGCCAAATCACAAAATCACCTAATCGCTAAATTCTTATGGCTTGGTTCAAACGGCAATCCGGGGAGCTGGACACTTCGGGCGCGAAGACGGTTCGCACCGAGGGATTGTGGGTGAAGTGTGAAAACTGCCGGCAGATCATCTGGAAGAAGGATCTGGAAGAGAATTTGAATGTTTGTCCGAAGTGCGACAAGCACTTCCGGATCGATGCGCGGACCCGGCTGGGGCTGCTGCTGGATGACAATCAGTACGAAACGTTCGACGACAATCTGGCCTCGACCGATCCGCTGAAGTTTGTGGACCTGAAGCCGTACGCCGCGCGGCTGCGGCGGGCGCAGGAAGAAACGGGATTGAAGGATGCGGTGATTAACGCGCGGGGCAAACTTGGCGGACGGCCGGTGCTGGTGAGCTCCATGGAGTACTCGTTTATCGGCGGCAGCATGGGAGCGGTGGTGGGCGAGATGATTACGCGGGCGGTAGAGCGGGCAGCGGAGTCGCGCACGCCGCTGGTGATAGTCTCGGCCTCGGGTGGGGCGCGGATGATGGAAGGCGTGATCAGCCTGATGCAGCTGGCGAAGATTTCCGCGGCCCTGGCGCGGCTGGATAAGGCGAAGGTGCCGTATATTTCGGTATTGACGGATCCGACGACCGGCGGAGTAACGGCGTCGTTTGCGATGCTTGGGGATTTGAACATTGCCGAACCCGGAGCGCTGATCGGTTTTGCCGGGCCGCGCGTGATCGAGCAGACCATCCGGCAGAAGCTTCCGCCGGGCTTTCAGCGCAGCGAGTTCCTGCTGGAACACGGCATGCTCGATGCGGTGGTGCATCGCAAGCAACTCAAGCCTTACATCGCCCGCGCGCTGGATTTTATGATGTAAGAGAGCTGCCAGACGTCAGCCCTCGGACCTCGGACCCTCAGCCCGCAGCGAGATCAACCGCCTCGCTGCGCCAGGTGTTTCTCATTCGCAGCGGCCCGGTGCTTTTCGGTGCGCGTGTGCGGCTGGT
The DNA here is from genome assembly GCA_003156805.1 of Acidobacteriaceae bacterium. Classification (GTDB taxonomy): domain Bacteria; phylum Acidobacteriota; class Terriglobia; order Terriglobales; family Acidobacteriaceae; genus Sulfotelmatobacter. Next base: position 53,771 of record PMHV01000072.1, on the reverse strand, counting down.
AATCTGAAGAGTCACCCTGACCACTGAAAGCGAATGGCTGAGAGCTGCTTCACCTCCTACGAAACCGCAGTTTCCCGCATGTTTGCCCTCGGTCACGAGTTGGCGCAGACGCCGTCGCACAAGTTCGATTTGGCGCTGGTGAGGACCCTGCTGGCGGCGCTGGATCATCCGGAGCGGCGATTTGCCAGCGTGCTGATTGCCGGGACGAATGGCAAAGGCTCCACCGCCGCTACACTGGCTTCGATTCTTAAGGCGTCCGGAATGAAGACGGGCTTGTATACATCGCCGCATTTGATACGAATGAACGAGCGCATTCGGATCAATGGAGAAGAAATCAGCGACGACGATTTTGCCGGACTGCATGGGAAAGTGGATCGGGCGGCAGAGCGGTTGGTAGAGGCGGGAGAGCTACCGTGGCATCCCAGTTTTTTTGAGATGATGACGGCAATTGCGTTTGAGCACTTCGCGAGAGAGCGCGTCGAGATCGCCGTTCTTGAAGTGGGCATGGGTGGGCGGCTGGACGCGACCAACGTTGTCGAGCCGCGGGTAAGCGTGATCTGCGATATTTCACTCGATCACCAGAAGTTTCTGGGCGACACAGTGGCGGAGATCGCACGAGAAAAAGTGGGAATTATTCGTCCGGGTGGCGTGGTGGCGACGCTGCCGCAGCAGCCCGAAGCGAACGACGTGATCGGGAACACGATTCTTGATCTCGGCGCGCGGGCGGTGGATGCGGTTCCCTATGTGCCTCCGATTTCGCCGGGGAGTGCCACATACCTGGCGCCGAGTACCGAGTGCCGAGTACCGAGTGGCGAGGCAAAATCTCGCGCTGGCGGCAGCGGAAGCATTTTGACCGCAGCGATGAAGTTGACGAAGGAAGACGCGAAGGCCGCAAAGAAATACGTCTATCGGTATCCGCTTCAAGTGATGGGAAAACAAATTCTGGTAGAGACGCCGCTACTGGGCCGGCATCAGTTGCGCAATGTGGCGCTGGCTGTTGCTGCGGCGACGGAATTGAGCCAGCAGGGTCTTAGCGGGATCATCCCGGATACGATCGAACGCGGAATCCGCGAGACGCGTTGGCCGGGGCGGTTTCAAACGATTCCGGCACGGGCGGATTGGCCTGAGATTGTTCTCGATGTGGCGCATAATCCCGCCGGTGCCTGGGCACTACGGTCCGCGCTTTCTGAGAGCTACTCCGGCCGGCTGTTGATTTTTGTTTTCGGCGCCATGCGCGATAAAGCCATCGCCGAGATGACGGAAATTCTTTTTCCGCTGGCGGAACTCGTAATCGCCACGCAGCCTGAGAATCCGCGATCGGCATCGCCCGAGGAGATTCAGCTAGCGGCAGCCCGCACCAGCGTGGAAATAGAAGCCGTGTCCCAAGTGTCCGAAGCCCTTCAACGGGCGAAGACTCTGGCCCAGCCGGGAACCGTGCTGGCGATTACCGGGTCGATTTACCTGGTGGGCGAAGCCATGCGCTGCCTGGGGATCAAGGTGTGAAGCGTTGCCAAGCCCAGATTTCGCTGGACCCAGATTTTCTCTAGACCCAGATTTTCTCTAGAATAGACGTGTGCCGGAAGTGAACTCATCGGTTGAGCAAGTGGAGCGTGGCGCAAGTGAAACGCCGCCGGCCGATTCCCCGCGTCAAAGTCCCCATGCAATTCCCGGCGCGAAGCACGGTTGGCTGAGCCGCCTGCGCTCGTATTTTGTTATCGATCCGCTGATCTGGTTCTACACGCTGGTGCTGGGGATCATCGCTCTTCCCGCCGGAGTCTTCGATCGCGGCGGGCGATTGCTGCACTGGTTTTCGCGGGCATGGTCGTGGCTGATCATGAAGACGGTCTTTTCCCCGGTGAAGGTCACCGGCCTGGACAAGATCGACGCTTCCAAAGCTCATGTTTATGCGGTGAATCACGCTTCGGCGATTGATATTCCTGTCCTGTATGTTTATCTGCCGTTTCAATTTCGCATCGTGTTCAAGAAAGAGCTGCTGATTTATCCGGTGGTGGGCTGGCATTTGAAACGCTCCGGGCAGATTTGCATCGACCAGCAGAACCCGGCGAATTCGATTGGCAGCATACGCTCGGCATTGAAAGGACTGAAAGCCGGATTGCCGCTGGTAATTTTTCCCGAGGGCGGACGCACGCCGGATGGCGAGATCAAACCGTTTCTGCCCGGAGCTTTTTTTCTGGCGATCAAAGCGCAGGTGGATATCGTTCCCATCGCACTGGTCGGAACCTACGAACTGCTGCCGATGGACACCTTCCACGTAAAGTGCCGCCCGCTGGAGATGCGCGTGGGCGAGCCGATTTCAACGGTGGGAATGACGATGAAGGATACGGAAGCGGTGTCGGCGAGGGTACAGAAGGCGGTGGAAGAGTTGTATTATCCAGGGGTTTAGTCGTCGCTGTCCATGAGCACAGGACCCGCCCAGTGTGTAACGACGCGACCGGTCGGAATTACACGGCCAAAGACGACTGGCGCGAAGTAAATCGCAGGCTTGAACAGGCTCGCGATTCATTTCGATTCCTGAAATATTTCTTGGGGATCGCTCATCGAGCGATCCAGTTTTATTTCTCCGTCGCGGGCGTGTACTCGATTCCCATCTGAGCGAACAAAAAGCTGTAAACGTCGGCGCCCTGCTCGATTTGCTCGTCGAGCGCCGTGCCCATGCCGTGGCCTGCGCTCGCCGTGGTGCGCAGCAGGATGGCACGATCGGAACCGTTAGCCGCCTGCAGGCGCGCCGTCATCTTCCGCGATTGCATGGGGTTCACGCGGTGATCGTTCTCTCCGGTAAGGAACAGAATCGCGGGATAGGCCGTGCCGTCTTTCACATGATGGTACGGCGAGTAGGCATAGAGCGCCTTGAACTGCCCGGCATCCTTCACCGTGCCAAACTCGGTGACGTTGAATGCGCCGTTGGGGTCGAGCTCGACGCGGAGCATGTCGTAGATTCCAACGAAAGAAACGACGGCGCGGAACAGTTCAGGGCGCTGGGTGAAAGCGGCGCCCATCAGCAGGCCGCCGTTGCTTCCGCCAACGATGGCCAGGTGCGCGGGCGAGGTGTACTTGCGACCGATCAGATACTCCGCGGACGCGATGAAATCGTCGAACACGTTCTGCTTGTGGGTAAGGTTGCCCGCCTTGTGCCATTCCTCGCCGTATTCGGCGCCGCCGCGCAGATTGGCAAACACGAAGACGCCGCCCTGGTCGAGCCAAATCCGCGTTTCCGATCCAACGAAGTAAGGCTTAGTGCTGATGCCGTAGCCGCCGTAACCGGTCAGCAACGTGGGGTTCGTGCCGTCGAGCTTGGTGTCTTTGCGGCGGATGATGTCGACCGGCACGCGCGTACCATCCTTGGATGTGGCGAAGTCGCGCACCACTTCGGCATCGTCGAACTTCACCGGCGAGGTCTCGAAAAGCGCAGTCGGTGTGGCCTTTCCCGTGGCGGCGTCGAAACGGTACCAGGCCGGCGGTTCGATAAAAGTGGAAGTATAGAAAAGCACGTCGCCGGCGCCGATGGAAACTACCTGGCCGATCGCCGAAATCGGCGGCAGCGGCGGGGCAGCGAGCGCGTGGCCTTTGCCGTCGAAGACGCGCACCCGAGATGGACCGCCCATGATGTCGATCACGTACAAATGACCGGGTGTGGGGACGAAGTTTTCAATCGATGCGCGAGCGCTTTCGTCAGCACCAATCCCTGAACTCTCCGCCACGATGGCTTTGGCCTGGTCGAGATTGAGATGGTCGAGAACGAGATGCGGCAGCGGCAGACGCAGAATCTGGCCGCGCGGCGCGTCTTTCCGCGAGAGCAGGTAGAGCGCATCGTCCGCGCCGAACTTCACAGCGACGATTCCGTCTTCGAAATGCGTGACCTGCGTCCACTTGCCCGTCGAATCCATCACATAGTGCGCGTACTCGCCGCCATCGCCATTGCCTATGGCGGCCAGCAGCCAGCGTCCGTCGTCGCTGGTGCGGAGCTGGATCTCGGCGATGCGGGGAAACTCTTTCCCAATGACATAGGCGTCTCGTTTAGCGTCGGTGCCCAGCTTGTGAAAGTACACCTGCTGGTAAAAGTTGGCGTCTTCTGGCGGACGCTCGTTGCCCTGCGGATAGCGGGTGTAGTAAAAGCCGGAGTCGTCGGCCTTCCAGTCGAGGCTGCCGCCGGCCGTGGCAAAATTGACGCGGGGAACGATGTCGGCGAGTTCCTTGCCGGTTGCGACTTCAAAGACGCGCGCGTTACTGTCTTCCGAGCCGTTCTCGGAGAGCGCCGCGGCTACGTATTTGCCGTCGAGAGAGGGAACATAGAAATCCACGGCCGTGGATCCTTTGCCGGCCGCGGCGTTGGGATCGAAAATCACTTTGGCGCTGGCTGGATCGTCCGCTGAATGCAAGGCCACCAGTGCAGGTTGCTGCTGGGGCGGCTGATATCTCATCGCAAACAGCGTGCCGCCGCGGAATTGCAGTTCGTAGTACGCGGCGGAGCTGGCGGCGACCAGTTGCTTGAGCCGCTCCTTGATGGCCGGCCGCGAGGGTAGATGGTCAAAATATTCGCGGCTGCGGGCGTTCTCGGCCGCGCTCCACTGCTTGACCTCGGGATCGTCCCAGTTCTCCAGCCAGCGGTAGTCGTCGGTGACTTTGACGCCATAATATTCGTCGGTCACCGGACGCTTAGGCGTGGCCGGTGCCGCCGGAATAGACGGTCCTTGCGCGAACGCACCGGAAGTCAGCAGGCAGAGGCGGACAACGACAGAAACCATGACAACGGCCGAAGCGACAGAAACGGCGAAAACGCGCGCGGAAGACGAATTTCTCATTGCAAGCGCCTTTCGACAAATTCAAGAGGTTGCGCCAGGCCGGACAGTGCTCTCACCGCTTCCTTCGGCACAGTCTGAGTCGGACGGGATCAGGCAAAAGAATCCCGCCCTTCGCCAGGGCGGGATTCCTTGCCGCTTTTGCCGCTAGAAGTCAGGGCCGTTAGTAGCTCAACCCTAACGGCTCCCCAGGGTCTTCAATCTGCACTGGCTCGTTGGCCCTAACGGCGTTTCTTGGTTTTCTTCTTGCCGGCCGGCTTCTTGGCAGCTTTTTTCGCCGGTTTTTTGGCGGCTTTCTTCTTGGCCGGTTTCGCGGCCTTCTTAGCCGGCTTTTTCGCAGCTTTTTTCTTAGCGGGTTTCGGCGCCGCTTTCTTCTTGGGCGGCGCTTTCTTTGCGGGTTTGGGTTTCGCACCCCCGCCGCCGGCGGGAGCCGCGGGCTTGGGCGCGGGAGGCGGTGGAGGCGGCGTCGCGGCCCCGCTCGTCGCCGCTTCGGGCACTCCGGTTTCTTCTTCCTCTTCTTCCTCTTCGAAGTCCTCTTCCAGCGACTCGTTGTAAGCGCCGCTGTCGCCGAACTCGTCTTCTTCGTCACGTCCGTAAAGCGTCGGGTCGTAGAACGTCATTGCTCCTCCTGATCTTAGCTGGCCTCGTCTTAGCTGGCTTCCTGGTGCGGGAACGGCACGCCAGGTCGCCGGGCACGGGTAATTAAAAGACCACCGCAAAACTTGTGCTGGAACGGCGCGCGATTATAGCACGACGTTTAGTGCAGGTTGCAAGGGCTGTAATCACATCAGCCTGCTTATCCCTGTTACCATACGGAACGCGCGAATGGAAGCGGAAAAACGGGAAAGCGGCCGAGAAGCGGACGGGAGTTTTCCGGAGGGGCCGACTGCCCGCCTTTGGGCCATTACGACCGAGGCGGCCCCCACCCTTGCGTCTTTTTGTCTAGTCCCGAGACATTCTTTGCGGTTTGCCCGGGGACAATGTGTAAAGGGCGTCATGAGACTGAACACCAGTCTGGCCGGTGGGCTGCTGCGTATAACCCAAATGGGCTAACCGAATGGGAGAGTGCCCATATCTGAGCGTTCCATGCTAAAATATGGGCAGTCCCTCCTAACTCCCATAGTTCGTTTCACTTACAAGAATTATGGCGGAAAGTGTACATACATTCCGCCAGCACAAAATGTTCCCATGGGAACACTTTGCGCACAATGTTCCCGTGGGAACATTGCGACGAGTCCTACTCGTACGCCAGCGCGTCGATCGGATCCTTCTGCGCGGCCTTGTAGGCAGGGTAGAGCGCCCCCAGCAGCGAGCCGGTGATGGCGATCAGCGTCGCCCGCAAAACCCACTCGCTGCTCCAGAAAAGATGCAGCACCGGCCGTTCATAGATCAGCACGCGGCGCGTCACCACGCTGATGATGATTCCGGCGACGACTCCAACGATGGCAAGCAGCGCCGTCTCGCGCAGCACCACGTTAACGATGAACGCCTTCGATGCGCCCAGCGACTTCAAGATTCCAATCTCGCGCGTGCGCTCCATCACCGCCGTGTACATCGATTGAAAGATCACCAGGAAGCCGATGATCACGGCCACGCCGATCACGACGCGGATCGCGGTCTGAAACCCGGGAAGATTGTCGGCCGTCATCATCGAAAGATATTCCTGCATGGAACGCACGGCATAGTTTTCCATGCCAGCGACTTGCTTGACTTCGTCCACCACCAGATCGGCGTTGGCGGGATCATCCACCTTCACGTAGAAAACTGAAACCCGATTTTCGGCGCCAATCAAATCCTGCATGGTAGCCAGGGGAAGAAACTTGCGGCCGCCTTTGCCATGGGGCACGATGCCGCAGATGCGGAAGGTGTGATTCAGTATCTCGATCGAATCGCCAACTTTTTTCTTGTTCATGGCGGCAAAGAAATCGTCGACGATCACGTCATAGGGTTGCTGAAACGGTCCGCCTGAGAGGTAACGGAATGGCGGAGGGATGCTGTCGTAACTGGCGAGGTCGATGCCGTAGATAATCTCGAGAGGCTTTTGCGAGAGCCACCAGATCACCGGCGCGGCGGCCTGCACATGCGGCAGCTTGCGCAGAATGCCGCCCACCTTCGCTGGAATCGGCGCGCCCGTCACGCCCACCAAGGCGGATGAGCCCGGCGGCTGCACCATCAGATCGGCGCCCACGCCGACCTGGCTTTCTTTGGAGCCGTTCAGGTAGCCGTAAAAAAAAGACACGATCAGCAAAATCATGGTGACTTCCAGCGCCACCGCGCTGATGCTGATCAGAGACCGGATGGGCCGCTGCGCCAGATTGGCGACTACCAGTTTGTTCATAGGTTTCTACAGTTTGTTTATAGGCTTCTCGATGATGCGACCGCTCCGCGCGCACGGTGGGTGCCGGTCTAGCGGCCGGGCGGAGTGGCCGGCGCAGACGAACTCGATTGCGGCCGGTTCAAATCGACCATCACGGCTCCGGGCGGCTGCTCCAGCACAAACTGCTCATCTTTCAGCGGCTTGTTGATCTCCAGTTTCAACACATTCATCTTGATGTCGTATTCTTCCGCGGGCCGCGCGATTTCGATTCGTGAAGGATAGCCGACACCGTCGTAGTCCTTGTAATCGGCATAGCGCGCGTCGGTGGTCAGGTCGCCTTGATCGTCGTAGATGTACTGCCGCGCGGGGTGCAGGTCGGTGCGGCTGAAAACGATGCGGCGCGAGATCTTCCAATCGTTTCCGCTCTTGCGAATTACCACCAATTCGTAATCCTCCTGCAGCACCCGATGCCCCTTGCTGTCGTGGAGAATCTCGTAACCGTTCTCCAGCACGGCGATCTCGGACTTAGGGTCGACGCGGCGGATGAGCAGCGCGTCGTAGATATCCTGCGGCCGGATGTTTTCCATCGGCTGGTCGGCGTTGGGCGACCCTACCGCATTGCTGCCCACCACGAAGCGGTTCTTGGGAGGAATCGACAACCGGAAATCCTGACCGTTGCTCACCATGTCGAACGCGGTGGTGCGGACGATGGGCATCAGCCCGATCATACGCAGCATCGACGGCTTGCGCGCCAGCACGTAGCCACGAATCTCTTTGTAGTCGGTGACATGGCCCTTTTTCGCGCCGCCGGCGGAAGTGTCGATATCCACCGTGGCCTGCAGGGAGCGAATCGTGTCGGCCTGCTTATCGATGGCATCGATCAGTCCCTGCTGGGACGACTGTACCAGAGGCGCCTTGGAATAGGTTTCCTCAACCGGCCGCGTGCGGAAAACACACCCCGACGTCGCCAGAACCAACGGAAACAAAGTCAAAATTCCAAGAAGCGAACTACGTCTCATTGAATGATTCAAATGATTCCTATGAATGATCCCTATGGTTTGAGTATATCGCGCCGAAGAAGGATGCAAGAATGCAGCACAGCAAAGGCTCGATCCCCGAGTTGGAGAATCCTTAATTTCGGTGGTCAGACCACTCTGGGCGGCAGTCAAACCGAATCCGGCAGCGGTAGTGGCTCAGTTTGAAAAGGGGCGGCTGTGTGCGCACGCGAGATCCCTCGTCCCGCTGGTGAAAACGCGGGACTTCGGGATGACGCCGAAGGAAGCGCAACGTTGAAGATTTTCAAATTGAGCCTCTACTCCGGCAACCGGGAGGATGCAGCATCGGCTGCGGGTGCGTGCGGCATGGAGCGCGACAAAGGCGGGTCTTACCAAGTCGAGGCTTACCAAAGTGAGGCTTACCAAAGTCAGGCGCGCCTTTTATATTTCATCATCTAAACTATTTCCGTCATGCGCAGAATCTTTTTTCTCGTCGTGGTTGCGGCAGCGGCCGCAGGCGGTTGGCTGGCCTGGACGCTGCTCGCGCCGGTTGAGCCTGCGGCGCAGACTTTCGTCCTGCTGCATCCGGGATATTCCACGCGCCGCATCGCTCGTGAACTCCGGAGCGCTGGAGTCATCCGCAGCGAAGACGCGTTCGTCTTCTGGCACTACCTTCATCACGAGCGTCCCTTGCAAGCGGGCGAATATCTTTTCGAGAAGCCGGCCAACATCCTCGACATCCAGAAACGCCTGGGGCGCGGCGATGTTTATTTCCGCACGATGGTTGTGCCCGAAGGTTCGACGATGTTTGATATTGCCCGCCTGGTCGAGGCTGCCGGACTTGGATCCGCGGAAGATTTTCTGAGGGTCGCGCAAAACGATACGGTTCTCATCGCCGATCTGGCTCCGAGCGCGCATTCCTTGGAGGGCTATCTTTTCCCCGACACCTACGAATTCAGCCGAATGCAGAACATGCACGAGCTGGCGGCGGCGATGGTCAAGGAATTTCGGCAGGTTGCGCGCCAGATCGAACTCACCACCGATATGGAGCGCACCGTCATTGTGGCTTCGATTGTCGAAAAAGAAACCGCCGTCGCTGAGGAGCGCCCGCTGGTGGCCAGCGTCTACTGGAACCGGCTGGCGAAGAATATTGCGCTCGACGCCGATCCCAGCGTCATCTATGCCGAACTTCTCGCCGGAACATATTCTGGAGCGTTGCACCACGCGGATATGCAATTCCACTCGCCTTATAACACTTATCGATATGCTGGACTTCCGCCCGGCCCGATTGGCAACCCGGGTAAGAGCGCGCTGGAAGCGGCCCTGCACCCGGCGCAGACCGACTACTATTACTTCGTCGCCGACGCCCACGGCCGGCACCGCTTCGCCAGCACAATTGAGGAACACAATAAGAATGTTGCTGCGTACCGGGAGGCTATGAGCGGACGGTAAAGGCGGGCCTCAGACCTCAGACCTCAGACCTCGGACCTCAGACCTCAGGCTTTCATCTGACGCTACCGAGCGGGTGGTGGTGCCGGGCTTCTGACGGACTGGATTAGGGAGTTGAGCCATCCGGCCCAGCTCGGTTGAAGCTTCAATCAACGCTTCTGCTCGTGGCGGATTCAGATACTTCAATCGTTGGGCGATCAGAACCTGAGTTTCCAGTTCGAGAAGTGATCCCCTAGCGTGGCAGAAGAACAGAGAACGGTCACGATCCGTAGAGCGTCCTTTTCCCTCTGCGATGTTACTTGGAATCGAGACGGCGGCTCTACGCATTTGGCTGGTCAACCCGTAGAGTTCTTCTTTCGGGAAACTCTGGGTTTCGCCGTACACACTGACGACCAAATCCATGGCATTCTGCCAAACTCTCAGATCTTTGTAGGACGCAGACATGAACTCACCTCGCTCGGGAGATTGCGCAAATTCGCCAGGCCGATGCAAGTGCGGGCGTCACACCGGAACAACTTTTCTGTGGAAGGAGGGTCAAAAGGTCGAAGTCTGAGATCCGAGGTCTGAGGTCTGAGGTCTGAGGTCTGAGGTCAGATTTTTGTCCGCTCCATCCAGCTTTGCAGGATCAGCATGGCGGCCATGCGGTCTACGGCTTTGCCGCGCTTTTCAATCGACAGTTCCGTTTCGCGCAGCAGCCGATTGGCTTCCGCCGAGGTTAGCCGCTCGTCCCATAAATGAACCGGCAGGCGGAAGCGCTTGCGTAGATCTTCGGCGAAGACCTGCATCTTTTCGGCTTGCGTGCCCTCGGCTCCGCTCATGCGCAGGGGCAGGCCGACCACGATCTCGCGGATCTTATAGTCCGCGATTACCCGCGCCAGCTCGCCGAGATCGTGCCGCTTGTTTCGCCGCTGCAGGGTTTCGAGGCCCTGCGCCGTAATGCCCAAGGGGTCGGAAACGGCCATGCCGATGCGCCGCGAGCCTACATCAAGGCCAAGAATTCGACCCGCTGCCGGGGTGGGCTTTTTCCCAGAGTGGGAAATGCGGTCCCGGGTGCCGGCGGTGTCGGCGGCGGTGCCGGTCGACACATCGCCCGGATGGACGCGATCTTTATTGAACCGATCTTTATTGAACCGATCTGTCGGCGGATCGTAAGTCACGTCTTGGATTATATTCGGCCAGCCCGGCATGGCTACCTCCAGGCTCACGGGCAGCTATCGTGTAGCAGCTAAGAACTTATATGACAATCACTTACAGCGAACCCAGCCGCCTGGACACCGGGTTTATCTTGCTTTCGGCGTGACCAAGGAGTAAACTACGACTAGAACTGTTTATTAGGTTTCCTCCACTGACCCTTACTCCTGCCTGGTGCTTATGAATGGTGTTGATCTAAATTTCCACATCGGCGACAAGGTGGTGTATCCCAACCACGGGGTGGGTGTTATCGAACAGATCAGCAGCCGCGCGATCGGCGCGACTGTGGAAAAGTTCTACCTGCTCAACATCAAAGCCAGCAGTCTGAAGGTGATGGTGCCGTGCCACAACGTGGGCAGCGTAGGCTTGCGGCGGGTGGTGGGCAATGGGCAGATTCAGAAAATCGTGGATTTTCTTTCGGTTGCCGAAAACCCCGGCAACGGCGACTGGAAAGACCGTTTCAAAGAGAACTCCGAGCGCATGCGTACCGGGTCTCTGCTGGAAGTGGCTAACGTGCTCAAGACTTTGATTGCGCTCCATCAGGTGAAGCCGCTTTCGTTCCGCGAAAAGAAGATGCTGGAGCGCGCCCGCTACCTGCTGGTCAGCGAGCTGGCCATGGCCCGCAACTGCGAAGAAAACAAGGTTGAGGAACTGCTCACCGAAGCCCTGGCCAAGTGCAAACTGCGCTTTCCCGAAGCCAGCGAACTGCAAGCATCATAAGCCAACGCGCTCGTTTGTTCCCCATACAAGATTCCTCACCCGGCTGAACTGCGCCGGGTTTCGGAATGACGCCGGTATACCGGGAACACAGGCACAGTCCGCGCCACCCTTACCGCGCCTCAAACAACCAGGGATTCTGGCTTACATACTGAATGGTGGCCTGCACCGCTTGCGGAATGGTGAAGCGGGGTTGCCAACCCAGGGCGCGAATGCGGGAGCAATCCAGCAGAATAAAAGGGCTGTCGCCGATCCAGCCGCGCTCGCCGCCCGAATATGTGATCTCAGGACGGAGGCCGAGATATTCGCAAATCCAGCCGATGGAGTCGTTGACCTCGCAATCTTCGTCGGTGCCCAGATTAAATACGTTGAGCCGGGCATTGGTTGCGCCCAGAGCGGTGAAAATTCCGTCGAGGCAATCCTGCACATGCAAATATGATTTCCGCTGGTGGCCGTTGCCCAGCACGTGCAGCCGCTCGGGATGCTGGAAAAGCTGGCGGTAAAAATCGAACACGTGGCCATGCGAGTAGCGCTCGCCCAGGATCGAGACGAAACGGAAGATAAAGCCCTGCATGCCAAAACCTTCGCAGTAGGCTTGAATCAGGCCTTCGGCGGCCAGTTTCGAGGAACCGTAAAGCGAGGTCTGGAGGGGAAACGGGCAGTTCTCGGGCGTGGGAAAAAGTTCCGGTTCGCCGTAGACCGATCCCGTGGAAGAAAACACGATGCGGCTGCAGCCGTGCTCGCGCATCGCCTCCAGCACGTTCCAGGTGGCGATGGTGTTCTGCTCCAGATCTTTGCGCGGATGCTCGGTGCCGAAGCGCACGTCGGCGTTGGCGGCGAAATGAACCACCATTTCCGCGCCCTGCATGGCCTCACCTAAAGACTTGCGGTCGAGCACGTCGCCCTGATGCAAGCGAAACTGGCGATTCGCCAGCGCGCCCTCCAGAAAGCGCTGCTGCCCGGTCGAAAAATTATCCAGCCCGACGACGGTGTGATCTTCCGCCAGAAGCCGGTCCACCATATGGCTGCCAATGAATCCGGCCGCACCCGTAACTAGAACGCGCAAAAAACCCTCCACGTAAAAATCGGACGTCAGACCTCAGACCTTGGACGTCAGACCTCAGACCTTAATGCTTTCTTCGGCGATTCGCGGCTCAGACTTCAACGGCTAAGAGCTCACAGCTCACAGCTAAGAGCTTCTATCCTCAGTTTGCCGCAGCGCAATCCGCGTTCCCACCAGTTCAAAACGGCTGTCGCGCCAAACATAGCGCAGCCTCAGGTAGCTGGCAAACCAGACGAAGAATCCCAGCAGATCGCGCAACGGATAAAGCCACGGCGCCCGCTTCACCTGCCGATCGCGAACCACGGTCCACCCCACCAGCCACGCTTCGGCCAGCCGGTTCAGCACGGCGATGCCCAGCAGAATCGCTCCCCAGCCCGCGTGTCCCAGCAGCGCGGCGGCGGCGAAGCCGAGAATTCCGTAAGGCATGGCAAAGATCAGCCCGCTGCCGAAGTGTCCTTTGGGCCGCGAGTAGCGCGTGGTTTGCGCCCAGCGCAACTGATTCTGCCACATGTGGCGGAACGATTTCTGGTTCACCACATGGTCGATGACGTGCGCTGAAAGCACCACACGGTAACCCGCCTTCGCGATCAAGTCGCCGATGGCAAAATCGTAGGCAATGTAATCTTTGAGCGCCGCGTACCCTCCGATCGCGCCCAGCGCATCTTTGCGCACCACGGTGGTCGGCCCCAGTCCAAACTTCATGCCTTCCAGCAGATTCGCCACCAGCACTCCCGCCGCCATCTCAACCGACATGCCCAGCGCCGTCAGCCCGGAAAAAAATCCAGCTACATTCTTTCCGCGATAGAGGCAGGTCAACATGCCGGTCTTCGCATCGAGCAGCGGAGGCACAATTTCCCGCAAATACCGCGGCGAAACTTCCACGTCGCTGTCGGTGGTCACCAGAATTTCGTGCGCCGCCGCCTCCGCCATGCAATGAAACGAATACACCGGAGGATTCGGCCACGGAGTCCCCGTCACCAGCACCCGGCTGCGGATCTGCGGATAGCGCGCGCACACCTCGCGCACCACCGCCAGCGCGGCGTCGTCGGCCGCATCGGCCGCAAAAAGAATTTCGTATTCGGGATAATCCTGCCGGAAGAAGCTCTCGATATTCTCTTTCAACCGCGCTTCCAAACCATGCACCGGCTTGAGCACGGAAACCGCAGGCAGATGCGCATCGTCAGGCACGGAAGCCCGTTGCCGCCGCGCCTCCGCATGAAAGCGCACCACTCCCACCACCACCAGCCCCAGAAACACAGCCGAAGAGAGTGTGCCCACCACGGCGATCGCCAAAGCGAAATCAACGAGATATAGGATCGGCGAGATCAATCGAGTCCGCGACTATTTTCTCACGGAGATGGCTCTGAAGGGGCGACGGGCTGGCTTACCTTTGCGCCACCACGACTGAAGCCGCCCCGCGATAGGAGCGAAGGTGCTGTCAAGAACAAACTTCTCCCGTCGGTGTTTGAGCACCGTCTCCCAAAGGCTGGCCGAAGCGGCAGCGGGCGCCGGAAGCGCGACCTGGCTCAGAGGTCTATAATCGAAGCGAGCATTTAGCTTACGCAGTGACTGAAATCAGCAATGACTGAAATCATCAAGAGGAAGCTGCAGGACGAGATCAACGCGCTCGAACACGAGTTGATCCATGAGCTTCCGAAGGAAATCAAGAAGGCCGCGGCCCTGGGAGATCTCAGCGAGAACGCCGAGTATCACATGGCCAAGCAGCGCCAGGAGTTCGTGAAGGCGCGCGTGCGCCAGCTGGGCAAGCGCCTCGCCGACCTCTCGCTTATCAACATGAACAACATCCCCAAGGACAGAGTGGGGTTGGGTTCCACGGTAAAGGTCTTCGACAACACCAAGAACGAAGAGGTCGAATATAAGCTGGTGACCAGCGAAGAATCGGACGTGGTGGCGGGAAAAATTTCGACGACCTCGCCCATCGGGCGGGCACTGCTCAACAAGAAGGTCGGCGACGAAGTGATTGTGGTCTCGCCCAACGGCAAGCGAGAGATGGAAATTTTGAAGCTGAGCACCATCCACGATGAATTGGCGGCCATCGCGGAAGCTGGACCCGATGAAGATGGAGCGAAGGAGGCGAAGATTTAATGCCGGCTTCGTTTTCGTCCGCCCCCTCGCCCGCCCCCGTGTCAGACGGCGTGCCAAGATCTGAATCGATACCCTCCGTATCGAAATCATCCGGATGGAAGTCGTGGACGAGCGCGTTCGGGCGCGCCTGCGGAGTGCTGCTCGATACCATCGTGCGCTGGCTGGCGCTGTCGCGCATCAATCCCAACGTGCTGACATTCATGGGGCTGGTGGTGAACACGTGGGCCGCGATCCTGTTCGGCTACGCGGTCGCCGGTACGCAGCGGCGCATGTTTTTCTACGCGGGGCTGGTGATCATTTTTTCCGGCTTCTTCGACCTGGTGGATGGGCAGGTGGCGCGGGCCACCAACCGGGTCACGCGCTTCGGCGCGTTTTTCGATTCGGTGGTCGACCGCTACAGTGACGCGTCGCAGTTTCTGGGCCTGCTGGTTTTCTACGCGCGCGGCGACAAATTTTTCTATGTCGTGCTCACGGCATTCGTCATGGTCAGCGCCATCATGGTCAGCTACACGCGCGCCCGCGCGGAGTCGCTGATCGGCTCATGCCGCGTGGGATTCATGGAACGGCCGGAACGGCTGGTGCTGGTGATTATCGGCGCGCTCTTCAACCGCATGGCGCCGGTGCTGTGGGTGATTGCAGTGCTCTCGACGATCACCGTGATTCACCGCATGAGATATACCTGGACGCGCACGCAGGACCCGCCGCTGGCGGCCAAGGCAGGGCAGGCAGCTTAGCCAAGCGATTCCATCAACTGGTAGCCCACACGAGCCTGCTAGACTAATCAGTCATTTTTCTACTGAGGATCCTTCTTGGCTTCTAATCCTGTTCTGGTGGTGCATGGTGGCGCCTGGGCTATGCCTGACGACATGGTCGAGGCGCATGTTCGTGGTGTGCGCAATGCTATGGCTGCGGGATGGCGGGTGCTGGAGCGCGAGGGAGCGGCGCTGGATGCGGTGGAAGAAGCGGTGGTGGTAATGGAAGACGACGAGACGTTTGACGCGGGGCG
This sequence comes from Acidobacteriaceae bacterium, assembly GCA_003156805.1. Classification (GTDB taxonomy): domain Bacteria; phylum Acidobacteriota; class Terriglobia; order Terriglobales; family Acidobacteriaceae; genus Sulfotelmatobacter. The sequence goes on along the minus strand of PMHV01000072.1, from coordinate 38,110 downwards.
CGGGAGTTTTCTGAATCGCGACGGCAAGGTGCAGCTGGATGCGCTGATCATGGATGGAGCGACGCTGCGCGCGGGAGGAGTGGGTTGCGTGGAGCGGCTGCGGAATCCGGTGCGGGCGGCGCGCAAGATTTTGAGTGAGAGTCCGCACGTTTATTTTGTGGCGGAGGGTGCGGAGCGTTTTGCGGCGGAGCACGGAATCGAATTGTGCAGGAACGAAGAGCTGGTGATTGCGCGAGAAGTGGAGCGGTTGCGCGAGTATCAGACGGACGCCGCCGGACACGGGAACGATCTTTTTGCGCCTGCGATTTCGCACGACACGGTGGGCGCTGTGGCGCTGGATGGCGATGGCAACATTGCGGCGGCGACGTCGACGGGCGGGACGCTGAACAAGGCTCCGGGGCGGCTGGGCGATTCGTCGCTGATTGGCTGCGGCTGCTACGCCGATAACCTGAGCGCGGCAGCCTCGACCACGGGCTGGGGCGAACCGATCATGAAGCTGGTGTTAGCCAAGTGGACGGCGGACCGAATTTCTGCGGGGAATTTGCCGGAGTGGGCGGCGCAGGAAGCGATGAATTATCTGCAGCAGCGAGTGAACGGGCATGGCGGCATCATCGTGCTGAATGCCGCCGGGCAGTTTGGGATTGCGCATAATACTCCGCGCATGGCTTGGGGATTGAAGACTGTGGCGAAGGAAGAAGCGGGCGTGGAGCGGGGCGCGGCCTGAAGTTCGCCGCGCGGGGCAGTCGCTTCACTCTCCAGATCAAAATCCCCGCCCTGTCTCTCCAAAGAACGAGACACAAGGACGGGGCACCCTCGCTCTGATCCCACGCGTCACAGCCAGCCTTTGGTTCGGGCGATGCGGGCGGCTTCTACGCGGTTGCCGGCGCCCAGTTTGCTGATGGCTTCGGAGAGATAGTTGCGGACGGTGCCTTCGGAAAGGTTGAGTTCGGCGGCGATGTCGCCGCTGGACATGCCTTCGCCGGCGAGGCGCAGAACCTGGCGCTCCCGGTCGGTGAGTGGGTCGATTTCTCCCCAGGCTTCGGTGGCGAGCTCGGGATGGATCACGCGCAGGCCCTGATGAACGCGGCGGACGGCCTCGGCGAGTTCTTCGGCGCGCATATCTTTCAGCAAATATCCTGAGGCTCCGGCTTCGAGGGCGCGGCGCAGATAGCCGGCGCGGGCGAAGGTGGTGACGATGACGACGCGAGTGCCGGTGCGACGGCGCTTGAGTTCGGCGGCGACGTCGAGACCGGTCATGTGCGGCATTTCGATGTCGGTAATGAAGACGTCGGGTTTTTGCGCGAGTACGGCGTCGAGGGCTTCCTTGCCGTTGCGCGCCTGGGCGACGACGGAGATATCGCCTTCAATTTCGAGCAGGGCGGCGAGCGCGCCCAGCACCATGCTTTGATCTTCGGCAAGAACGACACGGATGGTTCTGCGGCCTTCTTTTCCAATTTCGCGGGCCGCTTCTCGCAACGAGGGATTCAAGAGGCGCAGCCTCCGGGTTTGGGCGCCAAGGATTCGTGTATCGGTCTTTTTTCGGTCGAAGCTTTCTGGGTCGAATCTTCTTGTGGCAAATCTTGCCGCGTGTCTCTCTGCGATGCTTCTTGCTGCGTCAATTCCTTGAGCGGGAGCGTGATGGTAAGTGTAGTTCCCGCGGCAGTGTCGCGGCTGAACGTGCCGCCGAGCATTTCGACGCGCTCGCGCATGCCACGCAAGCCGTTGCCTTCGATGCTGGAACCGCCGCGGCCGTCATCGTGAATCTGGAGGCGGCAGGAACCATTCTGCTGCTCGACGCGCAAACGGCAGGTGCGGGCCTGGGCGTGGCGCACAACGTTGGTTACAGCCTCGCGCACGGCAAGCGAGAGCACACTCTCCTGAACCGCGGGAAGCTTCACCGTGGTGGCGGCATCGCATTGAACGGTTACGCCCGCAGTTTCCAGAGTGGACTTGGCCTGCGCCAACTCGGCTACAAGCCCCTGGGCGCGATAGCCGCGGATCGCATCGCGCACCTCGGACAAGGCCTGGCGGGAGATCTGCTCGACTTCGCGAATTTCTTTGCCTGCGCGTGCGGGATCGCGGTCCATGAGCTTGCCGGCAAGTTCGGATTTCAAGGTGATCATCGACAGAGTGTGGCCAAGAACATCGTGCAGATCGCGGGCGATGCGCTCGCGTTCGGCAACTTTGGCCAGTTGCTCGATTTCTTCATTGGCTTTGCGCAGACGGCGGTTCATGCGGTTGCGCTCGGCGAAGAAGATATTGCCTCCGCCGACCACCAGCGGGAAAAATGCCGAATAAAACAGAGTCCAGCCCGGCACCCGTAGGAACCAGCTCTCCAGGCCGGCAACAGCCACGATCGCGCCCAATCCCGCTACGGCGGCGGCGGGAGTTTCCGCGCTAAAGGGAACAAAGGCGGCGGCAAAAATGAAGAAAGTGGAAGCGCCGCCATTGAAGGGCAGGAAAAGAAGCCCGAGCAGCACCATGCCACCAATGTGCAGGAACGGCCGAGGGCGATCGAGGCAGAAAAGACCGAAATAAAGGATGAGGAATGCGAGGAAGCCAACGGCGTCGAAGATCCATTGCCTGCGGCTGACATGATCGAAGATGGGCTGGACAAAAAAGAATCCGGAGTAAACCAGCCAGACAAGAGGAGCCCATCCGTGCTCGCGATTCTTGAAGAGACTGTTCATCGGCCCGCCCTCCGCGGATTTCGGCAATCGCCGCAATTCAAGACTGTCGAGGACATGGCTTCTCTTCGCACGCGCTTATTCTCTCTATTTTCAACCTTCTATGCTAACGCTTCTATTTTCAAGCTGCTATTTTCAACCCTGCGTCAATTCCGGCCACTGCGAAGCATGGGCGCGGCGACTCCATACCATACAAACAGTGCGCCGGGGATAAGAACAGGCAGCCACTTCGCGCCGCCGAACAGCGCAGCGACTCCGAACAGCATGAGGACGATGGTCCAACTCATGGACTTTTTCGATTGTGCGCTCACGAGCGTCTCCTTTCGTGGAATTCCGTGCGAGTAAGTTCAACCGTACAGTTTCCCCTGGTCGCGCTGAAAGCCGATGCGCGCGATACCCAGGCAGATCAGCGTAAAGGCCAGCAGAACTTCCCAGTGCGCTGCGGCAGATTCGTGACGGCCGGTGCCGACAATGCCCAGCGCCAGTTGCGACAAGTGATAGGACGGAAGCACCAGAGCGACTTTCTGCACCAACTTGGGCAAGAACATGAACGGAACCCACAATCCGCTGCAGAAAGACATGGGCAGATAAAACAGATTGATGGTGGCAGGAGCGGAGTTGGGGCCGGTGAAATAACCGATGGCCAAGCCCATAGCGGAAAACGGAAGTGAGCCAGCGACGAGGGTGGCGAGCAACCTGGCCAGTTCCGCGAACGGCAGACGAACTCCGCCGAAGGCGAACCCGAGAAGCATCAACAGGCACACCACTATCGCGCTGAAAATCATGCTCAAGACGACCTTGGCGAAGAAGTAAGCGAAAGGCGGCATGGGACTGGCACGCTTCACCTGCAACCATCCCAGGCCGCGGTCGGCGGCGAGCCCGGAAGCCGTGCCGAACAGCGAGGCTCCCATGACCCCGAACGTGCCGTAGGTGGCAATGAGATAGGTTGGAACGCTGGCGCCGCCAATCGATTCCTTGGAATTCAACACCAGGCCGAACAGAACGTAGAACATCAGCGGGAAGCTGATGACCGACACGGTGTACATGCGCAGGCGAAGATTTTTCAGGAATTCGTACTTCGCTTCCTTGAGATAGATGGCTGCGGTGTGAGCGGGTGAACGCTTGCCCGGAGGGTTGCCGATCGCTGCTGCAGTGCTCATGTAGTTTTTCCTTCGCGCGTGTTCGTTTTGTTGCGCCTGGCCGTTTACGACTGAACGGCGTGGGTTCGTTTCGGCGATTTCCGTTTAGTCGTTGCCCTGGTTCTGACCGTTGTCCTGGGTGAGAGCGAGGAATGCCTCCTCGAGTCCGGCGCTGGTTACTTCCAGACCGGACAACCTGGGATCGCGCGCCAGCAGGGTGCGGACGATGGGTTCAGCCTCGGCGGCGTGGATCTCGACAGCTTCGCGGTCTTGTTTCACCTCAACTACACCGGCAATCTGCCGCAGGCTGGCGACGCTCAAAGAGGTAATGCAGCGGATGCGCTTGCCACTCGTCTGCGACTTGATTTCCGTGGGAGTGCCCTCGGCGATGATTCCACCCTGGTTGATCACCGCGACGCGATCGGCCAGTGCGTCGGCCTCTTCCAGGTAGTGAGTGGTCAGCAGAACGGTTTTTCCGCGCTCGACCAGACGGCGAATTTCTTCCCACAGTGCGCGCCGCGCCTCCACATCCAGCCCGACGGTAGGCTCGTCTAGAAACAGCAGGTCGGGATCGCCGCAGATCGAGAGGGCGAAGAGAGTGCGCTGGCGCTGCCCGCCGGAAAGATCTCCGAACTTGCGGTCGCGCAGTTTTTCAAGTCCGGCAGCCGCCAGCACCTCCTCAAGGGGTAGAGGCTTCGGGTAGTAGCTGGAAAACAAATCGATATGCTCGCGCACGCGCAAGGTCTCGGGTACGCGCCCCACTTGAAGCATGGCACCCGTGCGCACGCGGGTTTGGGGATTGACCGGGTCTCCGCCAAACACGCGAACCTTCCCGGCATCAGGTTGCAGGAGCCCGAGTAACAGCTTCACCACAGTCGTCTTTCCTGCTCCGTTGGGTCCGAGCAGCGCCACCAATTCGCCCGCATGCACGGAGAAATTTATGCCGCGCAGCGCTCGCACGTTGCCGTAGTTCTTGCTGATGCCTTCCAGACGCGCCACCACAGTCTGCGTGCTTGCGCCTGGCATGTTTGACGTTTCTTGCAGAGTCGCGATCATTATGCCGTCCGCCTTTTCCGGATCTGGCCGAGGAGTTAGGTCTTTTCAGCCCGGTGATTGCATCATCGCGGAGTGGCTGGCAGGGTGCCAGTGCCGTTCATCACGCAGCCGGCGTGACAAATGTCATGCGAACGGCCGAAGGTTCCGGTTGAGAGATAGAGCCGGCGAAGTGGTACCCGAGGACGATTTTGCGAGTTTCCCCAGTGCGCTGTTACGAAATCCGAACAGGCACACGAAATTCACAGGCGCCAACTGTGTGCGCTGGGCGCCAAGCCTGAATGCCGGTGGGCGTTATTTTCCGCTAGGAAGCCCGACAAACAGTCTGTTTGAGAAACGTAACAAACTGCCATAGTTAAAAAAAATGCACAAATTCACAGCGTGATAGTCGAAGCCCTGTTATGATGTCCCCCATTTCCAATGGAGGCACGCGATGCTCCCGGCCGGTAAGAGCCTTCGTACCCTACGCGAGAAACTCGGACTAACCATGCGCGACGTTGAGAATTCCAGCGCGCGTCTGGCCGAGAAATACCGCAACGAAGAATTTTCCATTCCCCCTAGCCGTTTGTCGGATATCGAGACCAAGGGAATTCTCCCCAGTATTCATCGCTTATATACTCTTGCCGTCATCTACCGGCGCGATTTGCGGGAACTGCTGACCTGGTTCGGTGTCGACCTGAACAATATGGCCGGGGATCTGGGCCTGATTAGTCCGCCGCGATCGCACGTGTCCGAAGCGCTGTCGGGGCTGGCTTCGGTGCAGATGCCAGTGCGCATGGATCCTGCCTTCGATGAGCGCCGCACAACCAACCTGGGACGCATGGTCGAACAGTGGGGATTGGTTCCGCTCGCCTACCTGGCACAGTTCGCGCACAGCGATTTCACCTACGGCTACATCGGGAACCAGGATTTCACCATGTATCCCATTCTGCCGCCCGGAAGCTTCATCCAAGTGGACGAGGCCCGGAACCGGGTCGCGGAAGGCACGTGGCGCTCGGAATACGAGCGTCCGGTGTACTTTGTGGAGACGCGCGATGGCCACACCTGCTGCTGGTGCAGCATGCGCCGCGAAGAACTTATTCTGCAGCCGCATCCGTTGTCTCCGGTTCCGGTTCGAGTCTTGCGCCATCCCCAGGAGGCCGAGGTGATCGGCCAAGTGGTGGGCGTCGCTATGAAGTTGACGGAGTGGCGCCCTCTTGATCCTTCTCCAGGCTCGAAAGCGCAACCAACACTGAATTAAGATGACGGGCTGAGGCCGCGTCCTGTTGCAGGGGAAGCAAGTCGCCGATCTGCTCGTGCATGCCTTCGACGTAAGCCTTAGCCGTCTTACCGCTGTCTTCGCTGGAATGGTGCAAATCCTCCACCAGCGCCGAGAGCGGCGTCCGAAGAACGCGCGACAGCACCTCGCCGTGGGCCTCTTTCAGTGCCCGATCACAGGAGGGTTGCCCATGTACCAAGGAAACGCCCCAGTGCAGGTAGCCGCCTTCCTGGCGGCGCAGAGAGGCCAGATACGCCAGCTTGGCCAACAGCCCAGACACCGCAGCCAGGGTGGTTTCGCGCACGTCCTGTAAAGCCGATTTCAGAGTCATTGTTTCGACAAATCCGGTCTCGGTTTCGACAAATCCGGTCTCGGTTTCGACAAATCCGGTCTCGAAAACCTTGCGTTAAAATCTTGTTACGAATTCCGAACAACTTAAAGGCAAAAATGCGCTTTCCCGGAGGCCAACAAGGATGAAAGTATCACGGTTCAATTTCTACACACAAGGAGAAAATAACCGTGAAACGAATCCTGCTGGTGGTTGGTGCAGCCCTGCTTTTCCTCAATACTTTGGTGATTCCAACGGTTGTTCATGCCGACGGCCCGAGTGGCACGAGTTGCGGCGGGAACGCGATGTGCAAGCCGTAGCCTTCATCAGACTTACGAAGAACGAACAAGATTAAGTTCTGTGTTGCCGCTTGCAGCGGGCCGGGTTATAGTGCCGAGCTACGGCCATGCTGCAAGCGCACTCATTCCTTTGGCACTATTTATGGCTGGCGCCTCATGTGCTGCAAGTGGCGCTGGCTATCCTCATTTGGCGGCGGGGGCTGCACAAGCTGTTCCCGTTTTTCCTTGCCTATACCATCTTCGAGGCGATCGAAGAATTCACACTTTACGGAATGGACATTTCCCCGACTATCAGTGGGGAAACCTATTGGCGTGCCCTGTACGCCGGTTTGATCATTGAAGGATTGCTCCGGTTCGGCGCGATTGGAGAATTGTTTCTTCGTCTTCTTCGCCCCTGGCCTGCCTTGGGAAGACTCGGGAATCGCCTGATCAGCGGCACCGGTGCGGTTCTTGTGCTGCTCGCTGTGCTAGCTGCTGCTTACGCTCCCATCGACAATCCGCAGCACGCGATCATTTCGCGCGCCCATATTCTGGAACAGACTCTATTCATAATTCAATGCGGGCTGGTTCTGTTCCTGTTCCTGTTTGCCGCATATTTCAGGCTGGCATGGAATAACCGAACCTTCGGAATTGCGCTCGGCCTTGGCATCTTGTCTTGCGAACACATGGCGACTTGGGCCGTCATGGCTAGCGGAGCCCTCCTCAACAGGCGCGATTTGCTCGATCTTTTCAACATGGCCACGTACCACGTCTGTGTTTTGATCTGGTTCTACTATTTTCTTATCCCCAACGGCCCTGCCACTACGTCTGCGGTTCCATTGCCCGAGAATAATCTGGCAATCTGGAACCGGGAATTGGAGCGTTTACTACAACAATGACTCTGGCCATTGTTCTTGTTATTGCTGCCGTACTGGCGCTTGCCGCCATCTTCCGGATTGCGGTTTCGCAAAGCCTGCAGGTTTCGCGGGGCGCGAACCTTACCGGACAAATCCAAGCCCTCGATGTGGAGGCATTCCGTAACCTGGTGAATCCCGCCGAAGATGACTACCTGCGCCGGCGTTTGCCTTCGGCGCGGTTCCGCGCGGTGCGGCGGCAGCGTTTGCGCGCCATGGCAGCCTACGTTCAGGCGGCGGGGCAGAACGCCGTTGTGCTGGTGCGCATGGGCGAAGCGGCGCTGGCCAGCGGCGACCCGCGAACCGCCGAAGCGGCCCGCCAACTGGTGAACGACGCGTTATTGCTGCGCCGCAACACGACGCTTGTTTTCGTCCGAATTTACATTGCCCTGGCTTGGCCGAACTCGGGTCTGGCGGCGGTACAGGTAATCGACCGCTACGAGCACTTGAACGGCTCCGCCATGTTGCTGGGCCGGCTGCAAAATCCTCGCGCCCCGCTTCGCTTATCGGTTTCGCCGTAGGCGCTGGGAAGCGCGTTCCTGCGTGGCGGGCCTGGTCAGCCAGTTCTGGCTGGCCCGCGTTGGCATTTCTCCCTTCCGCCACATGCCGCCGCAGTTCCTCCTAGTTAACTTGCCGGTCACCCCCCGGCCACTCCAGCCTTGTTTTCGGGGCATCGTCTGGTGTAAAAACCAGCGGGCGTCTGTGTGCGCCAAAACCATCCTTGTGGACAAGCTCGGGAATTTCTCGAATTGTTTTCCGCCAGGGAACTCGCTCCCGCGAGTCCAAGGGAGAACCTCATGATCCGCTCGACCAGAACCATTTCTGTCTCGTTGATTGTTCTGTTGGCTTCCTGCATCGCTCTGGGACAAGGCGGCGTCGCGACCGGCGATCTGCACGTCAGTGTGAAGGATGCCACCGGCAACGTGGTGACGAACGCCACGGTCACCCTGCGAGACGTGGCGAGGGGCGTGGAGCGCACCGGGACCAGCGACGGGCAGGGAGGCTATAGCGTGCGACTGCTTCCCCCGGGCACGTACGCGGTCACCATCGAAGCCCCAGGCTTCGCCAAGGCCGAGGCTGCGGACGTGAGCGTGACCGTGGGCGGATTGGTAGAACTCCCGGTGGCGCTCTCGGTAGCGGGCGGCAAGGAAGTGGTGGAGGTCAACTCGCAGGCCGAACTGGTGGAGACTTCCCGCAGTTCCACGACCGACACGATTGGACAGCGCCGCATCGACAATCTGCCCATCAACGGGCGCAACTATATCAATTTCACGCTGACCGATTCGCAGGTCGTGCGCGACAACGCGCCGTTTCTCGGCGCCGCACCTACGTCCGGGCTCAACATGAGCGGCCAGCGTGGCCGGTCGAACCTGGTCAATGTTGATGGCGCCGATGCCACCGACAATTCGACCAACGGAGTGCGCTCCACCGTTTCCCAGGAGGCCGTTCAGGAGTTCCAGATCATCACCAACGGTTACGCGCCGGAATATGGCCGCGCCTCGGGCGGCGTGGTCAATATCATCACCCGCTCAGGATCGAACGACTTTCACGGCGACGTCTTCGGTTTTCTACGCAATCGCAACTTCCAGGCGGTGAATCCGTTCAGCACGGTTTCGAATCCGGCCTATACCCGGGTGCAGGCGGGCGCGGCTTTCGGCGGACCGATCAAGAAGGACAAGACGTACTTCTACTTCTCCTACGAGGTCACGCGGCGGCACGAGACGGGGTTCTCCAGCGTTGCTCCGGCAAGCAATATTGGGTATTACGGCTTGCAGAATTTCGACACATCGACCACCGCCGGCGGACTGATCCCTCTGCCCTTCGGCAACATCCAGGTGACGAGCGATCAGGCCGCGTTCCTTGGGCCTGGGCTGGCTCAGCTTGCCGCGACTGCTCCCGGCACCTTCGCGGCCCTTGCCCCGAGCGTGCCAGATTATGAATTCTTCGTCGGCGCTTCGTCGGGAATGGCCCTGAGTGGAGCATGGCCAACCGGCCTGACCGGTATTCCGGGCCTTAGCGGCTTCCCCTCGAGTTGCTCGGCGCCGCCGTGTTTTGTGCCCGCCTCCTACCAATCGCTGGGATCGCAGGCTGGCAACTTTCCAGTATTTGAGGGGACGAGCCTCTACTCGCTCCGCCTCGACCACAACATCAGCAACAGCAACCGGCTGACTCTGCGGGTCAACGTGAGTCCCAGCACCACGACCGGCATTGAGGGCAGCGGAGAAGACCAGCCCTTTGGGCAAAACGCTTACTCGCGCACTTCCCAGCAGACCTACCGCGACGTGGCCGGCGTCGTGAAAGACACCTGGACCATCGGCAACAACCGGGTGAATGAATTCACTTTTCAATATGCGCGCCGCGGACTCTCTTACTTCTACAATACCCAGATCCCTGCGGGCGCGGATCCAGCCGTCAACATTACTGGGTTCGGTTATTTCGGCCGCGAGCCTTACTCCTACATCCAGCGCGTGGAGCAGCGCTACCAGTTCACCGACAACTTCTCCTGGACCATCGGCCGCCATGACACCAAGTTCGGCGCGGATTTCGACTATCTCCCGCTCACTGCCACATTCACCGTCAACTACGGCGGGAATTACGATTTCGGCTCCTTTGCCGCATTTCCTGGGCCCTTCCCCACTCTGAATCCAGTACAGGCTTATGGAGCCGGCCTGCCCGGGGACTTTGTCCAGGGGCTGGGCAGTCCCAGCGACTCGTTCCATAACGTTCCAATCGGAGTATTTTGGCAGGACTCCTGGCGCCTGCGTCCGAACCTCACTTTGAATTACGGCGTGCGCTACGACGTGGAGATTCCGCCGACGTTCAAGCCGGTGACTGCACTGGCGCAAGCCGGATATAACTTCCTGGGACTACAGAAAGGCATTCAGACCGACACCAACAACTTTCAGCCGCGGGTCGGCCTGGCGTGGGATCCCAAGGGTGATGGGAAGACAGTGGTGCGCGCTTCTTACGGCCTGTTCTATGACCACCCACTGCTCGGTCTTTATTTCCTGGGCAATGCTTCCGACGGTTCCTCCAGCGGCCAACTGGCCTTCGCTGGCACGGGCGTGTGCAACGGCGCCGGGAATCCCGCCAACCTGAACGCGATTCCGATCTTCCAGGGGCTGGTCAACAGCCCCGGCTGCACTCCGGGGCCGGCGCCGCTCCTTCCGGCGCTCGGTTATCTGCCCAATCAGCAGCAGTTCACTTCTATCAATTTCCCGAGCTCCTTGTTTCTCAACCAGAATTACCTCACGGACGGGTTTCCGCTGTTCTTTCAACCGTTTGGTTATCCCCAAGCGAAGAACTTCGTGTTCGCCTATGCTCAGCAAGCCAACTTCAGCATCGAACGCGACCTGGGCAAAGGTTTCGACCTGAATCTGGCCTACAACTTCAATGGCGGACGCCACCTGAATCGCCCCATCAACGCCAACGCCCAGCGTGGCGACCTGCTGCTGGCAAACTGGCAGGCGGCCTCCAGTGATCCGACGTCTTATGCGACCGTGGGTGGGCCATTGGGCGTCGGGAGCGGCCCCGCCTCGCAAGGCTTTGCTCCTTGCGGGGTCAATCCCAACAACGGTCTGCCTTGGGTTTCCGCTGCCCTGATGAATTTTTTCCGCCCCAGCGGTTTTAATGCGTCCATCGCCAACGCTTTGACCGCGGCTGGCGCGGGAGCTTGTGTGACCATGCTGGCCCCGGCTGTCCTGCAGTTTTTCCAGGAATCGGGCTACAGCACCGCTGGCTTCAATACCTCCTGTGACCCCGCTACTCTGGTCGGTTGCATCCCCTTCGGCGACATGGACGCCAATTACTCCAATGGCAGTTCCGTCTACCACGGCTTCAGCGCCAACCTGCGCAAACGCTTCGGCGACCACTATGAATTCCTCGCGTCGTATACATGGTCGCACGCCATCGACGACTCCACCGACCTGCAATCCACGCTCACCCCGCAGGACAGCTATTATCCTGGCGTGGATCGTTCCAATTCGCTGTTCGATCAGCGCCACCGCTTCGTCTTCAGCGGCGTCTACCAGACGGGCAAACTGGGTGGCAGCGGCTTTGCCCGCAAGTTCTTCAGTGATTGGACAATCGCTCCTCTGATCGACTTCAATTCAGGACGGCCCTTCAACATCATCACCGGCAACGGCGACAACCTCCAGGAATCGGCCCTCACCGGCCGTCCCAACACCTTCGTCAACCCGGGGTGCACAGCGCTTGGCTATCCGGCGGTTCCCTCGAAGTACTCGCCTACGGGAGTGTTTCAGGAGCCCTGCTCCGCGGATTTCAACGGCACGCTTCTCTCGATCGACGGCAATCTGGGCCGCAACGCCGGCATCACTCCGTGGACGGTGTTTGACGATCTTCGCGTAGCCAAGCGCGTCTATTTCGGCGAACGCTACAATCTGGAACTGATCGCCGATATGTTCAACATTGCCAACCGGTATAACGTGTCCGCGGTCAGTCCGCTCTTTACCAACGCTGGACAAGCGACCGCCGCATACGATCCGCGGCAGTTCCAGTTCGCGCTGAAGTTTAACTGGTGATCGTTCGCTCTCAGCGAAAAACGTTCACCACGGAGGCACGGAGTCACAGAGACAAGCTTTATCTTGGTTCTGTTTTCTCTGGGGCACTCTGCCGTCGTGGTGAGCGGAACTTCGCCGTTTTTTTTTCGTAGATAGGAACAATGTCCGACTCAGGTACCGCTATTTTCCCAGAGCCAGGCAGTCCGCCGCCGCCCGCGCCCAACACCATCTTTCGCGGGAGCACCGGCCTTCGCGCCGGCTGGCGCCTGCTGATTTTCCTGGCCATCGTGGCCGCGTTGTTCGTTGCTCTGTTTGCGGCCCTGCGCCGGTTCGGGAGGGGTGGCGGAATGGGCATGACCATGCTCACTCCTATCGGCTTGGGCATCTCCGAGGGAACAATTTTCCTCTTCACATCGATTGCTGCACTTGCCATGGCAAGAATCGAGCGCCGCAAGTATCGCCAGTACGGACTTCCCGGCAGGCCTGCGTTCCGAAAGAACTTCTGGATCGGAACTCTCGCCGGGTTCCTGGCCATCAGCGGCAGCCTGCTGGGAATTTTCGCGCTGCGCGGCTTCCACCTGACGGGAATGGCAATCCACGGCCGCACGATCGTCACTGCGATTGCCGCCTGGAGCGCAGCCTTTGTGCTGGTCGGCCTCGCCGAAGAGTTTGCTTTTCGCGGATATCTGCAATTTACGCTGACCACAGGCATTGGCTTCTGGCCGTCGGCGGTTCTGCTCTCGGCGCTGTTCGGTCTGGCCCACGCCGGCAATCCGGGCGAGTCGAAGTTCGGCCTGTTTTCGGTGGTGTTATTCGGATTGTTGTTCTGCTTTTTCCTGCGCCGCACCGGCAACTTGTGGTGGGCGGTGGGATTCCATGCCGGATGGGACTGGGGCCAGACGTTTTTCTATGGTGTCCCCGACAGCGGCATTCTTCCTTACCACAATCTTTTCAATTGCACCTTCAACGGACCCAACTGGCTCACGGGCGGCAGTGTCGGCCCGGAAGCCTGCGTGTTCACTCCGATTGTGCTAGGGATTGTCGCCATCCTGTTCAGCCGCGTCTATCGCCAGAATCAGTATTACCCTTTCGGCGGGCAGTCTTAAGGAAAGGCGTGGCGGAGAGTGTTTGGACGATGGCCGAGCGCGGGACGGCCCGAAGTCCGGACTCCGCCGGTGGTACACTTTTCTTTTCACCCATCCTTGGCGCTTGCCTGGAGTTCGTCCCTCAATGTCTCAACCGCACACGCCTACTGCGCGGACTCGTGTCATCCGCGAACCCCATCGCGGTGTTTACGATCGCGCAACCGTTTATGACATCCTCGACGCGGGTTTCCTGTGCCATGTCGGTTTCGTCGCCGACGGCCAGCCCTTCGTGATTCCCACGTCTTACGGACGCCAGGATGCGAACCTCTACGTCCACGGCTCCGCGGCCAGCCGCATGTTGCGCCGGATGAAGGAAGCCGTTCCGGTCTGCGTGACCGTGACCCTGCTCGATGGATTGGTGCTGGCGCGCTCCGTTTTCAACCATTCCATGAACTATCGCTCGGTCGTGATCCTGGGGACCGCTTCGCTCGTAGAGGAACCCGCGGAAAAGCTGGAAGCATTGCGCACTCTCTCCGAACACATCCTGCCCGGACGCTGGGACGATGCGCGCCAGCCCAACCAGCGCGAACTCAAACAGACCTCGGTCCTGTGCTTGCCCATCGAAGAATTCTCAGCCAAAGTCCGTACCGGACCCCCCATCGACGATGAAGAAGATTATTCCTTCCCCACCTGGGCTGGAGTCGTTCCGCTGGAGATGGTTGCGGGAACGCCGATTGACGATCCGCGGCTTGATGCGAAGATCGATGTGCCGGCGTACCTAAGGCCGTATTCGCGCAGGCGGTAGAGCTATCCTCTTGCAATCATTGGTAAAATAGCCTATTTTTGCAGTAAGGAGTAGCAGTAAAGATGGGTCACTTTAGCACAATCAGCAGCAAGGGTCAGCTGACGGTTCCGCAAGAAATCCGCAAACGCCTCGGGCTCGAGACCGGCGACCGCGTCGAGTTTGTGGTGGAGGAAGGCCGCACCGTGATCCGGCCCGCCCGCTCGGAAGTCAACCCCTTCGAGAAGTTCATCGGGATTGCAGACCCGTTCCCCGGCGGCGAAGAAGGGATAAAGGCCTGGATTGACGACATGCGCAGCGATAAGGACTACGAATAAAGACTACGAATGAGAACGGCTCTTGACACGAACATCCTATCGCCAATCTGGTCGGCAGCCCCCTCGGCGGCCACGATTGCCGCTCAGTTGTCAAAACTTCGCGCAGAGGGAGCACTGGTGATAAGCGCGCCAGTCTTCGTCGAGCTATCGGCAGTCCCTGGCCTGAATGTGCAGAAGGTTCGGAAGGCTCTTGCGGAAACGGCCGTCGCTATTGATTTCGACCTTGAAGAGGATGTCTGGATGCTGGCGGCTGCAAGCTTTGCTGCCTACGCCATCCGCCGCCGCAGTTCCGGCGGAGGTTCGCCAAAGCGTTTGCCGGCGGACTTCGTAATCGCGTCGCACGCGCTGCTAAAAGCGGACCGGCTCATGACCCGCGATGCCAATCGCTATGCTCAAGATTTTCCCAATCTCCGCCTCATCTGAGGCCACTACGGAATCAGCAGCAACTTCCCCGCATTCTTCCGCTCTTCCAAATCCCGATGCGCCTGCTGAGCTGCTGCCAGCGGATACATAGGCGCGATGCGCAGCTTGAGTTTTCCTGACGCGATCATGCCGAACACCGCTCCCGAGCGCGCCAGCAGTTCCTCGCGCGTGGCCGTAAAGTGTGCCAGCGTGGTGCGCGCCATGTAGAGCGATCCCTTATCGGAAAGCGTCGCCGGATCCACCGGCGGCACCGGCCCGCTGGACGCTCCGTAAAGCACCAGCATGCCTCGTGGCCGCAACAGGTTCAGACTTCTTGCGAACGTCGCCTTGCCCACTCCGTCAAAGACCACGTCCACGCCCTTACCGCCGGTCAGCCGCCTGGTTTCCGTTTCGAAATCCATCTGCGCATAGACGATCGCTTCGTCGGCGCCGGCTTGCCGCGCCAGCTTGGCCTTCTCTTCGGTTGACACCGTGCCGATCACCCGCGCGCCAAGGTTGTGCGCCATCTGCACCAGCAACAGCCCCACGCCTCCGGCGGCGGCATGAGCCAGCACCGTTTGTCCCGGCTTCAGCGGATGCGCGTCGTAACACAAATAGTGGGCGGTCAAGCCCTGCAACATCGCGGCCGCGGCTTGCTGGTCGGTCACTCCTGGCGGAACCGGCACCAGTGCCTCGGCCGGCGCCGCCACATATTCGGAATATGATCCCAGCACGCCGCTCCACGCCACGCGATCTCCCACCTTCGCCGATTTCACCTCCGCGCCCACCGCCGTCACCACACCTGCGCCTTCCTGGCCCAGCACCAGCGGCAATGGCGCTTTCACCTGCCCTTCGCGAATGTTGATGTCGATCGAATTCACTCCCGCGGCCGACACCTTGACCACTGCCTCATTCGCCTTCGGATGAGGAACGGGCAGCTCCGCCAACTCCATTACTTCCGCTCCGCCCGTATGCGTGATTCGGATTGCTTTCATGGTTCCTCAGTCGAGCCGCGCCGCACTCCTGCTTCTGCGCAGGAATGCGCCTGACGCCAGCCTTCGCGCGTGGACGGAATTCAGGATATCAGCAGCAGCTTGCCGGTGGTCTTGCGGCCTTCCAGGTCGCGGTGCGCCTGTTGCGCTTCGGCCAGCGGATAGATGTGCTCGATGCGCAACTTGAGTTTACCTGCGGACATCATGCCAAACACGGCGCTCGAACGTGCCAGCAGTTCTTCTCGCGTCGCGGTGTAATGCGCCAGCGTCGGACGCGTTACGTAGAGCGATCCCTTTTGCGACAATGCGATCAAATCGAATGGCGGCACCGCTCCGCTCGATCCCCCGAACAGCACCATCAATCCCCGCGGCCGCAGAATGTTCAGGCCCTTGTCGAACGTCGTCTTCCCCACCGAGTCATATACAACATCCACGCCCTTGCCCCCGGTCAGCCGCTTGGTCTCGCTCTCGAAGTCCGTGTGCGTGTAGAGGATCACATCGTCCGCCCCGGCCTCGCGCGCCAGCTTGGCCTTGGCCTCGGTCGAAACCGTGGCGATCACCCGTGCCCCGATGTTGTGCGCCATCTGCACCAGCAGCAAACCCACACCGCCGGCGGCGGCATGAACCAGCGCCGCCTCGCCGCTCTTGAGAGTGTATGTGTCGTGCGAGAGATAGTGCGCCGTCATGCCCTGCAGCAAAGCCGCGGCCGCCTCCCGCTCGCTCACCCCCTCGGGAATCGGCACCAGCCGGTCGGCCTCCACCGCCGCATACTCCGCATACGATCCTGGCAGGCCGCACCATGCCACTCGATCGCCCACCTTCACCGTCTGCACCCCCGCGCCCACGGCCGTGACCGTACCCGCACCCTCCTGTCCTGGCACAAAAGGGAAGCGCGCCTTATAGCGTCCTTCGCGGAAATAAACATCGATAAAATTCACTCCCGCAGCGGCCAGCTTCACCACCGCCTCGTTCGCCTTCGCTTGCGGAACCGGCGACTCCACCAGTTCCATTACCTCGGGCCCGCCCGGCTGCTTGACTTGAATGGCTTTCATGTTCCTTTCGATGTGCCGCTCCGTGTCTGCGATTCGCGGCCCAGCTCCCCCAATTGATTTTGACCATTCCCGATTTGAGGTATAGATTCGTGGGCTAACGTTTCTCCAGGAGATTCCCTGTGACCGAAAAGAAGCCGCAAACTCTGGCCAACCATACCAGGTTCGATCCGCTGTATCATTTCTTCGCGCTGCCGGTCTTCGCCATCGCCGTCGGCGTCGCGGTCGTCCACTTTCTGCGCTACCCAGGCTGGCACTCGGGATTGCTCTTCGTGGTCTTGGTCGCGGTCCTGATCGTGGTCCTCAAGATCCGGCTCTACGTCAACAAGCTGCAGGACCGCATCATTCGCCTCGAGGAGCGTCTGCGTCTCGCCGCCGTCCTCAGCGAACCCTTGCGCTCCCGCATCCCCGAACTGGAGGAAGGGCAACTGATCGGCCTGCGCTTCGCCTCCGACGGCGAATTGCCCGCCCTGGTCGAACGCACGCTCGCCCAAAAGCTTTCCCGCGCCGACATCAAGAAGCTGATCAAAACCTGGCGCCCCGACTATTGGCGGGTGTAGCGGCGGGCGCGGTGCCTTGACCAAATGCCGTGGCCTTTCAGCAGAATCCATTTCCGTTTCCGGCATACCGTGCCGAAGCAGCTTCATTCTGAAAATCTGGACTACACCGCGTTCACCCAGCCCGGCTGGTAGAGTACAATGCCGTGGTCATGGTAGACCCAGAGTTGCTGCAGATTCTGGTTTGTCCGGCCTGCAAGCAGGCCCTCGACTATCGCCAGAATCCCGAGAGCCTGAAGTGCCGCCAGTGCCACCGGCCTGGTTGAGATGTTCGACCAGCGCGAGAAGTTCGGCGGTGGTGGCGGAATCGGGCGGCGTATGCTTCTCGCTATAGATGCCAACCTCTTCGCAGGCCTTGACCTTGCCGCGCACATAAATCTCCGAAGCCGGATTGTGACCGGCAAGAACCACGGCCAAGCCTGGGCGCACTCCGGCCTCGGCCAGGGAGCGGACTTCGGCCGCGACTTCGGCGCGGATATCGCCGGCCAGCTTGGCGCCGTCGAGAATGGTGGCTGCCATCGGTTTCGTCGGCCTTTCGTTGATCTTTATCGGTTGACCCGATCGGTGGACCCGGATCAACTGATTCAGATCATGTGCGCAAATGCCTAGCTTGGTTGAGATTCTATCGCAATCGCGGCGGTGGAAAAGAGTGCTCACTAAGAAGTTCTGGTTCGGCTGCGTTACCGGCTGCAAATTCTTTCACCTTGACAGCCGCATGCCACAGCCGCAGAATTGCGCGGTTGGCGCAAGCGTAACGGGGGGTTCCCTGGGAGGGCCGATGATTCCATCGATTCGCTTTTCTTCTCTTCTTCTCCTGTTGATTCTCCTGCTGACGATATCGTTATTCGCCGCCGCGTCGGAGCAGCCGTCGGCGACAGTCACGATCCCGGACAACGTTGCGCCGGCATTGCAAGATGCCACATTCATGAGCCGCAGCGATCCCAAGGCAGCGCTGACCATCGTCGTGGGCCTTAAACTCCATAACGAGGCGGAGTTCGCCGATCTGCTCGATCGCCTGTACGATTCCAACTCGCCGGACTATCACCGCTGGATTACCCCGGCGGATTTTCTCGGCAGATTCTCGCCCAGCCAAGCCGACGTCGAGGCGGTGCGCCAGTATCTGGAGTCTCACGGACTCGCCACCAAACGTGTATCGGATAACCGGGTGCTGGTCCAGGCCACCGGAACGGTCGCGCAAATTGAGGAAGCATTTGCGATCAACATCAATGTCTACCAGCTCGGCACGGAAACTCACTATTCGAATGACCGCAACCCCAGCGTTCCATCCAGCTTAAAGGATGTGGTGGAATCGGTGGCGGGATTGAGTTCGCTGGAGACGATGCATCATGGGTCCAATTTCAACAAACCAGTTCCTGTTTCTGGAATCTTTTATACGCCGCTGCAGATAGCCACCATTTACAACTTCCCAAGCCGTCTCAACACGTTTCACGGCAAGACGATCTACGACGGAACTGGCATAACCATTGCCATTGCTACTGCCTATACCTATCTGACCTCGGACGTGGACTACTTCTGGACGTATTTCACCGCGATCAACCGTACCGGAACTCTTACCAACATCTGCGTCGATGGTTGCACCAGCACGTTGGATTACGAACCATCTTTGGACGTTGAGTACGCCGGTGCTCAGGCTCCCGGCGCAAATTTACTCGTGTACGAAGTCCCTACTAATTTGAATTCTGATTTTTCGCTGATGTTCAGTCAGATGGCCAGCGATGATTCGGCTCAGGTCGTGTCTATTTCCTGGGGCACTTGCGAAAGCGATTACGGAAACTCTTACATGAAGACGGATAACGCTTCGTTTGCCCAAATGGCCGCCGAAGGCATTACGATCTTCGCGGGGTCGGGCGACGACGGCGCCTATGGTTACAACCTGGGCGGCTGCGGCGGAACGCAAAAGCTCCAGATCGGCTTTCCACCCAGCGATCCGAACGTGACCGCTGTCGGCGGGACGACCCTCAATGCGACTGCCCAGTACAAGTACAAGAGCGAATCTGCCTGGACTGACTCCGGCGGCGGCGTGTCCAGTTACTTTGCGAAGCCCAGTTGGCAGGTGGGGCCCGGCGTTCCGAGCAACAAGAAGCGCGACATCCCGGATATCGCCTTCGATGCCGACGAAAACACCGGCCTGGACACCTACTACGAGGGAAATTGGTACACCGGATACGGCACCAGCTATGGGGGCCCGAACATGGCGGGATATTGGGCATTGGTGCTTGAGGCGCTCAAGGGAAAATCGACCGGCAATGTCGCTCCTCTCTTCTACAAGCTGGGCGCGTCCTCTTCTTACACAACGGACATGCACGACGTGACCACCGGCAACAACGGCGCAGGCCTCGGCCCCGGCTACAATGCCACCGTCGACTGGGATTACACTACCGGATGGGGCAGCATAAACGGCGCCGCTGCCCTGGCCTACTTCAAAGCGAACCCCTAGGTCGTCCGAGGCGGGATGATTTGCGATTCCATCCCCGTTGGCGGTTGGCGGCCCCGGCCGGTGGAGTACAATTTCGTTCATGATTGACCAAGATTTGCTCCAGATTCTGGTTTGTCCGGCCTGCAAGCAAGCTCTCGACTATCGCCAGAATCCTGAGAGTTTGAAGTGCCGCCAGTGCCACCGGGTGTATGCGGTGAAGGACGACATTCCCATCATGCTGGTCGATGAAGCCACCATCGAACAGTCGTAGCCAAGAATCGTAGCCGAGAGTCGTAACCAAGAGTCGTAGCCGAAAGTCGTAGCCAACAATCGTAGCCAAGAGCCGTAACTCCCGCCGGCCGTTTCTCGGTCTTTCCAGAGCGCGTCTTCCCGATCCCGTCTCCCGAAACGACACATCGTGTCAGTTTGGGACCGCCGCCATGGGTTCCCGCAACTTGCAGAAAACCCTCACCCGCTCAAGTCTTGCCCCGCAACTTCCGATAATCAAAAGGGTTTATCAATCCAACTGGCGGCTGGCAACGTATTCTGGAATGGGCGCCAAATGCGGCAGTCAAATTGCATGCAACTTGAGTGACCGCAAGTGAGTCTAATAGGCAAACAATAGAGGGTCGGAGTCGGAGGTGATGACGGCCATGGATGACAAAGGACGATTTACGGTGACCGAGCTAAGCGCGCTGCGCTGCGACCTGTTGCAGGGCGGGATGCTCGATTCCTACGAAGCTGCCGAGCTCTTACAGGTGTTCCTCATGGGCCGCGGTTACGGAGTTTCTCCGGCAGCCGCCCTGGATGCGGCCAGCAGGGTGGAAATGGCCGGGTGTGCCCTGCCTGTCCTTGAGCACGAACTCGAAAACCTCGCGTTGGTCATGTAGCAGTGAGCCAAGCTGCGGTTGGCCAGATTGCGGTTGGCGATGTCGTGCGGATAAGCTTCCTGGCGGGTCAGCCCGCGCAGTTCCGAGATTTTGACATTCTGGGGCCGGCCCGTCGAAACAAGATGGACGGAACCAGTTCCACGACAGAAACAGCCGGGCCAACCAGCCCGGCTTTGTGGTTTCTGCCCGCGCCCGTGTGGGGCGGACACTCCTGTCCGCCGCCTTTGACTTTAGCCTTTGACTTTGACCTTTGACCTTGGTCTTGATCTTTTGACTTTGATCTTTATGACTTTGATCTTTATGACTTTGATCTTTTGACTTTGATCTGACTTTGCCTTCGATCCCGGCCCTCGGCCCTTGATTTCCGGTGCCCGGCTAATCTCCCGTTCCCGTCAGCGGCACCGGGGCTGGATTGCTCGTCCCCTCCAGCGTGACGATCCTCCCGCAAGCACACAGCCGTTCGGACCAAACTGCACCTGCCGATTTTGCATGTAGCGGGCCAGTTTGACCTCATCCCAAAGGGCGTCATCCCGAAGCCCCGCGCTTTCACCAGCGGGGCGAGAGCCTGCCCTGAGCTTGCCGAAGGGGATCTCCCGCAAGCGCACAGCCGTCCGGACCAAACTGCACCACTGCCGATTTTGCAGTGCTGGGATGGTTTCGAACCGGCCCTGGAAAACTCCCGAGAGCCGAAGAAAGAAGGCCGAAGAACAAAAGTCAAGTCTACTTTAGTAGACTCAGGACGTACACGAAAGTAGACATGCCCGGTGGCCTCTAACTCCCGTGTAATCAACGCCGCCAGTTTTTTATCAACGACTTACAGCCCATAAAACCATGCTTTTTGGAATGTTCCCATGGGAACACTTCGCCGATGTTCCTACCGGAACATCGAACTCAGCGCAGGCGCCTCCGCAACTTTTCCGCGGGCAATTTGCAGCGCGAGACGCGGCCTACTTCTTTGCGGCAGCGGACCTGGCGGCGCGCTCTTGCAGCGCCAGCAACACCACCTGAAGCATTTCATCCTGTGGGGCGGGCTTGCCGGTCCAGATTTCAAACTGGCGTGCGGCCTGGTGGACGAACATTTCGATACCAGAAATTACTTGCGCTCCGCGCTCGCGCGCCAGCTTCAGCAGCCGAGTCTCGACCGGATCGTAAATCATGTCGAAGACATAGCGGGCGTTGATCTCCTGCTCCTGCAAAGGACTCTCGCGCAGGTTGCCCATGCCGACGGGCGTGGCGTTGATGATCACGTCGAAGGCAAGCTTCTTGAGGTCGGCGCGCTTCACCGAACGCGCGTGCGCTCTGCGCGCCAGCTTCTGCCCCGCGGCTTTGCTGCGGTTCAGGATGGAAATCTCCGCGCCGCGCTCACGAAGCCCGAAGACGGCCGCGCGCGCCGCGCCGCCCGCGCCCAGCACCAGAACTTTTGCGCCTTCGAGAGTGCTCAGCCGCCGTTCCAGCGGACGCACCACGCCCGACGTATCCGTATTGAATCCGTAAAGTTTGCCATCCTGCGCCCGCACCACGGTGTTGCATGCGCCGATTTTATTGGTGTGGGAATCGGTGTTGTCCAGATACGGCAGGATGGCCTGCTTGTAAGGCATGGTCACGCTGAGCCCGTGAATCGGAATCTCGCGCACGCAGGTGAGCAGGTCTTTCAGCGTCTTAGCGTGCAGAGCCACGTAGACGGCGTTCACGTTCTCGCGGCGCAGCGCGGCATTCATAATGGCCGGCGACAACGAATGCGCCACCGGATCGCCGGCCACTCCGTAAACTCGCGTGGCCACATCCACTTGCTCGATGCGGTAGAGGCTGCGCAACTCCTGGGCGGTGATCTGTCCGGGAGCGGTTTCCTCGCCCGGACTGGCCGATGCGAAGGTGAAAACGCTGCCCGCACGCACTCCCAGCACGCGGCTGATCACGCCCTGTTCGCCCATGCACATGCTCACCAGGGAATGCTTGTCGCTCTCCTTCTCCAGAAACTTGATCATGGTGACGTTGTCGGAGAGAGTGGCGGCGGTGCTGACGATTTTGTAGAAGTCGGCGGAAATGGCCAGCATTTTTTCCAGAGTGTCGTCCAGTTTCTTGGTTCCGCGAAAATCATGGAACGAGAGCACCAGGGCGGCCTTATCCCGCAACTTCTGCAATTGCTGAGGCTTGCACTTGAGGGCCGTTTGCAGTTCGAGGTCGATCAACTGGCAACCCGCGGCCGAAGCCTTCGCCAGAACGTCGAGTTGCGAGGCGATGGACCCGCGAAACTTGCCTCCATTGGCCTCGCGGCGGCAGGTCGCGATCACCACCGCGCCCGAGTGCGAGGCAATAAATTTCTTGATTTTCGGAAGCGCCAATGCGGGCTTGGAAAGATAATCTAACCTGAACTCCAGAAACGAGTTATCTCGAATCAGCGCCTCCGCCTTCTCAACCAGAATATTGGCATCGGAAGCGGCGATGGCTACGCAAACCCGGGGCATGCGCAGGGGCAGTAAACGAGGCAGAAAGTGATTGGAAGCCGAAGTCATCTCGAATCAATTGGTTCGGCGCGAATATTACAGGGGAGTAACCCCAGATGCAACCAATAATTGGCGGGAAACTTTTTCCGCTCCTTGCCTGACACCCTCGTAACCTTGACCCTCCGCTTACCCCTTGTTACCTTGCGGCTGAAGCCTTTGTTTCCATCGCGTTCGACTGGGGATGGGGCTGTGTGCGCGCTCTTCCAGGAGGTAACATGAAGAAAACAGGATTGTTAGTATTGGTGCTTGCAACCGCGGCATGGGCTCAATCGGGTTCCGATGCCAGCCCCGCGGCAGAGGGTTTTCCGCCGGGAACGGTTCCCACCTCGGCCAGCTTTCCCGTGCAGCGCGTCCAGATGCCCACCTATGCCGACGTGTACTGCTCCGGCTTCATCAACAAGCAGACCCTGCCGGACGCCAACTTCGTCGCGGGCGGCTTGGAAACCCCCGGAACCACCAAGTTTGTGAAGAACGACATCGTCTACCTGGAGGGCTCCGGCTACACCGCCGGGGCGCAGTATGAGATTGTGCGCGCCCTGCGCGACGTCAACGAGTACGAAATGTATCCTGGGCAGCGCAAACTGCTGGCTGCGACTGGACAACCCTACGCGGAAGTCGGGCGCGTGCGCGTGATCGACACCCGCAGCAAGACGGCGGTGGCGCAGATCGAGTACGCCTGTGATCCCATCAATCCCGGAGACACCGCTATTCCGTTCGCCGAAAAGGCCATGATTCCATTCCATTCGCCGCTACGTTTCGACCGTTTCCTTCCCTCCAGCAGCCGCCTCGCCGGACGCATCGTGATGGGCAGGGATTTTGACTCCGTGCTGGGCACGGGACAGAAGGTTTATATCAACCTGGGGTCCAACCAGGGCGTCAAGCTGGGCGATTATTTCCGCGCCGTGCGCAGCTACGAAGCCGACCTGAAGGATCCGGTGGATTCGCTTTCGTTCAAAGCCGCCATCAGCGAAGACACGCAGAAAAAGCAGCCTTCCTTCGATCCCGCCATGTTTACCAAGGGCAACGGTCCGGTAATTCACGTGGCCGACCTGCCGCGCCGCGCGGTCGGCGAAATCGTGGTGATCGGCGTCACGCCCACCACGGCGACCGGAATGGTTGTCTTCGCCATGGAAGATGTGCACGCCGGCGACGGCGTCGAAGTCGACGAGCAAGCCCAGGCGCAGGCAGCGCAGACGCAAGCTCAGGCGCAATAAACAAGTTTTTGCAAGCGACGTAGACGCAGTCAGTCAGAAGCCGGGGACGGGCAACCGTCCCCGGCTTTTTTCTAGGGAGTGAAGTATATAGTCCCCATTTATTACCAGGCCGACGCGACAATCAATCAAAGCGTGACGCAGGCCGTCAGCGAAAAACTCATGCCGGATGATACGGTTGACCCAGTCGCCTGCAAATAGGATTCTGTCCCAGTTCGGTAGGCGCCATCCCGGAATCCGACGCACCTCAGCCGGGGAAAAGCGAGCCAAGCCCCGCTCGGCAAGGGCGCGGCTCGGGAGGGCCACACTCACCCTCCGCCTCAGAGTGTCCCACCTCCGCTAGTTTTGCGGAGGCGGGACGACTGCTCAAAACCGCCTCTATTTCGCGGCTGCTAGCTCCACTCGCGCGGCCGCCTCCAGCCGCGACAGGCGTTCCTGCAGCGTTGCATTCTGCACTTGCAATTGGCGCATGAGACCCTCAATTTCCTGCTGCTGCGCCTTGATCAACTCGGCCTGGTCTTCGGCGCGGCGATGCTGCTTCTGCGCTTCGTTCAGCAGCATGCTGGTGATGTGCTGATACCGAACCGCGTACGGTTTGCCCTCGCTGTCATAGGCCACCAGATCGGGATAGATCTTCGCCACTTCTTCCGCGATCAACCCGTACTGCCGCGTACGCTCGCCTTTGTCATACTCCGGCTTGTAGAGGAAAGTGACCGGACGCAGCTTCATTAGGGCGTCGGTGCTATCACCCATGTCTCGGACCTGCTCCTTGAAGCGCAGGGAGGAAGGCGCTACTCCGAGTTGGCCACTGGACAAGACGGAGACCGCAAGGCCACTGCTCACGACCGAGCCATAGATGCCGGCGATGTAGGTAGCGGTTTGAAGCTTTTCGGTGCCAATCCAGATGCTATTGGCGGCGTCACTGGCCGGACCGGCGCCCTCTCCGATGCAAATGTCGTTGCTTCCGGCTGCGATATTGACGCAAGACAGCTCACCGAGGAAGGTGTTAGAGCCGCCGCTGGTGAGGCCAAAGCCGGACTCGAAACCGACCACGGTGTTGCTGCTTCCTGTGGTTTCGCCGAGAACGCCGAAGCCGGCGTCACGGCCCAAATAGGTGTTGTCGTTTCCACTACTGTTGCGGTACCCAGCACCGGCGCCCACGGCGACATTATTGCCGCCCCCTTGGTTGTGGAACGCAGCATTGTAGCCGACAAAGGTGTTGCCGATTCCGGTATCCCCGGTCCCTGGGTTCTGAGTGAACCCCTGGGCGCCGGCCAGCACGCCGACATACAAATTTTCATTGGCTACGACTACGTCGCTAGCCGGCCACCCAATACTCAGGACTGGGTCCTCAAGGATCTGGTAGTTTCCAGTGCTCGAAGCGGCGACCGAACTCGGCGATGCGTTGATTGCGCCGGTCACATCGAGCTGGGCCGTAGGACTTGTCTGATTGATGCCTATATAGCCTGTACTCGGGGCCTGATAGACCGCCGAGGCACAGGCAGCTCCATCTGACGGATCTACCGTATACGGCAGGAAGTCGAGAGCCAGTGAGCATCCTACATCAGCAACGGCTGCGGGCGATTTTTTTTGACCATTGCTACTGGCCGGGTACGCAACGAACGCGATTGCGACCACGCCCACCATCATGCAAAGGTTAACGACCTTATTGATTTTCATGTTTCAATCTCTCCTTGTGGCACTAAGGTTAGGGCCATGAGTCGTGTCACCGACTTGGCCGACATTGCTGGCGGGGCATCGCCGCCAAGTCGGGCTGCGGGAAATGTTTCGTGCAGCCAGACATGTGCGCGTGCCTACTCGCGCCTGCTTTGTGAGCAACTTCCGGCAGGGAGACGGACTGCTCCCTTATCTGAAGTTACGAATCTGAATTTTCCGTTTGGGGAAGTGACCGGACCTGGGCTCGTTCGTCCCGCTTCGTGGTCTTGCTCCGGACCCGGCGACCGGAGAACTTCGTGGCCACGAGGAAGCAAAACGATCATGCTCCCGAAAGCGCAAATGTCAAAGACAATCCTCGAAATCGTCGGAGAATTTCGCGCCG
Source organism: Acidobacteriaceae bacterium (assembly GCA_003156805.1). Classification (GTDB taxonomy): domain Bacteria; phylum Acidobacteriota; class Terriglobia; order Terriglobales; family Acidobacteriaceae; genus Sulfotelmatobacter. The sequence continues at coordinate 11,628 of PMHV01000072.1, read as the reverse complement.
GCGCAGTCCCATTTCGGCACTTTTTGTGCTGCGGACTAACCCGATAGGCTAGGCCGAATCGGCGCGTTCCATCTTGAGCGTTCTGTATTTCAAGCATGGGCCGGCTTCATAACTCCCATGCTTGGTTTCACTTGCGGCGGATTGTACATATCCTAGTATGAATACATTGATGACCGTACAAAATGTTCCTATGGGAACACTTTACGCACAATGTTGCCATGGGAGCATTCGGAGCATTCCGCCCTTGGGGAAGCCGAGCGGACGATTCAGCCCGCGGGATCAGCCGCAACGGACGCGTTCTTGTCCCCGAAGACTTCAGCGGTGAAGGCTTCGATGGTTGCGCCTTTTTGCCAGGCGTCGAGAGACAGTCCGGCTTTGCGGCAGGTTTGTTCGAGGAAGGTTGTGCGGTCCCATGCGTGCTCGGCGGGCACTTGCGGAAGCAGAAGGCCACGGCGGCCGTGCAGGCTGATGAGCAGGCCGTGACGCCCGACTTCGACGTCTTCGGCGCGGATCGGTTGAGGCCGCGAGAGGATGCTGAGTTCGATGGCGAGATGCGGCGCTTCTTCTCTGCTCACCGGCGGAAAGCGCGAGTCGTCGAAAGCCGCGGCCCGCGCGGTTTCCGCCACGGCTTGATAGACGGAGCAGGTGGGAAGCACGTAGCCGACGCATCCGCGCAGCTCGCCGCGCAGATAGAGCGAAGTGAAAGCTCCGCGCGGCTCGGCAAGATGCGGCGCAGAAAGCTGTGGCGCAGGCGGTTCGGGCTGGATTTCTTTTTTGTCGAACGAGGAAAGAATCGACTGGTGCGCCACGCGCAGCAACAGCTCGCGTTCGACGTCGTTGAGTTGAGATCCGGTGAATTCGCCGGTGAATTGAGGACTGGAGAGCTGCGACTGGCTAGCTAATTCATGACTGGAAGACTTAGCTGGCGGCTTAGGTGGTAGGAGCGACATCGCCATCCGACCGTTGCGGCGCGGCTTGCGGTTTTCTGCGCCGGCTGAGAATGAAGGCGCGGCGGCGGCGCTTGACCACACGCCGGTCAATCTTGGACCAGAACGCGGCGAAGTAATCGACGGCCGAAATCAGAGACACGCAAACCATGAACCAGATGGCCGCGTAGGCGATCCAGTGAATGGGGAACACGTAGTTGTTGTAGACGGGCCATTGTTTCCAGCGATGGTCGAGGATCACGGCGACCACGGCAACAATCTGCACCACCATCTTGAACTTGCCCAGCTCGCTGGCCTCGATGGTGAAACCCTCGGAGGACGCGATGGAGCGTAAGCCGCTCACCAGGAACTCGCGGCCGATGACGACCACGGCGACCCAGGCCGGAACCAGCGCGGGATTGAGCTGCACGAGAGTGACGAAGGCGGCGGCGATGAGAAGCTTATCGGCGAGCGGATCGAGGAGAATGCCGATGGTGGTGATCTGGCCGCGCCTGCGGGCGAGATAACCGTCGATGCCGTCGGTCATGGAAGCGGCGATAAACAATGCCGATGCCAGCAGTTCTTTCTCGCCGGTCTGGCTGCTGAAGCGGCCGCTGGAAAGTATCCAGATGAGCAGAGGAATGGAGCAGATACGGATCAGCGTGATGGAGTTAGGCAGATTCACCGAGGCCACGGACGCTTCCGTAGAGGAAAAGCGGAAGCCTTAAATCGATTATCCTCCACGCAGACGGGGAACGCAATGGAAGGAATGCGGCGGTACTGGGTCGGTTTTAATTTTCACAGGGGCGAGCCTTTATATGTCTTGACACGTATATACTCTGTGGAGTATATCAAGAGCATGGAATCGGTGTTCGAAATCATTGCGGAGCCGAACCGCCGCGCGATATTGAGCCTNNCGGTTTCGTGGAATCCACGGTGGACGCGCAGCGCCGTCTCTACCGGCTGAAACCTGAACCATTTGAGGAGCTGGAGGCCTGGCTGGCTCGGTTCCGCCGGTTCTGGTCGGCTCACCTGGATGCTCTCGAACGCCACCTCGACCGCATGGAGCATCGGCAGTATGGATCATCAACACCAACGAAAAGGAAGACAGTGATAAGTAAAACTAAAGAGAAGACGACGCGGCCCAAACCGCGAACGTGACAGAGGAGAAACGAAATGAAAATCAAAGTGACCAGCCTATACGTGGACAACCAGGACAAGGCCCTGCGCTTCTATACCGAGGTACTGGGCTTCGCCAAGAAAACCGATTTCAGTCAGGGCCCATATCGCTGGCTGACCGTGGCCTCGCCAGAGGAGCCGGAGGGTACAGAGCTGCAGCTGGCGCTGAACGACAACCCCGCAGCCAAAGCGTATCAGCAGGCGATCTTTCAACAGAGCCAGCCCGCGGCCAATTTCTTCACCGACGACGTTAAGGGCGACTACGAGCAGATCAAGGCTCGCGGCGCCGTGTTCACGATGCCGCCCACCGATGTGACCGGCTCAACCATTGCGATGCTGAATGACACCTGCGGCAACCTGATTCAGCTCACCCAGCTGAAGCGCTGGTAGGGCCGCGGTTCAGCACGAGGAAGACCAAGGAACAAGAAGATGACCGAACCTGAGCTGTACGCACCGGGTCCCGCAAACTTGGCGCGGGTACAGAAAGACGGAGAGAAGTGGACGCTCATTCTCGTCCGAGAACTGCGCCACGCGCCGGAAAAAGTCTGGCAGGCGCTTACCGACCCGGCGCATCTGCGCGAGTGGGCGCCCTTNNACCACGGTGAAGCTCACCACGGTGGGAGCGCCCGTGCCGCGCGTTACCGAAACAACAGTGAAGCGAGCCGACGCTCCCCAGGCGCTTGAATACAACTGGGGTGGCTTCGATATGCGGTGGCAACTCGAAGCTCTTGGTGGCGGAACGCGCTTGACGCTGTGGACCAACATCGGTCACCGCTTCATCTCCATGGGTGCTGCCGGGTGGCACATTTGTTTCGATGTTCTGGATCGCCTGCTCAACGGAACTCCCATCGGCCGCATGGTCGGCCCCGAGGCCATGAAGTTCGGCCGCTGGCAGCGATTGAACGCCGAGTACGCCAAACAGTTCGGTATCGAAGCGCCCAACTGGCCGCCTCAGGCGGCTCAAAAGTCGTGAATCGAGGAGGATCGCAGACCATGCACCAACCAGGCAACCTGATTTATAGCGGCTTCCTAAAGGACCCGAAATCGCCGAAGGTCGGACGAAATGCCCCGTGCCCCTGCGGGTGGGTACAACGTCTTGATAGATCACAGCTGGCCCATCCTTTCCGAATAAAATCTCAACTCCGGCGGCTGCCCCGTCCTTGTCCCTGCGTTCTTTGCAGCGACAGGGCGGGGAACTTGACTTGGCATCATCAACTCATGGAGATTCAAAATCCCCGCCCTGTCGCAGCAAGCGGAAGAGATGCGCCGCTATGCGTGGGGACGGTCGAGCAGTCGAGGCACAGGAGCCGGAGCGGTCCGAAACGAGGGTCGCCTCGCTGCGCTGGGCGGGACCCTTCGGCTCTGCTCAGGGCAGGCTAGCCGAGGCGACTGCCTCCACATGTGCCACTTAGACCGCAACTTCGGGTGTGGCTTCGAGCAGGCTGCGGGTGTAAGGATGCTGCGGCTGTTCGGTGATCTGCTCGGCTGATCCTGTTTCCACAATCTTGCCGCGATACATCACGGCGATGCGGGTCGAAAGATAGCGCACGACCGGCATCGAGTGCGAGATGAAAAGATAAGTCAGGCCGAAGTCGCGCTGCAACTGCGCGAGCAGGTTGACGATCTGTGCGCCGACGCTGACGTCGAGCGCGGAGACCGGCTCGTCGGCCACGACGAATTTGGGACGCAGCGCGAGGGCGCGGGCGATGCCGATGCGCTGGCGCTGTCCCCCGCTGAATTCGTGGGGGAAGCGGCGCAGGATGGATTCGTCGAGGCCGACGGCGCGAAGAAGTTCGACGACGCGGGTGCGAATGCCGGCTTTCGTAAACCCACCCTGTCGCAAAGAACGTGACAAGGATGGGGCGCCCTCGGACAGCCGGGGGCGGCTGTCCCCACATGATTCGCCGTGGATGAGGAGCGGCTCGGCGATGATGTCTTCGACGCGGAAGCGGGGATCGAGCGAGGCGAAGGGATCCTGAAAGATGATTTGCATATCGCGGCGCAGGCGGCGCAGGTCGGCGTGGCTGGCGGCGAGCAGATCGCGGTCTTCGAAGCGGATGCTGCCGGAAGTGGGCTCGATGAGGCGAAGAATCACGCGTCCGAGCGTGCTCTTGCCGGAACCGGATTCACCGACCAGTCCGAGAGTTTCGCCGGCATGGATGTCAAGCGAAACCTCGTCGACGGCACGGACCTGGCTATGAGAATTCTGGCCGGAGGCAGCGCCGCCGAAGACGGACACGCCGTGCGCATAAATCTTGGTCAGATTGCGGATTTCGACAAGCGCCATGGTTAGTATTCCAGATTCTAGAATATGGAATGAATCGAATCTATCCCGCCGCGATCATGGGCACGGCGGCTAAAGCGATGAAGATGCCGGCGAATTTCCAACGGGTGAAATGTTCGTGCAGGAACAGGCGGGCCAACAGCACGGTGACGGCGGGATAGAGTGACGAGAGGACAACGGCTTCGTCGAGACGGCCGCTCTGGCTGGCGCGCACGAAGAGCACGGTGCCGATGGAGTCGACGCAACCGGTGAGCACGGCCCAGCGCACGCCTGCAGGCGTGATGTCGCGGAATCTGCGTTGCGCGAGAACGACCACTCCGGTTACCGCCAGGCCGCCAACGCGGCTGAGCGATGCAAACCATAGAGCTGAGCCGTCGCCGGCCTGGCGGAGGCAAAGATAAAATCCGGCGAAGCCAATGCCGGCAAGGACCGCCAGTTCGATGCCCTCGGGCGTGGTGCCATCTTCGGCGCGGGTGATGAGCCAGATTCCGGCCGCAGCCAGGACGAATCCGCCAATGCGGATGGGACCGGGCAAGCCCTCGGTGAACATGCTCCAAAGCGTGGGGATGGCCGCGCTGAGAACCGCCGCCACCGGAGCGGTCAGGCCCATTCTTCCCGAACCAAGCGCGCGATAAAAGATTGCCAGAGAACCGCCGCCGCAAGCGCCACCCGCCAAAACCCAGGCCACGCTGTGTGCAGAGGGAAATGGAGCGCGAAGAGATAGGGCCAGCGTTGCCATCAGGAGCAGGCCGCCGGCGTTTACCACAGTTGTGAATAAGAAAGCGTTGGCGCGGCGGGTGCCATATCCGCCTAGAAAATCGCTGGCGCCCCAGGCCAGGACCGCGGCCAGGCTGTAGGCGGCGGGCGCGAATTGAGAAGCGGCGGACATTGTCCGACGAGGGTAACACGGGGCGGAGTGGCTGGCGGTTGGCAGCTCGTCCTGCGAATAGGTGGGACAAGAATTTCCTTGATTCGGTGTTGCGAAACCGCAGATTAAATGTGACTTAGATTTGCCAACATGAGCATTCTTGGACGGTTCTCCTGCTTCCACGGCTCTAGACTCTGAGGAGGTGGAGTTGATCCAAATGGCGAAACGTAAGATTCTCTTGGTCGATGACGATGACAATGACCTCTTTTTGACGCGGAGGTCGCTGGAAAGCAAAGACTGTGAAGTAGTTTCAGCAAAGACCGTCACCGAAGCTCTCCGGCAGATTGCCACGCAGCGCTTCGATGCTCTCATCACCGATCTTCACTTGCCGGACGCGGGGGATGGTTTCGCGGTGGTCACCGCTATGCGTCACACTCAACCCGAGGCTTTGACCCTGGTGGTGAGCGGTTTTCCTGACGTGAAAAGAGCGATGGACGCTGTTCTTCTGCAGGCCGATGAAATTCTGGTGAAACCCTTCGAAGTGGAGCGACTTGCGGGGCTCATCGACGAAAGGATGTCGACATCTAAATCTTTTTCAAGGAAGTCTAAGGAAAATGTTGCCTCCATTCTAGATCGCGACCTCTCCATCTTGATTGAACGCTGGTTGTCACGAGTGGAACGGGTAAAAGAATTAGCTGCCCTTGCGCTGCCCGCGAAAGAGCGCACTGCGTATCTTCCCGAGATCATGAAAAACGTCACGTCACGGCTGCGCGTGGTCCGCGATATAGAAGCGATTGACAGCCCCTCTGCCGCGGCGGTGGCGCACGGAAAACTCCGCTATCGCCAGGGCTACACTGCGCCCCTGATTGTGCAGGAGTCACGAATTCTGCAGGTGTGCATCTTCGAGACCATCGAACGTAACCTCAGTACCGTGGACTTCACCTCGGTGCTGCCCGACATCATGATCATTGCGGACGAGGTGGACTCTCAGTTGAAACAAGCCATCGACAGCTTTCTCACAATGCAGCGCGGGGAAGCAGCCTTGGCGCCGTCGCCAGTCACTTCCTTGCCGGCGATGGCAACGTAAATTTTCGATCCGGCGCGGCCCCGGGGCCATTGGCAAGCTCAAGTCACTCCGCTTTCGCCACCACCCATTGATCCTTCCGGTACCACGCGACAATCCCCAAATTAATTTCAATGGCGCTGTCTGTGTGCCGGCGTGGCGGGAGTCCGGCGGAGAAAAATGGAGGCTGCCCCCCTCCCCCCCATTTTCTAAAATATCTGGACTCAACAGCTTAGCGGGAAATTCGCCGCAAAGTACTGATGTCAAATCATTTAGATATTAAGTTCTTTAAAGCCAATGACTTAGGGGCGCGATGATGGGGCTCACCTAAGCGTCACGGCCTCGACCATGATTGCGCAAGTTTGTGAGCGGCGCAAGGTTGGATGTCACATGGGGCTGTGGAAATGTTTGAGACGGCGGCGGCTCCCATGGCTGCGTGCCGCGGCCTGTCACGGCTGGGGAATAACGCCGGCAGCGCGCCAGCGCGCCATAGCTGGATCGAGGTAGAACTGGAAGAAGTGCTCGAAGGTTATCACGTTCACTGCGGTTTCGTAGTCAGGGCGAAGCGCCTTGATACGGGCGGGCACAACGATGTGGATCCTCGATTCGAGCATCGCTGCTAGATCGCGGACGGCGATTTTTTCGTCTATGGTCGCCAAGAAAAATCCGAGTCCACGCGTCCCTTCTGTCACAATTTGCCGCCAGCGCTCTCGAAGGGTTCTCTTGATGGTGAAGATGATCGCGTCAGGCGGATTTTTCCGGAAATACTCGATTGACGGCAGGATGAAATCCGGTTGACCGTTTATGATGGGTTGCGCCGAGAAGGGATACCGAAGACGCACGAAAAGGTCCCTAACCAAGGCAAGAATATACTTGACCCGACCGAGAGTTCGGCGCATGATGGGGATGGGGGTGCGCCGTGATGGGATCACCCCACTTCGATTTCGTCGGCTACCGGAGTCATCTAATGGTCCATCTCCATTTCTATAGCGATGAGAGCGGTAAGTACAGGAAGAATCCTGTTGTCACCGTTTCGGGGGTTGGCGCTCAATCTGACCGCCTTGACAAGTTCAATCGTGAATGGGAGACGTTGCTTCGCTCTTACCATCTCGAAGAGTTCCACATGTCCCGCATCGGCGACTTGACACAAAGTTGTGGGCCGAAAATGCCGTCTGGTCAGACTATCGAAGAGCGTACTCAGGCGATCCTGCCGTTTGCGGACTGCATTAACGAATTCCTGGAGATCGGATTGATGCAAGGCTGGGACGTAAGGGGTTACAACAATCTCAGTCTTGAGGTAAAGAAGAATCTCGGTGGTTCCAACGACCCATTTCATCTGGCATTCGTTCGCACCTTGCTGCACATCGGCGACGATCTACATGATGGGGACAAACTTTCTATCGTCTGTGACGATGACGAATTAACCGCATGGGATGCCTATTGCCATTACCGCGCAGTCAGCAAGGCCGAACCTGCTCTTGCGAAAAAACTAGCTGGAATTACCTTCGCTAAGAGTTCATGTTTTAGCCCATTACAGGCTGCGGATATGGCCGCATTTCTAGCACGCAAAGAAGCGACAAAACAGTTCTGGGGTAAGCCACATGGTTTTGAGATTCTGCTGAAATACTTAGTTGAAGGCCCGGTTCCCGGCAAGGGAATCATGACTTGGTATAGTTCTTTTGTTAACGAGCAAAAATTTGTTGATCTCGCTAACGATCTTGTAAAAGCGAAGTTGGTGAGCGGCGAAAATGGAGGAAATGCTCAGTTGAAGGAGAATCTGGATGCCGCGAAAACAGGCTAGCGAGGCGGAAAAATTCGATGCCGTCGTGCGAACGTTGCTGTCCGTATCGCATGAAGAAATTCAGAAGCGCGATGCGGAATGGCGGCGTAAGCGGGCGCAGAAAAAGCGGGCTAAGACTTCGCCCGCTTCCCGCGCTTCCGGCTCCAAGGTCTAGTGAATCGTTTCTCCCACCTTGCCAGTAAGCTCGGCATAGGTCAGGCGCTTGCCGACAAGCTGGGAGACGGTTAGATCGAAGCGCCCCTTGTCATCAAGGTCTTTACGGTTATTGAAACGGAACATTTGCTCATCAAGGTATCGGAAAAGATGAAACGGCTCCACGCTAACGTAGGTTCCCGAAATCCCGCGCTTGAGAAGGCTCCAGAAGTTCTCAAGGCCATTGGTGTGAACGCGACCGTCAACATATTGAGTCGCATGGTCTACGACTTGATGAGCGTATTCACCAGCCAAACCTTCGTAGGACATGAGCGCATCGGTATAGAGAGCCGCGCCAGCAGTGACATGCTTGCGTACTTCATCCTGCAAAACCTTACGGCGGCGATTCGGCACGACGCTGGCGCGAACCTTGCCGCCACGTTCCAAGATGGCAACCACTGCGGTTTTATCCTTGCCGCCAGTGCCGGTGATTCGCCGTTTGCGTTCGCTAACGTGCATGTTCCGCGCCTTGCCTCCGATGAAAGTTTCATCCACTTCGACTTCGCCGCCGAGTTTAGACCCGAAGAAATTGTCCCGCATGGCAAGGCGAATTCGATGCAGCATGAACCATGCCGACTTCTGTGTAACCTTCACGTCACGCGCAATCTCGTAGCTAGAAATGCCATTCTTGCAATTGGTGACCATCCAAGTTGCGGTGAGCCACTTATCCAAGGGAATCGGAGAATCTTCCATGACGGTGCCGATCTTGATGGAGAACTCGCGCTTTGTATGATGCTTCGCGCAAGTCCAAGTGCGGCGCTTCTCGCTGAATTTGACAGTCTCGCAGCCGCAAGTAGGGCAGACCACTTTCCCGTCCGGCCATCGGCGGATAGCGAGATAGTCGATGCAGTTATTGGGATTCGAGAAGTAGACGATTGCTTCCTGCAAGCTCTTTGGTTCGGTCATGGCCTTGTTCTCCATGACTCAAATAATACAGAAATAGCGTGGTCGGGTCAAGTATATTCTTGCCCTAATTAGCATCTCGAAGACTTTCCCGGCACGCGGGCGGCGCCCTTGGGTGAGGCCTAGGAAGAAACGATCAAGGGCGTAGAAATACTGTCCCAAGATTCCCACCATCTGCGCGGCGTTTGCCTGTTCCCCGATTACTGGCAGAAATACATCCGCGAGAGCTCTGCTCCCGGCGATCTGTTCTGCCGCCAGATATGCCTCGAACGCATCTACTTGGACGGGTTCCACAAGATTGCTAAAGTTTGTCGGATCCAAGCGTAGTCGGCCTCGTGGCCGGCGAGAACAGTGAAGTGAGATAGGAGCTGATGCTGCCCTCGCTGTCGTAAGGGTCAAACGCTCGCCAGCCAACCGCGGCCTCTCGATTGGCCTCAACGAGGAATTCGCTAATCGAGCGGCCGTGCGCGTCGGTGGCTGCCTCTGGAGTCTGCCGAGTCCCGTCAAGTTCGTGATAGCAGTGATCGTCAAACGAGAACTCTCCGCCAGCGTAGAGAAAGACTTCGGGCACTCGTATCTGGCTTGCGATGAACAGCCCGTCCTGCAGAAGGGCGAGCCGCAGATCTTTTTCCACCGAGTCGCTATCCAGCCGGTCAGGGTTGGAGAAAACCACCCTTCCCCATTTCTTGTAGTTTCCGCCGTCCCGGTAAAGATACGTGAATTCGACGTTGTCCACTGTTCCCCCGTGAATTTACGACTTTAAGAAAACTTGTTCGTTATGGTACCTCAGGAACTCGGGCTCCGGCGCAAAGCGTCGCGGCAGGGAGATAGCGGTGCCTTCATATCGCAACAAGAGTTCACGAGTCCCTACATCGGACGATTTTCGCTTTGCTTTAGGCGAGACCTTGACTTCTAAATTGCGCGTAACTGTTAGTAGTCCGCAATCGAAAGCCCGATCATGGAGGGCGTTCAAGCAAAGCCCGTTTCGCGGGTTTGTTCGATTCTTTACGTCAACGACCCACGGAACTATGTGGCTGGCGTTTAATAGCGCTGGAAGCGAACAACCCGTTATGCAGCAGGCCGAGCCGTACGCTGCGAGGACGGCGGCTCGGAAGAATCCCTGATTGATCCGAGTCCGGACGATCGCCTCACGGGTTCCGCCTTCCGGGAAGACCTTAGCCTCGTCTTCAAGTTCTTCGACGTGGCCGGTGATCTGGGCAAGGAGGCGCCCGCTTTCAAAAGTCCGTCCCTCCCAGTCGCTCCTGAATTCGTTCCATATTTCGATCTCTGCCTTCGCGGCATGCGAGGCTCCGGCGATATTCCGCTTCTGACAGAGTTGGGTCCAGTCGGGCAAAGTTTGCGAGTTTCCAAGAGACCGCCGACGGTGTCCGGCCGATTGCCCGTGCGAGCTCAATAACTAGAGGGTTCCGAATGTGAATTCGACCGAAGGGGATCTTGCAGTAGAGGTTGAAAGCAACGATCAGCTCTTCGCGTGTCCAGTCTCGGCGCGGCATATCGTGCGTTAAGGTGAGAAGCATAGCACAGTCATTCGTCCGTTATGGCTTCGCCCGCAAAGGCCATTTGCGCTCCCCACTTCTCCGCGAAATCTTCCCACCTTGGATTCTTCGACTCGATCAAAGCGATCTTTTTCGCCCTTGCCCAGCCCTTCAGTTGCTTCTCTCGCCCAATCGCCTTGTGGACATCGTCAAAGCTCTCGTAATAAACCAGTCGGTCGCAACCATACTTGCTTGCGAACCCTTCGATCTTCCCGCGCTTATGTTGCAAGGCGCGCCGGTAAATGCTGTTGGTCATGCCGATGTAAAGTGTTCCCGAGCGGCTGCAGACGATGTAGACGAAATACTCGTGATCCTTCACGGCAACTCCCACGGACCTGTCATCCTGAGCACAGTGAATGCCTCGCGAAGCGAAGCATTCACGGAGTCGAAGGACCCCGTGGCACTTGGCCTCGGCACGGACGCGTAAGGGAGTTCCCACCACGTCGACGGCGTCGTGGGAACTCCCTTACACGCCTATCTCGGTGCAGGCAGGAAAGGGATCCTTCGACTCCGTGAGTTTNNGGCTTCGCGAACCAACTCACTGCGCTCAGGATGACAGATCTTTGGTCTGCTTCACGCTTACAGTCCGAGCTTTTGCTGGGTCATTTCCCGGAATGGACAAGAGCACGGGAATTTTCACAGAAGAGTATCGTGGCGTTACATTATAGGGCGCGGCCTACAATCAGTGTTTGCCTTCCCGTTTTGGATGGTAGACTCCTAGGAGGATTTCGACCGCGAGCCCAGTGTCTGAGGAACAACGCTCTAAGAGACTACCTTTGATTGAGCTGGCAGCTTCGATTCTTTCGGCTGATTTTGCCCGGCTGGGCGAGCAGGTGCGCGCGGCGGGCGAGGGGGG
>PMHV01000050.1:34496-52541 GCA_003156805.1 Acidobacteriaceae bacterium | reverse complement strand
CCGTAAATCCATTCGAAGCGGAAACCGAGATAGACAAGCATCCCCGCCAGCGAATAGCCGGTCGCCAAAAGCGCCTGGCGGCGCAACTGCCCGCCCACCTGCGGCCCTACGATCTCCACGTTGCGTATGCCAAAATCGGAAAGAAAAAAACCGTCGCCCAGCGAAGCCGCCACCGCCGGGTCTACCGCTGCCTTCAGCTGATCGAGCGAGCTCAGCACCCCGCCTTGCGTCTTGTCGCGGTAATCGACAATGGCCTGCGCGATCGCCGAATACTTCTGGTCGTCGCTGCCCAGGTGCAACGGATCTTTGTCGGACACATAATTCTTGATGGTCAGGAAACTGGCGTTGTTCAAGTCCTGCTTGCCCGCCGGAGCATTGCTCTCCAGCGCCGCGATGATTTGCGTCTTGCCGCGGTCCAGCGCCTGCTCGTTGGTTTCGCGCACATCGAGGTCGATGAGTTCCTCGTTGTCCTGCGCCTGTCCGTAACGCTGAATCTTGGCATCGTGCAAACCCGCGCGGTCCATGGCCNNTGGTCGAGCGCCTGTTCGCTGGTTTCCTGAACATCGAGGTCGATCAAAACTTCGTTGTTCGATGGCACATCGTAGCGCTGGATCTTGGCATTGCGCAGGCCAGCGCGGTCCATGGCCGCGCGCAGAGCGTTGTCGTCGGGCGCATGCGAAAATTTCACGTACACCAGTGTCCCGCCACGGAAATCCACGCCGTACGGGATGCCGTGCCAGAACAACATCGAACCGATGCCCGCCACGCTGAACACCAGCGAAAAGGCGAGAAAATACCACTTTTTTCCGAGAAAATCTATATTGGGATTGCGAAAGAACTCCACCCGTCTTACCTCTTATCCGATTTATGATTTCGTTGAAATTGAGCGATTGTGTGATTGACTCAATTCCTTCAATCGCTCAATCACCCGATCACTCAATTTTCCTAAATGCTCAGCGCTTCCCCGCGTTCCTTGCGGCTCAACACCCAGTCGAAGATCACGCGCGATACAAACACCGCGGTGAACAGATTGGCCAGCAGACCGAAAGTCAGCGTAACCGCGAACCCTTTCACCGGCCCGGTGCCGAACAGAAACAAAATCGCCGCCGAGACGATCGTGGTCACGTGCGTATCGACGATGGTGATCCAGGCATGACCGAAACCCTGATCCACCGCCGAGGGCGGAGTCTTGCCGTTGCGCAACTCTTCGCGGATGCGCTCGAAGATCAGCACATTCGAATCCACGCCCATGCCCACGGTGAGAATCACTCCGGCAATTCCCGGCAAGGTCAGCACCGCGTCAAAGTAGCCCATGAATCCCAGCAGGATCACCAGATTCAGCAGCAGCGCAATATCGGCGTTGATGCCGGCCGCGCGATAATACACCAGCATGAAGATCAGCACGGCCATCATGCCGATGATGGCGGCATTCACTCCGTGGCGAATCGAGTCGGTACCCAGCGACGGACCCACGGTCCGCTCTTCGAGATACTTGATGCCCGCCGGCAGCGCGCCCGAGCGCAGGATCATCGACAGATCCTTGGACTGCTGCTGGCTCATGCTGCCGCCGCTGATTTCGCCGGTATCGCGAATCGGCTCTTTGATGTTGGCTACTTCCTGCACTTTATTGTCGAGTACCACCGCCAACGCTTCCCCGGTGTGCGCCGATGTGAAGTTGTAAAACCGCTGCCCGCCCTCGCCGGTCAACTGGAAGTGAACGCTGGGTTGGCCATTCTGGTCGGTGCTGGGCTGCGCATCGCGCAAATCCTTTCCGCTCACGGCCGAAATGCGCGACACCAGATACCATGCTTGCTCGCCGTTGGAAACTCCCGGCGCGGGATGCCCAGGCAGCAACATGGCATCGGCCGGCAGAACCCCGCCTTTCTCCTGCAACGCAGATTGCTCGCTGGAATACGGTCCGCCCAGTTCCTGCTTAATCTCGAGCATGGCGGTGGACTGCATGATGTCTTTCACGCGGGCCGGGTCGTCCACGCCCGGCAACTGGACCAGGATCTGATATTGTCCCAGGCCATGTTCCTGAATAGTAGGCTCGCTCACTCCGAGCGAATCGATACGGGTGCGGATGGTCTCAATCGCCTGCGTCACCGCCTTGTTCTTCATGTCGCTCAGCAGCGAGGGCTTCATGGTGAGAGAAAACGTATTGTCCGCTCCCGAGGCCACGTCGTACTCCGGCAGGCGATCCTGCACGATGCCGAGCAAATCCGTGCGCGAGGCCGGTGGCACGCCTTTGATGACAACGTGATCGGGAGCTTTCTGCGCGTCAGGTTTGCTGACCTCGGCAAAACTGATCTTGCGCTTGTTGAGCTGTTCCTTGAGAACCTCGACGGCGTTGTCGGAATCCACGTTAACCGCGTCATTCACCTGCACTTGCAGAATCAGGTGAGTTCCGCCGCTCAGATCGAGTCCGAGGTGGATGTGGCTGGTCATGGCCGCCAGCAGTCCCTGTCCGCTGAAACTCTTGGGAACGCCGAAAATGCCGAACAAAAACACCAGCAGAATGCCGAAGATCAGCGCCAGCTTCCAGAGCAGATTCTTGTTCATAGCAAAAATGAAAAACAGAGTCCGAAAACTAAATTGTGTTCACTTGGTCTTGCTCTCGTCTTCCGCGGTGGAAACATGCATCACCGACGCCTTGGTGACCTCCAGTCGCAGATTGTCTGGGGGAATCCTGAGATGAATCACATCGTCCTTAAGGGCGACGACTGTGCCTTTGAGTCCCCCGGTAGTGACTACGCGGTCGCCGGTCTTCAGCCCCTCGAGAACCTGCTGCCATTTTTTCTGGCGGCGCTGCTGGGGGAGAAACATTAGAAAATAAAGGGCGCCGATCATCACCCCCATCATCAGCAGGAAGGGCAATCCGCTTCCGCCCGATACTTGCGCCGCGACTGGCAATGCCATGCTCATGAGCACCTTACGCACGCTTCCGCGAAAATACGCCCACGCCTGCAGGCGCCGCGGCCCCTTGTCATTTCACCACGGGATTTCTGATCAATTCCGGCCGGATAATCCTTACGGCTCAGGCGCGAATCGGGGAAGTCTACGGTTTCGGCCGAGACCTAGCATCGGAAATTAACGGGACCCTTCCCCAAGCCGAATAGAATGCCGCACCCTTCGCATGGTGTCAAGGTAGAAACTGAGGTTGTGGAAAGTGTTCAAGACTTGCGCTAGCACTTCATTAGAGGCGTAAAGGTGCCTTAAGTATGCCCGTGAGTAGCGCCGGCACACCCGGCAGAGGCAATTCGGGTCGAGCGGCCCGGAATCCTGGGCGTAGCGGGCCTGTTTGATGGAGACTTTGCCCTCGGAGGTGAACAGCAGCCCGTGGCGCGCCGCACGGGTGGGCAGAACGCAATCCATCATATCGATGCCCAGGCTGGCGTATTCGACGATCTCTTCCGGCGTGCCCACTCCCATCAAATAGCGCGGCTTGTCTTCGGGAAGATGTTCGAGCGTGGCTTCGACTACTTCCCGCGTCAGCTCCCGCGGCTCGCCCACGCTGAGCCCGCCTATGGCGTATCCGGGGAAACCGATTTCGATGGTGCGCTCAGCCGATTCCTTTCTCAGCTCCACATCCATGCCGCCCTGCACGATGCCGAAGAGAGACTGTGTAGCGCGAGACTGTGTGGCGCGGGCGCCCTCGCCCGCGTGGTCTGCCACCGCTGCCCACGGTACTTCGTATTTACGTTCCTCAAAATACTTCTTGCTGCGCGCAGCCCAGCGCAAAGTCAACTCCATCGACGCTTTTATGCGGGCATGATCGGCAGGATATTCCGTACACTCGTCGAACGCCATGACGATGTCGGCGCCCAGTCCGATCTGCGCTTCCATCGCGCTCTCCGGGCTGAAGAAGTGCGGCGAGCCATCGAGATGCGAGCGGAAGGTGACGCCTTCTTCCGTGACCTTGCGCAACTCGTTGAGGCTGAAGACCTGAAAGCCGCCGGAGTCGGTGAGGATAGCGCGCGGCCAGGCCATGAAACCGTGCAGTCCGCCCAGCTTGCGCACGGTTTCGACTCCGGGACGCAGGTAGAGGTGATAGGTGTTGCCGAGAAGAATCTGAACCCCGAGCTCTTCGAGAACTTCCTGCGGCACGCCTTTCACCGACGCCACTGTACCCACAGGCATGAACACTGGCGTTTCAATTTCACCGTGCGGAGTGAGCAGACGCCCGGCGCGGCCCGGGCCGCAGGTGGCATCGATTTGGAATTGGAGAGCCATGGATTTGCGGTTCGTGTGATTGTAGCAATGAAGATTCGGCGGGCTCCGATGACGGCACGCGAGCATTTACAACCACGGAGACACGGAGGCACGGAGAAACCGAAACAATTACGCGCGACGGGATTCCACGGCGGGGCTGCGCATCGTGAGTGCTTCCGAATGATCGCTAAAGATCTCTGCGCGGTTTTCTCCGTGCCTCCGTGTCTCGGTGGTGAAACTGCGGGGCCGATTGATTTCTGCGCACCCCCGCCCGGCGATTTCCGGGGGCACAGGAGCGCGTTCGACCAGAGCATTGACCTTCGGGAGACAGGCCCAGATTGAGGCCACAGGAGAGCGAGCTAAATCGATTTAACTTCGAGATTTAACTAGTTTAGATTCAATCAGTTACGAGGATCTTTTTCCACAGGGCAATTCCCCTCAGCGCTTGCGGCAAACAAAGAACTTAACTCGGATCTCGGACCTTGGACCTCAGCCCTTAGACCTCGGACCTTGGACCTCAGCCAAAGGCCGGGGGTCTGAAAGTGATCGGGAACACAGGCAGCCGCGCAGTTTGTTTCCTGGGACTTGATTTAACTGGCGACGGGGCGGCGTCTGGTAGTCTACGAAGGCTCTAGGAGAATCTGCGGATGCGTCACTTCTTGTGTGCGGTTGTGTTCGTACTATGCAACCTGGCGGTTTTTGCGCAGGAGGCTCCGAAGGCGGAGATTTTTGCCGGGTTTTCTTATGGAAACTATGAGTTGCTCCCTGGTTCCCCGAGCTACTCGAATCCGGATGAAACCATTTTCGGTAGTTCCAGCGCAAGGCTGGGGCTGCTCGGGTGGAATGGGACGGTCGCGGTGAACATGAACCGCTGGTTTAGTTTCGCCACCGACTTCAGCGGATACTATAGCGGGTCGGCGGCTACGACCAGCGTGACCGAGACGATCCTCAACCCCTGTGGTCCGGTGAGTTGCCCGCCAGAGACGATCACAACCACAGCCGTGGCTGCAGATCCCAAGATCTATAACTTTCTTTTCGGACCGCAGTTTTCCTATCCCGTGAGCAGGATCAGGCCATTCGCCCATTTTCTTATCGGCGGAGCGCACTCCGACGTGACGCGAGCGGAAGCCGTATCCAGCAGCTCAGGAGTCGTCACCGGCATCAGCGTAGTCCCAGGTTCGCTTGAATCGGGCTCGACCGGGTTTGCCATGGCGATCGGCGGTGGAGTGGATTACGTGTTCAAGCGCAATCTGGCCTGGCGGCTTGCGTCGGACTACCTGACGGGCCAGGGTACTGATCAAAACCATGTGCGCGTCTCCACGGGGCTGGTCTGGCGGCTGGGACACTAGCTAATGACCTTGGACCTCAGACCTCGGACCTCAGCCAAGGCCTTTGGGGGCGAGATCCTAGGTCTGAAGCCTGAGGTCCGAGGTCCAAGGTCCAAGGTCCAAGCTCCGAGGTCCGAGGTCTGCTTCCTACGGAGTTGCTAGAATGAATGCCGAGATTGAGGCGGAGCAAAGTTTTCAAGCTATCACTTCTTGATGCATCAGTTTACGGAACAATTCGATGTGGTTGTTGTGGGCGCCGGCCATGCCGGATGCGAGGCGGCGATGGCGGCGGCGCGCATGGGGCTGAAGACTGCGCTCTACACGCTGAACGTCGACTTGATTGCGCAGATGTCGTGCAATCCGGCGGTGGGCGGCATTGCCAAGGGACATCTGGTGCGCGAAGTCGACGCGCTCGGCGGCATCATGGGCGAGATCACCGACGCGGTCGGCATTCAGTTTCGCCTGCTGAATACTTCGCGCGGTCCGGCGGTGTGGTCGCCGCGGGCGCAGTGCGACAAGCAGGCTTACCGGCTCAAGATGCGCGAGGTGCTGGAGTCGCAGGCGAATCTGAAAATCAAGCAGGCGGAAGTGGCGGAGCTGATTGTGGAAGGCGGACTTCGCACCTCGGACTTCGGACCTCGGACCTCAGACCTCGGACCCCAGCCGGACAACGGCGGAGATTTTACTGAGAACCGAGAACTGGGAACTGAGAACTCGCATCATCACGTTCGCGGCATTCGTCTGCGCGACGGCCGCACTGTTGGCGCGCAGGCCGTTATCATCACCACCGGAACATTTCTCAACGGGCTGATCCATTGCGGGGAGCAACAATATCCGGCGGGGCGCTCGGGCGAACCGAACGCGGTTTTGCTAGGTGAAGCGTTGAAGGCGCTGGGCTTGCGCGGCTGCCGGCTGAAGACCGGAACGCCGCCGCGGCTCGACGGCCGCACCATCGACTGGTCTCGGTTTGCGGTGCAGCCCGGCGATGCCGATCCAACGCCGTTCAGCTTTCGCACCCGGCGCGTGGCGCATCACGATTCGCAAGTGCCCTGCTACATCGCGTGGACTACGCCGGAGACGCATCGCATCATCCGCGAGAACGTGCATCGCTCGCCCATGTACAGCGGGCAGATTCAGTCGATCGGGCCGCGCTATTGTCCGTCGATTGAAGACAAGATCGTGAAGTTTCCCGACAAGGAAATGCACCAGCTCTTTCTCGAACCGGAGGGGCTGAACACGCACGAGATTTATGTGAACGGCATGAGCACGTCGCTGCCGGTGGAAGTGCAGATGGCGATTCTGAAGTCGATTCCCGGTCTCGAAGACGCCGACATGCTGCGCCCCGGCTACGCCATTGAGTACGACTCCATCGACGCCACGGAGCTGAATCGAACGTTGGAAACCAAAAAGATTGCCAGCCTGTTTCTGGCCGGCCAGATCAACGGAACTTCAGGTTACGAAGAAGCCGCGTGCCAGGGATTGATGGCCGGCATTAACGCGGCGCTGCAAGTGAAGAAGCAGCCGCCGCTGATTCTCGGCCGCACCGAGGCTTACACGGCGATCCTGATCGACGATCTGATTTCGAAGGGCACGAACGAGCCTTACAGAATGTTTACTTCACGAGCGGAGTTCCGGCTGCATTTGCGCATCGACAACGCCGACCGGCGCTTGACGCCGCACGGCCGGCGTGTGGGCTTGATTTCGGACGAGGCCTGGGAGGATTTTCTCGCCAAGCAGGAGCGGTTGGAGGCGATGAAGAAATTGTTAGAAGGCACGAAGCTGATCTCTGAAATGCTGGAAAAGATCGCACTGAAAAAAATCGCATCTTGTCATTCCGAGGAGCGAAGCGACGAGGAATCTGCTGTCGCCGGCAGCGCCGTGGAACCGGCTCGCGAGTGGAGTTCCGCAATCGGCCAGACTTGCGCGCAGTTGCTTAAGCGGCCCGAGATCACCATCGAGCAACTCGCGCCCATTCTCCGCGAGCTCGATACTGCTTTCTTTGAAAGAGAATTTGAAAGAGAAAGAGAAGGGGTCCGTGTCAATCCGCGTGGATCTGGCGCCGAGCTTTTTTCGGTCGAGCTTTCTTCGGAGGTCCGCAACGAACTCAAGTCCGTGGAAACGGAGATCAAATACGCCGGCTATCTGCAACAGCAGCAGCGCGCCATGGAACGGCTGAAGAAGGCCGAGCATCGGGCGATTCCGGAGTGGTTTGACTATTGCTCGGTGAGCGGGCTTTCGCGCGAAATGCAGGAGAAACTCACGCGAGTGCAGCCGCGCACGCTGGGCCATGCCTCGAACATTCCGGGAGTGACTCCGGCGGCGGTATCGCTGGTGAATGTTTACATCGAGATACAGGGTCGGCGGCGCGAGCAGGCTGCGGCGCTTTAGTATGCCAGGCACTGCTGCCCCAGGAGTGGGAGCGGGGAAAAGCTTGAACCGCAAAGATTGCCAAGGGATCGCGAAGGACGCAAAGAAAGGCGCGTCCATCTGCCGTAGAATTAACATTGCTTTAACAATTCACGTTCCATGTCGAGGGTAGTATCGTGGCCATGCCGCAGGAGTCTCTTCGCATCGAAGACCGGTCCGCAACGCAGCCCGGACAGCGGGTTCTGAGCCTGACCGGACCTATCGTTCTGCCCACAGTGTTCGATTTTCAAGCGACGGTTCGCGCCGACGCGTCGCAGCTCCTGATTATCGATTTCACCAACGTTCCCTACGTCGATTCGGCGGGGATCGGGGCGCTGGTCGGAGCCTATGTGACTCGCGAGCACAGCGGCCGCAGCCTGGCGCTGGTGGGCGTGAGCGAGCGCATTCACAACGCGCTCAAAGTAACCCATGTCGACCAGTTCTTCCGCTTCTTCGATTCGGTGAGCGCGGCGGAGGAAGCCACGGCGGCGTAGCAGGGCGCGCGCCTGTGCCACCAGCCGTTTGACTGGCTTTGGCATCCCTCCTAAGATGAACCTCTCCCGTAGTTGCTCCGCTATTTCAGGGGCAATGTTTCAGGATCAGTCCGATCATGATCGGCCGAACCATCTCGCACTATCGCATTACCGGCCAGTTGGGCAGGGGCGGGATGGGAGTGGTTTATGAGGCGCAGGACCTCACCCTCGGCCGCAAAGTGGCGCTGAAATTCCTTCCGCCGGAACTCTCGAAAGATCAGACCGCGATGGAGCGATTCATGCTCGAGGCGCGCACGGCATCGGCGCTGAATCATCCGAATATTTGCACCATTCACGACATCGGCGAGCAGGACGGGCAGGCGTTCATCGTCATGGAGTTTCTCGACGGCACCACTTTGAAGCATCGCCTCGGCGGCAAGCCGCTCGAGATGGATCTGCTGCTTGATTACGCCGAGCAGATTGCCGACGCGCTCGACGCCGCCCACTCCGCCGGCATCATCCACCGCGATATCAAACCCGCGAACATTTTCATCACCAAGCGTGGCCAGTTGAAGGTTCTCGACTTCGGCTTGGCGAAAACTCTCGCGCCACCGACGGCTCTGTCAGCCTCGGCAACGCGGGATTTCGCCGGCGTTAATCCCGAACATCTCACCAGTCCCGGAAGCACGCTGGGAACAATTGCGTACATGTCGCCGGAACAGGCGCGCGCACGGGAACTCGATGCGCGCTCGGATATTTTTTCCTTCGGCACGGTGCTCTACGAAATGGCCACGGGCGCTTTGCCATTTCGCGGCGAAAGTACCGCGGTCATTTTCGAATCCATTCTCGGCAAAGCGCCGGTCTCGCCAGTGCGCTTGAATCCCGAACTGCCGGCAAAGCTCGAAGAGATCATCGAAAAAGCGCTCGAAAAAGACCCCGACATGCGCTGCCAAACCGCTGCCGAACTCCGCGCCGATCTCAAGCGGCTGAAGCGCAGCCTTCTTTCGAATTCGAGCCGCCAGCCTGCGACCGAAAAGGCTGACTCGTCGCATGTGCGCCCACCGAGCACGGTCGGCACGGCGCCGGCGAATAAATCCGTTGCCGTCNNTGAATCATCCGAATATTTGCACGATTTATGCGGTGGAGAGTGCTACGAATGAGAGCGGAGACGCGCAGTCGTTTATCGCCATGGAGCTTCTGGAAGGCGAAAGCCTGGACCACCGGCTGGGTGCCGCATTGCCGCTTGATCGTCTGCTCGACTGGAGCATTCAGCTTGCCGATGCGCTGGACGCGGCCCACGCCAAGGGCATCATCCATCGTGACATCAAGCCCGCGAATATTTTCATCACGCCGCGGACTCAGGTGAAGGTTCTGGATTTTGGATTGGCCAAGCTCACCCGGCCGGAGATGGCGATGGAAACCATCGGGGCGACGCAGGATTCTCCCGCGCCGGCACAGTTGACCAGCCCCGGCGCGACCGTGGGCACGATCTCGTATATGTCGCCGGAGCAGGCACGCGGCGAAGGACTGGATCCGCGCACGGATTTGTTCTCTGCGGGCACGGTGATCTACCAGATGGCCACGGGACACCTGCCATTCTCCGGCGCGACGTCAGCCGTTGTTTTCCATGCGATTCTGCAACTCGATCCGGTTCCGGCGGTGCAGCTCAATCCCACTCTGCCGCCGAAGCTGGAAGAAATCATTCAAAAGGCGCTGGAGAAAGAACCCGAGCTGCGCTATCAGTCAGCCGCCGATCTGCGCGGCGACCTGAAACGGCTCAAGCGCGACACGGAATCCGGGCGCAAGGCGGCGCAGGTTGGGTCTCTGAGCGGGTCTGCGGTGGCAGTCGCGGCATCTTCGCCGGCGGCCACGACCGGCCTCAGTTCGGTGCAGAGCAAGTCCGGCAGCTCGGCCGTGGTGTTGGCTGCGCGCCAAAACAAACTTGGTACGGGCCTGATTGCGGGAATTGTGGTGGCCCTGATGGCAGTGGCGGCTTACGGAATCTACGCTCTTCTCGCCCGCAGCCACCCCGCTCCGTTCCAGGATATTTCCGTCACCAGAGTTACCGATACTGGCGATGCGGTGTTCGCCGCCATTTCGCCGGATGCAAAGTACATCCTGAGTTTGACGAGAAAAAACGGGCTGGCGAGCCTCTGGCTGAGAAATGTGCCAACCAACAGCAACGCTCAAGTGCAGCCTGCGGCGGACGTGTACTACAACGGCCTGCGTTTCTCCCCGGACGGGAACTATTTTTACTTTGTCCGCAGCGACCCCGGCAATCCGGAGCTGAAGTTCTTGTATCGGGCCCCGCTGCTGGGAGGCGCGCCGCAGAAGCTGATCAGCGACATGGACTCGAACATTACCTTTTCTCCCGACGGGCAGAAATTTGCGTTCATGCGCTATGACAATCCGGAACATGGCAAATACCAGCTTATTATTCGCTCGGTGGAGGGCGGAGCGGAAAGCGTGCTGAGCAGTGGCCCAACCGGCGAGGCCATGTACCATCCCGCGTGGTCGCCCGACGGAAAGACGATTGTTTGCGAAATGTTCGATATAGGGAACGGATTGATCAGGTTGGTGGCGGTGGATGCAACCAGCGGCCGGCGCAAAGCGTTTTTCAGCAGCAACGAGCGCATTTTCGACAACCCATCCTGGATGCCCGATGGCAGTGGGGTGCTGGGCGTGGTGCGCGAACAAAGCTCCAATTTCACCCGCAACCAAATCGGTTTCGTTTCCTATCCCAAGGGTGTGTATTCTCCCGTGACCCGCGACACGAACAGTTATTCTGACCTTAGCGTTGCCGGCAGCGGCCGCGTTCTGGCGACGGTGCAGAACGAAGACCGTTGGAATTTAATGGTGATGCCCAGCGGAGCTTCAGGGGCGCAGCCACGGCTGGTTACGTCTGCTAAAGCCGACACCAATATTACCTGGACGCGGGATGATCAGTTGATTTCCGATCAGGCGAACGTGCTCAACCTGATTGACCTGGCGACAGGCAGCAAGACGGTGGTTCCGGGTCAGGCCGTAAGTGGCGCCCCGTGGGCCTGCGGCGCAAGCGGTTCTATCGTCTTTGTGAGGTTTCAGAACGGCGTCCAGAACATCTGGCGCATGGACGCGACCGGGAGCAATTTCAAACAGATCACGAACGGCAAGCTCGACACCTATCCGGTGTGCTCGCAGGACGGCAAGTGGTTGTTCTTCACGGAACAAGGGGGCGAAACGAAGCTGGCCAAAGTGCCGATGGACGGCGGAATCCCGCAGGTCGTTTCGGAGTTGCCCATCTCCGGAACCTTTGATGTCTCGCCCGATGGCAAACTGGCCGCGTTTCCTACGCTGGAGCATTCTGGAGAGCACAAAGAAATGTTGGCCATGGTGGAAACCGACGCCGGCAAAGTACTGAAGATCGTGGACTTTGAGCGTCCTCGTTTCGGCCTGCTACACTTTGCGCGCGACGGCAAAGGCGTGGTATATCCCACCCGCGACAATGGCGTGGACAACCTTTGGCTGCAGCCGCTGGATGGTTCCAAGGGCAGACAGATTACCGATTTCACTTCCGAACACATCTACGACTTCNNGACTTCCACTGGTCGTTTGATGGCAAAGAGTTGGCTCTGGTGCGCGGACACACTGACTCGGATGTGGTTCTGATACGCGATGCTCAGCCTTAGTTGGAATGTCAAGAATTTTTCTTGAGCAAGCACGACGAGTAAGGGTTCCGGAAGCTTCTTGCCGGAAATACAAAAGGTNNCTGGATGGCCGAGAAATGCACGAATACATCCTCGCCGTTCTGGCGGCTGATAAAACCATAACCTTTGGCGTCGTTGAACCACTTCACTGTTCCTGTTTCCATGTGTTGCAATGTTCCTTTTTCGTTGATGTAGCGCTGAAACTTTGAAAGGGTTCTTTTGCAGGCAGGTCACACGCTGGTTTGCGGAGAAACTCATACTGCGTAAGGAACTCTAAAGATCAAACGCATGCTTAGTATATCCCAATTATGGGCAAATAGCGTCTTAAATTCATGACCACAGAGGACGCAGGGATTGGAGTTTTCGGGGTGTTGATGTTTTGCCGGTTCCGGCCGAGAGGTAAAACGGCGTCGGACCTCAGGCCTCAGCGAACCAGTCTTGCCGAGGTCTGAGGTCCGAGGTCGGGTTTTCGTTCTGCCCGGCCGTCGCGTGTGAGTTTACCAGTTTAGCAAGGGGGTACCCCTACCCCCCCACCCTATTAGAATCATCGAGTGAGGTGGGAAATTGAGCGCAAAATATAGTTTTCAAAGAACTTAGAGGCAAAATATTCCAAACAAAGGAGTTAGGAGCCGATTTTCGGGTCGGAGTTCTCCTTGCCGAGTTGGTTCGTTGTGCTGCCTCTGCTGCGGCGATGATGGGACAAAATCGGGAGCGGGCGCAAGGTCAGATGTCACAGTGGGGGTTGTGGATTTCTTATCGCTGGCGCCGATGGTCCCCTTTGAGGTCAGTAACTGTTGTGGAGGAGGTCAAAATCCCCGCCCCTTCGACAAGCTCAGGGCAGGCTCTGTCCCTGCAAAGAGCGCAGGGACTAAGGACGGGAGCGCCTCGTTCATGGTTGGGGCGACGAAAACTAAGCCTGGGCCAGTCACGTCAATCGCTCATCAGGGATGAAATACTAGGGATGAAATACTACGGTTGGAATCCAGTAGGTTGCGTCGCAGTCGTTATTGGCTCCAGCGTGCTGGATCACAAATCGAACCTGATCCTGTGCGCTCACGGTCGCGGTGACCGTGGGAAAAGTGAACGACGCACCATTCGTCAGGCTCTTCCATCCCGATGCTGGCCAAATCTGACTGCCGTTTTGCAAGAGACGAATATTTACGCCGCTCCCGCCGCAGCTCGCCTGCACTGTTATTGGCGAGTCAGCGGCGATGACGGCGGTTCCGGCAGCCGCGGCGGTCCAGGTAAGCACGGCGTCGCAAGAGATGCCGCCCGGCTGTTCCCAGCCTGCGCCAACCACGCAATTCGACTCCGCTCCCTCCCACAATCCGGCTGATTGATTCCATTGCATATCAACGAAAGACGATTCTCCGTCCTCCGAATACAGATAAGACCATTGATTGCTGGTGTGCCCGGCCGGAGCAAAGTCTGCTTCCTGCTGTGAGACCGAGGTTCCTATTGTTTCGCTCGAGGCGGCGTCAAAGCCGGTATAACTGCGCCAATTCGCCAAGCTGGTTTCGCTGATGCCGTCGATCGACCCTTCGAATCCTTTGCCGGTGGCGCTATAGAACTTATTGTGATTCACAGTGGCCATCGCGCCGACTCCGTCGATCTCAAGATCGTAGGCTGTGCTGCTTTCGGCAAAAAGCACGTAGTTATTCGAGTAGCTGTTCCCGCTCCAGGCATATCCGCTAGTGCCGTAGGTTGACAGACCAATAGACTCAGACATTGAGAGAATGACGACGTTGTGCGCGACCGAAGCGTTGGTAATGCCGTGCAGATTGCCGTCGCCATAATCGTTTAGGGAGATTTGAGCCGGCATGTTCGTCTTCCCTGAATTGTTGTAGATGCGGTTGTAAAGCACAGAGGTGTGATCGCTGGAAAGCACCTCGATCCCCCCCCTTCGTTGTCGTGAAGGTAGTTCGATTGCACCGTCACATAGCTGTTGTCCCAGTCCACATCGATCCCCGAGGCGTCATAACCGGTGCTGCCATCGAAGCTGTTATAAACCTCGTTATTCTCAAATGTGGTGTGCGATCCTCCCAGACTCCACAGTGCCACCGGCCCGCAGCTCTCGCCTGATCCGACATAGAGACCCGTGTCATGCACAAGATTGTCGCTGACATTGCCGTTAATCGTCGCGGCGAGCTGCACGCCCTGCAGGCCCGAGTCATAAGCCGTATTCCCGCTGAAAGTCAGGTTGGAATATCCTCCCGTCAGGTAGGTCATATTTTGGCCGTTGATGGAGCCGTTGAGGCAGACCAGACAAACTCCCGCGTCATAAATCGTATTGTCAGTGATCGAGATGTTCTGCGCGACTGGCGTTGATCGGCTGGCGTAATCGGCGAAAATGTACAGCAAGAAATTGTTGTGGTTCGTCCCGACCCCATGAATCAGATTGTTGGAGATGGTGATGTTGGAGTAGGGGCCAGTGCCGTTGTAATAGATGAGGATCGCGCTGGTGGTGGGACTTTCATTGGAGGGATCGAAGGGTACGGTTGATGTGTCTTCAATCTCGAGCCCTTGAATCTTCCAATAGCTGAGATTCGTGCCATAGACCACGTCTGTGGGCGTGCTCGAACCGTAGGCCAACTTAGGCTTCTTGCCGGTCCCGTATGAGGTGAGGGTGATGAAACCGCCACTCTTCGATCCGGACCCGTTGAGTACGACTGCCTGGTTCCAAGTGTCGCCCGCTTTCAAGTAAATCGTGTCGCCAGGCTGAAAAGTTGTCGCGTTAAAGGTGTTGAAATCACACCAAGGCTGGCTCTGTGAGTGAGCACCAGCGTCACTGCACGCCGCGGACGAGTTGTCGATATAGTAGCTCGCAGCCTGGGCCAGCGGTTGGAGAAATACAGAAGCCAGAAGCAAGCAGCCGAGTGTGCGGCTCAGGGATTTTGCAAGACGCAACTTGCTTTGGATGTTCCCGGTTCCGCAAATCCTCGAGTTGGTTATCATGGAGCCCCCGTGTGTTTTTCTGACGTCACCCATACTCTTCTCTTGGACTCAAGAACGCCAGACAATAGTGTGTTTTGCGCGGCTGTCCAGCCTTTCCTGCCGACACCATACTTGCTGAGGCTGCCCCGGCCCTTCGGCTAGGCTCAGGACAGGTTCTTCGCGGTTTTCGAAGACCGAGGCAGCCTTGGGTATAATTGCGGCGACGAAAACTAAGCCAGCCCCCGCCTGCGGCTTACCAGCCACGCAACTTGCAGTTGCCAGCCAGGCCGTGATGATTCATCATCTGTAGTATGCGTCTTTGCCGATTTCTGATTCTATTTGCGCTTGCGGCTCCGGCGTGGGCCGGGGTGGTCGACGACGTTCACGCCGCCGTAGACGAACACAGTTTCACCGCAGCCAAGATGTATCTGAATGCCTACAAGAACAAGAATGGCGTTACAGGGGAGTACGTGGATGCCTATTCGTGGATGGCGCGTGCCTCGCTGACGGCCCTGGACTACGATCAGGCGATGACGTATGCCCGCGAGACGGATGCCATGGCGCAGGATCTGCTGAAACAGCGGCCTCTCGATGCCGAACCGCACTTGCCGCTGGGTTTGGGCGCGGCCCTGGAAGTGGAATCGCGGACGCTGGCGGCGCGCGGCCAGCACGCGCAAGCGGTGGCGTTGCTGCAGGCGTCGCTGCGAAAGTACGAGGGTACGACGGTGGTGGCGCGGCTGCAGAAAAACCTGAATGTGCTGGCGCTGGTGGGGCAGCCAGCGCCGGGGCTGAAAGCCGATGAATTCCTGGGATCGAAACCGGTCACGCTGGCGCAGCTAAAAGGGTCGCCCGTGCTGCTGTTCTTCTGGGCGCACTGGTGCGGAGACTGTAAGGCGGAAGCGCCCATCATTACCCAACTGCGGACGGAGTTCGCGCCGCAGGGATTGCAAGTGCTGGGGCCGACGCAGCTCTACGGCTTTACCGCGCAGAGCGAACATGCCGCGCCCAGCGAGGAGCTGTCTTATATCGACGCCGTGCGCCAGCACTTCTATGCCGGATTGCTCGATATGCCTGTGCCCATCAGCAAATACAACTTCGACACTTACGGCGCCTCGACTACGCCCACACTTGTGCTGCTGGATCGAGCCGGGAAAGTCGCGATGTACCATCCCGGAGCCTTGCCTTATGACGAACTGAAGGCTGAGATTGAGAAAGTGGTGGCGCGGTAAGTCTCTTATCGGATTCAATGGCCGCCGCTGGGAGCCAGCTACTCATCTAGTGTTTGAATATCTGCGGAGAGGAAATGTGGCCAACAAGAGCACGCTTCTAGATCAATGTCGAAAACCCTCAGGGTGGGTTGGGCGATTTCAGCTATGGAGCATGAATTCCCGGCACTCGAAAGTGACAGACTGGGGCCTAACGCACGTCTCCGTAGGCCAGGCCTTCAAAATCCTCGATGTAGGGTGCGGCGGCGGGAGGACGATCAGCAAGCTAGCGGCGATCGCAACCGAGGGACAGATCTACGGCATCGACCATTCTGAGGAGAGCGTCGCTGCGTCCAAGAGAGCTAATGCAAAATGGGCAGGCAGCGGCCGCGCCGAGATTCGGCAGGGCTCAGTGTCTCAGTTGCCGTTCCCGGTCGGCATGTTCGACCTAGTCACTGCAGTAGAAACACACTTCTTCTGGCCCAGCCTGCCCGGCGATATGCGTGAAATCTTCAGGGTGCTGAAGTCCGGGGGCACACTCATCATTATTGCGGAGATCTATAAAGGAGCAACTACTAAGACCGCAAGGCTTACGGAAAAATATCTTCCACTGTCGGGTATGACTCTGCTGACTCCAGACGAGCATCGCGATCTCTTCGCCGGAGCCGGCTACTCGGATGTTGAGGTGTTTGAGAAATCCGAGAGGGGATGGATTTGCTGCACGGGGAAAAAGCCTTGACGAAAAGGGATCGCATGGTTGCGGGCGGTTAAGCAGTCCGCACCTCACTCAGCTTTCCCGTCTTGACGTCGTAAACAAACCCTCGCACCGGAATGTGCCTGGGAATCCACGGGTGAGACTTCACGCGGCGTACCTGCTCCCGGACATTCTCTTCCAGATCTTCGAACGCATGGAAATGCGCGGGCGCGCCTTCGTGTGTACCCATCTTTTCCGCCAGTTTCTTCTTGAGTTCGTCCTCTCGTACTCGGAGCAGTCCGCAGTCGGTGTGATTGATGATAATGACCTCCTGCGTGTCGAGCAGGTGATGGGAAACGATCAGCGAGCGCAAGGCATCTTCGGTCGCGATGCCGCCGGCATTGCGGATCATGTGCGCGTCACCCGGCTCCAATCCCAGGCAGCGTTCAAACAGGATTCGGGAATCCATGCAGGCCAGAACGGCCACCCGCCGCTTGGGTTGGACCGCGAGATCCCCCAGGTTGAAGCTTCGTACAAATTGCTCGTTGGCTCTCAGCAGTTCGTCGGCGACTGACAAGTTTTAGCGTCTCCTCAGGGTCTTCTGATGGCGGCGGGTATGTCCAGGATTCGGCCGCTGGTTGTGCCCCATTTTAACCGCTACAATCGGCGCGTGAACCTCGACGATACCATTGTGGCTATAGCCACGCCGGCGGGACGCGGCGGTATCGGCGTGGTGCGCTTGTCGGGAATGCGGGCACGGGAGATTGTTTTGCCGATGCTGCGGCTGAAGCATGATCTGGAACCGGGGCGCGCGATCTTCGGTGAACTCATCGAGCCGTGTGGGGCGGACACTCTTGTCCGCCTAACGAGCGATAGAGATGGCCCAGCCGATGTAGGACCATCGGAAAATCCTCCCAGTTCCATTGCGACCGCCGGCAGGCGGACAGGAGTGTCTTCCCCANNGTCCGCCCCACACGAGTCTTCTCAACATCGGCCGCAGCGCATCGACGAAGTTGTCGTCACTTACTTTGCCAAGCCGCACTCCTACACCACTGATGACGTTGTCGAAATCTCGGCGCATGGATCGCCGGTGGTGCTGCGGCATAT
>PMHV01000050.1:0-34399 GCA_003156805.1 Acidobacteriaceae bacterium | reverse complement strand
TCCAAGCGTTTGCAACCAGTGAAGCAAAAGCTAGTGGAGTTGATTGCCTTACTCGAAGCCGGAATCGATTTTGCCGAGGACGATGTTTCCGTGCTGCCGGATGCCACCATTCTCGATCGCATGGCGGCAGTCGAGCAGCCGCTGCGCCAACTCGCCGCTAGTTTCGCATACGGCAAGATCGTTCACGAAGGCGTGACGCTAGCCATCGTGGGCCGGCCCAACGTAGGCAAGTCGAGCTTGTTCAATCGGCTGGTGGAGCGCGAGCGGGCCATCGTCACTGCGACTCCAGGGACGACGCGCGATCCGGTGAGCGAAACCGTCGCGCTGGGCGGAATCCCGGTGAAGCTGGTGGATACGGCGGGCATTCGTCAGGCGCTCGATGAAGCGGAATCCATCGGTATCGGTAAGTCGATGGAAGCTCTGGCGGATGCCGACCTGGTGCTGTTTGTGGCGGATGCCTCGCGCTCGCTGGCTGCGGAGGATGAAGAACTTTTGCGGCACGCAGCTAACCGTCCGGCAGTTTTGGTCGGCAACAAGTGCGACCTGGCACCCAGTGGCCGGTGGTCAGTGGCCAGTGGCCAGCTTTCGAGTGTCTGCACGCCGGTTTACACATCCGCGCTGACGGGAGCAGGCCTGCCCGAACTGCGCGCCGAGATTCTGCGCCAGATTGCAGGAGAATCGGGCGCGCAGGTTGAGGCTGGATTTCTGACCAACGTCCGCCATCAAAGCCTGGTGCGCGATTCGCTGAGTGCACTCGAAAGCGCAAAGGATGCGGTTGCGGGGAAAGTTCCGCACGAAATGTTGCTGCTCGATCTCTACACCGCTCTGCGCGCTCTCGATGCGATTACCGGAGCCACGACCACCGACGACATTCTGAGCCTGATCTTCAGCACCTTCTGCATCGGGAAGTAGAGCAATCTTCCCCCACCTTGCGAAGATCGCCGGGTGGGAGAGCCGAGCCGGTATATCCGGCGTTTTTCGCTGGCGCGGACGCCGTATTTTCAGCAGATCGCAAACAACCTTGTGGTACATTACGCCCCGTGAACTTCACATTGATGGACTGGTCCGCGGTGGTCGCATATCTTGCGATTACGCTTCTGCTCGGCCTGTATTTCCGCTCCCGCTCGGGCAAGAGCATGGACGACTATTTTGTTTCCGGCAGAAACGTTTCGTGGTGGCTGGCCGGCACTTCCATGGTCGCGACCACGTTTGCCGCCGACACGCCGCTGGTGGTGACCGGGCTCGTCTATGCGCAGGGCGTCGCCGGCAATTGGATATGGTGGTCATTTCTGCTCTCGGGCATGATGACGGTCTTTCTGTTTGCCCGTCTGTGGCGGCGTTCCGGCCTGCTTACCGATGTGCAATTTGCCGAGATGCGTTACGCCGGCAAGCCCGCCGCGTTCCTGCGCGGGTTCCGCGCGCTTTACCTGGGGCTATTGATGAACTGCCTCATCCTGGGCTGGGTGACCAAGGCCATGACCTCCATTGTGGGCGTCACGCTCGGAGTCAGCGATCAGAGCGCGCTCTCGATTTGCGTCTTCTTCCTGATTCCGTTCACCGGCCTCTATGTCGCGCTCGGTGGACTTTGGGGCGTGCTCTGGACCGATCTTTTTCAGTTCGTTCTCAAGATGTCGATTGTTATCGGCGTGGCCTGGTACGCGGTCGCTGCCTGCGGCGGCATGCATGCCATGCTGCAAAAGCTCGCAGTAGCGCGCGCCGCGGTGCCGGGTTCGGCCGATGCCACAGCGATCTTTCCGGATTTTTCGCGCTCTCTCACTGCCGAACCGCTATGGACTCTGCCCGTGCTCACCTTCGTCGTCTTCCTCGGCCTGCAATGGTGGGCGTTCTGGTATCCCGGCGCGGAGCCCGGCGGAGGCGGTTACGTGGCACAGCGCATTTTCAGCGCCCGCGACGAGAAGAACGGTTTACTTTCTGTCCTCTGGTTCAACGTGGCTCACTATGCGGTGCGCCCCTGGCCGTGGATTCTCACGGCTTTGGCGGCCATCGTCCTTTATCCGCATCTTGAACATCCCGAGAGCGGCTACATGCTGGTGGTGAGCCAGCACGTGCCTCCGGCGCTTCGCGGAATTGTGGTGGCTGGATTTATGGCCGCCTTCATGTCCACTTATGCCACGCAGTTGAATTGGGGAGCTTCCTATTTGGTTGCGGACTTCTACCGCCGGTTCCTGAAGCCCAGCGAAAGCGAGCGTCACTATGTAGTCATGTCTCGCGTCGCCACGGTGCTGCTGGTGATCGTATCGGCATACGTATCCATGCAACTGCATTCGATCCGGTCCGGCTGGGAATTTGTATTGGAAGCTGGAGCGGGCACTGGAGGCGTGTACTTGCTTCGCTGGTATTGGTGGCGCATCAATGCCTGGAGCGAAATCTCGGCTATGGCCACCGCGTTGGCCTCATCGTTTGTCTTGCGCTGGGTCGCACCTTTCACCGGATCTACTCCATTGGTTTTCGCCAAGACCGCTGTCACCACCACCGCCGTCACCACCATGGTTTGGGTCGCCGTCACTTTTCTGACGTCAGCGGAACCGGAGCCGGTTCTCGTCAGCTTCTATCGCAAGGTTCATCCCGACGTCAGGGGATGGAAGCCGGTGGCACGGCTTGCAGGTGACGTGGTTCCCACCCACGACCTCGGCAGCAACCTTATCTCCTGGCTATTGGGATGCGCAATGGTCTATCTGGCTTTGTTCGGAGCCGGCCTCTTGATTCTCGACTCGCAGCTTCAGGGCCTGATGCTCCTCGTCTGCTCCGCGGCCTGTGCCCTCGGCCTGAGATCGAATCTGAAGCGCACCTGGACGGAAACGACGGACAGGTAAATGCGATTGAACTTGTCGTTGATGCCGCCCTGGGCCGCTTTCGCTTGGGCCGTCGCGGCTGCCGTTCATTGATCGCCGGCAGGGTTCCAACGCTGGTTGGCGCAGCGCCCACAACTTGCGCATCAGCGCGCCCCTGACGTTCGTTTGCCGTTCGCGAGATCCCTTCCATCCTCAGCTATTGCGATGCAGTGAGCGGCACCGCCGCAGCATTCGCCGCAAGGTTCGCGGTCTCGAGCGCAATAGCACAGAGTGCTGGTTACCAACGTCTATTACTGTCTAGCAATTGTGCGGCATTCGCCCCCAGCGTAGCCTCCACAACATGGAGTCATGTCGGGCTGCAACAAGTTGGGGTCGAGAAGGCCAGCCAACGCGTGGTTCCATCCCGGTGGATGCGATCAAGGAAGCAGCGCTGACGAAGCGGATGAAATCGATCTCAAGTCTTGTGCTGGCGGTGCTGGTCCTGGCTGCGAACTCGGCAGCGAAAGAACTTCCCGAAGCCCCGAGCGCGGCCGCAGCCATTCGCAATTCGATGGTGGAAACCACACCCGCAACGACGGCGCCCAAGGTGGAAGCCAAGCCTGTTGTCGACAAGGCCTTTCTGAGCCTGGCCGTCATTTCCACGGGCAGTACGTTTGCCGATTCCTACACCACATTGTTCGCCCGGCAGAATTGGCTGGCTGGAAAACAAGGCGTCTGCAATATCGAAGTGGAATCCGCCTACCTGTATGGAACCCACCCGACGGTGGCCAGGACTTACGCTGTCGCTTCAGTGAAGGGCGCTGGTTCGTTGCTGGCGGCCTACTATCTCCGCAAACACCACAGCAGGCTGTGGAGCCTGCCCTTGGTGGCCAACAGCGTCATGAGCCTGCAAGGTGTGACGCAAAACATGGTGAACTGCAATTAGCGGCCTACGGGACGAAGGGCTTCGGCTTCCCTTAGCCACTTAAACAGAATTGTGCCCACTGCTATTTCGATAAAGCGGCCAGGGCCTCGCGAAATACGATTTCGAAAGATCCGCGCTTGCCATTTTTGGTTACAGACGCAAGAGCTTTCTCCGCCGCCATTCTCTGGTAGCCGAGATTTACCAACGCGGAAACTACGTCTTCTTCGAGCGCGTCGATGGGCGCAAGGGCAGCCGACGCCGTCCCCGCGTGGGGTAGCTTGTCGCGTAGCTCGAGCACCATGCGTTCGGCAGTTTTCTTGCCGACTCCGGGGATGCGGGTGAGACGCGCCAAATCATTGGTCCGAATCGCGCCTGTGATCTCGTCGGCTGCCATTCCGCTCAGGACCGTGATCGCCAGCTTGGGTCCAATGCCGCTCACCGTGATCAGCTTTTCGAAGAGCTGCTTTTCTTGAGAACGGAAAAAACCGTAAAGCGCAATGAGATCTTCGCGCACCTGGGTATGAATGTGCAGGGCGATCTCCGAGCCGGTGGCCGGCAATTCGGAGAACGTGGGCACGCTGATATTCACTTCGTACCCGACGCCACCCGTCTCCACGATGGCTTGGCTGGGATGTTTGGACAGCAACTTTCCGCGCAAATGGGCGATCATGCTCAGCTATTGTAAGCTTGCACGATTGAAATCCCCGACTGCCGATCACACACGGCAAAAACGGCAGGGCCGACCCCCTGCCGTCTNNTTGATAGTGGCGCCGGTTTGCGGATTGCGCCCGTTCCGCGCTTTTCTCTGCGATATCGAGAAAGTACCGAAACCTATCAGAGCCACCCGGTCTCCTTTGCGTAAGGCGGCAGTAATGCTGTCCACGGTGGTGTCAATCGCGCTTGCGGCCTGCGTTTTGCTCATCTCGCAGGCGCCTGCGATTTTGTCAACGAGATCGGCTTTGTTCATAGTTTCTCCTCGCAGGTTCCCTTATGCCCAGCCCACGCCGGGAGGTCAATAATTGTGGCTGAGTCGAGAAACCTGACGGCTGGTATTCTCCTCTCTCTGCGGCGAATGTCAACTGTGAAAATCCGCGTCGGAAGCCCGTTTCGCACTCCCTAGGGCCGAGGCTCAGACCGCGAGGTGGATTCGCTCGAGAGAGGCAGCCCGAGGGACATGTCTTGGCAACAACCATGGGAGCCGTTGGCCGCAGCAGTTTCCCTAGTTCTCGACAGGCCGGAACGCTGCTTCACAGGTTGTACACAACCAGCTTCCCTTTCGGACTTGCAGGAACCGCCCGCTCGGGTGCAAAGTCATAAGGAGACCCAGATTCTCGAAAAGGCTTCCAGGTGATCAAGGCCCCAGCAGACATTTGCCCTTTGTGCGAGGGGACGGGTTGGAAGACCCTCCCCGCGCTGCCCGATGCGCCGAAAGACCGCCGCGTCACCCGTTGCGAATGCCAGTTGCGGGCGCGCACGCAATCGTTGCTGGGGGCTGCTCGGATTCCGCGGCGCTATGAGCATTGCGAACTCTCCAGCTTTAGCGCCGGCTATCCCGGAGCAAACCCTTCGTTAGCGTTAGCCCACATTTCCGCCTCTAGGTTTGCGCAGGAGTATGATCCGCGCGACGGCAGAGGCCTGCTGATTGTCGGCGAGATCGGGACCGGCAAAACCCACCTGGCGGTTGGCATCATCAAGGATATGATCCTGAACCAAGGCGTTTCCTGCGTATTTTACGACTATCGCGAACTGCTGAAGGAAATCCAGAATTCCTACAATGCCACGGTTCAAACCACCGAGTTGGATGTCCTGCGCCCCGTCTTCGAGACCGACGTACTGGTCCTCGACGAGTTGGGAGCGGTGAAGCCCACTGAATGGGTCGGCGACACTGTCAGCCTCATTCTGAACTCCCGCTACAACCACGACCGCGCCACCATTATCACTACGAATCTTCCCAACCTTCCGCCGGGAAAGTACAGCAATAACCTAGCCCCCACAAGCAAGGAGGCTGCTGAACAATCTGTACAGGAAAAAACTCTCGGAGATCGTATCGGTGAACCGATGCGATCCCGCCTGCACGAGATGTGCCGCATTGTCACGATGAAGGGTGCGGATTTCCGTCAACGAGGCAAGAACGCAACGGGACGTTGATATCCCTTACTATCGAACCGCCTCTACCTCTTTACGTCTTACCTGCGTGAGTCTGAGTGAATCCGTGGCAAAAGAAGTTCTCCCGGTGTCATCCGCGGCCAATGCAAACTAGAATGACCTTGTGCTGACTGAGCGCCTTGAGTTTACCCCCGAAAGCGACATGGAAGTCTTCTGCGCTGTCCCTGCCGCACCCGCTGTGTTCCTGCTGGGTTCGAGCGGGTCGCAGGCGGAGCCTTATGTCAGCAAAACGGCCAACCTGCGCCGGCGTTTGCAGCGGCTTCTCGGTCCCGTCGAAGAACGAACCAAGAGGCTCAATCTCCGTGAGCGCGTGCGCTGGATTGCCTACACGCCGACAGGTTCCGACTTTGAATCCGGCTTCGTGCTGTACAAAACCTTGCGCGGGATTTTTCCCAAGTCTTATGGCGATCGGCTTCGCTTCCGCTTCGCGCCGCTGGTCAAGTTGCATCTGGAAAACGAATATCCGCGCGCTTCCGTCACCACTCGTCTCGGCCGGCTCAATGGACGTTCGCTCTACTACGGGCCGTTTCCGTCCCGTGTTGCCGCAGAAAAGTTCATGAATGACTCGCTCGATTTCTTCAAGATGCGGCGCTGCGTCGACAGTCTGCATCCCGACCCCGCCTTCCCCGGCTGCATCTACTCCGAAATGAAGATGTGCCTGGCGCCGTGTTTCAAAGGCTGCACCGACGAAGAATATTCTGCTGAAGTTAATCGCGTGCAGGCCTACCTCGACTCGCGCGGAGATTCTCTGCTGCGCGAATTCTCGGCGCAACGCGAGGCGGCCTCGAGCAGTCTGGCCTTCGAAGATGCCGCCGCGACTCACGCCCGCCTGGAGAAGCTAACGCCCATCGTCAGCCAGCTTCCCGAGATGGTGCAGCGGCTCGACCGGCTTCTCGCGCTCATGATTCAGCCCAGCCACATTCCTGATTCTGTGACTCTATTTCGCATCCACTGTGGATTCATCTCAGACCCGGTGACGTTCTGCATCCAGGCAACCGAACACGCGAAATCGCAATCGATGGAATCGCGGCTACAAAACACTCTGGATTCGTTGCCGGCTGCGACGACGAAGTCCGCGCTTGAAACCATGGAACACCTCGCGTTGCTCAAGCGCTGGTATTATCGCAGCCGCCGAACCGGTGAAATCTTCGGCGCAAATGAGAAAGGATCGCTGCGTATGCGCCGGATCGTGCGCGGCATTGGCCGTGTAGTGAAAGGCGAGCAGCCGGAAGATCTTTCCACCGTGGGAAAAATGATACGGGGCGAGGGAACAAAGGAAATTCCTGAAGAGCAACAACCATGAAGGAGCCAGACAAATGGCCAGACAAGTGAAAGACCAGCGCGACAAGTTTCTGCGCGATGAGTTGCTCTACTTGATTTCGGGCGGCGGAGCGCACGTCAAGTTTGACGCCGCGATCAAGCAAATGCCGGCGAAACTTCGCGGCGTAAAGCCGTCCGGCTTAGCGCACTCGGCTTGGATGCTACTCGAACATATGCGTCTTGCGCAATCGGACATCCTTGAGTTCAGCCGCAACGCGAAGCATGTGTCTCCGCCATGGCCCGAGGGCTACTGGCCGAAAGAGGAAGGTCCGCCTAGCTCTGCCGCGTGGGACAAAACCGTTCAGCAATTCCGCAAAGACATGAATGCTATGCAAGACCTGGTCACGAATCCGAAGACCGACCTGTACGCCAGAATTCCATGGGGCGACGGCCAGACCGTTTTGCGTGAGGCCTTACTGGTTGCCGACCACAACGCTTATCATCTCGCTCAACTTGTGGATGTACGGCGGGCGCTGGCGGCGTGGCCAGAATGAAAAAGATGCACCAAGCGCACGCGCAAGCGCGGTCAGAAACCGGCAGCTCTCTGCATGTCCGCGCCGGCGCGGGTGGCGTTATGTGCTGATCGCTTGCGGAAAATCGTTCTCACTCCCTCACGCCATCTTTCGTCAATGCCTACGAACTCCCATTCAATCTCGGGTGAAATGTAGCGCAGCAGCGTGTCGGTAGCCGGATGTACATGTAACGCAGGAGCCACCAAATACAGGAGTGGTTTTTCCTTCGACAGCTCGCGTCCGCTGAAATATCCGAATCGCACAAACTCGCCTCGCGCATGGTGCCACTCCACGCGCGACCAGTAGTCAAGCCCTTGCAGCGGCAAGTGAATATCTTCGTCGGCTTTCAGTTCCACGATGGCCAACCGTCCATCGCGCGTGGTGGTGAGCACGTCGATCATGGCGCGGTCGGCGGCGGAAAATGCCGGGACCTGCGAATACAGCCGCGATGAATCCAGCTTCTCATCCACTACGCACACATCGCTCACCACCAGAGACTCCAGCCAGCGTTCTGGATGCATCCGCCACAGCGGATGCTGGTGGGGGCCATAGGGATGGCGAACGTCACGCAAGCAGTTCACGAGCTCGCTGAACCTGCCTTCGTTGCGATCTTCCAGAATTTTCTCTTCCGCGCCCACACCGAAAACAATCTCCTGAATATCGCGAAACGATCCCGCTTCGGCTCCCAGCCGCGCGCGTGCAAATTCCAAACCACGCCAGCGAAAAGCAATTTCCGCGGCCGAGAGCACCGCAACTTTACAATGTGGCAACAGATTCTGGATCTTCACAATCGACTCCGCAAACCGCTCGCGCGCCGCCTGTTCGTCCGCGGCATACAAGAGCCGGGTTGTGACGTTGCCGCGGTCGGCGCAGTCGATCTCAACCAACGCGTCGTGCCGCTCATCCAGTTCGTACAGTGTCCATTTGGCCGCTTCCCGATTCAGATTCGCCATCCGTTCGCGGACGAGCGCTGACGTTCCCTGCGGAACAAAAAGCTTGAGGCCTTCTACCAGAACGTTCCCCGCTTGCGATTGCCGGCACACGTCCAGCCACAGAATGCCGAAGGTAAGCGCCGCATCGACGGACGCTTGCGTCTCCCGCGCGTTCACGCCGAGGATGGCAAAAGCCGACCGGCCCTGCCGCAGCAATCCTCGCGCATAGACCGGCCCAAAAGATTTCTCCAGGTCCATACCGGTGCTTAGCCGCGCAATGGTGAAGGCTGGAAAGTGCCGCTCCAGCGTTCGCCGCAGTTTGTGCTCGTAGGCGGCCCGCGCAGCTTTCTTCGCCGAAGGCGACCGCCGGTCGCGCTCGCGGCAGATTTCCAACTTGGTAGGACGCGATTGTCCCAGCCGCTGCACCGCCAACCGCAGAGTTGCATTCTTGACCTCGGCGTCGAGCACACGCCGCACCACATTCCGCTCCGCCGACCACAAGTGCAGCAGGCATTTGTTGTACTCGCCCGAAATCGAATACTTAGAGCGCGTTAGGTCGAATGCGACAGCTCCGTCTTCCAGCACGATCGCTCCGCTGGCTTCGCTGAGAAAATCCTGAACGGTGCGATTTAGCAATTCTGGCGTCATGGCCCGAATTGTCTACTGCTGGGAGGTCTCCCGTCTGTGACAAGTGACCATCGTCACATCTCTGCTGTGGATGTTTTTGCACTCTCGTGCCGCCCTCCGGGATTGGTGTGGGATAATGAAGCTACCGCCCAAATGAGTCTGCCAGCGGCCCGGCGGCATCTAATCGACGTGGATAGACAACGCTTTTTCTTCGATCACTACGGCCTTGCCGAACGCGACCTGGAACGCTACCTTGCAGCCGCGCTTTCGGCAGGCGGCGACTACGCCGATCTTTATTTCGAATACCTTTCCTCTACCGCGCTCATGGTGGATGAGTCGATGGTGAAGTCCGCTTCGCAGGGTATTTCCGCCGGCTGCGGCGTGCGCGTCGTATCCGGCGAGCGCACCGGCTACGCTTACACCGACGATCTTTCTTCGGACCGCATCCTGCACGCTGCCCGCACTGCGGCCCTGATTGCCAGCGCTCCGGCGAAAACTCCAGTCGCAGGCTTTCGGCAAAAGCCTGCCCGCAGTCTCTACCCCGTGACGCTGCCTTCGGTGGATGCAGAGATTACCGCCAAGGTGGAACTGGTGACGCGCGCCGACAAAGCGGCCCGCGCCTACGATCCCCGCATCAAGGAGGTTCGCGCCAGCTACGCCGACGAGTTGCGCAACATCCTTGTGATTGGTTCCGATGGAACTTTTGCCGAAGACTCGCAGCCGCTGGCCCGCATGAACGTTGGATGTATTGCCAAGACCGAAAGCAACTCGGCTCGCGGCAACTCCGGAGGCGGCGGACGTGTGGCGCTCGATTTCTTCTTCGGCGATAAGAATCCCGAATTTTTTGCGAAAGAAGCGGCGCGGCAGGCGATTCTTCAACTCGATGCGCGCGAAGCTCCCGCGGGCGAAATGGAAGTCGTACTCGGCCCGGGCTGGCCCGGCGTTTTGCTGCACGAGGCCGTCGGCCATGGATTGGAAGCCGACTTCAATCGCAAGAAGACTTCCGCCTTCGCCGGCCTGATCGGCAAGCGCGTAGCCAGCGAAGGCTGCACGGTAATCGACAACGGAACCATGCCCTGGCGCCGCGGGTCTTTGAATGTAGATGATGAAGGCGCGCCCACGCAGGAAACCGTGCTGATCGAAAAAGGAATTTTGAAAGGCTATCTGAGCGACAAGCTCTCCGCCCGCCTGATGGGCATCGCCGACACCGGCAACGGACGCCGCGAGAGCTACGAGCACATTCCCATGCCGCGCATGACCAACACCTACATGCTCGCCGGCCAGGACAATCCGGAAGACATTATTCGCTCCGTGAAGCACGGCATTTACGCCGTGAACTTTGGCGGCGGGCAGGTCGATATCACCAACGGAAAATTCGTATTTTCTGCCTCCGAAGCTTACATGATCGAAGGCGGCCAGATCACCGCACCCATCAAAGGCGCAACGCTGATCGGCAACGGCCCCGACGTGCTCACACGCGTCTCGATGGTAGGCAACGACCTCAAACTCGACGAAGGCGTCGGAACCTGCGGCAAAGATGGCCAGGCGGTACCGGTCGGCGTCGGTATCCCAACCATCAAGATTGATCGTCTTACCGTCGGCGGCACGGCCAAGAAAGATCCTGGCGGCTTCATGCAGTGAACTGCTCGTTCCACCACGGAGGCATTAGAGACACAGAGAAATTCTTAAGTTAGGTTTTTCTGGTTCTTGCTTTTCTCCGTGTCTCTGTGACTCCGTGGTAAAAGATTTTCTTCTTATGCCCTCTAGCCAACTAGAAACCGGAAACCCGAAACTGGAAACCGACCTCCGCGAACTCGCCCAGGACATCGTCCGCCGCGCCATGTACGGCGGCGCAACCGCCGCCGAGTGCGTGGTGCGCGAAGGCGATGAATTCTCCACGTTGGTTCGGCTCGGCCAGGTCGAGACTCTGAAAGAGGCCGGCTCCAGATCCATTGGCGTGCGTGTGTTTTTCGGCCAGCGCGCCGCCAGCACTTACTCCAGCGATTTCTCGAGCGAAGGCCTCGACCGCATGGTGAAGTCGGCCCTGGAGTTGGCAAAGATCACCTCGGAAGATCCGTTTGGAGGAATTCCTGAGACTTCGCAACTCGGCTCGCTCACGGGCGATCTCGCTCTCTATCACGAAGACGTTTATTCCCTGCCCGGTGCCGAACGCATCGAGTATGCGCGCCGCGCCGAAAAAGCCGCGCTCGATTTCGATCCGCGCATCAAGAACTCCGAGGGCGGATCGTTCGATGCGGCCACCGGCCGCAAAGTGCTGGCCAATTCGCATGGGTTTGTCGGCGAATATCGCCGCTCGTATTGCTCGGTGGCTGCCGTGCCGATCGCACAAACCGAAAACGGCGCCATGCAGCGCGACTACTGGTTTTCTGTGGCGCGCACGCTGAAGAAGCTCGACCAGCCAGAGCAGGTTGGCAAAATCGCGGCCCAGCGCACTCTTCGCCGCTTGGGCGCGCGCAAAGCCAAGACCGCGCAGGTGCCGGTAGTTTTCGATCCCATGGTTGCCACTTCCATCCTCGATCACATTTTCGAGGGCGTGAACGGCGACTCGGTCTACCGCGGCGCATCGTTCCTCGCCGGCAAGCTGGGCGAGAAAATCGCGGGAGACAACGTCAGCGTCATCGATGACGGCACGATCGTTGGCGGCTTCGGCACCAGCCCGTTCGATGGGGAAGGCGTGCCCACCCGCCGCACCGTGGTCATCGAAAACGGAGTGCTGAAGTCTTATCTCCTGAACACTTACACCGCGAAAAAGCTGGGCCTGCAAACCACAGGCAGTGCCTCCCGCGGACTTGCCGGCACGCCCGGTATTGGCCCGGGCAACTACTTCCTGCAGGCGGGAACAAAATCGCCGGAAGATTTGATTTCCGGCATCAAGGACGGTCTCTATGTCACCGAGTTTCTCGGTATGGGCGTCAACCTCGTCACCGGCGACTATTCTCGCGGCGCTTCCGGGTTGTGGATTTCTGGCGGTGAGTTAACTTATCCGGTCGAAGAGATCACGGTGGCGGGAAATCTGAAAGACCTGTTCTTCAACATCTCCGAAATTGCCAACGACCTCGAGTTCCGCGGTTCCATTGCATCGCCAACCATCCGCGTCGACGGACTTACGGTCGGCGGCGAATAACCGCACGTCGTTCTCGCAGCATCTCGTCCTCTGGAATTGTTCTCCGGGAAATCGACAATCAAAACTCAACCGTCTACAATCTCATTCATGGGCGGGCTTATCCAGCCAACTCCGGTCGCCGAAGAGCGCGATTCCAGCCGGCGAACCATCGCCATCGCCGTGGCCGTAGTCATCGCCATCGCCCTCATTGTTGCCCTGCTTCTGCGCAGCCAGCCCAAGGGCACATCCGGACCGCCTGCTTACGCCACGAACCTGAAGCTTTCCGATTTCAAAATGAGCGCGGCCGAGAATTTCGTCGGCGCAACCGTCAGCTATATCGACGGAAGCGTCACCAACGCCGGCGCCAGGACTGTCGCGCACGCGATGGTCGAGGTCCAATTCAAAGACGACATGGGGCAACTAGCCCAGCGCGAAGAAGTTCCATTGCGCGTGTTGAAGACCAGCGGCCCGTATCCCGATGCGGTCGACATCAGCGTCTCGCCGCTCGCTCCCGGTCAAAGCCTGCCGTTTCGACTGACCTTCGAAAGCATCTCGGCGCAGTGGAATCATCAGTATCCGGACATACAAATCACCGAGGTCGCTCTGAAGTAACAAACATCTTGAGTTTCACCACGGAGTCACGCAGAAAATCGCATAGTTTCGTTTTTTGCCATCTTCTTGGAATTCCTCTGTGTCTCCGAGACTCCGTGGTAATGAATCTTCCCGCCGCCGACCGAATGCCTCACACGCAACTCGGTACAATGAATTCATGTCGGATGCAAAGCCATTCCGCCTGACGGAGTCGGTGAAAGCTGCGGGTTGAGCGTCCAAGCTGAGTCCGGCGGCGCTGGACACGGTGCTTGGGAAATTAGCCCGGCAACACGACCCGAATGTTCTAGTCGGCTTCGACCACGCCGACGACGCCGGAGTGTATCTGATCGCGCCCGATCAAGCTCTGGTGCAGACCGTCGATTTCTTCACGCCGGTCGTAGACGATCCCTATGTCTTCGGCCAGATCGCCGCGACCAATGCCTTGAGCGACGTCTACGCCATGGGCGGAAAGCCGCTAACCTCGCTGGCGTTGGTGTGTTTCCCCGAAAAAGCC
Source organism: Acidobacteriaceae bacterium (assembly GCA_003156805.1). Taxonomy (GTDB): domain Bacteria; phylum Acidobacteriota; class Terriglobia; order Terriglobales; family Acidobacteriaceae; genus Sulfotelmatobacter. The sequence continues at coordinate 20,896 of PMHV01000050.1, read as the reverse complement.
GATCTCGGGATTCTTGAACGCATCCTCGCCGGCGGTTTGTCGAAGATGATCGAGGCTGCCTGTACCGTGATCGGCGGCCACAGCATTCGCGACGAAGAAACCAAGTTCGGATACGCCGTCACCGGACTCGTCAATCCGAAAAACATTCTCACTAACGCCGGTGCCCAGCCCGGCGACGTTCTCATCTTCACCAAGGCGCTAGGCACGGGCGTGATTTCGACTGCGATCAAGAAGGGCAAAGCCGAACCCGCGTGGATCGATGCCGCAGTCCAATCGATGACCACGCTCAACAAACGCGCCGCCGAAATTCTCGATGCTGAGAAAGTTCGCGTGAATGCCATGACCGACGTGACCGGGTTTGGTTTGATCGGTCACGCGCGTGAGTTAGCGCTGGCGTCCAACGTTTCAGTCCGTTTTCATGCCACCCGCATCCCGATTCTCGCGGGCGCGCTCGAATGTGTTCGTGCTGGATACATCCCCGGCGGCCTCAACAACAACCGCGATTTCGCCGAATGTCTCGTGGGATACGACGATCAAGTTCCCGACGACCTACGCACGATCCTCTTCGATCCGCAGACCGCCGGAGGCTTGCTGATTTCGGCAGCATCCGCGCACTCCGCGCAGCTCATACGGTCCCTCAAAGCGGCAGAGGTACCAGCAGTACAAATTGGCGAAGTGGTGGCCCGGACCAAGCCACTGATCGACGTCCAATGATCCCCGCTCGATGATCGCGGTCCAACTCTGATGTCGCCCCGCGCTCTACCGGATTGTGTTGACCAGTTCCCAGATTCGCGCCAGATGGTGATCGTCGTGTTCGGCGACAAAATATAAATGGTCAACCAGCCGCATTGGAATCTTCAGACGCGGGTGCGGAATGGCTCGGTTAAATAGCGAGGTATCCAGTTCGTCCACGCGCCTCAGCAGTTTCGCTCTTGCGGCGCGGAACTCCGTCAGGATATGTTCCAGCGGACGCGCGCTGTGATTTGCTTCGTCGGTTTTTCGATTCTTTAAGTCTGCCGCGGTGAGTTTCGCGTTGCCCGCAAGGTAATCGCCCACTCGCGCCAGCCATAGCGGTTCGAGGTCAAGCAGGTGCCCAGCGTGTTCCTGAGCCGACCACTTTTCTTGCGGTTTCCTGGTCAGGATTTCCTGAGAACGGCCACGCAGCACTTCTTCGACTCTCGCGGGAGTGCCGCGCAGGCGCGCCAGCAGATTCGGATACAGTTCCACCGGAAACGAAAACTCGAACTTGCGTTCAAACCAGATAGGCACTTGACTCATGAATTCCGCCAGTTTCTGCAGAGATAACATACAGCGGATAAATGATGCGCCGGGATACCCGAGGACTCACAAATTACCTGAGCCACCGCGCCAAGCTCGCGCATCTCTTAGGAATTGCGGGCCGTCTCGAAAACCCCGCAGTATCGTCTTCCGCCAGGAGCCATCATGCAATTTCGTGAACTTGGACGCAGCGGCCTCAAAGTCTCAGCCCTTGGACTCGGCTGCATGGGTATGTCGGAGTTTTATAGCGGGCGCGATGACAATGAATCCATCGCCACGATTCACCGCGCTCTCGAACTGGGCATCACTTTTCTCGATACCGCAGACATGTACGGCCCGTACAAGAACGAAGAACTGGTTGGCCGCGCCATCAAAGGCAAGCGCGACAAAGTTGTGCTGGCCACGAAATTCGGAATCGTGCGCGATCCCGCAAATCCGACGGTGCGCGGCGTGAACGGCAAACCCGATTACATTCGGCAATCCTGCGAAGGCAGCTTGCGGCGGCTGGGAATCGAAACGATAGATCTTTACTACCAGCATCGCGTCGATCCCGATACTCCGATTGAAGAAACCGTTGGCGCGCTGGCGAAACTCGTGCATGAAGGAAAAATTCGGCACATCGGGCTTTCCGAAGCGGCGCCGCAAACTCTTCGCCGCGCCGTGAAAGTGCATGCCATCGCGGCGTTACAAACCGAATACTCACTCTGGACACGCGATCCCGAAGCTGAGATTCTCGCCACCTGCCGCGAACTCGGTATCGGCTTTGTCGCTTACAGTCCGTTGGGCCGCGGGTTTCTCACCGGGCAGTTCCAGCGCTTCGAAGATCTTCCGGCCGACGACTACCGTCGCAACTCGCCGCGCTTTCAAGGCGATAATTTTCAGAAGAACCTCGACCTGGTTCGGCGGGTGGAAGACATCGCGAAAGAGAAAGGCTGCGAACCGTCGCAACTGGCGCTGGCCTGGGTGCTGGCGCAGGGCGATGACATCGTGCCGATTCCCGGCACGAAGCACCGCAAGTATCTGGAAGAGAATGTCGGCGCCCTGGACGTGAAGCTCAGTGCGCAGGACTGGCAGCGCATCAACCAAGTCTTCCCGACCGGCGCCGCCGCCGGGCTTCGCTATCCAGAGCACATGATGAAAAGCGTCAACGTATAATTCCTGTTCGATCCTCAGAGACTTACCACGGGAAACGGTTGGTGGGCCCGCAAGGATTTGAACCTTGGACCAATGGATTATGAGTCCACTGCTCTAACCGCTGAGCTACGGGCCCGATTGCAGCGCCAAGGCGACATTCTACAGCACTGAGTTGAAGATGGCAGAAAGTGCCAGAAACCCTTCTAGCGGTGGTGAAAACGACGCCAAACCTGAACACCTCAAGTGGCGAGCGGGAATAAACCGTCGACCGCGCGCACAACTGGTTTCTTGTCTATGCGCTATCATTCAACGCTCGAACGTGATCAGGGCAGCGCTTGCTGCCGACAGTTCGATAACTGCAGCTCCGTTCTCTACAGACAGTGTTTCTTCCCGCATGGCGGACCATGCGCCGCCTGCGCCCACCGTCGCCCCGCCGAAGGTAGTGTCGGTTGTATCGTCCACTCGCGGTGCGTGGAGACGAACCGAACTCACGCGCTGTGCACGTTGTCCAGCATCGATGGTAAGTCGAACGCCCCGATCCAGATGCTTATTGAAAGCCGCTACTTTGATTGCTCCTGTATTGCCGCGGAGGCCATAAGCCGTCAGCAGCGGCGCCCGTTCCCACGGTTCGAGTTTGCTCTCCAAAAGCTGCCCCGTTCCGGCCTGCGCAAATAGCAACATGCCGTAATAGATCGGCCGCGCCAAAAATCCATCTTCCCGCGTTCCGGCAATCGGGGTGTACCAGCCATAACCGCCCCCGTGAAAGTTGATCCCCATGCCCCCCTCGGACGCAAGCTGAAACATGAGATTCGCACTCCAAAGAGCGGAGGCAAAAGTGTCGCTGACGTCCGGCTTGCCTCCCTGGTAGCAGGAGTTCGTTTCCGCCAGCCGGAATGGTAAGCCAGATTCGTGCATCGTTTCCTTCATTCCCTCGAACTCGGCCTGCAGCTTGGGATTTGGCCCGAGTAATCGTTCGATCGTCATCGAAGGATCCGTCGGCGGACCCTCCGCATAGTAGTGCTGCGAAAGGAACACCGCCTCACGTTTGAATTGCTTCGCGAAGGGTACGAGCCACTCATTGTTGTACGCCGTATCCGGTCCGGCAAAGGGTGCATTCGGAACGCGCACGCGGATCGTCTGGTAGAAGCGCTGCCATTCGCCGGCAAATTGTCTGAAGTCATAATCTGCCGGGCGAATCCCGTTGCGATAGAATAGATCAGGTTCGTTGCACAACTGGAATGCAATCAGCTTCGAACCGGCCACGTCCATCACGCAGGCTGCCTCATCTGCGGCATCTTCAGCCATGCCTGTGCCCATGTTCAAACCATAGATCAGCCTCCAACCGCAGGCGTCGAGGAACTCGCGCAGATGGCGGATCGCCAGCGGCGTAATATTCACCGGCGCAGGCGCCTTGTGCCCAGTGTCTGGACCGACGGACAATCCAAACGCAATGGGATTCGCCCTGTCCCCCGTGCGCATGCTGTCGATATTGTTCTGTATGTTCGCCGGTTTTGCAGGATTCGGAGTCCAGTAGCAGTACTCGCTGGTGTTGCCCCCTATCCGCAGAACGCCTGAAGTCCCCAGCCGCTTTATAAACCCGGCCAGGTCCGTACTGTCACCAGAAAAGAAATGCGGATTCCCGAGCTGCGCCGACTCATAACTCAGCCCGGTGAAGTCGTCGCCGATCTTATGGCCAAGCCGGTCTGTACGAAGAGTCAGCCGGACCGAGGCCATGGGGTTGATCTCGGCAAAAGTGAGTGGGTGGTGAAAAGCAGCCGCAGAAGCCGCGGCCGAGAGGCGAATGAAATCTCGACGGTTCATTGCAGTGAATTGCACCACACGTTGCGCTCTGCAGGCAACTCGCAGCCGTGCGGGAACGACATTCTTGCCTCCCGAGAACTTCTACGACCCATGAAATTCACAGAAGAAAACGAATCGGCAGGTTTGCAAGTCACCGATTCTTTGGTGGCGGCGGTTGGACTCGAACCAACGACCTACGGATTATGAGACCGTCGCTCTAGCCACCTGAGCTACGCCGCCACGTGCGAACAAGACGCAGAGAAACGCCATGCATGGGTTCGGACTGGCGCTCTCTCCCGCCGCTTAGGAAGCAACGAACCGGTGCGGTGCACTGCGTCCAATTTTTGATTCTAAGAGCCGTTGCAAAACAGTGTCAAACCCACGGCGTCAAACGTGAGATCGGAGTTGGCTTCCGATGCAGGGATTTGGAACTCGGACCTTGGTGGTGTCCCACATGTTTTGGGGTTGAGAGCTTGTTGAAGATCTCCGAAATCTGCGAGATCTGCGGCGCCAAGGATCGGAACTGCCAGGACCACTCGCTATAATCAGCTTGTCCGTCCGTGGGCTTCTCTTCCGGCCCTCCCAAACAGACGATCGGCATTTTGCAGCAGCAGACAAAGAATTGTTTTCGGATGTGCCATTCACTTCCGGCGTCGGTCAAAGGCTGGGGAGGGGTGACCTTCTCGCACGCTGTTTGTCGGGCGGTCCGCCGGGCTTTGCAGGCGGTTCGAGACCCTTGTGGGTTGAGATCTTGGCCTCCCTAGTCAAGGTTGCTCCGTCGTCATCGTGAAGAACAACGTTAAGGAGTGAACTGTGGACGTGTAAATTATCGCCAACGTCGTAGTTGATGAAGCCGAGCTTTCTGAATCGGTTCATGAAGAAACTGACACGCGAACGAGTCGTCCCCACCATCTCTGCCAGAGTCTCCTGACTTAGTCTGGGGACCGACATTTCGGAAACCCCTGCCTTGCCGAAATGCGCCATCAACAGAAGAACTCGTGCCAGCCGCTTTTCGCTCGAATTGAAAAGTTGATCGACCAAGTCATCCTGATATCGGATGTTTCTCTTCAGCAAATATTTGACAAACATGGCCGACAATTTTGGTTCCAGACTCATCGCAAGCATCATCGCCTTCTTCTCGATGTGCAGAAGAGCGCAGTCGGTCATTGCGATTGCAGACGACATGCGTATGAGCTGCCCGGCAAGGCCGCCTTCTCCAAAGAAATCGCCTTCGCCCAAAATGCCAAGCGTTGCTTCTTTCCCGCCTTCCGATACAACACTGAGCCGCACCTTCCCTTTTTGAATAAAGAACAGGCCATCCGTAGAATCGCCTTGAGCGAAGATCGAACTCCTCTTTTGAAAAGACACCATATCTCTCCCCTTCCCAATGGTGGAAAGAAAGTCGTGGGCATTGAAATCAGGTCTGTTGTTTGCGGTCTTCATTTCTTTTGCCAAAGCGGCCGACTCAGCGTGTGGACATCGCCACTATCGATTATGCGCGATAGGAATGAATCTCGACTGATCAGTACTGCTCACAACGGCTGATTCCCTAACTCGCTCTTTGGGTGCAATACTCGGCAAAGCGACTGTTGGTATCGGCAAGAAGCCCGATGGCTCCTCTCTCCAGACTCAGACTTGGCGCCCGTATCCGTTCCATCGCCAACGACTTAGCAGCTTCATTCAGGTCGCGTGTGCAATTGTGATCAGATTCTCGGGACTCTGAATGCGAGAATCTAGAGACCAGAAAGAAACGTTCGTGTCATCCCACCGCATCTGAGGAGGACCTATGTGGATTCTTTCAAGACGTTCGAGAAAATTAACGCTCTCTAACGCGCAACTTAGTACTCTGGTCTTACAGCGCACAGCGGCACTGCAGAACCTTTCCCAGCGGCTTCTCAAGGTGCAAGACGAGGAGAGGCGAAGGGTGGCTCGTGACTTGCACGACAGTACTGGCCAAACGCTGACCGCTCTGAAGATAAGCGTAGCGATCCTTCAAGAACAATTGAAACGGGATCCGTGCACGTTTGGTGCGGCGTCCGAGATTGCAGCATTGGCTGACCAGGCGCTTCAGGAAATTCGCACCATGTCTTATCTGCTGCATCCCCCGCTGTTGGATGAGGTAGGTTTCCATTCCGCCGCGGAGTGGTATGCCGAGGGTTTCGCCAAGCGAAGCGGTATTAAGGTCAGCTTGGACCTGGCGGCCAAGCGGGAGCGATTACCAATCACAATCGAGACTGCCCTTTTCCGTGTACTGCAGGAGAGTTTAACCAACGTGCATCGCCACTCGGGAGCTTTGGAGGTCAGCATCTGTTTCCAGCACCAAGACGAAACTGTGGTGCTTGAAATTAGGGACCGCGGACGCGGCATATCAATGGAGCGGTTGAATCGGCTCCGCGAGGCAAGCTCGGAAACGGGCGTCGGACTGGCTGGAATGCGCGAGCGAATGAATGAGCTGAACGGCAGGTTTGAAATCGAATCGGACGGTCACGGAACGAGCATGCGAGCCATAGTTCCTCTACCCGCGATAGCTCTGTCCGCGCAGCCGAGAGATTGCGGATCGCTTGCTGCATAAGCCCGCTGATGGTTTGCAGTTCACGAGAAGCGCATGAGGTGATTTTAAGGACTGACAATAACCATCCCAATGTAAAAAGCGGCACCTCTAGCTCTATTCACTCCGTACTAGACCAGCCTTACGCATAATCTGAGCCAGGATCAGACCTCAGACTTTTGGCGGCCACACCCATGTTTTGCGCTTGGGACCTTGTGGGAAAGGGTCCGAGATCTGAAATCTTACGATGTCAGGCTCGGAACTCGTGGGGAATCGGGTCCGCACTCCGGGCTTGCCAGATGCGCCAGGAAACTGGAAACTATTTAGTCCATGAAAATGGTTGCCATTATTCCGGCACGCTTGGCTTCGACGCGGCTCCCGCGCAAGATGCTGCGCGAGATTGCGGGCAAGCCGTTGGTTGGGCTCGTGTATGAAGCCGTCCGCTCGTCGGCTCTTTTAGATGATGTCGTCGTAGCTACCGACTCCGAGGAGATTCTGGCGGTGTGCCGCGAGCATGGATGGCACGTTCGAATGACTTCTGCCCGGCATCGCAGCGGGACTGAGCGCGTGCATGAGGTCTCGAACTCAGTCGCTGCCGATGTTTATGTGAATGTGCAGGGAGACGAACCGCTTATACGGCAAGAGCACATCGCTGCGCTGCTTGGGGTGATGAGCGACGCGGCGGTGCAGGTGGGAACCGTGATGACTCGCTGTCCGCAGGAAGAAATCGACAATCCCAACGCGGTAAAAGTGGTGACGGACTCGACCGGCCGCGCGCTGTATTTCTCCCGCGCTACGATTCCGTTTGACCGCGACGGCACAAGTCCCCTCTACTTCAAACATCTAGGTCTCTACGCCTTTCGCAAGACGGCGCTCGACCGGTTTGTCGAGTGGCCCGAATCTACGCTGGAGAAGAGCGAACGGCTGGAACAATTGCGATTTCTGGAGAATGGCGTTGCGATTTATGTGGGCGAAACGCCTTACGATTCGATCGGAGTGGATACGGAAGAAGACTTGCAGCGGGTGACCAGGATACTGCAAGAACGTTAGCTTTTCGGGGAAAACTTCCAGGCGGCGATAGCGATACCGTCAGATCAAGGTCTTTGTCTCTGCCTGTAGCTCCACATTTTGCGTGCGATTCCACTCTTCCGCTGCCGCGACCCGTTTCGAGATTGCTGGATGCGAATGGAATAACAATTCCACCCACCGGGACGGTGCGCGTTCGGCGAGGTTCTGCGCGGCCAGCTTGTTCATCGCGGAAATAAATGGCTCGACGCTCACGACCGATTCAAACGCATACTGGTCAGCCTGGCGCTCGTTGTAGCGCGAATAAGCATTCAGCGCCGGCATCAGCAGAAGCGAAAGCGCGCTGACCACGATCACCAGCAAAGGCAGATTGGCGAAATCGGAGATCCCATCGAACATGTGGTGATCGACGGCATAGTGCAGCGTCCAGTTCGCCAGGAAGAACCCGAGCAGCGTAATCCCGGCCTGCACGAAAATGCTTTTCAGTATGTGGTGACGGGCGTGATGGCCGAGCTCATGAGCGAGCACGGCTTCGATTTCTTCGGGAGAATAGTTATCCAGGAGCGTATCCGCCAGGATGATCCGCCGGGTGCGGCCGATTCCGGTGAGCGCGGCATTGGCCTTCCTGCTTTTCTCCGAGAGCTTCCAACGATAGACTCCGCGGACGCCAGAACCGGCGCGCTCGCTGAGCTGAACCAGTCGGCGCCGGAGATCTTCGTTGTCGAGGGGTTCGAATTTGTAGAAGATTGGGAACAGCACGACCGGGGCGAGTTGGGCGAGAACGATAAACAGTCCCATGAAGAGCGCCCACGTGACTACCCACCAATGCTGCGGGGACTGGCGAATCGTGAAATACAGCAACTCCACCACGATCGACGCAAGGATCAGGCTGACCAGAAAGCCTTTGGCTTCGTCCCAGATCCACGAGCGAAATCTCTGTGTGGAAAGCTGGAAACGCCGCTCCAGCCGAAAGCCGTAGTAATCCAGGCCGAAGCCGAGCGCCTTTCCAATCAACAACAGCAGAAGAAGGTAGAGAAAAACCGCGAGCGTGTAGTTCTGAAATCCCCAGCGGTAGGCGAGATCGCGCAGCCAGCCCGTCCAGCCTGTGGCCAGCAGAACCACCAGAAAAGCGGAGCCGACGACAAAGTTCGAAAGCTCCAGCCAGCGCCGGATGCGGTTGTAGCGGCGGGCCTCCGGAGTATCCGGTGCAACCGAGGCCAAGTTGGGGGGAGCGGTCATGCTTGTCTGCAGTATCGCATTAAGCGCTAAGCGCGGGAAGATCTGGATTTGATTCTGAGATTACGCTCGGCCGCGGAGTTATCGTTCCTTTAGGGAGTGAAGCCTGCGTCAGCCATGGCCGCGCTATCTGCTGTTGTTTGCGAACGCTTCGCCGCTGGCGAGAATTTCATCTACTAACTCCGGCGACGCGGCCTCGGAATATAAACGCAGAAGCGGTTCCGTTCCCGAGGCGCGGAACAAGACCCAGGCCTCGGCTCCGCTTCCGTTGGTGGGCGCATCGAGAAAAAACTTGATGCCGTCCAGATTTTCTTTCTTGAGCACGCGATAGTGGCCCAGGCTCTGCGTACTTTGAGAGCGAGCGCGCTGAATCGCGCTTTGCTTCACGTCTTCTGAAATGTGGAGATCGCGCCGCCCGTAATAATGCGAGCCGAACTCGCGCTGCAAGTCCGCGACCAACTGGCCGAGCGGCTTGCTTTCGTCCGCCATGACATTGGCCAGCAGCAGGCAATTCAGCACGCCATCGCGTTCGGGCAGAAAGCGCGAGTAGCCGATGCCGCCCGACTCTTCCCCGCCGATCAGGATGTCGCGCTCCATCATCAGATCGGCAATGTACTTGAAGCCGATCGGAGTTTCATGCAGTTTTCGGCCGTGCTTGGCGGCGATGCGGTCGATCATGCGCGTGGTATTGAAGGCACGCACCACCTCGCCCGGCCACTTCTTGCGCTCCAGCAGCCAGCGCAGCAGAATCGAAAAAATTTTGTGCGAATCGACGAAGCCGCCGTCTTCGGCAACCGCGCCGACGCGGTCGGCATCGCCGTCGGTGGCCAGCCCGGCATCACATTTCTCGCGGAGCAGGGTCTGTTGCAGCAGCGCGATATGCGGCTCGATGGGTTCGGGATTAATGCCCGGGAAGAGCGGATTCAGTTCCTGACGGATCGCAAGGTGCTGAACCCCGCGCTCGCGGAAAATCCCTTCGAGCACGCCGCGGCCCGAGCCGTACATGGCATCGACCGCGAATTTGAATTTGGTTTTGGCGATGAGATCGACATCGGCGAAACGGCAGACGGCGGCGATATAGGGCTTTTTCAGATCGATTTCTTCGATGGCAGCTTTCTTCCCTTTGAGCGTGGCTCCGGCGCGAAGCTCTTCCTCCACTCTCTTCATAATGGCGGGCGTGGCCGAGCCGCCGAACTTGCCTTTGAACTTGACTCCGTTCCAGTTCCACGGATTGTGGCTCGATGTGATCATCACTCCGCCGGCAGCGTCCCGGTGCTTCACGGCATAAGAAACTGCCGGCGTGGGTGTGTAGTCATTCGCGAGCTTTACCGGAATGCCCGCGTCGGCAATGGTTTCCGCGGCCGCCCGCGCGAAACGCTGGGAAGCGAAGCGGGTGTCGTATCCGATGATGACACCGTGCTGCGAGTCTTCATACTTCAGCACGTAGGAAGCGATGGCACCGGCCACAAGCCGCACGTTGTCGAAAGTGAAGTCGTCGGCGATGATGCCGCGCCAGCCGTCGGTTCCGAATTTGATGTCTTTTGCCATATTCAATTACGTGTTCGCCGTCAGTCGCTTAAAGGCAGCTAGAATTTCAGCAAAAGTCAGCGCTTGGTTTGCATGCGGATGTTGATCCAATAGTCTCCGTGCGGCGGAGGGCTGAGCTTGCCATCCTGAAGGGCCGTGCGGGCGCAAACTGCCAGTGCCGTTTCCGGATAGACCAGTACTTGCAGCACTTTGCCCTCCGCATCGAGTTTGAGGAACATATCGAACGGGTCCAGGCTCGCGCCCGAAGGCATGGACTGCTTGCACTGCTTTAGGCTGGACAGATACTTTGCAGAAAACTCTTTCCCCATCGCATCGTCGTACTGTTTGCCCGCGAAGGTTTTCAAGTTCGCGTCGACCGCGGCAGCAGCGTCAGATAGTTGCTTCTTGTCCGTTGCAAGGCAGACGGAAGCGAAAACAGCGAGGACGAGCAAGGGCATCACAAAACTTGAACTGAATTTCAACATTTCCACTCGCTTTCAGGCAAATCCGTTTCACTCTAGCTTGAAACGGTTGGGTTGAGAGCAACTGCTATTCTTGATCACACCAGTTTGTGCAGCTTTTTCTCGTCCAAATACTTCACCACTTTGCCAACGTCCTGCGCATGCTGCCGCGTAGTAATGAGCAGAGCGTCGTCGGTTTCGACGACCACCAGATCGCTCACGCCGATCGCCGCAACAAACTTTCCCGGAGCGTGAACATAGTTGCCGCGAGCGTTAAGAACGAACACACCCGCGCCATGGATGATGTTGCCTTCGGGCGGCTTGCTCTTGCTGATGTGGTGCTCGTGCAGAGCGGTCCAGGAGCCCAGGTCATTCCACCCGAAGTCGGCAGGCAAACAGAAAATGTTGGCGGCCTGCTCGCCTTTCGCGGAACGCGGCTCGAGCACAGCATAATCGATGCTGATGTTTTCGCACTTGGGATAGAGGCGGCGGAAGGTTGCGGCGAACTTCGATGTGCCGAAGGCCGTGGCGATTTGCGCCAGCAAGGGCGCAGTGTTGGGCAGATGCTCCCTAAGAGCGTTAGCCAGAGTGCGAGCGCTCCACAGGAACATGCCGCTGTTCCAGAAATAATTCCCCGCGGCCACGAACTCGGCGGCCTTGGCGGCGTCGGGTTTTTCCGTGAAGCGGCGGACGCGGAGAGCTTCGCCGCGAAGAGAATTTCCAGCTTCAATATAGCCATAGCCGGTTTCCGGACGCGTAGGTTTGATTCCGAGCACAACAATGTTCTCTCCGGCGGCCGCGAGTTCCGCACCGCGCTCGACCGTGGCGCGAAAGCGCTTTTCATCGGCGATCACGTGATCGGACGGGAACATTCCGATCACCGCGTCGGCGTTCTCACGCAGTAAAAGAAAAGCTGCGAGGCCGATGGCAGGAGCAGTATTTCTTCCTACCGGTTCGGCCAGCACTTGCGCCTTCGGCAGTCTTGGAAGCTGTTTCTCGATTGCGCGGCGAAGATCGCCGTTCGTAATCACCCAAAACCGCTTTGGCGAGGCCAGCAGCAGAAGGCGCGCGACGGTCTGCTGAATCATGGTCTGCTTGCCGTCGAGCGCGAGCAATTGCTTGGCGCGCTTCTTCCGGCTGAGAGGCCAGAAGCGCGTGCCGCGCCCTCCCGCGAGAATCACAGGGTAGAAATTTGAATTCTTAGCCACGGTTTTTCATGGGTGAGTACATTTCATTTCCAACACAAAACCAGAACCTTGAACCAGGCCACAAAACTTGAGAATTACATTCTTGTTTCCGGCTCGGGCAGCGACTTGCCCGGAACATACGCTCTTAGGAATTCAAGTGTCCACTGCGGCCGCACAGTAAAGGTTTTCACGCACGCGGGGACTACGACGGCGTCGCCCCGGGCCAGCGTCACCGGCTCCATTCCTGCAACTTCCACGACGCCGCATCCCTCGACCGCAACCAGAATCTGCGCGGAACTCTTGCCTGAATCGTCGCCCGTGTTCAACTCGAGCGCGGCTTTCGCCTCAAACATCTCGACCACGAAGTACGGAGCAGCCACCAGCGACGAGCTACGGTTTTGACCACCCTGGATTTGCACTGGGGCCGACCGGATCACCTTTCCTGACGCAACTTTCGTTTTCACCGCCGCCAATCCCTCTTTCAGATGCAGTTCGCGCCCACGGCCATAGTCATACAGGCGGTACGTGGTGTCGGACTGTTGCTGGGTTTCGACGATCACCGATCCCGGCCCCAGCGTGTGAACTGTTCCCCCGGCCACATAAATCATGTCGCCGGCGTAGACGTTGAGCCAGTTCAATAATTCTTCCGCGAGGTTCTCGTGGATCGCGTGTTCAAGTTGCGCCACCGTTACGCCGGGCTTCAGCCCCAGCGCGATCTGCGCTCCGGGCTTGGCGTGCGCCACGTACCAGCATTCCGTCTTGCCCCACGGCTGCCCGACCTGGCGTGCGCGCTCATCATCGGGATGAACCTGCACGGAAAGCTTTTCATGCGGGAATAGAAACTTCATCAGCAAGGGAAAACGCCGCGAATCGCGGGCGGCGGCGCCCACCAGTTCGCGCTCATACTGCTCGCTCAGTTGCGCCAGGGTTTTCCCGGTGAGAGGTCCATTGGCAATTATGCAGTTGTCGCCGGTCAACCACGCCTCGCCGATTTTTTCTTCAAACTTGTGATTGGGATAGATTGGCGAGAGGTCGTGCGTTCCCCAGGGGCGCGGGTCAAAACCGGGCAGCATCAGCAGTGGATACAGCTTTTCCATAAAGTTTTGCTGCGTAAAATCTATGCCGCCTAAAATCTGCGCTCAAACAAAAGGCCGCCCCGCAAACCAGAGCAGCCTAATCGACTCTCGTCGGCACAATCACGAAGCAAAGTTCAGCCCGCGGGACGAAGACCCAGGCTGCGCCGCCGCTCACAACGCGGCAAAGAACTTCCGCATACGCTCCAGGCCGCGATCTAACTCGGCTTTCGAGGTGGCATAGGAAACGCGAATATGTTCTCTGGTGCCGAAGCCCTCACCCGGCACCGTGGCCACGTGGGCTTCGCGGAGCAGCTTTCCGGCCACGTCTGAAGCCGACTCCACTCCTCCGGATCCAAAAAACGCTGACACGTTGGGATAGGCATAGAACGCGCCTTCGGGCAACGTGCAGGTCACGCCCGGAATCGAGCGCAAGCCCTTCACCACATTATCGCGGAGTTCGATATATTCCCGCCGCATTTGCTCCACGCACTCCTGCGGACCTTTCAGCGCAGCCACTGCCGCTTTCTGCACAATCGAAGTCGGATTCGACGTGGACTGGCTCTGCAGCTTGGCCATCGCACTCACCACCGCGGCCGGAGCCAGCGCGTAGCCCAGGCGCCAGCCCGTCATAGCGTAGGTTTTCGATAGCGATCCGAGCACCACTACGCGCTCGTGAAATTCGCGCAACGACCCCAGAGAAAAATTCTTGCCCGTGTAATTCAAGTAGACGTAGCACTCGTCGGACAAAACCCAGATGCCGCGCTGGTGCGCCAGTCGAACTACCTCGGTCATGTCTTCCGCTTTCATGACCGCTCCTGAAGGATTCGACGGCGAGTTGAGAATGATCGCTTTGGTCCGCGGCGTGATCAGCCGGGCGACCATCTCGGTAGTCACCCGGAATCCCTGGGCTTCGTCCGATTCGAGCAGCACGCAGTTCCCGCCGGCATAGCGCACGATATCTTTGAACGAAACCCAGTACGGAACCGGCAGAATCACTTCGTCGCCGTGATCCACCAGAACCTGTATCGCATTGAACAGCGCGTGCTTGCCTCCGGTGGAGGCGATTACTTCCTCACGCCGGTAATTGGAATCGAAATCCACGGAGTGACGGTGCACAATCGCGTCGCGCAACTCGGCCGTGCCCGGGACGGCGGTGTATTTGGTGAAGTTGCCTTGAATGGCCGAGATGGCTGCGTCCTTGATGTGTTGCGGTGTGGCGAAGTGCGGTTCGCCCGCGCCGAAGTCGACCACGTCGATGCCCTGGGTTCGCAGCTTGTCCGCCTCCGCCACCACCGCCATCGTGGCGGAAGGCTCGATGCGGTTGATCCTGTCGGTGAGTTGTGCCGCTTCCGTGGTTGCAGTGGTCATGGTTTCGTTTTCCTCCTGCGCGCGACTTCTTTTCGCGGGACTTGTCGCGGGACTTCCGTGATCTCGTGAACCCCCTGCAGCTTGTAGGCCGGGTCCAGTTTTTCGCGCAGCTTCTGCTCAACCACCTCCGGCACTAAACCCCTTACCGGCCCACCGGCTTCCGCCACTTCGCGCACCAGCCGCGAGCTGACATACGAATACTTGTCGGCGGGCATCATGAACACCGTCTCCAGCGTGGGTTCGAGCTTGCGGTTCAGCAGCGCCATCTGCAATTCATATTCGTAGTCGCTTACCGCCCGGATGCCGCGCAACACGCAAACCGCTTCCATCGACTTGGCATACTCGACCATCAACCCGCCGAACATGTCGATGCGAACATTCTTGAGATGCCCGGTCAGCGTCCGTAACATCTCCATCCGCTCGGCCACGCTGAACATCGGGCTCTTCTCCGAGTTGCGCAGAATCGCGACCACCAGTTCTTCAAAGATCTTCGCTCCCCGCTCAATCAGGTCGAGGTGCCCGTTGGTGGGCGGATCGAACGAACCGGGATAGATCGCAATGCCCTTGTTCAAAAGTCCTCACAGGAACAGACCGAGCCAAGCAGAAGACGCAATAGAAGATTTTAAGCGGCGGCAGCAGAGATGGCAATCGCGACCATCAGATGGCCGAGTGAAGCCGGTCACAGCATTCGTTCCATGTACAGCGCCCCCGCGATCGGGTTCGGGCGATACGCAGCGACCTCTTTGAATCCCAGTTTGCGGTACATGGCGACCGCATCTTTCATCACCGGTTCGACGGTGTCAAGGCGCATGTGGCGATAGCCGATCTGGCGGGCTTCGGCGAGGATGCGTTCGGCGAGCGCGCGGCCCAGCCCCTTGCCGCGAAATTGCGGACGCAAGTAAAGCCTCTTCATTTCGCAGATGTCGGACTCAAGGTTCGGCAATGCAAGCTTGTGCAGCGCGACGCAACCCGCGACATTGCCTGCATGTTCCGCGATCAGCAGGCAGCCTTCGGGCGGAGCGTAATCGCCCGGGAGTCCGGCAAGTTCTCGATCGAAGTTCTGGAAACACAGGCTGAAGCCGAGCGATCGCGCGTATTCAAGAAATAGCTCGCGGGTTTGTGCGATCTGGGTTGGGGACTCGGCTTGAGCAATCGTCAAATCTTTCACCGCGGGGACCACTGGGGTCACAGAGGAACTCGATGGTCGTTTCTGCTCGGTCTGCATGTTTTCTCTGTAACCTCTGCGTTCGGAGCCTGCCCTGAGCGAAGTCGAAGGGTGGTGAACATTCTGCGGCGTTAGACTAGGCGTTCTATCCCATCAGCATTCCGCCATTCACGTTCAGCACGTGCCCGGTGATGTACGACGCTTCATCCGATGCCAGAAACGCCACGGCGCTGGCCACGTCTTCGGGAGCGCCCACGCGGCCAAGCGGAATTTGCTCGACCGCGGTCTGCTTGAACTCGTCGCCCAGTCCCGCGGTCATGGCGGTTTCGATGAAGCCCGGCGCAACGGCGTTGCAAGTAATGTTTCGCGATCCAACTTCGCGCGCTATCGCCATGGTGAGCCCGATCAATCCCGCTTTCGACGCGGCGTAGTTCGCCTGCCCGGCCTGCCCCATCTGACCAAAAACGCTGGTGACGTTGATGATGCGTCCCCAGCGCTGCTTGAGCATGGACCCAATCACCTGCTGAATGCAGAGATACGCCGAGGTGAGATTGGTCTGCAGCACGGCATCCCAATCGCCGCGCTTCATGCGCATGACGAGTTGGTCGCGCGTGATGCCGGCGTTGTTGACCAGGATGTCGATTTTTCCAAACTGCCCGATTATGGCTTTCACCGCGGACTTGATCTGTTCCTCGTCGCCGACGTCCAGCACAAACGCTGCCGCCTTGCCGCCGGCGGCGCTAATTTCGTTCACCACTTCGCTGAGCTTTTCCCGATTGCGCGCGGCCACGGCGACCGTCACTCCTGCGCCAGCCAGGTTTACTGCGCAAGCCCGCCCAATGCCCTGCGACGCTCCCGTGACCAGCGCCACGCGCCCGGAAAGAGACATTTTAGGATTCTCCCGATTGAATCTTCAGATTGGAAATGAATCTTCAATTCGTCTGTTGGAACGCCGAATTATACGCGCCGCCGCTCTATCCGGCGCGCTGCAGCCGCCAAATTAACACATCGAGCCTGCGGGCAAAGTGCAGCAAAAGGCGCTTCATCCGGCAACGCTATTCCCGCGGCAGCTGCCACACTGATCGTTTCCAATTCCGCTTCAGCATCCTGCAGCGGCCACGCGGCGTGATGAATCTCACCCCGATAAACCTGACGGCGAGCGACCGAACAAGCCAACGCCACCGGCCAAGGCGCCGCATACGCCGCCAGCATCGCCGCATCGAGAGGGGGATGCGCCCGCGCGTATGCTGGCGCCGCCAACGACGTGTACAGCAGCAGCGCGTACGCGGCCACTACGCCCAATGCCGGGTTTTCGCATAGACTGCGAGTTTACAACCCCCCCCGCAAGTCGAGTTGTCATTCCTGTAACAATTGCGCGTTGCCGCATTGCGAAGTACCATGCAGACACTCCCATGCCTCAACCTGCCATGAATGAAGTGATCGCCATGCCCGAGCCTTCCAACAAGAATTCCTCACCAGTGGACGCGAATAGGTCTGGACATCGCTCGACGCAGCTACCGTCGGCGGTCGATGGCCCGACCGTGGTCGAAAAGCCTTCAGCGGAGCCTGCCATCGAAGTCTTCGCCGTATTCGGCGCCGAGCCTGAGATCCAGGCCTACGCCATGGCCAAGTATTCGCGCTCGGCGCTGTCGATGAAAGAGTCTCTCCGCGAGATCAGCGCGCAGAAGGCGGAGAAGTTTCTCAACACCTTTTACTTTCAATACGGTCACCGCTCGATTGCCGACCTGGCGCACATTGCGCTGGCGGTCGAGAGGCTTTCGATTCTCGCCGCGATCGAATTGGCCGACGAACAGCGCTGGGACGGCCAGGAGCGCTCCACCCGCTATCAGGATTTCAAGAAGAGCGGCTATTACATCCCCGATTTCGGCGCCGACGACGAAGCCCGCAAGCTCTACCGTGGCACTCTCGATTTTCTCTTCGCCGAGTACGAGGCGCTCTCGGCGCACATGACGCAGTATCTGATCAGCATCACGCCCAAGCCCGCCGAAATGAAGCAGGAAGCCTATGAACGCACGCTGAAGGCCCGGGCTTTCGACATCACCCGGTATCTGCTGCCGCTGGCCACGAACACGTCGCTGGGCGAGATCGTCAATGCGCGCACGCTGGAAGCGCAGGTGGCGCATCTGCTTTCGCATACCCACCGCGAAGTCCGTCAGTTGGGTGAGTCGCTGAAGAAGGCGGCAACGTCGGCGGCTTACAACGTGAATGCGGAGTCGTTGCGCGATCTGGTGGAAAAAATCCGCGCGGTGAATGCTGATCTTGGCGCGCGAGCTGAGGCTGAATTGCTGCGCGAGGTGCGCGTCGCGCCCACGCTGGTGAAGTATGCCGATCCGAATTCCTACGAGATGGAAACGCGCCGCGAACTGCGGCAGGCGGCAGGCGAACTGCTGGCACACGAGCAGCTTGCGCCGTCGAAGGCGATTGTCGATTTGCTCGATGAAGAGCCGCTTGAAGTTGAAATCGCGACCACGCTGCTCTACGAGCATTGCCATCATTCTTACCGGCAGGTGCGGCAGGCGGTGCAGGTGGCGGGCGAGCGCCGCCGCCGCGAAATCATCGACATTGGCCTTCGCCATCGCGGCAAGCACGACGAAATGCTGCGCGCCTTCCGCGCGGGGCAGCAGTTCCGCTTCGACATCCTCATGGACACGGGCGGCTTCCGCGACATGCACCGTCACCGCCGCTGCATCCAGGTGATGCAGGGGTTCACCACGCAGCACGGCTACGAGATGCTGCTCGATGTGGAAGATGCCGGCGTGTGTCCTCGCTTCGATGCCGCCATGCGGCGCACGCAGGCAGCAGTTGAGAAGCTCGCCGCGCGCAACGCGCCCGAAGCGGAAGAGAATTCGCAGTACGCGATTCCGCTGGCCTATCGCAAGCGCGCACTGTTCAAGATGGACTTCGCCGAAGCCGTCTACATCTCCGAGCTGCGCACCACGCCGGCGGGACATGTTTCCTACCGCAACGTGGCTTATGCGATGTACGAGGCGGTGGCGCGGAAGTATCCGGCGCTGGCTAAGTATTTTCGCGTGCACGATGTCACGGCGCCGGTGGATCTGCTGCAGAGGTAGGAGCTTGGCATTCAGGAAACCGGTATTTTTCTCTTGACGTTAACATTGCAACATTGTTGCAATGTTGAACGTGGCCGGAATCTGGCCGCGGGTTAAGAGGTGGCCAATGATGCCGACGATTCGGATTGACAATGAAGTTTGGGATTATCTGAAAAGCAAGGCTGCGCCTTTCGAAGACACTCCGAACGACGTATTAAGGCGCGAACTCAAGATCGTCGCGGCGCGTCCTGCGGCTGCGACGACCACCGCCAGCCAAGGTGCCAGCCGCACTCATCTCAAGCCGGGCAAGGACTACAGTTATCAACCCATAAACGGATTTTGCCTGGAGGGTCTCCACAAAGACGGCAAGTCGGCTTCTTGTCATTCATACTCGGAGATGTTGAAGCTGGTAAGCAGCTATCTGTGGCTTCGGCACATGGATTCGTTCGCAAAGGTTGCGCTTGATCTCCGCGGGAAGAAGCGGCCATATTTTTCAAAGAATCCGGCAGAACTTAGGAAACCACACAAGCTCGCAGCTAGTGACATTTTCGTGGAAACGAATTTGAGCGCAAACAATATTGTCGCCCTAAGCCGCGTTCTGCTGGAGAAGTTGGGCCACGACCCCGATTCGCTGGTACTCGTGTGAGAAGGTTTACCCTGCTGCGGACACTTCAAGGAGGTGCATCGTGAAGCTTAGCTTCCCTAAATCGGGTCTGCGCAATCCCAGAAATTCGAGAGAACTTTATCTCCGCGTGGAAGAAGCCGTGGATTGCGATGGCTCAGAATCTAGACGCGCCGTCCACGACTCCGAGGGCGAACTGGAACCGCTTCCGCCCCACTATCACCTGACTGCTCTTGGAAGGTTCCCAGATGCCGGACCGCATTGCTATGCGATCGGCGGAGAGCTGCCGGTTGATGTATACGAGTCCACGCGCACGGCGACTAGGACTTTCGCGTCGGAGCACTCTCGCCAGCGATCTGTAGCAACCTCTAGATTTATCTTGATACTGCCAGTCCCCGCAGCTAGAATCTGATCAAGAGGCACCTGTGCCGCGTTCTGTCAAGATCGCTCCGGAGATCGACGCCAAACTTTACGCGGAGCTCGTCTCCGTCGCCAAAGAGAACGGGCAGTCGCAGCGGTTTGTGCTGGAGCGGGCGCTGGAGCATTACCTGCACAACGTGGTCCCTTCGCAGCGCATGGTGAGGCCTGAGGTCATGGCCGCCTATCGCCGCTCCAAC
This sequence comes from Acidobacteriaceae bacterium, assembly GCA_003156805.1. Taxonomy (GTDB): domain Bacteria; phylum Acidobacteriota; class Terriglobia; order Terriglobales; family Acidobacteriaceae; genus Sulfotelmatobacter. The sequence continues at coordinate 780 of PMHV01000050.1, read as the reverse complement.
GAAAAGTATCGTGAGTTGTATAAGAAACTGGCCAAGTAAATGGCCGAGCGCGTCTATCTGACCGTGGCTGAAGTGGTCGCGATCCACCATCACCAGATCGAGGAGTACGGCGGCGAGCATGGGCTGCTGAATCACGGCGCATTGGAAGCCGCAGTTTTCCGTCCGCAAACAGGTTACTACAACGACTTGAGCGAAGAGGCGGCCGCGCTGCTGGAATCGCTGGTCAATAATCACGCGTTCCTGGACGGCAACAAGCGCGTGGGATTTGCGGCAACGCACACGTTTCTGCTGCTGAACGGATTCGATCTGGACCTCACCAGCAAGGCCGCCTTCACGTTCATGATGAAAACGATGACGGAAGGCAAGTTCCGTTTCGCTTTGCTTCATGAATGGATCGCCACGCATCTCGTACCCTTCTCCAAGTAGTCACATTTCGTTTGTCATCCTGAGGCAGCGGAGTCCTCGGCGAAGCCGAGGACTCCCGACGAAGGACCTCTGCACTTGGTTGGCGCCACTGCCGCTGCCGCTGCCGACGAATCCATAGGTCCTTCGATCCGCAAAAGCGCGGGCCGCAGGATGACAAGCGTAGCGATTGCCCATTTCGGGATGATTTCCACTGTTTATTATCAAGATTCGCCTTTTATTCGCTTCATTCTATATGTATAATCCGGCCAGATCAGTTCTGCATTTCTAAAGGAGCCACACTTCCATGGCGGATGAACGGGGCAAGGCAATTGAGTTGGCGGTTGCGCAGATTGAAAAGCAGTTTGGCAAAGGTTC
>PMHV01000060.1:1685-15919 GCA_003156805.1 Acidobacteriaceae bacterium | reverse complement strand
ATTCTGCCTCGGTACCCAGACCAAAGCGATCGGGACTGCAGCCGCGAGTTGATGCCAGTATTGCGTGTTCCAAGGAGACCACCGCCGGGAAGCCCTTGCTGTGTGGTGCCTTGCCGGTCTCAGCGAGGATCACGCGGGAGCTTCTAGTGCCGCAAAATGCCTTCGGGGGAAATCTCCGCACCTACGCAGTGAAGAAAATTATTCTTAACCCGGGCGCACGGCTTCGCGTCGAAGTTCGCAAGCCCAAATTTGAGCAAGCTGGGCTTTCCATAAATGGGTGTTTGCCAATATCGCCACAGAATCATTCGCCGGTCGGGAAAGACCAACCAGTCCGACTCTTCCGCTCCGAACCCGGCTATGAACAGCGCGATCCCATCCTTCTCCGCATTCACCTTGGGCAGTAATTTGTCTCTCCCAACCTCATGCATGTCCGCGGCAAAGACTTGCAGGGCATCGTCGCTGAGAGAAGCATTGTGGAAGAACGCCAGCCGCAGCTGTACTCTCGGATTTTCCTGTTTGTACCGGACGAGCCAGCGGACAGAAAGGACCAACTTCTCGAACGGTGGCGCCTCCTGCAGGAACTCGTCGGCGCCGACAACGTTTCCGTTCACGTACGGCAGCACGACTTCGTCCTGAAAGACATGTGGGAGTTCGGGCGGTTGCAGCCGCAAGGAAAGGGCTGACCCTTCGGGCTCCGTCTGCTCTGCGCAACACAGGATCGCCGTAATCGCCGATACTCGCCTGCTCCACGGTATATCTCGAGCGCAGCGCGGCGAGGGTTCCGCTGGTCTTGCTCTCGACTTCAAGCAATTGAGCCTGATGCTCCACGTCCATCAGCACCGAGCTCCCCAACCCCATCGCTAGATTTTCGCCGGAAAGGCGGGAGCGATTGGTCGAGTTCTCTGGCATAAGCGCGGCAATCGCCCGCGAAATGTCGGCGTTGAATGCGGGCACCGGCGCGGGATTGCCAGTCAATCGCCACGGCAGCATGTATGGGAATTGTGAGGACGACCTCGCCTCCAGGCTCGTGAGGTTGTCAAAGGTGACGTGCACCACGACCGATTGGAGGTAATGCCTGCAATCGAAACAGAAATAATGACGGTTGTCGAAGAGTCTGGGGACTACCTTCTCCATCGTCGCAGGATCGGCGAAGCTCGATTCCAGCATTGCCTCGTGGATTGGGTGGCCGTTGACAACTCGGGTTTCCGCGAAATGGTGAGCGACGGAAGAGGCATTGGCCTTTAGCCATGCCGGCGTGACACCCAAGTCATCCAGGCTTAACTCTGGGTTCGCGGGCGAGGTCAATGCCTTTACCAGGACCGCAATCAAGCTAGTGTAGCGTCCGCGAAATAACTAGACAACTTTAGTGCTCTTCTTTCTGCTCCGTGGCAAAGTACATCCGGGTTGAATCTTCTCCAGCGTTTGCCGACAGCGAGACAGCTTTCCACGATCGATCCCCCCGTGGCTCCGAGTAGCGCCTTTGCGTCCGGGTCGGCGCGGACGTTTGACGGTGTATCCCTAAATGGGATACACTGTATCCCAGTATGGCATACAAAGCGACGACCATCGAAGAGCTGATCGCCATCATGAAGCGCGTCCAGGGTGACAAGACGCTGACCCAGTTCGCAGCCGAGCTGGACCTGTCCAAGCAATACCTCAGCAACGTCTACAATCGTCACAAGGAACCCAGCGAGCGCCTGCTCGAACAACTGGGCTTTACGCGGCAAACCACCTACGTCCGGTCGCCGACTGCTGCCAGCCGGGAGAAGAAACAATGAACTCAAACAATTCCCAAACCGTTCCGTTGGGTGGCAAGCAGCGGGTCCTGGTCAGCGTCATCCTCGACAAGTCGGGCTCTATGAGTACCAAGGTCCAGGATGTCATCGGNNCTATCGCCCCAGCGGGAACACCGCCCTGCTCGACGCCATCGGCAACACCGTGCAAACAGCAAGCACCGACGGCTTCGATAAGACCATCACGGTCATCATGACGGATGGAGAAGAGAACTCTTCGCGCGAGTGGACGCTGCAAGCCATCCGTGAACTGATCAAAAGCAAAGAGGCGGCAGGCAACTGGACCTTCGTCTTTCTGGGAGCGAACCTGGACGCCTTCGCGCAGGGCGCCAGCCTCGGCGTGCCGATGGCGAACGCCGTCCGCTACGATCCTGCGAATTACCGGGGTGTCTACGCCTCTCTGTCCAAGAGCACGAATTTGTTCTCAGCCGCCCCAGAAAGGATGGCAGGTGACTTTTTCAAAGGAGACGCCACAGGCATCGAGAAGGGAGACGACCCCGGCATCCGACAGAAGGCAGCATCCCACCGTGGCGTGAGAAGGAACTCACTCGATGTCTCGAACTAAGAAACTTGATGCAAATGAGTCAAGTTCTGTTCGTGTTTTGTTCACGGTGANNGGTCTGAGGCGAAGCCTCGCTGGTGTTGTGTTCGTTAAATGGGTTCGCCTCGTAACCACATTCTAAGAGACGGAGTCACATGTGGACGGCTACCGGGCTCATGTGGGGACCACCCCCCTCGGTCCTCCGCCGGGCCCAAGTCGGCTGCCGGACCGAACTCAGCTCAGGCCCGTTTGAAATACTGCACAGCCCGCTCGTGCTTCTGCGCCGCCGCCCGCGACGAAAACGTTCCCAGGTTCTTCCGTTTCCCCGTCTTTGCATCTTTCTTGCGGGAATACAAACGATACTCGCCGGATTGTAGTTTGCGAATCATGCAGAAGAAGATGCTCGGTTTGCATCTGTCGGTTGGCAAAGAAAAAGGACGCTGGCCAACTGTTAACCTGCGCAGTCAAAGGACCCCTTTCACGCCGATCGAGCGATAGGCCTCGTAAGGAGTTCCCACCTGCAGCCTCGCGATAAAACATCTCCTCACACACCACGAAATGCTTCGCCCCGGATGATGCACCACCACAAACAACTTCGTCGGATCTTCCAGATTGGGGCACGCCGGATACCCAAACGAATACCTCGACCCACGGATACTTCTAGCAAGCACAAACGCCGGCCCGCGAGGACCGGCGTGTCATTCGCTCGAACTCGGGACGTCCCGAACCCTAACTCCCCGCCACCATCTGTGACGGAGCCCCGCCATCCACGTCGGCCTGATTAAATACCACGTTCTCTCCCATNNGTAATCGCGTCGGTCGGACAAGCCTCCACGCAATACCCGCAAAAAATACATCGATTGTAATCGATGTTGTAGACTTTGGCGTAGCGTTCGGCCCCGCTTATGCGGTGTTCGGCGGTGTTGTCGGCGGCTTCGATGTAGATGCAATTGGAGGGACAGTTGGCGGCGCACAGGAAGCAGGCCACGCATTTCTCGAGGCCGTTTTCGTCACGCTGCAGGACGTGAGCGCCGCGGAAGCGGGCTTCGAACCTCGCTCCTTTGAGCGGACCTTTGCCGTCGGGATAATTTTCTACCGTGGTGGGCTGGAACATCTCCATGAAGGTGATGCTCATGCCCTTGGCGATCGCCGCGATATTTTTCAGCACCGGCACGTGCTTTCAGTATACCGAAAACTGGTCGGTAGTCGCGAGTGCCGAGTACCGAGTACCGAGCGAACTACTTTCGCCACGGATTCATGCGGATTAACACGGATTAATAAAGCGAGCCGCGAGCGGGACTGCTTCGGTTCGAGTTTCATGCGATCTCCAGCAGGCGATTGAGGGAGCCGACTATGTATTTCCAGACCAGGTAATACAGAGCCAGGGTGACGAAAAACGCAGGCGCGAGTACAGCGTAGGGGATGGGGATCGCCTGAAACCAGGTGATGCCTTGGACGCCGAACGTCAAGACTCCGAGGCCTTTGGCTAGCGCCGCTCCCAGCGGCGCGATGACCAGCGGCAACAATGCGCCGTGAAAGCCGATGGGCAGGCGGCGCTGCGACCACACATACAAAATGTTCCAGAGGCCGAACAAGCTGGGCACCACCGCCATGGGAAAGACGATGACCCGCTCGATGGGAATCGGCAACTGAAAGACCAGGCGCGCCAGAATGAATCCGGCGAGGATCAGCAGCAGGACCAGTGTGGGTGTGAAGATGCCCGCCATGTAGGCGCGAAGATAAGGATGCGTGTTCATAAAGAAGTTGTCCTCCTGACTAGAGGTACGGCATTGCAGGCGCCGAAGTTACAAGTGATAGAGCAGCACGGGAATCACTCCTGGAAAAAATGCCAGCAGCGCGGCTGCGGAGCCGAGCAGGGCCCAGTCAAACCAAACTTGCTCAAACCATGGAGCGACAAGCGGCCGTTCTTGCAGACGGCGCAGCATGGCGGGCCAGAGGTCGCGCTTGAGTTCTGCGGCCGGCTGGTTGCCGACGGGCGGAAGCGATTTCTTGAGCAGCTTTGCGATTCGTTCCTGTTGGTGTGCATTCATGGTTCGATTCCTTGTTGTTTGAGTTTGTTGCGCAGCAGGCGCAGGGCGCGGAAGACGCGCAGCTTGACGGCTCCCGCGGAGATGCCCAGCGTCCCGGCAATTTCTTTGTAAGGCTGCTCTTCGATCAGGGCCAGCGTGGCCGCGACTTGCAGCTTGGGCGGAAGCTGGCGAAAGGCTTGCGCCGTCTTGGTTCGGATCTCCTGGGTGATGGCTGGGTCGGGCAGCGGCGGCTGCGGCAAATCCTCTAAGAGGTCGGGCGTGTCCCAGGCTTGCGCGTTCTTGGTGAAAGAGTGAGATGCGCCTTTCAAGTAATCGAGTGCTGCGTTGGTGGCGATGCGGCGCGCCCAGGCTGCGAAACTCCGCGCGGGGTCGAAGCGGGCATGGGAACGGTGAATGCGCCAGAAAGTTTCGATGGTGAGATCTTCGGCGATGCCGGGATCGCGCACGATGCGCACGATCCAGCGATAGACCGCGGCCTGATGCCGGCGGAACAGCGCCTCAAAGGCGTCGAGGTCGCCGTGGGCGAATTGGCGCAAGATGTCCGGCTGTTCCGGCGGCGGCTGCGCTGGTGGCGGTCGCCTTCCCGGTGACTCTCCTAAGGACGACTGTTGCAGCGCGGGCATCTTTTTCACCTTCTGTATACGCTTACGGTGCGGAGGAGGGGAAGGTTACCGGAATATGTGTTGCCGGGTTCGACTGCCCGGCGGGTGGGGCCCCGATTCTTATAGCATTCGCCTGCCGTGGATCACCGCCGCGATAGTGACTTGATCTGGTCCAACGGTGTAGATGATCCGGTAACTGTAGGCGATTAACTCGCGGAGGTTTTCGTCGTCGTACTCCGGCACTTTTCGACCAGATAAAGGGAAGCGAGCGAGAGGCCTGGTCAGGGTGACAATTCTTCTGACCACGGCATTCGCGTATAAGGACGAATCGGCGGCGATGTAGCTTGCGATAGCTTCGACGTCGGCGAGGGCGCGCGGCGACCAGACTACTCGGTAAGCCACTGGCTCAGCCGCTTTTCTACTTCGTCCTGCGAAAGTGTCCCTTGCTGCTTGGCGTCTTCCAAGCCGTGGCGAACTTTGTCGAGGACGTAGAGGTGATATTGAATGTCCTCAAGCGAGCAGTTTTCGGGGAGCTTGTGCAGAAGGGATTCGACTTGTTGTTTGGCGGTAGACATCGTTCGATTCGTAGCTAATATATCACTGTGCGACTTCGTGCAGGCTGCGCCGTGGTTTCAAGGTCAAGGTCATCAAAGGCGACGGACAGGAGTGTCCGTCGCACACGGGCGAGAAGAAGCAGGTCCCCTTTCGACCTCGCTCAGGGTAGGCTCTTCACTGGGCATGCGTGAGAACTGCTCTTTCGCCCCGCTGGGGCTCTTCCCGTTTCCCACTTTTCCCCACGGCTTGCGCCGTGGGCTGCGTTCTTACGCCGCTTCGCGGCTAGGACGCGGAGCTTTGCTCCACTTTGCGTGGCTGTTTCCACTTCGGTGCAGATTCTCAATGCACACTACCTCAGCCCGGTTCGGAATGACATCTTTTGGCGCTGTGGAAAAAGTTGTCAAGAGGGGGTACGCGAGGTTTTTGGGTTAAGTGGATGATTCGGTGGGAAATATAAAGTTGAGAATCGTGATACTTTTACCCTCCAGATATGATATACTATAGTTATAGAGTAAAAATAACGGCGCGGGCTTATCAGCCCTGCGCCGTTTGTGTTTTCGGGGGAGGGTGAGGTCGCAGAGGCGAACCCGCCTCCGTAACTAGACCTAACATCGGCAGTATGGCGGAGAGCTAGAGTCGATAGGGGAAAAAGGATCGGGCAAGGGGCGCACGCTTGGACGTGCGCCTTTCTTTTTGGGAACGGAACTGGGGTTGAGAGTGGTGAAAGGTTGGAAGAGCAGTACCGGAAGTAAACAAGTGGGATGGTTACACCGTGGCTTCAAAGTCAAGATCTTCAAAGTCAAGATCAGGGTCAAAGGCGACGGGCAGGAGTGTCCGTCCCACACGGGCGGGAACAAGCAGATTCCTCACCGGGCTTTCGGCCCGGTTCGGAATGATATCCATTTTTTGAAGGAGAAGCGGGTTTATGGAGAGAGCAGAGGATGGTCGCGAGGAGTGGGGCGGGGAGGGAGAAGGGAAGTCCGGGGAGGGGAAGCGGAGTGGCGGCCAGGACAATGGGAGGGAGAAAGAGAGGCAGAAGGAGAAAAATAACAGCAAGAAGCAGGGTGAGCTGGCGGAAATGATGTTCATGGTAAAGGCGGCGCGGATGGGGTTCGCCGTGGCCAAACCGTATGGCGACAGCGAGGCGTACGACTTTATTGTGGACGTGAGAAGAGGACTGTGGCGGGTGCAGGTGCGGTCGAGCACGTCGCTGCAATATGGGTCGTATGGAGTGAATTTGCAGAGACATGCCAACGGGCAGCTGATCCCTTATGACGCATCGGAAATCGATTTTCTGGTGGCATATGTGATGCCGTGCGAGGCCTGGTTTGTGATTCCGGTGGAGGCGATTGCCGGGCGCTCGACGGCGAAGCTGTGTCTGAAGAAGAATCCTAGGAGCGGGAAGCTGGGAAAGTATTGGGAAGCGTGGGGATTGATGAACTGGCGATGGCCGGCGAATGGGTGAGAGGTTGCAGAGGCGCGGCAAAGATAACGGCGCGGGCTTATCAGCCTGCGCCGTTCGTGTTTTCGGGGGAGGGTGCCATCGCGGAGACGACCCCTTCCACCGGAACTACAGTGAAGATCGGCAGAATGGCGGAAAACTAAAGTAGCAGGGCCGAAGAATGGGCAGAAAGGCGCGCGCTGCGGCGTGCGCTTTTCTTTTTCGGGAACCGAGCGAAGTTGGGAAGTGCAGTTGGCAGATACGTAAGGGGAAGATGTGCAGGGGGAAACAGCGGTGCAGGCCATCGGGTCTGCGCCGTTCGTGTCTCTGGGCGAAAACAGGTTCGCCTCTCTGCGTTTTTTTTCAGGAACAGGGCGGGGACTTTGAGTGTGCGTCCCGTACGAGTTACTCGACCCATTAGGTTGCGACGACCTGCTGGCGGGTTAGCGAAAGTGGAACGATGTCATTCTTAATGAGAACGCTGCGATCGTTGCCTTCGAGGATGGCACGAAATAGCTTGTAGATGCCGGTCTCATCGGGGTTGAAATATTCCCCATGAACAGCGATGCCGTTGACGGCGGGGTTAATCAGGTCCGAGCAATCAACGTCCCAGACATTGTCCGGCACGGGGTATGTATCGTCCAGGCCAGCGCGGCCAAGACGGCGCTTGCCAAAATGTTTAAGTCCGGCAGACGCCCCCAGTACATTGTCGCGCCCGGTGTAGAGCGCGGTAATTCGGTAGGAGAGATTTGCCAGACCCTCGCCATCACCGTGAGAAACGTTCTCGCCGCTGCGGAAGAGGTCGTTGTCCACATCGGCGGCGACCATGATGACCTCTTGCATCAGACTTACCAGCAGCGGTTGGTTCTTCCGGGTCCACAAAGCATTCATCGCATACTCCAACGCATAGTTGCCCATGCTATGGGCAATGATCGAGGTCTTCGCCCGGCAGGCATTATTCACGTTCTGGGTCGCGGCAACTTGCTTGTCCGACATCCAGTCGTAGAGTTCCGAAAGAACATCGGTAAGATCATCCCCCGTCTTGCGGGCCGAGGAGCGGTCGGGAAGATAGCCGAGAAGAGATCCCTCCGATGGCCAATCGAAGCAGACAAGTTCGCCCAGAGAGTTGGGTCCATCGAAAAGCGTCCTGGCAATCGTATCGTAGCGCTGGATGGTGGCTTTGAAGTCATCGTCATAGCCGTGAATAAAGAGCGTGAGATGCTTCTGATTTTCCGGCGGAGTCGTGAGCGGATCGGGAAACTTGTTGGTGACCGCCACCAGTGCATCGCGAAAACTGTTTAGGTCTCGCGTAGTCCAATTTGAACGGTCGGTGATGTCGGCATTGGGTTTTGCTGGATCCAGCGTCCAATAAGTTAAGTCGTCAAGTTTGCTGCCGAAAGAAGGTTTGTCGTTGCCGGGGCTGCCTGCGGGGGGTATCTGATTTCGATTTGTAATAAGCCAGCGCATAGACGAAACCTCGAGATAGATGGACTCTCGTACGCCCGCATATATATCACATGGAAGTTGAGTTGGGCCGACTTCTTTTCCCGGCAAGATTCTCAGACTGTAGATTGGCCCTCGCGATGCTTAGTGAAGTTCGAATGGCACTAACTACTCCATTCCTAACTCCTTGGCGAGCGCTTTCCACTTGCTGTCGACCGACGCTTTGGTCTTTGCGTCCATGACAATTTCGTCGGGCCAGGGGCGCGTGAAGCCTTCGGTGGGCCATTTGCGGGTGGCGTCGATGCCCATCTTCGAGCCGTAGTTGGGCAGGCGGGAGGCGTGGTCGAGAGAATCGACGGGGCCGAGGGTGAATTGAATGTCGCGCTCAGGGTCGATGTGGTTGAGGACTTTTAGCGTGACATCGGCGAGGTTCTGAACGTCGACGTCTTCATCGACTACGATGACGCACTTGGTGAACATGGCCTGGCCCAGCGACCAGATGGCGTTCATGACTTTGCGGGCCTGGCCGGGATAGGACTTGCGGATGGAAACGATCATCAGGTTGTGGAAGACGCCTTCGATGGGCAGGTTGATGTCGACGAGTTCGGGGATGGTGAGCTTCATCAGCGGCAGGAAAATGCGCTCGACGGCTTTGCCCATGTAGGCGTCTTCCTGCGGAGGCTTGCCCACAATGGTTGTCGAGTAGATGGGATCTTTGCGGTGAGTTATACAGGTGATGTGAAAGACGGGATAAAGATCTTCGAGCGAATAGAAGCCGGTGTGGTCGCCGAACGGGCCTTCGGTGCGGAGTTCGTCGAGGTTGACGTAGCCTTCGAGAACGATTTCGCTGGAGGCGGGGACTTCGAGATCGACAGTTTCGCATTTGACCAGTTCGACGGGCGCTCCGCGAAGGAAGCCGGCGATGAGATATTCCTCGATGTCGGGGGGCGCGGGGACGATGGCGGAGAAAGTGACGGCGGGGTCGGTGCCGATGGCGACGGCGACTTCCATTTTGCCGGAGGGGTGACTCTTGTCGGCGAGAACTTGTCCGCCGGAAGTGCGGGCCATTAGATCTACGGAACTCCTATTTGATCGAGAGTCAAAATCCCCACCCAAGCCAAAGGACGGCTTGGATGGGGCACCCTCTGCTGATGAGCTGCCGGCGTTTCTTAGGGCTTGACGAAAATGTTCGGCGGCTACCTTCTGACGTTGCCAATGCATGGCGGTGGTGCGGGCGTCGAAGACTTGCAGGCGATACATTCCTACGTTGCGTTTGCCGGATTTGGGATCGCGGGTAACGACGCAGGGGAGGGTGATGAAACGTCCGGCGTCTTGCGGCCAGCATTGCAGGATGGGGAAGTCGAGCAGGGAAAAGTTGTCGCGCTTAATCACTTCTTTGCAGGGGCCGGTGGGGACGGTCTTGGGAAAAAATTTGCCCATCTCGGCGAGCAGGGGAAGCATTTTGAGTTTGTCGAGAAAGCCTTGCGGGGATTTGATATCCATGAAGACGCGGATGCGATTGGCGATTTCGTCGAGGGAGTTGACGCCGAGGGCGAGCTTCATGCGGGATTCGGAGCCGAACTGGTTGATGAGGAGTTGGGAGCCGGGGTGGCCTTTGAGATTTTGGAAAAGAAGAGCAGGGCCACCCGGCGCAAAAAGCGGGCAGGCGGTAGATGCTGTCGAGTTCCCACTTCTCGCAAAACCGGCGAGAAGTGGGGCACCCTGTTTTGAGATGTGCATCTTGCTTATGCGATCTGTGATTTCGGCGATTTCAAGGATGGGGTCGGCTTCGGTTTGAATGCGGCGGAGTTCGCCGGCGCGGTCGAGGGCTGCGATCCAGGCGCGGAGGTCGTCGTAGGGCAAGGGGAGCTCCTGTGAAATGGAACGGTTGATTATATGAGTAGCGGGTGCCGAGTAGCGAATCCGGAGCCAACTTCTTTGCCGCTGATTCACACGGATGAACGCAGATAGACAAACGCTAATCCGCAAAAGGCACAGAGGACCGCAGGGCAATCCAAGGACCTGAACCTTTACAGTTTGGCGCGGAGCATGGAAATTACGTCGTCGGAGGTGATGACGCCGATGAGCTTGTTGTGCGCGTCAACGACGGGGAGGGTGATGAGATTGTATTTGTCGAAGAGCTCGGCGACGTCATTGTCTCTAGTGGTCAGGTGTGTGAGGACCAGAGGCTCCTGGGTGAGCGAGAGCAGAGCGGTGGTGGATTCGGCGAGGACGAGTTTGGCGAGTGGGACAGCGCCGGCGAGGGTGCCGTGAGAATCGACGAGATAGATGGTGCTGACCGATTCGATGCCGCCTTCGAAGTGACGCATGGCGCCGATCGCATTCTCGACCGTGGCGGTAACGGGCAGGGCCAGGAACTCGGTGGTCATGCGGCCGGCGGCGGTTTCCTCGCGGTGCTCGAGGAGTTCGACGACTTCCTGGCTGGCGGAGGGCTCCATCTGGACGAGAATTTGTTCGGTGCGGTCTTCGGGCAGATCGGCGAGCAGGTCGGCGGCAGCGTCGGGATCCATTTCTTCGACGATGTCGGCGGCGCGACCGGAATCGAGAGATTCGACGATGGACTTCTGAACTTTGGGTTCGACTTCTTCGAGGGTTTCCGCAGCAACATCTTCGTCGAGAGTCTGGAAAACGGCTTCGCGCTCGTTGGGTGCGAGATCTTCGACGATGTCGGCGATGTCGGCGGGATGAAGCTTGGCCAGGCCGTCGTGAGAGATTTTGAGCTTCACGCGGCGGGCGGGATCGGTTTCGATGAGATCGACAACACCCCAGGGGATGGTGCGGGGCGGAATGTGATCGAGCAGCGCGTGGAGAGCGGGACGCGGAGCGAGGCCGCGCAGGAGCCGGCGAACCGCGCCACGGACGCCGACATCGACGGACATGACGCGGAGAATGGGATGGGAAGCGCCAGCTTCTTTGAGGGAATCAACCTGGAGTTGCACGTCGTTGACGCGGACCACTTTGCGGCCGTGAACGTCGATGACCTGCTGATCGAGGAGATCGCGTTCGAGAAGAAACAGACCTTCGGAGCCGTTGGCGGCGGGCCAGTCGGCGGAATTGGTGGAGGCGTGAATGCCTCCGTCGAAGGAAGAAACTGCTGAGTAGGGAAGAACGCGGTTGCCGGATTTGGTTTTAACGATGTAGGAGGCGATGCGGGTGCGGTCTTCCTGCGGGGCGAGAGTGACTTCGCGCACTCGTCCGGTGGGCGCGCCGGAGGGGTCATAGACCGGAGAGCCGAGCAATTCGGAAAGCGAGAGCGTGGCCGTCGTCGTCATCCCGGCTAGAGGATAACGAAGTTTTGCGGGATAGAGAAATGAATTGTGAAAAACTTCATGGCCACGGATTTACGCGGATTAACGCGGATAGAACAAGACCAAGCAAGAACCTAACTAATGAGAGCGGCTGGAAGATGGCTTACTTCCGCAATAGCAATTCGGACAATTGGAAAATACGGTCAACGGCGACGGCGGCAATTCCGACTCCGATCACCGTCGCCATCTTGATGGTCACTGCTCGCACAACGGATTTGTCTTTGGTGGTGCGCCAAACGATGGGCAGGTTCACGGCGGCGCTGGCGATGGAGGTAAGCACGGTGGCGCTGCCGGCGAGCGCGGGGGTGATTTTACCGTGCATGGCCATGGTGGCGGCCGCAGCGGTGGTGCTGGCGCTGCTTACGAGGCCGCCGAATACGCCAGTGGCCAGCATCCCATAGCTGCCAAAGTATCTTGTGAGCAGGGTTCCGACGATTTGTATGGCAATGAATACGGCTCCGAACCAGATGACTTTGGCGAGGGAGATGGGAGAAGTGAGGGTCAAAGTGCCGGGGACGCGATCTTCAACCCTGCGATCGATCCTGTGATCGCGCCATACCCAGAAAGCGGCGACGAGGGTCATGGCCAAAAGCGGCACCAAGGTTGCGGTCAGGGAGCGGGGCGAGAAAATGGTGGCGAGAATTAAATTCCTGGCGAACATCGCGATGGTCGTCAACAGGCACAAAGTAGTAGCTCGGGCGACCATGCCGGATTTCTGCAGCCGGGTGCCGAGTTCGGCAACAGTGGCGCTGCTATTGACCAAGCCGCCGAAAATTGCGCCGAGATAGAGGCCGCGGGTGCTGTACATGCGGAGGAACACGTAATTCACAAACCCGATGCCGGCGATGGCGATGACACTGAGCCAGGCATCGCTGGGGTTGAAGAGCTGCCAAGGATCGAGGTAGCGATTGGGCAGCACGGGATAAATAACGAAGCCGATCAGGCCGAGCAAGACGGCGCTGCGAATTTCCGAGGGTTGCAACCCGCCGGCGAAGCGGCTCAGTTCGGTCTTCCAGGCGAGGAGCATGGTCATGACGATGGCGCCTGCGACCGGAGTGAAGATGTGACCCAGACCAACGAGAACGCCGAGCAGATAGTTCACGATCAAGGCGGCGGAAGTGGTGACCTCGAGGGAGCGGTCGGCGAGAATACTGCGCGTGTTCATGGCGGCAACCAGCAGGAAAACGCCGATCAAAGCCGCGATGGCGATGCTCTGGCCGATCAGGGAGGCGAGCATGCCAAGCATGGCGACGAGCGCGAAGGTTCGGACGCCTACGTCCTTGTTGGACCATTCGCGCTCCATGCCGACCAGCATGCCGATGCCGATGGCGACGCCCATTTTCAAGGCGATGGGAGTGACCGGAAAGTGTGAGGAGTCGGTTTGCATTTTTGCCGTAGATGCGGGTTACTGCGTTTTACGCCGCCTTTCGTGATCCCCCACGCATCGTCCGCCGCTCTTTGGCCGAATACAGCAAGAGTGGCGGCGGCCGAGCGCCGAAGGAACCTTCTGGATTCGCAGATCGTATAATAAAACCTAAGTGCGGCTTATTTTCGATATTTTTGGGCAGACGTTGCGGACGCTGTGGGCGCACAAGCTGCGCTCATTCTTGACCATGTTTGGCATTGCGTGGGGCGTGGGGTCGCTGCTGCTGCTGGTGGGGCTGGGCGAGGGATTCCGGTCGGGAAATAAGAAACAGTTCGACACGCTGGGCGAGAACGTGATGTTCATCTGGTCGGGGCGTGCGCCGGTGATGCAGGGGAGCTTTACGGCGCTGCGGCAGTACTACCTGACGTACCGGGATTATCAGGACATTTTGCGGGAGAGCCCAAGCGTGGGCGCGGCAGCGCCGGTAATCCGGCGCAACGATATTCGAGAGGTCAGCGATTTCTTCCAGGCCAGCGGGCAGACCATGGGAGTGCCAGCCATGTTTAACCAGATCCGTTACCTTCCGATCAAGGAAGGGCGCTGGTTGAATGAAATGGACGACGCGCAGAAACGGGCGGTGATTGTGCTGGGCGACGAGGCGAGGCGGACGTTGTTTCCAGGGCGGCCGTCGGTGGGCAGCACGATTCTGCTGAATGGGGTGCAGTTTGAGGTGATAGGAACGCTGGCGCGGATTGGGCACGGCGATAACAACACGCAAAACCTGCAGTGCTTTATGCCGTTCAGCACGATGCGGGAATATTTCCGTCCCATGAATGTGGGCGAGGCGACGGATGTGATTTCGTTTATCAACTATCAGCCGAAGACACGGGCGCAGCACGAGGCGGCGCAGCAGGAAGTGCATAAGGTGATTGCGCGGAATCACGGCTTCGACGCGAACAATCCGGATTCATTCGACGAGTGGGATACGGTGAAAACGGTGGACCAGGTGGGAAAGATTTTCGATGCGATGAATGATTTCTTGGGCAGCGTGGGGCTGGTGACGCTGACGCTGGGAGCGATCGGGATCATCAACATTATGCTGGTGGCGGTGGC
>PMHV01000060.1:0-1665 GCA_003156805.1 Acidobacteriaceae bacterium | reverse complement strand
GATCCGCCGAAGCTGGTGGCGCGGACGGCGGTGCTGGCCGTGGGATCGCTGGCGATTGCGGGAGTGGTGGCGGGACTGTATCCGGCGCGGCGGGCGGCGATGCTGGAGCCGGTGGAGGCTCTGCGGAAAGAGTAGAGAGTACCGAGTAGCTAGTACCGAGGGAACTTCTTTACCGCGGATTTCGCGGATGGACGCGGACAAGAAAAAGACGAGCTGCTAAGAATAAACGAGCCGGCGCATCACCACCGAGGGCACCGAGAATACGGAGGAAGGTAGCACAATATGCATCGGGATTTGTTGCAACAGGCGTATTCGGCGATGCGGCACGACCTGCGCAAGACCCTGCTGACCATGGCGGGGATGGCGTGGGGAATTGCCACCGTGGTGTTGCTGCTGGCCTATGGAAATGGGTTTGGGCGGGCGATTGAGAATATCTTCGAAAGCTTTGGAGCGACCGCGGTGGGCGTGTTTCCGGGGCGAACCTCGCAGGAGGCGGGCGGAAACAAAGCGGGCGTTCCGGTGCGCTTCACTGGCGATGATATCGAATTGCTGCGCAACAACGTGCCTTTATGCAAGCACGTGGTGCGGATGTCGCAGAAAGATTCCGTGGTGCAGAACGGGAACCGGTCGTTTACGTTTCCGGTGATGGGGCTGGATCCGGAGATTGAAGAGATTTGGAATCTGGATGTGGACGAAGGACGGTTTCTCGACGATGCCGATAACATGGGACACGGCTTGCGGGCGGTGATCGGTTCGGAGGCGCGGGACAGACTTTTCTCGGGCATGCAGGCGGTGGGTGACGAGATTCGCGTGGATGGAGTGGAGTTTCAGGTGGTGGGAGTGTTGAAGGCGCGCATGCAGGAGAGCGACGACGACGATAACCGGGTAATCTACGTTCCATATAACTCGATGGACGTGTTGAAGGACACTCACTATCTGGATGGAATCTGGCTGGACTCGCAAGGGCTGGATCACAACAAGCTGGACCAGACGATCCGGGGTACGCTGGCGGCGGCGCACAACTTCAAGGAGGACGATAAGCGGGCGGTTTTTGTGTTCGATGCGCAGAAGCAACTGCAGCAGTTTGGGATCATTTCGCTGGCGTTGAAGGTGCTGCTGGGATTTATCGGGACGGTGACGCTGGGCATTGGAGGGGTGGGGCTGATGAATATCATGCTGGTGTCGGTGACGCAGCGCACCCGCGAGATCGGCATTCGCATGGCGCTGGGTGCGCAGCCGGAGAGGCTGATCGCCATGTTTGTGCGCCAGGGATTGCGCCTGACCCTCATTGGCGCGGGCTGCGGACTGGTGACCGCGTTTCTCACCATGCGCCTGATGTCATCGCTGTTGTTCCACGTGAGCCCGGTGGATCCGGTCACTTACCTCAGCATCACCATCGCCGTAATCGCCGTCGCCTATCTCGCCTGCTATCTTCCCTCCCGCCGCGCGGCGACAGTCGAACCTATGCATGCACTCAGAAATGAATAACCTGGGAGGCGCTTCCGTTGGTAGCACCACGCAGAAGTTGTTCTGCCTACGGGAGCGGCGCCAGTCCGAGGCCCAACACGAAGCTCGACCGCGCCGCCGCCGCATTTGGCCGCGCCGTGGGAGCGCTGTAGGAGCGGCACACATACATCGCGAACAGTCCCGCAGAGCCTGCCCTGA
>PMHV01000026.1 GCA_003156805.1 Acidobacteriaceae bacterium | reverse complement strand
CTCGACTTCGGTCTCGCCAAGCTCACCCATCCCGAAGCCGATAGTTCCGGCGATGCGCCCACGCAGCAAATCGCTACCGACGCCGGAACCGTCATGGGCACGGTCGGCTACATGGCACCCGAGCAAGTCCGTGGCAAGCCCGCCGATTCGCGCTCCGATATCTTCGCCTTCGGCGCCATCCTGTACGAAATGCTNNGATCCGCCCGATCTCGCTGAGACCGACCGCAACGTCTCGCCCGCGCTCGAACGCATCGTCCGTCATTGCCTGGAGAAGAATTCCGCCGAGCGTTTTCAATCGGCGCGCGACGTGGCTTTCAACCTGGAAGCGCTCACCGACATTTCGACTTCAAGCCGTGGCGGAATCAACGCTTTGCCTCTGGAAGAAGAGAAAAGCTCTCGCTGGCTTATGCCGGCCATCGTTGCCGCGCTGGTTCTCGCCTCGTGGGCGGGAGTTTATTTCTTCGCTCACCGCGGCGCGGTGGGCAATCCCACCTTCCACGAAATCACTTTCCGCAACGGCACCATCTGGGACGCGCGCTTCGCGCCTGACGGTCAATCGATTATTTACGGCGCAACCTGGGAAGGTGCGCCGCAAGAGCTGTTCTCGACCCGCTTCGACAGCACCGATTCGCGTCCCGTGGGTTTGCCCTCGGCGCAGATTCTGGCTATCTCTTCCAAAGGCGAGATGGCAGTCAGCCTTCATCCCGCGGTTTACAGCGCCTTTACGCAGGCCGGCACGATGGCGCGGGTGGCCCTGGCCGGCGGCGCTCCGCGCGAGGTACTCGAGCAAGTGATGTGGGCGGATTGGTCGGCAGACGGCCAATCGCTGGCGGTGATTCGTCCGGGCGGAGCTAATGGCGATCGTCTCGAATATCCCATCGGCACCGTGATCTATGCGCCTGCGGCCTGGGTAAGCCATGTTCGCTTTTCGCCCAACGGGGAGTTTCTGGCGATCGCCGATCACATCCAAAGCGGGGACGACGGACGCATCGTCATCATCGATCAGCACGGCAATCGAAAAGCCAGTTCTTCGTTTTATTCCAGCGTGCAAGGCTTGGCTTGGAGGCCGGACGGCAAGGAAGTATGGTTCTCCGCGGTGCCGAATGGAGCTGCCCGCTCGCTCTATGCGCTGGATTTTTCGGGCAAGGAACGCCTCATTTACCGGGCACCCGGCGGAGTGACGATTCACGACATCAGCCGCACTGGCGAGGTTCTGCTCACCGCCGACAAAACCCGCCTGAGTCTGTTTGCCCTGGCGCCGGGCGAGACGCGCGAACGCAGCCTCTCGTGGTTCGACTGGTCGCTGCTGAACGATCTCTCCGCCGATGGCAAGACCGTGATTTTTTCTGAAAGCGGCGAAGCTGTCGGCAACAACGACGGCGTTTTTCTCCGACATACCGATGGTTCCCCCGCCGTACGCCTTTCCGATGGAGATTTTGGCAGGCTCTCGCCCGACGGAAAGTGGGCGCTGGTGGAGAATGGCAAGCCGCCGCATTTGATGCTGGTGCCGACCGGGGTCGGCGAGCCGCGGGAGATCGGCGATAAAACCCCGCATTACTTTGCCGAGTGGGTGCCTGACGGCAAGTCTGTCATTTTCACTGCCGCCGACCCGGGCCATGAGCGCCGGGCTTACGTACAGGATACGGATCCTGCCGGCAGCGCGGCGCGGGCGATTACGCCCGAAGGCACATATGGCGGCCTGGTTTCGCCCGATGGGAAATGGCTTCTCGCCACCGATGCACATCATCAGCGCTGGCTCTACCCGATTGCCGGAGGCGAGCCGCAGAAGCTGAACTTTGACATCCCTCCTGCCGAAACCATTACGAGTTTTTTCGATAATGGCAAAAGCCTTTTACTGCGCACCCGCGCTCTGCCTTTGAAAATCACTCGTGTCGATCTGGCCACTGGAAAACGCGAGCTGTTTAAAGAAATCGTTCCCGCCGACCCCGCCGGGGCGCAAAGCATTCCCTTCATAAGATTCAGCGCGGATGGCAAATCGTATGCCTACTCGGTGGGTCGATGGCTTTCGGATTTGTACGTGGTGGACGGGCTGAAGTGATTCGAGGCCAATTGCTCTAGGATGTCATTCCGACGGCCCGCGCTTTGTTTCGCGGGCGGAGGAATCCCAATCTCCCCCGCTCGTTGGGGGATGGGGCTCCCGCGCCACCATCTTCCCCGCGTCATCCCTCTCCACAAACGCCCAAGGTACCTTCGCATCATGCGTAAAAACGGTCAGCCACTTCGCGGGAATTGATTTCGCGTAGTACTGCTTCTTGCTCTCAATAGTCTGCAGCGGAAAAAGATCGAAACTCATTCCCCAGGTGATGTCGATGTGCGCCGTGGTTGGGATCAGATCGGAAATGTAACAGGCGGTTCGTCCTCCACTCTCGACGATCACGGCTTGCATGTGCGCGGTGTGACCGGGAAAAGTTTTCACCGAGATGCCGGGCAGAATTTCTTCGCCGCCCTTCAGCAGCGTCATCTGCCCGCTCTGCACCAGCGGGTCGTAATTGGCGGAGATATAGCTGATCGCGTCGCGTTCGCTGGGACGCCGCGCGTATTGCCATTCACCTTCCGGCGCATAGTATTTCGCGCGCGGAAAAGTCGCGACCGCATTGCCACCTTTGTCGCGCACCGTATTCCATCCGCAGTGGTCGAAATGAAGGTGCGTGTTGATGACGATGTCGACATCTTCCGGCGCAACTCCGCCAGCGGCGAGATTCGCCAGCAGTTGCGCGGGCTGCCCATAAAACTTCGCCATCCGTTCGGAGAGTTTGTTGCCCATCCCGGTTTCCACCAGCACAGTCTGCTTCCCGGTGCGGATCAACAGCGAGTTCAGCCCCGCCGTAACATAATTCTTTTCATCCGCCGCCACTTTTCGCGACCACATGATCTTGGGAACAACTCCGAAAAACGCTCCGCCATCGAGCGGGTAAGTGCCATCCGAGAAAATGCTGAGTTCGAAGTCGCCGAGAGCAAGACTGGGCATAGATCAAGTGTGCCACACCGCGTTTCAGTGTGTCCTTTTTTGAACAGACTGCTCAAGCCCCGCATGTCAGACTGTTTGAAGACCTGATGCTGCACAGGTCCGGTACTGCGCCAGGAAGTGGCGCACATCGCGGCGGCTGGTCAGGCGTTTTGTCCAGACTGCCGCTGACCCTAATAAGTCAGCCCTCGGAGATTTCAAAATGAGTCTAGGAACGATTCTGATTATTGTCCTGGTTGTGTTCTTGTTTGGTGGAGGCGGTTGGTATTGGGGCCGCGGGCGCGGTTAACGCCCTGTTCTGGAACGAACTAGCGGCTCTCGAGCGGAACCTCGCCTGCAAATAGCGGCTCTGGCGCTCGGCCAACCACTGGCTCGGAATCGAGTCCGCTTTTCTTTAACCGGAACGGCAATTCTCTCGGGGCGGGTCACACAAGTGCCGCTCCTCAATTATTCACGATGCAAACCTTGAAGGAGAAAACCGATGAACCCGAGTACGCAAGATGAGATTAAAGGCAGCTTTCATGAAGTGAAAGGCAAAATCAAAGAGAAGGCAGGCCAAGTCGCCAAGAATCCTGACTTGGAGGCCGAAGGCAGAGCTGAAAAGAACGCCGGCAAAGTTGGAAAAAAGGTTGGGCAAATCGAGAAAGTCTTCGGGCAATAAATTAGGCGAGCTTTTATCCGGAGCATGTTCCTGCAAGCAGCCCAATTCGCCGCTCGAAACCCGCTCTTGCTGCCCGAATCGCGTGAATCCGCGGCGAACAAGTTGAAACGCCGCGTCCGCCCAACCGGCGGCTTTACTTTGTCTTGACCTTAGACGGTTCTTTTTCTCCAACGCGCTTGCTGACTTCAAGTTTCATTCTGCCGGCGCGCGTGTCGGCATCGACGATCACGTGATCGCCGTGCAGGATCTCGCCGTCGAGAATCTTCAGCGCCAGCGGATCCTGCACCAGTTTTTGAATCGCGCGCTTCAGCGGACGCGCGCCGAAGTTCGCGTCGTAGCCCTGCGTGAACAGCAGGTCTTTGGCGCCGTCGGTAAGTTCGAGCGAAATCTTGCGATCGGCGAGCAAACGGCGCACGTCTTCGAGGCGCAGCTCGATGATCTTGACCAACTGCTCTTTGCCGAGCGGACGGAAGACGATGATGTCGTCGACGCGGTTCAGGAACTCAGGCCTGAAGTGGCCATGCAACGTATTCATGACCTGTTCGCTGGCTTTTTCAAAATCTTCCTCGCTGCGCAGATTTTCGGCTTGCAGATAACTGGAGCCGAGATTCGACGTCATAATCAGAATCGTATTCTTGAAATCGACAACGCGGCCTTTGCCGTCGGTGAGGCGTCCGTCGTCCATCATTTGCAGCAGCACGTTGAACACATCCGGATGTGCCTTCTCGATTTCGTCGAACAGCACAACCGCATAAGGACGGCGGCGAACCTGCTCGGTGAGCTGGCCGCCTTCTTCGTATCCGACGTAGCCCGGAGGCGCGCCGATCAAACGCGCAACCGAATGTTTCTCCATGTATTCGGACATGTCGATGCGCAGTAAAGCGCGCTCGTCGTCGAAAAGAAATTCGGCGAGGGCGCGGGCGAGTTCGGTTTTGCCGACGCCGGTGGGACCGAGAAAAATGAACGAGCCAATGGGGCGCTTGGGATCGCTGAGTCCGGCGCGGGAACGGCGAATGGCGTTGGCGACGCGCTCGAGAGCCGCGTCCTGGCCGACGACGCGCAGGCGCAGGCGATCTTCCATGGTGACAAGCTTTTTCACTTCACCTTCGAGCATCTTCGAGACGGGAATGCCGGTCCACTTGGAAACGATGCGGGCAATATCTTCTTCGTCCACTTCTTCCCTGAGCATGCGTGGAGCGCCTTTGCCCGCCGAGCCGTCGATTTTGGCCGTCATTTTGTTGAGCTCTTCTTCAGCTTGCCGCAATAGCCCGTAACGGATTTCGGCGACGCGCTGCAGATTGCCTTTGCGTTCTTCGGCCTGCTCTTCCGTTTTGAGCTTCTCGATGGTTTCCTTCAGCTCGCGAGAGTGCGCGATGGCATCTTTTTCTTTTTTCCAATTGGCTTTGAGAGCGTTGGATTTTTCGCGAATCCCGGCGAGTTCTTTGCTGATGACGGCCAGACGCTCTCTGGAGTTCGAGTCGTCTTCTTTTTTCAGCGCCTGCTTTTCGATTTCGAGTTGCATGGCACGGCGCTCTAGCTGATCGATGTCGGTGGGAAGCGAGTCGATCTGGATGCGAATCGATGCGGCGGCTTCATCGACAAGATCGATGGCTTTGTCGGGCAGAAAACGGTCGGAGATGTAGCGGTGCGAAAGCGTGGCAGCGGCGACGATCGCGGAGTCCTTTATACGAACTCCGTGATGCACCTCATATCGCTCTTTCAGGCCGCGCAGAATGGCGATGGTGTCTTCGACGTTGGGCTCGCCGACAAAGACGATCTGGAATCGGCGCTCGAGCGCGGCGTCTTTTTCAATGTATTTGCGGTATTCATTCAGCGTGGTAGCGCCGATGGCGCGGAGTTCTCCGCGGGCCAGCGCGGGCTTGAGCATGTTGGAGGCGTCGATGGAGCCTTCGGCCGCGCCTGCGCCGACCAACGTGTGCAGCTCGTCGATGAACAGGATCACCTGTCCCGCAGAATCTTCGATTTCTTTCAAGACGGCTTTGAGACGGTCTTCAAACTCGCCGCGATATTTTGCGCCGGCCAGCATCGCCCCCAAGTCGAGCGCGACCACTCGCTTATTCTTGAGAGCTTCGGGCACGTCGCCGGAAATGATGCGCTGGGCCAGACCTTCGACGATGGCGGTTTTGCCCACGCCCGGTTCGCCGATGAGCACTGGATTATTTTTCGTGCGGCGAGACAGCACTTGAACCACACGGCGGATTTCTTCGTTGCGGCCGATGACCGGGTCGAGCTTGCCGCGGCGGGCCTGCTCGGTGAGGTCGCGGGCGTAGCGTTCGAGAGCCTGGTACTTGGCTTCGGGATTCTGGTCGGTTACTTTCTGCGAGCCGCGGATGGCGGTGAGGGCTTTCAGAATCGCATCGTAAGTTGCGCCGTGACGGGCGAGAATTTGCTGCGCCACGTCCTGCTTGAGATGAGTGATGGCCAGAAGCAGGTGCTCGGTGGAAACGTACTCGTCTTTGAAGTTGGCAGCTTCTTTGAAGGCCTGATCGAACAGCTTGTTGGCGACGCTGGAGAGCGTGGCTTGTGCCGCTTCGCCTGAGATCTTCGGAAGTCTTTCGATATCGCGGTAGGTCTCGCTGAGAACACCTTGTGGACCTATACCGATTTTTTCGAGCACTGGCGGAACGATGCCTTCTTTATCTTCGAGCAGCGCAGCGAGCAGGTGCAACGGCAGCAGCTCGGGGTTGCCGTGTTCCGAGGCAAGGTCATTTGCGCGCTGAACGGCTTCCTGCGTTTTTACGGTGAATTTTTCCCAACGAACGGGCATGATGACTCCAGTTAGTACTCAGGTAATTTTAGTAATTGGGTAATGCAAAAAGTTTGCCTAGTCGTTCAGTCTGTTCGTCGTGCCGCTACGCTGCGGTTTCGCTTTCTTTCTGAGTCCACTGGCGGCAATGGCCTGATCCCGATCGCGCAGTCTTTCCAGTATCTTGATTTTTTCAGAAAAACTGAGTGAGCTCAGTCGTGCGCGTATTTTTGATTTATCCATGCGTACCCTCCAAAAATCTGCGCTCGAACTGCTTCCACTTTCCGGTCAGCTTGTGCCGGTCGATGATAAGTTGGAGCCTTTTTCTATCTACCGCGCCTTGCTCGATAAACTGCAGGACGCGGTTGTGATCTTTGGGACGTCCGGTGCGCAGCGCGATGGCGGCCAAGTGTTCGGCCGTCATAACCCACGTTCCGACATCCTCTACCGCCGTTGGAACCGCTTCAGCGAGAGCCTCGAGTTCCAGTTCATCACTCGCCGGGAGAAACTGTACGGGCCAGCCACCGATGACAATATGTTCATCTTCTACCGTGGCGCCTCGGGTCTTCAAGTAGTCGTATATCGGGGCGAGAGTGAGGAGCGATGCGCCCGCAGCCGTCGGCAGCGCCACGAAGATGTCAACGTCCAGAGTGGCCGCGGGTTCCAGGTAGAACGTCGCGCCGACCGCTCCGCCGATGGCATATCTTCCAATCACGCCATCGGTTTGCATCTGGTTGATCGCTTCAAGCGTGGCCTTCACGGCATCTGTCCTGTAAGCATTGTGAACCAACCTCGGCCTCGCGCCAAGCTCGCGGATCAAACAAAACGGGAGGCGGCCAGCCTGGCCACCTCCCATTGAACACAGGGGCTAAAGCCCCGTCGTGGTCTTTGCTTCAAGGCACGACTAATAAAGTCGTGCCCTTCCCAACCGCTTATGCGGCCTGGCCGGTGCTCTTGGGCTGCTTGCTTTCCAAGGGCTGCTTGGCGTCGAAGGTCTTATCGCTGCCGACGTTGACCTTGATCTGCTTGGGCTTGGCTTCAGCCTTCTTGGCCAGCTTGATCTTCAACACGCCCTTGTCGTAATTCGCCGAGACGGTCTCGGTGTTCACGGTATTGGGGACGGTGAAGGTGCGCGTGAAGCGGCCATACTGGCGCTCGACGCGGCGATAGTTCTCTTCTTTCTCCTCGTGCTCAATCTTGCGTTCGCCGTGCACGGTGAGAACGTTGTTCTCGATGCGCACATCAATGTCTTTCTCGTCGATTCCCGGCACTTCGATTTTCAGGGTGACGTTGTGCTCGTCTTCGTAGACATCGACCGCTGGGGCGAAGCTCGAATTGGTCAGAGATTCATCCTGGCCTTCGGGTCCGTAGGACTCACGGAACACGCGGTTGATGCGGCTTTGCAGGGTATTGAGCTCACGGAATGGTTCAAAACGGGTAAGTACAGTCATGAATTCCTCCTCAGAAATCCTTAATCTTTAGGAGTACGAGTAACTCCAAAGAATGTAGTTTTCGACTCCGACAACTGATTGGATACACAATCAGCGTAAATGAATCATAAAATATGAGCGTCTTATTGTCAAGTACAAAATACTCCTTATTTTTCAATTGTTTACATCAAGTATGAAGCACTTAAGATATGCGGTCTCTGGGACATTCAGGAGAATTGGATGGTCTTGAGCTTGGCCCCTGATCTCGACCAGGCGCAGGGTGCGGTGAGCGTCTATGGCGGCGCTGGCGAGCATTTCGAGGAAGTCGGCCTGGCCGACATGGTAGGAGCAGGAGCAGGAGCAGGTCACCAGGACCCCACCGGGGCGGAGCATTTTGAGGGCGCGGAGGTTGAGTTCTTTGTAGCCGCGAAGGGCGGCATCCAGGTCGCGCTTGCTTTTTGCGAACGGTGGCGGATCGAGAACGATGGTGTCGTAGGCACGGCCCGAGGTGGCGTAGTCCCTGAGCAGGTCGAAGGCGTTGGCTTCCATCCACTCGATTTCTTTGCCATTGAGTTGCGTGCGATTGAGCGTGGCGTTCCGGTCGGCGACCTCGAGCGCGGGACGGGAGCTGTCGACGCCGGTCACGTGAGAGCAGCGCGGAGCCAGATGCAGGGCGAAGCCGCCGTGATAGCAAAAAACGTCGAGGGCTTCACCATCGGCGTACGGCACGGCGGCGGCGTAGTTTTCGCGCTGATCGAGGAATGCGCCGGTCTTCTGGCCTGCGAGGGCGTCGTGGTGGAATTGCACTCCGTTCATGGTGAAGATGGTCGAAGTTTTGTCGCCCTGCAGCAGGCTGGAGGTGAGCGGCGGAAGCTGCTCGAGTTCGCGTACGCGCGGGTCGACGCGCTCGACGATGGAGGCCGGGTGCAACGACTGGGTCAGCATTGAAATCAGAGTGGCACGCACGATCTCCGTATCCATGGCCTGAGTGAGAATCTGCAGAGAGACAATGTCGTTATAGCGGTCGACGATCAGGCCGGGAAGAAAGTCGGCTTCGCTGGAGATCACGCGATAGGCGTCGGAGTCGCGAACGATGCGCTGGCGATAGGAGATGGCTTGCGCGACTCGATCACGGAACAATGTGGGAAAATCAGCGACTGTGCCGTGGGAGAGCAGGCGGATGGCGATCTGCGAGGCGCTGGAGTAAAGAGCTGTGCCCAGCTTCTTGCCGCGATGGTCGACGATGGCGACCAGAGAACCGGGAGGGACGTTATCGGCCGAGAGAACATCGGAGCGGTAGACCCAGGCGTGGCCCTGGGCGAGGCGGTCAGCGCCGCGGCGAGAGATACGAACAACGGGAGAAGATGACGGAACAGCGGTTCTTGCGGGCATGTAGCGATCTTATATCCTTCGGTGCTTGCCCTTGGCTGCTTGCTCCTTGTTGCTGCTCCTCGCGGGAACATCGATGATCCACGCGCAGGCGGGATGCTAGCTGGCGGCGGAATGTTCGGAGGAAAGCGGATGAGTTGAGGTTGCGGCGGATTGGGTATGCATTTCGGCGCGCGCGGCGTCGAGATCGAAATGGAGGGAATCGAGGGCGACCATCGGAATTTCGGCGCCCCAGGCGTCGATCTCGTTTTCGGTCCAGTTGCCGTTCAAGCGGATGGCTCCGGTGACGTCCTCGGGAAACGCCTGACGATAATTGCCTTCGCGGGAGAGGATGTCGCCCAGCAGACGTCCAGTGTGCATATCAAAAATTCGGCGGCTGGATTGGCCGTCCGAATTGGTTAAGCAGAGCAGAATTTCTCCGGCGTCCCCGAACTCGGCGCGATAGTACCAGGCTTGAGGAGCGTCGATTTTGGGGTGGTGACGGCGTTTCAGCTCTTTCTCGACCGCATTCATCTCTTTGGCGGGATCGAAATAAAGAATGCGCTGGCAGGAATCGCAAACCACGGTTTGCTGTCCGGTGCGCACTTCGTTGTAGGTCTGCGGACGCAGCATGACCTGGCATCCCATGCATTTATGATCGCGGACCTCGGAGATGCCGGTGCCGCGGAACTTGGCTACACGCTCATAATGCCGCAGCAAATCTTCATCTACCCCGGCGCGCATCTGGTCGCGTTTTGCGTTCCACTCGGCGAGCAGCTTTTCGTCTTCGGCGGTGCGCTGGCGGGCATCGGCTTTTTCTTTTTCGATTTCGGCGGTTTCCGCCAGCAACTCAGCCTGCGCCGCCTTCACTTCCTTTTCGCGCGCGTCGCCATTGAGCATCAGTTCCAGGATTTTGTCTTCGTTGGCGGCAATTTCCTTCTCGGCGAATTGAATCTCGTGCAGCAGCGCCTTGTACTGCTCGTTGGTCTTTACGTCGAGCGACTGATCGCGATACTTGGAAATCTTGCCGCGGAGGTCGGTGATGGCAGTTTCATGCTTGCGGCGGGAGGCTTCGTCGGCCTTGACCGCGGCCTGAGCCTTTTCCATCTGGGCTTTGGTTCCGGCGAGTCTTTGCTCGATCGCCGCCACGCGTTTCGGCAGCTCCGCGACTTCGTCTCGCAGGCGGCGAATCTCCTTGTCGGCTTCTTGCAGGCGCAACAGGTTTTCTATGTCAGGCAGCATCCAGGAATGACTCTAGCTTGATTTTAGCACGCGGAAACGCGGGACTCCGGCGGGAATAGGGGTTTTGCCCAGGGCCAAGGGGAATTTACGATGCGTCCAGAGGCTTGGCCGGTGTACACTTTTCGGTTCGCATTCTGTGGGTGAGTCGCTGTCATTCCCTACTCTCCGGAGTTCTTCGTGAAAAAACGGATTTCGCTGGCTGCTGGTCTTGCCTTGCTTGCCATTATCTTCAGCTCAATTTTCAGTTCAGTTCCATCTGCACTGGCGCAGGCATCCGCGCCTCTCAAACCGCTGACGATCGATGCCATCTATGCTCCCGGAGGTCTCGCGGGCCACGGGCCGGAGACTATGGAATGGAGTCCGGACGGCGCCAAGTTTTCTTTTGTGCAACGCGACGATCAGGGAGAGCACGGCGAACTGTGGTATGTGGACGCATCCACGGGCGAGAGAAAAGTTTTGGTGAGCGCGGCCAAGCTGGCTTCGCTGGCGCCCGACTACACCAAGGTGAAAGATGAGCGCGAGAAAGAACGCCTCACTCGCTATCACGTGGCCGCCTACCTTTGGGCTCCGGATTCCAAACATCTGATCTTCGATTCGCAGGGACAACTGTGGCTGTTTGATCTGGAAACAAACACTGCAGTGCAGTTCACCTCTGCGCCCGATCCCAGCGGCGATCCTAAGTTTTCGCCCGACGGGTTACACGTGTCCTATGTTCGCAAGCACAATCTTTATGTGCGTCCGCTGAGCGGCAAGAATGAGAAACAGCTCACCAAAGATGCGGGCGACAACTTATTCAACGGCGACATCGACTGGGTTTACGCCGAAGAGCTGGCCGTGCGCAGCAATTATTTCTGGTCGCCCGACAGCAAGCAGATTGTCTTTCTGCACATGGATGAAACCAAGGTTCCAACCTACCCGATCACCAACTGGATCCCCACGCATCCCACGGTGGATGAAGAGAAATATCCGAAAGTCGGCGATGTGAATCCGGTGGTGAAGCTGGGTGTGGTGGACGCGGACAAGGGCAACGGCAAGGTTCGCTGGATTTCTTTGACCAACGATGCAGACACTTACATTCCGCGCTTTGGCTGGGTGCGCGACGGAGTGATTTGGGCCGAGCTTCTGAATCGCAATCAGGACAAAATGGAATTGTATTTCGTCGATGCGAAAACCGGGAAGTCGGCGAAAGTGCTGACGGAGACCAGTCCCGATGCGTGGATCAACGTGAATGACGACTTCCGCGTGCTGAAGTCGGGCGACCGCTTCTTGTGGTCGAGTTGGCGCGACGGCAACACGCACCTCTATCTTTATAGCTTTGACAAGCAGAGTCCGCTGGCGGGCGAGGCCAGGCTGGAGCGGCAACTTACGCAGGGCGATTTTGAAGTAGGCGGAGTGGAAGGCGTGGACGAGGCTGCCGGCGTGGTTTATTTTTCTTCCGACAAGGATGATCCGCGCCAGCGGCATGTTTTTTCGGTGAAGCTGGACGGCACCGGCCTGCAGCAGCTTACCCATGAAGAAGGCTTGCACTTCGCGAAGTTCTCCGAAGACGGCAAGCACTACGAGCAAACGTTTTTGGGCCCGCAGACGGCTCCGCGAATGTCAGTGTGCGCGGCGGCGGGCGGCGCGTGCAGCCCGGTGTGGCAGGCACGTGACGAAGTGGCTGAATATGGGCTGCGAGCGCCGAAGTTCCTCGAGTTCAAAGCGGACGATGGCACCACGCTTTATGGACGCCTGTTGCTTCCTCCCGACGCGTCGGCCGATGCAAAGATTCCATTGATCGTCAACATTTACGGCGGCCCTGCGGGGCAAACGGTGCTGAAAGAACTTTCCAGCCCGTTTGATGAAATCCTGGCGCGCAAGGGCTTCGCCATTTTTTCAGTGGACAATCGCGGCACTCCCGGCCGGGACCGCAAGTTCCAGACCACGATTCGCCACGAGTTTGGAGCGATCGAATTGAAAGATCAACTCACGGCTCTCGATCAGCTCCTGGCGCAATATCCGCAGCTCGATAAAGACCGGCTGGCGATCTGGGGATGGTCGAACGGCGGCTCGATGACGCTTTATGCCATGACCCATTCCGACCGGTTTCGCGCCGGGGTTGCCGTGGCGCCAGTCACCGACCAACTCAACTACGACACCATCTACACCGAGCGCTATATGGGAATGCCCAAAGACGACGAGAAGGGCTATGGCGAGTCGGACGTGACCAAATCAGCCGACAAGCTGCACGGCGCGCTGCTGCTGGTGCACGGCACGGGCGACGACAACGTGCACTTCCAGAACAGCATTCAGATGATCGATGCGCTGATCAAGGCAGGCAAGCAGTTTCGGTTGATGATCTATCCCAACAAGACCCACAGCATCGCAGGACAAGACGCGCGGGTTCACCTGTTTACCATGATCGAAGATCACTTCGAGCGGGAGCTGAAATAGGGCGGAAGCGGCAACTGGGTTTCGCGATTCGGCGGCTCTCGGCCGCCGGGGAATCCAACTTGCTGCGGCTACTGTCGCTTGTCGGACTTCTTCGCAGCGCTGTCTTTAGTCGCAGCGCTGTTTTTGGAAGAGCTTTCCTTCGCGGCACTTTCCTTCGACGAGCTTTCCTTCGACGAGCTTTCTCTCGACGCCGCCTCTTTCGCCGCACCGTCGGACTTGGATTTGTCGTCTTTCCCGGAGTCCTTGCCGCCACTGTCCGAAGACGAAGGTGCGTTCGATTTCTTCGGGTAATCGGTCACATACCAGCCGGATCCCTTGAACTGCACAGCGGGAGCGGAAATCATTTGTTCCACCCGGCCCCCGCACTCGGGACACTTCCGCACCATCCTGTCGGAAAATTTCTGGATTTTTTCGAAGCGGTGACCGCACTTCTCGCACTGATATTCGTAAAGTGGCATGGGTTTTGAGACGGTCTATGGAAACATCTTCTTGCTCCTTGATTCTAGGGGCCATGATTCGCTGGCGTCAATTCGGCGGCGCGGTAACGCGTTGCCCTCCAACAAGAGTGGTAGACTGCGGCGCATGCAGGCCCTGAATGCAAAACTCGCGGACAACGATGCTGAGAGCGCAGCGAACGCGCCGGGGCCGGCACTTTATCTTGTGGCCACGCCCATCGGCAACCTGGAAGACATCACGCTGCGCGCTCTGCGCGTTCTGAAGGAAGCGGATCTCATCGCGTGCGAAGACACGCGGCAAACACAGAAACTGCTCAACCACTACGGCATCGCGACTCGCACCACCAGCTACCACGAACACAACGAGATGACGCGCGCGGCGGAGTTGGTTAAGGAGATGCAGGAAGGGGCAAGCGTGGCCCTCGTGACTGATGCGGGCATGCCGGGAATTTCCGATCCGGGATTTCGCCTGATTTCACTGGCCATCCGGCATCATGTGCCGGTGGTGCCGATTCCCGGAGCGTCGGCGTTTCTGGCCGCGCTGGTGGCGAGCGGACTGCCCGCGGATTCGTTTCGCTTCAGCGGGTTTCTTCCCGCCAAGCGCGGCGAGCGCCGGGCGGCGCTGGAGGCGATTCAAACTTCGCCGCGCACGCAGGTTTTCTACGAAGCTCCGCACCGGATCGTGGAGACGCTTTCGGATGTGGTCGAGGTTCTGGGAGAAAACCGGCATGTGGTGATCGCTCGCGAGGTTACCAAGCTGCACGAAGAGTTTCTGCGCGGACGCGCCGGCGAAGTGCTCGAGACGCTCAAGTCGCGCGACGGCGTGAAAGGCGAGATCACGCTGCTCATCGGGAAGGCTGAGGAAGCGGACTTGCAGACTGCGGCGGACTCCCGAGTGAGTGTTCGCCGAAGAGTCGAGCAGATTATGGCCGAAGAGAAGGTCGACGAAAAAACCGCGCTGAAGAAAATAGCGAAAGAGCGGGGAGTCTCGAAGAGCGACGCGTACCGGGAGTTGCAAAGGAGCAAGTGACATGTGGACGAGGTGCTATAATCAGCATTGATTAAGGTTAATCAATGTTCATCCGTAAGCGGAGGACCCGAAATTATGAAGAGCGTAGTGCATCGCATTCCTCTAACTAAGGCGCGCATCAATCTCGGTCAGGTTGTCCGTCGGGCTCACGTGAATCGCGAATACTTCATCCTCGAAAAAGACGGCATCCCCGTCGTAGGTATCATGCACGTGGATGATTTGGAGGATTACCTGGAGCTTCACGATTCCGAGCTTAACAACCACATTGCAAAGAGCAACGCGGAATACCGTGACGGCAAAGCCCGCGACGTGAGCAAGTTTCTGGCAGAACTGAAAACTCCCGCAAAAAAGACAAAAAAATAAGCCTTACACCATGGCCGCTTCATTCCGAGTGCTGACCACGCCTTCGTTTGACCGGGACTTTCGGAAAATCGCGAAAAGTAATCCCACCTTGGAGCGCGCTCTGCAAGAGTTAGCGGCGACTCTTGGCCAAGACCCATATAACCGGAGTGCACAACACCCCATAACAAAACTCACGGACATCAAATCCGGCGGGCAATGGCGAATTCGCTGGCGTGAATACCGTTTGCGGTACGACATCTATGGGACTGATGTGGTACTGCATTCCTTCCGCCACCGCAAGGAAGCGTACTAGCTGGCCTAAAAAGATCCCGCCGGGGAATTAATAGCATCGATCCGTCGCACATCCGCCTATAACCAGTCGCCGCTCAGCGACATCCCAGCGACAAACAGCGCTCCATAAAGTACGACTTCTTGAAGTAGAACGAGACTTCCAGCGAGCCAGCGAAGCCCCCTCATGCGGTGCACCCAGTAGCTCCCCGTGATCAAGGGTGCAAACGTAAGCATGTCAAGCAGGCGCTCGCCGAGTGGGACAGAGTGGGCACCGCCCGGGGCTACTGAGGTCCCGGCAGGAAACGCCGCACCGACGGCAACGATCAGTGGATAGAACAACAATTGCGTGAAGACCAACCAATGTGATCTCCGCCAACGCGTCTTAATCTGCGGCTGCGCGAGAAGAGCAGCAACAACGCTTACAAGCAAGGCGAGACCGACAATTAGCACCTGCGGCAGCATCCATGCTTCCAGTCCCCACACGAAATAGATCTGGAACCTGCTCCAGAACCCCACAGTATTCACTTGGCTTGAAGCTCCCGCTTCACCGCCTCGCTCACCATCTTCCCATCCACCCGCATGCCGGCGCCGGAGAACCGCGCCATGGCATTCTTCATCACCGCGCCCATATCTTTCATGGTGGGCGAGCCCATTTCGGCGATCACGGCTTTCACTCCCGCGACCACTTCAGTCTCGCCTGCGGCCTTGGGCAGGTAGGTTTCGATCAAGACGATCTCGGCGGCTTCTTTGTCGGCCATCTCCTGGCGTCCGCCTTTGGTGAACTGCTCGACCGATTCCTTGCGCTGCTTGATCAGCGTGGTGAGCACGGCCTGGGACTCTTTGTCATCGAGCGGCGCCATTTTGTCGATCTCGCGATTCTTCAGCGCGGCCTTGACCATGCGCAGCGTGGAAAGACGCTGCTCCTCGCGCGCCTTCATGGCGGCGGTGATGTCTTTCTGGATCTGTTCGACGAGGCTCATGAGGAGATTATAGACGGTGCATCCGGCGTGGATGCAGATGAGTACCGCTCCCTCGGCTTCGCTCAGGGCAGGCTCCGCCTCACGACTGGAATCGCCGCACGGACGGCCCGGTTTCGGTAAACTACCCGGTTTCGGTAAACTACCCGGTTTCGGTAAACTAATAGATCATCCCTTCGATAAAGGATCTTTACCATGCTGCGCAAGAACCGTCTTTTTACTCCCGGGCCGACGCCGCTGCTGCCCGCGGCGCAAACCGCTATGGCTTCCTTCACCGCGCATCACCGCACCGCCGACTTCCGCGCACTGTTTCAGCGCGTGCTGGCCGGCATGAAGGAATTTATCGGCACGCAGCACGACGTGCTGGTGCTGTCCTGTTCGGGCACGGGCGTGATGGAGGCCTCGGTGTCGAACCTCACCTCGCCCGGCGACAAGGTTCTGGTGCTTACCGCCGGAAAGTTCGGCGAGCGCTGGACGGGGTTGGCCAAGGCGTTTGGCTGCAAAGCTGATGTGTTGAGCGTACCTTACGGCGAAACGTTTTCGTTGAACGAAATTCGCGCGAAACTCACTTCCGACGTGCGCGCCGTGTACGTG
Organism: Acidobacteriaceae bacterium; assembly: GCA_003156805.1. GTDB lineage: Bacteria > Acidobacteriota > Terriglobia > Terriglobales > Acidobacteriaceae > Sulfotelmatobacter. The sequence continues at coordinate 56,787 of PMHV01000026.1, read as the reverse complement.
CAGGCGACGGAGAGTTCGACCGGCGCGCGGCATGATGTAAAAGGCATCGCGAAAATTGTGCGCGAACAGAACGACGCCCTGTTGATCGTCGACGCCATTACAGGTTTGGGTACGACCCATCTCGACGTGGATGGCTGGGGCGTGGATTTCATCATCGGTGGATCGCAGAAGGCGCTGATGATGCCTCCCGGCCTCGCCTATTGCGCGGTCAGCGAGCGAGCCTGGAAGCGCATGGAGACGGCCACTTCACCGCGCTACTACTTCGACCTGCGCAAAGAGCGCAAAGCGGCGGCCAAGGGCGAATCGGCTTACACGCCGGCGACTTCGCTGTTCGCCGCGCTAGGCGCTGCGCTCGATTTTATTCGCGACATGGGCAATGGGAATCTCAGCAACGGCCGTGAAGAGTTAGTGAATAACGCCGAACTGTGCGCGGAGATGACGCGAGCCGGCGCGCGTGCGTTGGGATTGAAGCTTTTTGCCGCGGCTCCGGCGGCCGCGCTCACCGCGATCTCGTCGCCGGATGGCGTTGATTCGGGCATGATCGTGAAAGAATTCCGCGAGTCGTTCGATGCGGTAGTGGCCAACGGCCAGGGCGAAATGAAAGGCAAACTATTTCGCATGGCTCACATCGGCTACTACGACTATCTGGACACGATCGGCATTCTGGCTGCGCTCGAGCACGTGCTGGCGCGCGTGACGGGAAGCGCCGTCGAGTACGGCGCATCCGTGCGCGCGGCACAGGAAGTGTATGCCCGGGGCTTGTCCGGCAAGCGCCAACTCGTAGAAGCCTGAGGAGCGCCGGGGATGCGGGCGCTGATCTAAGCACGGCATTAGATCACCGTCGCTACGCGCTCCTGCAAGCTAGTTGATGGTGAACGTCATGTTGTTGGACGTCTCCGCCAATGTGCCGCCGCCGTACTGGCCGCCGGAGGTGCCGGGATTCGTTACCGTCACCGTTACCGTGCCCTGAGTTTCAATGGCTGTGGCTGGAATGTTGGCCGTGAGCTGGTTTGCGCTGACAGCCATAGTGGCTTGGGCCGTGCCGTTCCAATTGATTTGCGCGTTGCTCGCAAAGTTGGTGCCATTAACCGTTAGCGTGAACGCATGGCCCCCTGAAGTGGCACTATCGGGAGCGAGTTCGCTAATGTTAGGCATGGTTCCCGCTATTGCGGGAGTGCTCGATTTCGAGCTGTAGCCGCACGCCAGGCCGGCGGCGAGAAGTCCGGCTAGAAATACTGTCTTCGCAATCTTCATAACTGATCTCCTAGGGGTCGAGGCGACCCGGCTGAGTGAAAGCGTAGGTGAAGAGCGCGGCAGGAGTGTCAGTGACGTGTCATTTTCGCGTCAACGTTTTGTCAGGACCAACGCCTCAGTTTCAAAAGGATCGAATCTCCCTTGAAAATCGTCATTGCAGAAAAAATTTCGGCCGCTGCGGTCGAGCAACTCAAAGAGCCAGGTTGGACCGTCCTAACCGCGGAACAATTGGACGGCAAGCTTGCGCAACACCTGGAGTCAGCCGACGCGCTGATCGTGCGTTCGGCGGTGCAGGCCGATGCCGCGCTGCTGGAACACGCGAAGAAGCTGCGCGTCATTGGCCGGGCCGGCGTGGGCGTCGACAACATTGATCTCGACGCCGCCACGCGCAAAGGCATTGCGGTCATGAACACTCCGGGCGCGAATGCCATTGCCGTCGCGGAGCAGACCCTGGGAATGATGCTGGCCATGGCGCGGCATCTGTGCCGCGCAGACGCTCTCATGCACGCCGGCAAGTGGGAAAAGAAATCTCTGCAGGGCACGGAGTTGCGGGGCAAAACGCTGGGAGTAATTGGGTTGGGACGAATCGGCATGGAAGTGGCGCGGCGCGCGCGCGGGTTTGCGATGGAGATTGTGGCGCACGATCCGTTTGTTTCTGTGGCCGTGGCAAAAGAACAGGGAATCCGCATGACGAGCCTGGAAGAAATCTATGCGGCAGCCGACTACATCAGCCTGCACGTGGGCCTTACTCCACAAACGGCGGGCATGATCAACCAAGCCTCGATCGCCCAGATGAAAAAAGGCGTGCGCCTGGTGAATTGCGCGCGCGGAGAACTCGTGAACGAGGCCGACCTGGCGCAGGCGCTGAAACAAAAGCGCGTGGCCGCGGCGGCGCTCGACGTGTTCACGGAAGAACCTTTGAAAAACTCGGAACTGCTCGGTCTGGAAAATGTTGTGCTCACGCCGCACATTGCGGGTTCGACGCACGAAGCTCAGGAAGCCGTGGGCGTGCAGATTGCGCGGCAAGTGAAAGAATATTTGAAGCACGGCGTAATTCAGAATGCGGTGAATGTGCCGTCGGTGTCGGCCGAGGAATATGCGGAGATGCAGCCCTACATCGTGCTGGCGGAGCGCATGGGAGGATTTCTGGCGCAGGTTTCCGAAGGGACGATTGAAGAGATTCTGCTGCGCTACAGCGGCCATATCGCCGAGTGGAAGACGGATCTAATCCGCAACGCGGCGATCAAGGGCATCCTGAACCAGGCCTTGGAAGAAAAAGCCAACCTGGTGAACGCTGCGTCGATTGCGGATTCGCGCGGACTGCGCGTGCGCGAGTCGCACAAGGCGAAAACCTCGACCGGCGGCGCTGGCAGCGTGCTTTCGATTTCCCTCAAAAGCTCCACGGAAGAGCATCTGGTGAAAGGCGCGGTATTGCACGGCAACGCGCCGCGGCTGCTGCACGTGGACGGCATTGACGTGGAAGCGCCGCTGGAGCGCAACTTGATCTATCTGCGCAATCGCGACGTCCCCGGAGTGATCGGGAAAGTGGGCACGATCCTGGGCGAAGATGAAATCAACATTGCGGATTTTTCGCTGGGGCGGCGCAGCGCCGAGGCCGGCTCGGAGCAGCCGCGCCAGGCAATTGCCGTGGTTCATGTGGACGGGCGCGTGCCCGACGAGGTGCTGAAGAAGCTGCGGACAATTCCGGCCGTGCAGCAGGCCAAAGCGGTGCGCCTGTTCTGAAGATTTTGCTGAGGCCGGCGAGAGCCCGGACGAACCCTTCCGTTCTGCAATCGCGCAATTTCACCGCGGAGCGCGGCGTCTCGGTGGCCGAGGGTTTTACGACTCTGTGCTATCCCGGCGCAGTTTGCGGCTCTCCGCCAGCAGCGCCATCGAGTGCATCAGGTTCTGCAGAGTCACAATGCCGATCAGGCGTTCGTCTTCCACGACGGGGATAATGCTGGAGTTGCGCGCGGTAAGCTTGCGGAAGGCTGAACTCAGCGACTCCTGCCTCACCGAAACTTCAAAAATCTTGTTCATCACTGCCTGCACGTAGCCGTTGCCTTCGATGCGCAGCGCTTCCAGAATGCGCTGCCTTGAAATCACGCCCACCATGTCGCCGCCGCGCACCACAGGAAAATCATCCTGCAACGAGTGCACGGCTTTCTCCAGCGCATCTTCCAGCGTGTCCGCGGGAGAAAGCGTGGCGAAGTCGGTGAGCATCACTTCTTCCAGGCGAACGTTATCGAGCACCGATTGAAATACCACGGCGCGCTCTTCCAGTTGCGCCGCCGAGAAAACGATCACGCCCACCATGGTCAGCCAGGTGTCGCTGAAAAGACCGGCGACCATGAGCACCATGGCCAGGGTGCTGCTGATAGAAACCGCCCGCCGCGTGGCGGTGGAGCGGTCGATGGTGCGGGAAAGAAACGCGCGCAGCACGCGGCCGCCGTCCAGAGGATAAGCCGGCAGCAGGTTCAAACCCGCGAGATAAAGATTGGCCCACACCAGGCTGCGCGGCAGATTGGCCGGTTGCAGAAAGGGCCATTTCCACAAATCGGCTCCCGGAACCACCGCGAAAACAACTGTTGCCGCAATCGCGGCGAGCAAAAGATTCGCCAGAGGGCCAACCAGAGCCATGCGGATTTCCCACTTCCAGGCTTCATCCGGCGACTTCGGCTGCGCCGCGCGCGATTCATCGAAGAGCGTAACCCCGGTGAGAGGCAACAAAATCACCGCTTTGGCAAAAATGCCGGCACGCCGCGCCACCAGCATGTGTGCCGCCTCATGGGCCGCGACACAGGCCAGAATAATGCCCACCAGGGCCAGATCGCGCGGCCCGTTGGCCACCCCGTTGTGTGCGCTGTATTCGGTCCAGAAAACAAACAACGGAAGAATCAGGAAAGTGAGGTGAATGCGAACTTCAACCCCGAACAGTCGCCCCACCAGAATGGACCAGCTCCGCATATGTCGTTTGCTGTTCTTATTTTACACGGATAGATATATTGATTCCGGCACTCGGAAGTACAACCTCATGCGGGTCATCGCCGGCAAATATCGCAGCCGTCCCCTGCGCTCGTTGCGCGGCATGGATATCCGCCCGACCTCCGACCGTCTGCGGGAGACGCTGTTCAATGTGCTGACCGCCGGAAATCCGCAGGCGCTGGAGGGTAGCGTCTGGCTGGATCTGTTCGCCGGCACCGGCGCGGTGGGGATTGAAGCGCTCAGCCGCGGCGCGAAGCAGGTATATTTCGTGGACACCTCAGCGCGCGCCACGGAGTTGATTCAGAACAACCTGCAGAACCTGGGAATCGCCGAGGGATTCACCGTGATGCGGGACGATCTGTCGCGGGCGGTGTGGCGGCTGGAGCGCGAACACGTGCCCGCCGACGTGGTTTTTCTCGATCCGCCTTACCAGATGCGGGATGCTTACGGAGAAACTCTGCGGATGTTGGCTCATTCTTCGCTGATCTGGGCCATGTCTCTGGTGATTGCCGAGCACGAAAAGAAATTCGATCCTGGAGAGGAATTTGGGCCGCTGCGAAGATTTCGCAAAGTGGCCCAGGGCAGCACGGCCATCAGCCTTTACCGCATTGGTGGAACGCCGGACCTGACGCGGTGACCTGACGCGGTGAACGGGCGTGGTGAACGGGCGCGGAAAACAGTTGCAACCCAGGGCAAGTTCCGCGAAGCGCTTTCTTGCGCGCACTAGCAGTCCCACATGCGGTCCTACATGAGAAGTTCGTTGGGCCGGCTGGCGATGGGATGCTGCATTTCCTGCAGATCGTTCTTCACCATGTTCAGCCCGTACACGCAGCCTTCAAAGTTCCGCGAGAGCTTGGCAAACAGCGGCGCCACCTTGGCGTATTCGAACTGCTCGAACTTCGAAACGATGTAGTAGCTTTCTTTGCCCGCCTTCACCCAGTCCACCAGATTCTCCAGGCGCTCGCGGCGCAGGCGGAAATGGTTGATGCTCTCAGGGAACATACCCGAGAAGAAAAGCGTGTAATCGCCGATATGTTTGCGCACTTGCCGTTCGCGATCGAACGAGGACGCGGGACCATACACCGGATCGGATTCGAGCAGCATTTCGCCGACATCGCTAAGCGGGCGATTGGCGGCGTTGTGAACCTTGAAAAGTTGGCCGGCATCGCAGAACTCGGTCAGCAGGTGGGCCACGTAAGCGACGACCTGCTCATCGCGGATACCAATCTGTTCGGCATAGTGCCGTCCCACCAACTCCAGGAACATCTGCTGCAGCGGGTGTGCGTCCTGCGTCATGGTTGTCCTCGTTGCCTCCCAACTCAGCGCCGGGCGCGGGATTTGGTTGCCTTACGTCACTGAATACCTCAGCTCTTCGTCAAAAGCAAGTGACTTTTGTGATCGCGTCACAAACTTTTGAGAGCAGTTCGATGACCATAGCAAAAGCAGGGGTTGCAAGGCGAAAACTGCTGGCAGTCGCGTGCCCTGGCTGCTAATAATCGCGATGAAATGAAAAGTTTTGCTAGGTCAGATTGGAAATGTCTCTGTGGCTGTGCACTGTCTTTCACTCGGCGCTTTGCAGCAAGCGGGCGCCGGCATGAAAGATGTGGTGCGCACGCGAATGTATGTGACCAACATTGCGGAATGGGAAAAGATCGGCCAGGCGCACGGAGAATTCTTCCGCGACATTCTTCCCGCAACCTCGATGGTGCAAGTGAGTGCGCTGATCTCGCCGGAGATATTGGTTGAGATCGAAGCTGAGACTTATATTGCCGTGAAATAAATAGCGATCTCATCGGCTCTGCGCTGGTGCACGGCCCGGCCCGGCACTTCCAGGCATTCCACGTCCCGCCCGAGCACGTCTTGGCCGATCTATGTTTGGTTCGTTCGCAATTCGCTTGACAAGGCACTCGCCAGGCGCATAATTCGTCAATCGACTTTGTGGTTCTTAAGAAGTTCGGATCAGAGTTCGGATCAGAGTTTGGATCAAAGTTCGGCTCTGCGGAAAACGAAATCGGGGCCGCCGGAGGCAAGCATGAGCGTACTGGAACTTTGTGATCGGGAGATTGCTGCGGTGCCAATCGAAGCCAGCGTCGCCGACGCCATCAACAAGATGCTCGACCACCACGTCGGAGCCGTGGCCGTGGTCGACTCCGAATACCGGGTCGCCGGAATTTTCACCGAACGCGACGTTCTCCGCAAGATGGCTCTTAGTCGCACTGACCCGCAGACCACCCCAGTCCGCGATCTGATGACCACTCCTGTGGAGATGGCCACTCGCAACACGGGCGCTGGCGAAGCGCTCACCATAATGCTCGGGCGCCATTTTCGCCATCTTCCCGTGGCCGACGATAACGGCAAACTGCTGGGGATTCTTTCCATCCGCAATTTGCTGGAGTGGCGCGTCGACGACCTCAGCCGCGAACTGGAGTCGCTCGAGCAATATGTCTCCAATGATGGGCCGGGAGGCTAGCGCGAGTTTCCTCGGACACTTATTTCCAACTGGATGGGCGCTCCATTCTTCCGGTAGTGGGCAGTTTGCATCTTAACTGGACGGCGTCATCCCGAAGCCCCGCGTTTTCTCCAGCGGGGCGAGGGATCTCGCGCTGAAGTATTTTCAAATCTGGATGGGCCATGCCGTAACGCCCTTCCGACGCGCAGAGTCGTTGCCAAATTCAATTGCCTGAAAAGGGAGAGCCTCATGAAGAGATTTCAGTGGTCCGTCATGCTTGCTGCCGTGATCCTCGCATTGGCGGGGCAGAACCTCGCACAGCAAAGTTCCACGAGCGTCGTCGTACACGCTGGCCACCTACTCGACGTTAAAACCGGCAAGCTGCTTTCGGATCAGACGCTGCTCATCGAAGACGGAAAAATCGTGAGTGTCGGAGCCTCCGCGCAAACCACGCCTCCGTCCGCTGCCGTGCGCATCGATCTCCCGAATGCGACCATCCTCCCCGGATTGATCGATGCCCACACCCACCTCACCATGGATCCCAAGTTCGGCTACGAGGAACTCGGCCTCTCCATACCGCGTCAAACCTTGACTGGCGCCAAGAATGCCCGCGCTACTCTGCAGGCGGGATTCACCACCGTGCGCAACGTGGGCGCGGCCGGCTACAGCGATGTCGCCTTGCGCGACGCCATCAATGCCGGCGACGTACCCGGCCCCAGAATGCTGGTCAGCGGTCCTGCGCTGAGCATCACCGGCGGACACTGCGACAACAATTATTTGCCGTTCGACTATCACGCCACCTCCAATGGCGTGGCCGACGGCATTGCCGCCGTCCAGCACAAGGTGCGCGAAAACATTAAATACGGTTCCGACCTGATCAAGGTCTGCGCCACCGGCGGCGTGCTCTCCAAAGGCGACGACCCGCAAGCCTCGCAATATACCCTGGAGGAGATGAAAGCCATCGTGGCCGACGCTCATCGCCTGGGACGCAAAGTTGCCGCTCACGCCCACGGAGCGCAGGGCATTCTCTGGGCCTCGCAAGCGGGAGTGGATTCCATCGAGCATGGCTCCTACATCGACGACGCCGGAATCGCCGAAATGAAAAAGAACGGCACGTATCTCGTGCCCACGCTTTACCTCGGCGATTGGTTTCTGGAAAATGCCGAAAGAAATCATGTGCCCGACTTCCTGCTGGCCAAGGCCAAAGCCGTCATGCCGGCGGCGCGCCAGAACATCGCCCACGCCTTCGCTAGCGGAGTGAAAGTGGCTTTCGGCACCGACGCCGCTGTTTATCCCCACGGCCTTAACGCGCACGAGTTTGCTGTGATGGTCAAACTTGGATTGACGCCGTTGCAGGCCATCCAGGCGGCCACGCTGAACGCCGCGGATTTGCTGGGATGGTCGGGAAAAGTGGGAAGCCTCGAGCCCGGTGCCTGGGCTGACATCGTCGCAGTCGATGGCGATCCGCTGAAAGATGTGACCACGCTCGAGCGTGTGAAGTTCGTGATGAAAGGCGGCGAGGTGGTGAGGAACGATTACGGGAAATAAAGCGATTTCCATTCAAGCCCTATTCCTCAAGGTCGATCAGTTCTGCGGTCTTGATGACGATTTGAGTGGGGCTGAGGGTAAAGAATATCGTCAGTGGAGGGACGCCGGGAAATCCGACAAGTTTTAGGCGGTGAAGGTTCTTGGTCCCAGGTACTCGCGGAAACAACTCGGGACTTCCTAGGAGCGCCGGATACAGCGACATTAGCGCTTCATCCAGTCGATTCCAACTGATCCGATACTTTCTGATCTGCTCTGCGTATAGCTGGTCCTCACTGATCTGGCGTGGTGGCATAGATCACTATCCGGAGTCGGAAGTGAGGTCTAGCTCTTTCGCCAAATCCTGCCCTCGCAGAATCTCAGCGGGCGAGAGAGGTTCATCGGAGATGAAAATACTCCCGTACGGAATGTTGTCGCCCTCTTTAGTCATTTTCCATCCAACAAAGCGGTGACTGAACTCGCTGCTTTCTTCGGCATCTAGATTCCACAATTCTTCGATGACGCTATCGACCAGCGCGATTTCTCGCCCGGAAAACAATTTCAAATTGGGATCGGTCAAATTGACGGTTCGCGTTTGCTTCTTGCCGCCCCTAAGGGGCAAGCTCTGTACTGCCAACTTGCCGGCGCTTTGCAATGCATCGCGGACCGGAACCAACCGTCGTGGCGCAGGGCCCATCTTAAGATGCTGATATTCCACTCCAGTGATCGGCTCGCCCCAATTCCCAAACGACAGGAAATCCGACAGGTAGAGGAGCTTGTTCAGTTTTGTCGCACCGAATTTAGGATCAGTTGCGCATTTCTGGCTGATGTAGAGAATCAGCTCGGCAAGCTTGTCTTCGTCGCCAATTACGGTTGCTGCCGTCATACGCCTTCCCCCTATTCAAAGTCCGAACCCTCCCCTGAGGATTCAGAGGATAAGATCGTGGTCAAGACATTTGACTATATCGCGGAGACTGAGGCTTAATCCACACCTTTTCGCCGCACCTGCTCGATCACCCAATCCGTCCAGTAAGCGGACGCTCCGCTGGCCAGCAGCGCCGCTTTGCCCTCCACGGCATCCACAAAGTTTTCGATCATCGGATAGTGCAGGTTGCCGTGCGGCGGCAGGCTCTCGCGGCCGCCTGGATAAATTAACTCAGGACCATTCAGCGGCGTTAACTCCATTTCGCCCTCGGTGCCGCGAATGCGGCATTCGTCGCGGTTTACCTTCGAATGCCAGCGCACATCCACGATCCCGCGCACGCCGCCTGCGTAATCGATCATCACAGTCGCATTGTCTTCCACCGCATAGTGATGAACCGCGTTCGAAAGCTGGCCCGTCGCCCGCAGCGGCTGCCCGAAAAGAAAGTTCAGAACATCAATCCGGTGGGACGCAACATCGAACAGCGGACCGCCTCCAGCCTTTGCCGGATCCACCAGCCAACTGCGGCTGCCCTCGCCGTCAAACCACGAATGGCTGCTGAGTTCGGCGAGCACCGGTTTGCCGATGGCGCCCGCGTCCAGCAATTGTTTCGCCCGGTTCACCTTGGGATATTTTCTGCGATAGTAAGCGACGCCGAAAGTTTTTCCGCTTTGCTCCGCCGCCTGCAACATGGTGCGCGCCTCAGACTCGTTCATCGCCATCGGCTTCTCGCACAATACATGCTTGCCCGCACGAAGAGATTGGATCGTCTGCGGCGCGTGCAGAAAAACCGGAGTTGCAACGTAAACCGCCTGAACCGCGGCATCCGAGAGAGCCTCGTCAAGCGAAGTCCAAACGCGCGCGCGGTAAGGCGCGGCTTTTGCCCGATCGCCTGTGACCAAGCCATACAAGCAGCTTCGGGGCTCGGCCTGAATCGCGGGAATGACGCGACGAATCGAAATATCGCCAATTCCAATTACGATCCAGTTCATCATAGGCAGGCGAAATGCGATGCGGGCACAAAATCAAAGGCCGGCCTAAGCCGGCCTTCGGACTCAATCTCAACACAACACTACGGCTTCTTGGGAGCGATCGCGTCCTTGGCCGCTTTGGCCACGCGGAACTTCACCACAGTCTTGGCCTTGATCTGAATCGGTTCACCGGTCTGCGGATTACGTCCTACGCGGGCCTTGCGGTGCGCCTTCACCAGGCGGCCCAGTCCCGGCACGACGAACACGCCGTTCTTCTTGGTCTCTTTGATGGCAACGTCAGCCAGCTGTTCCAGAAACCCCGCCGCAGTCTTGTTGGGTAGTTCGGTTTTTTCCGCCAGATGACGGATGAGTTGAGTTTTGGTCAAACCTGAAGCCATATACTTCCTCCTCGAAAAGTTTTGATTGAAATTCAGTTGCTGCAATCTTATACCACTGGCCTGTGGAAAACACCCGCATTTTACGCGGGTTTGCACAATATGGCGCGTCAGAAGGGCCTATTCTGCTGGGTTTTCGCAGGTAGGAGTCCCGAAATGGCCCTTATACGCGTACCTGCGTGGTAATCAGGGCTCCATAACCTCCCTCTTCCGCAGTGGGCTTCGCGCCGAAATGACATAATGCTGATGACCCAAATGCCGAGAGGAGAACCGGAATTGAGTTGCTCCATCTGTGAAATTCGCAAGGAAAAACGCTTTTGCCCGGCGGTGCACGGGCGCATTTGCCCGCAGTGTTGCGGCGAGCAGCGCGAAGTGACGCTCGATTGTCCCAGCGAATGCCCGTATTTGCAGCAGGCCCGCGAGCACGAGAAGCCGCGTCCCGCCGACCAACTCGACCCGGCGGCGCTATTTCTGCAGGTCGAAGTTCCCGATCAATTCATTTATCAGCACGAGCACTTGCTCATGGGGCTAAGCTACGCACTCTCCACGGCCGCCCGCCGCGACCGCAGTTTGAGTGATCGCAGTTTGAATGACCGTAGCTTAAACGATCGTAGCTTAAACGACCGCGATCTGATTGGCGCGCTTTCGGCGATGTGTACAAGCTATGAACGCCTCGTGAACTCCGGCCTGCATTACGAGCAGCCGTTCGCCGGCGGCGCACAGCACGCGGTCGCCGCACAGGTCGAAGAAATGCTCAAGCAATATCGCGAAGCCGAGCGGAAGCACATGGGCCACTCCAACTTACGCGATTCTGATGTGCTGAAAGCGCTCGTATTCCTGGTTCGGCTGGCGTATGGCCGCACCTCGGGACGGCCCAAGTCGCGCGCCTTCGTAGATTTTCTTTTCTCTCAATTTCCGGAGAAAGAATCGTCGGTCATCACGCCGCAGGAAGCGGCCAGCCGCATCATCGTTCCCTAAGGCGGTCCCGCAGGCCCTTCGATCCGTGTTAATCCGTCAAATCCGTGGCTCAGGTTTCGGCTTTCGCACTTCCTGGCCCGCGGGCAGCGCTTCCCGCAGTTCGCGAATTGTTTTCTTCAGCAGCGGATGTAAGACCTCCGGCGCAATTTCGGCCAGCGGCTCAAGAACAAAGCGGCGCCGATGCATGGCCGGATGAGGAATCGTGAGATCTGGCACATCGACAATCGCATCGCCAAAAAGCAGGATATCGATGTCAATCGAGCGTGGTCCTTTTTTCTGTATCCTCCGGCGCCGCATGGCGCGCTCGATCCGCAGCAGCGCGGCCATCAGTTGGCGCGGCATCATGCTGGTTTCGAGAGCAACGGCGCAGTTCAGGAACCAGGGCTGGCTGGTGAACTCGACCGGCTCGGTTTCGTAAAAAGAAGAAACCGCCACGACCTGCCCCACAGATTCCAGGCGCGTGATCGCCTCCCGCAAGCGGCCTTCACGGTCGCCCAGGTTCGATCCCAGCGAGAGATAAACCAGCTCCGCCATGGTCCGGGATTAGTCTCCGGGTTTAGCGGGCGAGATGCCAGCAAAAAGTGCGTTAAATGACCGTGGGCTCGATTCCCGCCAATCGCGTGCTCTCCCGGTTTTAGGCTCCAAGTCTGTCCTCCGAATGGGCCATAGCACCGGCACCTTGGTCACTTTCCACTCCGTATGTCCGACCTTAAAATTACAGTATGAACTTGGAATCTCTTCTTTTGAGCCGCGATTCCGGAGTGGTGCGGGTTCTCCGTCCCTCGCTGGAGAAGCTGGCCATCGAGGTGCAGGTTTTCCATGAGGCGGAAAAAGCGAGGAAAATCCTGGTTGCAGAGAAGTTCGACGCTGTCATCGTGGACTGCGACGACGTGCGCGGAGGTGTGGAGATTCTGCGCAGTCTGCGGTCCACGCCCAGCAACAAAAATTCCGTGACCTTCGCCATTCTCAATGGCAAGACAACCACAACTCAGGATGTCTTTGACATGGGCGTAAACTTCGTCTTGCAAAAGCCCATCAGTGTGCTGAATGCGTCGCGGTGTTTGAATGCGGCGTTGAATTTTATGGTGAGCGAACGGCGCCGCTATTTTCGCCAGCCGGTGAGAATGCTGGTTCGGGTGGCCGTGGGCGATCGCGAGTTGAGAGCCACCGGCACCAACATCAGCGAAGGCGGCCTTGCCGTCTTTCTGCCGGAAGCGCTGCCCAAGGGAGCCACTCCCCGCCTCAAGTTTACCCTGGCCGGAACCCAGCTCGCCATGGATGTGGAGGGCGAACTCGCCTGGGCCGATGGCAAGGGACACGCTGGATTTCGCTTCCGCAACGTCCCACAAAGCTCGCAGCAACACCTGGAGCACTGGCTGGATCAACAAATGGAAAAAGATCTGCCCGGCTCAACGGGAAGAATTGCAGCAACCTCGGAGCCAACGCCAACACCGCCAGGCTCCGGAATTATCAAGTCCTGATCCGTATCCCACCTCTCTGCGCGGCCGGGCAGGTATTCACTTGGTGACTTGCCGCCGCGCCATGACATGGCAATCTGGTGAGATTACCGGAGAAATCCTTGCCATGCTATCTGCCGAATACCGTATCACCCGGATGCAGCAAACTCTGCGCCGGTTCGAAGAGGATATTCCCCTGCTGAACATGCGAGTGAAGGAGCTGTCGGCGGAGCGGCAAGAGTCGGCCCGCCGGTTCGCCGCCGCCTTGATCGACCAGACTCGCAGCGAACTGCATCGCCTGCTCGCAGAACAGCCCAAGCCAGGCTCTGAAGCAGACGAGCCTCCCTGCGAACCCGCCGACTAAAGCAGTTCCCACGTCGCCGTACTCGCCGGACCGCCCGCAAAGATTGCAGTCGAAGGAAACTCTATAGTCGTCAGTTGCTGCGTCTCGCATCTGCAAATCGCCCGCATTTCACCTTGACTTCCAAAGCCCACCAAGCTACAGTTAGCCGCGCTTCAAAAGCAGGGTCCTGAAGCATCCCCCCCCACCAAAGCCCTGTAGGCGCTCGTCGAGTTGCGACCTGGAGGATTCCTTTATGCTAAGCAAGAAGCTTTCTCTCAGATTGACCGCGGTATCGGCGATTTTCGCAATTGCCCTGTTCGTGGCGGGCACGCGTGCGGCCGCCCAGACAGAAACGCTGCTGCACAACTTTGCCAACAACGGCACCGACGGGCCCGGTCCCCAAGCTAGCCTGATCTTCGACAAGGCGGGCAATCTCTACGGCACGACAAATGCCGGCGGCGCTTATAACTGGGGTACCGTGTTCGAATTGAAGCCCGAAGCGGGCGGGGGCTGGGCGGAAAAGACGCTGCACACCTTCGACTACACCCACAAGGACGGGAAGAATCCCCAAGCCAACCTGGTCTTCGACGCCGCTGGCAACCTGTACGGCACCACGCCCTTTGGCGGCAGCGGCACATGCAGCCTTAACCACATCGTCGTCGGCTGCGGGATTGTCTTCGAGCTGATGCCTGAAGCGGGAGGGGGCTGGGTGGAGAAGCTGGTGCATAACTTCCGTGGCGAAGACGGGACCAATCCTTACGGGGCTCTGATTATCGATGCCGCCGGCAATCTCTACGGCACCACCTACGCGGGCGGCAGCGGAAAGTGCACGAAAAAAGGCGGCTCCGTGGTCGGCTGTGGCACAGTTTTCGAATTGACGCCCGCCGCGGGCGGCACTTGGACGGAAACGGTGCTGCATAACTTCACCAATGACGGCATCGACGGGACCAACCCTTATGCTGCCCTGGTTCTCGACTCCTCCGGCAATCTCTACGGCACTACCTTTCTGGGCGGCGACGCTACGACTTGTGGCACCCCCGGCTGCGGTACGGCGTTCGAGGTAACGCCTGTGGCGGGCGGGAGTTGGACCGAAAGAGTTCTTCACAGCTTCAGCGACAACGGCGACGGCTATAATCCCTTTGCCAGCCTTACTCTCGACTCCGCCGGCAATCTCTACGGCACGACATACGAGGGCGGCAATAACGCGGATTGCCCTTGCGGTACGGCGTTCGAGCTGACGCCCACAGCAGGCGGGAGTTGGACCGAGACGGTGCTGTATAACTTCGTCGCCAACGGCAGCTTCCCGTACGGCGGCGTGGTCTTCGATGCCGTCGGCAATCTCTACGGCACGACGGAAACCGGCGGCATAGATGACCGCGGTACGGTGTTCGAGCTGACGCCCGCAGGGGGCAGCGCGTGGACGGAGACGATTTTGTACAGCTTCAGCGACACCGGCAAGGACGGGAACTATCCCGTTGCCAGTCCGACGCTCGATGCCGCCGGCAACCTCTACGGCACAACCAGCGGGGGTGGTTTTTTCCTCAATGGCACGGCGTTCGAGATCAAGCCTTAGAGGCGGGCGAGGATAAAGATTCAGCCGGTTCACACTGATGATCCCGCCGCCGCGTGAACACTTGATGGAATCGCGTCGGCTGGTTGTTCCTCAGGCAGGGTAACTTCTTCCCACAGCGTCTTGTCACGCAGTATGCGCGAAACCAGCGCGGTATGCATGGCGTGGCCNNTTTGTGGCGCACGAACTCGTCGGGGAAACGCAGCGGGCCGTTCTCGACGCCGTCGCGGGTCAGCACGATGCAGTTTTCCCGCGAAGCCCCGCGGATCAGCCCCATATTGCGCATGGCCTTCTCGTCTGCGCGCGAGCCGAAGGTGCGCGCCGCCGCAATGTGGCGAAGATAGTTGCCGTTCGACAACACCACTTCGAAAGTTTCCTTGCCGATGAGCGGGTGGGGAAAATTGATCGCATACGAAACGGAATAGCTGCCCGCCGGATAGATCCCGATAAATTTGTTGCCCTCGCGCATTTCCAATTCGCGGCAAATCTTCATGTACTTGCGCGGGCGCCGTTGTTTGCGGATGCCGGCCTTCAGAATCATCTCGACGAAGGGTTTTGCGCTGCCGTCGAGGATGGGCAGCTCGANNGCCGAGAGCAGGTGCTCGGTGGTGGAGATGAGCACGCCTTGTTTCATCAGACTGGTAGCGTAGCTGACGCGAGCCACGTTACGGCTGATGGCCTCGATTTCGAAATCATCCAGGTCGGTGCGCCGGAAGACGATGCCGGTGCCCGCAGCGGCCGGCAGTATCCGCAAACAAGCCGGGGCGCCGCTGTGCAGACCCACCCCGCGGCATTCCACGGGTGTGCGAATTGTTTGCTCTTGCGTCAAAAGGGGAGTGAGATATGTCCCTGTGAATGAATAGATTACAACCTTGCCAGCGGTTTCTGACTGTGGTAAAAACGCCACACTCCGTGGTGGAAACCGCATGTGGAACCCAGGTGGTAAGGGCCCGCCGTGCGGTGCTAAACACTTTGGTGTAAAGGAGTTATGTTGAGGCAGTGGTCGGTGGTCAGTGGTCAGTTCTCAGTTTTCGGTGGATTTCCGGAACAGAGCACCCGCCTTACCACCCTCCGCAAAATTTCCCGAACCTCGCGATACCTCTTCTACTTTGATCGCTTCTTCTTGGTTCCTCCATGCTTAGTGGCAAGAGGTTCATCCGGTGCTTTTTCCGTTTTCTCTGGCTGACAGCGCGGCGGTGATGTCGGGGAGCGCTTTTCTGATTTGAGCGCGGATGCGTTCTCTGACTTCAGGGATGTTGACCTTGGCGGGCGGACGCTTGCCGGGAGATGTTGCTGTCGGTGTGGGGGCTGACTTCGGTGTGGGGGTTGATGGTGGTGGGAGCTGGGCGTGTCCGGCGGGGGAGATGGCCGCCAGGAAGCGAGCGTCTTGCATTGCCTTATATTGCAATGCGGCCTGCTCGGTGCGCTGCTGGTCGCGCTGGAGATCGGCTTCGAAGCGGGCGTCGCGGCGGCGTTCGTCTTCGAGTTCGGCTGCGCGTTTGAGGGCGCCTGCTGCGGCGATGCGATCGGCTTCGGCCTCGGCCCAGCGTTTGAGTTCGGCTTTCTTCTTGGCTTGGCGCTGGGCTTCTTCGAGAGCCTGGGCGCGCATCATCTCTTCATCCTCTTCTTCGGTGATGAAATCGGAATCTTCCCAGATGTGGGCGTCGAGCGGAGTTTCCGCAACGGTTTTCGGATCGAGGACGACATCGTGCATGTTGTAGTGCTCGAAGTTAGTGCGGCGGAGATTGGCGCTGGCGGTTTGCAGGGCGTAGAGCACAAGGCCGGCGGCTTTGCTGTCGATTTGGCCGGAGAGGACGAGGCGCATGGTCTGCATGAGCGAGACCTGGATGGAGTTGGCGTCTTCGAGGACGGGAAGTTCGATGGTGAGGTTGCGGCGCTGGCGGGCGCGGGCATCTTTGAGCCGGTCGGCGTTGAGCAGGATGCGCTCTTCGTGGTGGAGTTTGTGGAAATAGCAAAAGCGGTTGCGGCGCAGGGCGGGCGATCCGCACTGGGTGCCGTTGACCTTGAGGTGCTGGCACCGATTTGGGAACGAAGGCATGGCGATCTCCTACCCCCCTCCCCCACGGTCTATTGGAATCATGGGTTTGGCGGGATTTTTGTGATTTGATCCAATGGTTGCAACGAGTTAGGGGCAAAATCTTGAGCCGTAACGGGTTCGACTTCGGACTTCGGACCTTGGACTTCGGACCTTAGCCTCGGACCTCGGACCTTAGACCTTAGACCTTGGGCTTCGATTCTATGGGCTCTGGCTCCCAGTATGGGAGATTCGGGAGGGTGAGGCAAGGTTAGGTGAACATGGTGGGTGTGGAAAACGTCAGTTACTTATCGACGGTCCGTGGCGGTGGCGGGGGACCGTTCCCACGTCTCGCGAACGAAAACCGCGGGACATGGGGCACCCCGGCTGGCGGTGCTTTCGGCAGAAAGCAGATTCCTACTGCCTCGCCTCGCTCGCGCGCCGGAATGGCTAGGCTCGTTGGGCGGCGAGGGACGGGCGTTGCAAGTTCCTGCATATTGACAAGCTATGGCGCTGCGGACAGAATGGCCGCAGAGCGCTCTCGAAGCTGCAATGCGGGCGAATCCGACGCACCGCCTAAAACAAACTAAAGAAAAAAGTAAAAAAAGAAAGAGGAGAACCCCAATGTCTCAGATCCCGAAGCATGGCTTGCTGGCAGCAATTATCGTGCTTGCGTTCGCCGCTGTACTCCCGCTGCGCGCACAAAACCCGGCCGTCGCGCCCGACTCTACTCTCTACATCACCTACAGTCTGTTCTCGAACGACGGGCAGACGACGGTCAGTTGGGTGGTGTGTGGATCCACGCAGGACTCGGAGGGCTGCTTTGACTCCGGCAGTCTCGGACCTTTCGTTGCCGTCGGCGCCATGATCGAGGGCCTGCCTTCGGTGGCGGGCGACGTCGTGACCCGCGCCATTTATGTGGTGGATTCGGGCAGCGCGACTGTGAAGCTGTATGTGTACAAGAGAACCGACACCATAACCGACAGCTTCGACACCACCACCATCACCTTGTTCCGGACCGTCAGCCTGCCGCTGACCGGCGGCAGCACTGCGCTGACTTCGATGGCAGCCAACAGCGGTTATCTCTTCATTGGAACGGATCAGAGTCCGCAGGCGGTGGAAGTCACCAAGAGCAACCTGGCCGTTACTAAGGTTGGAGGCTTCTCTCCACCGATCAATGTCACGGCCATCACCGCGGATCAGTATGGCTACGTCACGGTGACGCAGGGAAATTCCGGCGGCGAAAGCGGCTTCTATCTGTTTGGCCCGAACGGAGCAGGCGAAGAGGATGGCGGAGGAGCCGACTTCGTGGTGGGCACGCAGCAGGCGGTATCGCCCAGCGCGCTGCTGAACTCAAACGTCCAACCCGCCCCACGGCCGGGTTACCACCCCAAAGCGTCGTCCGGGCAAGCCGAGGCGAAGTGAAGTTGTTGGTAGATGTCTCGAAGGAGGTTGTGTCGAAGGGAACGTGAAGTTGCCCGGCTGAGTAAGCGGAGTTTTGTTTGGCGTTGCTGAAACGGAAAGGGTCACCCGCTCCGTTAATGTTTGCCCGGAGGTTTGTTTGGGTTGTAGCCGGAGTTGGGATCGAACATGGCCGGGTTCAGGCTCTGGCTGTAGCTGGCGTTGCTCACGAAGCGCTGCGACTGCATATCGGTGTTGTAGTAGCGGGTGAAGCCGTAAGGCGTCATTACGCCCTGCACCAGGCGATAGTTGTCCCAGAGTTCTTCCTCGACGTTGCGTTGCCGGTCGACGGGATCGCGCCAGGAGATTTTCTTCTTGAGCGGCAGGTGGGTCTCGGCGTCGAAATAGAGATCGACCGCCTCATTTTTGGCGTTGATCAGCGTCACCTGCTCGGCGGGCTGGTTGCCGGCGAGGGCGAGGCCGTTGTAGAAGAGCGCGACCGTGGGGTCGTTGATCCAGGTATGCAGCACGGTTTCCAGGGAGAACTTGCGGCGGCGGAGGTAGTCGTTGAGATCCTTGGTCTCCATGGGATGCGCGCCCTTGTAAGTGATTTCGTAGCCCTTGTTGCCGACATAAAGGTAGGCCACGTCGCGCTCTTTGGTGACTTCGATGCGCTCCTTGTCGGGATACTCCACGAATCGCCAGAAGAGCACGCCGTTGCTGGTCGGGTTGCCGTGGTAGAAGCTGTAAGTGCGGCCCTCCTCTTGCCTGGTTCGCAGGTTGAGATAGGCCTCGCCGCCCAGGGCTTGGATCGCAGCATCGAGCAGGGCTTTTGCCTTGCGGGCATTGGCCACATCATTTTGCAGGCCGTTGGCCTGGCTGGAGTTGGCCGACGAGCCAGCGGGGGCGGGCGTAGCAGGCGACTGCGGGGAAGACTGCGGCGCTGGCGCGGGAGCCTGGCCGGAAGCGGGAGGCTGTCCGGAAGAAGACTGGCCAGAGGAAGATTGGCCAGAAAAAGCTTGTCCTGAAAAAGCTTGTCCTGAAAAAGACTGGCCCAAGACGGAGGGGCCAGAGAAAAGCTGGCTCCAGGCAATAGCCGCCAGCAGAACAATGAGAGGACGACGGTTCATTCAGTCGGGCAATTCGATGCTTTGCATGCTAACGGAATTGTAGCCGTTTGCGCGGAATCCGGGACGGTGCAGCTCTACGGTGAGCACTTTCGTTAGAGCGTCCAGTTCCGTTGGATGCAGAAAAAAGCGGTTGCGTCACGGCCGGGAATGCCAATAGCTGAAAGCATCCTCGGTAAAACCCAGCCTATCCTACGAGCACCGCGCCACCATTCACATTGAACACTTCGCCGGTGATGAATCCGGCGTGTTCGGTGCACAGAAATAAAACCGGCGCCGCGATTTCGTGCGGCGTGCCGACCCGGCCCAAAGGGATGGTGGCAAGAACTCTCTGGCTGGTTTTCGGATCGTCCAGCGAGGGCCGTGACATATCGGTATCGACCCATTCGGGGGCTACGCAGTTCACATAGATGCCGGCGGGCGCCAGTTCGGTGGAGAGCCCTTTTACCATGCTGATGAGCGCTCCCTTGGTGGCGGCGTAATCGCAGTGGAAGGCCTCGCCACGCTGGCCGGCGGTGGAACTGATGAGCACAATGTGTCCTGCGGCGGGGGCGGCGCGAAGCTGCGACTTCGTCTGGGCTTTCATTTGGGCGACCGAATGTTTGAGCAGGCCAAAGACTGCATCGAGGTTGATGGCGACAGTGGAACGCCACTGGGCATCGGACATTTTCTCGATAGGCGCATCTTCGGCGGGCCAGACGCCGTGGTTTGCGATGAGAATATCGAGCCGTCCAAAGCGCTCTACGGCCGCAGCCACCAGAGCGCGGGCGGACTCAGGACTATCGAGACTGCTGGCAATGGCGTGGCAGGTCCCCGCGCATGCCGCCGCGCCGCATTCTTTGACGAGCGCCTCCGCCTGGGATTGCGCCTTCCGATAACTGAACGCGACGTTGGCGCCCGCCTCAGCGAACAGGCGCACTGTAGCCGCGCCGATGCCTCGCGAACCTCCGGTGATCAGAGCTACTTTGCCCGCGAGAGAAAGAGAAATGGACATGGGAGACTAGTTTCCAGTTTCCCGAGGCCGGTTGCAAGTCGCCTCGGTTGGCAAGAAGATTGGAAGCCGGAAACCAGAACTCATCTCATATGCAAGCTACCTGGCGCGCGATTGGTGTGATGGCGATGTTTCGCCCCGGCTGCGCGAATTTGCCGCCACGGTAATCGCAGTTGCAAAGCGCGCGTCCGGCGGCGACAATCTTGCCATGCCGAAAAACGTTGTGGAGGAAGGCGACAGTTTCTATGGTCAAGCGCCGAACCGCCGTCCCTTTCTGCCCGGATCGATGGTCATCGTGACGCTAAGCAACCCCCGAGAGAAGTTTTGGGGCATGATTCTGGCCCTTTCCACCGAGGGGGTCAGTCTGAGCGGAGTCGATCTCGGTTCCTTCGAAGACCTGGCATTGATGGTGAAAGACGGTGAGAAGTTTGCGACCCCGGTGGTACTCTTCCCAATGCATCGCGTGGAACGCATCGAACTTGATTTGCCCGATGGGGACCTTCCCTCGCTCGCCCAGCGCTTCCTGGCGAAAACCGGAATCGAACCTGCCGATCTGATGCAATTTCCGCGTGGAGACCAGCGGACTCGTGGCACCAGCAAGCCGAGTTCGTCCGCGCAGGCAGATGAGGAGCCAGCGTGAGATTCTCCCAAATCCTGACCGCACCCAACCAACTCACGCTGTTACGGATGGTTTTTGTCCCCTTTATTGTGATTGAACTGGTCGAAGGGCATTATCTTTCGGCGCTGATCGTCTTTGTGATCGCCGGTTTCAGCGACGGTCTGGACGGTTTGCTGGCGCGCATGTTGCAGCAGCAGACTCTGCTCGGCGAGTATCTCGATCCGATTGCCGACAAGCTGTTGCTGAGCACGATGTTTCTGGTGCTTTCCATCCTGCACAAGATTCCCTGGAAGTTCACGGTGCTGGTGTTCAGCCGCGATATATCGATTCTTGCCGCCAGCGCCGTACTGTTTGCGATTGCCGGGCTGCGCGATTTCCGGCCCAGCATATTTGGGAAGGCAAACACGTTTTCGCAGATCGCAGCCGTGTTCTTCGTGCTGTTGCTGGAGGTGCGCCGGGTGCGCTGGATCTGGATCTCCCGCACCGTATTTCTGCGCGCTACCTTCGCGTTCACTATTGTTTCCGCGCTGCACTATGTTTTTCTGGTGCAGCACCGGTTGCGAGAGCATGCTCATACACTGCCGGCGCAGTCTTCGACACCGATGGTAATTTGACCCTCCCTGGGTGCGCCCCTAGAATTGTGCTTCAACTTCAAATAAGAAAATTATGACGGCTTTGCGCCTGTACAACACCATGTCCTCGCAGGTAGAGGAATTTCATCCACTTACAGGCGATGAAGTTCGCATGTACGCCTGCGGCCCGACCGTCTACGACTACGGGCACATCGGCAACTTCCGCACCTTTATCGCGGTGGATCTTCTGCAACGGTATCTGCGGCAGAGCGGCTACCGGGTGGGTTACGTCATGAATATCACCGATGTGGACGACAAGATCATTCGCAATGCCGCGCGGGCTGGCGTGGGCGTGCAGCAATACACGGCAAAGTACGAAAAAGCATTCCTCGAAGATTCCGCCACGATTAATATCCAACAGCCCAAGCTGGTGCGGGCGACGGAGCACATTCCTGAGATGGCGGAATTCGTGGCCAGACTGGTGGAAAAAGGCATAGCCTACCGTACGGAAGATGGGTCGTACTACTTCCGTATCGCCAAGTTTCCGGAGTATGGAAAGCTTTCCAAGAAAGATTTCAGCGGCATGCTCGACGGGGCGCGCGTCGATGTGGATGAATACGATAAAGACAGCGCCCGCGACTTCGCATTGTGGAAGGCTCCGAAGCCCGGCGAAGCTTTTTGGGAAACCTCGATTGGGCCGGGGCGTCCGGGATGGCATCTGGAATGCTCGGTGATGTCGATGGAGGAACTGGGCGAGAGCTTCGATCTGCATGCCGGAGGGGAAGATCTGGTGTTTCCGCATCACGAAAACGAGATCGCGCAGTCGGAATCACTGACGGGAAAACCGTTTGCTCATTTCTGGTTTCACGCTCGCTTCCTTCTGGTGGAAGGCGAGAAGATGTCGAAGAGCCTGGGAAACTTTTTTACCCTGCGCGACCTGGTGCTCAAGGGACATAAACCGTCGTCCATCCGTTATCTGCTGACATCGGTGCCCTACCGGCATCAATTGAACTTCACGTTTGATGGACTGAAGCAGGCCGCAGTCTCGGTAGAGCGCTTGCGCAATTTCCGCCAGCGTTTGACGGCGGGAAGTTTTACCGATGGTTCCAACCCTGGAATGCAAACGCTTGCCAGTGAGACCATCGATCGCATGCGGGCTGCGCTCGACGACGATCTCAACACGGCCCAGGCGCAGGCTGCGATTTTTGAAATGGCGCGCAAAGGAAATGCGGCCATCGACGCCGGCGAAATCAAGAGGGACGACGTTGCCCCGTTGCAGGCTGCGCTCGCGAGGTTTGATGAGATTTTTTCTGTGCTCAACGATGACGATGGCGCGAAGATGAAACAAGTGTCCGACTGGGCCACGGCCGAGGGTCGCGGGGAAGAGATCAGTCCGGAATTGCGGGCCGCGTTGCAGTCTGGGGAGCTCTCCGATAGCGACATCGAGAAGAAACTCGCCGAGATGGATGCGGCGCGTAAAGGCCGCAAATTCGATGTTTCTGACGCGCTGCGCGCCGAGCTCACGGCCGCGGGCATTCTCGTTGAAAATACCAAGGACGGGGTGCGCTGGAAAAGGAAATGATTGAGGCGATAACACCTTCCGAGATGCCGCTCGGCGACGCTGGGGCTGGCCAATGGTAAGCTGAAGGCCGACGGTTAAATGCCGACGGCTGCTTTTGTGAAATCCCTCGACGAATACCTCCGCGATGCCGAACAAGCGCACGGCCATCTTTGCGCCGGACAAGTGCTGGGAGTGCGGCTGGCCATGCTGGGCCTTGAAAAGCTCGGCATCGACGACCCGCGTGGCAAGGATCGCAAACGCCTGGTTACTTTCGTCGAAATCGACCGCTGCGCAACCGATGCCGTTGCGGTGGTCACCGGTTGCCGCCTGGGCAAACGTGCTTTGAAATTCCGCGACTGGGGAAAAGTTGCGGCGACGTTTGTCGATGTAAGCGGCGGCAAGGCTATCCGTATCGCAGCCAAGGAATCTTCGAAGGCGCTGGCACGCGAGATGCATCCCGAAATCGCAGACAAGAACCAGCAGCAGATGCTGGCTTACCGCGAGATCACAAATGACGATCTGTTTACGACGCAGTGGGTGAAGGTAGAATTACCGCCTGAAGAGTTTCCCGGATACAAGGGCGAACGCGTGGTATGCGAAGCGTGCGGGGAAGGCATCAACTTCCGCAGAGAAATCAAACGCGGAGAAAAGGTGTTGTGCCGCGGGTGCGCCGGAGAAAGCTACTACCGGCCAATCTAAGCGGCCTGCTCGTATGCATGCGCGACCCGTAGTATGGTCGACTCATCGAAGTGTTTCCCAAGAACCTGCAGCCCGATTGGCAGCTTCTCTTTCGTTTGGCCGCAGGGAATCGAAATGCCCGGAATCCCTGCCAGGTCCGCCGTCACGGTATAAATATCTGCTAGATACATGGCCAGCGGATCGTTTGATTTCTCGCCGAGCCGGAACGCCGCCGTTGGACTGGTCGGCGTAACGATGGCATCCACCTTGCAGAATGCCTCGTCGAAATCGCGGGTCAGCAGCGTGCGCACTTTCTGCGCCTTCAGATAGTACGCGTCGTAATAGCCAGCGCTCAGCGCGTAAGTGCCGAGCATGATGCGCCGTTTCACTTCCGCGCCGAAGCCCTCATCGCGGCTGCGGCGGTACATTTCGGAGAGCGTCTTCACTCCGGGAGCGCGATAGCTGTAGCGCACGCCGTCGTAGCGGGCGAGGTTCGACGAAGCTTCCGCGGTTGCGATCAAGTAGTACGTGGGAATCGCATACGGCGTGTGGGGCAGCGAGACCGGAACGATTTCGCAGCCCAGACTCTTGAATTTGTCGATGGCAGATTCAACCGCGTGGCGAACTTCATCGTCGAGCCCTTCGCCGAAATATTCCCTGGCCACGCCCAACTTCAATCCGCGCACAGGTTTGTCGAGCTCGCCGACGTAATCGGGTACGGGAACATCGGCCGAGGTTGAATCCATCGGATCGCGCCCTGCAATCGTACGGAGAACGATGGCCGCATCTTTCACCGTTTTAGTCAACGGCCCGATGTGATCGAGCGAGGACGCGAACGCGATCAATCCGTAACGGGAGACACGGCCATAAGTCGGCATCAACCCTACGACGCCGCAGAACGAGGCGGGTTGACGAATCGATCCGCCAGTGTCCGAACCGAGCGTAACCACAGCCATATCGGCCGCGACCGCTGCCGCCGACCCTCCGGAAGAGCCTCCTGGCACGCGGTTCAAGTCGCGCGGATTGCGCACGGGGTGGAACGCCGAGTTCTCGTTCGACGAGCCCATGGCGAACTCGTCGCAGTTCATTTTGCCGAGCACGACTGCGCCAGCGGCTTCCATGCGCGCAACCGCTGTGCAATCGTAGGGCGGAATATATCTGTCGAGGATTTTCGATCCCGCGGTGGTGCGCACGCCGCGAGTCACCATCACATCTTTAATGCCCACGGGAACGCCGCCCAGCGGAGGCAGCGGCTTGCCTTCGGCGGCCATGCGGTCGATGCGGTCGGCCTGCTCGAGTGCGCGATCTTTGCAAAGCGTGAGGAATGCGCCAATCTGTCCGTCTTCTTTTTGTATGCGCTCGTAGTGGGCTTCCAGCAGCGCCAGCGCCGTGGTTTTACGCTCCTGTACGGCGAAGCGGGCAGCGTCAATGGTGAGGGAGGTCGAGTGCATGGGTAAGGCAGATGTCAGAAGCGAGAATTGAAAAGTGAGCCTCGTTCCGATCTCAACTTCTGCATTATGACTTCTGACTCTTGCATTATCTTTCAATCACCTTGGGAACGAGAAAGAACGTTCCATCGGAGTCGGGCGCGTTGTCGAGCGCTTCTTTCTGGGTCAACGACTTGCGCAATCCTTCGGGAACATCCTCGCGGCTGGCGTATGCAAACCGCTCGCTGCCCTGCTTGGATTCGTCAACGCCGTAACGATCTAAAACCTGCGCCATCGGCTCGATTTTCGAAGTGTCGATCTCGTTGAGCCGGTCCATGTAGCCGAGAATCGAGTTCAGATCTCGCACCATGCCGGTGCGCTCTTCCGGAGTAAGTTCGAGGTTGGCCAACTCGGCTACGTAAGTAACATCTTTCTCGGTGACTTTCATGGCTCTCTGTTCCTGGTTCTCGTCTTACGGGAAGTTCTTGCCCAATCCGTCCTCTTGCTGAACGAATATTGCTTCGCGAACAACGCCAGGCACTCAACATCCCCCAGCTGCTTTGCCGCATATTCACGGGGAATCAGCCGCGAGTCCGATTCTAACATCGCAGTCAGAGACCGATGCCGTACCTTACGGCAAGGGAAATTTCTCAGACACAAACTGCAGAGCTGCCTGTCGGGTCGGCAACCGTTCTTCAAGCTGCTCATCTTCCACGGCGTTCAGGATTTCACGAAACTTCGGCCCCGGCGCATAGCCTGCGGCAATAAGATCGTCGCCGGTGACGAGTGGCGCCGGGCGCATGGTCTCTGGCGGAATCGCCGCCAGCTTCTCTTTGACGAATTCATGGGAAGCCAAGCCGCCAAAGCTGGCCAGGCAGTCGGCGCGATGCAATGCCATGTGCTCGTCGAAGCGCGGCATGCGCAAGAACTTCTTCAAAGTCGATTCGCTCATGCGGGTGGCCTGGCCGAAACGCATATGGTTCTCCACCAGCGCAAGTATCTGGGCAGCGTCGTCGTTTGAAAAGCGCAGCCTCCGGCAGATTTCTTCCGCCATTTTCACGCCCACTTTCACGTGACCATCGAAGCGTATGCGGTCGGGCGCCCGGCGGAATGTTGCCGGCTTTCCGACATCGTGCAGCAGCGCGCCCCAGGCCAATGTCATCGGGCAAGGATGCGGCAGGTTTTCCAGCAACAGCAGCGTATGTACGAACACGTCGCCCTCGGGATGAAACTCCGGCGGCTGCCCTACGCCCTTCATCGCGGAAATTTCCGGCATCACTTCTTTGAGCAGACCGCTTTCATGGAGCAATAGAAACGCGCGCCGGGCACGGCCTTCGGTGAGCATCTTGGTCAGTTCCTCACATACGCGTTCGCAGGAGACCAGGTGAATTTCATGCGCCAACTTCTGGATCGCGGCGAACGTCGCCGGCTCGATGACGTATTCAAAACGTGCGGCGAAGCGCACCGCGCGCAACATGCGCAGTTTGTCTTCCGCGAAACGGCGCTCGGGATCGCCGATGGTGCGAATGACGCCGGCCTTGAGATCGGCTCTGCCGCCTACGAAATCGAGAATCCCGTCGGTAATGCAGTCGCGCAGTCTGCCGTCTTCGGCGAACGGATCGAGCAAGAGGCCATTGATGGTGAAGTCACGGCGCTCCACGTCTTGGCGCGGGTTCCGGCTGAAGCGTACTTCGTCGGGATGGCGGCCATCGGAGTAGCCGATGTCGCTGCGGAAGGTCGCGACCTCGACGGCGTGGCCCTTCGGTGAGACCTTATCATCGCTGCAGGGATGTTGCTGTTCCGGCACGGGCACAAGCACAACTCCGAACTGCGCGCCCACTGCGTAGGTTTCGGGGAAGATCTCCATCACCTGATCGGGCGTTGCGTTCGTGGCAACGTCGTAATCTGCCGGTTGGCGCTCCAACAGAAGATCGCGCACGCATCCGCCCACCAGATAAGCCTGAAAGCCTTGCTGGCGCAGAGTCTGAATAATAGAGATCGCAAAATCCGTGATGGAAGCGGCGGCCACGAATTTCCCTCAACCAGATAATATAGAACTATGCCCGGTGTCTACATTCTCGGCATCGAAAGCTCCTGCGACGAGACCGCAGCGGCCGTGGTGCGCTCGGGCGAGCAGGTAATCTCGAATGTTGTGGCTTCGCAGATCGCTACGCATCAACCTTATGGCGGTGTGGTGCCGGAATTGGCCTCGCGGGAGCATCTGCGGGCGATTGTTCCCGTGGTGCGCCAGGCGCTGAACGAAGCAAAACACACGTACGCTTCTGTGGATGCCATCGCGGTCACACAGGGGCCCGGTCTGGCGGGAGCGCTGCTGGTGGGTATCAGCTACGCCAAGGCGCTAGCTTTTGCCGCCGACAAGCCGTTGATTGCCGTGAATCACCTGGAGGGCCACATTCACGCGGTTCTGCTCGAGGAGCGGCAAAAGGGCAATCATGAAGTCGCTCTGCCGGCGCTGGCCCTGGTGGTCTCGGGCGGACACACCCATCTCTACCTCGCCGAGCCGAAGGCTCGAGGCTGGACGTATGAAAACATTGGCCGCACTCGCGACGACGCTGCCGGCGAAGCTTTTGATAAGGTTGCCAGGCTGCTCGGCCTGGGATATCCCGGTGGGCCGGTGATCGACCGCCTGGCTCCGTATGGCGATCCTAAGGCGGTGAAGTTTTCTCCCGCGCAGATCAAGCATCGGGACCGGCCGCGCAAGGGCCGCAACCATGACAGAGGCGAGCGCAGAGGCCAGGAAAGTGGTTCAGCCGACCATCATCCGCGCTTTGACTTCTCCTACAGCGGCATCAAGACCGCGGTGCTGCGCTACGTCGAAACTCACAACATGCAGCCGGGAATCGAGATACGCCGCAAGGCTTTGGCAAGCCGGGCGAAGCTCAAAGTCGAGGACTATCTCGCGCAGTGCGACAAGCCAACTCTCGACCTGTCGGCTTCGTTTCAGCGTGCGATAGTGGCGGATCTAGTTGAGAAAACGCTGGCCGCAGCACGCGCTTACGATGTGGCGACGATTTTCGTTACCGGAGGAGTCGCCGCCAACGATGAACTCCGCCAGACATTTGGGCGTGAAGCCGCGCTGGAGGGCCTGCCCGCGTACTTTCCGTCGCGGCCCCTGTCAACCGACAACGCGGCCATGATTGCCGCAGCTGCGTATCCGAAATTCCTGGCCAAGGATTTTGCGGCGATGGATTTTTCGGCGGAGGCCGGCCTGGCTCTTCGCTGAAGGGCTCCGGAAATCTCGACTCGAGGGCGTTCCGTTATACCGTTCGAAGGAGGGCGAGGCTGGCTGATTCCGCGGCGAAGCAGACCGGCTACTTCCCCGCACTCTTCTTGCTGGCCTTACAGTGAACAGCTTCGAGCGCCTTTTCCAATTGCCCTTCGATGTCAATATCTTTGTAGATGGCGAAGTCGGCGCGCTTTTCTTTTTCGTCGAAGCCGCTGGCACGCCCGGCCACGATGATAATGGGAATCTTCGCGGTCTCCGGTTTACCCTTCAGGGCGGTGATGAGTTCGCTGCCCGACATCTTCGGCATCTGCATGTCGGTAACGATGAGGTCCGGCTTCGCGCGATCAAGAACCTGCAGGGCTTCCAAACCATTGGACGCAGATTCCACCGCAAATCCACGCTCCTCGAGAAAGCGGGAGACGGTATAACGGATCAGCATCGAATCGTCGACCACCAGCGCTACACCAGGCATGAGTTGAAAAAGTGCAGAAATGCACAGCCCCGCTCAGCAGACTAGCAGGACTGTCGAACGAGGAACAAGACGGGACTGGGCTCTGTGGTTACTTTAGTGAATATGCCAGGTTCGGGCGAGCGTCTCGTCAGGATTCGCTGCTTTGCGCGCTTTCCTCGATGTTCATGTCCTTGAACTCGCTGAAGTCGAAGATGTCACCACATTCCAGGCACTCCACGTATTCGGCGTCTTCGTCGCGGCTCACGATTTGAACGCGCGGGTGCTTACAGGCTTGCCTATTGCTTCCAGCAGGGGGTTGGGACGGATGATTTGAAGTCATACAATCCGGGTAAAGTACTCTCAACTACGGTCGGGGGCAGTTGAGAATTCACCGGAATTGGCGGTATTGTAGCCCGGTCCCATAGCTTGTCAAGTGCCTCGAAGTTATACTTCAGTGAATTCACTCCGATTCCCGCGGGACCCGTCCAGGCAATCTGCGAGACTTGCCGGTCAAGCCCTTCCGCTTGGCGCCGCTGCCAGGCAGCCGGAAGCCGTTCAATTGCCGCTATTTACCACTGAGCGTGGATTAGCGGCCATTCCCTGATACGGGTTGCGTCCATCTGTGCGTTCGGGGTAAAATGAATTACGACCGAAACAGTCGGATTTATATGCGACGAATTCGGTCTGGTTTACGCAGACTGTTGATTCCAAGCGTGTTGATTCAGAGCCGATGCTGAAGCTGACCAAGAAAGCTGATTACGCCCTCATGGCCATGAAGGACTTGGCGGAGCATGCGCACGTTGGTTCGCGCAGCGCCAAGGACGTAGCGGACTCCTACGGTATTCCGCCGGAGGCGCTGGCCAAGATTCTGCAGCGTTTGGTGAGGGTTGGGTTGTTGCACTCGCAGCACGGCACCAAGGGCGGGTACACCTTGGCACGGGCTGCGCACACGATCTCGGCTTTTGAGGTGATCCAAGCCATCGACGGGCCGTTGTTCATCACTTCGTGCGTCACTGTTCGGGGCGAGTGCGACCAGAGCGATCGTTGCACCATCCGCGAGCCGCTGCGCAAGGTTAACCAGAGCATCGAGGACGTGTTGAAACGCATCAAAATTGCACACATGAGAGAAGAGCCGGAAGATTCCTCCGACGGTTCCAAACCGGCGGAGCTCGTCACTATCCACGAACCGGTAATTTGAGTGCAGCCGGTTTGAGTTTGTGATTTTGGAATGAGCCACTGAGTTTAGGCGAACTGAGTTTAGGCGAACAAGACAGGTAGGAGAGCGATCATGAGCACGGATGTGAAGATTCCCCAGGACTTAACCAGGACGCAGCACGACGCTCCCACGGGAGTGAAGCTGCCCATCTACATGGATAACCATGCCACCACGCCCGTGGATCCGCGGGTGCTGGAAGAGATGCTGCCCTACTTTATGGAAAAGTTCGGCAACTCTGCCAGCCGCAACCACTCTTTCGGCTGGGCCGGCGAAGAAGGCGTGGAGACTGCGCGCGAGCGCATCGCCAAGCTGATCGGGGCGACGACGAAAGAAATAATTTTTACTTCGGGAGCCACCGAAAGCGACAACCTTGCCATTAAGGGCGTCGCGGAGATGTACCGCGAGAAGGGCAACCACATCATCACCGCGGTCACCGAGCACAAGGCTGTGCTCGATACCTGCAAGCGGCTCGAAAAACACGGCTATCGCGTGACCTATCTTCCGGTGCAGAAAGACGGGTTGATCGATCTGGAAGACCTCAAGCGCGCCATGGACGATAAGACGATTCTGGTCACCATCATGGCGGCGAACAACGAGATTGGAGTGCTGCAGCCCATTGCAGCAATTGGCAAGCTGTGCCGTGAGCGCGGCGTCATCTTCCACACCGATGCCACGCAGTTGATCGGGAAAGTTCCGGTCGACGTGAACAAGGACAATATCGACGTGATGTCGATCTCGGCGCACAAAATGTACGGACCCAAGGGTGTGGGTGCACTATATGTGCGGCGCAAGAATCCGCGGGTGCAGATTTCGGCCATTATCGATGGCGGCGGCCACGAGCGCGGCATGCGCTCGGGCACTCTGAACGTTGCCGGCATCGTCGGTCTGGGCAAGGCGTGCGCGATTGCTCAGGAAGAAATGGCGAAGGAATCCCGCCGGTTGTCGGGGCTGCGTGATCGCCTGCGAGACCGGATCATGGGGCGGTTGGATGAGGTTTACGTCAATGGCTCCATGGAGCATCGCCTGCCCGGCAACCTGAACATCAGCTTTGCGTATGTGGAAGGCGAGTCGTTGCTGATGGGCATTAACGATATCGCGGTTTCCAGCGGTTCGGCATGCACCTCCGCGACGCTGGAGCCGTCTTATGTACTGAAGGCTCTGGGTACGGGCGACGACCTGGCGCACAGCTCGATTCGTTTTGGCATCGGCCGCTTCAACACCGAGGCCGAAGTGGATTACGTGGCCGATCGCGTGATCGAAACCGTCGAGCGTCTGCGCGAGCTTTCGCCGCTCTACGAGATGGCAAAGGAAGGCATCAATCTGAAGGACGTGAAGTGGGCGGGAGAATAAGTACCGAGTACCGGGTACCGAGTGGGCTAGAAACGGGAAAGGCACGAACGGGAAGACTTTAGTCGTGCCGTACAAGTTCTAACTGGAAAAGGGGCTTTAGCCCCTGAGGTAAAGTCAGAGAGCTCAGGAGAAACAAATGTCATACAGCGATAAAGTAATCGATCACTACAACAATCCCCGGAACGTCGGCTCGATGGACAAGAGCAGCGCTGACGTGGGCACCGGTTTGGTCGGCGCGCCCGAGTGCGGCGACGTGATGAAACTGCAGATTAAGGTCAACCCCGCGACCAACGTTATTGAAGAAGCCAAGTTCAAGACCTTCGGTTGCGGTTCGGCCATCGCTTCGTCGTCGCTGGCGACGGAGTGGGTAAAGGGCAAGACCGTGGACGAAGCGCTTTCGATCAAGAACATGGACATCGTGAAGGAGCTTTCGCTGCCTCCGGTGAAAATCCACTGTTCAGTTTTGGCTGAGGACGCGATCCGCGCGGCCATTGGCGACTGGAAGAAAAAGCAGGAGAGCGCAAAGCCGGTGGCTGTGGAAGCGAGATAGCTTTCCAGTTGCCACGATGTTGGGACGCGCGCGGCGTTGGCCGCGTTACGTCAGGGCTACGATGACGACAATTACAGAACAAGCGACCCCAGCGGCGCCCGCGAAGAGTATCCAGGTGACCGACAAGGCCTTGGTGAAGGTGCGCGGCGCCATGGCTAAAGAGGGCGTCTCGCCGGAACAGGGCGGGTTGCGCCTGGGCGTGCAGGGCGGCGGCTGCTCCGGCTTGAGCTACAACATCCGGTTCGATACCCAGCCGCGCGAACGTGACCGCATCTTTCAGTTCGACGATGTGCGGGTCTTCGTGGACCCGAAGTCGTTCATCTATCTCCACGGCATGATTCTGGATTACCAGGAAACTCTGATGCAGCAGGGTTTCGTCTTTGTGAATCCACAGGCCACGAAGTCGTGCGGCTGCGGAACTTCGTTCTCGGGGTGAAGCGTTTCGCGGCGCGCCTTGATTTCGCACTTGCGGATGGCAAGTTCTTGCCGCCTCAGGCTGCCCGCGCATTCGCTCACGCCAGCGGGAGTGCCTTCCTGGACTTGGTGTCTTTGGTTGTCGATCGATGTCCGGCGCGAGTAATGCTTCGCGGGCGGTTATGAAAAATGGCAGATTCAGCCAATAACGCGGTTGTAATGGCAACCCAGGGCGAGAGCACGCACTCGTGCTGGTCTTGTGGCGCCATGCGCGCCGCGCACTTCTGCGAGGCTTGCGGAAAAGTTCAACCACCAGCGCCGGCGGACTATTTTGCTTTCTTCGGGTTGCCGCGCAAGCTGAACCTGGACGTTGCCGCTCTGGAAAAGGATTTTTACGAATTAAGCCGCAAACTTCATCCCGACCTCAACGCCAGGACCGACAAGCGGGAGCAGGAATGGAGCCTGGAGCAAAGTTCACTGCTCAACGATGCTTACCGTACGCTGAAAGATCCGATCAGGCGCACGCAGTATCTTTTGCAACTGGAGGGCGTGGAACTGGAAGAGCAATCGAAGGCCGCAACGGAAAAGGCCCGCGCCACCGGTGAGGCTAAGAAACAGATCGTTCCGCCGGATCTGCTCGAGGAAGTCTTCGATTTGAATATGCAGCTTGAAGAACTGCGCATGCACAAGAAGATGGGCGAGGACGATCCCGCGTTGATCGAAGAAATCGGCAGACAGAAGCTTGAACTCGAAGAAAAGCGACAAGCGCTGCTGAACGAGTTACAAGCTGACTGGAAGACCTGGGATGGATTGATCGGGCGCGAGCAGGCTGGACAACTCGTCTCGGAAGATGAGCGCAAACAGGCGCGCGACAAAATGGTGGACTTGCTGAACCGCAGAAACTACATCCGGAACTTGGTCCGGGATGTGAATGAAGCCTTAGAAAATTGAGCAATTGAGCGATCGGGCGATTGGGCAATTGAGACTCGAAGGTTTTTCAAGCGCCAAATCACTAAATCACACAATCATAAAATGGCAACTGATCGCATCGTCGGGATCGACCTGGGCACCACGAATTCACTGGTGGCCTTTATGCAAGGGGAGAGCCCTGTCGTTATTCCCGGCGAGGACGGCTCCAATCTGGTTCCTTCGGTTGTGGCTCTCGACCAGGGCGGCAAACCCATCGTGGGCAACAGGGCGCGAAACTATCTCATTGAGACGCCGGAGCGTGCCGTCTATTCCATCAAGCGGCTCATGGGCCGCGGTATGGAAGACATTCAGGAAGAGCTGAAATTCTTTCCGTTTCGCCTGGCCGACGATCTGGAAGCCGGCGAAGTGATCCGCATCAAACTGGGCGACAAGACTTTTACGCCGCCGGAAATTTCTGCGCTGATTCTCCGCCAGTTGAAGCGCAACGCCGATCGTTTTTTCGGAGAGCCGGTCACGAAGGCCGTGATTACCGTTCCCGCATACTTCAACGACGCGCAGCGCCAAGCCACCAAAGACGCCGGCCGCATCGCCGGCCTTGAAGTTCTTCGCCTGGTGAACGAACCGACGGCCGCGTCGCTAGCCTACGGCCTCGACCGAAAGCAAAACGGCGTCGTTGCCGTCTACGATTTCGGCGGCGGCACGTTCGATATTTCCATCCTCAAGTTGCACGATGGCATCTTCGAGGTCATTGCCACCAACGGCGATACGCATCTCGGCGGCGACGACATCGACAATTTTCTCATCACCATCGCGCTCGACGACATTCGCGGAGATCTCGGCCTCGACTTGCGCCGCAACGGCGAAGCCGTACAAGCCATTCGGAAGGTTGTGATCGAGGCCAAGATCGCGCTTTCTTCGCAGGTTTCGGTGAAGCTCGATGTTGAATTGCCCGGTGGCGAGCGCTATCTACGGGAGATCACGCGCGAGCAGTTCGAGCAACTCATTCAGCCCGTCATCGACCGCACTGTCGGGCCGTGCAAACAGGCGCTGAAAGATGCTGGCCTGAAACCGGAGCAGATCGACGAAGTGGTGCTGGTCGGCGGGTCGACGCGCATTCCCAGAGTACGTGCAATCGTGCAAGAGCTTTTCGGCCGCGAGCCGCACACGGAAATGAATCCTGACGAAGTCGTAGCGCTGGGTGCGGCGATACAGGCCAACATTCTGGGTGGCGGCTCGGAAGCAACTGAGAACATGCTACTGCTCGACGTCACGCCGCTGTCTCTTGGCATCGAAGTCGCGGGCGGCGTAACCGATAAAATCATTTTGCGCAACTCGACGGTCCCGGCATCCGCCACGCAGCACTACACGACCCAAGTCGACGGACAGGCCAATGTCGCAATCCATGTGCTGCAAGGCGAGCGCGAACTGGCCAAGGACTGCCGCTCGCTGGCGCGCTTCGATCTGAAGGGTATCCCGCCTATGGCTGCCGGCATGCCACGCATCGAGGTGAAGTTCCTCATCGACGCTAACGGCATTCTGCACGTTTCGGCGCGCGAGCAGCGTAGCGGCAAAGAAACTGAAATTCAGGTTCAGCCCAGCTACGGCCTTACCGACGAGCAAGTGGAAGGGATGATTCTCGACTCTTTCGACAATGCCGAGGAAGACTTCCGCCGCCGGCAGGTGATTGAAGCGCGCAACGAGGCTGAAACCATTCTTACCGCTCTCGACAAAGGCAAGAAGAGTCCGGCATGGGGACGGCTGACGACGAACGAGAAGAAACAGATTGCGAAGATGGAAAAGTCTCTTATTGCGGTCAAGGCAGAAGACGACTATCGGGCAATTCGCAAAGCCATCGACGCACTCAACCAGGGATCGATGCGTCTCGCCGAATTGATGATGGATAGCGCCGTCTCGACCGTTCTCAAAGGCAAGACAATGGAAGACGCCGATGTCGGTGAAGGCCCGACCGCGCCGCATCCGGTGGCGAAGGCAGAGTTTGAGTAGAGCAGGCTTCGGGCTACGGCCTTCAGGCTTCGGCAGAGCCGAGTACACTCCGCGGTCGGTTTCGCCCGATGAAGGTTAATATATTTTCGGAGAAGTCGAGGAGTTGTCATGGCTGAAGAAAAAACACAAGGCGCTGGCACCATCACGGAAGATCCGCCCGGCGAAAATATGGTCCAGATCACTTTCCTGCCCGAGGGCAAGACAGTGCAATTCGAACTCGGCAAACTGCCCTACGAAGATCACGGCAAGGAGCAGTCGCTGCTCGACGTGGCGCTGAATTTCGGCGTATTCCTCGACCACGCCTGCGGCGGCAATTGCGCCTGCACAACCTGTCACGTCTGGGTGAAGGAAGGCAAAGAGAATCTGTCTGAGATGGATGACGATGAAGCCGATCGCCTGGACATGGCGGCAGATTTGCAATTAAACTCGCGTCTCGGTTGCCAGGTGCAGATTACCAAGCCGGGCAAGGTGGTGGTGGAAATCCCGGTCTGGAACCGCAACTACATCTCGGAAGAACATCATTAGAAAAGAGGTTTCAAGGTTTCCCAGGTTTCAAGGCAGGTAGTTCGCGAGGCCGCAAGAGCGCACTGACTTTGAAACCTTGAAACTCTTGTAACCTTGTAACCTTGAAGCTCGAGGAACTCCCGATGCCTAAATCACTCACCTGGGACGACGCCGAAGATATCGGCATCCTGCTCTCCGAGGCGCACCCGGAACTGGACCCGCTCACAATTCGTTTCACAGACCTGCACCGCTACGTCACCGAATTGCCCGCGTTCAAGGACGATCCAAAAACCTCCAACGAAGGCAAATTGGAAGCCATTCAGATGGCGTGGCACGAAGAGGTCGAGGACCGCACGCAAGGCTGAGCCGGATTTACTTCTTGGCTTCAGACAAGTTCTCGTAGAATTTCTGCAAGACGAAGAATGCCTGCTTTCGCTGCCCGCGATTCGAGATCAGCCCTTTGCGATTGTGATAGTCCTGAATACCGGGAAGCATGCGGCCGGGCGAACGGAAATCCATTAGAACCCACGGACTCAGCCCGGCTAGATTTGGCATACGTTGAAGCATGGCCAGTTGGTGCTGGTATAAGTTTGCCTGATATTCCTCGGTCCAGCGCTCGTCGGGCTCGCCGTGGCGGCCGTACTGCGCGCCACCACCGAATTCGCTCACGATGAGCGGCTTGTCCCACTTCGATTTCCACTGCAGTTTGTCGGCGTCTTCGGGCCGTGCCTCGTACCAGCCTACGTACTCGTTGAGCCCGAGCACGTCGAGCACTTCTCCCAGAGGGTCGGTAAGCGTGCGCACGTCAGGAACGGAATTGTCCGTGTGGTTCATGGCGGAGGTGATGAGGCGCGTGGAATCGAGTTCGCGCGCGTCCTGCGCCAACTGTTTCAGGAACGTCACGCGCTCCGGTTTCACCGGCGTTTCGTTGGAAAGAGACCACAAGATGACCGCTGCGCGGTTGCGGTCGCGGGCAATCATGTCGCGCAGTTGTGCTTCGGCATTAGCCAGCGTCGCGGGATTCTGCCAGTCGACGTCCCAATACACCGGAATCTCCGACCAGATGAGCAAGCCCATTCGGTCGGCGAGGCGGATCTCGTTTTCGTTGTGGGGATAATGGGCGAGACGGACGAAGTTACACCCCAGGTCTTTGGCCCAGCCCAGCAGCGTCTGGGCGTCCTCCGGGCTGAAGGCGCGGCCGTCGCGAAAGGGCGCTTCCTCGTGCATCGAAATGCCGCGCAGAAAAATCGGCGCGCCGTTGAGCAGAATCTTGCCGCCTTGCACTTCGATGGATCGAAATCCAATCTGATCGTGAACCGTGTCCGCACCGCTGCGGAGGACCACATCGTAGAGCTTGGGATGCTCGGGCGACCACAAGTCAAGTTTCGCGGATATCCGAAAACTTGCGCGTCCAGCGGCGTCGGTGGTCGCGGTTTCGTGAACACCTGCGTCTGGAATCTCAATCGCGACCTTCTGCGCAGACTGGACGCCGTTCAACTGCACCCAGCCCGCAATCTCGTTTTGCGAACCCTTCGCCAGTTGTACGGAATAATCTTGAATGAAAGCCGCCGGCACTTCGACCAGCGATACGTCACGCGTGATCCCACCATAGTTCCACCAGTCGAATTTTAGGGCCGGCACGCCGTCGGCGCGGCGAAGGTTGTTTACCTCCACGATCAGGAAGTTTTCTCCTTCGCGCAGAAGATGGGTCACCTCGAAATTGAACGGAGTGAAGCCGCCTTCATGGTCACCGAGCCTCTCGCCATTCAGAAAAACCGCCGTCCGATAGTTGGCCGCGCCGAAGTAGACAAAAGCGCGAGTGTTCGCTGGCTTGTGGTAGTTGAAAACGCGCCGGTACCAGACCGGACCCTCGTAGAAAAGCAACTGCTCGCGTTGCGTGTTCCAGTCGCCGGGGACGTTGAGCACCGGCGAGGCGTCGAAACTGTACTCAACCAAATCACTTTTGTCCTTGGGGATCCGATTGCGATAGAAAGCGCCGGAAGTGCCATTGTCAAACGGGTCGACAATGGCCCGCCAGGCGCCGTTCAGGCTGATGGTGGTCCGTCGCTCGATGTTCGTGATCAGCGTGGATGGTACAGGAGTGGCGTAGGCTAACCCGGCAAACACAAGGAGTATCAGGGAGCGTTTCATAAAGGTCTCAGCGCACCGCCCATGTTAGTGAGCCGGGAAGCAGGGCGTCAATTCGAGCGCTAGGCCGGGGGTGTTCCGGAGTTCGGGCGCACGGAGAAAGCTGCGACTCGACGCCGATTTTGTACCGTGGGTCGACGATCTTTTTACAACTTCGTGACAAATCCGGTTGGGGAGACGGCGTAAGCTAACCTCGATTGTGACTGTGGGTTGTAGCAGTGGCAAGGAGTTTCGCTTCCCCACACGTCCTGATCTCTCTCTCCGTACAATTGCAAAGGGCGCTGCCACTCGGCCGCGCCCCTTTTTTCTGATCCGAGTGTTGAGCGTCTTCCTTAGCCGACGGTCACTGGAACCGGCTCTTCCACACTGGCTTCTCGCAGGAATTTAGCGGCTTCCTCGGGCGGTGTGGGATTGATATAGAATCCCGTACCCCACTCGAATCCCGCAGTCTTGGTCAACTTGGGCATGAATTCCATGTGCCAGTGATAGTGGTCGTTGGTGGGGTCCTGCGCCGGCGACGTGTGAATGACCAGGTTGTAAGGCGGATTATCGAGCACCCGGTCGGCTTTGGTCAGCAAAGTCTTCAAAGCTCTCGCCAGATTCTCGTACATGTGCGAGGACGAGTTCTCGAACGCCGACTCATGCTGTTTCGGCAGAATCCACGTCTCAAACGGGAACCGCGGCGCGTAAGGGGCAATGGTGAGAAAATTCTCGTTTTCCGCCACCACCCGGATTGCGCTTTCTGTTTCCTGCCGGATGATGTCGCAGAACACGCAGCGCTCTTTGTAAAGGAAATACTGTTTCGCGCCTTCCAATTCCTGCACCACGTTGATGGGCAGAATGGGCAGGGCGATGAGCTGCGAGTGGGCATGCTCCAGCGAAGCTCCCGCCGCTTCCCCGTGATTCTTGAAAATCAGTATGTACTTAAACCGCCGGTCCTTCTTCAAGTCGAGGATTCGGTCGCGGAAGATCCAAAGCACATCTTCAATGCGTTTGGGGGGCAGCGTAGCCAGACTCGCGCTGTGGTCGGGAGTCTCGATAATCACCTCATGTGCCCCGATCCCGTTCATCTTGTCGAACATCCCCTCGGCCTGTCGGTTCAGAGTGCCCTCAATGCCCAGTGCGGGAAACTTGTTGGGCACCACCCGAACCGTCCATCCTGGAGTGTCACGCTGCGCCGCGGGGCCGCCATTTGCGCTGGGACGGTATGCCTGAATCTCAGGCGGGGTCTTGCTCTCATTTCCGTAGCAAAAGGGGCAAAAGCCACCCTTGATCTTTACGTTTTCCCTGGCAAAATCGGTTGGGCGCTTGGCCCGGTCGGTGGAAATGATCACCCAGCGGCCTACAATCGGATCTTTTCTCAGTTCCGGCACTTACAAAATCCTTTCTCTAAGAGTGGCAGGCCACGAGTCACGCCGACAGGGAGGAATTACGAAACACTTCAATCTGCGGCTGGCTTATTTTTGAATGCCCATAGTATACGCTTACTACATCGAACCTCCACTGGCACGAAGGTGGAATTTGTTTCCTGTACTCGCGTGCAACGGCGGCTACTTCGCGTCTTTTGTGGCGGTCCACGGCCGCCTCGCCGGGCTTCACATCGCGCGTGCTTCGGGTCTTCACCTCAATAAAACAAAGAATATCCTGATCCCAGCCAATCAGATCGATTTCTCCACGGCAACGTGGTGAGCGGAAGTTTCTGGCCACGATCGTGTAGCCCAGCTTCCGGAGATAGAAGTAGGCGTCTTCCTCGCCCCGTCGGCCTATGCGCTGGTGGGGAGGGGCTTTATCCGGAGGCAGCGTGTGTTCCGCCAGCCAGTCGAGTCCGCGGATGGCAGCGCGAGTGAAAAATGCGGGAAGCACCGGAGTCTTTCTGCAGATTCTCGCGTAGCAGGCATGCTTTGCAGTGACCAATCTCACAACACGGGGAAAAAAAGCTCGGCCCTTCCCAAAAAAGGAAACACGAGAAAAAGGCGCAATTCGCGGAACAAAAAACATCATCGGCGATTACTTCACGAGACCGAATGCTCTGGCATGGAACTCCATAACTTCGTCGAAATGTGCCAAGAAGTACTGCAGGCTGTGGTCGCCGGGATAGGAGAAGTACTCGTGCTTGATACCTTCGCGCTGCAGTTGTTCGTGAAGCGCGGCAGCGCCCTTCTCGAAGCCGTAATTGTCGTCTTGCCCGCAGTTGAAGTAGATGGAAAGCCGGCGCAGGCCAGCCTGGTTTTTCTTCGCCAGCACGAGCGGATCGTTAGCCTTCCAAAAAGGCATGTCGATGGGGCTGCCGAAAACCGGCGCGAGGACCTTTCCCAAAGGAGATCCGGAGCGCACCGCGGTATCGAGTTCCTGGGGCGACTCGGTGATCAACGCGGCGCTTTGTGCGCTGACTGCGGAGAACATCTCGGGATGTGCAAATGCAAAATGCAGCGCGCCATAGCCGCCCATGGAGATGCCGCTGATCGCACGGCCTTCGCGTCCCCGCCGGATGCGGTACTTTCCTTCAATGTAGGGGATGAACTCCTGCAGAAAAAAATCGCTGTAGCGCACCGATCCATCGGCCGAGTTGATGTAGAACGTCCGCCCGCCTTCCGGCGCGACGATGAGAAAGTCTCCCATCTTGTGCTGGCGGCGCAGCTCGTCGAGCAAGGTCCATCCGCCCGTGTTGAACAGAGTTTGCTCGTTGTCTCCCAGGCCGTGCAGGAAGTAAAGGACGGGATAGCGTGGCGCGGGTCTCTGCGCGGCGGTGGCGTCATATGTGGCAGGCAAGTAGACGCAGTAGTGGACTGCCCGTTTGAGTATCCGGCTGGTCAGTGCGTTGCAGTCGATCCGGCTCTGCGCGCGCGCAGCGAGACCCGACGAAAACAAAAGCAACGACGGAAGAACAATGCTTCGGAGATAGCGATGCATGAATCCAGTTCACTCGTAGCGCAGGGCTTGCACCGGATCGAGCCGGGCCGCGCGTCCCGCCGGGTACAGTCCCGAGATAAGACTCACCCCGAACGCAAACAGGATCGCGAACGCTACCAGCCACCACGGAACCGACCAAAAATGTTCGGGCGGCAACTCCTGCTTCCGAAGGTAGATGTTGGTGCCGAAGTTGATGACTTGTCCGATTGCCCAGCCGAGACCCACACCAACGATACCGCCCAAAATGCCCATCGCGCCAGCCTCGGCAAAGAATAGCTTCTTCACGTCCCCGTCGCTGGCGCCAATTGCCTTCATGATGCCGATTTCGCGTCGGCGCTCGAGAATAGCCATGACCAGTGTGTTGACAATTCCGATGGAAGCGACAGCCAGAGCCAGGCTGCCAAAGATCGCGAGAAACGCATACAACACCGCAAAGAATTGCCGCAAGCCGCGGCTGGCATCGAGAATGGAGAAAGTGTTGAACCCCATCTTCTTGATGGCGTCTTCGATTGTCTGGACGTCCTTGGGATCCTTCACTCGCACGTTAACCGAGGAATACACGGGCTGGCCGTTTGCGGCCTGCGAAATCTCGCGCAGATCTGCAGGTTGCATCACGTGCAGGCTCTCGGCTAGCTGGAGCGGCAGAAATACTCGCGCCCGTGTGGGCCCACGCATGCTCTCGGGATCAAGGTCCGCGATGCCCACGATCTTCAGCTTCTGCTCACGCGAGATTACCGAATAAGCAGCGCCTGCCATGTCGTGCTCTTCGCCGCTAGGATTTTCCGCTCGTGCCAACGGCGGTTGGATGGCCACTTCTCGTTGGGCATAACGCATGGTCAGTTCTTTGCCCAGCAGCGGCGGGGCCAGTTCAGCAACATTGATTTCAGCAGCTCCGGGAGTCCGGGTTTTTCCCAGAAGCTCTTCCGCGAACGCCTTTTGCAAAACAACTTCGGGAGCTATGTCGGACGAAAAAAATTTCCCTTGCATCCCGTCGAACGCATCGTTCGATTTAGCCGAGTCGGGCAGCGCCGCGATCATGGTCAAATGCGGCTTGTCCTCGTAACGAAGCTCCGTAATGAATCGAATATCCGGAGAGGCTTCGAGCACGTTGGGCAGGCGCTCGATGGCTTGCCGCGTGGGTTCGTCGAGTATGCGGCTTTCGCCGGGAGCTGGACCGTTGCGTTCTTCCTCGCGTCCGAAGTTACGCAAATCGCGCCGGGAAGTGACAACCACCGTGTCGAACAACCCCGACTTCACCAGGCGGCGCGAAGCCAGTTCCTGGAGTCCGATTCCGAGCGAGAGCATGGCAACCAGCGACGCCACGCCGACCGCGATGCCGACGGTGGTAAGCGAATTGCGCAGAAAGGATTCGCGCAGATTACGCAAGGCGAGCCCGGTAAGATCGGGAAGTTTCATCGGTGTTCTCCTTGCGACGCAAATCCCGCGACCGCCGGCGCGTTCGCTTCGTCGCCAACAAGCTTTCCATCGGCTAGGAAAATCAATCGCTGGGCATAGCGTTCGGCCAGTGCGCGCTCATGCGTCACCATCACCACTGTCATGCCGAATTGCTGGTTGAACTCGCCGATCAGATTCATGATTTCGGTTCCGGTGTGGCTGTCGAGATTCCCCGTAGGCTCATCGGCAAGCAGCAATTGCGGACGATTAATCAGAGCCCGAGCCAGCGCCGCTCGCTGTTGTTCGCCGCCCGAAAGTTCACTTGGCCTGTGGTTCATGCGCGCCTGCAACCCAACTCGCGCCAGAGCTTCTCGCGTCAGGCCATCGCGTTTCGCGCGGTCGACTTCTGCAAAGCGCATGGGCAATTCCACATTTTCTGCGAGTGTCATGCTGGCGATGAGATTGAACGATTGGAAAACCATCCCCACAGTGTGCAGGCGATACTTGGCAAGTTCCTCGCGCGAAAGTTGGGCAAGATTTCTTCCTTGCACAAGTACATTGCCGGAAGTGGGCCGGTCGAGGCCGGCAATCAGATTCAGCACCGAGGACTTGCCGGAGCCGGAACTTCCCAGCAGCGCTACGAACGCGCCGCCTCGCACGTCAAGAGAAACGCCGTCCACCGCGCGGATCACAGTCTCACCCATGTGGTAGTGGCGGCAGAGATCCTCGATACGAATCGCGGGCGCACCGTTTGGCAGGGAGCTGTCCGTGTGGCGATCCATAAGGCTCAGCGAATTTCTCCCCGGAGCACTTTCATGGTATCGGCTGCAGTCGTGCTTTTGTTGCGTAGTGCGCCCGACGCGCCATTTCCGTCGCCGTCCGTCTTGTCACCTTCGCCCGGCGCCAGAAACAAGTTATTTTCCACGCCATGCTGCCGGGTGTAGAGATCAAAGTACCGGCCACCCGCAGCATAAAGTTCCTCGTGGGTGCCGCGCTCCAAGATTTTTCCTTGCTCCATCACAAGAATCTGATCGGCGCGGCGGATGGTCGAAAGCCGGTGCGCAATCACAAACGTTGTCCGCCCCTGCATCAGATAAGAAAGCCCATGCTGGATCAATTGCTCCGATTCCGAGTCGAGACTGGAGGTTGCTTCATCGAGAATCAAGATGCGCGGCTCAGCCAGAATCGCGCGGGCAATCGAAATCCTCTGCCGCTGGCCGCCCGAAAGTTTCACGCCGCGTTCGCCGACCACGGTGTTGTACTTGTCGGCAAAAGATTCGGCGAACTCATCCACCCGCGCGATCCGGCAGGCGCGCATGATTTCTTCTTCGCGCGCGCTGGGGCGGGAGAACGCCACATTGTCGCGAATCGTGCCGTCAAACAGAAACGATTCCTGCAGCACAACGCCCAGACGGGTGCGGTAGGAATCGAGTCGCACCGCGCTAAGGTCGGCGCCGTCCACCAGGATTTGACCCTTGGTCGGCACGTAAAAAGCTGAGATCAGGCCGATCGTTGTTGATTTGCCCGAACCCGAGGAGCCGACTAATGCCGTTACTGTCCCAGGCTCGGCGCGGAAAGAAATATCGCGCAGCACTTCGTGAATTCCATCGTAGCTGAAGCTCACGTTCTCGAACTCCACGG
The DNA here is from genome assembly GCA_003156805.1 of Acidobacteriaceae bacterium. Classification (GTDB taxonomy): domain Bacteria; phylum Acidobacteriota; class Terriglobia; order Terriglobales; family Acidobacteriaceae; genus Sulfotelmatobacter. The sequence continues at coordinate 12,768 of PMHV01000026.1, read as the reverse complement.
TGCCGCGAATGTCGCCCAGCGCTACGTTGCGTCGAGGGTCCTGGTGCTCCGGACGTTCGTGCAGAATCTCCTGGGTTCGCTCCAATCCCGCCAGAGCTTCGGTAAGCTGAGTTCCAATGCCCACGGCCTGGGCCATGGGCGCAATCAGAAAGGCGAGCAAGGCAGTGTAGGAAACGAGGCCGCCAATCGACATCGTCCCACCCATGATCTGGCGTGCCCCAACAAACGTGACGACTGCGCCCACCACGCCCAGAAGCACGCTGGCGGAGAGGCTCATCACCGAAGTGGCAGTAAGCGTGCGCATGACATTATCAAGCAGGCGCTTTACGCCATGCGCGAATACTGCCTCCTCGCGCTCTTCCGCGTGATAACCCTTGATAACGCGAACGCCGCCCAGCGACTCCGTAAGGCGGCCGGTCACTTCCGCGTTGATCTTGCTGCGCTCCCGGAAGATGGGCCGGATGGTGCCGAATGCCTTGGTCAGAGCGACGGCAAAGCACAGCAAAAATCCCAGAGCAAGGGAAGTCATCAGCGGGCTGATTCGCACCAGCAACACCAGTGCGATGCCCGAGGTGAGCAACCCTCCGGTAAAGTCGATCAGGCCAGTACCCAGCAAGTTGCGCACGCCTTCCACGTCGCTGATGATGCGCGACACCAGCATGCCGGTTTTGTTCGCGTCGTAGAACGCAACCGGAAGCCGCGAAACGTGCGCCTGGACCCGCTGGCGCAGTTCCGTGATCAGACGTTGCGCTTCCTTGGAGAGCAACTGAGTGAGCAAGAACGATGTAATTCCCTGGACCACCGTTGCCGCTAGCACCACCAGGACGAGCCGGTCCAGCAGATGCAAAGAGCGCTTGGGGATGACGCTATCGAACAAGAATTTGGTGGAGTAGGGCAGAACCAGGCTGGCGACGCGGTTCACCGCCATCAGCAGAAAACCGACGCTGAGCAAGCCGACGCGCGGGCGGGTCAGTTCCCAGACAATGGGAAGAACGGCCCGCAGCCGCTGGACTTTGGGAGGTTTCGGCTTGTCTGCCGGATTCAATCTCTTGTTTGACTCCGTTGGGTGCGTGTTGGCTTCATTATTACGCGTTGGTTCATTATTACAGTATTGTGACAGGCCTCGCTTCCGCGTTGTATTCTCGGGGCGTGCCTCGCCTGCCTTCGTCGGAGCATTCGCCAACTTTCGGGTTGCTGCTCGGCTTGGTCATCACGCTGGCTGCCGTGGTGGGCTACTCCGCCTATATCACCTGGCAGGTTACCGGCCTGCGCCAGCTGCAGACGGAACTGGTGGACCGCAACCGCAAGGATTCGTTACAGTTACTTCGCATTCAGAACGACTTGAACCTGCTGGCCGTCGGCATGCGCGACATGATCGATAACGACGAGCCTTATCCGCTGACGGCCTGGTCTGGTCAGTTTCAGCGCATCCACACCGATCTGGACGATGCTATGCGCCTGGAAGCGGGTTTTGCCTCCAGTCGCACCCCCGAGCAGAGCGCATTCCTGGCCAGTTCTCTCACTCAGTTCTGGGCCGCTGTTGACGGCGTGTTCGCGCTGGCAACCGATGGCAAAGAGAAAGAGGCGCGGGCGCAGATTCAGCTTTCGCTGCAGGCGCGGCAAGCGGCCCTGAGCACGGCCGTAGCCCGGCTGCTGGTGCAGAACAGCGAAAATGAAGAACAGGCGGGCCAGCGGATTGTGCAGATTTATGGCCGGGTGCAGGGGCAGGTGTATGTGTTCCTGGCTGCAACCCTAGCGGCAATTCTGCTGACCGGACTTTCGCTGATTCGCTGGAACCGGCGTCTGTTTGCGCGCATGGCCGAGCTTTCCGAACGGCGCAGCGAACTGGCGCAAAAGCTGATTGCCGCGCAGGAATCGACTCTGCGCTATATTTCGCGCGAGCTGCACGATGAATTCGGCCAGATCCTCACCGCCATCGGATCGATGCTGGGCCGCGCGGGCGCTCATGCGCCCGAAGGATCGTCGCTGCGCGCGGATATACGCGAAGTCGGCGAGATCGCGCAGCAGACGCTGGAGCGGGTCCGAACCCTGTCGCAGGCTCTGCATCCGGTTATGCTGGATGAAGCGGGACTGGAAACGACTCTCGACTGGTATATTCCTACCGTGGAGAGACAGACCGGAATTGCCATATCCTATGAGAAGCAGGGCGCACCGTTTCCGGTTTCGGGCGGCGCTGGAGTCCAAATCTACCGTGTGCTTCAGGAGGCTTTGAATAACGTTGCGCGGCACTCCGGTGCAAAGCAAGCCTGGGTGCGCTTGCGATTTTTGCCGTCGACGCTGGAGTTGGAAGTGGAAGACCATGGTGTAGGCTTCTCTGAGCGGCCGGCGAAGCGGGGCATCGGGATGGTGGCGATGCGTGAGCGCGCAGAATTGATGGCAGGGCACGTCGTGTTCTCCCGCCCGCCGTCGGGCGGAACTTTGTTGCATCTGACCGTGCCACGCGAAAGAATCGAACTCTATGACAAAGAAGATCACAGTATTGCTGGTGGATGATCACAGCCTGGTGCGGCGCGGTTTCCGGCGACTGCTCGAAGATGAGTCCGACATGCAAGTTGTGGGCGAAGCCGGCGATGGCGAAGATGCCGTCAAGCAGGCCCGTGCGCTGCGGCCGAAGGTCGTCGTCATGGATTGCGCGCTTCCGGGCATGAACGGCCTCGAGGCGACGCGGCAGATTCTGGAAGATTCCGCCGACACCGCCGTTCTGATGCTCAGCATGCATTCCGAGAACACTTGGGTGCGGCAGGCGATCGAGGCAGGGGCAAAAGGATACATTCTCAAGAACGCAATCAATCTCGAGCTGGGTCCCGCTATTCGCCGCGTGGCCAGCGGAGAAACGTGTTTTGATCCCCAGGTCGAGCAGCAATCCGGCCTCAAAGGGGAACGCCAGGGTGGGCTCACGCAACGTGAACTTGAAGTCCTGCAGATGATTGTGGACGGAAAATCTAACAAGGAAATTGCCGCCGCGCTCGATCTCAGCGCCAACACTGTGGCCGTGCATCGCGCCAACATCATGAACGCCCTCGGCATTCACAAGACCGCTGAACTTGTGGTCTATGCCATTCGCTCTGGATTGGTGAACGTTCCGTGAATCGCAGGGCTTTTCTGCGCGGAATGGCCGGACTTTCTTTGCTGTCACAAGGTTCCCTGTTGCCAACTCTCGCGGCAACAACCCAGCCTTTGGCTTCCCCCGGTTTTCGCTTTGCCGACGTGACCGCGCAGGCCGGCATTCAATTCCAGCACAACAGTGGCGCGTTTGGCGGCAAGCTTCTGCCTGAGACTCTCGGTTCCGGTTGCGCGTTTCTCGACTATGACCGCGACGGTTGGCAAGACATCCTGCTGATTAACGGGATGGATTGGCCCGGGCACAAGCAGCGGCGCTCCACGCTGCGCCTCTACCGCAACAACCGGAATGGTACGTTCACTGACGTTACCGCCCGCGCCGGCCTGGATCAAGAAATGTATGGCATGGGCGTCGCCGTCGGCGACTACAACAACGACGGTCTACCTGACATTCTGGTTACCTGCGTCGGCCAGAACCGTTTGTTCCATAACACCGGCAAGGCAACATTTGTAGATGTGACCAAAGCCAGCGGGCTGGGCAAACGCGAAGCGTTCAGCACCTCGGCCCTCTGGTTCGACTATGACCGCGATGGCCTGCTCGATCTTTTTGTCTGCAACTACGTCAAATGGTCGCCCGAGCACGACGTTTTCTGCAGCCTCGACGGCAAACACAAATCCTATTGCACGCCCGAGGCCTACCGCGGCGAGACCTGCTGGCTGTTTCGCAATCGGGGCAACGGAACGTTCGAAGACGTCACCGCCTCCAGCGGCATTTTCGACAGCAGTTCAAAGTCGCTCGGCGTCGCCATGCTCGACGACGAACAGCAAGGCTGGCCGAGTTTGCTCGTGGCGAATGACACTCAGCCCAACAAACTCTATCTCAACCAGCGCAATGGCACTTTCAAAGACGCGGCAGTCGAGGCCGGACTCGCCTTCAGCAGCGAAGGCAAGGCTCGGGCCGGCATGGGCATCGACGCCGGCGATTTCGAGAATACAGGACACTCCGGCGTGGCCATCACGAACTTCGATAACGAAATGACCGGCCTCTACGAGCTCGAGGGCAAGACCTACGAAGACATCGCGGCTCATTCCGGAGTCGGATTGGCTTCCAAGAATAGCCTCGGCTTCGGTTGCGTTTTTCTCGATGCCAATCTCGATGGCTGGCTGGACCTGGCTGTGGCCAACGGCCACATCGACGAGACCGTGCGCAACATTCGCGGCAATGTGGGATATGCCCAATCTCCGCTGCTTTTTCTGAACAGCGGGAAAAAAAGTTTCCGCGATGTTGCGGCTGAGATCGGCGGCGGCTTCGATCAACCGAAGGTCGGCCGCGGTCTGGCCTATGGCGATTTCGATCGCGATGGAGATCTCGACCTGCTGCTCACCACCAACAACGGTCCGGCCTATCTGTATCGCAACGACCAGCTTGCCGGCAATCGCAGCATTCGTTTTCGGCTCGTGGGCACCAACTCAAACCGCGACGCCATCGGTGCAACCGTCCGCATTGTTTGCGGCGGCATCAGCCAGTCGCGCATGGTCAAGAGCGGATCCAGTTATTTATCGCAATCGGAATTGCCGGTGACTTTCGGCCTCGAGAAGCACGATCGCGTGGAGAGCGTCGTCATTGCCTGGCCCAGCGGAAGAACCGAAGACTTCAAGAATCTCGCAGCGGGCCGAAGTTACGAATGCACCGAAGGCAAGGGGGCTTTGCCGCAGGAGGGTTACTGATCAGAAGTTGGTCATAATCGGCAAGTGATTCTCAGAGATCAGTGCCGGCTTCACGGTTGCGTGACGCTTCCTTCAGCTATAAGGTCAATGTCCACCGATTCGCTGACATGCAGGAAGAAAGTGCTGGGGTTTTTCATCCCCCAGTTTACATAGGGCACGGCGAGGTGAACCGCCGCCTTCCAGTGTGTCGCGTCCATTTCTATTTCTGCTGGAACCGTGAGTTCGTGGTCCGCTCCGTGAATGCTGAAAACGCCGTGCACTTGCACGGAAGATGTTCCTAGCGCTGCAACTGTTCCTTCGATCCGGTCCGGTCGAAACACAATCTCCGGCCAGCGGTCGCTTTCCAGAATTTCGCCATGCATCTTGCGGTCCCGTATTGCGCTGCCGCTGTCTCCGCTCTTCGCGTCGACCACGATTTCGCCGGTGAGCTTGCCGGAGGATGCGTCCAGGTCCAGTGCGCCTCGCTTAAGCCGGAAGGTTCCGTGAACCGTGTGCAGCACATCGGCGAGAGTGAACTTTACGGTAGTGTGCGAAGCATCGAGCGCAAATCGCGTCGGCGACTGCGCCGCGACCACGCTCGTGAGCACCGCCACGCTCACAAGTCTCCCAACAACAGCGTTCTTGCGAAGTGCGCGGGCGGATTCTTTCGTCGGGTTAGGCAGTGAGCAGTCCCCATCCGAGTCTGACGCCGTCGAGAGCTGCGTCAATCGGTGAGACGGCACCGATGTGCAGGGCCAGGAATTTGCGGAAAACCTGGGGCCGTGCGCGAAACACTCGCAGAACCCGCCGCTGCAGCCAGGGCCGGCGATCCAGCGTCAGCAGCAGCCGCGCCATCAACAACGGCCGCAATGATAGTCGGCGGTGCTCCGCTTCGTACCGCGCCAGGTTATCGGATTTCATGCACTCCGCCAGCACCACGGCCTGGCTGAAGGAAAGGCCGAGGCCTTCGCCCGTAATCGCATCGACGGTGCCCGAGGCATCGCCGATCAAGGCCACATTGCCTCGGCAGACGCGCTTGAGCCTGCGGTTGGCGGTGAGTGCTCCTCGTTCAGCCGAAGCTGGCTCAGCCCCGCGAAGGCGGGCGCTCAGGTCGGGAAACGCCAACAGCGCTTCTTCGAGGCGCAGATTGGCATCGTGCGAGGCGAAAGCTACACAGACTTGCTCGCTGCTTACCCCTGTGACATAGCCTTGACTGCGGTCTCCCCAGTAGATTTCCATTCGGTCGGTCCAGGGAGCTACGCGATAGTGACGGCGAAAAGCATAACGGAGGTTGCTTCGCGATTGAGCATCGAGTCCTGCCCAGCGCCGTACCCGTGAGTTTGAGCCGTCGGCCCCAACGATCCACCGGGTCCTCATCGTGCGATCCCCCAGGCAGACGTGTTCCCCTGAGATGCCTGTGACTACGGCCTGCCATAACAGATCGACTCCGAGCGCGGCGGCACGCTCCGTCATGCTGCCATGCAATGCAGTGCGGCGAACTGCGAGACCAACGCCGCCAGGAGGAAAAGATGCGTCGGCGCACAATTCGGAGCTGTGAAAGCGGACGCCGCGAAAAAGATGGGTGTCCGCCAGCGGCACTGTAACTCCCAGCCGCTCCAGCGCAACCTTCGCGTCCGGCAGCAGCCCTTCTCCACAACTCTTGTCAATCGGTGGCTTGGCGCCGTCGGCAACGGTCACGCGGAAGCCTCGCTGGCGCGCGGCAATCGCTGCCGCCAGTCCCGCCGGACCACCGCCGATGACGAACACGTCTGTCGAGTTCAGCAACCTGCCGGACCTCACCACTGCAGAAGAAGCAGCTCAGAACAAAAACCGGGGCCCATGGCCGCCAGCAATCCCAATGTTCCCGGATCGGGGCGTCTCCGCTTCATCACATCTTCCAGCACCACCAGCACCGACGCGGAAGAAAGGTTCCCAACCTTCCGCAGACAGTCCCAGGAAGCGTCGAGCTGACCGTCGTTCAGATCGAGGGCCGCAGCTGTTGCCTCCAGAATTTTCGGCCCGCCGGTGTGCAGCACCCAACTTCGTAAATCGCTGCGCCGATGTCCATGGTCGGCGAGGAACTGATCCACATCGTGTCCCAGATGCTCGCGAATCAGCGTAGGAACTTCGGGTGAGAGCACGATGCGGAATCCTTTTTCGGAAATGTGCCACCCCATCATTTCTTCTGTGCCCGGATAGAAAACAGATCGCGTCGCCAGAATCTTAGGTCCGTTAATCCCAAGTCCGGAAATCTCCGGCCCGGATGAGGCAAAATCTTCGCCAGTTACAACCACGGCGGCGGATCCATCGGCGAAGAGCCCGGAGGAGATCAGGTTCGCCACCGAAAGATCTTCCCGCTGCAACGTCAACGAGCAGAGCTCCACCGAGACCAACGCCGCGGCCTGCGCAGGATAGGCGCTGACGTAATCCGCGGCGCGCGCAATGCCGGCCGCCCCGGCCACGCATCCCAGCCCAAAAATCGGAGTGCGGCGGATGTTGTGCGACAGGCCCAGGCGGTTGATCAGCATCGCATCAATGGAGGGGCTGGCAATCCCAGTTACGGTCGTGAAGAACAAGGCTCCGATTTGGCTGGCCTCAACCCCCGCGTTTTGCAGAGCCCGGCAAAGAGCTTGTTCACCCAGTTCCTGCGCCACGCGGATCCAGGCGTCATTGGCTTCGCCCCAGGTCTTGATCTTGTAATACTCCTCGGTGGGCAATGAGAGGTAGCGGCCCTCCACCGTCACGTGCTTGTGCAGGCGGGCCAGCATTTTCGGATTCTTGAGGCGATCTCCCCAATAATTCTGCAGTTGTTCCAGCAGAAACTGCTGCGAATAATAGTGTTTCGGAAATGCGCTTGCTGCGCTTGCGATCCTCATAGTTCCTTTAGGCCGTGAATGAGTCGCGGCCGGCTGTGAAAAGAAATCTCTTGCTGTTCGTCAACAGTTCGTCAAAAGCAAGAGGAAAGGCCGCTCGCCTTTCACGCCAGCCACGAGGATACCAAAACCCTGACGTGCTCCGCGCGGTTTGCGCCTCCGTAGTCGTGGCGTCGCTAATCGTCGCCCGCTAATCAATCACAGCCAGCGACGAAGCTGTGTTCCCCACCTTATTGGTCGATACGGAGAATAGGTTGCCGGTGCTTTGCTGGAGCTCGAACACCTGAATCGAACTGGACGACTGGCTCCCTACCAGCAAATACTTCCCGCTGGGATCGACCGCCAGAAAACTGGGCTCGGCCACGGTCCCAAACGGAGATGAAGCTTGCACCGTCGGGAATCCCGAACTCAGTGTGTAGACAGCGACGTTGCTGGATCCCTCATTGGCTACATACAGATATTGTCCCGAGGGGTCCACCAGCAGCGCGTCCGGGTTCGTAAAGGTTTCCCCGAGCGGGGAACCGGAAACCTCGGTCAAAGCGCCGGTGGAAGCGATGGTAAAGATGGAAATCGAACCTCCCGTCGTCTGTTGCGTGGAGGTGTTGCCCGTGTAGAGATAGGAACCCTTGGGATCAATGGCGATGGCGCTGGGGTTCGTACTACCAGTGTCGGTGACGCTCTGCAGCGACAGCACGCCGGCAGTCACGCTGAAAACTGCGACAACCCCCCCGGGGAATCCGGCGCCACCGACGTAAAGCGAGGTCCCAGCCGGATTCAACTTCATGTCCAGCGGAGAAATTCCAGTCGAAAACGGCGACCCCGCCACCGGCGTGAGCCCTCCGCCGGTTGCATTGATGGAAAAGACCGAGATATTGAATGAGCCGGCATTGGCCACGTAGAGGTAGCTGCCGGAAGGATCCATCGCGAGCAACGTAGGGCTTGTGCCCGCGGTCGTGCGCGGCGTCACCTCCGTGAGGGCGCCATCGCTTCCGTCGATAGTGAACAGCGAAACGTCATTCTCACCGGAATTGGCGACATAAAGAAAGCTATTGGAAGGATGAACCACTACGTACTGGGCGCCATATCCTCCCGGATAGGGGCTGCCGTAGGCCGGCGACAGAATGCCCGAGTTTGGGTCTTCGCGATAGGCCACCACCTGGTTGGCTGCAGGAATCGTCGCGTAGACGTAGTGGCTGGCGCTGCTGCCACAGCTGACCCAGCCCGCAAGGCTCGCGCAAAGCAATCCCACAAGCACCGCTTTCTTTCGCATCGTTACTCCTGAATAAGTTTTTGAAGGCATCAATGATGACCAATAATAATACTGGCTCGACGGAAATTCGGGCGGACGTATTTGCCGCGGAATGAACTCGGCTCTTAATCATACGGCCAAAACCGGTCGCTTTCTCCGCCGAATCCTGGTCTCCGCTGTTCCCGGTCAAAAAATCCCAGTCGGCTGGAACAGTGTGCGCCGGAACTGCGCGTGCCAAAAACTACCGCCGGGCGTTCTACTCGGCAATCGCCCCTTGACTCCGGTGCGATGCTACGCCGTTCCGCTCAGGTTGCATCCGGTTTTCGCGTCGAATGATCAGGGCCGCGCAGCCGCCGCCAAAACGCCCCAACCGCAAGCGTATGCAGACGAGATACCCTTAGAACTCTACCCGCGTTGCATGGATTTGCCTAGTGAGCCGGACTTGGCCGGGGAGCGCCGGGGGAGGACGCTTCCGGAAGAGACTTTTCTTCCCCCCCGCGCAAGGCCAGCCGCAGGCGATCGAGATACACGTAGATTACAGGCGTTGTGAACAGAGTCAGTGCCTGGCTCACGATCAATCCGCCGACAATCGTAATCCCCAGGGGCCGGTGCATCTCGGAGCCGGTGCCCCTGCCCAGCGCCAGCGGCAGCGCGCCCAGCAGCGCCGCCATCGTTGTCATCATAATGGGCCGGAAGCGCAGAATACATGCGTCATAAATAGCTTCCACCGGCGGCTTTCCTTCCGTGCGCTCCACTTGCAGCGCCACGTCGATCATCATAATGGCGTTCTTTTTTACCAGGCCGATCAGCAGGATGATGCCGATGGTGCCGATCACGTTCAGTTCGTTGTGGGTCAAAAGCAGCGCCAGCAAAGCTCCCACACCCGCGGAAGGGAGCGTGGAAAGAATTGTAATCGGGTGAATATAGCTCTCATACAAAATGCCCAGCACGATGTAAACCGTAATCAGCGCGGTGAGAATGAGCACGGGTTCGCTGGAGAGTGAATCCTGGAAGGCTGCCGCCGTACCCTGGAAGCTGGCCTCGATGGTAGTCGGAAATCCAATCGAGCGTTCGGCGCTCTCAATGGCCAGCGTAGCCTGACCCAGCGAAATTTCCGGCGCCAAATTGAACGAAATCGTGACCGAGGGATACTGGCTCTGGTGATTCACGGCCAAGGGAGTATTCGAGGGCGCCAGGTGGGTGAACGCGGCCAGGGGCACGGGCGTGCCGCTGGAGGAACGCACGTAGATATTCTGCAAGCCTTCGGTGGTCTGCTGAAACTGCGGAGCTACTTCCATGACCACATGGTATTGATTCAGCGGCCGGTACATGGTCGAGACCTGGCGCTGCCCGAACGCATCGTAGAGCGCGTTGTCGATGTCTTGCGCGGCTACTCCCAGGCGGCTGGCCGTATCGCGGTCAATTACCAGTTGCGCTTGCAAGCCCTGATCCTGCTGGTCGGTGTTGACGTCGCGCAGTTCCGGCAGCTTGCGCACTTGCGCCAGCAACCGCGGCGCCCAGTTGTTCAGTTCGTTCAAATCCTCGCCCTGCAGCGTGTACTGGTACTGGGCATTGCTCTGGCGTCCGCCAATGGTCAAATCCTGCGCGGATTGCAAATACAACGTGGCGCCCGGCACCACCGCCAGCTTGCCCCGAAGACGGGTAATCACCTGATCGGCGGTCACGTTCGGGCACGATTGCCAGAAGTGTTTTGCCTGGCACGTACCGCGTTCCTCCAGCCCTTTCAACATGATGAAGAAGCGCCCCTGATTCGAAACCGTGTTGCCTCCGGCGAATCCCACAATCGTGCTCACCGCCGGATCTTTCATCACGATCGTTACAAAGCGCTCCATCTTGTCCCGCATCGCCTGGAACGAAATATCCTGCGCCGCCTGCACCGATCCCATGATGCGTCCGGTATCTTGCTGCGGGAAAAAGCCCTTGGGCACAATGATGTAAAGGTAAACGCTGAGGCACGCCACCAGAATAGTGACCACCAGCGTAACCGGCTGGTGCCCCAGCACCCACTGCAGCATCACGCGGTACGTAGCCAGAATCTTGTCGAAGACCCACTCGCTGGCCCGGTAGAAGCGGTTGTGGCGCTCGTCTTTCGGCGGGCGCAGAAACTTCGCGCACATGGTTGGCGTCGTAGTCAGCGAAACCAGCAGCGAAACTCCAATGGCAACACTCAGGGTAACGGCGAACTCACGAAACAGCCGGCCCACGATCCCACCCATCATCAAGAGCGGAATAAACACCGCCACCAGGGAAATGCTCATAGAGAGCACGGTAAAACCAATCTCCGCCGCACCCTTGAACGCCGCCTGCACCGCGCCCATGCCCTGCTCCACGTAGCGCGTGATATTTTCCAGCACCACGATGGCGTCATCCACCACGAATCCCGTGGAAATCGCCAGCGCCATCAGCGAGAGATTGTCCAGGCTGTAGCCCAGCAGGTACATCACACCGAAAGTGCCGACCAGCGAAAGCGGCACGGCAATGCTGGGTATGATGGTGGCCCGCACCGTTCTCAGGAACGCGAACACAACCAGGATCACCAGAAAAATCGATAGCACCAGCGTAGACTCGATGTCCTTCACCGAAGCCCGCACGGTGATGGTGCGGTCCATGGCAATTAGAAGATGGATCGCCGGAGAAATGGACGATTGCAGGTATGGCATCAGCGAACGCACCCGGTCCACGGTCTCAATGATGTTGGCGCCCGGCTGGCGAAAGACGATGATGAGCACGCTCGGTTTTCCGTTGGCCAGGCCGAGATTGCGCACATCGGAGACCGAGTCTTCCACATCGGCCACGTCGCCCAGCCGTACCGGCGCGCCGTTGTTGTAAGCCATGATCAGCGGCCGGTATCGATCGGCGGTAAACAGTTGATCGTCGGCGTTGAGAGTCCAGGTTTGAGTGCCGTCAGCCACTGCGCCTTTGGCCTGGTTTGCATTGGCCAGATTGAGCGCGTTGCGCACCGTGTCCAACCCCACTCCCAGCTTGTTGAGCAGCGTGGGATTCACTTCCGCGCGTACTGCTGGCTGCGCCGCTCCGCCGACGAACACCTGCCCCACTCCACTTACCTGGGAGAGCTTCTGCGCCAGAATGGAGTCGGCCGCATCGTACATCTGCGGCACCGTCTCCGTGTCCGAAGTCAGCGCCAGAATCAGAATGGGTGCGTCCGCCGGATTGGCCTTGCGATAAGTTGGATTGCTCGGCAAGTTCGCCGGGAGCTGGCTGCGCGCGGCATTGATGGCCGCCTGCACGTCGCGCCCGGCCGCGTCGATGTTCCGGTTCAAGTCAAACTGCAGGACGATGCTGGTCGAGCCCAACTGGCTCGTCGAGGTCATCTGGTTCACCGCTGAGATGCGCCCGAACTGGCGTTCCAGCGGAGTGGCTACGGCGGACGCCATGGTCTGCGGGTCGGCGCCAGGCAGAGCGGCCTGCACCTGGATCACAGGAAAATCCACCCGCGGCAATGAAGCCACCGGCAGGAAATTAAAAGCAAGAATCCCCGAGAGCAATAACGCCGCCGCCAAGAGGGACGTGCCTATCGGTCGCCGGATAAATGGAGCCGAAATACTCATCGTTCGAACGCGCCAGCTCTAGAATGCGCCAGCGTCAATCCGCTGGCAGCTCCTGCGGAATCGGATTGCCGATCTTGTACTTCTCGAACCTGTGCGCCAGCCGGTCAAACCACAGGTAAACCACCGGCGTGGTATAGAGCGTGAGCAACTGGCTGAGAATCAGGCCGCCCACGATGGTGATGCCCAGCGGCCGCCGCAATTCCGCTCCCGTGCCCGAACCCAGCGCCAACGGCAAGCCCCCCAGCAGAGCCGCCATGGTCGTCATCAT
>PMHV01000045.1:238-77195 GCA_003156805.1 Acidobacteriaceae bacterium | reverse complement strand
GGGCAGGGCGGTGTGCTGCCCAATAAGGTTTTGCGGGGCAAGGGAGTGGCATTCTGGGGAACTCCGGCGCAGCCCGTGCGGCAGTATCTGAAACAGTTAGCGGCGCTGGCGCGGTTGGGAAAGAAGAGGTAAATGTGGCAATCGTGGTGATTGGGGGGCATTCGCGAAGCGTAGGGAAGACGAGCGTGGTGGCGGAGCTGATTTCCGCATTGCCCGAGTACGATTGGACGGCGGTGAAGATTACGCAATACGGGCATGGCGTGTGCTCGGCCAACGGAGAAGCGTGCGACTGCGCGACGGCCGACCATTCGTGGGCGATTTCGGAGGAACGCAATCGCTCGGGTGAGTCGGACACATCGCGCTTCCTGCTGGCGGGAGCGTCGCGGGCACTTTGGGTGCGGACGGAGCAAGGCAGGCTGGCTGAAGCGATGCCAGCTTTGCGGGAGCGACTTCACGGCGCGCGCAATGTGGTGGTGGAATCGAACAGCGTGCTGCGATTTCTGCGTCCGGATTTGTATTTGACTGTGCTCGATCCGGCAACGGAGGATTTCAAGAATTCCGCGCAGGAATTTCTGGATCGGGCCAGCGCTGTGATTCTTCACAACGGAACGGCCGGCGAGGCTGCATGGCAGAAAGTTTCGTTAAAGCCGGTGGCGGAGCGGCCGGTGTTTCGCATCACGCCGCCTGAGTATGTGACCGCGCCGATAGTGGAGTTTGTACGGCGTGCGCTGGAATCGGCAAAAGCGGACCTCGGACGTCAGACCTCGGACCTAAGACCTCAGACCTAAGGCCTCAGGGCTCGGATGTCCAACCACGCAGAGGTCTGAGGTCCAAGGTCTGAGGTCTGAGGTCTGAGGTCTGAGGCCTGAGGTCTGAGGCCTGAGGTCCGACGCCGGGTTTGTTATTCTTTTCCTTGCGGCACATTCATCCCAGCGCCTGGCTGTTGGTGGTTTTGTCGTCACTCCTGCAGGTTCTCATCTTTCCTCTGCCCGGGCTTTACCTTCTCTCATGGATTGCGCTGGCTCCGCTGATGCTGGCTTTGCTGCGCGCGCGGCCGGCGGGGGAATTGGAAGTGGATGGCGACGTCAATCTTCAGGCTGCTACGCCCGGGCAGGCGTTTCTGCTCGCCTACGTTTGCGGCATTCTCTGGTACGGAGGCACGTGTTACTGGATCTACGACACCATGCGCCAGTATGGTGGCTTGAGCGCGCCGGCGGCGGCGCTGGCCCTGTTTCTTTTTTGTCTTTACCTGGGGTTGTATCACGGACTGTTCGGTCTGGTGCTGGGTTGGTTGGTGGGCCCGGGGCGGGACAATCGGCGGGCGCTGGTGGCGGCGCCATTTTTGTGGGTAGGGGTTGAGCTGGCGCGGACGCGGGTGACCGGGTTCCCGTGGAATCTGCTGGGTACGGCGCAGGTGGATAACGTTTCGCTTTGCCGTATCGCTACATGGACGGGCGTTTACGGAATCTCGTTTGAGATCATGCTGGTGAACGTGGCTGTAGCGGCGTCGTTTGTGGTGCCGCGGAAGAAGCGCACCACGCTGCTGGTAGCTGCGGTGGCTGCGGCTGCGGTGTTGCAGGCGGGACGATTGGTGGAGGCTCCGGCCGCAGGAGCAAACCACACGGCGCTGCTGATGCAGCAGAATGTTCCAGTTTCGGCGAATTGGACGCGAGATTATTTCGAGAGTACTCTGCACGAACTGACCGAGATGAGCGAGAAAGCCGCTGCATCGAATGCGGTTGTGGGTTCGCCGGAAGAAACGGGATCGAACAAAATCGATCTGATTGTTTGGCCGGAATCGCCGGCGCCTTTTTATGCCAACGATCCGATCTTTCGCGATGCGGTGAGCGGGATGGCCCGCCAGACAGGCGTTTGGACGGTCACTGGTTCGATTGGAATTGCGCCCGCCGGGCAAAGCGGGCGAGCGCCTTCGCAGGTTTTCAATTCTGCCGCGCTGGTAGATCCCGCCGGCGAGTGGACGGCACGCTACGACAAGGTGCATCTGGTGCCGTTTGGCGAGTATTTGCCATTTCCGAAACTGTTCGCCTTCGCTGGCGGATTGACGAAAGAGGTCGGCGAGTTTACCGCCGGCGCGTCGCGGGCGCCGCTGCAGGCGGGCGGCGCACGGTTGGGAGTGTTCATTTGTTACGAATCGATATTTCCCGACGAGGTGCGGCAGTTTGCCGACCGGGGCGCGCAAGTGCTGGTGAATATTTCAAACGACGGATGGTACGGCGACAGCGGAGCGTATGCGCAGCATCTGAATCAAACCCGCATGAGAGCGATTGAGAACGATCGCTGGCTGCTGAGCGCGACGAACACCGGAGTAACGGCTGCGATTGATCCCTACGGACGCGTGGTGGCGCGAGCGCCGCGTAAAGAGCGCACCACGCTGGCGGCGCCGTATGCCCTCACCTCCGTAACCACGTTTTACACGCGGCATGGCGACTGGCTCGCATATCTCTGTGCGATAATTTCTATAGCGGCGTTAGTGGAGCGATTCGCGTTCCGCGGTGCGCTTCACAATCTATCTGGAAGTTAGGGTTGAGCCATCCCCATGATTCAGGAACTGGAACAGGAATACTCGGCGCTGAACAGGAAGGTCCACGAACTCCGGGAGTATCTTTGACGCGGAGAAGGTCCGTCCGCAATTAGCGGAAATCGAGAAGCAGGCCGCCGACCCGAATCTATGGTCGAATCCGCAAAAATCCCAGCAGGTGATGCGCGAGAAGAAGCGGCTGGAGCACGTTCTGGCCACGGACGCCGATCTGGAGCGCCGCGGCAGCGACATCGCCGCCTACTTCGATCTGGCCCGCGAAGGCGAAAACGTGGATGCCGACTTGCGCCGCGAGATCGACGCGCTGCGCGAACTGATCGACAAGCTGGAGACGGCGACTCTGCTTTCGGGCGAGAACGACGCCCGCAATGCGATCGTGACGATTCATCCCGGCGCGGGCGGAACGGAGTCGCAGGATTGGGCCGACATGCTGCTGCGAATGTACTTGCGCTGGGCGGAGCGGCAGGGCTTCGAAACGGTGCTGTATGACTATCAGCCCGGCGAAGAGGCAGGGCTGAAATCGGCGACGTTTGCCGTGAACGGCGAATACGCCTTCGGGCTGCTGAGCGGCGAAATCGGCGTACACCGGCTGGTGCGGATTTCCCCGTTCGACCAGGCCAAGCGACGGCACACTTCGTTTGCCAGCGTATATGTTTCGCCGGAAATCGACGACAGCATTGAAGTCGTCATCAAGCCGGAGGATCTGCGCGTGGATACGTACCGTTCGAGCGGCAAGGGTGGCCAGCACGTGAACACCACCGACTCCGCGGTGCGCATGACGCACCTCCCCACCGGCCTGGTGTCAAGCTGCCAGAACGAACGTTCGCAGCACAAAAATCGTGAGCGCGCCATGAGTATGCTGCGCTCGAAAATTTACGAGTATGAGATGGAGAAAAAGCGAGAGGCTACGAGGAAGATTGAGGACTCGAAGCTTGATATCGATTTCGGATCGCAGATTCGATCGTATGTGTTGCAGCCTTACCGGCTGATCAAAGATCACCGCACCAAGACGGAAGTGGGCGATGTGGACCGCGTGATTGACGGAGACTTGCAGCCCTTCATCCGGGCGTATCTGCAGATGCGGCGCGGGGAGAAACGATAGGCGTGAGGAAAAGCTCAGCCCAGCACAAAGGACGCGGAGTCTCAGCGAACGGCGTCCGCAAGAAACCGGCGGGCGTGAAGCTTGGTCCGCGGTTTCTGCGGGCGTTTGAATTTGCGGCTGAAAAACATGCCGGGCAGACGCGCAAGACCACAACCGTCCCTTACATCGCGCATTTGATGGGCGTGGCATCTCTGGCTTTGGAATTTGGCGGCGACGAGGATGTGGCGATTGCGGCGCTGCTCCACGATGTTGTGGAAGATTGCGGCGGAGCGCCCATGTTGCAAGAAGTACGGCGGCGGTTTGGGAAACGCGTGGCCAAAATCGTCGACGGCTGCACGGACTCCGACACCGAGCCGAAGCCGCCGTGGCGCGAGCGCAAGGAGACTTACATCCGGCACTTGAAGAAGGCCGATGCGGATACGCGGCTGGTTTCGGCGGCTGACAAGCTGAACAACGTGCGTTCCATTCTTGCCGACTATCGCGCAATCGGAGAGTCGATCTGGACCAGATTCAGCGGTGGGCGCGAAGGCACGCTTTGGTACTATCGGGCTTTGCTGGACGAATTTTTGCGGCGCAAGCCGAGCCGGCTGGTGCGCGAGTTCGAGCTGGCAGTGAGGGAACTCGAGTCGGCCGCGCACGCGACTGGACAGCGGGACAAGGCCGCGGATTCCTCAAGTCGGGACGCATCCAGGAATGACAAGCGATTTTTCTCGAATCGAGCTTTTCTTGACCCACGAGTAGAGGCGTGAGCTCATGCCGCGAATGATCGATCAACTCCGGGCCTCCAAGCTACCGGCGAACATGATGCAATTCGCGGCACGTGGCGCCCTGGCAGTTCCGCCGGATGAAAACATCGAAATTCTGGTGTATTTGGCGAAATACAACAAAGTTTTTGGCGACCTTGCCCGCATGACCCTGGCGGGCTGGGACGAAAAGGCTTCGCTGGCGGCGGCGGCCGATCCGAAAACGGCGAGCGTCGTACTCGACTATCTGATCGCTCCCGAGAACCTGCGGCCTGTACTGCTCCCGGCGTTGCTGGAGAACCCTTCCATCGCGGATCATGTGTTGGCCAAGTTTGCGGTTTCGGCTTCTCGTGATGCGATCAAGGCCATGCTTGAGAGTCCGCGAGTGCGCGGTTCGTTCGCGATTCTGGACTCTCTCAAATCGAGTCCTTACCTGAACGCCAATGAAACGAGCAAGGTCGGGGAACTGCTGAGCGGGGGAGATGGCAAGGCGCCGGAGGCCTCATCCGCGGCGGGTTCTCAGAGAGTTGAGTCGATCGCGCCGGCGAGCGAGCTCGATCCTGAAACCACATCGGACGGAGAAGCCGATGCCCGCGAGGTTGCCGACGAAGACGTTTCCGCTTATCTCGCCGGCCACGCGACGGAGATTGCAGCGGAACAGGGCAAGCCGTTTCAGCCGATCGGGGGAATTCTCGATTCCTCGGAGCATGATTCTTCCCCGGAAAGTACCGGCCAGGCGGGCGCAGGCGCCGCCGCCCCGCCTATTGCCGGCGCTCCGGCGGTAGCGTTGCAGCCCCAGACTGCGAGTACCGCGGCAAATCCGGCGGCTGGCGTGAAGAAACCGCTGCCTCACGTCGAACCCAAACGCGAGAACACGGTGCAGAAGATCAACCACCTCGACGTGAAGGGGCGGATCCAACTGGCGATGAAGGGCAACAAGGAAGAGCGCTCGATTCTGATCCGCGACGGCACCAAAGTGGTTGCCCTGGCGGTGCTGGAAGCGCCCAAGCTGTCCGATGGAGAAGTGGAGAAATTTGCCAGCCAGAAGAATGTCCTGGAGGCGGTTCTGCGCCAGATTCCCCTGAAGCGCCGCTTCATGAAGAATTACATCGTCGTGCGCAATCTGGTGGGGAACCCGCGCACGCCCATCGACCTTTCCCTGGGCCTGATGAAAAACGTGCTGGTGCAGGATCTGAAAAACATCTCCACCAACAAGGAAATCTCGGAAACGATTCGCAAGTTGGCACTGAAAATGTACAAGCAGAAGATGGACGCGATGAATAAGAAATAAACAACGCGGAGTGCGAACAGAACCGGCATCTTGGCCAAGCCCGATCCGATTACGGAACTGCTGCAGAATTCGAAAACCATTGCCGTGGTAGGGCTTTCCGCCAATCCGCTGCGGCCGAGCCACGGAGTTGCGGCCTACATGCAGAGCCACGGATACCGCATTATTCCTGTGAATCCGGGCATCGAAACTTGCCTGGGCGAAAAAGCGTTTCCGTCGCTGATGGAAGTGCCGGAGAAAATCGACATTGTGAACATTTTCCGGCGGCCGGTGTTTGTGGAAGAAGTCGTGGACCAGGCCATTCGACTCAAAGTGCCCGCCATTTGGATGCAGGAAGAAGTGATTCACGAGGAAGCCGCGGAAAAGGCGCGCCGAGCCGGAATTTTTGTGGTGATGGATCGCTGCATTTTGAAAGAGCACCGGGCACGGTTCCGCTAGCCTGTCTGCGTCTATATCTTTGGACTAAATCTCTTTTTCTGAGCGAGCTGGCTCCGAGCGCGCAGAGTCGTTCTCTACCGCCTGTGAGCGCAAGCGTTGAATTCCTTCCATGCGTTCGCGAATGCGTTTTTCCGCTCCTTCGTTCGTCGGCTGGTAGTAGACGCGGTCGCGCAGATTGTCGGGCAGGCATTGCATGTCTGCGACTTTGCCTTCGACATCGTGCGCGTATTGATAGTCTTTGCCGTAACCGAGGCCCTTCATCAGGCCGGTGGGAGCGTTGCGCAGGTGCAGCGGCACAGGCTCGGCGGCGGTTTGTTCAACATCCTGCTGCACGCTTCCGTACGCGGTGTAGAGTGCGTTTGATTTAGGAGCGACCGAAAGATAAACGACGGCCTGCGCCAATGCGAGATTGCCTTCCGGCATGCCGATAAAATCCACCGCATCGCGTGCGGCCATGCAGAGTGAGAGCGCGTTGGGATCGGCGAGGCCGATATCTTCCACCGCCATGCGCACCACGCGTCGTGCGACATAGAGCGGATCTTCGCCCGCTTCCAGCATGCGTCCCAGCCAGTAAAGAGCGGCGTCGGCGTCGCTGTTGCGCACGGATTTGTGCAGGGCCGAAATCAGGTTGTAGTGTTCTTCGCCGGTCTTGTCGTAGAGCAGGACGCGCTTTTGGAGCGCGTCGTGGACGATTTCGTCCGTGATCTCCGGCGCCGCCTTACCCGCTTGCCGCTGCGCCAACCCGGCGGCAACTTCCAGCACGTTGTAGGCGCTGCGCGCATCGCCGCTGGTGTAGCTGGCGATTTTCTTGAGCACCTCATCCGAAGCGGTGAGATGCATCGCCCCCAGCCCGCGTTCCTGGTCGGCGAGCGCGCTCTTGAGCAGTTCCACGATTTGCTCTTCGGTCAGCGGTTTCAGGACATAGACGCGGCAGCGGGAGAGCAAGGCCGAGTTGATCTCGAATGAAGGATTTTCGGTGGTGGCGCCAATCAGTCGGATATTGCCTTTTTCCACGTGCGGCAGAAAGGCATCCTGCTGGGCTTTGTTGAAACGATGAATCTCATCGATGAAAACGATGGTTCGCGTGCCGTATTGACGCGCGCGCTCGGCGTCGGCCATCACCTGCTTGATCTCTTTGATCCCGGCGAGCACGGCGGAGAATTCGATGAACTCCGCTTTAGTCATGTTCGCGATGATCTTCGCCAGCGTGGTTTTGCCCGTGCCCGGGGGGCCCCAGAAGATGAAAGAGCCGGTGTCGTCGCGCTCGATCTGAGTGCGCAGGGGCTTACCGGGGCCGATCAGGTGCTCCTGTCCGGCGTAGTCCGCGAGCGTGCGCGGACGCATGCGATCGGCCAGGGGCCGCGTGCGGTCAGTGGCGTTGTCGGCGTTCGGAGTGGGCTGGAAAAGTCCCATCAAAATCTATTTCACCACAGAGGCACAGAGACACCGAGAAAACCGGAAAAACTCAAAGAACCCTGCGGATAATGCCTTGCGTCAAGAATTCGATGGACTATTTTCCTTGTTTTCTCTGTGTCTCTGTGTCTCTGTGGTGAACATGCTCTTACTTTCTTTGCCTCGCGGCTTCGTACAGCACGATGCTTGCCGCCACGCCAGCGTTGAGGGATTCCACTTGCGTAGTGTGCGGAATGGCGATAACTTCATCGATCGTGGCCATGACCTCGCGCGAGAGGCCTGCGCCCTCGTTGCCGAAGAAGATCGCGACCGCGGACTTCAAATCTGATTGATCCAACGGCGTTCCCTTGTGCGAAGAGGTTGCGAGCAGGCGTATGCCGCGTGCCCGCAGCTTTTCGGAAACCTCTTCCAACTTCCCCGGCGCTGACCCGCCATGTCCGTGAACTATGGGCAGGCGAAAGACCGATCCCGCCGAGGCGCGAATCACTTTCGTATTGAACGGGCTCACCGTGCCTTCGCCCAGCACAACCCCGGCGCTGCCAAAGGCCTCAGCCGAGCGCAGGATTGTGCCCAGATTGCCGGGGTCTTGCAGGCCGGCGAGAACGATGACCGGCCCAACTTGCAGCCGTTCCAGTACGTCGTCGAGCGAGAACTCTTTGAGGCGTACCAGCGCGGCCACTCCTTGCGGCGATTCGCTGGGCACGACGCTGTCAAAGAGTTTGTCTGGCAGCAACAGCGCTTCCACGTGCGCACGAACCTGCGGCAAAAGCCGCTCCGCGCGATCCTGCGCCGACTCGCGGAAGAATACGGCGCGGAAGCGCAAGCCGCTGCGAATGGCTTCTTCGATGATGCGCAGGCCGTCGATGGCGCAGTCGCCCTCTTCGGTGGGCTCGGCACGCGAGAACGCCTGGCGCAACTGCTTGACCAGCGGGTTGTGGCGGCCCTCGATGCGGCGAAGGCGGTGCTGAGCGCCGGCGGCGATTTCTGAGGTCGGTCTCATACCCACGCTGGTAACTGCATCATACGCGGTTCGTCCGGTTCGCAAGCTTTTGCCGTATTATGATAAGTTCCACGTCCTAATAACCTCAAGCAACAGCAAGTGGGAAGGGAGCGCTGTGCGCGCCGAGATCGTAAAAATTAATTGTGACAACCCTGAAGCGTCGCTGGTGAAGTACGCCGCCGATCAGATTCGAGCCGGCGAAGTGCTGGGCATGCCCACGGACACGTTTTACGGGTTGGCGGCCGATCCGTTCAACCTGCGCGCCGTTGACCGGGTTTACGACATCAAGACGCGCTCACGGCACAAGCCGCTGTCGCTGCTGATCGAAAATGTGGATCATGCAGAAGAACTGGCCAAGCCGCTGCCCGAGGAGTTTTACGCGCTGACGCGCAAGTACTGGCCGGGACCGCTGACCATCATCGTGAGGGCGGGATCGCGCCTGCCGCTTAAGGTGACGGCCAACACCGGCAACGTGGCGCTGCGCGTGCCGAGCGCGAAGATTCCGCTGGCGGTGGTGACGGCGGCGGCGATTCCGATCACCGCTACTTCCGCCAATCTCAGTGGCGCGTCCGAGTGCACCAGCGCCGACCAGGTGCGTGACCAACTCCAGGAGCGCATTAACATTATCGTAGATGGGGGGCCTTCGCCGCGCGACATTGCGTCCACCATTGTGGATCTCAGTGACGAAGTTGCGCGCTGGCGCGTCATTCGCGAAGGCGCGATTCCCGCCGAGGAGATTTCCCGCTTCTTTGCCCAAGGATGAGTGACGACAACGCCAAACGGCATCCGCGACGCCGCTGGCTTCTGCGGCTGGCGGTTCTGGCCGCGCTGGCCGTAGCGACGTATCTCACTCTGATCGGCATTCGTATCGTTCGCGAAGGTTCGCTCCAGGAAGTCCATGCGGCGGATGCCATCGTGGTGTTTGGAGCTGCGGAGTACGCGGGCCATCCCTCGCCGGTGTTGCGCGCGCGGCTCGATCATGCGTTCGATCTCTTTCAGCGCGGCATTGCGCCGGTTGTGATTACCACGGGCGGCGCAGCCGCTGATCCTAGCTTCAGCGAAGGTGGTGTGGGCCGCGATTACCTGATCCATCGCGGAATTCCCGAACGGAACTTGATTGCGGAGATGCAAGGTCGCGATACGGCTGAGTCCGCGGTGCGGGTTGCGGTGATCATGCGCGCCAACGGCCTGCGCAGTTGCGTCGCGGTCAGCGATGCCTATCACGTGTTCCGCATCAAGAAACTGCTGGAGCATGAAGGAATCGGTCCAGTCTATGTTGCGCCGCGGCCCGACTCGCGGCCGCATGGCGCTGCGCAGCGCGTGTTTGCTGTGCTCCGCGAGGCGAGCAGCTATCTGCTGTGGAAGCTGGGAATGACATAAAAGCGGCGTCGGACCTTGGACCTCAGACCTTGGACCTCAGGCTTCGGCGGTTGAAGTCGGAGGTCTGAAGTCCGAGGTCTGAGGTCTGAGGTCCGTTTTCACCAGCCGTTTCTTTCTCGCAGGCTGGTGATGTGGGCCACGTGATGGCGGCCGTGCCACGCATAGAGCGCCAGATTCTTCTCCAGACTTACCGCACCTAGTTCGGGATGGCGAAAGGTGCGCTTCCAGTCTTGCGGCTGGAGCGCGCGCAGCAGCCGTACCCAGCGATCATGCAGCGAATCCAACATGCTCAGAGAAACTTCGATCGGAGTCGATTTCGTATCCGCAAGTTCAGCCCAGCGGTCTTCGGCGTAGGGCTTGATGGTTGGCTCCTCTTCGGTGAGCGCGAGCTTGAAGCGAATGTAGGCATTGAGATGACTATCGGGCACGTGGTGGATGACTTGGCGAACGGTCCAGCCTTCGGGGCGATAGGGCGTGTCGAGTTGTTGTTCTGAGAGCCCTTCGATGGCTGCGCGCAGCCGACTTGGCATTTGCTCGATGTGGTCGAGCAGTTCCTGTCTCTGCTCCGGTGTGGGCGGGCCTTCGTAGGTGAACTTGCCGACGGGATAGCGCAGATCGGTCATTGTGTCTTCTCCGAGTCGGATCCGAATCAAACAACTTGCTTCCGGGATGAGCGTCGACGCCGTGAGGGTTCAGGAAAAGCGGCGGTGGGCACCCGCTGATTTCCGGCGTTTCGCCATGCGGTTCGCGGCTGTGGATTTGCGACCAAAATAAATTTCGGCGTTGGCAACCTGGAGAACTCTTCCCTCTAGTTGCCCGGTCCGTACCGCCTTGATGTAGCCCCCTCCCCCTTTTTGCATAATATTTAGAATCATCGAGTTAGCGCGAAATTCCCCGCAAATCCGAAGGTCTAAAGAACTTAAGTACTAAACTCTTTCAAACAAAGGAGTTGCGCCCCGATTTTCGCCCTGCGTCCCCGCATTGTGCGGGCTGGCTGCACTGCCTCCGCTTGGGCAATGATGAGGCAATCGGAACTGCGGGGCAAGGTCAGATGTCACAATGGGTTGTGGATTTCTTAGGCGGAAGGAGTCTTATGATTCCATCCGCTCGTGCTTCTTGGGAGCGGCAATGCCCAGGAACACCAGGACGGCACGGTTCAGCCGAAGTACGTCATCGTCGGCAAGGCGGCCGATGTGGGCGCCAATTCTTGATTTCGGGACGGTGGTGATTTTATCCACCATGAGCCGGCAAGGCGCGCGCAAGCCGTTGCTTTCGTTTGGCTCGACCACAATACGAAACAAGGGAGCATCGGTAGGGTCGGTCGTAAAGGCGCAGATCGTGACCGAATCCGTGTTGTCGAAGCGATCGTCTTGCAGAATTACAGCCGGACGGGGCTTTCCGGCGTAGTATTTGCCGCCGGCGACGGTCCAAATCTCGCCTCGCGTCATCTCGCCACGCTGGATTTCGCCACGGCTACGCTCCGCCCCAATCTGAGGTGGCATCGATGAAATCCTGGTCCCGCTTAGCGTGAGGGCTGTTGGCGACAGCAAGGGACTGGCGATGCGCTTCTTTCACAAACGCGGACGAACGCACGTCCGCGACCCATATCTGGATGGGGCGCAGGCCTTGCTGGCGAAGCCGCTTGCGGTGCGCCCTGACCTTATCCCGGGATGGCTTGGGGCGAGTTGTGGGTGGCATATCCGCTATGGTTACATGTAACCTACTACAGCGTCTGCCGAGATGCAACCTCTGCCCTCGTGACTGCCACTTTCAATTTGCCGTTTCGCAATGTACAATTTGAATACGTACATCGAGGAGGCCCTGCCATGCCGAGAGTTGCCGTCGAAGATAACCGCCGGATGTCGCTGCGGATTCGGGCCGAGGAAAAAGCTCTACTGTTGCGCGCGGTGGCGTTGAAGCATACCGACTTGACGGATTTTGTCATTCACCATGCGTTGCGTGCCGCCAAGGCTGTCATTGAGCAGGCGGATCATGTGCAGCTCTCCGAGAGGGATAGTTTGCGGGTGCTCGATCTGCTGGAGAACCCGCCTGCGCCGAACGCAAAACTGCTGGCAGCGGCGCGGGCATTGCCGAAGCGGCGGTAACCGTGACGGCGTGGCACGAAGAAGCGATCAGCAAAAAACATGACCGGGAAGCGTTCGACTGTGGGGATGAGGCGCTCAACGAATTCTTGCGCCGTTACGCCCGCAAAAGCCACGAGCGGGGCGGCGCGAAAACTTTCCTTGCGATTGACGATGCCGACAAAACCAT
This sequence comes from Acidobacteriaceae bacterium, assembly GCA_003156805.1. Classification (GTDB taxonomy): domain Bacteria; phylum Acidobacteriota; class Terriglobia; order Terriglobales; family Acidobacteriaceae; genus Sulfotelmatobacter. The sequence continues at coordinate 65,003 of PMHV01000045.1, read as the reverse complement.
CCTCGGCTTTTATAGTCTGAGCCCCGCATCAGTTGACTATGCGCGGACGCCGGAGACGGTACGCCGCGGGCTGGCGCGGCATGACGTGCCGGGCTTCCGCCTAGCGCGGCTGGCTGTAGATCGCAGGTTCCAGGGGCAGGGACTTGGCGGGCAGCTTCTGCTGTCGGCGGGCAGACGCTGCCTGTTGGCCGCGGCAGAGGTCGGCGGCACTGTGCTTGTCATCGACGCCAAGAATGAAAGGGTGGCAGCGTGGTATGCCGGCTATGGGGCTGTGCCGCGGCTGGACGCGCCGTTAACCCTGCTGCTGCCGTTGGGGACGGTCGAGGCTGCGCTCAAAAAGGCGGGGGGATTCTGAAGCGCATTCTGACTGTAGGGCGCTCCACTCATGCTATAGGCGGGCTTGACTGTGGCTACAATTGTGGGTACCATGGACGGTGGAATTCGCCTGGAATTAGGCAAAGCGCGACTGGGTGCTGGCGGAGCGAGGGATCGATTTTCTGCGCATTGCCTTCGCCTTATTTGGCGGTCGTCCCCTTCTCACAGTACCAACGCCACGGGACGATGAGGACCGATTTCTGAGTGTTGGTTTGATGGAGGGGAAATTCTTCGCGGTGGTTTGGACTTGGCGCGACAAGGCGGTACGAATTATCACAGCAAGGAGGGCGAGAGATGAGGAAGAAAAGCGGTACCGTGCGCTATACGGCTAAGCAGATCAAGAACAAGATCGCACGAGGGGAAGACCGGACGAATTGGGCCAAAGTGAATGCCACGACTGGCGCCGGGCTGGAAGCATCGATCCGCGCCGATGTGGATGACGTGCGAGGCGAGCCCGACTGGACACAGAGCGTGATGGGTATCCCGGCTCCCAAAGACCATATCAATATCCGCATCGACCACGATGTTTTGGAATGGTTCAAGAAGAACGGCAGAGGCTACCAGACCCTGATGAACAATGTGCTGCGAGCCTTTGTGCAAACGCGGCAACATCGCGTGAAACTGAAATTGAAATTATAGCCGTCCCTCAACGACTTTCCGGGAGCCGGGGCCGGAACCCGCTCAGTTAACTACAACCCCTAGGGCTTAGGCGAGACTGACCCCATTTCCTCTGGCTTCGCATTTCGATTCCTCGCGCCCTAAGATTTGTGCATCCAAGTTGCGTTTTGGGCTAAACTCGCAATTCTGGGTGGGTTAGGCGGTTTTCTAGTTGCTGTAGAGAACTGTCGTCCTACGGTTTGTCATCCTGAAGCCCGCGCTTTCTGCGGGCGAAGGACCTATGTACTCGCTGCGGCGTCGGTGGTGCAAGCAAAATGCATAGGTCCTTCGTCGGGAGTCTCTCGCTTCGCGAGAGACTCCGCTTCCTCAGGATGACATGGTGATTACTTACACGAGAGGGATTATGGCAGCTTCGGTTTGGTCTGGACACTTAACTTTTGGACTCATCTCCATGCCGGTGCGACTGTTTTCGGGGGCGCGCAGTTCCGGCATTTCGTTCAACATGCTGCATCGCACGGATAAGGTGCGGGTAAAGCAGCAATACATATGCCCGGTCGAGAATGTCGTAGTCGATCGCGGAGACATCGTCAAGGGCTACGAGTTTCGCAAAGACGAATACATCATCATCGAGCCGGAAGAGATCAAGAAAATCGAGCCGCAGACTGCCAAGACCATGGAGATTTTGGAGTTCGTGAAGGCGGCTGAGGTTGATCCGGTGTATTTCGAGTCGTCGTATTACATGATGCCGGAAGAGGCGGGACGGCGTCCTTATGCGCTGCTGACCAAAGCGCTGGAAGAAAGCGAATACGTGGCCATCGCCAAGATCACCATGCACAATCGCGAATACACAGTGTTTTTGCGGCCGCACGAAGGCGGAATGATGCTGCACACCATGTACTACGCCGAAGAAGTGAAGAAGGTGGAAGGCTTTGGCGCGCCGGATGTGGAGTTGAAAGAAGCTGAAGTGAAAGTGGCGCACCAGTTGATTGAGGCTCTGGCCGACGAGTGGGACCCGGAAAAGTATAAAGACAGTTTCCAGGAAAACCTGAAGAAGCTGATTGAAACCAAGCTTGAAGGCGGAGAAGTGGCCGCAGTGGAGCAGCCGAAGAAACTGGCTCCGGTGATTGATCTGATGGCTGCGCTGAAGCAGAGCCTGGCGCAGATGGAAGGCAAGAAAAAGCCAGCCGCTGCGGCGAGAGATCAGGAGCCGGCCGCAGCCGCCGGAGGCAAGGGGCGGCGCGGACGTTGAAATGGGCTTCGGGCTCAGGCTTTCAGGCTTCGGCGAGAAAAACCAAGCTAGCGTTCGGCGGGTAGTGAAGTTCACCGGCCGCCTTCGGGCCGCTATCCCGCCAGATGCTTCGCGACCTTACAATAAAGGTCAACCGCTTCGGCCAGTTGCTGTTTCTCGATGTACTCGCCTTCGGTGTGGGCCACGTGAATGGAGCCGGGGCCGACCAGTAGCGGTTCGCCCCAGTTGCCGAGTTGAGGGATGTCGGTGGTGAAAGCTGCGATCATGGTGGGCAGGCCCTCGATGGTGCGCAGGCGAAGGAAGGGAATCTCCAGAGGAAATTCGATTTTCACCTGATCGCCCGCGGTGGCGACAATCTGGCGGCGCAACTCGTCCGACGGGCCAATGAGACGGTAAAGCAGATCGGCGCGGGCGCTGTCGGGAATCACGTTGGGTGCACGACCGCCTTCGATCAATCCGATGTTCAGCGTGCAGGGGCCGATCTCCGGATCGTTGGGCAAGGGCATGGCGAGCAGGCGAGTGAGGGCTTCGACCAGCTTGTCGATGGCGGAGTCGCCGAGTTCGGGATACGCCGAATGCGCCATGCGTCCCGAAGCGATCACTTCGACGCGCAGCGTGCCTTTCGAGGCCAGCGCAATGCAATTCTCGGTGGGCTCGCCATTGACGAGAAAACGGCTGGCTGGTATTTGTTTGTCCAATATCTGCGCGTTGGCTACTGTTGCGCCCAAGCTGTCGCGCTCTTCGCCTACCACGAAAAGCAGACCGGTAAAAATCCCCTCTTGCCGTAGACGATGGGCAGCGGCGATCTGCGCGGCGATGATACCCTTCGCATCGCACGCGCCGCGGCCGTAAATGCGCGTCTCATCTTCGGACGAGGGAATGAAGGGCGGAACGGTATCCATGTGCGTGGAAAAAATAACGGCGGGACGTGCGTGCTCGGGCGAGACGGCATAGAGGTTGAATCGGCCCCGTTCCACTGGCATGGTCTTGGTCTGGAAACCCAGCCGGCAGAGTTCGCGGTAGAGGAATTGTCCAACCGGCGCTTCATTGCCGCTGATGGATTCGATGTCGATAAGCTGGCGCGTGAGCGCGACGGCATCCATGGGGAGAGGATAGCAGAGGTGGGTTGACTTCAGACCTCAGACCTCAGACTTCAGGCTTCGGGCCTCAGACTTCGGACTTCGGATTTCGGATCCAGGACCGAGTCTCTTCCTTTATCAACAGACTTAATACCATTCGTCGATCCCGTGTAATCTGAAGACGTGATTTCTTCCGGCGCAACGATTCGCTCGCTCTTTCTCGATGGCCCGGTTGGGCGGCTGGAGGCGCTGCTCAATGCGGGCGCTGAGGATGCGACCCATGCTGCGCTGGTTTGTCATCCTCATCCGATGTTCGGCGGAACGCTGCACAACAAAGTTGTGTTTCACACGATGAAGGCATTGAATAGTTTTGGTTTTCCCGTATTGCGCTTCAATTTTCGTGGTACCGGACTCAGCCAGGGAGAGCATGATCGCGGAGAAGGAGAAGTGGACGATGTAAGTTCGGCGCTCAACTGGCTGGATGCGGAGTTCCACCTGCCGCTGATGTTTGCGGGATTCTCATTCGGCGCCGCGGTTGGTTTGCGCGCGGCGTGTGCCGATGCACGAGTGAAAGCCGCGATCGGCGTGGGAACGCCCGTGGCGCCTGTGGCTGCGGATACGGAAGCTCCGCGCACGTACAACTTCGATTTTCTGCGGGACTGTGGGAAGCCGAAATTATTTGTCAGCGGGGCGCGAGATCAGTTCGGTCCCCGAGGCAGGCTGGAGGCGCTTGTGGCGTCGACTCCGGAGCCGAAGCAACTTGTCTTGATTGAAGGCGCGGATCATTTCTTCGAGGGGCGGCTGCGCGAATTGCGTGAGGCTATTGAAGTATGGGTGAGACAAGCTGTCAGCTATCAGCCGTCAGCGCTCAGCTAAACCGCGGTTCGAAATGCTTTCGAGGAATGTGCTTGTCTCGTGCACAATCTAGCCCGCCCCTTCTTTGATTTCTTGATGCATCACGGTTTTTGCTGATGGCTGACGGCTAAAAGCTGTCTCTATAATCCTTATGCTCGACGCCGATCGCGACCACGAATTCCGCTCCATGCGCGCAGTCGCACGCGAAATCTTTCGCCATGCGCTGGCCGAAGCCTCGATTGCCAAGGCATTTGCGCGGCACGTGCATTGCGAACGGGGTGTGTTGCAAATTTGCGAGGATCTTTACGATCTTCAGTCGTATTCTCGTCTGCTGGTGCTCTCGATCGGAAAAGCTGGACACACGATGGTAGAAGCGTTGGCCGAGCGGGTTGGAGCGTCTGCAATCGAGGGCATCGTGGCGAGTTCGGTTGTGCCTTCATCGCAAGTGCGCGGTTTTCGTTATTTTCGCGGCGGGCATCCGACCCCGAACGCGGAGTCCATTCAGGCGGCCGGCGCTACCCTGCGCGCGCTGCAGGCGCAAACACAAGCCTCGCTTGTGATTTTTCTGTTGAGCGGAGGGGGATCGTCGATCATGGAGAAGCCGATTGACGACGAAATCTCGCTCGACGATTTGATCGCCACCTACCGCGCGCTGGTGCACTCGGGTGCGCCCATCGCCGAGATCAACACGATTCGCAAGCATCTCTCTGCCACAAAAGGCGGACGGTTGGCGCAGGCGGCGTTTCCGGCGCAACAGGTTTCGCTGCTGGTATCGGACGTTCCCGACAGCACGCCCGATGCCCTGGCTTCCGGGCCGACCATGCCCGATTCGAGCACAGCCGAAGATTGCTATCGCATCGCGGCGAAATACGATCTTCTGCAGCAGTTTCCGGTTGCCACACAAGAACTATTTGAGCGGCAGGCGCTGGAAGAAACGCCGAAGTCAGACGACCAGGCGTTCCACCGTTCGCGCTGGTGGCCGGTACTTTCAAGTCAGACTGCCGTCGAGGAGGCGATCGCAGCGGCCAGAGCCGCGGGGTTCACGGCGTATGTGGACAACTCGTGTGACGACTGGGACTATGAACGCGCGGCCGAGTACTTGCTGGACCGCGTCCGTGTATTGAGAAGAGAAACGGAGCGAGTGTGCCTGATTTCCGGAGGAGAAGTGACGGTGAAGGTCAGCAACGGCGGAGTGGGCGGACGGAACCAGCAGTTTGCTCTGGCCTGCGCGAAAGAGATAGCCGGAGAAAACATCACGGTGTTGAGCGCTGGAACCGACGGAGTGGATGGCAACAGTCCGGCGGCGGGCGCCGTCTGCGACGGCAGCACGGCTGCGCGCGCGCTTGCGAAAGGCCTGGATGTTAGCTCAGGGCTAAGCAGGTTCGACGCCTATCCGTTATTCAGCGCACTGGGCGATACGATCGAAACCGGACCCACCGGCAACAATCTGCGCGATTTGCGGATTCTTCTGGCGTACTAGTTTTCCGAGCCGAGAGCCAAGAGCGTCGCCTTCCTGCTTACTGCTTCACCAACTCAATTCGGCCAACGACTGCCTCGGCGTTGGCTGCGGGATCTCCGGAAGGAACAATTGTAAGTGTGGTCCGGCCGCTGAGCAGGTTACGGACCTGAAGCGATCTGGCGGTGTCGGTGATGTCAAAGCTAAAGAAAAATTCGGGATTGCCCGCCGAGACTCCAACCGAGTTGTAGAAATTAAGCGTACCGACAATGTGCGGATCCTCCAGCCTGGGGTGAGCGCGCCGCGGTAGATCCAGATAGACGTCATAGAAGACGCCCGGAGGCTCAGACGCTTTGAGATCCCTTATCACAAGGTAGAGGTGCTCCTCTGGCTTCAAGTTCTTGAGAGCCGCAGAAAGTGTCGATTCCTCAGCAGCGTCAACTGGAGCCAGGGTCAAAGTAATTGGGCCGGAGCCTAACTTTACCGGGAGCGGAGCAGCCGCAAGCATCTTCCTTTTGGAGTCGGGTGCGGAAGACACGGGTTCTACTCCACCACGTGTGTCCTGGCCCCGGAGAATCTCACCGCGCGAAGCCAAGCCGAACAAGAGAGATGCGGTGACCATCAGGCCAGTGTGTGTGATTCTCATGATCTGCCCTGCCCTTGGCTGCCAAGAGACTCCCTATTTCCTTAGACGCCAAATCGTCCAGAAAGTCACCCGCCTTAGACCATTTTACCTCCACACCAGCAGACGATGAAGCCACAAAGCGATTCTTCCTTGAATGCAGGCAACAAGCCGGAAGGGGCTTTGTGCAAGCCCTTCCGGTTCCGAGATGACACGATGAAAATTACTGCTCTACGAGTGAGATCTGACCGACTACGGGTTTGGCCTCGCCTTCGACTTCTCCGGCCGGGGCAATCGTGACGGTTGGCTTTTCAGGCACACCGCCCTTCGATTGCAGCTTTTTCGCCAGATCGGTGATGTCGAAGCTGTAGAACTTCTGGTTGGCGGCGTCAGTGTGAGCATGTTCGGCGTCAAAGAAGTTGATCGTGCCCACGTAATTGTCGTTTGCGCCGTTGGTTCGGGCGCCTTCGGGAAGATCGAGGTAAACGTCGTACAAGACTCCGGGTTGCGCGTTGGTTTGGAGATCCTTGAGGACCAAGTAGAGGGATTTTTGGGTGCCGAGAGCCTTTAGTTCGTCAGCCAGCAGCCTGTTCTTGTTGCCGGGGCTGTGCTCAAGCGTGAGACGTACGGGTCCGCGGCCGAGCGCCAAGCTGGGAGAAGCTGCCTCCGCAAAATTGGCGAAACGAGCGTTCAACAGGGCGATGTTAGCCGCAGGCCGGAAATTCGGTGGAGCAGGCTCCAACCGGTCATAGCTGTAACTCAGCTTGGCGATATCGTCGACCTCTCCATTTTTTTTCTTGACCGGTTTGCCATCTGCAGCAGCGAAGGTGAATTCTTTGCCGGTCCAGGGAGCGCCGGGATTCTTGCCACCATTCTTGTTCCAACTGGCCCACAGCCGGTCGATGTTGCAGTGATGCATCCAGAACACCGGGTCGCCCCCAGCCCAGGGAACGCTGCCCATGTTGGTCGTGTTTCCGACCGCCCCGTGAACGTTGCCATGTAAGCCGGAATCGAGCTTCAAATTAAATCCTTGCTGGACTCCATTGCGACTGTAGGTTCCTTGCCCGAGGGAAGGCTTGGCGTCCAGTATGTAATCGGGCGCGATGGGACTTCCGGTGTTGACTCCAGGATTGCGATTTGTCTTGGAGAGTACTCCGGAACGAAATTCATCCGGAATCTTGGCGCTGTCCTGGCCGGCCGAGTAATTCCAGTAAGGCAGCGTGAAGGAATCGTTCTTGGCGGCGTAACGGATGATCTCTTCGAAATAGTAGACAAACATGCGATGCCAGGGAAGAAAGTAGTCTTCCACATCGCCGCCTCGATGCGCCTGGCAAGTGTTCCACATCGCGTTGGCGAGATCCTTGTACGGGCTGGGACTGGGATAAGTGGAGTTAATCTTGTCTGTCTTGTTTTGAGGGGTACCTTGGGGAGGCACGGCGTGGGTGTACCACTGGAAGATCCAGTTTCTGGGGTCCCCTTCTTTTATGCTGTTCATCATATTGTTGACGGCATCGGCATAGATCTTCAACATCTGCTTGCCTTCGGGCGTGCGTGCCTCATAGCGAACGCGAGCGGTGGGCGAGGCAAATCCATATTTTGAAAAGCAAAGGCCGGCAGATACCGTAGCCATGCGTGCCATAAACGAGCGGCGCGATACTCTCGACATAGTGGTTCATCTCCTTCGCGAAAGAAAATCAGGAACATTCTATGTACTAAGGTGGTGTTGTCAATGTCAAAGTGGGGCTCCTGAAAATCTTACGAGAAAGGGCGGGATAGTTCGAGAGTAGCGGCCCAGTCACCCCCGTGGAGTACGGTCGTGATAAGTGCGGGACGTTCGAGTTAGTAAGTTGCCGGTGTGACCATGAAATAGCGGAGGCGGTGCAAAAACTGTACCCTTCGCGATTTCTCCTATGCGGCTTCGCCCTTCACCTGCACTCCGGCCCACTTTTCGAGCAAGGTGAGAGTTGCGGCGTAATCCAAATCCTGATGGCCGTCTTCGGTGGCCATTTCGTATATCTCCTCCACGGTTTCGAGAGCGGGCAGCTTGACCCGCGCTTCTTTAGCGGCTTCCAGCGTAAGCCGGATGTCCTTGTGCATCAGGCGAAGGGGAAAATTGGGAGTGAAGTCGCGCTGCAGAACAAACGGACCTTTGTAGTCCACCACGCCGGAGCGCACCATGGTGGCTTCGATTAGCGAGAGCAGTTGCTGCGGCTCGACGCCGAGCTTGGTGGCGAGAGTCAGCGCCTCGGCAAAGCCTTCGAAAATGAGGGCAATCTGCAGATTCATGGCCAGCTTGGTGGCCTGGCCCTTGCCGGTGTCGCCCATGCGGAAAATCTTCTTGCCCATGGCGGCGAACAGGGGCTTGAGACGTTCGATGGTTGCTTCGTCTCCCCCGACCATGAAAATCAACGTTCCATTCCCGGCTCCGATTTTGGAGCCGGTCATGGGCGCGTCGACGTAGGCGACGCCCTTCGCTCGGACCCGTTCGGCAAACTTCACTGTGGCCGAAGGAGAGATGGTGCTCGAATCGGCAATGATCATGCCTTCGGCCAGCGACTTCTCCACGCCGTCGGGACCGAACAAAACGCTCTCTACAGCCGCCGTGTCCGAGACGCAGAGCCAAACTACTTCCGCGCCCTGCGCCGCGGCCGCCGGAGTTGCCGCATCGCGCGCACCCTCCACCTGTTTCCCCGGAGTTCGATTCCACACCGCGACTTCATGGCCAGCCTTGGCCAGATTGCTCGCCATAGCGTGCCCCATGATCCCCAGACCCAAAAAAGCAACTCGCATTCTGCACCCTGCCCTGTAAGAGATACTAGAGTATGAAAGACGCCGAATTGCGATTAGATATGAGGCTGCGCTGGAGGTCAAGCAAGGATCAACAAGCAGGCATCAACAAGAATCGGAACTGGCGAATCCGCTACAAGAAACTCTGTATCAGAAACTCACCTTCAACGAGAACTCAATCACGCGGGGAGAGCCCAAAGCGAACACGCCGGAACCCAGCCCCAAGCGATTGCTGCTGGGTTGCTCGCCTGCGGTGCCGTTAACCGATCCGGGAGTGTTGCTCAAGGCGCCACTCAACGGATTCCCCGGTCCGTCAAAATTCGAGAGATTCATCACATTGAAGAAGGAAATCCCGGGCTGCACCTGAACCAACTCCCGGAACTTGTAGATCCAGTTCAAACTGACGTCGAAAGCGCGCAGCCAGCCCATGCCGGCTTCGTCGAAGGGAGCCGCAGGGACAACTTGTTGCACTCCACCCAAGGTCTGCAGTTGCCCGAGGGTAAACAAGCCGCTGTTGAGCAGCTGCTGCCCGGCAGGAGTAGGCTGACCGGCAAACCTGTGGTTGTAATTGCTGATCACCTGGTTGAGGTTGTCGGCATTCACTTGGTGTCCGAACGAGCCGATGTTGGTGCCCGGAAGCACGTCTCCGCCGGAACCGTTGGAGGCAAAACTGCCGTCGCCAGTGCCGTCGCCGGTGATATCGGTCACGAAGATACCGCCCGGGTTTCCGCTTGGACTCAGGGTGAGCGTCACCGGCAGCGGGCTGTAGAAATGGCCAATCATGCCCAGGCGGAAGTGAAAGGGCAGATCCATGGTGCCGCCGAAAGAAATCTGGTGTTTGCGGTCGAGCCCATTCGGCCCCAAGTACCGCTGCGGAGTGTTGAAGTCCGTGGCGATGGTAACGAAATCATTGTCGGTCGCCGACGCGATATAGCGCTGCAACTGATAGGACGCTTGCAGATCAAAGTTTGTAATAGCGGGAAACGGGTGCTCCAAGTGTTGTTTCAGTGACACCTGAACCGCTGTATTCTTCGCGTAACCGATGGGAAAGAGCATCTGGTTGGCGCCGAGATTCTGGTTAATGCCGGGGAAGGCGGCAGTCGGACATGGACTTCCGCCGCAGAATGAATAACCGGAATCGAGTCCGTTCGAGGCATAGCTGCTGATGGTCGCGCCCGCCTGGATGGCGCATTGAATGGACGCCTGATCAAATCCGGCACCGCAATTGAACTGCTGGTTTGTAGCTGAAATAGCAGCTTCGGCGTTCGCCACGTTGGGGAAGCGCGCATCGCCCACATGGTTGGTATCAATCGCCAGCAGCGTGTGGGTTTCAATGTTGCGCAGATAGTCTGCCGTAAAAACCACTCCCGGCTTTATCTCATGCTGGATGCCGATGTTCATTTGCACCGAGCGCGGGCTGACATAGCCTGGCGCTAACAGGTCCGTACCCGTAGCGTCCAGACCATCCGCCAGGGCCGTTCCGATGTACGAGGGATTGGGAGCCGATGAACCTACCGAGGCAGTGCTAACCTGATATTGAGCTTGCAATGCGGCGATAGCCGGCGCCGCTTGTCCGATGGGCTCACCGCAAAACGATAGGTCTGGCACCTGCCCGTTCGGCAGCGTAAAACCTGTGGCGGGCTGGCCGTTTGTGCACACCGTTGGGTTGGCCAGGAACAATCCCGTCTGCAACCGAGCTGGCCGGTCGAATTCGATGTTGTTCCAGATCGAGTTCTCGTAGAAGAGGCCAATGCCGCCGCGAAATACTGTCTTTCCTTTCTTGCCCGGATCCCATGCAATACCCAATTGCGGCGCGAAGTTGAGGTCGGGTTGGTGCACTCGATTTTCCAGACCCGAATAAAACTGATTGTCGAACTGAGCCAGCGCGGGAATGGAGCCCAGGTCGCTGTCGGTGCGGCCCGAGTCCCGCACATAACGCAAACCGTAGGTGATGGTGAAATTTGGTCTGAATTTCCAGGCGTCCCCGATATAGAGCGAAATCCGATTGTCCGGGCCGCTGCCGCCCGCGGGAAACCCAAAAGCTGGTATTTCTGAGTCGTAGCCTTGTCCATTTCCCAGGGCCACGGTGCTTGCCGGGTAGTTCAGCGGGTTGCTTGCTCCGCCAGGTAGACCCATGCACGCAGTGCCGCAATCGGTTATTTCCGCTCCCACCGCCGGCGCCAGCGCCAGGAAACTGGCAAAGCCTCCGCCGAAGATGTGGTTCCACCCGCCGCCATAACGAAGAATGTGCGCGCCGATTGCTTTGCTGCCGTCGTATTTGATCTGATGGTCGGACTGATAGGTTTGCTGCGGCGCCAGGAAGCTTGGACCGGAACAAAACGAGTCCGCGCCCGAGGTCAGGCAATCCGGATCGCCGCCAATCGCCAACTCAATGCTGGGCAGGGGGTCGTAGATGCCGGTTCCAATCGTTGCGTCCACGATTCCATTGCGGAATTTCGTATAGCCGAAGCGAATGCTGTGGGTATAACTGCCTGTACTGAAATCCAGCCCCATGGCATGAACGGGCGTGTGGTTCACATTCGCAAAAGGCTGGAACGAGTTGGGAATGATGGCCAGAACGCTTTTGTTCTCGTCATAGGAAAAGCGGTAGAAGAACTTATAGTTATTGTTAATCTGCCAGTCGAGGCGCCCCACCGCTTCCGATTCGCGAAAGGGCGAGTTGAAACTGCCGGTTATCGCGGAAAAGGGGCCGCTCGATAGAACCGGATCGAGCAAATCCTGCTTGGTCCGTTCGGCGTCGGCGAAGAAAAACAGCTTATCTTTCAGGATGGCTCCGCCGAAATTGCCGCCGAATTGATTGCGCTGGAAAGGATTGTCGGTTCCGCCGGGCAGGTCGGCATCCAGGGATTGATCGCGGAAAGAGTAGTATCCCTCGCCATGGTAAGCGTTCGTGCCCGATTTGGTGGTTACGTTCACCGAACCGGAAGACGTGAGTTCGGTGGAGAGATCGAGCGACGACTGCTGAATTTGAAATTCCTGAATAGCGCCCTCGGGCACGTTTTGCGTGGTGGTGCCTACCGTTTCGTCGCTGATGTCCAATCCGTCCACTTCGATGCGGGCCGTGCGCCCGAATCGGCCGCCGAATGAAATGGAAGAAAACCCGTTCTTGGTGGGGTCAAAGTTGCCGCCATCCTGGATCTGCACTCCCGGTTCCAACTGCGCCAGGTCGAGAAAATTCCGCCCGTTGATGGGCAGATTCTCGATTTGCTGCGTGGTCAGGACGCCTTGCACCGTGGCCTGTTCGGTGTTCACCGCGATCTCGGTGCCTTTTACCTCAACCACTTGAGAGGTTTGTCCCACCTGCAATTTTATGTTTCCCGGCGCAGTCACACCCACCTGCACCGTTACCGCAACCTCGGATGTCTTGAATCCTTGAGCTTCGACTCGCAATGTGTAATCCCCGGGAGTCAACGCGCCCGATGTATATGCTCCCGCAGAAGTGGTCGCGGTCTTTATCACACGTCCCGTAGCCTTATCGCTAATGGATATTTTTGCGCCGCTCACGACCGCGCCAGAGGGGTCCGTGACCAGACCCTGAATGCTGCCGGTAGAAATGGTTGTCTGCGCAAGCGAAGTCAAAGGGCAAAGCAGGACACACCACAGCAGAACGGACAGAAGAGAGACGGACGCAAGACAACTCCATGGCCTGCGCTGGAGCAAGCCGCTAACCGACAACATACTGCACCTTCCTTCTAGCATGTTTGTCCCACCCATGAAATCCATCAATGCCACGAAGCTCCCGATCGAAGACCTACCGATGCAGCGCTGCTCGCAAGCCGAGGCTAGCTTGAACTGACTGAAGCTCACGATTGGGCGAGTACCGGCGATTATACAGGCCAACATGTTCGCCAGCCGAGAACCGCGGCGCCCGATCATCAGCCATGGTGTTCTCAGTCGCCTTGCGCCATACCATTGAGCATTTCACCTCGCGGCGATACGGGATCTCATATCTTCGATGTAGATAAATGAAATCGTCCGCATCAGTGAATCAATCAAAAGTCCGACTTGACGGTGTAGTACCCCGCTCGATGCCGCACTCGATACGCTGCGGAATCCGCCACGCCAGCGATGCCGACCTGAATCCTGCGAAAGTCGGAGAACGATGTGCGCTGCGAGGGATAGTAAGCCAGCAGATACTGAGTGCGGAGCTCGTCGCTGATCTTGCGGAAGGCATCGTCGAGCTGCGCCATCGAGGTCGCATAGTAATACTTTCCGCCGGTGTCTTCGGAGAGCTGGATCAGGGCGTGTTCGCCCCCGGTTTCTCGTCCGGCGCTGCTCTCGATGGGGACAATGATGATGCTGTAGACCAGCGCTTCGGCCTCTTCGGCAGCGCGCAGGGCTTCTTTGTAATCTACCTTGCTGACGGTGTCGCCGCCATCGGTAATCAGCACGATGATTTTGCGTCCCTGGCGGCGGTCTAGTGATCGGGAGGTAACATAAATCGCGTCGTAGAGCGCCGTAGCCGCGCCCAGACGGATGTGATCGATGCCCTCGTCGATGCGTTTGAGGTCAGAAGTGAAACCCACGGACTGGTGTACGATTTCGTTGAAACCGTAGACCGAAAGCGCGTCGATGGGCCGCAGAATGGCGTGGGCAAAGCGCTTGGCTGAGGCCAGTTCCAACGGCAGATCGTGACGCGTGCTCAAGCTCGTGTCCACCGCCAGCGCGATGGAAAGCGGCAGGGCAGATTCTTTGTCGAACACAGCGATCTTTTGATCGCGGCCATCTTCCTGCAGGGTGAAGTTTTCCTTCTTGAGACCCCCAACCGGCGCCCCGTGGGCGTCGGAGACCGTCACATAGACGTTGACCAGTCTGACGTCGACTTTGAGGGTGGTGGCCGGTCCGGAAGATGGAGGACTCTGCTGCGCGTAAGCCAGGGCGCAAAGCAAGACCAGCGGAACCAGCGTTGCGGATTTTCTCATTCGGCAAAAGAAGTATACCTTCGCGGCAGAGCAGCCCTCGCGGCACATGCTGGCCCAACGCCCAAGGTAAAGTCACCCAGTCTGCCCAGTCTGCCAACGAAATCTGTCCAATTGCTGAGATCGCGAAGAAGTGCCGGCCACAAAACACGCGGCACATCGCTCACTTAGATGCAGGGCCCGCTATGGGGCTGCCTTGGGCCGGGGAATTTCGGCGGGGAACGGCTCGCCGTCGGCCCAGACGGCGCCGTCTTCGAAATGTTCTTTCTTCCAGATGGGGACAGCGCGTTTGAGGGTGTCGATCAGCCAGCGACAAGCGTCGAAGGCGGCGGCGCGATGGGCAGCGGCCACTACGATCAAGACGCTGGTTTCACCGATCTCCAGGCGTCCCAGGCGGTGCACGATGGCAACATCGCGGATTTGGAACTGTTGCAGCGCCTGCTCGGCCAGGCCCTCCATCTGCCGCAGCGCCATTTCCTCATAGGCCTCATAGTCGAGATAGAGCGTCCTGCGGCCACGAGTCTGGTTGCGGACCACCCCCTCGAAGACCACGGCCGCACCATCCTCGCCGCGCTTGAGGCTGGCCAGGACGCTCTGCGTGTCGATGCGATAGCGGACGAGGGAGGAACGGGCTGCACCTCCCGCGGCTTTTCCCGATCCGCCGCTTACCGGCGGCAGCAACGCGACCTCATCGTCCGGCTTCAGTTTGGTCTCCGCTCCTGCATACTGCTGATTCACCGCCACCGCGATCGAGGGCAGCGATTCTTTCAGGCGTGGATCCAGCGACACATAATGAGCCAGCACATCGCCGACTGATGCGTTTTCACGCAACTCAATCCAGTCGCTGGATTTTCCCGCGAGATCTTTCAACACGCCGAAAAAGAGAATGCGCACGCGCATAGGACCAGTTGCCAATGATTAGTGGCCAGTTGCCAGTGTAACGCGGGACAGAAAGATTCGATTTGACGCTGATACGGCGCACAAAACTTGCACCCCCTGGCAACTTGCGGAATCGAAACAGAAGCCCTCAAGAAGTTCTTAGCAAAGGATCGAAGACGATGAGCTCTTCCCTGACCATTCTCGGCATTGCCGGAAGTTTGCGGCAGGCCTCGTATAACCGCATGGCGCTGCGAGCGGCGCAACAGCTTGTTCCCGAAGACGCGAAGATCGAGATCTTCGATTTGCAGGGTATTCCGCTGTTCAACCAGGACCAGGAACTGACTCCGCCCGCGATCGTTACCGATTTCAAGCGGCGCATTCGCGCCGCAGACGCGATTCTGTTCGCGACCCCGGAGTACAGCTACAACCTGCCCGGCGTTCTGAAAAACGCCATCGATTGGGCATCGCGTCCTTATGGCGACAATTCGTGGAATGACAAACCGGTAGCCATCATGGGTGCGTCGCCGGGACTTCTAGGCACTGCACGGGCACAACTGCTGCTGCGGCCTCTGCTGACGTTTCTGAACATGCACACAGTCAACCAACCCGAGGTGATGATCGCAAAAGCGCACGAAAAGTTCGACGCGAGCGGCAACCTTATCGACGAGGCTTCGAAGAAACTGATTCAGCAACTCTTGCAGAACCTGGTGGACTGGACGCGGCGGCTGGCGCGGTAGCGACTCGACGAAAGCGTGCAAGCCTTTATGAACTCTTCGCCTTGGGATGGACGTAGCGCTCCATCTCGGCCGTCCACTTCAGAAAGCGCCAGAGATTGGCTCTCTCCCGCAGGGCGAACTCCCAGAATTCCAGAAAGCCAATCTGCGTCATCTTCACGCCGCAATAGGTTTCGATCCGCCACAACAAATACGGGCTGCGCCACGGAGCCAGGCGATGGCCTTTGGTCGCGTTCCAGAGAAAGCGAAGCGTGTAGCGCATGGCATCATAATAACCCATGTTAGAATCCTCTCTCCGCCAGGAACTTCCTTCCATGTCCGATGCAGATGCCCGCCAGAAGGCCGAAGACCACTACTATGCCGCGCTTGATTTGATGGCGGATGGAAAACTGGAACCGGCAGTTGCCGCGTATCGCGAGTCACTGGCTGCAGATCCGACATTCACCGAAGCTATGCACGGACTGGCGCGCGCGCTGCAGGATCTGCAGCGCTACGATGAGGCGATCGAAGTTGCACAACGAATCGCCGAACTGGACCCGGATGACGTTCTCGCGCACACCAGTCTCTCGATGTTGTACCAGAAAAAGGGGATGATTCCGGAGGCGGAAGCGGAAGCAAACAAGGCAAGGATTTTGGGGTGGAAGCAGCAATTGAAGAAGAGCTAGACCTCGGACCTTAGACCTCGGACCTCGGACATCGGCCGGGCACATTCCGGGTGTTAGCGGATGGCCGAGAGCGGACAGCTACAGCTCATACTTCTTCATCAAGTGCCGGAACGAGCGGTAAGAAATTCCCAGCAAGTCGGCCGCTTTGGTCTGCACACCGTTGGAACATTCGAGCGCATTCTGCAGCAGCGAGCGCTCGATGTTGGCGACATAACTCTCCATGCCCATGCCTTCGGGTAAAACCGCACTGCCGCTTTCAGACAAAGTGGAACCAGCGCCGGCCGCTGCTGCGGCGGCGCGGGCTTTGGGCCGTTCCGCGGGCAGTTCCAGGTGCAGCTCGTCGGTAGTTTCGAGGGCCACGGCGCGCTCGATCGTGTTCTCCAGTTGGCGGACATTGCCAGGCCACTCGTAGCCGCAAAGAGCTTGCAGCGAATCCTTTTCGAGACGCAGGATGCTGCGGCTTGCGGCCGCCGCGTATTTCTTGAGGAAGTGATTCGCCAGCAGCGGAATATCCTCCGGCCGCTCGCGCAGCGGCGGGACGCGCACCGGGATCACGTTGAGCCGGTAGTAGAGATCTTCGCGAAAAAGATTTTCGGCGACCGCTTTGTCGAGATTGCGGTTGGTGGCGGCGATGACCCGCACATCAATGGAGATTTCGCTGGTGCCGCCGACGGGCCGTACAGTGCGTTCCTGCAATACGCGGAGGAGTTTCACCTGCATGGCCAGCGTCATTTCACTGATTTCATCGAGGAAGATGGTGCCGCCGCCGGCCACTTCAAACAGCCCGCGCTTATTCTGGTTTGCACCGGTGAAAGCACCTTTCAAATAACCGAAGAGTTCGCTTTCCAGAAGTGTTTCCGGGAACGCGCCGCAGTTCACCGACACAAACGGCTCGGTTGCGCGCGGCGAGCAAATATGCACCGCCCGGGCGACGAGTTCCTTGCCGGTTCCGCTTTCGCCATTGATCAGCACAGTGCTGGCGGTGGAAGCGACGGTGCGGACCGTCTGCTTCAGCTTCTCCATGGCGGGACTGGAACCGATGATGTTGTCGAGCGAGTTGCGGGTTGCAGCATCCCGGCGCAAGGCAAAGTTCTGCTTGCTAAGAACCAGCTTTTCGAGGACGCGATTGATGGCCAGCTTAATCTCATCCACCAGGCCGGGACTTTTGCGGATGTAGTCGGACGCGCCGCCAGCTTTTACCGCTTCCACGGCGGCTTCGTAGTCGTCCACCGCGGTAATCAGAATCACCGGAGAATCCGGGGAGACGCGATGCGCATGGCGCAGCACTTCAATGCCGTCGATGTTCGGCATTTTGATATCGGTGACGATCACGTCGTAGAGCGCACCGTCGATCTTGTTCTTCGCGGCATGGCCCGACTGCACGGTTTCCACGCGGTGCCCGTCGCGGCGCAGGGCAATATCGAGCATTTCGCAGATGGAGCGCTCGTCGTCGCAAACCAGAATGTTAGCCACGGGCCCTCCCTCCCGACGCCACTGCCGCAAGTTGGCCTGCGGAGGCGGCCTGGAGCGTCAAAGCGACGCTGCCGCCTCGCCCGGCTGGCGTGGAGGACGATTTCTCCGTGTCAAGCCGCCGCAGCCGCAAAACAAAAGTCGTACCCTGGCCCTGTTTGGACCGTGCCCAGACCTTGCCTTCATGGGCTTGCGTAATCTGATAAACGATGGCCAACCCAAGTCCGGTGCCGCCCTCGAAGTTCGATTGGAACGGCTCGAAGATCTTTTCTGTTTGCTGTGGCGACATGCCTGTTCCGGTGTCGGTAAAGCTCACCTGCCAGTCGTCTCCCAGGGATTCGAGGGCCACCGTCAGAGTGCCTCCGTGGCGCATGGCGCGGACCGCGTTTTCGCAGAAGTTCCAAAATACCTGCTTGATCTTGTCGCCGTCGGCGAGCGTCCAGGCCTCACGAACCGAAAACCGGCGGTCGATGATGATGCCGGTGTCTTCCGCCGTCATGCGATGCTGCATCAGTGTGAGCGTGTCTTCCAGCAAGTGCACAAGATCGGCTTTGTCGAAGTGATATTGCTTGTTGCGGGAGTAAGCCAGAAAGTCGGTGATGATGGCGTTCAGACGCTGCGATTCGCGGGTGACGATCTCGAGCAGGCGGCGATGTTCGTCGCCCAGTTCCGGTGCGCCGGCCAGCATGCTGACCGAGCCGGCAATGGAAGTCAGCGGATTGCGAATCTCGTGAGCGATGGCTGCAGCCAGGCGCCCGACCGCAGCCAGACGGTCCTGCATGCGGACTTCCCGCTCCAGTCGCCGGATTTCGGTAAGATCGTCCAGCGCATAGACATAGCCGAGAACACCGCGCTCGGGCACGCTGAGGGCAGCCACTCTTACGCGGCAGGTTTTGCGAAAGCTTTTCGGCGTATCGAAGCGGACTTCCCCGTGCGCTTGCGCAGACTCAACGTTCGGCAGAGCATCGAGAAACAGATCCGCAACCGGGGTGCCCAGTATTTGGTCGGAGTTCCGCTCCAACAGTTTCTGCGCAGCGTTGTTGATGAGAGTGATGCGCCCGTCGAGGCCGGTCGTGATCAGTCCGCTGCTGATAGATTGAATGATGTTCTCGTGCAGAACCTGCAGGTTTTCCAGCGCTCCGCTGGCGTGCTT
This sequence comes from Acidobacteriaceae bacterium, assembly GCA_003156805.1. Lineage (GTDB taxonomy): Bacteria > Acidobacteriota > Terriglobia > Terriglobales > Acidobacteriaceae > Sulfotelmatobacter. The sequence goes on along the minus strand of PMHV01000045.1, from coordinate 46,121 downwards.
CAATTGCACGCCCGCCTGGCGCAGCTTGGCCGCCAGCAGCCCCGCCAGATAGGCCACGGCGAGGAAGGCAAACAGGTTTACGAGGATGATCGCCTGCAGCGCTTTGAGTCCGGGATGGGTGGTGCAGTAGGAGCGCACTACTCCGTAGTAGTTCAACTCCAGGACCGTGCCGTACAGAATGAAGGCCAGGGCCGCGACCAGATACGCCCAGATGCGCGGCAGCAGAATGCTGGCCACGATGATCACCAGCGGATACAGGAAGTTCAGCGAACTATCCCAGCCTCCAGTTTCGTGCACCACCAGACTGACCAACACCAGATCGGTGACCACCTGCAACGTGGCCTGCAGGCGATGCTCTTGCCAGAAAGAAAGCAGAAGCACGTAGAACAACGAAACCGTGTACCACAAGAGGATAGTGCTGACGAAAAGGCGCAGGGGAAGTGGTGTCGGAGCCAAATACGCAACGGCGAGTTGGATGCCGAGCAGGAACGTCAGGATCAGGATCCGTACCTTGACCAGCCAGGCCAGCCAATTCCGATCGTCAAACGTCGATTGCATTGAGGCCCCGATCATCCCGAAGAACTGACGCCCCGAAGATTTCTTGCGCCGGACCAGATCTTCACCTGCCGCTGGACGACAGGTTCTTTCGAGGCCGGCGGCCGCCCACGCAGGCGTGGACAGCCTTCCGGCAGATTGTTTTCTTAGCCAGCCAGCTTGGCGATCATGGCGAACAATGGCATGTAGAGCGAGATCACGATGCCGCCGATCACCACTCCCAGCACGCCGATAATGACGGGTTCCAGCATGGCCAGCATGTCTTTGGTGGCCGCATCGACTTCTTCTTCGTAGAAGTCGGCAATCTTCTGCAGCATGTTGTCCATGGCGCCGGTGGCTTCACCCACCCCGATCATCTGCGTCACCATGTTGGGAAATACGCCGCATTCTCTCAGCGGATCCACGATGGTGCGGCCTTCTTCAATGGCTTTCCGCACTTTCATCAGGGCTTCTTCCAGCACCGCGTTGCCGGAAGTCTTGGCGGTGATGGCCAGGCCTTCGAGAATGGGAACACCCGAAGTAATCAGGGTTCCCAGAGTACGGGTGAACCGGCCCACGGCGATCTTGCGCAGCAGCGGCCCGACGACGGGCAGCTTCAGCAGCATCTTGTCGAAGTAATAGCGCCCGCGGGGATGCTTGCGAATCTGCTTGATGCCGAACACCAGACCGATGCTCCCTCCCAGGGCCAGCCACCAGAAATTCTGCACAAACGAGCTCAGGCCCATGACAATGCGAGTGGGAAGAGGCAGAGCCACGTTGAGGCCCGCGAACAGGTTGGCGAAAATCGGCACCACCCATTTGAGCAGGGCGCCCACGATCAAACCAGCAATCGACACAACCGCAACGGGATAGATCAACGCCGATTTCACCGCCGATCTGAGGCGAACGGCCTTTTCCACATAGGTCGCAAGCCGTTGCAGAATAATGTCGAGAATACCGCCGGTTTCGCCCGCTTCGATCATGTTGGTGGTAAGGTCATCGAAAACGTTGGGGTATTGACGCATGGCGTTGGCCAGGGTCGCGCCGCCTTCCACCGTGGTCCGCACCCCGTTGAGCGTCTTCTGAAATGCCTGGTTCTCCTGGTTTGCCGCCAGGATTTCCAGACATTGCACCAGCGGCAGACCGGCATCGATCATGACCGAGAACTGGCGGAAGAAAATGGCGATGTCCTTGGTGTTGACCTTGCCCGAACCGAACGTGGGCATGGCAAACTCCTTGCCCTTTTCCCGGATCGCCCCCGGAGTGATCCGCTCGCGCCGCAACTGCTGCGACAGCACTTGTTTGTTGGCGGCATTCCGCTCACCGGAGATCTTTTGTCCGCCGGCGTCCTTGCCCGAAAATGTGAAAACTGGCATGGTATTGACCTCTCCTCACTGTCGTGCTGATTCAGCAAATCCCTGGCGGCTGATCCCGCAGTTCCCTGCTCATCGCGGCGCCGCCGGACGCGATGTGCTTCAAAACCGCTAGCGTTTCGCCGGCGCTGCTCCTCGCGCCAATGTAGTTCCAGCCGTGGTGGGCCGGTTCGCGAGGCTTGCGCCACGGTTGATCATTTCCTGCAACTCATCCTGATTACTCGACCGTTGCATGGCGACCTCAAGCGAAATCTGTTTCTGGAAATAGGAGGTGGCCAGCGCCTGGTTGAAGGTTTGCATGCCAAACTTGTCCTGCCCAGCCTGCATCGAGGAGTAGATCTGATGGATCTTGTCCTCGCGAATCAGGTTGCGAATCGCCGGATTGGGCACCATGATCTCCATCACCATGGCGCGGCCTCTGCCATCGATCTTGGGCAGCAGGGTTTGGCACAAAATGCCTTCCAGCACCAGCGAAAGCTGCGCGCGGATTTGCGGCTGCTGGTGCGCGGGAAACACGTCGATGATGCGGTTGATCGTGGAGATAGTCGAGTTGGTGTGCAGCGTTCCGAAGGTCAAGTGTCCGGTTTCGGCGATGCGCAGCGCTGACTCGATCGTCTCCAAATCGCGCATTTCGCCGATCAGCACCACGTCCGGGTCTTCGCGGAGCGCGGCGCGCAAGGCGTCAGTAAAGCTCTTGGTATCGGCGTGCAGCTCACGCTGATTGACCAGGCAATTCTTGTTCATGTGGACGAATTCGATCGGATCCTCAATGGTAAGAATGTGGTCGTGGCGCTCGCTGTTGATCTTGTCGATCATGGCCGCCAGCGTGGTGGACTTGCCCGATCCTGTGGGACCGGTAACCAGCACCAGGCCGCGCGGTTTGTCGCAGAGTTTGCTCACCACCGCCGGCAGGCCGAGCTGGTTAAAGGACTTGATCTCAAAGGGGATCAGACGAAAGACGGCAGCGGTCGCGCCGCGCTGATTGAACACGTTGGCGCGGAAGCGGGCCAGGCCCTTCAGACCGAACGAGAAGTCGAGTTCGAGGCTTTCCTCGAAACGGTGCTTCTGCGAATCGGTCATGACGCTGTAGGCCAGTTGCTTGGTTTCGGCCGGCGTCATCTGCGGCAGATCGAGCGGATTCAAATGGCCGTGTACGCGAATCTGCGGCGGCGAATTGGTAGTGATGTGGAGATCGCTGCCGGACATCTCCAGCATTCGTTTGAGCAGATCGCTTAAGGACAAACCCATAAATGTGACCTCTTCTTCATCGTTCGTGATTAATGAATGGTTTCGCGCGCCACTTCTTCCAGCGTCGTGATACCGGCCGCAACTTTGATCAATCCGCTGCGACGCAGCGTGATCATGCCGCGCTCAATCGCCTTTTTCTTCAACTCCACTGCCGATGCCCCCACCAGCACCAGTTCCCTGATCTCGTCGTCCACTTCCATCACCTCATAGAGACCGCAGCGGCCTTTGTAGCCAGTGTTGTTGCAGACTCCACAGCCCTTGCCTTTCTGGATCTTGATCGTCTTGGCTTCGTCCGGCGTGAATCCCTCTTCGATCAGGGTTTGCACCGGAACCTCTACGGTCTCAGTGCATTCTTTGCAGATACGCCGAATCAGGCGCTGGGCGCAGATCAGATGAACCGACGTCGCCACCAGGAAGGGCTCGATGCCCATGTTCATCAAGCGCGTGATGGTTTCGGGCGCGCCGTTGGTGTGGAGCGTAGAGAGCACCAGATGGCCTGTAAGGGCCGCTTTAATGGCGATTTCCGCGGTTTCAAAGTCGCGAATTTCGCCCACCAGGATGATGTTCGGGTCTTGCCGCAGGAACGATCGCAGAGCCGCAGCGAAGTTCAATCCGATCTGCTCTTTCATCTGCACCTGATTGACCCCGCCCAGCTGGAACTCGACCGGATCTTCCGCGGTCATAATGTTGGTATCGGGCTGGTTGAGCCGTGAAATAGACGAATACAGCGTGTTGGTTTTGCCCGACCCGGTTGGACCGGTCACCAGCACCATGCCGTAAGGCTTCAAGATGGCCTTCTCGAACTTGACCAGCGACTCCGGCTCAAAGCCGAGCTTGGTCATATCCAGGCGCAAGTTCTCTTTATCGAGCAAGCGCAGCACGATCTTCTCGCCCCATAGCGTGGGCAGCGTGCTGACGCGGAAGTCGAGCTGCTTCTTGCGGCCGCCAATGTTCATCTTGAGCATGATGCGGCCGTCTTGCGGCAGGCGCTTCTCGCTGATGTCCAGCTTGGACATGATCTTGAGGCGCGAGGTGATCGCATCTTTCAGTTTCAGCGGCGGAGACATGATCGACTGCAGCACGCCATCGATGCGGAAACGCACGCGAAATTCTTTTTCGTAGGGTTCCATGTGAATGTCGCTGGCCCCGCGCTTCACCGCGTCGGTGAGCACCAGATTGACCAGTTTGACCACGGGAGCTTCGTCCGCAGCTTTCTCCAGCTGGGAGAGTTCCATCTCCTGCGCTTCGGCCTGCAGTTCGACGTCGCTTTCGTTCATCTCCGACATCGACTGCATTACGGTTTCGAGATCTTCTTCTTTGGCGCCGCCGTAGGCCTTGTCGATGCCCGCCTGAATGGAGCTTTCGGACGCGACCACCGGCTCAATGTTGAAGCCGGTCATGAACTTGATATCGTCCATGGCGAAGACGTTGGTCGGATCGACCATGGCGATGGTGAGCGAAGCGCCGACGCGGCTCAGAGGAAGAATCTGATAGCGTTTGGCGGTTTCAAATGGAATCAGTTTGACGACGGTTGGGTCAATCTCAAAGTAGGAAAGGTTGATGGCCGGAACGCCATACTGCCGGGACAGAAAATTCGTGACGTCTTCATCCGTCAGGAAACCGAGCTTCACCAGGGCAGAGCCCAGGCGGCAGTTCGACTCCTTCTGCACCTTGGTCGCTTGTTCCAACTGCTCTGGGGAAATAATCTTCTCTTTGACAAGAAGATCACCCAGCCGTTGAGACATACTTCGCTCTCCTATCCACGTGGTGGAACGACATCAGAAACTTGTATCTTTTACGCGAAGGACTGGCTTTTGTTGGAAGAGAAAACGCAGCCCATTCGCGTTGACATAAATTGTCAACGCAAGCGGGTTACCGCACCAGTAACTTTAGTACTTGGACTTGTCGCCGAGCCGCGCAGGCTACAGACATTTTTTCGGAACCCGCGCAAAGTGCCCTTTTTCGGCAGCTAGGCACAATCGGCCCGGCCGAGGTACATGCACTTCGGTAAGCTCGATCGAGCACGGCTTCTCGCAATGGAGCGCCGCTGGTCGCGGGCGTACACTCGACGAACGAGGACTTTCTAACTTGCGGGCAGAAGAAAAAAAGGAAGCGATTCGAACTTACTACCGAACGCTCGCCGACGCTTGGGGGCTACAACACTGGTGGCCGGCGCAAAGCCCGTTCGAAGTCATTGTTGGAACTTACCTGACGCAGAATACGGCGTGGACGAACGTGGAGCGCGCGCTAGCGAATTTACGCGCGGCTCGCCAGCTCAGCCTTGCAGGCATGCGCCGTACGCCGCTCGCCAAGTTGGAACGCCTGATTCGACCGGCCGGTTATTTCCGCCAGAAGGCCGGCCGGCTCAAGACTTTTGTCGCGTTCCTGGATCGGCGCTACAACGGCTCTCTCAGCGGGATGTTTTCGCAGCCGACCCCTAAGTTGCGCGAGGAACTGTTGCGTCTGAACGGCGTAGGCCCGGAGACCGCCGACTCCATTCTTCTCTATGCCGGGAATCATCCGGTCTTCGTGGTGGATGCTTACACTCGGCGGATTCTGCATCGGCACGGGATTCTGCCGGAGAACACGGAGTACAACCAGATTCGTGAGCTCTTCGAGGACGCCTTGGCGCGTCTTTCGAACCAAGCCTTCGCCACTTCCCCATCGATGATAGAAAATGGGATGCAAGAGAATGACTTCGACGCCGGACCTCGCGGCGCGGTCCATCCACCATCACGCATGAGCACTGCCCAGCGGTCAAATCTGGCTCAGGTTTACAACGAAATGCACGGACTCATCGTCGGCGTGGGAAAAAATTATTGTCGAAAGTCGCAGGCTCGATGTGACAATTGCCCCTTACAGAAATTCCTGCCTGAATCCAGGCACTAGAGGCTACATAAGAGTCATTGCTCGAGGGTTCGATGCTCAAGCGTTTCTGCTGGTCCTGCATCCTGACATTGTCGTTCGCATCCGTCTGCGGCGCTCAAACGCTTCGGCAAGAGGCGGACAACGCCAGCTTGCTTGTGGGCACGGCAGTTCGTCCCGCGCAGTTATCTGAAACCGCATACGTCTCCACGCTGGCCCGGGAATTCAACATGCTCGAAGCGGAAGACGCCATGAAATGGTGGATTCTACGCCCCGACGCCGGCACCTACGATTTTCGCCAGGGCGATGAAATCGTCCGCTTCGCGCAAGCGCATCAGATGAAAGTGCGCGGCCACTGCCTGGTCTGGGCGCAATACAACCCGAAGTGGCTCACGCAGGCTCACTTCACGGACCGGCAATTAGCCCACCTGCTGCATGAACACATCACCAAAGTGATGAAGCACTACGCGGGCGAGGTTTTCGCTTGGGACGTCGTCAACGAAGCTCTCGACGAGCATGGCAATGTGCGGGATTCGCTCTGGTACAACCGGCCCGGCATCGGGTTGCAGGGCGAGGGAACGGCCTACATTGAGCGGGTATTTCGCTGGGCGCACCGAGCCGATAAGCACGCCCTGCTCTTCTACAACGAAGCCGAAGGGGAAGGCCTCGGCCGCAAGTCAGATGCAGTCTACGCCATGGTGAAAGACTTCAAGCAACGCGGCGTTCCAATCAACGGTATCGGGTTGCAGTTGCACATTTCCAAACCCGACGTAGATATCGCGGCGATCGCCGCCAACATCGCCCGGCTTACCGCACTCGGAGTACAAATCCACGTCACCGAACTCGATGTCTCGTTGCCCGTTGACTCTTCTGGCGGCTTGCTTCATCCCGACGACGTGAATCGGCAAGCGGAAATCTATCGCGGCATCGTGCAGACCTGCCTTCAGTATCCGGGTTGCACCGCGATTCAAACCTGGGGATTTACCGACAAGTATTCATGGATCGGCTCGTTCTCGCGTCACACTCGCGGCTGGGCATTGCCTTTTGACCGAAACTACGACCCAAAGCCTGCCTATCGTGCCGTGCTCGATGCGCTTTCCGCCGGACGTTCAGTTCCGCGTTGACCGACGTTGACCGACATTGCTACAGGAGCTAATTCCCCGCTTCCTGAGCGTCTATAATTGTTCCGCCTGGCGAATCGCCCGCAATTGTGCGCTTGTGCGTTTGCCGCAGCAGAAAATCATCGTGTCTCAACCGGCGCCAACCCGTCCGCAAAAGACCTCCAACCGCAAGCGCGCGATTATTCTGCTGTCAATTCCGGTCTTCCTTCTGCTTGCCGTTCTGGTTTCCCAAACTGCGTTTAACCAGACAATACTCAGCCCTGATACCAACCAGCAGGTCGTGGTTTTTTATGCCCTCTCACTGCTGATTTCTCTTCTGTTCGTTGCTCTTACCTTCGTGCTGGCGCGCAATCTGCTGAAGCTGTTTGCCGAGCGCCGCCTGGGAGTGTTGGGCTCGAAGTTCCGCACGCGCATGGTAGTTGGCGCGCTGCTGCTTTCTTTCGCCCCGGTCATGGTGATGTATTGGTTCTCCTACGGCCTGATGAACCGCTCCATTGACAAATGGTTCTCCGCTCCGGTGGAGGAGGTTCGCGCGGATACTGACGCCATGGCTTCGCTGCTGGCCAGCTATGCGGCACAGAACGCGCGCGCTGAAGCGCTTTCCATTGCCGCCTCCCCGGAGACGCAGCGCGATTTTTCTGCCGGAGATTTTTCGTCGCTGTTAAGCGAATTTCACAATCACGAACTCACCTTGCAGGGCGGGTTTGCCTTGGCATTGCAGGCGGGCAACGCGCAGGCTGATCTGAACGCGCCGGCCTCGTGGGCCCTCTTAAAATCCAGATTGCCTTTGCAAGATGCGATCGCCAGCCGACCCGCCCGCTTCACCTGGGAGCAGACGGAATACACATTGGGTAGCGCACCTGTCGGCATAGACGGTCTGATCCTCGTTGCTATCCCCTTGCCGAAAGAATTCTCCCAGACGGTCAAGCAGGTGGAGGCCAGTCAGCTCCGTTACCTTCAGCTCAGCCGCGAGCGCAAACACGTTCGTCAGACCTATATGGGTCTGCTTCTGTTGCTTACCATGATGGTGCTTTTTGTCACGACCTGGCTGGCGCTGTTTTTGTCGAAACTGGTAACGCGTCCCGTGGCCGCCCTGGCGGAAGCGATGGAGGAGATTTCCCGCGGACGCCTCGATTATCGCGTGGATGTCAGCGCCGCCGATGAAATTGGCGATCTCGTCCGCTCCTTCAATCGCATGGCGGAAGAGCTTGAGACCAGTCGCCGGCAAACCGAATCTTCCCGCCGCCAGATGGAAACCATTCTCGAAAGCATTCCCACGGGCGTGCTCTCGCTCGACGCCTCGCGGCGCGTGACCCATGCCAACCAGGCGCTGTTGCGGATGTTTTATCCTGACGGTCCTCCCACCGAACCGCGGGTGTTGCGGGGCGCGCACTTGACGGACGTGTTCTCGGGCGAAGTGCTGCAGGATCTCGAACTCCTGTTGCGCCGCGCCGATCGTATGGGCATGACCACCAGCCAAATGGAGATGCCTCTGCCCCGCGCTCCCTTGAACGTGGCGGTCACTGTGTCTACGCTGCAGCTTCAGGGTGAGCCATCCGGATATGTGATTGTGCTGGAAGATCTTTCCGATCTGCTGAGAGCGCAGAAGCAGGCGGCGTGGCGCGAAGTGGCGCGGCGCGTGGCCCATGAAATCAAGAATCCGCTCACCCCCATCGCCCTGTCGGCCGAGCGCATCCGGCGGCATCTCGAGCGCAGCACGCCTCCGCAAGCGGCTTCTCTTGAAATCGTTCGCTCCTGTGCCGAAACCATCGCCGGCGCTGTGGAAACCGTGCGCCGCCTGGTGGATGAATTTTCCACTCTGGCCCGATTCCCCGCTTCTACTCCGCAGCCCGCCGACCTCAATGAAATTGTGGAGAGCGCGGTGGCCATGTTCCATGGAAGGCTGGTGGGAATCACGCTGCAGAAGTCGCTGGCTGCGGATTTGCCCAAGGTCATGGCCGACGCCGAGGCCCTCAAACGCGCAGTCGCGAATCTGGTCGATAACGCCGCCGAGGCGCTGCAGGCTTCGCAAGTGCGCGAAATCCAGATTTCCACTGCGCTGGTGGCCAGCCGCGACGCCGTCGAAATCATAGTGGCCGACACTGGCCACGGCGTCACCCGCGAACTCAAGGAAAGGCTCTTCCTCCCTTATTTCTCGACCAAGAAGCGCGGCACCGGCCTGGGCCTGGCCATCGTCAGCCGCGTGATCGAAGAACATCACGGCTCCATCCGCGTCGAAGAAAACAAGCCGATCGGCGCCCGCTTTGTGGTGGAACTGCCGGTCGTGGTCGAAACCGCGAACCCGGAAGTTACGGTTCAACATGCCTAGCATTCTCATCGTTGACGATGAAACCGGCATCCGCGAATCGCTCGAAGGCGTACTGGCCGACGAGGGCTACGATTCTGCCTCGGTGGAAAACGGCGAGGAGTGCCTCGAACTGCTCCGGCGCCGGCACAGTTACGATGTGGTTTTGCTCGACGTCTGGCTGCCCGGAATCGACGGGCTGGAAACGCTGGAGAGAATCCGTGAGCTCGATAACCCGCCCGAAGTGGTCATGATCTCCGGCCATGGCACCATCGAAACCGCAGTGCGGGCCACCAAGCTGGGGGCCTACGATTTTCTCGAGAAGCCGCTTTCCATCGACAAGACCCTAATCCTGCTCAAGAATGCAATCGAGTCGAAAAAGCTTCGCCGCGAAAACGTCGACCTGAAAAAACAGCTGCATCCCAAGAGCGTGATTGTCGGCGACAGCATTCCCATGAAAGCTCTGCGCCAGCAGATTGGCCTCATGGCGCCCACCAACGGCCGCGTTCTCATCTATGGCGAGTCCGGCACGGGCAAGGAATTGGTAGCCCACGCGATTCGCGTGCAGAGCCTGCGCAAGGATGAAACTTTTGTAGAGGTCAATTGCGCCGCCATCCCGGAAGATCTCATCGAGAGCGAGCTGTTCGGCCATCGCAAGGGATCGTTCCCCGGCGCGCAGACGGACAAGGAAGGCAAATTCCAGAAGGCCAACGGCGGAACCTTGTTTCTCGACGAAGTCGGCGATATGAGCCTGAAAACCCAATCCAAGGTGCTGCGCACTCTCGATGAGCAGAGCTTCACTCCTTTGGGCAGCGAAGAAACCATCACCGTCGACGTTCGCGTCATCGCTTCCACCAACAAAGACCTGGAAGAAGAAATCTCCAAGGGGAACTTTCGCGAAGACCTGTTTTACCGGCTGAACGTGATTCCCTTCTTCGTCCCGCCGCTGCGCGAACGCAAGGAGGACATCCCGCTTTTTGCCCGGCACTTTCTCAAGGAGTTCGCCGCAACCTACGGCCGCCGCCCGCGCGAGATCACCGACGATGCCATCGAGGTGCTGATGCGTTACCCGTGGCCGGGCAACGTGCGTGAGCTGCGCAACGTGATCGAGCGCATCGTGATCATGAACCCAACCACCGCGCGCTTCGAACGCAAGCATCTGCCGCCTCTGGTCTACCGCGATGGCAACCGGCGCGTCTCACGCAGCGAGTTCTCTACCCTGCACCAGGCCCGCGATTCCTATGAGCGCGATTACATTCTCAAGAAGCTCGACGAAAACCACGGCAACGTCACCCGCGCCGCCGAGGTGCTGGGGCTTGAGCGCAGCCATCTCTACCGCAAGATGAAAACTTTGGGCATCGCTGCAAAAGAATAAAAAGCGGGCATCGCACCTCAGACTTGGGACCTCAGCTGCCGCGGTCTGGGGTGGAGGACGGCTGAAGTCCAAGGTCCGAGGTCCAAGGTCTGAAGTCCGAGGTCCAAGGTCCGGGCTTATCTACCGCTTGACCATGTGAATCTCAGCCCCGTTTTTGCGGAACTTCACTTCATCCATGAGCTGGCTGATGAGAAATATCCCGCGGCCATGATTGGAATAGACGTTTTCTCCCACCGTGCAACTGGCGATCGTCTCAGGACGGAATCCCGTCCCCGGGTCCCGCACAATAATCAGAATGCCCTTCCCACTATCGCACGCCACCACACACTCCACCGTCTTCGTCGGGTCCTCCTTGGCGCCGTGAATCACGGCATTGGCCAGCGCTTCCTGCAGCGCCAGTTCGATCGCGTCTTCCTTGCCGTCGACGCACTTCGCCTGCCGGACTGCTTCCATCACCTCTTGCACGACCGGTTCGATCGCCGTCCGCTGGGCCACCAGTGTTCTCTGCAAACACAGCGTCAATCGACTGGGATCAAAGTCCTGCTCGGGAAAATGCTGCTCGGGAGAATCTCCAGATGGCATGAGTTTAGGCTCGTTCCAGAATTCGGATTAGCCCTATAGATCTCAATTCTAGCCGCGAAACCCGGATGCGACAAATTCCATCACGGAACGGCGCTCCCGGCGGGACCAGACAAATTGTCATTTGGAGTGATTGTTGTGCGCCGCGAACTTAGAATTCTCGAACTGTTTAGTGTGTTCCGCCGGCCGCCCGGTCAACTGCTCCAACTGCCTTCTCCAATCCAGCTCTTCCACAAACCCTCGGGAATCGCGCCAACCCGGCTGCACCTTGACGTAGAGTTCCAGATAAACCTTGGTTCCCACCATGCGCTCGATCTGCCAACGTGCCGCGCTGCCGATTTTCTTGAGCATCTGCCCGCGCTTCCCCACCAGAATTCCTTTTTGCCCCGCACGTTCGCAATAGATTGTGGCTGCAATCCGGGTGAGCTTCGCGCCCTCCTCGAAACTGTCGATCATCACTGTAGTCGCATAAGGAATCTCTTCTTCGGTTCCCTGCAGTATCTGTTCGCGGATGATTTCCGCTGTCATGAATCGTGCCGGCTGATCGGTGACCTGATCTTCTCCAAAATATGCCGGCCCCGCCGGCAGCGCCGCCACTACTTTTTTCAGCAGCGCTTCGAGCCCGTCCCGCTTCAGTGCTGAAATCGGAATCACTTCGCGAAAGTCGTGCAGCTTGCGATATTCCTCGATCAGCGGCAGAAGTTTTTCTTTGTCGCGGATCAGATCGACTTTATTCAGGATGAGAAAAGCGGGAGTTCGAGATTGCTTCAACAAGTCGAGCGCATACTGGTCGCGAGTTTCGAACTTGCGCGCCGCATCCATAATCACGAGCACAAGGTCGCAGCCCTCCAGCGCCTCGCGCACTTCCACCATCATTTTCCGGCCCAGAGAACTATCCGGCTTGTGGACGCCCGGCGTGTCGATCAGCACGATCTGCGCGCCGTCTCGCCCCTTGCGCTTCGGTAGATGGACCACGCCTTGAATCCGATTTCGCGTGGTTTGCGGTTTGCGCGAAATGATGGCCAGCTTCTCGCCCACCAGCGCATTCAGCAGCGTGGACTTGCCCGCATTCGGGCGCCCGAGAATACACACGAAACCGGAGCGAAAGGGCATGGCTTGGCTTTCAGGCTTCCCAATGCACGACCAGGACGCCAGACCGCGGACCTTAGACCTCAGACCTCGGACCTCACTCGGAAAGGTCCAAGGTCTGAGGTCCGAGGTCCGACGCCCGATTTTCGACTATATCAGCTTCAACTGCTGCGGCTGCACCGCCGTAATTCGCACCCGCTCCACTTTGCGGTCGGTCGATTCCAAAACTTCAAAGCGCAAACCATCGTCTTCCACCACTTCACCCCGCTGCGGAATGTGTCCGGCGAGTTCGTTCACCAAACCCGCCACCGTAGCCGATTCCCCGCCCTCCGGCCGCGCCCCGAAAAGTTCGGCCAGGCGATCCACATCCATTCCTCCGGAAACCACATACGAATGGTCGCTCTCCCGCAGGATTTCCGGCTTCTCATGCTCGTCGCGGATTTCGCCGACAATTTCTTCCACCAGATCTTCAATCGTCACCAGCCCGGCCACGCCGCCGTATTCATCCACCACAATCGCGATGCGGATATTGTTTTTCTGCATCTCGCGCAACAAATCGCTGCCCAGTTTGCTCTCCGGCACGAAATACACGTCGCTCCGCATCAGCGTGCGCAGCGTGCGCTGAGGCGCTTCGCTGTCGGGCACCTGCAGCACGTCCTGCGCATACACGATGCCTTTGATGTTGTGAATGCTTTCTTCATACACCGGCACCCGCGAGTAGCGCCTGGTGCGCAACATGTCGATGAACCGTTCCACCGTGGTTTCCATCGGCACGGCAAACATCTCCGGACGCGGCTTCATCGCCTCGCGCACTGTCTTGCCGCTGAACTCCACCACCGACTGAATCAGATCCCGGTCGCCCTCCTGGATAATCCCTTCTTCCTGTCCTGCTTCAATCAGCGCATCCACCGCTTCCGCCGCGCTTTCCGGTTGTTCGCCCGTATTGTGCCGGGTCAGCGCCGCAACCGACCGCAGAAAACCAAGAATGATCGTCGCCGGCATCGCCAGGTAAATCAGAACTCTCAAGAGCCAGGTCCAGCGCACGAGCCACGCGCCATCGGTGCGCGAGAAGAAAACAAACGGCACAAACCGGTTGCAGATCACCACTACCAGCACCAGGCTAATGCTCGCTTGCAGAACCTCGTACGCGCTCCAGTGCTGATCGCCGAACACCACAAAGCCCGCCAGCAGCCCGATCGCAGCCATGGTTAACTGCGTCAGCACTGCCATCGAGAGAGCGGCGCGTTGCCGGCTTACCCGCAGCGCCGGCTCAACCTTCTGCTCGAACACGTCGATGTTGGCCTGAAACTCCCGCGAAAGAAACTTGCCCACCTCCTGGTACACGCGGTCCACATAAGAGACCAGCGCCAGCAATGCGATCAGGAAAAATAGCGCGATGCCGACGGCCAGATTCATCGCGTCCTCCGCGCCCCGGCTGCACCCGATGTTGATGTGCGCGCCCGGCGCCTCCCGGAACCCGCACGTCCTCTGTGGTTCCAGGTGTTTTCCGCGGCCATCTCCGCTCTTTCAGTCGCCGCTCTTTCACTCAGCGCTCTTTCAATCAGCCCCACTGGCAACCTCAGTTGTTGTCGCAATCGAATTTCCCGGCGCGCCATCTCGCCATTATCGCGCTCATGATCGAACCCCGCCAAATGAAGGATTCCGTGCAGCGTCAGAATCTTCACCTCATCGGCCGCGGAATGCCCTAACTGGTCCGCGTTTCGCGCCGCAATCTCGGCGGAAATCGCAATCTCGCCCGCCAGCCGTCCCGCTCCGCGCGCTCCAGCCGACGACGCAGGAAACGACAAAACATCCGTGGTAATGTTCTTGCCGCGAAACTTGCGGTTCAATGCTCGCACCTCGCCGCCGCCCGTCACCAGCACATTCACCGTGCCCTTCAGGCGGACGGCGCGCCTGGCCCGCAGCACAAAGCGTTCCAGCGCCGTCTCGCTCAGCCCCGCAACTCGCTTGCGCAAAATGACCACGTTGTTCTCAGCGACCTCTGCGATTTCTCTCTACATCCCCGTCGCTCCAACCGCTCACCCGCCGAACTTATTCTCGGAACCTCCACCAAAACAAACCGGAGGGCCCGAGTCAGAGCCCTCCGTCTGCGCACTCCCGTTTCTATCCCTCAGCTTCGGCAGATTCCGGCTTCGGCTCGTTCCGGGATCTATTCGCTGCGGGTCGTTCGCTCCCATCCGCAACTGCGCCCGCGCGCTTGCTTTCCGCGCGCTTGCTTTCGCCTGGCAGCGCCATCTGCTCGGCGGCGCGCATCTTGTGCTCGTCATAGGCGCGAATGATGCGCTGCACCAGATGGTGCCGCACCACATCCGATTCGTCGAAGTGCACAAACGCCAGACCTTCCACGCTCTTCAGCACGTCCAGCACTTCGAGCAAACCGCTGCGCCGCGCGTTGGGCAAGTCAATCTGCGTGATGTCGCCGGTAATTACCGCTTTCGAGTTGAACCCCAGCCGCGTGACGAACATCTTCATCTGCTCCGACGTCGTATTCTGCGCCTCGTCCAGAATCACGAACGAATCGTTCAACGTGCGCCCCCGCATAAATGCAATCGGAGCGATTTCGATCACGTTTCTTTCCAGATAGCGATCGACCTTTTCCGGGTCCAGCATGTCGTACAACGCGTCATATAGCGGCCGCAGATAAGGATCGATCTTATCCTGTATCGTGCCCGGCAAAAATCCCAGGCGCTCGCCCGCTTCCACCGCCGGCCGCGCCAGAATAATTCGGTTCACGCGCTTGGCCATCAGCGCCGAAATCGCCATCGCCACCGCCAGATAAGTCTTGCCCGTCCCGGCCGGGCCAATGCCAAATACCATGTCGTGCTTCTCGATCGCTTCCAGATAGCGCCGCTGATTCGGGCTCTTGGGCTGCACCGTGCGCCGCCCCATCGAGCGTTGCTTCCCGGCATCGGCCAGTCCGCGCAGAGTCGCGCTGGGGTCCGCCGTCAGCACGCGCAACATGCTGTTGAGATCGCCATTGTTGAAGCCATATCCGGAGCGTTGCAGGTTCTCGTAGTCGGCAAAAACCTGTTCCGCGCGCGCCACATCGCGCGCCGCGCCCTCCAGTTCGATGCTGTTCGACCGCAAATTGATGGCGATGTTCAGCCCGTCTTCCAGCACACGCACGTTCTCGTCGCGCGTGCCGAACAACGTCTCGATGTTGGGACTAATCCCGATACTTTTCTTCATTCAGTCTCTTTAGATGGAACCATGTGGAGATAAACCATGTGGAGATGAGACATGGGGAGATGAACTGGGTGGAGATGAACCATGTGGGGACAGCCGCCTCGGCTGTCCAGCCGAGCGCAGCGAGGCGCTTCTGTCGCCAATCCTCAGAAAACACTTACACCTCAGCCCGAGCGCGGACAAAACAAGATTGTGCTTGGAGACGGAACCACCCGGAATAGTCATGCCCTTAGGGCAAGCCACAACCATTGCCCTAAAGCCTACCCCGGCGCGGAGTGGGAGTCAATGGCAGCCTGGGCCTATCCGCCCTCGCCCGCCGTCGATGCTGACATCGCCGGCGATGCTGGCACCGCTCGCGTCTTTGCCCATTGGCGCAAAGCTTGAACCTCCTCCGCACGCGTAGTTGAGAGCGGTACAGTCTGCGCCAGGGCGTCCAGCAACAACGGAGTCGTCAGTTGCGTCTTCTCGGAAAATGCAGCATAGAGTCCCGTCTGTACGGCGGCATCGATTTCCGCACCGGAATATCCTTTCGCAGCCGCAGCAACGTGATCCAGGTCAAACTCCGCGGGATTGCGTTTTCTCCTCGCCAATTCAATAGAGAAGATCTGCTTGCGCTCCGCCTGATCCGGCAGATCAACGAAGAAAAGTTCATCAAACCGGCCTTTGCGGATCAGTTCCGGAGGCAGGATCGTCACATTGTTGCATGTGGCAGCCACGAATACGGGCGCCTTGCGATCCTGCATCCAGGAGAGGAACGACGCCAGCAGCCGTGAAGAAACTCCAGCGTCGGCCGATGCCGAATCCGGCCCACTGCCGGCAAATATTTTCTCCAACTCATCAATCCAGAGCACGCACGGTGCAAGTCCTTCGGCAACCTCGAAGACCTTGCGCATTCGTTTCTCCGTTTCGCCGATGTATTTGTCGTAGACCGCTGCGGTATCGAACTTCACCAGCGGCAGGTCCCACTCTCCCGCTACGGCCCGCGCACACAGCGACTTTCCGCATCCCTGCACACCCAGGATGATCATGCCGTGCGGCGGCTCCAGCCCAAAATCGCGCGCTGAGTCCCCCCATGAGCCTCGCCTCTGCACGAGCCACCGTTTCAAATGATCCATTCCGCCCACGCTGGAAAAAGCTGCGTCCGCTTCCACGAACTCCAGCATTTCAGAGCGCCGCAGCAAAGATTTCTTGGTCTCGAGCACATCGCTCGCAATCTCAGGGCACAAGGCATACCGCGCCACTAGAGCTTGAGACAGGGCGCGCTCTGATTCTTCCTCCGTCAGGCCGCTCAGGCTTTCGACCAGAGCGTCAAAACCGTTGCCGTCGAGTTTCCGTTGCAGGGTGTGGTTCCTGGAGATTCTGACCACAACCTCGTCAACGATCTGGCGCAATCGCAGCCGGTCCGGTAAAGGCAGCTCAAGAAACTCCACGAGCCCGCTCAACTCGGGAGGAATCTCAATCTTCGGCGAGGTCAGAATAATAGTGCGCCGGTTCTCAGAAAATTTCTGCCCGACATCGCGCAACCGCCGAACCACCACCGGCTCGTCCATATGGCGGTGCAGGTCTTTCAGAATGAACGCCGCACCAACCGAAATGCCCTCGAGGTTTGCGAGCATTTGCGCGGGCTCCTGGCTGTGGTAGATGGCTTTTGAGTTGGCTGGCGCCTCCTGAGCCGCAGCGCCATAGGCCGCAGTCGAGCCCCGGCTTTCGGCCACTACTTCACCTACCTCGCTGCCACAGCGGACAAGGCCGCTGGCAATCGTCCACTCGAATACCGCGAGGTTCAGCGCCGCGCATGCCGCGTGCACAAGCCGAACCGCGCGGACTTCTTCGACCGTCTCAATCGCCACAATGGGCGTCGAGGAATCGAGCAGGACCTTCATACGCGCCAGCGGATCCGCCACAAGAGGCCGTGCCATGTGTTTGACCAGTCGAGACTTACTCCCGTACAATAACTTATTCGGCACTCACCGAATATCTCGCTGTACACACGAAGGTAACGAATCACACATGGCTAATCATCATTCGGCGCTGAAGCGCGCCCGCCAGACCGTAAAACGAACCGCCACCAATCGCGCCAACACCTCCCGTCTGCGCGGCGCGTTGCGCGATCTGCGCGAGACCATCGAAAAAGGCGACAAGAAAACCGCCGAGCAGACCTACCGCGCCACCGTCTCCGTGCTCGACAAGGCCATCCAAAAAGGTACGCTGCACGAAAACACCGCCTCGCGCTACAAGTCCCGCCTCGGCGCCCGCGTCAACGCGATGAAGTAGCGCTTTAGGGCTCGGTCGTGAGCTCTGGTGAGGGCTTTACGACTAAACCCGTCACCTGCCGGAAAATGGAGAAATTCGTCGCTCGGTATTTTTCGAACTTGGGGTAGGGATACTCTATCTTGTTCCCTGTTGCCTTGTCGGTCTTCCTACCGTTGAACCAAATCGAGCGCTTGCCCTTGTTCTTTCCCTTCTTATTTTGATTAGCTTCAGAGATCAATTCCTCTGACGACACGATCCACATGGCGTCAAGGCGCTCGGAGTAAAACACAAAATAATAATTCTTTCGGAGTTTGGGGTGTTCGATGGCCGCGAAGAGTGCGGCGTCGCCTTCTTTGACCGTCTCAGATCGCGCTTTGATCTGAACCTCTATGAACTCGTTGTCCTGCTTACGTATCACCGCGTCGATGCCGAAATCATCGACTAAGGGGACGTAGACATCTAGCCCCTCGCGCAACATCCGCCCGATCAGCCAGTATTCCATCCGGCGTCCAAATCCAGCACTGTGCCTGAATTTGATTCCCGTCGTCATAATGGGCTCCAAGACTCACTTAATCCCGTGGGAGTCGACTAGAAGTACTTCACACCGGCAACTGATCCTGCATCCATCCCGGCGCTTCCAGCTTGGGTTCGGTGGTCAAATCCATCACCAGACGTTCCAGCACCATGCGCTTGCTCACGGGATTGGAACGCAAAGCCAAATCTGCCTTGGCCACCAAGCGAATCGCACGCGTCAGATCGCGGCGCGATTTGTAGCGGCGGGCCTGTTTGATAATGTCGTCGGCGGCAAACGGAGGCACGCGAAAGCCTTGCCACAGCGCCGCCCACAACATGCGCTGGTCGCGTACGTTGCGTTCAAGAATCACCAGCATCTGCCGGAAAGTCTTGGCCAGCATATAGATATGGCCGATGGCGGCTTCTTCGCCATCGCCCGAAGAAAGCATCGCATCCAGCACTTCCAGCGCGCGCACGCGCTCTTTTGCCGAGATCGCGTCGGTCAACTCATACAACGACCGCTGTTTCGCGGCCAGAACCATGGTTTCCACGTCGCCCAGCGTGATGCGCTTTTTCTCGCCCACGTAGAGAATCAGCTTCTCCAACTCGTTCGAAATCATCATCATGTCGCCGCCGAGCGCGTCCACCAGTTCGCGCGCGCCGTCCGACTCGACCTTCACGCCGCGGCCGGCGCAGTATTCGGCGATCCAGCGCACGGCTTCGCCTTCTTCCACACGCGCCAGTTCGACGATTCCGCAATACTGGCCCATGGTTTCGCGGATGCGCTGGTAGCGCTCTTTGTCTTGCATCTCCATGCGGCGCACGTCGGCGGGAATGCTGATGTGGTCGGCGACAAAGACAATCAGCGCATCGGGATTCGGGTTCCTGCAATACTCTTCAATCGCGGCCAGCTTCTCTTCATTCGAGCCGCGGCCAAACAGATTCTTCACCCCGCGCACAAAGAAAACCTGAAACGGCGCCATCAGCGAAGGCGTGCGGGCGCGGTCGAGAACTTCCGCCAGATCGTTCTCGGCGAGATCGAACTCGAACAAGCTGAAGTCGCGCAGATCGGCGGGAACCAGGTGTTCGAGAATGGCGTCGCGAAAGCGCTTGCGGAAAAAGGCTTCGTCGCCCACGAATACGTACGCCGCGCGCAGCTTGCGCGATTCAAGCTCGCTCACGAAGCGATCGGCCTGGGCGAAGGCCCGCATCAAAGACTCTCCAGATTATGCAGAGCGCACAGCATGTTCGTTCCTCTAGTCGTCTTCGCGCAAATTGTGTTCGCGCAAATCGTGTTCGCAACAGTCATGTTCGTTCCGCCAGTATTGTAATGCGTCTGCTAGGAGAACGTGTGGACTCGGTGGAGAAGTTCAGCCCTGGAAGAGTGTCCGTCATGGTGCGGAATGATGGGCCGGATAGCCTCCCGCAAGGAGACGTTCATCTCAGAGTCGCACATGGATGGCGAGCCGAAAACATCCGCTTCGCCTCTGAGCGGCACCCGTAAGTTGTTGATTTTCCGTGAGCGGTACACTCTGTCGATGCCTAACATATTGTATTTCCAGTAGTTATACACAAGGCATGGTAAGTGATTGATTCTAAAGAAACGTGGAGGCAAATCGATTTTCCAAGCGCGTGGCTGCGTAGAAAGTGCCGAGGTGACCTCCAGGATGTCTGGGATCGTTTTCGTCGCTCTATGGGTGCTACAAATCGCATGGCGGGGGTTTCCCGGTGACAGGCGGATAGCGTTTTTGGAATCTCCACCACGGGGATTTTCCGCCGACTTCACCGATATTGCTGGCAGATAACCTTCTCCACATCTAAAGACGTAGACGATCTCTTCACTTGGTCACCTGTCCTAAAAGCCTTCCAGAATATTCGAGACGAGGGTGCGGGCAAAATCCTGCGACAAGCGGCGGAACGCCGGCGAATCTTCCTCAAAGAAACTGGCCAGATCCTGCGAGACTTCATACTGCTCGCGAAACAGGTACACAGGATTCTGGTAGAGCACCTTGCCCTGGCGGTCCGTAAGCTCAACCTTCATGCTCACGACCACCAGAACGCTCGCAGCCTGTCCGGTGGCGTTGTTGTAGGTAAGGGGCGAGGCTGAAGTCGAGAGCACGGTGCCGCGCAGCGTGGCGTCGGCGGCTTCGCTGGTATCGTTCAGCAAGTGGTAATGCGTGCGGGTTGTAAATTCGCGCACCACGGAAGCGGTCAGCATCTGCTCGATGCGGTACGTGTTTGTGTCATTGACGAAGGCGGGAATGGCGATGGTTTTGATATTTTCCGGAAGCTGCACGGCGTGGCCGGCGGTGTGGTAGCCGCAGCCGGTGGCGGCCAGCAAAAACAGAACCGACCAAACGTTAACCGGCCAAGTCCGGCGCGGCTTCACTGGATTCCACCCCGAACTCACTGAATTTTTCCCAGAGGGCGAGTGGCGATCATGGTTTCGGCGCATTCCACCGCATTCGTGGCGGCGATGCGCAGGTTGTCGGCCGCGGCCCACAGCCAGACTCCGGCGGGCTGGTCGGCGTCGTTCTTCACCGAGACCAGAATGTCAGCCTGTCCCGCCGAATTCACGTTATTGGGGAGTTCATCGTCCGCGCCCGCAATGGTCACGTGATCTCCGGCCAGCACGAGCGATACCCGCTCGCGATCCGATGCCTGCTCCATCTCTAGAAAGATTGCCAGCGCATAACCGTGGAACACCGGGGCTTGCAACAACATCAGCGAAGGCCACGGCGGATCTTCTCCGGCGATGTTTTCTCCGGCGAGCTTGTCCGCGATCTTGCCGTAATGGCGAAGCACGCGCGCTTCCAGCGATGCCAGCGCGGGCCGTGAGCCTTGCCCACAGCTCGCCAGCAGATTGAAGGCTACCTGCGCGTCGTAAATGTCTTTGGGCAGAGGCTGGAACGAAAGCAAGTTCACCGTTTGCCGATGCAACTCGTCCATGCCTTTCTGTCCGCGCTCCGAGGCCGGCTCGAAAACGGTAGCAACGGCGCGGCGAATGGCGCCCGCTTTTCGCGCCCGCAACAAAAGCAAAGCCAGCATCACCGCGGCCGGATGGGCGGCTACGCACGGTCCCGGCTGCAACTCGGGAGCGAGGACGTGTCCGCGCTCGCGCTCCAGCCACACCGAACGCACGGTGGCGCCAGGTTCCTCTTCGAGCACGCCGGAAAGATCGATGATGGCGCTGCCCGCATTGCGCGCCGTCTTCCAGTTCTTGCGCGTGCTCTCGGCATCGCCGGCGAAGAAAGTAAAATCTACGCGGCCGAATTGCTCGGTGCGCACGCTCTGAATAAAGTTAATCTCATCGCCCATGGCCTCGAGCTGGCCGATGGAGTCGTCGTCATCGAGCAGGCGCACATCCACGGTGGGAAAGTTGCGCTCGGTGAGCACTTCGGCGACTTCTTTCCCTTTCAGCGTGGCCGCGCCCACGATGGCCGCGCGGTAGAGGTTGCCGCGGGCGCTGGTTCCATGCGGAATAATGACGGGTTTGGGAGGCGCGCTCATGAAGTCTGCGAAGCTTGTTTGTAACTGGGCGGCGGCGGGTCGCCATGGCGGCGGAAGATCCACTGCAAACGCCAGAGCACGCCGGAAAACATGTATAGCAGCGCAACCCCGAACAGCACAGGCCCGGAGAAAACCCAGATGCCGGCGACGAGTGCGGCCAGCAGGATGATCACGCGGAAGGGATGGCGCGACCGGAAGTCGATATCCTTGAAACTGTAAAAGCGCCAGGTGCTCACCATCAGATAGCCCACGGCCACCACCATCGCCAGCCAGGTAAGCGCGGTGTACCAGGATTGGACGGGATCGCCGCCTTCGAAGTGGACTACCGCGGCAATCACGCCAGCTCCGGCAGGAATCGGCATGCCGACAAAATATTTCTTGCCCGGACGCCCGGGATTGGAAGGCTGGGGATTGGTGGTGATGTTGAAACGCGCCAGGCGGCTGGCCCCTGCCATCAGAAACAGGAAGCAGGCAATCGACCCCAATTGCGTCAATTTAATGTTGATGCTCCCGGTCGGGAGGACTGAAGGCATCAGGTTGAAGCCCCAGGCCCAGGCCAGCATGGCCGGAGCCACGCCGAAGGTGATGACATCGGCCAGGGAGTCGAGTTCTTTGCCGAAGTCGCTGCTGGTGCCGGTCATGCGCGCGATGCGGCCATCGAGGCCGTCGAACAGCACCGCGAAGCCGATCGCCTTGGCCGCATAATCCAGATGATAGAACTCGGTGGACGTGGCATGCATGATTTGCATGATGGCGTAGAATCCCGCCGCAATGTTGCCCGTGGTGAACAGCGAGGGCAGGATGTACATTCCCTTGCGCATGCTGCGCTGGCGCTGCGGGTCGCGCTTCGGTGGGGGGATAGCAAGATCCATCAACTCGAGCCTCCGGTTGCGGAACGCGTGCCCGCGGCCACCAGTTCCGGCTTGGGTTGCAGGTACGCCAGAACGCTGGCGCCGCCGCGAACGCGATCTCCTGCGGCTACCTGCAGGCTGGCGGACGCGTCGAGCAGCACGTCCACGCGCGAGCCAAACTTGATGAGCCCCACCCGCTGCCCGCGTTCCACTCGCTCGCCGACTCTGGGACGGAACACGATGCGCCGGGCCAGCAGGCCGGCGATCTGCTTGAAGATCACCACCTGGCCATCGCCTTCGACGGTCACCGCATTCTGTTCGTTGAGTTCCGCCGACGCCGGGTTCATGGCATTGAGAAATTTTCCGCGCTGATAGCGAATATCGCGGATCACTCCGCCGATAGGAGTGCGGTTAACGTGTACATCGAAAACGCTGAGGAAGATGCTGATGCGGGTGTGCTTCTCGCCGCTCACGACGACCGGCGAAACCAACGTGACTGTGCCATCGGCAGGAGAAACCACAGCGCCGGGAGAATCCGGTATGACCCGCTCAGGATCGCGGAAAAACCAGAGGAGGAACAATGCCAGCCACACCGGCAGCACAGCCCAGGCCGGTTGCGCGAGCCACCCAACCAGAATCCCAGCCGCAATTAAAGCCAGCGCGTAAAGGTAGCCGTCACGGACCATGGGGAAGAAGTCCCAATTATAGAGCAGGCGCCGATTATAGAGCGGGCATGGGCAAGGCCTGCCGAAGATTCAACGGGAAATTGCGCAAGCGCAAATCGCAAGTCCGAATATGGCGAATCTAAATTCCAAATATCGCAAGTCTAAACAAAGAAAGGGGCTAGCGAGCGCCATGTGGAAGATAAAGAAATCCCTTCGCGGCGACGGCCGCGCTCAAATGGTGGGAATTATGCCACGTGCGCGTCGAATTGCTGCCGGAACTGCCGCTCAATGGACTCCATTTGATCTTTGAGCCGCAGCTTCAGCTTCTTAAGCCGGACTTCCTCTAGTTTTTCGTCGTCGCTGAGATAACGCTTTTGGGTGAGAGTATCGAGACGGGAAGAATACTGCGTATGCTCCTGAACTAACTTGCGAAATTCGTCGTGCGAAGTCAGGAGATGGTCTCTCGGAGTCATCATCCAGCAGACCTCCAACCGGGGGATTTTACGGCTTCAAGCTACCATAGCCCGGAAAGTGGTTCAATGACAAATCTTGGTGCAGTTTTTTGGCTTGGTTCAGTCTCGTTTTGAGAAGAATTCAAGAAAGGTACAGGCGATACAGGATTGCATCTTCGTGAGGATTGGCGTAGTAGTTTTCGCGGCGTCCGGAT
The DNA here is from genome assembly GCA_003156805.1 of Acidobacteriaceae bacterium. Taxonomy (GTDB): domain Bacteria; phylum Acidobacteriota; class Terriglobia; order Terriglobales; family Acidobacteriaceae; genus Sulfotelmatobacter. The sequence continues at coordinate 21,966 of PMHV01000045.1, read as the reverse complement.
AGTTCGAAGCCGGCGCTGTGATAAAGGGAACGCGCGGCAGCATTGGATTCGCGCACTTCCAGGAAGATGGCCCGGGCTCCGGTTGCGGCCGCACGCGCGATCAACTCGTTCACCAGCCGCTTGCCCAGTCCACCCCGGCGCGCGGCTTCGGCTACCACCAGATTTTCCAGTTCCCATTCAGCCTCGATCCGGCGCGCGATCAGGAAGGCAAGAATCGGGGGCGCGGCGATCAAGCCAGTGTTGGGCTGCTGTGCTGCGAGCGCGTCTGGTCCCGCAGCTTGCACCACGAGCCCAAGATGCTGGAGGGCAGCACGATATGATGCGGCTTGCGGGCTGGGCGCAAACTCGAAGAGGAGTTCGTAGTGTTGCGCAGTCCAGTGGGCGGCGGCGGCGGATTGCCGCTCCAGATTCATGATTGCAGGGATGTCGGCGGCAGTGGCGAGGCGAAGCATCGTGATTTCAGGCTGCGATTCAGCCGCTGCGCAGAGCTGCGCCACACGGCTGCTAGCTGATTTTGGCAATCACTTCCGCATCGGATCGGCGAATGTAGTTTGCCTCTAACTGCTCGGGCGTTACGGTTTCAGCCGAATGAATCCTGCGCCAGCCCAGCCGAGCGATGGCGGCGGCGGAAATCGGATCGACGATTGAGACCGGCAAGCCGGCGGCGCGAGCCGCAGCCGCCAGGTTCACATCGGGCGTCAGGACGTTGCTGCCCTGCGCCCGTGCCAGAAATTCACTCATGGACAGAAGTTGTTCGCTCAAACGCCGCGCAACATCGCCCGCGACCTCATATTCTCCGGCGTAGACTTCACCGCGCCCCGCATCCAGAAGCGACATGATCTTTCCCTGCGGCCCGTCGAGCAACCCGCCCGCGAGCGCGACCACTTCCAGCAGCGAAACCGCGGCGATGGGCTTGCCCAAAATCTCAGCCAGCGCCTTAATGGCCGCCAGCCCCACTCGCAAGCCGGTAAACGATCCCGGCCCGGAAGCCACGGCGAATGCACCGATATCATCCCTGGTGAAACTGTGTTGCGCCAGAAGCGCGGCGATCTGCGGCACCAGTTGCGCGGAAAACGTTCCGCCGGACAACGGCACGGTCTCGACGGTTTCAACATGGTTGACGTCAGCGCAATGCTCCCCGGCCTGCGCCAGCGCGACGCTGCCGTCTCTACCCGAAGTATCGATGGCGAGAAGAAGCATGTCCTGGTCGTATTCGTCGCGAGTTTTCCTGGTCGATCTGTGACGATCCGTGAAAATCCGTGGCCAGTTTCTGTTTTAACTTATTCCTCTTCCTGTACCAGCTCCAATAGGACACCGCCTGTGCTCGCGGGATGCACGAAAACATATTGGTGTCCGCCCGCTCCGGTCTTGATCTCTTCGGAAACCAGGCGCACTCCATCTTTCTTGAGCCGCGCGACGGCTGCGGGCAAGTCTGGAACGCGCAAACAAACATGGTGCAGGCCCTCGCCGCGCTTGGAAATAAACTTCGCGATGGTAGAGTCTTCCGAAGTCGCTTCCAGCAATTCCAGACGACTGTCGCCAACCTGAACCATCACCAGGCGCACCTGCTCCTGCTCGACGGTTTCAACCGGCGAGACGCTCAATCCCAGCTTTTCGTAGATCGACTGCGCCGCCGCCAGCGACTTCACCGCAATGCCGAGATGATCAATCGAGAAATCCACAATTCATGTTCCTAATATTGTTTCATTCTGTTCTGACATTCTACGTTTTGTCGTTCCGAGCCGTCTGCGACTGCGCAAGCAACGGGGACTAGGGAGGAATCTGTTCTTTATCACTTTTCCCGGCCTCCTCTACAAGCTCTTCAATCAGCGTATACGGATCGCGTTTGTGCTCAGCCACTTCGGCCGCATACCGCGACAGTTCGCCATCGCCGAACTGCCGGCGAACTTTTTCCAGCATGGCGTCGCGCAGCATCTCAACTAGCCGCTCCTGCCAATTCTGCGCGCTTTTTTTCAGCGCCAAGTTTTCCCGCTTGAGATACGCCTCATATTCCGCGATCGCCGCAGCCAGTTCCGGCACGCCAGATCCCTCAGTGGCCACAGTTTTGACGATGGACGGAGTCCAGCCATCGTGGCGCAAAACCAGCGACTGCAGGGCGCGAATCTCGCGCTCCACGCGGTCGGCGCCGTCGTGGTCGCTCTTGTTGATGACGAAGATATCGGCGATCTCCATGATGCCGGCCTTGATGCTCTGCACGTCGTCGCCCATGCCGGGCACGAGGATCACGATGGTGACATCGGCGAGGCGAACGATTTCGATTTCGTCCTGGCCCACGCCGACGGTTTCGATCAGAATCAGGTCGCGGCCGGAAGCGTCGAGCAGGGTGGCCACATCGGCCGTGGTGCGGGCCAAGCCGCCCAGCGAGCCGCGCGTGGCCATGCTGCGAATGTAGATGCCAGGGTCGGAGAAATGTTCTTGCATGCGGATGCGATCGCCGAGAATCGCTCCGCCGGTGTAGGGACTGGTCGGATCGACCGCGACGATGCCCACGGTGCGATTTTCGTTATCTGCACCCCGGCGATAGAAGCGCGCAAGTTGGTCGACCAGCGTGCTTTTGCCCGCTCCGGGAGCGCCAGTCAGGCCAATGATGCGAGCGTGGCCGGTGGAGGGAAACAACGCTTTCAGCAGCTCGGACGATCCCGGCGCGCGATTCTCCACCATGCTGATGGCGCGCGCCAAAGCGCGAGTGTCGCCGGAGCGAAGCTGATCAATCCAGATGTGGATGGGTTGGTTCAAACTGTCAGTGTAAAGCAGTGGACGAGGAAGAAGAAGTCCGCTGCGAGGGGGTCTAGTCTTTCAGCAACTGTCTCGCAATCACCATCCGCTGAATCTCACTCGTGCCTTCGCCAATGGTGCACAGCTTCACGTCGCGGTAGAACTTTTCGGCGGGATAGTCTTTGATGAACCCGTAGCCGCCGTGAATCTGCACGCCTTCGTTGGCGCACTTCACCGCCACTTCGCTGGCGTAAAGTTTCGCCATGGAGGATTCCAGCGTGGTCTTCATGCCTGCGTCTTTCATGGAAGCGGCGCGCATGGTGAGCAGGCGGGCGGCGTCGATCTCGGTGGCCATGTCGGCCAGCTTCCACTGAATGGCCTGGAATTCGCCGATGGCCTTGCCGAATTGCCTGCGCTCTTTGGAATAGCGGAGCGCCGCTTCGTACGCGCCTTGCGCCATGCCCAGCGACAGCGCCGCAATCGAAATGCGGCCGCCATCCAGCACGCGCATGGAGTCGACGAATCCGTCGCCTTCCTGGCCCAGCAGATTTTCCACAGGGATGGTGCAGTCTTCGAAAATTAATTCGGCGGTGTCGCTGGCCCGCAGCCCCAGTTTGTTTTCTTTCTTGCCGGGACGGAATCCCTTGGCTCCCTTTTCCACGACGAACGCCGAAAGCCCGTGGGTGTGCGCGGCGCGGTCGGTGACGGCGATCGCGACGATTACGTCGGCATAGTGCCCATTGGTGATGAATGTCTTGGTGCCGTTGAGCACCCAGTTATTTCCTTTGCGCACCGCGGTCATGCGCGCGCTGCCTGCGTCTGAACCGGAAGAGGGCTCGGTCAGACCCCAGGCGCCGATGAATTCGCCCGTGGCCAGCTTGCTGACGTATTTTTTCTTTTGCGTCTCGTTGCCGGCGAGAAAAATGTGATTCGAGCACAGCGACGTGTGCGCCGCCACGATGATGCCCACCGAACCATCCACTCGCGAAAGTTCTTCGATGGCGGTAACGTATTCCACATAACCCATGCCCGCGCCCGCATATTCCGCGGGAAATATCGCGCCCATCAGTCCCAGCTTGCCCAGTTCCTTGATGGTGGCCAGGGGGAATTCGCCGGCCTCGTCCCATTTCATGACGTTGGGTAGAATTTCGCGTTCGGCGAACTCGCGCACGCTTTTCTTCAGTTGCAACTGCTCGTCGTTGAGTTGAAAATCCAATTTGCCTCCGGCCAGGGGCCGCATTCGTCAGTCATCCCATTTGCTCTGCAGAGCGAATGCGGATTCTCGATTAGAACATAGCGAAGCGGGCGGGAAAAGTTACCCGAGGGGCGATCTGGACGAAGATGCAGGAAGCCGCATGAATACTGACGCGGGCGCGCGTTGCCGCGACTACGCCAACCGACCGGATGGTCTGGAAAAATATGAGACTTCCCGTGTCTGCCGTTCGGTGGCAGCATCTGCGTTTGCTTCCGTTACGGTTACTGCGCGGCGGCGGGCGCGGAGAGAAATCGCTGAAACACCTCGTTGGACAGCAATCTGCCGCGCGGGCTCAGGCGCAAGACGTCGCCGTCGCGCTGCAGGAGTTCATCGTTAAGAGATTCGGCGATCGCGTCGCGGAAAGTTTTCACGGCTTCTTCGCCAAATTCGGCCGCGATCTCCTGCAAATTAACGCCTCGCGTCAGTCGCAGACCGAGGAAAAAAGCTTCTTCGAGGGCCATCTTCGGGTTCACCACAGTGCGCGGCAAAGGCTCTCCGGAAATATATCGTTCGAGTGAGTCGACAGTCGCGAATCGCACTGCGACCATGCCATCCTCCGCGCCACGATCCGAACACGCAAGCATCGAATGCGCGTCCACGCCAAAACCCATATACGGCTGCCGCTTCCAGTATTTTAAGTTGTGCCGCGAATCGAAACCCGGCCGCGCGAAGTTGGAGATCTCGTACCGCGCGATGCCGGCCGCTTCAAGGCGCTCACCAGCGACGAGATAAAAATCCGCGGTTGCATCGTCGTCGGGCGTGAAATGCGCATGATAGCGCGTGCCGCCGGCCATCAACTCGCGCCCCAGCCGCGAATCTTCGTCCACTTCGAGCATGTAAACGCTCACATGCGGCGCGCCGGTGGCAATGGCCTCAGCCAGCGAGAACTCCCAACCGTCGGCGGTTTGGTGCGGCAGCCCCGCGATCAGGTCGATATTGATGTTCGTGATTCCCGCTGCGCGCAGGCGGGCAACGTCTTCGAGCACGGTGGTGCGCTTGTGCAACCTTCCGACGGCGGCCGCTTCCTGGTCTACAAACGATTGCACACCCAGGCTGACGCGATTCACGCCGCAGCGAAGAAGGCAATCGAGCATGGCCGGGGTCAGCGTGCCAGGAGCGCATTCGACCGTGATCTCCGCATCGCGCAGAACATCAAACTCCGACCGCACGGTCGCGAAGATTCGCTCCAGTTGCGTGGCCTCAAGCACGGTCGGCGTTCCTCCGCCGAGGTAAATGGAATCCACCGCGCGTTCCATGTGCTCGCCCGCTTCTCGGGCAATCCGCTCCGCATTCTCGATGTCCGCGCACACCCGTTCGACGTAACGCTCGAAGACTGCCCGCGAAAACACGTCAGACGCGAAGTTGCAGTAGCTGCACTTGGTGCGGCAGAACGGAACCGAGATGTAGATGCCCAGGGCCATATCCGACTATTATCCCATCGGACTATCCCTTCGAACTTTTCCATCCACTCTATCTGCAACATCGGCTCAAACGTTTTCTATCCTTTCGCCTGCCTCCGCCGTCTAATTGAAGTACGCTATGAGCAGCGCCGCTGGCGCCTCTTTACCGCCCGGTCCGCAAGAAGCCGATGGCCCAGGAAGAAGAAATATTAGGCAAAGCCTACGACAGCCGCCTCATGCGGCGGCTGCTGACCTATCTGCGCCCGTACCGCTGGCAGGTCGTGATTGCACTGGCTTCGATTGTCCTCAAGTCATTTGCCGACGTGCTGGGGCCGTATCTCACCAAGGTTGCCATTGACCGCTATCTTTCGCCGACCAAAGGCGCATCTGCCGGCATGTGGAACTGGCTCAGCTCCCGCCCGCTTACCGGCGTCTTGCAGATCGCGGTCATTTACGTGGGCCTGCTTGTGTTCAGTTTTCTGCTTGAGTTCCTGCAGACCTACTTCATGCAGTGGACCGGCCAGAAAGTAATGTTCGATCTGCGCAGCCAGATCTTCCGCCTGCTGCAGCGCATGCACGTCGCTTTTTACGACCACAATCCAGTAGGCCGCCTGGTAACCCGGGTCACCACCGACGTGGACGCCTTGAACGAAATGTTCACCTCGGGCGTGGTCTCCATTTTTGAAGATCTCTTTGTGCTCGCCGGGATTGTGGGCGTCATGCTGTGCATGAACTGGAAGCTGGCGCTGATCACCTTCGCCGTGCTGCCAGTCATCGTTTATTCCACAAAGATTTTCCGCGACCGCGTGCGCGATTCCTACCGGCGCATTCGCGTGGCCATTGCGCGCATCAACGCCTATTTGCAGGAGCATGTCAGCGGCATGATGGTGCTGCAACTGTTCAATCGCGAGCGCAAGGCCTACAACCGCTTTTCGGAAATCAACCGCAGCCACATGGACGCATTCAAAGACGCGATCATGGCTTACTCAGTTTACTATCCCGTGATCGAGATTCTTTCTTCAATCGCGATTGCCTGCGTCATCTGGTTCGGCGGCAACGGGATCATGCGCGGGATTACGGCCAGCAGCGTGGCCGTGCAGTTCAACTGGAAAACGCTGGTCGCATTCCGCCTGGTTCCGACCGTGGCATCGTTGGGCGTGCTGGTCGCTTTCATCCAGTACTCGCTGCGCTTCTTCCGCCCCATCATGGACTTCAGCGAGAAATACAACATCCTGCAGTCGGCCATGGCCGCCAGTGAGCGCATCTTCAAGCTGCTGGATACGCCGGTGCAAGTGGTTTCGCCCGCGGTGGTGAAGCGACCGCAAGGCTTGGGCCGAATCGAGTTCGATCATGTCTGGTTCGCGTATCGCGAAATTTCGACGGAACCCCGCAAGGAACGTGTGGGGACCGGCGCCTCGCCCGTCCAGGTTGAGCAAAGCTCGGGTGCTTCCTCGGCCCCCGACTGGGTGCTCCGCGACGTCAGCTTCTCCATCGAACCGGGAGAAACCGCCGCCATCGTAGGCCACACCGGCGCGGGCAAGACCACGCTCATCTCGCTCCTGCTGCGTTTTTACGATGTTCAGAAAGGCGCGGTCCGCATCGACGGCGTCGACGTCAAAGACATGGACCTCGTCGATTTGCGCAGCCGCTTCGGCGTGGTGTTGCAGGATCCGTTCCTGTTCAGCGGCACGGTCGGCGGGAACATCCGCATGGGAACACGCCGGATCACGGACGCAGACGTCGAAAAAGCCGCCGAAGACGTGAACCTTGCCGATTTCATCCGCGCCCTGCCCAACGGCTTTAATGAAGAAGTCCGCGAGCGCGGCTCGACTCTCTCCACCGGCCAGAAGCAGCTCATCTCATTCGCCCGCGCCCTGGCTCACGAACCGAAGATTTTGATTCTCGACGAAGCCACATCCAGCGTCGATACCGAAACTGAATTCCGCGTGCGCGACGCGCTCAGCCACATGGTCGAGGGACGCACGTCGCTGATCATCGCCCACCGGCTCTCCACCGTGCAGCGCGCAGATAACATCATCGTCATGCACAAAGGCCAGGTCCGCGAAACGGGCACGCACCAGCAACTCCTCGCCCAGCGTGGGATTTACTTCAAGCTGTATCAGCTGCAATACAAGGACCAGGAGATCAACGTGGCGCGGGCGCCCCTTCGACCAGGCTCAGGGCAGGCCACGCCCGCGAATGGTTCGGAAGGCTTCCAGCAGCCCGAAGTCACCGCCAGCGCGGACGACTAAAGCTTGGGTCCCGCGGACACCCCCGCGCGCGATTCAGAGACGGATTCCAGAGGCCACTCCCAGCTCAGGAAGTGGCGACCCCGGAGGGAGTCGAACCCCCAACCCTCAGATCCGAAGTCTGATGCTCTATCCAGTTGAGCTACGGGGCCGTTTAGCAATCGCTTTGTGCAAGCTCGCATTGCACTAACCGCATGGCGAACCTGCGGCGTCGATTCTACACCCACCATTAGCGGCGCGCTTCTGGCTTTACAATGCTCTCTTGCGAATCCTGATCTCAGCCGGCGAAGCTTCCGGAGAAATGTACGGCGCGCAGCTCATCGAAGCGTTGCGCCGCCGCGACCCGCAGCTCGAATTCTTCGGCGTCGGTGGCGACAAAATGCGAGCCGCCGGCTGCGACACTGTCGTCGACGCCAAATATCTCTCGGTCGTCGGCATCGCCGAAATCCTCAGCCATCTGCCGAAAATTTACGGTCTGTACCAGCGCCTGATCAAAGAAGCCGACAAGCGCAAGCCCGATCTCGCCATCATCATCGACTCCCCCGCCTTCAACTGGCGCGTGGCCCGCCAGATGAAGAAGCGCGGCATCCCCGTAGTTTATTACGTCGCTCCCCAATTCTGGGCGTGGCGCCAGGGACGCGTCCACCTGCTGCGCAAATACATCGACAAGGCGCTGGTGATTTTTCCCTTCGAAGAAAAGTTCTACCGCGACCGTGGCGTGGACGCGACCTTCGTCGGCCATCCCCTGGCCGAATTACCGCATCCGGCAATCGAGCGCGGCGACTATGCCGCGCAATTCCATCTCGATCCGGCTAAGCCATGGATAACGCTCATGCCCGGCAGCCGTGTCAAGGAAGTGCGCATGAACCTGCCCACTATCCTCGACGCTGCCGCGCTACTCGGCGACGCCTATGAATTCCTGCTGCCGGTCGCGCCCACGCTCGACCGCGCCTTCCTGCAAAGTCTGATTAACCGAGGCGCGCTCGACCAAAAAACGATCGGCAGCCAAGAAGTCACACTCGTCCCCGAATCCCTGCCCGCGCTCTGGCATTCGCGCGCCGGCATCGTCGCCAGCGGCACCGCTACGGTGGAGGCGGCCATGATGAACACTCCCTTCGTGATGGTCTACCGCGTCTCGGTTCTCACTTACCTGCTGGGCAAGCCGCAAGTCAAAGTCCCGCGCTTCGCTATGGTCAACCTGATCGCCGGAGAGGAAGTCGTGCCAGAGCTCGTGCAACACGACTTCACCGCCGAGAACGTTGTCGCGCAGGTCAAAGCGATCCAGCCCGACGGTCCCGCTCGCGACCGCATGCTGGAAGGCCTGACCCAGGTGAAAGCCCGGCTCCGCCCGCCGCAAGGCACCGGCTCTGGCCCAGCCGCGCAGGATCCAGCCGAGCGCGCCGCCGAGATCATCCTGGCCCTGCCGAATCGAGGTTTGGGGCTAAAGGCTAAACGCTAAAAGCCGATGGCTGCCTTCTAAACCTTGTGCTCCCAGCATCTTTTGGGTAAGAATCTTCATCATAGGAAATGGTTAGGCCCATTTCCGGGAGACTCTCCTTAATGTCGATTCAGTTTCGGCGCGTCCCGAGCGTCTTCAAGAGTTCCCTGCCTCTTTTGTTGGTATTTTTGGCTGCGCTGCCGTCCTGGGCCGCGGAAAAAACCCGCCTCCGCGTCGACGACTACCAGATTGAGGCCGAACTCACCCCTCATCTCCACCAGATTTCCGCGCGAGCCACGGTCAAATTCACCGCGCTGCAGGATCTGAGCGTCGCCGTCTTCGAGCTTCACAACGATCTCCGCGTCACCCGGGTTCTCGACGCCAACAATCAGCCGCTCTCCGCCGAGCGCGTCACCCAGGATTCCACCGTGCGTGTGCCGCTGCCCGCCGGTCTGGCGAAAGACGCATCTACCACGCTCACCTTCGAATATGAAGGCGAGCTCGAAACCGCCGATAACAGCCCCGTTCCCGGACTCAAACTCGCCTACATCGGCGATGACACCAGCTATCTTCTCTATGCCGGACGCTGGTTTCCCGTGAGCGGCTACGGCTTGAATCGCTTCACTTCGACCATCAGTGTCACCGTGCCCGCGCACATGGTCGCGATCGGCAGCGGAAAAACCACGGTCACCGACAATCCGCCATCGAAAAAACCGAACTCCAACGGTCTGCCGACCAAGACTTTCACTTTTGTCTCAACCAAGCCCAGCTTTCCCGCAACCATCGTCGCCGGAATCTTTCAGGAGTACAAAAGCGACGAAGCCGGCATGGATCTTCACGTTTTCTTCAAGCCCACTCACGAAAAACTGGCTCCGGAATACACTACGACGGCGGTTCAGGAATTCACTTACTTCATTACGCTCTACGGTCTGCCGCCCTCGCAGAAGCTCAACGTCGTCGAACTGCCCGGCGACACCGTCCCCTACGCTTGGGCGCCGGAAATTGCGGGCCTTGCCGGTCCCTCGATCACCGAGAAAACCAATTATCGACTGCTCGCGAATGCGATCGCCCACCAGTGGTGGGGAGTTTCGGTGAGTCCCGCATCCAAAGACGATTGGTGGCTGAGCGACGGCTTCTCGCGCTACTCCGAAGCCATGTACGTCGAGAACGCCGCCGGCGGTGCGGGCCTCGAAGAAGCTGTAAAGGACATGTCGGTGGGCGCGCTGGCCTACGACACCGTGCCGCTCTCCAGTGCCAGCAAGCTCGATTTATTTTCCACCGAATTTCAGTCGCTGGCCACCGACAAAGGAGCCATGATCCTGCACATGCTGCGCTGGGTGATGGGCGAAGACAAATATCTGAAGACCATGCGCCAGTTTGCGACCGAGTTCGCCGGAAAGTCCGCCAGCATGGACGACTTCCGCGAGCTCGCCGAGAAAAACTACGGCGAGCAGCTCACTTGGTTCTTTTCCCAGTGGCTCGATTCCACGGGCGCGCCCGAATTCAAATTGAAATACACCACCTACCGCCTCGGCAGCAACAAGGGTTTCCGCGTGACCGGAGAGATTTCGCAAGACCTCGACCTGTTCCGCATGCCGATCGATCTGCGCATCGACACCGACGGTAAAACCGAAGACAAGAAGATCGAAGTTGTGGGCACGAACTCGCCATTCGCCGTGGAGACCTTCGGCCGTCCCCGCCGAATTTCCATCGATCCCGACCATCGCGTTCTCACCAACTCAAGCGACGTGAAGCTGCGCTCGTCCATTCTGCGCGGACAGGCGCTGCAACAGCAGGGCGACCTGGCGGCCGCGCTCGCGGAATTCAACAAAGCGCTCGATCTCAACAAGAACAGCTCCCTCGCCCACTACCGCATCGCCGAAGTTTTCTTCATCCAGAGAAACTATCAATCTTCGGCCAACGCTTACCGCTCGTCGCTCAACGGCGACGGCGAGCCGCGCTGGACCGAGGTTTGGAGCCACATTCAGCTCGGCAAGATTTTCGACATCACCGGCCAGCGCGAGCGCGCCATCGGCGAATACCGCCAGGCCGTTCAGACCAACGACGATACCTTCGGCGCCCTCGAAGAAGCTCGGAAATACATGCAGAAAGCTTTCGAGCGGCCCAAGGAAAGACAGCAGTAGACGATCCCGCTGAAGCGCAATGCTTCCTTTGACGGGGACCCGATGACCGCGATCCGATTCAAGCGCCAAACCCAAACCGGAATTGGAATGTTCGGGCCAAGATTTGTATGGTCAGCTAACCTTTTTTCCCTTCTCACGGTCTAATCAATCAAGCACAGCAGGGAACTTCGCATAACCCGGCTGCGTACTACTGATCAGACTTAAGGCAGGATTGAGACCCCTTGCCTGAATGTTACCCGGGGCCCCCACGCTCCTCCCCGGAGGCGTGGGGGCGTGTTCTTATGCGAATGCTTCTCGACATCGTGCGCCAGTCGCTGTCCACGCTGTGGGCGCACAAGCTGCGCTCCTTCCTCACCATGTTCGGCATCGCCTGGGGCGTAGGCTCGCTGCTGCTTTTGGTGGGTCTGGGCGAAGGCTTCCGCAGCGGCCAGGAAAGGCAACTCGCCACTCTCGGGCAAAACATAATGTTTATGTTTCCCGGGCGCATTCCCGCGGTCGAGGGCAGCGCACAATCCGGCCAGACCTACTACTTCACGTACAAGGATTATTCGGCAGTGCGCGAACAGGCGCGGTTTGTCGGCGCCTTGTCGCCGGTTCTGAATCGCGAAGATATTCGCGCCGTCAGCGATTACGGCTCAACCAATGGCCAAGTCTTCGGCGTCGCTCCGGATTACAACCAGATTCGCAACGTGGCCATCAGCCCCGGCCGCTGGTTCAATCACCAGGACAATGCCGACCGCCGCCGCGTCGCCATCGTCGGCTGGGAACTGCTGAAAAACATGTTCCCTGGGCGTCCGGCGATTGGCTCGTCCATTCTTCTGAACGGCATCAGCTTCGACGTTGTCGGCGTGGTCGCCAAGGTAGGCCGCGACGGCAATAACGGCACCAACTCGCGCGTCTTCATCCCCATCGACACCATGCGCAATCTGTTTCCGCTGGTCAAGGCAAATTCCGAAGATGCTATCTCGTTTCTCAACTATCAGCCCATTCGCAAAGATCTGCACGCAGAAGCCAAGAATGAGATTCACCAGATCATCGCCCGCCGGCACGGCTTCGATCCCAAGCTGCAGGACGCTTTCGAAGACTGGGACACCATTGAAAACATGCAGCGCGTCGGCAAGATTTTCGACGCCATGGATTGGTTCCTGGGCGTGGTAGGGGTGGTCACGCTGGGGCTCGGCGCGATCGGCATCATCAACATTATGCTGGTCTCGGTCACCGAGCGAACAAAAGAAATTGGCCTGCGCAAGGCGCTGGGCGCAACCCATCGCAACGTCCTCACGCAATTTTTCATCGAGGGGGCGTTTCTCACCGCGTTCAGCGGAGGCATCGGTCTGGCGCTGGCTACGGGATTTGTCACCTTGCTCGCCATGCTGCCCGCGCCCGATGGATTCGATACGCCGCGTATCATTCCCGCCTCGGCGTTTGCAGCGATTGCTTCGCTGGGAATCTCCGGCATAGCCGCCGGCCTCTATCCCGCGCGCAAGGCAGCTTTGATGGCGCCGGTAGACGCTCTGCGCCAAGAGTGAAATTTCTGTGAGGCGTCACTTGAGAAATGGAAGCATGATCCGGAGAGTGAATGTATCGGATCCAAGAGTTCTAAGCTAGAAGCTAAGAGCTGGAAGCCAGGAGCTGTTTTTCGTGATCATCGACCTCGCCACGCAAGCCTACAACGCCCTCCACCACAACCGGCGCCGCAGCGTCCTCACCATGTTAGGCATGGCGTGGGGCATTGCCACGGTAGTGCTTTTGCTGGCGTATGGCGCGGGCTTCGAGCGCGGACTGTGGGCTGCGTTCCGCTCCTTCGGCACCAACCTGGTTCTGATTTTTCCCGGCCGCACCGAACTCCAAGCCGGAGGCACCAAAGCGGGAACCCAAGTTCGCCTGACCATCAACGATCTCGACTATATCCGCGCCGAAGTTCCTTTGCTCAAGCGCGTCTCCCCGGAAGCTTTCAAGCAGTCCCTCGTAGTCTTTGGCACGCGCAGCGCAAACTACGGCGTCAGCGGGGTCTATGCCGACTATGCCCGCATGAGGCGCATGGATGTCGCCGAGGGCAGTTTCTTCGGCGAGGCCGACGATTTCACCCACACGCGGGTCGCCGTCATCGGCGCCGACGCAAAGAAGAAACTTTTTTCCGGCCAGAACGCCATCGGCGAAACCATCCGGCTCGATGGCATCTCTTACCAGATCGTGGGCGTGCTCAAGCATCAGGTGCAGAACGGCGACGACAACCTCAACGAGCACGTCTACGTCCCCTTTAGCGCCATGAGCGACCTGATCAACACCTACTACCTGAGCTCGATCGTCATGGAGTACGAAGGCGACCACGCCAAAGTGGTTAAGGCCGTGCGCGCTTCCATGGGCTTTCATCACAACTTCGATCCCAAGGATCAGCGCGCAATTTTCGTCTTCGACGTCTTCGCCGACCTGCTCGATCTTCAGGTCATCACTACCGGCATCAAGATTCTGCTCGGTTTCATCGGACTGCTCACCCTCGGCATCGGCGGCGTTGGACTGATGAATATTATGCTGGTCTCGGTGACGCAGCGCACTCGTGAAATCGGCGTGGAAAAAGCCCTGGGCGCGCGCCGCTGGCACATTCTTTTTCAGTTTCTTGCTGAAGCGCTGGTGATTACCGCGCTCGGCGGCCTGTTGGGCGTGATCCTGGCTTATCTCGTTTCCTGGGGCGTGGGCTCGCTCACGCTATGGAGCGCGTTCGAGGAAAATGCCAGCGAAGGCGACATTCACCTCTACATTAATTCCGCTACGCTGATCTGGTCCACGGTGATCCTAAGCTTCGTCGGCATCGTCAGCGGCATGTTGCCGGCCATCAAAGCCGCGCGGCTCAATCCCATCGAAGCGCTGCGCTACGAATAGATTTCTATTGTGAATGTCATCCTGAGCGCAGCGACTGCTCCGCAAAGCGAAGCAGTCACGGAGTCGAAGATCCCTCGCAGCTCAACATTACCTTCGGCCCGACGACCGCGTGTTTGCTTCTTTCCCCATTCCGATAGAATCCTTGCGTGTCCGAAACCCCCAACGCCCGCCTCGATCGCGTCCTCGCTCAACTGCGTCTCTACGAGCATCCGCTCTTGAACTTCTCCGCGCGCGCCAAAGGTGAAGGAGCTGAGATCGTTATCCAGTTCAAAGACACGTCCGTTCCCGTACACACATACTATTTCGATCTTCATCCTCGCGATCTCGACCATCCGCAATTCGAGTGGAGCTTCCAGCGCCAGCTTTACGACGCCCTGCACGACTACTTCGTCGAGATGTTCATCCGCACTCCGCAGGACCGCGCTGATCGCCGCGAGAAGGGATTGTGAACCTCGCTAGAAACAAATGAATGCTCTCCGCCAAAAGATCGAGCAAGAAATCCGCGAGCGCGGCCCGATTCCCTTTTCGCGCTACATGGAGCTTTGCCTCTACGACGCCGAATTCGGCTACTATTCCCGCAACGCCGAGCAGTTCGGCAAAGGCGGTGACTTCTATACGTCGAGCGACGTGCACGCCGTCTTCGGCCGGCTTCTGGCGCGGCAGTTCGACGAAATATGGTGCGCGCTCGGTTCGCCGGTGAAAATCGAACTCGTCGAACTCGGACCTGGCCGCGGCTTATTCGCGCAAGATGTGCTTGATTGGTCCGAGAAGAAGTTTCCCGCTTTCTTCCGCGCTCTGCAATATGTTCCGGTCGAGCGCTCAGCTGCTCTGCGCGCACGATTGCGCACCACTTTGTCGCATCACCTGAAATCAGGACGCGCGAAGCTGGGTTCGTTCGATCCTCCGGCTGCCGGGCCCTCGCAAGAAGCGGATTCGGTTTCGCTAGCGGCGCTTGACGCCGACCTTCCCACGATCTTCTTCGCCAACGAATTCTTCGACGCGCTCCCCGTCGAGATCTTCAGCCCCGAAGGCTCCCTGCGCATCGCCGCGCGTGACGGGCGTTTCGTCGAAACCTGGGTCCCGTCTTCGGCGCAAGAACTTGAATTCCTTGACCGTTACGCCGTCCATCCCGAACCCGGTGAACGCCTCGAAGCTGCCCTCACCGCGCAACACTACATGCGCCGCATCGCATCTACGATCCAGTGCGGATTCTTCGTCGCCATCGACTATGGCTACACCCGCGAAGAACAACTCGCTGGCCGCCATCGCGGAACGTTGAAAACTTTCCGCCACCATTCCCTCGGCACGAATCCATACGAAGCTCCTGGAGAACAAGACATCACCGCCGACGTAAACTTCACCACCCTCGCCGCCACCGCCGAAGCTCACGGCATGAAAACGCAGAGACTCGTAACTCAATCGCAGTTTCTATTGGGCATCGGCGAGGCCAACCAGTTTGCCGACGCCTTCGAAGAGTGCCGTCTGCCGCAGGAGCGCGCCAAAGTCGCGCTGCAACTCAAACATCTGGTCACGCCCGCGGGCATGGGCGAGAGCTTTCACGTTCTGATTACGAGTAAGGGAATTGAAAAGGAAAAAGTTTCGGCCCTCTCTGGACTGAGTTTCGGTCGAGACGAAACTTCACGCTAGAGCAGGATTCTACCGGCGTATCTTCTGCGCCGCGCCAACCGCCTCGGATTCACGGGCTCTCGTTTCAACTTTCCCAGTCGCCTCAGGATACTCATACACTCCGCGCCCCGACTTCCGCCCCAACCGTCCCGCCTTCACGTATTGCACCAGCAGCGGCGCGGGCCGATATTTTTCTCCCAGCGATTTGTGCAGGTACTCGAGAATGTTAAGCCGCGTGTCGAGGCCCACAAGATCCACCAACTCAAACGGCCCCATGGGATGATTGAGCCCAAGCTTCAGCGCCTTGTCGATGTCGGCCGCCGAGGCAATCCCCTCCTGCAGCATGTAAAACGCTTCGTTGCCAATCATGGCATTGATGCGGCTGGTAACAAATCCAGGCGACTCCTTGATCACCACCACTTCTTTCTTCATGCGCTGCCCAACATCAACAACGGTCGCCAGCGTGTCGTCGTCGGTCTCGAGCGCGCGCACCACTTCGAGCAGCTTCATCTTGTGAACGGGATTGAAAAAATGCATCCCCACGCATTTCTTCGCGCGGTAGGTCACGCTGGCGATCTCGGTCACGCTCAGCGAAGAAGTATTCGACGCGAGCACCGTCGCCGGCCGGCAAATCTTATCGAGCAGGGTGAAGATTTCAATCTTCGACTCCATCTCCTCCGGAACCGCCTCAATCACCAGGTCCGCCTCGCGCGCCGCCTGCTCCACTGATCCCGCATATTCGAGCCGCTGAAATGCGGCATCGGCATCCGGAGCCGCCACCTTGCCCAGTTCCACCGCCTTGTCGAGATTCGTACGAATCTCGCTCTCCGCCTTGCGCAGCGCCCCGGGCAAAAGATCTTCCAGCACCGTGCGGTAGCCGCCCAGCGCCGCCGCGTGGGCAATGCCGCGCCCCATAATGCCCGCGCCAATCACGGCGATGGTTCTTACCTGCGCCACCTACTTGCCCGCCTTGTCTAACTGCTGCAACGCGTCCGTGATCGAGGCGTTGGCCACGCGCAAATACTCCGCCAACCGCTGGCGTTCCTCCACGCCCATGCCGGGAATCGAAATCAGAATGCGCCGCACCGTGGTCGTAATATCATCCACATAGTTCATCGAACGGATCAGTTCACCACTTGCTAACATGAGGACTCCTGTCGAATTCGGACTCTGGCCCGGCTGCGACGCTTCAAATTCTCGCCGTCGCCCAGACCATCTATTCTGGACGCGCGCGTGAATTTAGTAAAGGCACGCAGGACTGGAGCAGCGGGTTTGTGTGACCCTTATTCCAAAGGCCGTCATCCCGAAGCCCCGCGCTTTCACCAGCGGGGCGAGGGATCTCGCGCGGGGCATTTCGAACCGACCCACCACCAGAAAGGATCCACGCAGACGCAATCCCGCGCAGCCGCCCTGTGTTAACAACAAGTTAAAACTCCAGCGCGTATAATCCCGATCAATCTTTTTCATGAGCCAGCGGCGTTTTTCATGAGCCATTCGCGCGGCCCTGCAATCTAATGCTTATGGCTGATAAGCTCTTAAAGCGTTATATCTTCGCCAGCGACTTCGATCAGACGCTGACCTTCAACGACTCCGGCTATGTGCTCTCCGAGCTGGTGGACATTCCCACCTCTGAGTTCGAGCGCAAAGCGCAGGGCATGGCCAAGCTAAACCTCGTGCAGCAAGGCGGAGAACTCGCCTACCTGCTGCTTCACGATCCCGAATTCAAAGAAAAAGTTCGCAAGGAGCATCTCTACGAAGTTGGCAAGCGCATTCGCCTCAAGGAAAACATTCCCCTGCTCTATAAGATTCTTGAGACTGGCATCGACGGCCATATTTTCGATTTCTACGTGCTCTCAGCTTCGCCCGTCGAAGTGATTCGCGCCGCGCTCGAAGGCGTGGTTCCCGAGGATCACATCTATGGCACTCAGTTCCGCTACAAACCCTCCGGAGAAGTCGACTCTCTGATTCGCGCCACCGCAGGCTACGGCAAGGTTGCCGTGCTGGATAACTTGCTCACACAGCATGTTGCCGGTCCCGACCACGTCATTTACGTGGGCGACGGCAGCAGCGACGTTCACGTCATGCTTCATGTCAATGCCCGCGACGGCTATACCATCGCCGTCTCCGAATCGCGCCACGTTTCCCAAATCGCTAAACGCACCGTGCTCAGCAAGAGCGCCCTCGCCGTGCTGGCGCCCATCGTCGAGGATATCGTCGGCTGGGACCGCCCCCGCATCCGCGCGCTTTTTGAGTCTCATGGCATGTTGATTCAGGAGTGGGAGCGCGTCCGTACTGACTGGCTCACCCTCCGTCCCGCCGTGGAGGAACAACCAGTAGAACCCGCTGGTGTGGCCTGATCTCGCCACAACAGTATCTCTATGCTGCGCGATAAAAGCTTGATTCCGCTCTCGCATCAGCACCAGCGGGCGCTGGCGCTGTGCGTGCGCATTGATCGAGCCCAGCCCATCTCCGGGGAAAATTTGCCGGCCTGGCAATCGGAGATCGCGCGGCTCTTCCTGCAGGAGATCAAAGTACATTTCGCAGCGGAAGAGCGGCTGGTGTTTCCCGTTGCGCGCAACTTCCCCGAACTCGCCGCCTTGGTGGAAGAATTGCTGGCCGATCACGCCCAACTGAGCGAAGACTTTGCCCGCGCCGAGAGCGGCACCATGTCGGCAAACCATCTGCTGGCCTTCGCCCAGCGACTCTCCGTCCACATCCGCAAAGAAGAACGCCAACTCTTCGAACGCCTGCAGGAATTGATGAAGCCGGAAGAACTCGCCGCTCTGGGCGCGCGGCTGGAAGATGCCCTCAAGGAGGCGACCCAGGCCTGCGCGCTGCCCAATGAAACCACTAAGCTGCGGCCCGCAAAATAGTCCGGACACATCGCAACGCCCCCGGTAGATGAACTAAGGCTGGTTTGGTGTGGTTACGGGAGGATTGCAGCGCAAAACAAAACGCCCCAGGACTCGTTTGAGTCGTGGGACGTATGTTGATCAGCCCTCCCCCAAGTGCTGCTCAAGAACGAGACTAGACCAGAGCCACCGACCAGTAAATAGTACCGGCGTGCCATCGACTGCCACGAAGGTAACCAACCAGTGCGCGAATTCCGCTTTTCCATGAATTCCGCACCATCTTCGGCTCCTTACAGTGTTTTATTACTTCAGACGTAATTGCGGCCGTGTCCAGTTGAGCTCATATTGGGTGTTGAAGGCGCTAGCCGCCTGATATGAGGAGAAGCAAAATGACGACCCTAATACACGAAGAGAAGGAAGTGACAACCCGAACCATGACGAAAACGGAGCCGCCGAAATGGCTGCTCGCTTTCTGGAAGGAAATTGACGACAAAACGTTCGGCAAAGGCTTCGACTGCTTTACCCAGGA
Organism: Acidobacteriaceae bacterium; assembly: GCA_003156805.1. Lineage (GTDB taxonomy): Bacteria > Acidobacteriota > Terriglobia > Terriglobales > Acidobacteriaceae > Sulfotelmatobacter. The sequence continues at coordinate 2,857 of PMHV01000045.1, read as the reverse complement.
CGCGACTTGCAACCTTGGCATCGCGGATTGGCATGGACGCGAGCAAATTCGCGAGGGTCTGCGTGCCTTCATCGATACCGGCTTTACCGCCCTGCACGAGGTGGTCGAATACTGGGACGGTGGCTCGTTGAAGGTATTCCGCGGTACGGTTACGATGACGCCGGATGACAAAAGCAAACCGGTAGTGAAGCCGGTGATGACGCACTTCTTCTACATGGATGAGAAAGACCCAAGCAAGGTCCGTCGGTGGTTTGGTTCCGTCGGTCCCATCCAGTTCTGAGGGAATGATGCAAACGCAGGAACACCTCCAGGAACATGAACTCGGCAATCTACTCCGCTATTGGCGACGCCAGCGGGGCAAGAGTCAACTTGATTTGTCTCTTGATACCGGGATCTCGCAACGGCACCTCAGCTTTGTGGAGAGCGGCCGGAGCGTGCCCAGTAGAGACTTGCTGTCGATCGTTTCAGAGAAGTTGGACATTCCGCTGCGCGAGCGGAATGTCCTGCTGCTCGCTTCGGGCTACGCCCCCATCTACGAAGAATCCTCGTGGGAGGTTCCTGAGATGGCTGCGGTTACAGAGGCGATCGATCGAATGCTGCTCCAACAGGAACCGCACCCTGCACTCGTGTTGGACCGCTACTGGAATGTGATCAGAACCAATAAAGCCGCGCCACGCTTCTTCGGCTCCTTTGTTGATCTGGAGGCACGCCCACGCCCGCGCAACCTGCTCGATCTCATGTTTGATCCCGCAGGGATGCGGCCATTCGTCGACAATTGGGGGGTAGTTGCGGCTGGACTTCTACAGCGCGTATGTCGCGAATCCGTTGGCCATATTGTGGATCAAAAGACGGTGGAACTCCTGAAGAAGCTCGAAAAGTATCCTGGCGTGAAGACTCTAAGCACGATTCCATGGACTCATAGTCCGGTACTGCCTATCACGTTCGTAAAAGGCAGCGAGCGTCTTTCTTATTTTTCACTCATCACGACGGTTGGTACGCCGCAATCCATTACCGCACAAGAAATGCGGATCGAGTGCATGTTTCCACTCGAATCGGAAAGCAAATATGAATAGCTACGATATGGACACGCCAATCACGATTTCAGACAGAGACAAGCCCGCACGCCAAGACAAGCATTTGACCATCGGTGCTTTGATTTTTCCCCGCATGGACCAAATCGACTTTACCGGACCATTCGAAGTGCTATCGCGAATCCCAAACTCAACCATTCATGTGATAGCGAAAACGAACTCTCCAGTTCGCGATATTCAGGGGCTGGTTCTGACGCCCGATATGAGCATCGCCGAGACACCTGAAGTCGATGTTCTGCTGGTGCCTGGCGGCCACGGACAGCAGCAGCTTATGAACGACGAAGAGGTGCTTTCCCTGATTCGAAATCACTTTGCCGCGGGCAGACTTGTGTTCTCAGTTTGTACGGGAGCTTTGCTGTGCGGTGCGGCGGGGATTCTGCGCGGACGCCAGGCCACCACGCACTGGTCTACCTGGAGTCTGCTACCATACTACGGCGCCATACCCATTAGGTCGCGCGTCGTCGTTGATGGCAACCTGGTCACCGCTGCCGGCGTTACCGCAGGACTCGACGCTGCTTTGGTTGTCGCGTCGTTGTTGCGTGAGGACGCAATTGCCCAACAAATTCAATTGAGCATCCAATACGCGCCAAACCCTGTGTTTCACAGTGGCATGCCTGATACAGCTCCCGCTGAGGTTTTGCAAGCATTCAACCAAAGCTATTCAGCAATCGCAGTATCCAGGGAAGCCGAAGCGCGGCGGTTCGCGGCCATTCTGGGCGTCGCTGTCTAGGCTCGTGCCGCTTTTCCTCGGTGAGATTTGGTCGAACCAGGTCGCACTCCGCGAAGTGTCTGACTGATTAGATCACTGCCAAACTGTTCGGTCAGCGGTCCCAGCCGCAAGAGCATCCGGTAGTAGATTGGACCGAACATCGAATCGATCAGCAGCTCAGGATCGATGTCGGCTGCGAACTCTCCACTCGCCTTGCCACGCTCGATGTCGGCCACGGTTGACTCCCGTCTGAGCTTTATGTGCCCTTCGTACAACTCCTTCAGGATGGACGGGTCGCTCTGTCCCTCGGCAATGAGGTCGGCCATGACTTTGCCGAATAATCCGTTAAACTCCTTAATTAAATGACGCATCTTCGCGCGGATGACCCCTTCCGCCGTCGCCGCCTTCGGCGCCTCCAGCTTCCCGGCCAGCCGCTCATAAAACATTGCCATGATGAGGGCCGCTTTTGACGGCCACCATTTGTATAGGGTCGGCTTGCCCACTTTGGCCCGCGTGGCTACTGCCTCCATAGTCAGGTCGCTTGCCGGCCTTTTCTGCAGCAGTTCGTAAACCGCATCCATGATTGCGGCATGTGATTCGGCGGCGCGGCTGCGAGGCCGGCCTCTGCGTATGGTTCTCGGGCGTTTGGGCATGAAATAAGGTTTATCTTAACGAGTCGTAAAGCAAACTGGCGACATCCAAAATCCATACTTTACTATGCGTAACGTTAAATGTCACATAAGGAGAAAATCGATGCAAGCCAAAATCCATGAAAACACAACAACGCAGGGGGCTTGGTGCCTTATCCATCCCCTCAGT
>PMHV01000045.1:0-147 GCA_003156805.1 Acidobacteriaceae bacterium | reverse complement strand
TGGTTCAACTGGGGAACGGCCCAGGCGTTCCGCAACCTCGTCGGCCATATCGCGCTGAGCGCCGGCGTGGATGCGTTCATACCCGATTACCGACTTGCTCCTGAGCACCCGTTCCCCGCCGCAGTCAGGGACGCGGAGGCCTGCTAT
>PMHV01000001.1 GCA_003156805.1 Acidobacteriaceae bacterium | reverse complement strand
ATGGCGCTCGAGCTGTTCAAGCCGTTTATCTATCACCGGCTGGAGCAAACCGGCAATGTCACCACCATCAAGCAGGCCAAGGAAATGGTGGAGCAACAGGAGCCGATCGTTTGGGACATCCTGGAAGAAGTCATCAAAGACCATCCGGTGCTGCTGAACCGCGCTCCCACGCTGCATCGTCTCGGAATTCAGGCCTTCGAGCCGGTACTGGTGGAAGGCAAGGCTATCAAGATTCACCCGCTGGTTTGTACGGCGTTCAATGCCGACTTTGACGGCGACCAGATGGCGGTGCACATTCCACTGTCTCCGGAAGCGCAAGTTGAAGCCAGCGTGCTGATGCTGGCCTCGCACAACATTCTTTCGCCCGCGTCGGGCCAGCCCATCACCGTTCCCACCCAGGACATGGTTCTGGGTCTCTACTACCTTACCAAGAGCAAGCCGGGAGCGAAGGGCGAAGGCCGCGCGTTCGCCAACATCGAGGAAGTTCTGCTGGCGCTCGAAGCGGGCGCAGTCGAAACCCTCACGCCCATTCGGCTGCGCTATAGCGGCGAGCTGATTGACCTGACCACCGCTTACGACGATCAGGACATCATTCACACGGAGCCGGTGCAGGTGGAGCGGGCGTTCGTCAATACCACCGTCGGCCGCGCCATTCTGAACGATCACCTGCCCGAGGGCATGCCGTATATCAACGGACTGCTCAAGAAAAAGGGGATCGGCGCGCTCGTGAATTACGGCTACCTGCGCTTCGGACTCGAGACCACGGTCAAGATGCTCGACGAGGTCAAGGAGTTCGGATTTAAGTACGCGACCAAGGCCGGTCTTTCCATCGGCATCGACGACATGGTCATTCCGGACAGCAAGAAGACTCTGGTCAAAGACGCCGAGAAGCAGGTGGTGGCTGTTCAGCAACAATACCTAGATGGCGCGATCACCAATGGCGAGCGCTACAACAAAGTGATCGAAATCTGGTCGGCCATCACGGAAAAAGTTGCCGACGAGATGTTNNTCCGGCGCCCGCGGATCGAAACAGCAGATTCGCCAGCTCTCGGGCATGCGCGGATTGATGGCCAAGCCTTCCGGCGAAATCATCGAGTCGCCCATTACGGCGAACTTCCGCGAAGGGTTGACAGTGCTGGAATACTTCGTCTCCACGCACGGCGCCCGCAAGGGCCTGGCCGATACGGCGCTCAAGACGGCCGATTCCGGCTACCTTACTCGCCGCCTGGTCGACGTTGCGCAGGACGTCATCATCAGCGAGTACGACTGCGGCACGGTCGACGGCATCTTCGTCTCCGGCATCGTCGAAGCCGGAGAAATTATCGAGCCTTTGCGCGACCGCATTGTGGGCCGCGTTTCGCTTGAGAAGATCAAAGACTACGATGGCAACGTCATCGTCGACATCAATAACGAGATCACCGAGGATCTCGCCGGGGCCATTCAGGCTGCCGGTATCGAGCGGGTGAAGATTCGCTCGGTGCTCACTTGCGAATCCAAGCGTGGCGTGTGTGTCATGTGCTACGGCCGCAACCTGGCTTCGGGACGTCTGGTCGAACTCGGCGAAGCCACCGGCGTCATCGCCGCGCAGTCCANNCTCACCATGCGTACCTTCCACATCGGAGGGACGGCGTCGCGAGTCTCCGAGCAGTCGCGCCTCGAGGCCCGCAGCGCCGGCGCCGTTCGCTTTATCGGCCTGCAAACGGTAAAGGCGAAATCGGGCGATCTGGTGGTGATGAATCGCCAGGGATCCATCGCCGTAGTCGACGAAAAAAATCGTGAGCGGGAGCGCTATTCCGTGGTTTATGGCGCCAAGCTCAAGGTCAATGAAGGCGATCCGGTCACGCTCGGTCAGGTCATGGTCGAGTGGGATCCTTACACCTTCGCCATCCTGACCGAAATCGGCGGCGCGGCCCAGTTCAAAGACTTGCAGGAAGGCATTACCCTGCACGAAGAAGTGGACGAAGTCACCGGTCTGTCGCGGCACGTGGTCGGCGATTCGCCCGACGAAAAGCGCCAGCCGGCCATTGTCGTCAAGGGCAAGGCCAGCAAGCGCTACCTCATGCCTTCGCGAGCTCACCTCATGGTGCAGGACGGCGACACCGTCTATCCGGGCGACGTGCTGGCCAAGATTCCGCGCGAAACCACTAAGACGAAAGACATTACCGGTGGTCTGCCGCGCGTGGTCGAGCTGTTCGAAGCTCGCAAGCCGCATGAAACCGCGGTCATCAGCGAGATCGATGGCACGGTGAAGTTCGGCGAGGTCTCGAAAGGCCAGCGCAAACTCTACGTGCAGGCCGACAACGGCACGGAGAAGGAATACTCGGTTCCCAAGGGCGTGCACATCAACGTGCAGGAAGGCGAGCGCGTCAAAGCGGGCGAGCCGCTTATGGACGGCCCGCTCAACCCGCACGACATCCTGGCTGTGCTGGGCGAAAAAGAGCTGCAATCTTACCTGGTCAACGAAATCCAGGAAGTTTACCGCTTGCAGGGCGTCAACATCTCGGACAAGCATATCGAAGTGATTGTCCGCCAGATGATGCGCTGGGT
>PMHV01000070.1 GCA_003156805.1 Acidobacteriaceae bacterium | reverse complement strand
GGTAGTGGCTCAGTTTGAAAAGGGGCGGCCGTGTGCGCACGGGAGATCCCTCGTCCCGCTGGTGAAAACGCGGGACTTCGGGATGACGCCGGAAAAGACAATCAGACGAGCATATTGAGGTGTTAATGTCACGTCGAATTTCATTTATTGCTGTGCTGAGCCTGCTGCTGGCGATCACGGTCGCTTGCACGAACAAGAAGTCCGCCAATCCGCTGGCCAATGTGGGGTCGAAGCAGCCGGACAAGGTGTTGTTCGACAAGGCGATGGACGCGATGAAGCACAACCGTTTCGAAGTGGCGCGCATGACCCTGCAAACGCTGATCAACACCTATCCGGACTCGGAGTACATCGCGCGAGCCAAGCTGGCGGTGGGCGATTCGTGGTACGCGGAGGGCGGAACGGCGTCTCTGGAGCAGGCCGAGCAGGAGTATCGCGACTTCATTACGTTCTTTCCCAACATGCCGGAAGCGGCTGAAGCGCAGTTGAAGATCGCCAACATTCAGTATCAGCAGATGGAAAAAGCGGACCGCGATTACACTCATGCCAAACGCGCGGAAGACGAATACCGCGGCCTGATCATGCAGTTTCCGGACAGCAAATTGGTGCCGGAGGCAAAACAGCGATTGCTGGAAGTGCAGGAAGTGCTGGCAGACCGGGAATTTGGGATCGGAAAGTTCTACTACATGCGGATGTCGTATCCGGCGTCGATCGCGCGGTTGAAGTCCATGATGGACAAGTACCCGCTGTACAGCCGAGCGGACGAAGCGCTGTATCTGCTGGGGCAGGACTACGAAGGCCAGATCGCGCTGGTACGAGCCAGACCGACGTGCATCAAGACCAGTCCGCAGCCGCGCTGCGTGAGCGAACAGATCAAGGCCAATATGATCGAGCAGTTGAGCAAGAGTGCGGCGGAGACGTATTCCCGGATCATTACGCGATATCCCATAATGGACCGCGCCGATGACGCGAAAAAACGCCTGGCGGCGTTGCATCAACCCATCCCGCGGCCGACGAAGGCAGCGGTGGCCCGCAACAAGGCGGAAGATGAAAGCCGGCGGGAGACGACGACGTTCGGCAAGTTGATGAGCGTGGTGAAAAAGGGTCCGGTTGTGGACCAGGCGGCGAAGGTGGGTGAGCCGACGCTGGAGGATCCGACGCCGGTGTCGGCCCGTGAAGTCGTGCAAGATACAACCAGGCAAGCACTGGGGATGCCAGCGGGAGACGAGCACAGCCTGGCGGCAGATGTGGTGAACAGCGGGCCCCCAGCGGCCAGCGATCCGACGCCTCGATCGGACGCCGCTCCAGCCGTCTCTGCGGGCGTTTCTCCGGGCGTTTCTCCGGCCAACGGCCAGCCATTTGCCCGGCCGGGTGCCGGGGCGGCGGCGGACCCGAATGAACTAACCCCGACCGCGACGCCGGAGACCGGCTTGCGGACACCAGATCCAAATGAACTGACGCCGACCAACCAGGCTGCTGCTGATCAGCAGCCGTTGCCACCACCGGCGCAGGTAAACGAAATCCAGCAGGGGCCAGCGGGCAGTGCGGCCGCCGCGGGCGCCGATGCCAGTTCCAGCCTGGCCAGCGATTCCGAACTTTCCAGCAGCAAGAAAAAGAAGAAGAAGGGAATCAAGAAAATCATCCCATTCTGAGTCAGCCGCGGGATAGGCGACGTCGAAGGCTGTAGGAATTGGGAGCCTGCTGTTCCCGCTTCGTATTCCGTGGACGCCCGAAGCTCCTTTTTGCAGAGGCGCCTGCCACCCATCCGCCGGTAGGTGCTGAACCGAGGTAACCTGCTTACCCCCCGCCTGCTCATTGACTTACGAGTTAGGTCAGGTTACCTTCGCGATATCTCCCCTCATCAGAGGATTTCCTTTGGCCCGGAAGATACTGCTTGCCGATGACAGCGTGACCGCCCAGAACATGGGGCGCAAAATTCTGGCGGACGCCGGTTACGAAGTCATTACCGTTAATAATGGCTCAGCCGCGCTCAAAAAGATCGCAGAGCACAAGCCCGACCTCGTCGTCCTGGACGTTTACATGCCTGGCTACAGTGGTCTGGAGGTGTGCCAGCGCCTCAAGGATTCTCAGGAGACGGCCCGGATTCCCGTGCTGCTCACCGTAGGCAAGCTGGAGCCGTTTAAACCCCAGGAAGCGCAGCGGGTGCGGGCAGAGGGGTTCATCGTCAAGCCGTTCGAAGCCAGCGAATTGCTCAGCGCACTGGCGAAGTTGGAAGATAAAGTTGTGCCTCGCCCGGAATCGTCCAAGCCGGGACGCTTTGGCCGCGCGGGTGCGGGAGTAGAGGAAGCGAGCCGTGGCAGCGGCTCCGAAGCGGGGAGTGAGTCTGGAGGATGGAGAAACCGCATCGGCTTGCCCAAAGGGAATGGCGCGAGCGGGGAAAAAGTTGAAGACGATTCCTCGGTCTATAACCCGGTGAACCGGGATCTGCGCACGGTGGTAGAGAAAACTACGGCAGGCAAAGAGCAGAAGCAGAATGAAACGCCAGAACCGGTGGCGACGAGCAGTGATGCCGCAGCGGCCGCCCCGCCTGCGAGTCTTTCCCAGGGTGTAACCCCGGAAGAGATGGCGGCGATCGCAGCGATTGCCGAGCACGTGCGCATTACGGATGGAGTCGCGCCGGCCGGGGAGAATCAGGTTGCCGCAGATACGCCTTCCAGCAGCCGGGACGAGGTGCAGGGCAAGACTGAAGTGCAGGGCAAGACTGAAGAGAAGCCTGAAGCCGGCACGGAGGCTCGACCAGAAACCACGCAGGTCCAAGCGGAAGCCGACTCCGAGACTCCTTCAGCCGAGAGGGTGAGCACGGAAACGCCCCTAACGGTTGCGGCCCCTAGTGAAGACAAGAGCGAAACCAAGGCGGAAACGGTTGCGGGTGCGGACGCCGAAGTAATGGCGGGAATGTCCTCAGTGCAACCGCAGCCGGGCCACCAGGAGGCGAACGGCGACGGACACGGAGTTGAGAAATCGTCTGCGGAAGCGGAAGATTTGCCGGCGACGATGGCGGCCACGGCAGGAGCCATGGCGGCGATTGAATCCGTGATCGCAGAGAGTGCGCAGGGTTCACGCTGGATGGCCGTGCCTTCGGCACTCGGTCCTGAGGAAGCGTCGGTCTCGCTGGAACAGGAAATGCAGGCCTCTGCGGCGACTCTTGCCGCTGCCGAGGTTAGCGCCGCAGGTTTTGCAGTAGCAACGACGCCGGAATCTGCGCCCATGGAACCTGCGCCCATGGAAAGCTCTTCTGCGGTTGTGGAAGCGATGGCTGATCCGGCGCCGGCTCCAGAGCCGGAGTTAGCCAGAAGCGCAGCGGCGGCGGAGTCCGTTTCGGCTTGCGTGGCCGACGCGCAAACAGAAACGGTTGCGGTCGCCCCGGTGGCAGCCGCGATTCCCGCAGAAGCGGGGAGCACATCGACCGATCTCGTCCAACCAGCCGCGGTAGCTGTTGGCGTCGTGTCTGAAGCGTTTCCTGAGAGTTCTCCGGTAATCGTGCAGGTCGAGACGAAATTGGAGAGCAGTTCCACGCCGGAGGCGGCTCTGCCTGCGGAAGAAACTGGGCGCGAGGCCGAGTTTGTGGCGCCGATGGCCACGGCGGAAGTTGCTGTTGCAGACGCGCAACAGTTGGGGTCAGTAGAAACGCCATTGCAGGTTACCGAACCCGTTGCGGCTGACAGCAACTCCATCACGCCGCCAGCCGAGAAGACGGAGCAGGATAGCGACGCGGTTGCCAGCGCGGCGGCAGCCTGGGCAAGTTGGCATAAGACTCGCGACGCGGGCGATGCCAAGACGATCGAAGCGATGGAACCATCGAAGATCGAGGATCTTGAAGTGCCGGAATGTGTGCCTGCAGAGACTGCGGCCTTGGCAGTGGCCGCTGGCGCCGAGAAGTTTGCGCAGGAAGTCTCGACCGCTCCCTCAATCTCCGATCCCACTGCCATCGCCAGCATCGTGGACCGAGTGCTGGCCGATCTGCGCCCGAGGTTGGTGGAAGAAATCTCCCGGAAAATGGCGGAGAAGAAGTAGAGAGCGGCTCTCAGCCCTCAGCTATCAGCCGTCAGCTATCAGCTCTCGGTAGAATCTTCGGTCCCTAGGATGACCTTAATGCTGTTACTGGTTTGACCCTTCTTTTCTCGCGCCTGTAAGATCAAAAGTTCAATCTGATGCTGGCGAAACCACCGGGTGTTGCCCGGTCGGACAGCCGGGGGCGGCTGTCCCCACACTGGTTTCTACAGCCACACACCGATGCCGCACGACTTGCCAAAATCTTACGAACCGGGCGCGATTGAAACGCGCTGGGCCGAGTACTGGGTCAAAGAGAAGATCTTCTCCGCGCCCACGCCGCCGCCGGGCCCGCCGGCAGAAGGTAAGACGCGTCCGGTGTTCGCGATGCTGCTGCCGCCGCCGAATGTGACCGGGCGGCTGCACATGGGCCACATGCTCAACCAGACGCAGATGGACATCATTGCGCGCTGGCATCGCATGAGGGGCTTCATCACCCTGTGGCTGCCGGGAACGGACCATGCTTCCATCGCCACACAAATGATGGTCGAACGCCAGTTGGCCAGTGAAGGCAAGAAACGCCGCGATCTGGGGCGCGAAAAATTCATTGAGCGCGTGTGGGATTGGAAGAAGCTCTATGGCGGCGCGATTCTCGACCAGATGAAGCGGCTGGGCGCTTCGGTCGACTGGGATCGCGAATACTTCACCATGGACGAGAATCTTTCGCGCGCGGTGCGCGAGGTGTTCGTCCGGCTGTATGAAGACGGGCTGATTTATCGCGGAAAGTACATCGTGAACTGGTGCCCGCGATGCGGGACGGCGATCTCCGATCTCGAAGTGAAGCATGAGGATTTCCAGGGAGAGCTGTACGAAATCCGGTATCCCGTGATTGGTACTGAAGGGTTCATCACAGTCGCGACAACACGTCCAGAGACGATGCTGGGCGATACGGCCGTCGCGGTGAATGCAAGGGACGAGCGCTATACCCATTTGCACGGCAAGACGGTTCGACTGCCGCTGGTAGGTCGCGAGATTCCGATTATCGTAGACGAAATCGCCCAGCCCGAGTTCGGCACCGGCGCGGTGAAGGTAACGCCAGCCCACGACCCTAACGATTTTGAAGCGGGGGAGAGACATAACTTGCCTCAAATCGACGTGATGGATGAGCACGCGAACATGAACGAGAATGCCGGTCCGTCGTATATGGGCATGAGCCGTCTCGACGCCCGGGCACTCGTGGTGCGGGACCTGCAGGACCAGGGCTTCTTGGTGGCGGTGAAACCCTACGCGGTACCGCTTGGCAAGTGCGAACGTTGCGGAACGGTCGTCGAGCCGCGGCTTTCCGCGCAATGGTTCGTGAAGATCAAGCCGCTGGCGGAACATGCGATCCAAGTGGTGGAAAACGGCGAGATCACCATCGCTCCGGAAAACTTTAAGCAGATGTATCTGAACTGGATGTACAACATCCACGATTGGTGCATCTCGCGGCAGTTGTGGTGGGGACACCGCATTCCGGCGTGGCATTGCCAAGGGTGCAGCCAAGTCATTGTGGCGCGGGAAGAGCCGTCACAGTGCGGCTGCGGCGGCAAGCTGGAACAGGACCCGGATGTGCTGGACACATGGTTTTCTTCCGGCTTTTTGCCGTTCACGGCGCTGGGCTGGCCGGAGAAGACTCGCGATCAGGAAGTCTTCTATCCCTCGACTCTGCTGGTCACGGCTTACGAAATCCTATTCCTGTGGGTTTCGCGGATGATCATGACCGGCTGCTACTTCATGAAGGATCATAAGCAGGATCCGGCGATCAAGACGGCGAGCGGCTGGGCGGACAAGAAGGACGATAGCGTGCCGTTCCGCCAAGTCTACATTCATGCGCTGGTGCGCGATGCCGAGCGGCAGAAGATGTCGAAGACCAAGGGGAACGTGATCGATCCGCTGGATATTATTCAGCGCTTCGGCACGGATGCGACGCGCTTCACTTTGGCAGCTATGGCTGCGCCGGGGACCGACATCGCCTTCAGCGAGAGCCGGACGGATGGTTATCGGGCGTTTGCCAACAAGATTTGGAATGCGGCGCGGTTTATGTTCATGAATGTGGAGAGAGTCGAGCCGGGCCTGCTACCGGGGACCGGATCGGAGACCCAGCCCCAAACAGGTATTGACGGGTTCGAGGCACAGACCCTTGAGGATCGGTGGATATTTTCGCATTTCAATCGGACCGCGCAAGAAGTCAACGATGCGCTCGCTGCTTACCGCTTTCACGAGGCAGCAAACCGGATCTACGACTTCTTCTGGAGTGAGTTCTGCGACTGGTACATCGAACTGATCAAGCCGCGGCTGCTGGCTGACAAGGAAACATCGGGCAAAGCGTGTGCGAATTTGGTGAGGGTCTTCGAAGCGTCGCTGCGGCTGCTCCATCCGATGATGCCATTCATCACCGAAGAGATTTGGCAGGCGATCTATGAGGGCAACCCACCCAAAAAGTCGATCGCGCTGGCAGCTTTTCCCCAAGCGGACCAAATGCAGGCCGACATTGCGGCAGAAGTTGACATGGCGATCCTGCAGGATTTGATTGTGAGCGTGCGGAATGTGCGCGCCGAATTGAAGGTCGAGCCGAAAGTGAGGGTTCCGATCGAGGTCTTTGCGCACGAGTCCGAGATTCGCCGGATGATCGAACAGAACCGCGGGGCCGTGGAACGGCTGGCGAACGTGGAGAAGATTACCTTTGTGGAAAATTCGTTGGCCAAGCAGGCCGATGCGCGCAGCACCGCGCGCTTCGATGTTCAAGTGGTCTACGAAAGGAAGATCGACGTTGCAGCCGAGTGCGAGCGCCTGAAGAAAGAGCTGGAGAAAATGGAGAAAGAAATTGCGAATGGGCAGCGGCAGTTGGGGAATGAAAAGTTTCTGGCCAAGGCTCCGGCGAAGGTGATTGAAGGCTTGCGTACGAGAGCCGCGGAGTTGGTCGTGTTGCTGGAGAAGACCAAGAGTAAGCTGAAAGAGTTGGACTGCTAGAAACTGCAGGCGGGCGAGGGACGCCCGCCCTACACGAACATGGATTGGAATTCACGCCGCATCACCGCCATCCTGGAGAACGCGCTGCTCGAAGACCGGGCTACGCGCGATGCCACCAGTTACGCCTGCGTGGACGCCAATCAGCAGGCTGCGGCCACTATTCTTGCCAAGCAAGACTGCATTCTCGCCGGTATCGGCTGTGTGGGCCGCATCTTTGACGTTTATGCAGCGCTGGACGGCGCCGTGACCTCGCACTATGAAGTCACCACGCATCCAGAGATTTTCGACGGCGTGCGGCTGCACAAAGGGCAATCTGTAGCGGTGATCAGGCATAATGCGCGGGTGATACTTTCCTGCGAGCGCGTGATGCTCAATTTTGTGCAGCGGATGAGCGGTATTGCTACCTTGACCCGGAAGTTCGTGGACGTTGTCTCCGGTACCAAGGCGCGCATTCTCGATACGCGGAAGACGGCGCCGGGGCTGCGTGTGATCGACAAGTACGCGGTGCGCTGCGGAGGCGGCCAGAATCACCGGCTCGATCTTTCCGACGGCGTACTCATCAAGAACAATCACCTCACGCTGGCGGGCGGCGTCGCGCCCGCGCTGGAGCGCGCACATCGCAACCGGCGCGGGTCACAGCCAATCGAAGTGGAAGTGCGCACCATGGACGAACTGGAGCAGGCACTGGCGGGCGGTGCGGAGGCGATTCTTCTGGACAACATGACGCCGGAAGACGTGCGCCGCGCAGTCGAGCGTTGCGCGAAACTCGAGCCGCGTATTCCACTGGAGTGCTCGGGCGGAATCCGGCTGGAAAATGTTCGCGAGTACGCGGAGACCGGCGTTGATTTCATCTCGGTAGGGGTGCTGACCCACTCGCCGCAAGCCGTCGATATGAGCCTGCGGGTTGTGCCGGCATAAACCGCCGTCAGCTGTCAGCCGTCAGCTCTCAGCCGTCAGCAAGAACCTGAACAACGCATGGCACTGTCTTGGACCGTTTTGGCCGACGGCGATCGTCGGATGCCCGATTTGTGGTTTCGTCTTCTCTCCCGCATAATCTCCGCATCAAGAAGAACGGTACAATTCGCGGGCGCAGGCCTTCGCGGGCGGAAGCGGCCGCGCCTCGCGATCGCAAGCCCCAACCAACGGATCTTCGTCTGGGCCGCATCGTGCGGTTGCTGATGGAGCACGCTACGGTGGTGGTAAGCGGAACGAAGATCGCCGAGGAGATTTCCTCGACTCGCTCCGAGGTGTGGCGGCTGATCCAGCAGCTACGCGGCTTGGGTGTGGACGTGGCGGGACATCCGGCGACGGGCTATCAGTTGCGCGCGGTCCCCGATTTGCTGTTGCCAGAAATTCTTCGGCCGTTGATTCGTGGGACCATCTTCGAGGCGCACCTGCATCACTTCTACAAGATTGGCTCAACCAATACGGCAGCCATGGCCGCCGCCTCCGAACTCGCGCCGGAAGGCACGGTCTTCCTGGCGGAAGAACAAACTGCGGGACGGGGCCGCGGAGCGCATTCCTGGCACTCGACACGCTCCAGGGGCATTTATTGTTCGGTGGTGTTGCGGCCGGCGCTGCCGCCTTCGGAGGTGCTGCCGTTGTCGCTGGCCGCGGGACTGGCGGTGCACGCGGCACTCCTGCAGGTGGATCCAAGCGTAAACGCGGATCTGAAATGGCCAAACGATTTGCTGATCGAAGGCAAGAAGTTCTGCGGCATTCTTGCGGAAATGAATGCCGAGGCAACCCGAGTGCGCCATGTGGTGGTGGGAATCGGCATTAACGTGAACCAGACCAGTTTTCCGGAGGAAGTGGCGGCGCAGGCAATTTCGTTGCGGTTGGCCACGGGCAGCGAGCGGTCGCGCGTGGAACTGGCGGCGGCTTTGCTAAAATCGCTGGACCGCGAGTATCGCGACTTGATCGAGAATCCGGAGGCGCGGCAGTCGATTCTACAGCGCTTTGAAGAGCGTTCCTCATGGGTCCGCGGCAAGCAGGTGCGCATCGAAGAGAATGGTTCAAGCTTTGAGGGAACCACGGACGGACTGGATGAACGCGGGTTTCTGCGGGTGCGGAGTGCGCTCGGAGTGCAGACGGTTTTGAGCGGTACGGTGCGAGCGCAGTAGGGCCCGGGCTTTTCGCCCGGCCGGCAATCGGCGGTTTGTCCGCCTAGAAATCTGGAGAGGCATGCTTCTGGTTCTAGATGTCGGCAATACCAACACGGTGCTGGGCGTATTCGACTACGAGGCCGATGTGCACCCAAGCGTAGCGTCGCCGGGCGAAACTTCGCACGACCAGCGGCTTTTGGCCAATTGGCGCGTCACTACCGAGCAAACCAGCACGGTAGACGAGTATGGTGTGCTGTTCCGGAATTTGTTCGCCATGGCCAGTCTCGCGGTTTCGGGAATTCATGGCATAGTGATCTCTTCGGTGGTGCCACCACTTGATTCCACGCTGCGGCAAGTCTGCGAACGTTACTTCAACTCCAAGCCGCTGTTCATCGAACCGGGAGTGAAGACCGGCATGCCGGTGCTGTACGACAATCCGGCCGAAGTCGGGGCCGATCGCATTGTGAACTCGGTGGCCGCGTTCGAAAAATACGGTGGGCCCTGCATATGCGTTGACTTTGGTACGGCGACCACGTTCGACTGCGTAACCGCGAAAGGCGAGTACCGGGGCGGCGTAATCTGTCCCGGCCTGGGGATTTCCGCCGAAGCGCTTTTTGGACACACTGCTCGCTTGCAGCGTGTGGACATCCGCAAACCCGCGAGCGTCATCGGCACGAATACGGTTGCCAGTATGCAGTCTGGGCTTTACTACGGCTATCTCGGGCTGGTGGATGGCATTCTGGAGCTGCTGCTGGCAGAGATCGGCAGTGAAACTCACGTGGTGGCGACCGGCGGCTTGGCTCCGTTGATCGGCGAAGGATCGAAATATATCAAGGTCGTAGATGACTTCCTCACGCTCGAAGGGCTGCGCATCATCTGGGAGCGCAACGCGACCGGACGACGGGAACCGGTGGCCAAGGCTGCTTTCAAAGAGGCGTCTACAGCGCCGTCCAGGACCAAGAATGGACCCGGGCAACGCCTGCGCCCGCCTCGCTGAATCCGCCGTGGAAAACTATTTCAATTACTTCACCGAAATTGAAGAGCACTTTCAGCGCCGGCGGAGCGCCGGACTGATGCTCTCGACTCTCGACTGGGCGCTGATCGAAACATGGAAGGACGCGGGTATCGCCTTGGAGGCGGCGTTGCGCGGGATCGACGCAGCTTTCGACCGTTACGATCAGCGCCCATCGAAAACGAAGAAGATAAACAGCCTGGCGTACTGTTCGCAGGAGGTGCTGGCCGCTGCGGAAGCTATGAAAGAGGCGTCCGTGGGAATGGCGAGCGAAGAATCGCACTCCGAAACAGCCGTGAGGCCTGGTGCCGATCGAGGATTTGAGCCGGAGACGATCGCGGCGTTTCTGCGCCGCAATGCCGAAGTGATCGACGCCTCGAAATTGCCACAAGGCGGAAGCTTTCCTGCTCAAGCAGTTGCGGCAGAGGCAGCGGCCACACTGCGCAAGCTTGCCCAGGAATTAGAAAGCAAGAACTCCGCCGGCCTCGAAGATCTGGAGCGGCACCTCACCGTTCTGGAAGAGAAGTTGTTTGCTGCGCTGCTGGCCGCAACGCCGGATGATGAGATCGTGAGCGTCCGCGCCGAAGCCGATCGCGATCTGGCTCCTTACCGCCGCAAGATGGCGGCGGCGCAGATCGAGCAACTGCAAAAGCAATACGTCCACAAGCGGCTCATCGAGAAGTACGGCTTGCCGCGCCTCAGTTTGTTCTACATGTGACTGCCTGTGACTTATTCGTTCGACGCTCTGATTCTGGGTGGAGGCGCAGCGGGGCTGATGTGTGCGACCGAGGCCGGCAAGCGGGGACGCAGGGTCGCGGTGCTCGAACACGCCGACAAAGTAGGCAAAAAGATTCTCATCTCCGGCGGCGGACGATGCAACTTCACCAACCGCCATTGCCAGCCGGAAAATTTTCTTTCTTCCAATCCACACTTCTGTAAATCGGCTCTGGCTCGTTACACGCCCGCGAATTTTATTGCGCTGGTCGAGAAGCATCGCATTTCTTACCACGAAAAGACTCTCGGCCAGCTTTTCTGCGATCGTTCGGCGCGCGATATTGTCGCCATGCTGGAGAGCGAATGCCGCGACGCCAGGGTTGTGATCTTTCCCAACACGCGAGTTCATGAAGTGAGCCGTGAAAAGGAGTTTGTTGCACGCGCCGACAACGCGGAATTTCGGGCGCAGGCGCTCGTAGTCGCAACCGGAGGACTCTCGATTCCAAAGATCGGCGCGACGCCGTTCGGGTACCAAATCGCGCGGCAGTTTGGCATTGAGATTCGCGAACCATGGCCGGCATTGGTGCCGTTGGTGTTGAGCGCGGAAGACCGGGCAAAATATTGCGATCTTGCCGGAATTTCGACCGAGGTGATTGCGTCGTGCGGCAGCGAGCAATTCCGCGAAAAAATGCTGATCACGCATCGCGGGCTGAGTGGCCCTGCGATCCTTCAGATTTCATCGTATTGGAAGCAGTCTCAGCCGATTGTGATTGACCTGGCGCCCGGATGTGAGGTGACCGCGGCGGTCTGTAATCAACAAACGTCAAGAACTCTGGGTGCGCTGCGCACGGAACTTAGGAAGTTCCTGCCGGACCGGCTTGCCGACCGCCGGCTCGAACTGCATCCGCCGGTTTCGTTGACGAATCAGGCACTGGCCGACTGGGAGCGGCAATTGCATGCCTGGAAGCTCACGCCCTCAACGACCGAGGGATACGAAAAAGCCGAAGTAACGGCCGGCGGCGTCGATACCGACGAACTCTCGGCCAAGACCATGGAGAGCCGGAAGGTTCCGGGCCTCTTCTTCATTGGCGAAGTTGTGGATGTGACCGGGCATCTTGGCGGATTGAATTTTCAGTGGGCATGGGCCTCGGGCGCGGCAGCGGGAGGAGCGCTGTAGCATTTCCAAATTTGTGCCACTAGCTTCCAGCCAATCATCCTGCCACCAGCTGCTGTTGCCGCACTCCCGCTGCGGGCGCGTGGTAGATTTGATCGTCTGAGTTCTCGGTGCTTCTGTGGCAATGGTGGCGTGATTAACTGAGAACTGAGAACCGGTGTAACCCATGCGCGAAGTTATCTCCACCAAAGACGCCCCACAAGCCATCGGTCCCTACTCGCAGGCCATCAAAGCCAACGGGTTCATCTTCGTATCCGGTCAGGTCGCTATCGATCCTGCGACGCAGCAAGTCGTCACCGGAGACGTGGCTGCGCAGACCGATCGCGTGCTTAAGAACCTGGCCGGCATTCTGACGGCTGCAGGAAGCGGCTTGGAGAAAGTTGTCCGCTGCACCGTCTTTCTCAAGAACATGGGCGACTTCGCAGCCATGAACGAGGTCTACGGGAAGTACTTCAGTTCCGCGCCGCCTGCCCGTTCCACGGTAGAAGTGGCGCGCCTGCCCAAGGATGTGTTGGTGGAAATTGACGTGATGGCGCTGGCCTAAGAAAACTCCATCACAGAGAACATGGGGAACCAAAGAGGAGTATGAAAAGCTCTGTGCATCTCTGGGGCCTTTATGGTTAAGATTGTGGTTAAGATGTTTCTGAAGGAGCCATGAATGACGAAGTATGTTGCAGCAGTTGTCATCCTAGCGCTGACGGCGGTGTTCGTGCTGGCGCAAAGCGCAACCAAGAAATCCACGACCCCGGCGCATCCTAACACCAACGCGCCCAGCAAGGTGACGGGCGACGGCGTGAAAACGGCCGACGGCCTGCAGTATTGGGAGATCAGGATTGGCACCGGTGAGGTCGCAAAAGAAGGCAGCCACGTGCGTGTGCATTACACCGGCTGGCTGACCACAGGAAAAAAATTCGATAGCTCAGTTGATGCGGGCACACCCTTCGACTTCACCATCGGCAACGGCGAGGTTATCAAGGGATGGGAAGAAGGAGTGGCTGGGATGAAGGTCGGCGGCAAGCGCCAGTTGCGCATTCCGCCCGAGCTGGGATACGGTGCAAGCGGCACACCCGGCGGTCCGATCCCGGCCAACGCAACGCTCATCTTCGACATTCAGTTGTTGGGCGTTCAATAAGGAATGCAGGGAACCGTGAACGGCACGAGGTGGCACGGAGGAACCTTTGTGCTTCGGCAACAGCCTTCGCGCCCTTGTGGCTGATTCCCTAGGCCTTGACCACTTTGCCGCTGCGCAAGCAGGACGTGCATACGCGCATCCGCTTGGTGGCCGCGCCCACGCGGGCATGCACCGGGCGCAGGTTCACGTTCCAGCGCCGCTTGGTAACGTTGTGAGCGTGGCTGATGCGGTTTCCCGCTTGCGGCTTCTTGCCGCAGATATCGCATTGTTGTGACATGACGGGTACAGATTCCTTTCAGAAGCCTTATCGGAAACTCTTATTTTACAGGACTTGCACCCTCGCTGACAATTCGCTGAGCTGGCGCGGAAGAGGTAGAATTCAGTTCTCAGCCGACCGTGGCGAAACAGGGGGAAACGTGCAGAATCGCGGGAAAGCGACCTTGGTGGAGAGCGTTCTGGTACTGGTGCTGATGGGTATTCTCGCGGGAGCGTTGGGCGGGTTGGCCATTGGGCTGGTCACAGGCCGCACTGCGTCCACCACACTGAGCCCATCTCATTAGAACCTGGTGGCTTGAGGCTGCCGGTACGGACGCATCGTGTTCCGACTGCCTGCGGCCCACCTTTTCGATTTGACTCTCCGTTCCTGAGACGCTAAGTTCGAGCCATACCCTGTGCGATACTTGAACCCATGCAGTCCCCGCTCCAGTCCCCCACCGCTTCCACAGATCCTAAGTCGGTGAAGGTGAACCTCACCACGGGCACCGGCGTCGACATCGAGTGGAAAGACGGCCACGTTTCGCACTATGGCTTCGTCTATCTGCGCGATGCTTGCCCGTGCGCGATGTGCAACGAAGAGCGCGATAAAGCCGGACGCAAGCCAGGCCAGCCGGCGAGACTCGCCCCCGGCGCGCTGCCCATGTTTAAGCCGGCCGCTAAGCCCGTCTCCGCCGAAGCCGTCGGCAAATACGCCATCAAGTTCACGTGGAACGACGACCACGATCTCGGTCTCTACTCGTGGAAATTCCTGCGCGAAGTTTGCCCGTGTGAGGAGTGCAAATCGGCGAGTGTGGGAGCCGAGGGATAACTCTGGGCGTGCCTGTTGTGGCTTTTCGTGTACCCTCCTCCCGGACCAACGCTGCTCGGTCTGAAACATGCAAGAAGGCAAATTCAGCAAAACTGCGCATCGGGTAGCGATTCGCCGGGCCGCGCACCAGCTTCTGGACCACCCCAGAGTTCTCGACGATCCTCTGGCTCTGAGCATCATTGGCTCTGAAGCCGCCGAAGCACTGCGATCCAATCCCAAAGAAGGCCATGCTTTTTCGCGGGCCTTCCGGGCGTTCATGGCGGCGCGCAGCCGCTACGCCGAGGACGAACTCGCCCATGCCGTCGGGCATGGTGTGGCGCAATATGTGGTCCTCGGCGCCGGACTCGATACCTTCGCATACCGGAACCCTTACCCAGGTCTATGGGTGTTCGAGGTCGATCATCCCGCAACGCAGGCTTGGAAGTGTGAACAATTGCGGGCTGCAGGCATTCCGATCCCGCCGTCTTTGACCTTCGTGCCCATCGACTTCGAACAGCAAACGCTGGCAGATGGGCTTGAGCGGTCGGGATTCAATACAGACGCGGCGGCATTTTTCTCCTGGCTGGGCGTAACGCCTTATCTCACGCGTGAAGCCTGCATGACTACTTTGAGCTTCATTGCGAGAATGCCTGCGGGCAGCGGCGTGGTCTTTGATTTTGCTGTGGATCGCAAGCTGCTTAACGTTGGGCAGAGGATGGCCCTTGCCGCGCTTTCCAGGCGTGTGGCCCGGTATGGAGAACCTTTTCAACTGTTCTTCGACCCCGCAAAATTGCAGGACGAGCTGAAGAGTTTGGGATTCCATCGCACCCAGCTTCTGCAACGCGAGCAAATCAACGCGCGCTATTTCAAAGACCGCGACGATGCCCTGTGCGTCCGCGGCGGCCTGGGACATTTGATGGGGGCGTGGGTATGAGCAATGCTCTTACTCTGTCCCTAAGCAATCGCAGATCCTCAATCCTGTAAAATTGAATCATCAACTCCGGAGCCGCTTCCGCATTGTCTTTTCTCGATCAACTCAACCCGCAGCAGCGCGAGGCCGTCGAAACGACCGAGGGGCCAGTGCTGATCCTCGCCGGCGCGGGCAGCGGCAAGACGCGGGTTATCACCTACCGCATCGCCTACCTGATCGAGCACATGGGCGTGATGCCGGAATCCATTCTGGCGATGACCTTCACCAACAAAGCCGCCGCGGAAATGGGTGAGCGCGTCGAGAAGCTTGTCGGCGGACTCAGTATCGCCAAGCCGGTCATCTCGACGTTTCATTCGTTCTGCGTGCGCGTGCTGCGCCGCGACATTGAAGCCCTGCAGATCCCTTCGGCCACGCCCGGTCAACCACCGATTGGCCATACTAAGAAGTTTGTGATCTACGACGAAAGCGATCAGCAGTCGGTGGTCAAGTCGATCATGAAGCGCCTCGGTGTCGACGACAAACAACTCACGCCGCGCACCGTGCTCTCGCGCATCTCCTGGGCGAAAAATCACATGCTCGATCCGCAGGAACTTTACCTGCAATCGGCCGACCCCAAGAACGAGAAGATCGCGCATCTGTTCGAGGAATACCGCAAGGAACTGCGCAAGGCCAACGCGCTCGATTTCGACGATTTGCTGCTGGAAGCAACGCGCTTGCTCAAGGTGGCCGCGCCAGTGCGCGAGTATTACAATCGCCGCTTTCGATATCTGCTGATCGACGAATACCAGGACACCAACCGCCCGCAATACGAACTCATGCAGATGTTGGCCGGCGAGCGCCACAACGTCTGCGCCGTCGGCGACGAAGATCAGTCGATTTATTCGTGGCGCGGCGCCGACATTCGCAATATTCTGGAGTTCGAAAAAGATTTTCCCGAAGCCAAGATTATCCGCCTCGAGCAGAACTACCGCTCCACGCAGAATATTCTTCATGCCGCATCGGCAGTAGTTGCAAACAACATCCGCCGCAAAGGCAAGAACCTCTGGACCTCGCGCCAGGGCGGCACCAAAATCGGCTACTACGAAGCTCCGGACGGCGAAAACGAAGCGCTCTTTGCCGCCGATCACATTGCGAAGTATTTGCGCGAAGCCGGTCGTGCTGAAAACGCACGCGGCGGAACTCCGCGCGCGGCCGTGCTCTATCGCACCAACTCGCAGTCGCGCCTGTTTGAAGAAGCCATGCGGCGCTACGGGCTCAAATACAAAGTGGTCGGCGGATTTTCTTTCTACGAGCGCTCCGAGATCAAAGACATGATCTCGTATCTCAAAGTCATCCATAATCCCGATGACACGATTTCGCTGCTGCGCGTGATTAACACTCCGGTCCGCGGCATCGGCAAGAGCACCATTGACACCATTGAGCACCTCGCGCTGGAAACCGGCCTGTCATTGTGGGGAGCGATCGGAGAAGCGATCCGCCGCCAACTCTTGCCACAGCGCGCGTTGTCAGCGCTCAAGAATTTTCAGCAGTTGATCGAAGACGCGCGGGCGCTGCAGGCGGGAACGTTTGCCGAGCAACTGGAAGAAAGCGCGGGAAGAGAAAGTGTGGGCGCGGGCGACTCTTCGGCTTTGCTCAGGTCAGGCTCGCCCGCGCCTGCCAACGAGACGTACCCGACCAACGAGAACACCGAAGATGCAGCAGCCTTCGACCCCACTGAATTTGAAAACACAGCCTTCGATTTCGGTGGAGCCTACACCGGAAATGAAAGCCCTGCAGACATAAGCGACAGCGTCTTGCCGGCCATCGTTCAGGAAGAAGAGCGACCCAATGGCGCGCCTGATACCGGGATGCAGGCATCTGCCGCAGATTCATTCCCCATCCCCACGGTCAGCACCGCCGACCTGCTGAAATTCCTCATCGACCGCACGGGATACATCAAGCTGCTCGAGGCCGAGGACACGCCGGAAGCTTTCTCCCGCATCGAGAACCTTCGCGAACTGGTCAATGCTGCCGCCGACTCGCGCGACCGCGCCGAAACTCTCGACCAGTTCCTCGACCATGCCGCGCTCATCGCCGACGCCGACGACTACGACGAGCGCGCGCAAATCACGCTCATGAGCCTGCACGCGGCCAAGGGCCTCGAGTTTCCGCTGGTCTTTCTCAGTGGGCTCGAAGAAGGTCTCTTCCCGCATTCGCGCACCATGCTGCAGCCCGACGACATCGAGGAAGAGCGCCGCCTCTGCTACGTTGGCATGACCCGCGCCATGGACCAGCTCATCCTCACCCGTGCAGTTTACCGCCGAAGATACGGCACCGACCTGCCCGAAGCCAGCGTGCCTTCAAGATTTTTGGAAGAAGTGCCGATGCAGCTCATCGAGGAGTTGGGCAGATGTGGCAGCATGTCTCGTGCAGGCACTGGCCGTGTTGGCGCGGGCGACGCTTCGACGTTGCACAGGGCAGGCTCGCCCGCTCAGTCGCTCAGCAACGATCACACTTCCACGCACTATTCCTACGAAGACGAAGACCAGAGCGCAGCGTGGCGAGGCCGCGAGAGCGGCCGAAACCAATACGGCGGTCGCGCCGGAAAACCAACGGTTCCAGCCAAGCCCTACAACTCCATTGAGAACATTGCCGAGTTCTTTGCCAGCCGCGGCAAGAAATTTACTCTCCCCAAAACGCCCGTCGAAGAGCCCACTGGCAAGCGCGGCTTCCGCCCGGGCCAAAGAGTGAAACATCCGAAATATGGCGAAGGCACGGTGTACCAGCGCGAAGGAGAAGGCGAAGAAGCCAAGATTACTGTACAATTTCCTCGCTTCGGCTTGAAGAAGCTGGTGGAGAAGTATGCCCAACTGGAGCGGGCCTGAGGCAATTGAGTAATTGTGTAATTTGGCAATTTTGTAATTGGGCAATTCTCAATCGCCGGCTTAGAAGTTCCGGTTTTCGAATTACTCACTTACACGATTCCAAAATCACTTAATCCAAGAAAGCATTCATGGCAAACACAACCAAGCTAGCTAAAGAAGAACGCAAGAAAGCCAAACGCGCTTCCCGCAAGAAGCGCAAGGCGGAGAACCCACTGAAACCCCGCGATTACGCTCGCGGATCGAAGAAGCCCAAAGTAAAGAAGCTGGCACGCGGCCAGGCGAAGAGGTAGGCTTTCAGCAATCCGGGCATGGGGCGACAACCCATGCCCGACTCCCGCTGTGAGGAGATAACAACCTCTTGTCTGAATCATCCACGGACCCGACCGGCACTGTGCGCACGTCCAACAGTCAGCTTTTCTGCTGCAAGTCCATCGACAAGCTGATCTCGGAGTCGGAAGCTCCCGGCCAGCGCCTGCAAAAAACTCTCGGCCCCTGGTCGCTGACTGCGCTGGGCATTGGCGCCATCATCGGCTCCGGAATTTTCATCCTGACCGGCACCGCGGCCGCGGGCGAATATTTCCAGGCTCCATCCCTCCTGCATGCGCAGGCGCTCGACGTAATCGTGAATTTACTGCGCACCGGCAGCACGGCGGGAGCGCTCATGCACGGACGCCCGCCCGCCGGGCCATCGATCGCGATTTCGTTTTTCCTGGTCGCGATCGCCTGCAGTTTTGCCGGATTGTGCTACGCCGAACTGGCGTCGATGATTCCCATCGCTGGCAGCGCCTACACCTACTCCTACGCGACCCTCGGCGAAATTTTTGCCTGGATCATCGGCTGGGACCTGATCCTCGAATACGTAGTCTCGAACGTCGCAGTCGCGGTTGGCTTTGCCGGCTATACAAAAGCGCAACTGGCGGTATTCGGCCTCAACTTGCCGGAAAAATTTGCGAGTCCGGTCTGGGCCGGCGGGCAGTGGACGGGTGCCTATTTCAATCTCCCCGGCTTCCTCATCGTTTTCATTCTCACGCTGCTGCTGGTGCGCGGAGTGAAGGAGTCGGCGGAGACCAATAACATTATGGTGGCGGTCAAAATCGGCGCCATCCTGACCTTCCTGGTAGTCGGTGGAATGCTGGTGAAGCCCGCGAACTGGACGCCCTTCGCGCCTTCTGGCTTCGCCGGAATCGTTACCGGAGGGGCCATTGTTTTCTTTACCTACATCGGATTCGATTCGGTCTCCACGGCCGCCGAGGAATCGCGCAATCCGCAAAAAGATTTGCCCTTCGGCATCATTATGTCGCTGGTGGTCTGCACGCTGCTCTACGTCGGCGTGGCCGTCGTCCTGCTCGGCATGATGAAGTACACAACCTTCGTGTCCGGTGCGGCCGCCGAAGCGCCCGTGGCCTACGCGATGAAGTATCTGGGTGTGCACCCGCTCTTCCGCTCGGTCATCGTGATCGGAGCGCTGACGGGCATGATCTCTTCTTTGCTCGTGTTTCAATACGGGCAGGCACGCATCTGGTACGCCATGTCGCGCGACGGCTTGCTGCCGAAGCTGTTCTCCGCGGTACACCCGAAATTTAAGACGCCGTACTGGTCCACCTGGATCGCCTGTTTCGCCGTAGGAATTCCTGCCGGCCTCGTGGACATCGGAGATGCCGCCGACCTCGCCAACATCGGGACGCTGTTTGCCTTCGTTCTGGTTTCGCTGGGGGTGATCATCCTGCGCCGCAGGCAGCCAGATCGCCAACGCGCGTTCCGAGTCCCCTTTGTCCCCTGGTTCCCGCTGATCTCGATCATCCTCTGCGGCGGCCTCATGACCGGACTCACCGTCATCACCTGGCTGCGCTTCGTGATCTGGCTGGGCCTCGGTCTGCTCATCTACATCTTCTACAGCCGGCCTCGCAGCGAGTTCGCGAAGAAGTAGTCGTAGATTTCTGGGGTTACAATATCTTCCAGGAGCGGGGAATGACGAGCGTCCGTATCGTTCCAGAGGTCGACTCCACAGAGCGCAAGATCTCTCGTACGCTGTTGCTGACGGTCTTCGGCGTTTTAGCTTTCGTCCTAATCGACCGGATAATCTTTCGGCGTCAGGTTAACCCCCTCGATCTTACAGCCTTCGCAATCATTTTCGCCGGGTATAGCTTCTGGTCAGACAAGCCGTCTCCCGTCTCCGACCTTGAGATCGATACCGATCAGATTCGGCTCGTGGAGCAAGGTTCCGTCAAGCGCACTGTCTCGCAGGATCGAATCCGCTACGTTCGCGAGTGGGGCGGCAATATTTTCAGGGGCCAGTGATGGTCATCTCGGAGCGTGGTGCCATTGGGACGCGTTTCCTGGGCGGCATCGCGGTTCCGAAGAGTGTTCCCGAGTACGAGCTTATCAAGACACAGGCCCTCGCTTGGCTAACGAACTCCAAGACCTAGATCCCTCTCTCCGTGCCTCCGTGTCTCCGTGGTGAACCGCCTCGCAAATCTTCCCCCAAGAATCTACAATCAGAAAGTGACGTCCTCCGCAACAGACCGGCCGCCGAGCAGTTTCCTTCGCCTCCTGCCCAAGGCCGAGCTTCATCTGCACCTCGAGGGCGCAATCGAACCAGCCACACTGCTCGAACTCCGCCAGCGCCACGGCGACCGCTCCAGCCTCGCCGAAGTCGAGCAACTCTATCGGTATCAAGATTTCCAAGGCTTTCTGCTCGCCTTCAAGAACATCACCGAGCACCTGCGCACGCCCGAAGACTACGAGATCATCACCTACCGCCTGATGCAGCGGCTGAAAGAAGAAAACGTTCTGCACGCCGAAGTCTACGTGTCGGTCGGAGTCTGCCTCTGGCGCAAGCAGGATTTCGCTGCCATCTTCGAAGCTCTCGATCGCGGACGCGTCCGCGGAACTCGCGATTTCGGCATCTCGCTGCTCTGGATCTTCGACGCGGTCCGCCAGTTCGGCGCCGAAGCGGCGCAAAAGGTTTTCGAGCTCGCCGCGCGCTATCGTGACCGCCACGTTGTCGGCGTCGGCATCGGTGGGGACGAACTGAAGGCTCTGCCCGAACTTTTCCGCGAGGGATACGCCTGGGCCGCGGACCAGGGCTTGCGCCTCACGGCCCATGCCGGCGAGACTGGACCGCCTGAATCCATTTGGGGTGCGCTCAACCTTCGGGTCGAGCGCATTGGCCACGGCCTCACTGCAGCCCAGGATCCCGACCTGCTCGAAGAGCTCGCCCAGCGCCAAGTCCCAGTCGAAATCTGCCTCACCAGCAATCTCCGGACCGGAGTCTGCCTCAACATCGCCGATCACCCCGCGAGAACCTACTTCGATCACGGCATCATGATCACGCTCAACACTGACGACCCCGCGATGTTCTCGACCACGCTGGCGCGCGAATACCAGCTCGCCCAGCAAACTTTCGGCTTCACCGACGAGCACCTCCGCGAACTCGCCCGCAACTCTTTCGAAGCGTCGTTCTTGCCCGCGGAGAAAAAACTCGAATTCCTGAACCTGTTCGACGCCGCCGCAGCCAGATAATCAAAAAAGTTTGCGATTGACGGTTCCACGATTCGCGATTGCAGCATTCCTCACCCTATCGGATGCCGGCAGAACGGCCCGCAGTTCGCGCCTCTCTTCCTCTATGAGATAATCGAGCAAGCTTCCAATGCTGAGGCGGTACCTGGTGAATCTAATTCGACGCTCTTTTCTTGTTCTGCTCGTGGTTTGTCTGGGCTGCGCTGCCCAAACCACCCCCCCTGATATCGCCCGGAAGATTGAGCGGCAAGTGCGCTCCTACTACAAGATCCCCCCCGAGGTTCACCTTCTGATTGGCAACTTGTCGCCCAGCTCCGACTGGCCCAACTATGATTCGTTGGTGGTGACCATCGACAGCGGAGAAAAGAAGCAGGACCTCACCTTCCTGATTTCCAAAGACCGGAATTCCATGGTGCGGATGACGAAGTTCGACTTGAATAAAGATCCCTTTGCTGAAGTGATGAGCAAGATCGATGTCAAAGGGCGCCCCACGCGCGGAGCGATGACATCCAAAGTCGTGGTAGTGAATTTCGACGATCTTGAGTGTCCGTTTTGCTCGCGCATGCACGAGACTTTGTTTCCCGAAATTCTGAAGGAGTACGGAGACCGCGTCACGTTCATCTACAAGGATTATCCCCTGGTGGAAATTCACCCTTGGGCGATTCATGCCGCCGTGGATGCGAATTGCCTGGCTGCGCAGAACGGCGACGCTTTCTGGGATTTCGCGGATTACATCCACGGCAATCCGCATGAAATAAACAACGAGAAGACGTCCGGCGCACGATTCGAAGCGCTCGATCGCCTCGCGATGCTGCAGGGCCAGAAGCACAATCTGGACACGCCGAAATTGCAGTCCTGTGTGAAGGCACAGGATGAGACGGCGGTGAAGGCCTCCATGAAAGAAGGCGATGCGATCGGAGTGGGAGCCACGCCCACGCTCTTCATCAACGGAGAAAGAATCGACGGGGCCGTCCCCACTAGCGAGCTCCGCGCCGCACTGGATCGCGCCTTGAGAGATGCTGGGTTGCCCGTGCCCGATCACGTGGGAACAGCGGCGGCGCCAGCCTCCAAGTGATATTCGAGCAGCGGAACAGAGGTTTGCCGCGCCCGGGCGCACTCCCTGGTGCGCCACGGATTTCGAGCGATGACTTAGGAGAAAAACTCCCTTTGAAAAGAAATTCTAGCTTGGTCGGGATTGCGGCGCTGGTGAGCGCGGTTCTGCTGGCGGCGCTGGTGGGCTGCAAATCGGAAGTCAGCGGCGACGTGATGGCCACCGTCGATGGCCGTAAAATCTTTCGTTCGGATGTCGACAAGTATTACGTAAACCAGGTAGCTTCCGCCCAGCAACCCCCCACCGGAGAACAGGCCACCATTCTCCGCCTCAACATTCTTCGCCAACTGATCGACGACGAGATCGTGATTCGCCGCGCCGAGAAGCTTGGCCTGCTGGCCACGGACGAGGAAGTCGACCGCAAATACAACGAAATCAAGTCGCCTTACACGCAGGAAGAATTCGACCAGCGTTTGAAGGAGCGCAAGATCACGGTCGAAGACTTCAAGCGCGATATCCGCCGCTCTATTACCGTGGACAAAGTGATGAACAAGGAAGTGTCGTCCAAGATCAACGTTACCGATCAGGACATCACCGGCTACTACAGCGCGCACAAGGCCGAGTTCAATCTGATCGAGCCGCAGTATCACCTGGCGCAGATCTTCGTGACGCCTACGCCCAACCCGCAGGTCCACAACCAGAACAATAAGGCGCAGAATGAAGGCGATGCTCGCAAAAAGATTCAGATGATCGCCAATCGCCTCGACAGCGGCGACGATTTCGCCACGCTGGCTATGAATTATTCCGAAGATCCGGAAACATCCGGCAACGGCGGCGACCTGGGCACGGTTCCCGAGTCTTCCCTGCGCAACACCGATCCCGGCACTCGCGACGTGGTCATGAAGCTGAAGCCCGGCCAGTACAGCCCAATCATTGGAGTGGGCAACCCGGCAACCAAGCAGGTGCTGGGTTTCCGCATCGTGAAGCTGGTGTCGAAGGAGCCGGCCGGCCAGCGCGAGTTGTCCGATCCGCGCGTGCAGCAGGCCATTCGCTCGCAGCTTCACGACCGCCGCGAACAGTTGCTGAAGGCCGCCTATTACGAGGTCTTGCGCGACTCGGCTAAAGTGGAGAACTATTACGCGAAGAAAGTACTGGAGAGCAACGGAATGGAGAAGTAAGGATGGAGAAGTAGAGGTTGGAAATAGGCGGTTGCTTCCTCAACCTTGTTACTCGACAATGGCCAGCACGTCGCCCGCGTTCACCGCCGCACCTTCCGCGACCAGGACTTTCTGAATGGTTCCCCTTTTCGGCGACTTGATTTCGTTTTGCATCTTCATGGCTTCGACCACCACTACGCCCTCACCTTCGTCAACCTGCGCTCCCTCTTGAAGTAGCACTCGCACCACTTTCCCCGGCATGGTGGCGGAGAGTTTGCGTGGACCGCTGGCGTCTGCGGCGCGCGTGCGCCCTCGCAGAGACCGAGGATCGCGGACTTCCGCCGAGAAACGCGTGCTCCTCACCCACAGGTGCAGATCGTTCGCCACGCGCTCGCACTTCACTTCGTAGGCCTTGTTGCCGATGCGAAGCGAGAGCACATCCGGACGAGCCACTATCGCATCGACTTCGATCTCGTGGCCGTCGAGACGGCACCACCACCGGCCCTCGGCGCGGGTTGCCTCCAGCCGGTAATTCTTGCCGTCGATGGTGACGTCATAGGTCATAACAGCGGTGAGTAGTGCCGGCGCGCAACTCTACTGCAGCGCCTCCGCCCGGCCGGTGCTCTTCCAATTCGAAGGGGTCTTGCTCGTCGCTCCGTTCGCGCCGTTTGCTTCGGCAGAATTGCCAGATCCCTCCGAAGCCAGCGCGGTGAAAATTCCCGCGGCAATCGCCGCCACCGCTGACTGCTGGTCGTCGGGCTTATCTTCTCGCTGTTTCAGCATGCGATCCAGAAATCCAGTATCGAGCTGGGCCGCGCGAAAATCCGGATCGCGCGCAATGCGCCGGAACAATGAAAGATTGGTCTTGATGCCTCCGACAAAGTATTCGTCGAGAGCACACGTCAGTCGCGCGATGGCCTGCTGCCGGTCCTGCCCGTAGCCAATCAGCTTGGCCAGAAGCGGATCGTAATCGACGGGCACGGTCCAACCTTCATACATGCCCGTGTCAAGCCGGATTCCGGGGCCCGACGGCGCGGTCAGCAGCGTGATCTTACCCGGACTGGGAACGTAGTTGGTGTCCGGATCTTCCGCGTAGATACGGCACTCGATGGCATGTCCGCGCAGATGCACATCGCCTTGTTTGAATGGCAGCTTCTCTCCCGCCGCAATGCCAATTTGCAGATGGACCAAATCAAATCCGGTGGTCAGCTCGGTCACGGGATGCTCTACCTGCAGCCGCGTGTTCATCTCCAGGAAGTAGAAATTTTTCTGCGCATCCACCAGGAATTCCACTGTGCCCGCATTGGTATAGCCCGCGGCCTGCGCGACACGAACCGCCACTTCGCCCATGCGGCGGCGCAGGTCGGCGTCCACCAGGGGCGAAGGCGACTCTTCCAGCACCTTCTGATGCCTTCGCTGCAACGAGCATTCGCGCTCGCCGAGATAGACGGTGTTGCCATGCTCGTCGGCCAGCAACTGCATTTCGATATGCCGCGGATTCACGATGGCCTTCTCAAGGTAGACTTCGCTGTCGCCAAAAGCCCGCTCCGCTTCGCCACGCGCCGCCTCCAGCGCAGCCTTCAGCTCTCGCGGCGTATGCACCAGACGCATGCCTTTGCCGCCGCCGCCCGCAGCCGCTTTTAACATCACCGGATAGCCGATCTTTTCCGCCACTTCCCCAGCTTGCTCAAACGAGTCTAGGCCGCGGGAAGTTCCGGGTACCAACTGAACGCCCGCCCGCTCCACCGCCTGCCGTGCCCGTGTCTTCGATCCCATGATTCCCATCGCGGAGGCCTTGGGCCCAATGAACTTGATTCCGGCGTCAGCGCAAGCCTGGGCGAACTTGGCGTTTTCCGAGAGAAATCCATAACCCGGATGGATCGCATCGGCGCACGCTTGGCCGGCGACATCTAGAATCTTCGGAATGTTGAGATAAGACTCCGCCGCCGCCGCGGCACCGATGGGGTAAGCCTCATCGGCCTTAAGCACATGCAGCGCGGCACGGTCTACCTCGGAATAAACCGCCGCCGCGGCAATGCCCATCTCATGACAGGCGCGGATGACGCGCACTGCAATCTCGCCGCGATTAGCAATCAGAATTTTCTTGAACATTCGAAAATGGCCGCTCAAAACCGGGCCTCGTCAGGCGCTTCGGCAAACATTCGATTCTACCGGAGTCTTCGCTCCGCCAGCATCTTCAATCCGCAGTCACGAATCGCTCGCTAGACCGCATCGCTCACACCGGTTCGGGAAGGTTGCCCGATTTGCGATAGCAAGAACACCATGAGGATGAACAGTTCAGGCTCGATAGGATGCCGGTAGCGCGCGTGAGGATAAACGAAATAGTAGGTTGTGGGATAAGCGAGAATAAGCTCCGCGTAAAGCCATGCCCCTTGCCGCTTTTGCCCGAGTGCCCGGCCCAATCCCCATAGAGCCAGCACCGAAGATGCGAGAAACAGCGAAGTCCGAAAATCCCATGGCGAGCGGCTCGCCGTGTCCTTGGGTACTCCGTTCCAATAATAAAACAAACGCTTCAGGCTGATGGTAGCGAAGCGCCCGGAGTTGGCGCGCACCCAATCGAATGCCAGCCGCTTGCAGTCCGCGGCATAAGCCAGTTCGCCCATGCCCTGAAATTTTTCGAACTCCAGTTTGTTAAGGTTCGGCTGCAGGTAAGCCATCAGCATGCCGTCGGCTCCTTTCCAGTTGCCCAGCCGGAACTGAAGGCCGAAATCGTCGCGGATAAATACGAATCGACCGAAGACTTCATAGTTCCGCACCAGCCACGGCGATAGCACGAGAAAGAAAACCGCAGACGACAGCACAACTCCGCCGAACGACGGCAGGCTGTTCTTAAATCTTTGCCGCCACACCCACAGGCCGCACAACGGCAAGAACGCCAGCATCGTGGGGTTGGCCAGCGCGCCAATTCCCCACAAAGCGCCAAAGAGCGCCCATCCGCGCCAGCCCCCCCAATTCGCCAGTTCCAGCGCGAGCAGAAAAATCAAACTGAGCAGCAGCGGCGTAAACGTTGTGTCCCAGATCCAGTGAACCGACCAATACCAAACGTAAGGATTAAGAGCCCACGCCCATGCCGACCACATCGCGACGCGCTCGCCAAACGTCCGATGGGCAATCAAAAACACCGGAATGCTGGTCAGAGCAGCCAACAGGCTGTTGATCGCCAGCAGCGCCCATGCCGAGCCGTAACTGTAGATTCCAAAAACTTTGAATACGCCGCCCATCAGATACGGATACAGTGGCGGCTCCCAGGCCGTGGGACCGGTGTCACCGCCGTAGGGATTGCTGAAGCCCTGTCCCAAGGCAAGGGAACGCGCCACTCTGCCCATTTCCCACCCGAAACCGAAATGGTCGTCCGCGCTGCGCGTGCGGTACTGGCGGAAAATTCCAATCACCGCGATCTGCAGCACAAACGACAGCAGCGTAAGCCACAACACTGACCTTGGAATCGCAGTCGAAGACGGTTTTTCCATCGTGCGGAAGTGTATCAGGAGCGTAGAAGAGGGATCGCCTCGCCTGCCCTATGGCTGCGGCGTGCGATCGAATGCCACGGCGAAGGGAGCGGGCGATTCGCCGCCGCTCGGGCGTGTCCAGCTTTTTTTCATCGAGAAGCGAAAACGAATCAACGTCCAGATGGCGAGCCAGCCGTCGGAGTGGCGAATCTTCTTGCCTTCGTCGGCGGAACGCGGCACGTAAGAAACGGGAACTTCCGCAATTTTCTCGCCCATGCGGCAGAGTTTCGCAGTCACTTCCGGACAGAACTCAAAACGCCGGCACTCCAGTTGTACCCGAGTCAGCAGCGAGCGGCGGAAAACCTTGTAGCAGGTAGCTTCGTCGTGAATTCCAGCGCCGTACAGCAGATTGGTCAGATGAGTCAGAAGCTTCGCCCCCCAAAAAAAGCGCAGCCCGCGCTCCGGACGATCAGGGCGCACGCCGTAGACGACGTTCGCCTTGCCCTCCTGCAGAGGCCGCAGCAGCGCGGGATAATCCTGCGGATCGTATTCCAGGTCCGAATCCTGGATCAGCACATACTCGCCGCGCGCATATTCAAGAGCCGTCCGGATGGCTGCTCCCTTGCCGCAATTGTTCTCGTGGAAAACCAGGATCAGATCGTCCGCCGCCGGCAGCGCCTGCAGGCTTTCCCGCGTACCATCGGTGGAACCATCATCGACGATGACGATCTCTTTCCGCACCGGCGAGGCTTGGATAGCTTTCAGCAACTCGTGAATGTGGCCGACTTCGTTGTAGACCGGCACAATCACAGACACGCACCCATTCCGTTCGTCGCCCGCCCCAACCGGACCCCGATTCGTAGATGTCTGGAACAATGCCACACCCATGGCCAAATGCCAATCAAATCCCGCCCGTGAGTTAAGCATAGCATCAAACGCATTCCTCCCCGTCTGCCACTGCCTCCGCCCGCTCGCCGGAAACAGAAAGCCCCTCCGCTTTTCGCTGCGGAGGGGCAGGCTCTGCCTTCTAAAGAGCTTGGCAGGGAACTAGTTTGGCTGATCCATCATTTCGGCTGATCCATGGTGATGCCCTGCTGCCCCGGCTGCTTCTCGGCCTTGGCTTTCTTGGTTGCCATGGTCTTGTCCACCCATCCGTCCGCTGTTTTCAGATCTTCGGCACGGGCGGCGAGATCGTCGCATTCCACGTCGGCTTTCTCGCGGTACATCAGGTTCATGTATGCCATCGCGTCGTCGTAGTCGGGACGAAGCTGGATCGCCTTGTTCAGGCTTTCAATACCCTCTGAGATCGCCGGCCCGTTCTTAACCTTCAATTCGTCGCAAGCCTTCTTCTGATCCTTGTTTTTCGGGTTCAGATTCTCTTCCGGCTTCAGGCCGAGCTTGGCGCGTTCTTCCATGCGCGGCTGGTAGCATGCCGTCCAGTCGATCACGCCCACCGAATAGTATGGTTCAGGATCGTTGGGATCGGTGTCGGAAGCCATGCGGTAATACTTCTTGGCTTCATCGAACTTCTTCATATTCAGATACAGGTAGGCGACGCCCTTGGCCGAATTCACCTTCTGGTCGCGCGCCGCGTGCGGCATGTCCAGCACCTGCTTGTATTGTTCAATGGCCTGCTCCGCCATTTTGTTGTTATCGGGAGTGTCGGCGCCGGGAATATATTGCTGCGCGTAGGCCGTAGCCAGATACATCTTGGCGTTGATCAGAGTCGGATCGAAATCGACCGCCTGCTGGAAATGGTCGATGGCCTCCTCGTACTTGGCATTCTTGTAGGCCTGCACGCCTTTGTTGAGTTGGTCGCGGGCGCGCAGCTTGTTGCAGCCCGCAGTCGCGAGAAGCGCCAGCGCCATTGCCGCCAGCGTCAACGGTCGGTTGTATTTCTTCATTGCGGTATGAGTCTCCCTTGCCATCTTGCTACCAGAATCCTAGGCCCAGAGACAACGGGTTGACAAGCCCCGGTTCTCCTTTGCCCGGGCACGGACGTCCCGCGCAGACGACCAGATGCAATGTGTCGTCTGCGGGACTGTCTCTTAGCCGCCCGCTTCGATCTTGGCCGTGATCAGACCGACCTTGTCTACGCCCGCGGCGTGGGCGATGTCAATCACATTGGCCACGTCGGCGAAGGGAATGGCATCATCTCCCTTCACGAACATGACCTTCTCTGCGCGGGTCTTGTAAATATCCTCCAGGCGTCCTTGCAGGTTGTCCCAAGTAGCGTCTTCGTTGTTGATCTTCACGCCCGGGTCCTGGCCGGCCCCGCGATCGATCAACTGCACCACGATGGTTCGGTCGGGCGTGTTGTTCTTGGGCGCGTTGGGCGGAGGCGGCTGCGGAACCAGCGCGTCCAACCCTTTCGGAGTCAAAGGCGTGATCACCATAAAGATGATGAGCAGCACCAGAAGAACGTCAATGAGCGGAGTCACGTTGATGTTCGCGCTTTGGCCTCCGCCGGTTCCAACTGCCATACTCATGATCGATCTCCTCTATTGCCCGCCCGCCGGACTGGCTGGCGGTGGGTTTGGAGTGCTTTTCCTCTGCTCGGTGAGCAGGCCCAGATCATCCACGCCTGCGGCGCGAACGCTGTCTACCACCTGCACCACATTGCCAAAGTGCGTGCGCGCATCCGCTTTCACGTACACCCGTTTGTCGGCGCGGTTGGCCAGACGATCCTTCACTTTGCCCGTCAGGCTGTCTACCGGTACTTTGTCGGTGCCGAAGTAGACCGTCCCATCGCGCATTACTGAGACCAGCAGCGCATCTTCCTTATCCGCATCGGCCATCGGCGTGGGATTGTTAACTTTGGCCATGTCCACGCTCACGCCCTTCTGCAACATAGGCGTGATTACCATGAAGATGATCAGCAGCACCAGCATCACGTCCACCATGGGCGTGACGTTAATGTCAGAGTTGACGTTGGCCCCTTCGTTCCGCTTCGCTAATGACATGACTTGGTTTCTCCGTACTCCCGCTACAACTGCCGCGAAAAGATGGCTTTGTTCCGCGCAGAGTCAGGAGGTCCGGCGCTGGGACAATGCCCGGCGCCGGACGGCAACTCATTGCAGAACCACCCGCCCTAAGACCCTTGTTAGACCTAGGCCCGGCGAACGTCCCGCCGCTTCAGGAAGTAGTCGATCAGTTCGCTCGATGAGTTGTCCATCTCCACATCGAACGCTTCCACGCGGCCGGTCAAGTAGTTGAACATCATCACCGCCGGAATAGCCACCAGCAGCCCGAAAGCGGTGGTCACCAGCGCCTCCGAGATTCCGCCGGCCACCGCGCCCAGACCGGTCGCCTTCTGCTCAGAAATGCCCTTGAAGGCGTTCAGGATGCCCATCACCGTACCGAACAGACCCACGAAGGGAGCCGTCGAACCGATGGTGGCCAAACCGCCCAGTCCGCGCTTCAGTTCGGCGTGGACGATGGCTTCGGTGCGCTCCAGTGCGCGCTTCGAGGCCTCGATAGTTTCGCCCGGAATCGCCCCCGGACTGTCCTGGTGGGCCTTGAATTCCATCAAACCAGCTGTGACTACTTTGGCCAGATGGCTCTTCTTGTTGCGCTCGGCCACCTTGATGGCTTCGTCGATGCGCCCGTCGCGCAACGCTCCGGCTACCGCCGGGGCGAAGGCGCGCGATTGTTTGCGGGCCGCGCTGTACGCCATGGCGCGGTCAATCATCACGCCGATCGACCACCCCGACATGATGAACAGAATTACGACCACGGCCTTCGCTATGATACCCATCTGCTTCCACAGCGAAATCGGGTCCCAACCAACGGCGCCGCCTTCTTGCACGATCCAGGCGGCCACCGCAGGCACATGACTGAGAATTACTGCTGCCAGGTTAGCTGCGAACATGAGTTGCTTTTTCCTCCTCGAAACTGTTCCGTCGATGTTGCATGATTATGTTGCGCTTTCGGAGCCTGCTGCTGCCATTGAATCCAAGCGGCACGGCGAAATTCCCGCCTGCGTCCGGCAGCCATCCCACCCGCACTTAAAATGAAAGACACAGCCGCTTTGTCGATCGCCGGGGTGCCCGTTGCCGGCCACTGTTTTAGGTGGGAGGGGGAGGGCTGCCCGTGTTTTTATCCTGCTCCGGCCACTGCGCGGTCCGCAGCCGTCTAGCCTCCGGCCAGCGTGAAGTTTACCTGCACTTGCGTATCTACCTCCACCGGTTCGCCATTCAGAAGGTAGGGCTTGTACTTCCACTGCTTCACCGCTTCAATGGCTGCCGGCGCCAGCATGGGATGGCCGCTGATCAGGCGCAGGTTTTCAATGTCGCCGCTCTTGCTGATTTCAGCTTGCAGCAGCACAACTCCTTGGATGCGCGCTTGCCGCGCCAGAGGCGGATAGGTTGGATTGACCTTGCGCAGCAGAAGGCCCGACGTTACTCCCATCGAGACCCGCACCCGCTGCGGAGTCGCCACTTTGGGCACTGCCATCGGCGTCGAGCTGATGATGCCGCCGATCACGCCACCCATCTGGCCGCCCGGAATGCCGCCCGGAACGCCACCGATCACACCCGAGGACGCCATGGACGGCGGGGCCTCGTCTTCCTTGATCATCTGCACTTTTTGAGGAATCTTCGTGGGCGTACGGAGTTCCCCGTTCACGATGTCGGTCTGAATCTGCTTCACCACATGCACCGCTGCCGCAGGCGGCGGCGGAGGTGGCGGTGGCGGCGGGGGGGCCACCAGAAAGGTCATTAACTGCTGCTTGGGCAGAGCGTCGGTGAAGACCAGAGGAATCAGAACCATGATGATGATCACGCCTATCTCTAGGATGATCGCGAAAGTCGTGGTTCGTCCCCGCTTCGTCTTCAGCCTGCCGCCGGATTCCAGAAGGCTATCTTCAAACATATGTCTCTCCCCCGTTTCAGAACCTGAGTTCTGAACCCTTAGTCACAGCCCACGTGTACTTAGACACCGGCCATGACCCCTTTGCTCCCAGATTCGGTCCGACTGACCGGACATTCCCCGATTCCATTGCCTACTCCACATCGCTGCTAAACCACTCCAAACAAAGGCACAAACCCAGCCCCAAACCAAGATTGCGGGCCCTCCATCGAGTCCTTACTTGGACCTGCCCGGCGTTGCCATCGGCCGCTTGCCCTTCTCAATCCGCCAGTCCTGATACGCCACCAGAATCGGGGCGGCGATGGCAATCGACGAATACGTGCCGATTAGGATGCCAATTACCAACGCCAGGCTGAATCCATTCAGCACTTCGCCTCCAAATAAATAGAGTGCGAGTACGGTAAGGAAGGTTAGCCCGGCTGTCAAGATGGTTCGGCTCAGCGTCTGATTGATGCTGCGATTGACAATGTCGGCCAGCTTCTCGCGCCGCATCAGTTTAATGTTTTCCCGGATGCGGTCAAATACCACGATCGTGTCGTTATTAGAGTAACCAATCAGGGTCAGAATGGCGGCGATGACGGTCAGGGAGATGTCCTTGTTTAGCAGCGAGAATGCGCCCACCGTGATCAGCGTATCGTGGAACACCGTAACCACGGCAGCAACTCCGTAAATCCACTCGAAGCGGAATCCCAGGTAAATCAGCATTCCGGCGAGCGAATAAGCCGTCGCCAGCAGGGCCTGC
>PMHV01000005.1 GCA_003156805.1 Acidobacteriaceae bacterium | reverse complement strand
GAACTCCGGTGGGCACGGTTCTCAACACGCCCGGAGGCGGCATCGGCGGCATCGGCGCGAACTCGGGTGCATCGACCGGCGGCACCAGCCTGGGCGCTGGCGGTCTCGGCGCCGGCACGAACGGTTTGGTCAGTTCCACGCTCGGCCTGGGACCGATCATCAACAGCTTCGATCCGGTCATTACCGGAACGCTGCAAGAAGATCATTTCAGCCAGCAGGTCACCAGTATTTTTCAGGGCGTGCTTCCCGGATCCAGCCTGGCGCAGAACACGGGTACGGTAGACTTCGCTTACAATCAGGCCTTTCAATGGGGCACGAACCTGACGGTGGGTTTCAACAATACTCNNGGGGACCACCAACAGCTTTTTCTCCAGCTTGAGCCCTCAATTGAATTCAAACTTCAAAGCCACCTTCACCCAGCATCTGCTCCAGGGGTTCGGTTTCGCGCCCAATACGCGTTTCATTCGTATCGCCAAGAACAATCGCGAACTCTCTGACGTGGGATTCCGTCTGCAAATTATCGACACGGTGGATCAGATTGAAAACATTTACTGGGATTTGGTCTACGCCTACGAAAACGCCCGGGTGCAGAATGAATCGTTAGCTTTTGCCCAGAAGACTCTTTCCGACACGAAAAAGCAGGTCGAGATCGGCAGCCTGGCTCCCATCGAAACGGTTCGCGCACAGAGCACTGTCGCTCAGGATCAGCAGTTGGTAACCTCAGCGCAAACCAACCTGCAGTTGGAGCAACTTCTGATGAAGAATGCGGTCACCCGCACTTTGAAAGATTCAGCGCTGGCCACCGCTGATGTGATCCCGACCTCCACTATGGACTTGCCCGTCGAGGAGCCGGTCGCGCCTACCGAGGACTTGATCAATGACGCGCTCCGTCATCGCGCCGAACTGGTCGAATCGCGCATTGATTTGAATAGCCGCGACCTGAGCAACAAAGCCGTGCGCAGCGCCCTGTTGCCGACGCTCGATCTCTTCGCTTATTACGGAGGCGCGGGCGTGGGCGGCACTCAGAACCCGGCGAGTCTTTGCTCGAACTTGGCCCTGTCCTTACAGGAATTTGGCTGTGCCGGCACGGATCAGGCTGCCGGACAAAGCCCGATTTCGCCGACTGTTAGCCTCGGGGGAACGTTCAACCAGCTCGTCAACTCCACCGCGCCCGACAAGGGCGTTGGGCTGTCCCTGAATATTCCGTTGCGCAACCGAGCGGCGCAAGCCGTGCAGATCCGCTCCGAACTCGAATACCGGCAGGCCCAGATGCGCCTGCAGCAAATTGAAAACCAGGTCGGCGTTGAAGTCCGCAACGCCCAATACGCGGTTCAGCAAAATCGCGCCAGCGTCGAGTCGGCCAAGGCCGCGGGCGAACTGGCACGGCAATCGCTCGACGCCGAGCAAAAGAAATATCAGTTCGGCACCTCGACCACCACTCTGGTCTTGCAGTACCAGAGCCAGTTGGCAACGTCGGAATCGACTCTGGTCAATGCCATGGTTGCCTACGAAAAGTCGCGCGTCGAACTCGACCGCGCTACCGGTGCGCTGCTCGATCACAACGGCATCAGCATCGACGACGCTGCTCGCGGTCAGGTCACCCGAATGCCCAATGTTCCGTACATTGCACCGCGCAAGGATATGCCGTCCGTAGCCCAGCCGGCGCCGCAGGCAGCCGCTCCCGCGCAGCAGCAATAATCGCAATGGCACGATCCGAACCACGGGCGGGCGCAGCTCTGAGCTGCGCCTTCTGTTTTGCCCCCACAATTCTTTACAATTTCCCGTCCGGGCTATAGCTCACTCTGCCGCTAAGATGAAGTGACGCTTTCGCATGAATCGCATCCCACTGTCGAAATTGTCTTTGCCTCACCCGGCAATGTCAGACCGTTCTCGCTCGGTTCTTATGCCGCTTTCTAACCTAAGGAGACGAATCATGTCTTTTGCTCGACCGACCGCCGCGCAGCGCCCGAACGGGCAGCCGCCGCTTCCAGTGACCAGCCTGGCGATTCTGACAGCCACGGTTTTGCTGGGACTGACGCTGCCCTCGACCCTCTGCGCGCAGGACGCTTCTGCCACCTCAGCCTCGCAGACGCAAGCGGCTCCAGCCTCCATCCCGCCTGCGCCGCAGCCGGCCGCTCCCGCCCAGCCTCAACAGATTCACCTGCAGGATTATTCCAGGGCGCGGCCGGCCTTTCCCCACATCCTGCAACCCTACCGGCCGCAGGAGTTGGCGCAGCCCAATCTGGCCAACTCGCCCCGCATCGACTCGCTCATGCACGACGGCAAAGTCTATCTCTCCATTGACGATGCCATCGCGCTCACTCTGGAGAACAATCTCGATATCGACATCGCCCGCTACAACCTGAATATCGCCGACACCGACTACCTGCGGGCCAAATCGGGCGCCAACATTCTCGGGGTCAACGCCGGCATTGTGCAGAACACTCCCGGCGGCGGCGTAGGCGGCCTCGGAGGCACGGTCGGTTCCGGCACCGGAGGCACCACGGTTGCCGCCAGCGGCATCGGCACCGGCACCAACGGCTTGGTCAGTTCCACGCTCGGCATCGGCTCAACCATTACCAGCTTCGATCCGGTTGTTACCAGCACGCTGCAACTCGACAAGGACAATACCGAATCCACCAGCGTGCTCAGCCCGGTGCCCGTCCTGGCCCAGAATACCTACACCGCCGACTTCGCCTACACCCAGGGTTTCCAGTGGGGCACGGCGATGTCCGTGGGATTCAACAACAGCCACATCACGACCAATAGCCCCACCAGCCTGCTGACCCCCGGAGTGAGTTCGAACTTTCAGTTCAAAATTACGCAAAATCTTCTGCAAGGCTTCGGTTCGCTTCCCAACCTGCGCTTCATCCGCATCGCCAAGAATAATCGGGAGATTTCCGACGTCGCCTTCCGCCTGCAGATCATCACTACGGTCGATCAGATTGAAGATATGTATTGGGACCTGGTGTATGCCTACGAAAACGTGCGCGTGCAGCAGGAAGCCCTCACCTATGCCCAGAAGGCGCTGGACGATTCCAAGCAGCAGGCGAAAGTCGGCACCGTGCCGCCCATTCAGGTGGTGAGCGCCCAAAGCACGGTCTCAACCGACCAGCAGAATCTGATCCTGGCGCAGAACAATCTCGAGCTTGAAGAGTTGCTGATGAAGAACGCGCTCAGCCGCAGCATCGAAGATCCGGTGCTGGCCGAAGCCGACGTGATCCCCACTTCCACCATGCAGTTGCCGGAGCAAGAGCCGGTCGTCCCCATCCAGGATCTCATCCATCAGGCTCTCGACCATCGTGCCGAACTGGTGGAGTCGCGCATCGATCTCAATTCCCGCGACCTCAGCAGCAAAGCGGTTCGCAACGCGATGTTGCCGACGCTCGATGCTTTTGCCTATTACGGCGGATCGGGCGTAGGTGGGAACGTCAATCCCGCGGTGGTGCCGCCAATTTGTAATCCAACTGTGTCAAGCTGCTTCAGCAGCTCGGTTGCGCCGCCTCCGTTTGCCAACGGCGGCCCCGTCGGTTACGGCAGCGCGCTGAACCAGCTTGTCAACTCGACCGCGCCCGACAAAGGCGTTGGCTTGACGCTGACAGTTCCTCTGCGCAATCGCGAAGCGCAGGCCAATCAGGTGCGCGCCGAACTGGAGTACCGCCAGGCCGAGGTTCGTCTCCACCAGCTTGAGAATCAGATCCGCATCGAAGTGCGCAACGCGCAATTCGATGTTCGCCAGAACCGCGCCTCGGTGCAGGCAGCCCAGTATGCGTTCGACTTTGCGCACCAGACTCTCGACGCCGATCAGCAGAAGTTGAAAGTCGGACTCACCACTACAACCGCGATCTTGCAGGACGCTTCCACGGTGACCACGGCCGAGTCGAATCTGGTTTCGGCAAAGGCGGCGTATGAAAAATCGCGCATCGAACTGGATCGCGCCACGGGATTGCTGCTCGACCACGCCAACATCGATGTCGCCGAGGCCACGCGCGGCCAAGTCACGCATCTGCCCAACGTGCCTTACGTCGCTCCGCGGCCGGATGTGCAACCCGGCGGACGGCCGTCGCCGCAGCCGCCGGCATCCTCATCCCAGCCATCAGCCGCGGCGCCCGGAGGACGGATGTAGCGTCGCCGAAAAGTGTATTCTTCCTCCCGTGACTCTGTCGGTGGTCATCATCACGCACAACGAAGAAGCCAACCTCGGTCGCACGCTGGAAAGCGTAATGCCGCTGATGCGCGACGGCAAAGGAGAAATCATCGTCGTCGACTCGGGCTCGACCGACCGCACGGTGGAGATTGCGAAATCTTTCGGCGCAAAGGTCTTCGTCGAGGAATGGAAAGGCTACGCCGCGCA
Source organism: Acidobacteriaceae bacterium (assembly GCA_003156805.1). GTDB lineage: Bacteria > Acidobacteriota > Terriglobia > Terriglobales > Acidobacteriaceae > Sulfotelmatobacter. The sequence goes on along the minus strand of PMHV01000005.1, from coordinate 69,866 downwards.
GAAGAATTCGGCGATCGACAAGGCGAGCGGCGATTGGATTTTGAGTTTGGATGCGGACGAAGAAGTCGGGGATGTCGCGCGAGAGTTCATACTTCTAGTTATCTCGGGTTCACACGATGTCCTAAGCCATTCCGCCGGATTCTGGTTTTCTCGCCGGAATCACTTCCTTGGAAGATGGATACGTCACGGGGGATTCTATCACGACGACAAGTTGCGCATGTTCAAGCACGGCAGCGGCCGCTTCGAGGATCGGGCCGTTCACGAAGATGTGAGGCTACAACCGGGTCAGCACGCGTACGATGCACGACACTACGACCTGGGCGGCAGGCTTGACATCATCCACCACTCCTATCCCACGCTCACCGACTACATCGACCACATGAACCGTTATTCGTCGCTGGGCGCGGAGATGGTTGTGGCGAAAAGCAATGGTAAGGTGCGCTTCAGCGCGATCAACATCGTGCTGCGTCCGCTGGCGACGTTCGTTTACAACTACTTCTTCCGCCTCGGCTTTCTCGACGGACGCGAAGGCCTGCTGTTGCACCTCTACCACGCGGTCTACGTCTCGTGGAAGTACGCCAAAGCGTGGGAGCTCTCGCGCAAGCAGTCGTGATGGCGGCCAGACGTGGCCGTCCACCTCGCGAATTGACTAACCGACCGGTCGTTCTGTCCGAAAGCTCCCGCCTTGCCCGCTGACGCGCGCTTCCCTATCATCACAACAGAAAGTCTGGGGTCATCATGCCGGAAAAGAAGCCGTCCAAGCCGCAGGTTGCAGAGAGTCCCGTCGCCGACGTTTTTGAAAAACGCAATCCTTCCGCCGCCGAGAAAAATTGGGCCGAGAACACGCTTGCGCCTACGCTCGAAAAATCTCCTGAGCGGCCGATTGGCGCGCCCACCGGCGTGAATCGCGATGAGCACGGACACGCGCGCTTTACGACCATCTCTGGCGTGCCTATTCGCCGCCTCTACACGCCGGCCGACCTGCCCGCAGATTGGAGCGAAGAAAAATATCTCGGCTATCCCGGCCAGTCGCCGTACACGCGCGGCATTCACGCCACCGGATATCGCGGCAAGCTATTTACCATGCGGCAGTTTTCCGGCTTCGCCTCTCCCGAGGAAACCAACCAGCGTTACAAATACTTGCTTGAGCACGGCGGCAGCGGGCTTTCTGTAGCATTCGACTTGCCCACGCTGATGGGCTACGACTCCGATCATCCGGCGAGCGAGGGCGAAGTAGGCAAGTGCGGCGTGGCGATCGATTCTCTCGAAGATATGGAGATTCTTTTTGGCGGCATCGACCTGGAGAAGACCACGGTCTCGATGACCATCAATTCGCCCGCGTCGGTGCTGTGGGCCATGTATTTGGTAGTTGCGGAAAAACAGGGCGCCGACTGGAAGAAGATTTCCGGCACCATTCAGAACGACATTCTCAAAGAATACATCGCGCAGAAGGAATACATCTATCCGCCGGCGCCTTCGATGCGGCTGGTAATCGACACGTTCGAGTTTGGCTCTAAGTTCACGCCGCGCTTCAATACCATTTCGATCAGCGGATATCACATTCGCGAGGCCGGTTCCACCGCTCTGCAGGAATTGGCCTTTACTTTGTATGACGGCGTTGAGTATGTGGAGTGGGCGCGGCGGCGCGGCCTCGATGTGGATGATTTCGGTCCGCGGCTCAGCTTCTTCTTCAACGCGCACAACGACTTCTTCGAAGAGATCGCCAAGTACCGCGCGGCACGAAAGATATGGGGTCAGGTGATGCGAGACCGGTTTGGCGCCAAGAACCATCGCACTTGGCTGATGCGCTTCCACACCCAAACGGCGGGAGTGTCGCTGCCCGCACAACAGCCCATGAACAACATTGCGCGCGTGGCTTTGCAGGCGCTGGCCGCAGTGCTGGGTGGGACGCAGTCGCTGCATTGCGACTCCTACGACGAAGCGCTGGCCCTGCCCACCGAAGAAGCGGCGCGCATCGCGCTGCGCACTCAGCAGATTATCGCCTATGAATCAGGAGTAACACAGACGGTCGATCCGCTGGGTGGGTCGTATTTCCTGGAAAGCCTGACGCTCGAAATGGAAAAGGGCGCGCTCGACTACTTCAGCAGACTCGACGCCATGGGTGGCATGGTGAAGGCAATTGAGCGCGGCTATCCGCAGAAGGAGATCGCCGAAGCTTCCTACCAGTACCAGCGCGCAGCCGAGGCCAGAGAAAAAATCACGGTGGGCGTGAACGAGTTCGTGATCGAAGAGGAGTCGCCCCACATTCTCTACATTGACGAGACCGTGGCCCGCCAGCAGTCGGCGAAGTTAAAGGCGTTGCGCGCCCGGCGCTCGAATGACGACGTGAGGCGCACGCTCGACGCACTGCAGAAAGCCGCAGCCGAGGAGCCGAAGGCCGGCGCAAACGGATCCGCGGCGAACGGAAATATCTCGAACGCCAACACCATGCCCCACATCGTCGATGCCGTCCGCGCCTACGCCACTGTGGGCGAGATTTGCGAGGCGCTGCGGCAAGTCTATGGGACGTATACGGAAACCAGCGTGACCTAGAGCTTGAAACGCGAGCTTCGGCCGGGGTTTTGGGCTCGTGACGAGACCGATTCGGGTAAGTCCCTTTCCCGCAGGCTCGAGTTCTCTTTGCAAATCCTCGGGGAAATGCATAGATTCCTTATCGTGGGCGTGACAACATCCTCGCTCTTCTCATCTTGCCGCCCGTGACCATATCCGACCCTTCATCCGCTACTCGATCCAGCGGTTGCGTCGTCGTCAAAGGACTCATCAAGCAATTCGGACGCTTCGCCGCCTTGCGCGGCGTGACTGCCGAATTCGCGGCAGGAAAGTTCTACGCCATTTTGGGGGACAATGGAGCGGGCAAGACGACTCTGCTGCGCACGCTAGCGGGCCTGAGTTCGCCGACGAGCGGCGAAGTTTCAATTCTAGGCGCAAGCCCCCGCGCGGCTTGCCGCGACATCGGCTACATGGCGCATCCCTCGCTGCTTTATGACGAGATGAGCGGCCTCGAAAACCTGCGCTATTTTGCCCGTCTCTACGGCATCGCCGGGGACCAACGCTGTGAACAGGTAATTCGTGCGGTCGGGCTCGACCCGAAACTGGCGCGGCCCGTAGGCCAATATTCGCAAGGCATGCGACAGCGCATGTCGCTGGCGCGCGCCATTCTGCACGATCCACAGATTCTTCTTCTGGACGAGCCGTTTTCCAACGTCGACATGCATTCGGCGCGCGAGATGGTTGCGCTGCTCAAGTCCATGCGCGAAGCCGGCAAGACGATTTTCCTGGTGACCCATCAGGCTTCGCTGCTGGCTGGCGCGGCGGACGAGTTTGTCTGGATGGAACTCGGCAAGATCGTGGACCGCACTCGCAGCATTCCCCCCGACTTCCCGGCAGAGAGAGCGCAATGAATTCTCTTTGGTCCATCACTCTCGCGACGCTGGCCAAAGACATCCGTCTGGAGTGGCGCTCCAAAGACGCGCTCAACGCCATGCTGTTTTTCTCGCTGCTGGTGGTGGTGATTTTCAGTTTTTCGTTCGATCCTCTGGCGGAAGAATCGCGCCACATTGTGGGAGGGTTGATCTGGGTGGCATTTCTGTTTGCGGCTGTTGTAGCTCTCAACCAGACGTGGGCCCGCGAGCTGCGGAATCAGGTGCTCGATGCCTATCGCATTTCGCCAGCCCCGGCGAACGCCCTATTTCTGGCAAAAGCTATGGGCAATTTTATTTTCGTCGGCCTGCTGGAAGCTCTGATGACGCCGTTGTTCATCGTTTTCTACAATCTGCGCGCTCTGGGCCCGGCCTGGCAGTTGATTCCCGTGGCGGTTCTGGGCACGTGGGCCCTGGTTGTGAACGGGACGTTTTTCGCGGCGATGTCGGTACGCACGCGCAGCCGCGAGCTCATGCTGCCGCTGCTGCTGTTTCCTATTTCCATTCCTGCGGTGCTGGGTATGGTTCAGGCGACTACGGCGATTCTCACCGGCGAAGAATCCGCCCGTTTCTGGATCGTGTTGCTTCTCACCTACGATGTGGTGTTTACTACGGCTTGTCTGGCTTTGTTCGGGGCCATCCTGCACGCCGAATGAAACAGGTATGAAACGGGCCTTCCCCATCCTCGCCGTGCTCACCGTGGTGTTCGTGGCTTACGGCTTTTACCTGGGACTGTTCGTCGCTCCCACGGAACGAACCATGGGCGAGGTGCAGCGCATTTTCTATTTCCACGCGCCTTCCGGCTGGACGGCCTTCTGGCTGTTTTTCGTCAACCTAATCGCGTCTGTGGTTTACCTGATCCGGCGCAATCTCAAAGCCGACGCGCTGGCGGTTGCCGCCGCGGAAGTCGGCGTCGTATTTTGCACCGTGGTTCTCGTTACCGGACCCTTGTGGGCGCGTCCGGTGTGGGGTATTTGGTGGACCTGGGATCTGCGCCTCACCAGCACGCTCGTCCTTTGGCTCATTTACGTTAGCTATCTCATGCTGCGCCGTTTTTCCGGCAGTGCTCAGACGCCGGTACTCGCCGCCGTGCTGGCCATCTTTGGGGCGCTTGATGTTCCGCTGGTTTATTTTTCCATCTGGTTCTTTCGTACCCAGCATCCTCAGCCCGTCATCGGCAACGGCGGCTCGCTTGATCCCAGCATGAGGCCAGCCTTCTGGACTAACGTGGCGGCGTTTTCCTGCTACGGTGCTCTACTCTGCTGGGCCCGTTACCGGGTGGAGTTGATGCACCGCAACGTCGAAGAGGCGTATGCGCTGGAATCTTTGCTGGATGAGGGCTCTTCGTCGGGCGCCGATACAAGACCGGCGTATCGCGGGAGCCCGCAATGAACTCCATTCGATTCCTCTACGCGGCCTTGATCGCGACGGCGCTGATCCATGGCTCCTATCTCGCGAATCTGTTTCGCCGCTACCGGCGTCTGCGGCGGCAGTTGCGGGAGACGAACAAGGGCGGGTAGAAATCGGGATTTAGGCTTCAGCCTGTCAGGCTTCGGCGAATCTCACCACGCAATTTTCTTGAGTACTTAAATGCCGGGCCGGATTTGCTGAAGCCCAAAAGCCGAAGCCTGGAGCCCGCTTCAGTTCGCTTTCCACCCGTTCTGAATCGCACTGAGCAGGTCGGGGCTGCCAGTGGAACGGAGAAATTCGTAATCCTCGATCATGGCGGCGGTTCCAATGCGCAGCGAAGGCAGGGGCGACTCCACGCGGATCACGCGGGCGGTGAAGCGCACGCGGACGGCGTCGGTGAGTGTGATGTGCGGGGGAAACGTCAGGGTGACTTCAACGCGTGTGCCCGCCGACAGCGGCCGGTCGAGGTAGAAGAAGACACCGCGGGCGCTTACGTTTTGGGTTTCCGTGTGGAACTCGCCGGTTTCCGCGAGGTGCACCACGGCAGGCAGGCGCATATCAAAGCGCCGCATCGTTCGCCGCTCCTGACGGTCCGGTTGCATGGATGGCATGTTCTCCGAGAGCATGGTTCCTCTAAGAATCTTCCCGCCCGGTACGGACTCAAACCACCTGCAAAGACTGAGCTTCCACTACAAGGTCTAAAAGGCCCTTCTGAAACTCAATCTATCGGTTTCTCTGCAGTTTGCAAGGGCAAAACCATCAATGGAATTGATTCGGTAAATGCTCATGCAACTTGTCCGGAGCGGCGGGGAACGAGCCAGACTTTGGGGAAGAGGTACCTTTGCTCGAGAATTCTCCAGATTTAAAGAGCAATCCCCCTGCCAACGGATTACTCGGTCCCCGTCTCTTTCTGGTGAAGAATCAGCAGGTTCGGGCCTTGGCCGGTCACCACATCTCGAGACCGTGCAAGGGTTTGCAGAAATCGGAGAGCGCAACAGCGCCTTGCAATTCGTTTCAACCACTTTCGTGCTACCCACCGGCATCTTTCCGCCTGCCTCCTAGCATCTGACGATTCTAATGTGCGGCCCGGGTTTGTTCCACGATTGAGCTCAGGAAGGATATGAAATTGGCGAGCGCCAAGCTGCTTTGCGTGCGCCTGCATGTCCTTTGCGGAGCGCCGCAGCACCAACTTGCCCGGGCCTCGCTTGACATGCTATCCGGCAGATGTTTAAGTAGTTGTTTATTTTCCATGAGTTCCAGTCACTAGCAGGCAGTGGGCGGCTTCGCCGGCGTCAGGCACAGAACTGACTCCTGCACCGTATTCTGCGGTCTCTCCATTTGATCTGACGATCAGAGCGAAAGATCGGCTTGCGTGAAGCAAATCGGAGGAAAACTGGTGGGATCGAATCGGAGGAACTTGTAATGGGAAATGGCCGTGAGTCGGGAAGCAGTCTGGCGCGAGTTCGCGCTCTTGGAGCGGGACTGGCGCTGCTGGTAGCCGGTTGCCTCCTGCTCGGTTCGAGTTTCCGCCACGCTGGCCGGGATGCTGATGCTCTGGTTCGCGTCTCAGGTTTCCCGCTCACCGCCGCCAACCAGCCCTCCTCGAACGGAAAGCCGAATGTTCAGGCTGTCCTGGGCCATCTGCCGCTGATCTTCGAACCGAACCTCGGTCAGTTGAACCTGGGTCAATCGAACCTGGGTCAATCGAACCTGGGCGTAAAGTACCTGGCGCGCGGCGCCGGCTACAGCCTGTCTCTTGACGCGGCCGGTGCGGTGCTGGCTCTTCCCAGCGCCCGCAGCTCGCAGCCAGCCTTGGTGCGCATGAAACTGGTGGGTGCCAATCCCGGCGCAGCCATCGCGGGCGCGGATCCCCTGCCCGGCAAAAGCAATTATCTGATCGGCAACGACCCCCGCCGGTGGCATCGCAATGTGCCTCAGTTTGCGGGCGTCCGCTACCGGGAGATTTACCCGGGAATCGACCTGCTTTTCTACGGAAACCAGGGCCATCTGGAGTATGACTTCAAGGTTGGCCCTGGCGCGAACCCGTCCAGCGCCGAACTCGAGTTCGATGGCGTCACCAAGCTACAGCTCCAGCATGGCGATCTCATCCTCGATCGCGGCGATGCGGGCAGCGTGCGCCTGCAGGCCCCGCGCATCTATCAGGACAACGCTGGCAGCCGGCAGCCAGTCGAAGGGCGCTTTGTGCTTCGGGCCGCCAACCGCGTCGGATTCGAAATCGGCAATTATGACCGCGGCCGCGAACTGGTTATCGACCCCCAGCTGGATTTTTCCACCTATTTCGGCGGCAGCGGTTCTGAAACTTATCCTTCTATCGCCGTCGATACTGCCGGCAATATCTATCTCGCCAGTTCGACGAATTCGCCGACAAACAGCTTCCCGTTCCCCACTGTAACTCAGATCGGCCCGGGGGCTAATGTCTTCGTCGCCAAGATCGATCCTACCGATCCTCCGTCGGTTTCTTATCTCACATTTTTTGGAGGCACAGGCGCCGATAACAGCGTCGGTATCGGGGTCGATGGCGCCGGTAATGCCTACGTCGTGGGCAACACCACGTCCAGCGATTTTCCAACCTCTGCCACCAACGTCCTCGGTTATCAGACCGTGCCTGAGACCAAAGGCCCGCAATGCGCTTCCGTTACCTGCACATCGGTATTCGTGAGCGTGCTGAACTCGACCGGCGCAGCCTTCAATTATTCTTCCTACCTCTCCGGTAACGGCGATGACGACGCCACCGGCATGGCCACCGACTCCAAGGGCAACGTTTTCGTCACCGGTACTACAACCTCGAACGACACGCCCACGCTGCAGGATCTTTTCCCCGCGGCCGAAGCGCCTCCGGCCGCGCAGACGCCCTTCCAAAGCTCTCCTCTCGCCGCCGTCCAGTTTTTTGTCACCAAGGTCAACACGCTCGCCGCCGGCATTGGCAGCATTTCCTACTCCACGTATTTCGGCGGCGGTTCGCCCGCCAACGGCGTCGCCGTTGGCGGAGGCATTGCCGTCGATATTTCCGGCATCGTGTATTTTACCGGTACCACGAACTTCATCTCGGGTACGAATTCGGCCACGGACTTCCCCATCCTGAATCCCTACCAGCCCTGTCTGGACCAGATTCCGCCCACGGTGATCACTAATCCGGTGACTTGCGCCAACACCACCGGCACCACCGCGACCGACGCCTTCGTTGCCAAACTCAATCCCAACGGACCGGTGGGCGCGCAGCAATTGCTGTTCTCCACCTACCTCGGCGGCGCGGGAACTGATTCGGGCGTGGCGATTGCTCTCGACCCCGGCGCGCTCAACATCTACGTCACCGGAGCCACGAATTCTGAACCTTTCGTCTCGGCGATTCCTACCGGCACAGCGACATTCCAGCTCTGCCTGAATGTTCCGCCGCCCAATCCCACAACATGTCCCGCGGCTACCACGTTCACCGATGCCTACGTAGCGCGCTTCAACAATCCTGCGGAAAGCTCTTCAACGACTACGGAAAACGTAGGTCTTACCTACTTTTCCTATGTGGGTGGGAGCGCCAACGAGAGTGGGCTGGCCATCGCCGTGGATACGGCGAGCGGCGCACTCATCACCGGCTCGACGACTTCACCCAACTTTCCTTTCACCACGGGTGCCATTCAGAGCGCGCTCCTCGGACCACAGAATGCCTTTTTTGCCCGCATCAACACTTCGACGACCTCCGGGGAAACCGGCGTCGGCTCCTATGCGACTTATTTCGGCGGCAACGGCACGGATCGCGGAACCGGCATCGCCCTCGATTCCAGCTCGAACACTTACTTTGTCGGCGATACCACTTCCACCAATCTTCAGGTTGCCAATTGGCTGCAGAACACTCTCAATGGCCCCAGCGATGACTTTATCGTCAAGCTGGGCACGGCCGCCGATCTGGCCATTACAGGCGAGCTGACGCTCGGCGCTGGGCAGACCACGGTCAGCGCGGGGAACCAGGTCACCACCACCTACACCATTACCAACAACGGTCCCGATCTCGCCACCAACGTCATCGTCAGCGGCATCATCCCGTCCGGAACCACATTCAACAGCGCCAGCGCCGGCTCCGGCACCTGCAGTACGGCTGCGACCGACCTCACCGTCGCTTGTACCATCGCGGCTCTGCAGTCCGGCTCGACCGTCACGGTCACTATCGTTCTGACTCCCAATGCGTCGGGATTCTTCACCTCATCCGCTTCGGTCTCGTCGGTCACCAACAACGACCCCGACCCAGGGAACAATACTTTTTCCGTTTCGTTTGAGGCCACCGACTTTGCCGTCACCGTGTCTCCTTCGAGCCAGACTGTGGCCGCCGGCAACACGGCGCAGTACACCGTGACCGTGACCCCGCAGCAGGGCGTATACGGAGCCAGCATCACCCTTGCCTGCAGCGCGAACGTTCCCGGCGGCGCCACCTGCACCCTGGTACCCAGTACCATAACCCTCAACAGCCGCAGCGCCCAGTCCTCAGCTCTGGAACTGACGACAACGGCGCGTCCCGTGAACACAGCCAGCATAACCGCTGGGCATGCTCCGCTCTATGCCATCTGGCTCATTGTGCCCGGGATCGGGTTATTTGCCGCCGGCAAGGGCAGCCGGCGCCGCAGAAGGCGCGTCGTAGGGGTTCTGTTGCTGTGCGCTCTGTTTGCCTTGCTTGCCTTCCTGCCAGCTTGCAAGAGCAAGGCCACTACTACCACCGTGAGTGGAACTCCCGCCGGCACCTATACCCTTACGCTGACCGGAACCTCAGGCACCGACACCCACAACGCCAATTTTATTTTGCAGGTGGAGTAGGCAAGCTCCGGAAAAATTCCCTCGGAGGGCTTGAGGAATTCGGCCGATCGTACTCTCAACCGGCCTCCTAAGCTCCGGCCGAAAGCTTGTGATGCGCCTCGGCGATGCCATATTGCCGGATCTTGTAGAGCAAAGCCTTGTAGCTGATCTGCAGCAGCGCGGCCGCCTGTTTGCGATTCCAGTTGGTCTGGTCCAGGGCCTGCTTGATGGCTTCTGCCTCGGCCTCATCTTTGGCGCCGCGGGCCACCGATTTCAACCCTCCGCTCTCGCCGCTCTTAGCTCCCGGTTCTGCCCCAGCGCCGCCGTAGCCGTCGTTGCGCGGCTGCAATTCGGCGGCGGCCAGTTTCTCATCGGCCAGAATCAGGTAGCGCTTAAGAAAGTTGTTCAACTCGCGCAAATTCCCCGGCCAGTTGTATCTCTGGCAGGCCTCCAGCAGCGTAGGCGAAAGCGGCAGCGCGGGCCGCGCATAACGCTCTGCCATCTGCGCCATGAAGTGCTTCAGCAGGATGGGAATCTCTTCCTTCCGTTCCCGCAGCGGCGGCAGTTGCAAAGTGAAGGCATTGAGACGGTAATAGAGATCTTCCCGCAGCCGCTTGGTGGCCAGCGCCTGCGGAATGTCGATGTTGGTAGCCGCCAGAATGCGCACGTCCACTTTGATCACAGAACGGCTGCCCAGCCGCGAGAACTGCTGATCCTGCAATACATGCAGCAACTTGGCCTGCAGCCCCGGCGGCATCTCGCCGATTTCATCGAGCAGGATTGTTCCCTTGTTGCACAATTCGAACTTGCCCGGCTTGGCGTGGGTCGCGCCGGTAAATGCGCCGGGCTCATAACCGAACAGTTCGCTCTCCAGCAAATCGGCCGGCACCGCCGCGCAATTCACTTTCAGGAAAGTGCGGTGGGCACGCGGCGAGAGCTTGTGAATCAGCCGTGCCAGCACCTCCTTGCCCGTGCCGCTTTCCCCCAGCAGCAGCACCGGAATGTCCACGTGGGCGACCAGAGCGGCCTGCGAGCGGATCTTGCGCATGGCCGGGCTGGCCGCAATGAAAAACATGTCATCGGCCAGTTCCTCGACTTCGCCGGGAAGAGTTTCTTTCCCTTGCCCCAGGCACAGGTCAAGCACCGCATCGAGTTCGGCCTTCTCAAACGGTTTGGTGATGTAATCCTGCGCGCCCAGACGCATCGCTTGCACCACCTTGCGCGTATCGTTGACGCAGGAAAGCATTACCACCTTGGCGCTCGGCCGCATCTGCCGCAGTCGCTCCAGGGTCTCCAGGCCGTCGATTCCCGGCATCAGAACATCCAGCAGCACCAAGTCAGGCTCCATGCCTTTTTCCAACCGCTGCAGGGCTTCTTCGCCGGTCGACGCGGTTTCCACCTTGTAGTCGTCGACCTCCAGCAGCGTGCGGATATAGCGGAGCATGCCCGGTTCGTCATCTACCAGCAGTATCTTGGCGGCCTCACTCATCGATGCTTTCCTTTTCCCGAACTGGTTGCGGATGGCTTGTAGGGGATTAGAAACGAGAACTTGCAGCCCACGCCGGCTTCACTCTCCACCCAGATTTTTCCTCCCATGCCCTGCACCAGCCTGCGCGCGATGGCCAGTCCCAGCCCCACGCCTTCCTGTTCGTTCGAGGGCAGCCGGAAAAAATCGTCGAAGACTTCCAGATGAAACTCCGCCGGAATTCCCGGCCCGGTGTCGGACACGCTGACCTTCACTGAATTGGGCTGCGTAACATTTTGCCGGCGTCGCTCTCCGCCCGCCGCCGGCTGCGCCGCCGCGCGCCGCTCCCACATGTAAGCTTCGGCGTGCAGCCACACGGTTCCGCCCTGGGGGGTGAACTTGAAAGCATTCTCTAACAGGTTTGAGATGACTCGTTCCAGCTTTGGCGAATCGAAGGGAAATACCGGAAGCTTGTCATTCGCCAGAAAATAGAGCGCCAGTCCCTTTTCCTGAAAGCGGTTCGACCACAGGCGGCAAACTTCCGACAAGCATTGGTTGAGGTCGCCGGCCTCAAACTGCATCTTCAAGCCGCCAGTTTCCAGAGCGCTGAATGTCAGGAAATCCTGAATGAACTGCTGCAAGCGCTTGCCGTTGGCCTGCATGTCGCGCAGAACTTCCTTCTGGCGTGCGTTCAAGTCGCCCAGCTTTTCGCTTTGCAGCAGTTCGACATAGCCATTCAGAATGGCCAGCGGGGTTTTCAGATCGTGCGTAGCCGCAGCCAGTGCGTTAGTGGTCCGCTGGAAGCGCTCGCGCAACTCTGAGTATGCCTGCGGCAGGTCGGCGGCGGCGGGCAGTTCCCCCGGAAGCGCCGTCTGCGGCGCCGGCACTTGCCCCTCGCGAGATTCGGAAGCACACGTGTTCTTTTGCACGGTGGCCATAGGGAAACCAGTGATTGTGATACGGGGAGGGGTAATTCGTACCAAACTTACAGCGGAAGAATGCCGTTATTGGATCGTAATCCGGACCGTTTTCCTTGTCAACGAAAAATGTAAGGCGCTTACCCAAGTGTGGCAAAAACTTGCACTTTTCCGCGGCGTTGCAGCGGCGCGCCGGTTCGGGCAAGGGCCAGCTGGCCTCGCGCCTTGGGGCTGGAAACTCAGGTGTTTCTGGCTTTTGGGGTTCTAACCTTGCTGTTCGTCCCCTACACTTTTGGGTTTGCTCGGGCTTTACTGGTGTATTTGGCCCCTAAGATGCTGGAAATGTTGGGTTAAACACCGGTTGAAGGAGATTGCGTGAACGGTAACCGTGCAGTTGCCGAGCGTCGGCGGTGGCCTCGTCTGCCCTTGGCAGTCCCTGTTTTTATCCGCAGCGGCGCTGACCGGGGCAAAGAGTTCCTGGAATTTGCCACCGCGTTGAACGTGAGCGCGGGCGGCATGCTGGTGGCGGTGCGCCGCTCCTTGCCGTCATCAGCGCAGGTTTTGCTGGAAATCCCCAGCGCTCCCCTGGCTGCATTGGCGGCTCTGCCCAAAGCCTCTCGCAGCATGCGGGCCAAGGCTCTGCGCATGGAACATGCCGGGGGCTACGACTTGGTCGGCCTGAAGTTCTCCCGTCCGCTCTCCGTGCCGGGCACTGCTGCCAGAGTCCGTCGAAGGAAACTGGCTTCTTATGTGTGAAAAACTTTTCCTATAGTCCGCCGTTCCCTTGGAGTCCCTCTTCTCTGCCCTCGATTACCCGCATACGCCCCATCGAATCTTTGGTAAGTTGCTTTTCTTCAATGAGATAAGCTAGCCTACTATGGTCTGCATCCTCTCCTCTGGCAGTTTGGTTCTCAGGGTGCACCCAAGCTTGTGAGCCCGCGCCTTGTGCTGCAGGCTCGACCTATGAGCGTTATTAATCCAGTGAATTCGCTAGTTCAGCCCCTTGGGGAGATGCCTCCCGAAAGCGTAGTTTTTGGCCGCACCGATGTTATGCAGGCGGTCCGGGAGCGTCTGACCAAGCTGGCCGGAGCCAACGTTCCCGTCCTCATCCAGGGCGAGAGCGGCACCGGCAAAGACATCATCGCGCGCATGATTCACACCGCCTCGCCGTGGAGGACCGGCCCTTGGGTCAAGGTGAATTGCCCCGCGATTCCCGGAACATTGTTGGAGAGCGAACTATTCGGCTACGAGAAGGGCGCATTCACCGGCGCTTATGGCATGAAGCCCGGCCGCGTCGAGATGGCTCACCGCGGCACTCTTTTCTTGGACGAGATTTCCGAACTCGATCTGGCCTTGCAATCCAAGTTGTTGCAACTGCTGCAGGATGGCCAGTTCTGCCGCATCGGAGCGCAGGAAGATAAGAAAGTCGAAGTCCGCGTCGTGTGTGCCACCAATCGCAAGCTGGAGCAGGAGATTGAAAACGGTACCTTCCGCGCCGACCTGTTCTACCGCATCAACGTGGTGAATCTCCAGCTGCCGCCTCTGCGCGAGCGGGCTGCCGACATTCCCGAGCTGGTCGATTATTTCCTCGAGTATTACAATCGCAAGTTCAACGCCCGGGCCAAGCCGCTCTCCGCGGACCTGATCGGCGCGTTCGCCAAATATCATTGGCCGGGTAACGTTCGCGAGTTGGAAAACCTGATGAAGCGCTATGTGATCCTGGGCAGCGAAGATGTCATCTCCGCAGACTTGAAACCGCGGGAGCCGGATTTCTTTAGCGCCGAGATTCCTCTGGATGGCCAGATCTCGCTGAAAAAGGTGACTCGGCAAGCGGTGCGCGAACTGGAACGCAAGATTATTTTGAAAGTGCTGCAGAATCATCGCTGGAACCGCAAACAAGCGGCGCGTTCTCTCAGCATCAGCTACCGCGCGCTGCTCTACAAGATTCGCGATGCCGGTTTGCCTTCGAACCGCACCGCGCGCCGGCAGCCGGCCGAGAGCCCAACCAATCAGAGCGCGGCCGCCGACTAGTCACAACCACAACTTTCTTGAGCTACCCGCGCAGTTCGGTCAGCGCCTTCCGGGCGTCGGAGTAGTTGGGGTCGATCTTTAACACTCGCTCCAGTTGTTGGCGAGCCTGCAAGGGCTGGTTGGCTTTCTGGTAGGCCAGGCCCAGATGATAGTGCACACTTGCATCGTCTGCGCCGCCTCTTTGCTCGTTGAGTCGCAGCGATTCCTGGAACATTTCTATGGCGGTTTTGTAAATACCCTTCTGATAGTAGGCCCAGCCCAGCGTGTCGGCTGCATTCGGCGAATCGGGCATGCCGCGGCGCGCGGTTTGCGCCATGGCCAGCGCCACGTCGATGTTGCCTCCCTGCTGCAGCATCACGTAGGCGAGGTTGTTCGAGGCCAGGGGATTGTCGGCCTGGATCTCGAGCGCTTTCTGATACATGCCCCGCGCTTGCTCCCAGTTGCGCTGGGATTCGTACATCTCGCCGGCCAGCAGGTAAAGAGCGATCTCGCGCGGATGGTCCTTGATGGACTGCTGGTAAGTGGCGAGCGCTTGGCTCACCGAGCCTTGCGCGGCCTGCACTTGGCCCAGCTTCAACACCGCGTCTGAGTTGTTGGCGTCGAGCTCGACCGCTTTTCGGAATGCGGTTTCGGCGCCTTTCAAATCCTTCTTATTCTGGAACAGCGCCGTGCCCAGCAGATCGTAGAGTCCGCTGGTATTGGGCGATTTCGCAATCTGGGCTGCGGCCGCGGCCACCGCCTGACCGGGCTGCTTCTCGGCCAGATAGGTGTTCATGATGCCCTGCACGGCATCGGTGGATGCGGGATTTTTCTCCAGTGCTTCCTGGTAAAACTTCACGGCTTCGGCATACTCCTTCTGCACCAGGTGAAGATTTCCCATCTGCACATACGGCGCAGGATCCTGCGGCTCGATCTCGGAAGCTTTGCGCAAGTCCTGATCCGCGTCGGAATACTTTTGGCGATTCATCTCGGCCAGAGCCCGCAGCAGGTAGCCGTCGGGAGCGTAAGGCGCGTTGCTGATGATGGACTCTGCGGTCTGCAAAAGACCATCCACATCGCCGCGGCGCACCTGCAGGCCGGCCAGGGCGCGCTGCGCATCGGTGAGATCGGGACGCAGCCGGATGGCTTCGCGCCATTCCGATTCGGCGCGCGCGTCGCTGTGCTGCATGTCGAAGGCCACGCCCAGATGGTAGTGCGCAACACCGTTGTCGGGATCGTTCTTGAGCGCTTGCTGCAGGGAGTCCACGGCCCCGCTGGCGTCGTTGCGGCGGATCTGCATCTGGCCGCGATAATCCAGCGCGTCGGCATCGTGCGCATTGGCGGCCAGAATGTCGTTGTCGAGTTTGGCCGCTTCCTCGACGCGGTTCTTCAGGATGAGAAGCTGAATATAGTTTTTCTTTACTTGCACGTCCCTGGGATGATCGTGATACAGCGTGGCGTACTCGCCGGTGGCCTTGTCGAGATTGCCGGTGGCAAAATAAAAGTCGCCCAGCATGCGGTAGCCTTCCGAGCTGTCGGGAAAATTGTGCTTGCTTTGCTGCAGGAAAGCTTCCGTTTCGGCCTTCTTGTTTTCCACCAGCAGCAGACGGACATAGGCCTCATACGGCGATGGATCTCCCGGGTCCACGTCCACGGCGTGCTTGAACTGCTGTTCGGCTTCGGCCATCCGGTTGCGCGACTGGTAGAAACCGCCCAGCGCTAACTGCGCATTCATCGCCGTCGGACCCAGTTCGACGGCCTTCTTGAAATTGATCTCGGCCTGATCGAACAGGTTGCTGCGGAATTGCAGCAGCGCCAGGTTCAAATAGGATTCGGACCGGTTCGGATCGGCCGCGATACCCTTTTGCATCTCCTGAATCGCCGCGCCCACATTGCCCTGCAAGGCATACAGATTGGCCCAGGCCTCGAACGTAGTCGGATTGTTGGGCTGCTTCTCCCGCAGAATGTCGAGATGGGCCTGCGCCTGCTTGGCGTCGCGGCTGGAGATCAGCAGATTGGCCAGATCCAGGTGGGCGGCATAGTTGTCCGGCTCCAGGTCCACGGTTCGCGAGAGTTCCGCATACGCCCGGGGATAGTCGCGCAGCTTCAGGTAGGTCTCCCCCAGTTGATAATGAGCCTGGGCAAAGCGGGGATCGAGCTGCACCGCATTGGCATACTGAATGGCCGCTTCCCGGTACTTGGCTTTGGCGAAGTAACGGTCTCCACTTTCCAGATACTTCTGCTTGCGCACGTTCGGATCGCGAGAACATCCGCTGAACAGCGCAGCCATCAGGCACCCAACCAGCAAACCGCGGGCAACAACCGAACGGCTCATGTCTTCTCCAAGAATGTCCTAACCAGAATGTCCAAAAAAGAAGGCGCGAATAAATACGGTGCAATCAAAGCAGGCGCGAATAAAAAAAGCGCAAAAGCGAAAAATGAGCCGACGATCACACACCCGCACTCACTACACAAAGGTACTGCAAGACGGGGTACAAATTAAAGTTACGGCCGTTATTTCTGGGCGAACCGTTGAAAATGGAGATTTGGCACAGTTCTAGCCGCGGAAGTTTTCATCCCTATGGCGTCATCCTGAGCGTAGCCGCCTTTCAGGCGGAGCGAAGGATCTCGCGTGCATCGTCACCTGCTTCAGCCGCCTACCGCTTAACCTGCGCACCGTACTCCTTTAACTTGCGGTAAAGCTCCGCCTTCCCGATTCCCAAAAGTCGCGCAGCTGCCAACCTGTCGCCGTTGAGCTCGGAAATAGCATCCAGGATTGTCTGCTTCTCCAGTTCTGCTATAGGGATGATCCTGGGATGGTCGCGCTCCTGGACTTTGCGTCCGTCGACGACCGCGGGCAATGCCTTGGCGGCGGGCGCGCCACGCAGCAAGCCTTCCGTGCTCAGATCCTCGTCAATATCGGGCCAGTGCAGCCCGTACCCGCCGCCAGCGATCTTCCAGTTCTTACGCTGCGCGGCGGTGGCACTCAGCAAGCGGGGATACCACACCAGCGGCACGCTGATAATGCGGCCATCGCGCAAGGACACACTCAGCGCGTCGTCAGTGAATTCCACCCCCAACACGCGCTCATCCGCCGCCGATGCCAAAAAACCCATTCCAACTCTCCAGAAACCGTGCCCTATGCTCGATCACCATCAATTGTATCTCGCGCAGTTCGTGAGCACGAAACCCAAAGTTTGCCGCCAGTTGGACCGGATCGAGCCAGAACTTGGCAGAAGAGTCATCGCGGTCCACATGAATATGTGGCGGCTCATTCGGCTCATGGCTATAGAAATAGAATCGATACGGGCCCGATCGCAGAGCCGTCGGCATGCGCGGGATTGTAGCAGAGGAACGCAGCCTGGAACGCCTCGCGAAAACCTGCGCTATCGCGTCACGAAGCTCGCGAAATCCACACATCCCTGTGACATCTGACCTTGCCCCACTTGTGAAATGAGTCCATCATCACAAGGCGAGGCGGTAGAGGCCCGGGCACAAAATCACGCGTAACTCCTTTGCGCGCAAGATTTTGCCCGCAAGTTGTTGAGCCCCATAGATCAAATGCCGTTTTCTCGCTAAGTCGATGATTCCAATATACCGGGGGGGTAAGGGGTATACCCCTCAAACCATTTCGGGAAACAAAGATTCAACGCCGGCACCGCCCTGACGCAGCTATTCGAGAATATTGTGCGGGCAAATATGCACAGGCAGAATCGCGAAGGCCGAACTGTTCTCTAGCCGACCGCTGCAGCTTTTCGGCCGCTGCGCTTCCAGTACAGATATCCTGGAACGCCGGCCAGCACGATGGTCGTTCCCCAGAACGCCTCAGCAGGTCGCGTGAGGATCGTATTGAGTGTCCACGCTGTTCCGATCAGCACGTAGATCATCGGCAGCCACGGATAACCCGTGCAGCGATAAGGCCGCGGAATATCGGGACGCTTCCAGCGCAGCAGGAACAGGCCAATGACAGTGAGCGTATACGACAGCACCATGCCGTAAATGACATAGGTATAGAGCTGGTCATAGCGTCCGCTGACGGTGAGCAGCGCCGCCCAGATGCCTTGGCCAACAAGGCTGAAAGCGGGCGTCCTCCACTTTGGATGGATCACCGCCATGCGCTTGAAGAAGACGCCATCTTGCGCCATGGCCAGATAAACGCGTGCGCCAGAGAGCGTGCAGGTTGCGGCGGCGCTGAAGCAGGAAATCGCAATTACCAGCGAAAGCCACACTGCAGCGCGAGGCGAAAACAGCGTAGCTGCGGCAGCAGCGGCGATGGTCTCATGCTTGGCGATCTCAGTCAGCGGCAGAGCGTAGACGTAAGTCACGTTCATGCCAATGTAGATCGCTCCCACCACAAGCACGCCCAGCACCATCGCCAGCGGCACGTTGCGCCGCGGCTCTTTCACTTCGCCCGCAACCCATGTGATGTAAACCCATCCGTCGTAGGCCCAGAAAACGGCGATCAGTGCGACGCCCATCGCCGAGATCAACTGCGCAGGGTGAAGTCCCATCGTGAGGCCAGCGCCGTGCAATTGGCCGTGCAACTGGCCATATGAATGCCCGTACGAGTGAAAGTGCGACCAGTTGCCTTTGCCGATGGCGAATCCGAGAACCACGAACGCGGCCATCGCGGCAAACTTGGTCCAAGTGGAAAGATTCTGCAGCAGCGTGCCCCAGCGCAATCCCACCACATTCACGTAAGTCAGAATCGCGATCAGCAGCACACCGAACACATGCGCGCGCGTAAGCGTGATGCCCGCGATGGAAAGAACAACGTGCTCCTGCGAGACGATCGGAAAAACCTGTCCCGCATATGCGGCCGCGGCCACCGAAAGAGCGGCGATGCTGCCCCCGTTGGCGACGCTGAAGAGCATCCAGCCGTAGAGGAAAGCAATGAGATCGCCGTAGGCTTCGCGCAGGTAAATGTATTGTCCGCCGGAGTCGGGAAACATCGAGCCCAGTTCGGCGAAGGCGAAGCAGGCGCAGAGAGAAATCAATCCGCCCAGCACCCAAACCAGCAGAAACAGCGCCGGTTGTGGCAGCGGCGCCGCGATGTCTTTGGCAGTGAGAAAAATCGACGAGCCGATGATGCCGCTTACCAATAGCAATACGGAATCCAGCAGGCCAAGTCCGCGGATGAGTGTAGGCTGCGAGCTGGAAGATGCGGCTTCGGCTGCCGGCGGCGCGGTGGTTGGCTCCATGCTTATCCGATGCCGAGTTCGTCGGAAGATTCCAGCGGCGTGCCGCAGCGCCGGCAGAGCACAGCAGAACAATCGCCGCAGGTCAGCGGATCGGTTACTTCTTCGGCGCAGTTCGGGCAATAGAGAGAGCCGGGACCGGGTTCTGGCGTCGGATTCTGAGAGCGAGTCGCCATGCGGAGGGAAACTGTAACACAGCCGTGAAAGCAGCGGTAGCCGTGAGACGAGGCGTTAGCTCAGTTTCCGGATTGCCAAGCAGCCGTCCCGTGACGAGCCGTTCTGGCATCGTGAGTGTAATGGCGATGTTACGCCAACCATCGCTGCGTGCCCCGAAACAGTTTCTTACGGGCAGGGAATAGGAGCCGATGCCGTAACCATCTTCGCGAATGGTAATGAGCCAGCGGTCGGGGCGTTTGGATCCGAGGGAGCAAGAGTACTGACCGGCAAGTAGGGCCCCGAACCGGCGCAGTCGAATGTGTAGGGCTGGGTCGTCAGCGTATATTCCACATTCCCCAGGGGCGGTGGCGCAAAAGGTCCAATGCCCCAGTCGGCCGCGAGCGGACTGACGGTGGTCGGTGGCGCGGAAAAAGTGCCAGTCGCGACAAATTGAATCTGCTGACCGTTCGCAACCGAACTAATGGTGATGGATTGAAGCTGCCGATTGCTGCTGCTTCCGCAAGCCAGAGTCAAGGAAGCTGCGGACAGGAGGACGATGAAGGCCCAGAACCGGTTCACGGCGATCTCCTTTGGACATTGTAAACCTAGGAGAGTACGGAGCTACCAGCGGTATCGAATCGCCCTGCCGCTACTCAATTTACACAAACAGGGCGATAGCACTCACCTCTGAGAAGGGATTGGTCCGGATACTCACGGATAGACTGGGAGCAGCCGCAGCACTCGGCGACACGATAAAATCTTACTCATGCCAGAAAAATCCCTTACTCCCGACGAGAAGCTGCAACAGGAATTCAACCGCTGGGCCGCTGCCGGCGAAGGCGAGAAGATGGAGAGCCATCATCTCGACATTACGGCCAAAACCATTCGCCTGATGAACCTCCGCGCCGGGGAACGCATTCTTGACCTGGGTTGCGGCTCGGGTTGGGCGACGCGGTTGCTGGCGCGTTTGGTGGGCGAAGGCCCGGAAGGTTTCGGACAGGTCGTGGGACTCGATGTTGCCGACGAGATGATCCGCGTTGCGCGAGCCGCGTCGAGGGATTTCGAGAATGTGTTATACGTTTGCGGATCGGCGATGCAGATTCCGTGGGAAGAAAATTTCTTTGACAAAGTTTTGTCGGTCGAGTCTTTCTATTATTATCCCGATCAGGATCGCGCTTTGATGGAACTGTTTCGCGTGATGGCGCCGCGCGGCCGGTTATTCATTCTGATCAATCTCTACAAAGACAACCAGTATTCGCTGCAGTGGGTCGATAAGCTGAAGGTTCCGGTACACGTGCGGTCGGAGGCGGAGTACATCGAGCTGCTGAAGAAACATGCCTTCGAAAATGTAGAGGCGCAGCGAATTCCCGATGACACGCCCACTCCCGACGACTACCAGACGAAGTCGTTTCACAGGCTCGACGATCTGCGGGCTTTCAAGCGTGTGGGCGCGCTGCTGCTGATGGCCTCAAAGCCCGACCTACGTACGCCCGCGCCGGGATACACGATTTACTAGCGTTGTTTCTCTTCAGATTTTGGAATCGTCATCGTCATCGCGGCCGCTCAAATCTTTGACCGGGCTGAGAGCGCGACCGTCGGAGGCGTGATGAATATTGATGTGGCCGTTCACATTTGCCAACTTGATGCGCGTGCCGCCGCTGGCCAACTCGCCACGCAGGTCATGGCCGACGAAACTGCGATGGTTCACATGCAAGCCGAAGTCGTTATCGATTCCTCCGGAAACCGTGCTGGCCTCGATGCGGGCTTTCGAATCCGAAGGAATGGTCAAGTCCAAGGAACCGTTCACCGAATTCAACTCGATCGAAGATCCGGCAAGTTTGTCAAAGCGCGCATCCAGATGGCCGTTGATGGTGGAGAGCTCGGCGCGGCCGGCGAGATTGTGCGCTTCCAGCCGGCCATTGATGCACGAAGCGTGCACCTCGCCGCTGACGCCGGCAATGTCGAGCGCGCCGTTGATCAGTTTGATTTCGTCGAGCCGGACGCGGCGCGGAACCGTGAGAGTGTATTCAACGCCCGCGGGATTATTATGCGATCCCCAATTGAAAGTGTGATCGTGATCGGGATACTTGGTGCGAATCGAAAGATCGTCTTTGCCGGAGTCGACCTCGATCTTGGCCTCGTCAAGCCTTTCTTTGTTGTCGGCGTACTTCACGGCGTCAACTTTGACTTCATTGCGGTCCCAGGCGGTGATGTGGACATCGCCGTTGATGTTGTCGAGTTCTACGCGGCCGTCAGGAGTGAGAGCGTAGGTCTGATGAAACTCTTCGGTAAACGCGCCGCGATGGTCGGACGCGTCGGAAGCTGCGGCGAAGAATAGAAGCGCACAGATAGTCCCGAGAATGGTTCCCCACCAGGCGGAAGACCGGAGTTGGCGATGCATGATTCCCTCCTTTTCAAAACTCTTAGACTTTCCAAACCGGGATTGGTGAGAGGCCAAAACCGGAAAAGACCCATTTCCACCCTGATAGATACGGAAGTTACCTCCGTGATGTTCCCCTCTTTAACTTAACTGAAGGACAATCCCATCAAAGGCTTGAGTGGAGTTCGGTGTGTTGTATTTCTTCCAAAAAGCGAGTTTGCCGCGCTGGCAGAGGACTGTTCTGCCTATGCCGGCAAGGTTATGCGTTCTTTTATGCGTTTTAGGCTTCATGCTGGGTCTGGTGGCCGCTCAGTCGCCGGATACGGAGAAGCCAGTCCCCATTCTTACCGGAACTGCCGGCTATTTCAACTTTGTCACCGCCGGGCAAAACCAGATTGATGAACAGATCAATCCTGTGCTTCTGCTGCCGCTGGGCGACCGGTGGCTGGTGGAAGGGAGAATGGAGTGCGAAGGAGCGTTTCAGCGTCCTGCCGGTGGCGGCCCTTACGGCGGCGAGGTGAGCAAGAATCTCGATTATCTGCAAGCCGACTACATCGCCAACCCATACGTTACCGTCACCTTGGGACGGTTTCTCACGCCGTTTGGAATCTTCAACGAGCGCTTGTATCCCATCTGGATCCGGAGCTTGCAACAGGATCCTCTAATCTTGCCGCTCTCCGCCGAATCGAGCGACGGCATGATGCTGCGCGGCGGATTCCCGGTCGCCGCCGGTACCAAGGCCAACCTGAACTATGCGGTCTATGTTTCGGCAGTGAGCACAGACCACAACAACCTGCAATCGGATCGCAACGTCGGCGGGCGCATCGGCGTCTTTCTGCCGGGTCCGCGGGTTGAGGTGGGTGCTTCCTGGCAGAAGCTGTTGCAGGACGAGCGTTCGAACGCTTTTGGATTTCATTTTGCGTGGCAACCGGCGCGGCTTCCGCTCAACGTGCACTCCGAGTATGCCCGGTCGAACCAGGGGAGCGGATACTGGATCGACGGCGCCTACCGCTTGAGCCAAGTCCGGTTCTGGCAGAAGGCGATGCGCCACACCGAATTCGCGGGGCGGGCGGAGCAATTCTTCAGCGGCTCGATCGGCGCAGATGAGGCCGCGGCCCTTGGACTGCAGCCTGCGAGCACCCGCGAAGGTGAATTCGGGCTGAACTATTACTTGAAGGACGGGCTTAAAGCGGTAGCCAGTTACGGACGGCAATTCAGTTCGGCCGGAAATCTCAATCTTTGGACCGTAGGAATTGCCTACCGGTTCCTGATCCCGCTGGGGCGCGCGCAATGAAGATGAAAATGAGAATCGCAGTTTTGGTCTGCGCGCTCGCGCTCGGCTCATTGGTCGATACTCCGTTAACCCAGCTTTCCTTGATCCAGGGCTCGGTGGTTCAGGCCGCAGGGCCCTCCGGCAAGAAGGATGCAACCAGTTCCCCGGTCGTTCCCAGCTACGACGCGGACGCCATGCGCGTGCAGGGCGAGCAGCGCTATCGCGCCAACTGCGGCCGTTGTCATGCCGCTCCACGGAAATTTCCTCCGCGCATGATGGCGACAGTTCTGCGGCACATGCGGGTGCGGGCCACGATTACCGACGAAGACATGCGCCTGGTGCTCTTCTATATGACGCAGTAACCCCGGAAATAACAACCCCGAAGATAAAAGATAACTGATGACGAGATCAGCGAGGTTTTGTCGTACTCTTGTTGTAATCGCCGTGTCGGGCGCTCTGTTAGCCGGCATACCTCATGCCAATGCGCAGGTGCATGTCATCGAACTGCTGGCGGACAGCGACAGCCGCTACAAGATCGCCGGAGAACGCACCCCGGAGATCACCGTCAAGGCTGGAGAGCAAGTGCTTCTGCGAGTGACGGCGCGCCGGGGCAAAACCTGGAATCGGGATGGATCGATCCACGGCTTCACCCTGCTGCGGGCCAGGGATCGGACCAAGGTGGAAGGCTGGAACCTGCTGTTCAAGCCGGGCAGACAGGAATTCCAACTCACGGCTCCGGCTGAGCCGGGCGAGTACGAAGTGGTCTGCACGGTGATTTGCAGTGAAGACCACGAAGGCATGCACATGAAGTTCACCGTGCTGCCTTGAGGACTAAAGGGAGTGGTTATGAATCGAAACGCGACCTGGTGCGCGGCAGGGATTCTGGCATTGGCCGGCGCCGCATACAGCCAGAGTACAAAGGTCTTCCGCGGAGAAGTTTCCGACAGCCAGTGCGCGCTGAATATTCATTCACTGACGCGGTCTCATCAGGAGATGCTCAAATCCAAATCCATGGGCGGGACTGCGAACACCTGCTCGGTGTATTGCATTGAGCATTTGGGAGGCGAGCTGGTGCTGGCTTCGGGGCAGGACGTGTTCTGGCTCGATCGTCCGGATCTGGTGCATGGCTTCGAGGGCCAGAGGGTGAGAATTTCGGGAGTGCTCGACGCCAAGGCCAAGCGGATTCATGTGCTGAAGGTTGAATTGGACGAGAAACAGTAAGCCGGGTTATCGACTGCCTTTCTTGCCTGCCTCGGTTAACACAAATACTCCCAGGATTGCTATCTCTGGCTCAATCGGATGCCGGTAGCGCTGATTGGGGAAAACCACGTAGTAAATCGCGGTATAAGACAAGATCATCCAGAAGAGCAGCCACGCGCCCGGCCTGTGCTGGCGCAGTGCGCGGCCCAGTCCCCAGAACACCAGCACGGAGGAAGCAAGAAACAGCGAGTTCTTCACCTGCGCCAGCCACCAGGTTTGTGCCAGTCGCGGCGGTCCAGCCCAGTAGTAGACAAAGCGCTTGAGGCAAAGCAGGGCAAAGCGCGGGTAGTCGGCCTCAATATAGTCGAGCGCCTGCCGCTTGCGCATGGCGATGTAGGCGAGCTCGCCCATAGTTGTGTACTGGCGCATGGCGTAGACGTCTTGCGTGGGGTGCAGATACTGCATCCATGTGCCGTCGGCGCCGTTGCCGTTGCCGAGGCGAAGCTCAGCGCCGAAATTATCGCGAATGAAAATGAACTGGCCGAAAGTCTCATAGTTGCGGACCAGCCAGGGCGCGATGCAGGCAAAGAAGACCACTGACGCAAGCACCACGCCCGCGAAGGATTTCTTGCCGCGTTTCCACCGCCGATACCAGGCCCACAATCCCGAAGCCGGCAGGAACGCGAGCAGCACGGTGCTGTTGAGCGCGGCGATTGCCCAGAGCAATCCGAATGTGAGCCAGGGCTTGAGGCCGTCGCGATCTTCCAGGGTAAGTCCCAGTGTGAGCGCCAGCCATAGAATCAATGCCATCAGCAGCGCGGAAAGACTTGTTTCCCAGACCCAGCGCGTGCACCAAAACATTACGTAAGGCAGAACGGCCCACGTCCATGCTGCGCCCACGGCAACTTTTTCGGAAAAGACTCGCTTGGCGATCAGAAAGATCGGAATGCACGTCAGCGCAGAGAAAACGCTGTTGATGCTGAGAAGCACGAAGGCCGATGCGTGCGAATAAATGCCGAAGATTTTGAACACTGCCGCGGTGAGGCAGGGGTAAAGCGGTGGTTCCCACGCGGTGGGGCCGGTGGCTGCGCCGAATGGGTTGCTGAAGCCGTGTCCAGACGCGATGGCCGCGCCGATGCGTCCCATCTCCCAGCCGAAGCCGAAGTTGTCTTCCGCCGGTTTGAACTTGTAGGTGTGGCCGGCGATGATCCAGCCCACGCGCAGAAACAGGGCGATGGCCACCATCCAAAACTGCGACGCGCGGATGCGGCTCCACAGATTGAGCCATCCGCGGGCATGGCGGTCAGACGCAGCCGCCTCGTTGGTTGAGTGCATGAAAGTCTATTTGTAGCTGAGTGCAGGCTGGCGGGCAACTCGTGCCGCGAACTATAATGGTGCGGACTGAGGTCACCTCATGGGCTGGCTGCAAAACAAGTTCGAAAAGAATTTCATGATCAGCACGGTCGACTACGTGTTCAACTGGGCGCGCAAGTCTGCCGTTTGGCCGATGACTTTCGGCCTGGCCTGCTGCGCCATCGAAATGATCGCTTCTTCGACGGCGCGTTTCGACATTGCGCGCTTCGGTTCGGAAGTGTTTCGTCCCAGCCCGCGGCAAAGCGATCTGATGATCGTTGCCGGCACGGTCACGCTGAAGATGGCTCCGGTGGTGAAGCGCATCTACGATCAAATGCCGGACCCGAAGTGGGTGATCTCGATGGGCGCGTGTTCCTCAGTGGGCGGGCCGTTCAATACTTACGCCGTGTTGCAGGGCGTGGACAAGGTCGTACCAGTGGATGTTTACGTTACCGGCTGCCCGCCGCGCCCCGAGAATCTTTTCTACGCGCTGCTCAAACTGCAGGACAAGATCGACACCATGACCCTGGCCAAGAAGCCCACCGAAGTTCGCCTCGACCCGAACATGGTGGAGAATTTTAAGAAACAGGTCATGATCGCGCAGACGCTGCAGCCGAAGTAGCTGTCAGCCGTCAGCTGTCGGCCATCAGCAAGGCCTAAATGCCCAACTTCGCCAAGCTCACCACCGAATCCGAACTCCCCGCCGCCGACGAAGCCAAGGAATTTCCCTGCGGCGCGAAGACCATCTGCGTCGCCAACGTGAACGGCGCCTACAGCGCCATGGACAATGTCTGCCTGCATCGCGGCGGGCCGTTGGGGCAAGGCATGATCGAGGGTAGCAAAGTTGTCTGCCCGTGGCATGGCTGGGAGTGGGACGCGAAGACCGGCGAAGCCACGCAGGATCCCAGCATGAAGCTTGCCGTGTATCCGCTGAAGATTGAGAATGGCGACGTGATGATTGAGATCTAGCGGCATGGCTGGCCCGCCCTCATGAGTCCGGTTACGCACTTTTTCACCGGATGGATCTTCGCGAACTGTTTCGACCTACAGCGAAGAGACCGCGCCATCGTCACGCTCGCGTGCGTCGTACCCGATATCGACGGTCTGGGCATAATTCCGGAGTTGCTCACAAGAAACTCGGATCATCCCCTATTGTGGTTTTCTCTGTACCACCACTCGCTTCACAACTTGATGTTCGCATTGGTAATTGCCGTGATTGGATTTGCGCTGGCCAGCCAGAAGTGGAAGACGGGGCTGCTCGCCCTCATAAGTTTCCATGTGCATCTGTTTGAGGATGTGCTGGGTTCCCGTGGTCCCGATGGTTATCAGTGGCCGATTCCATATCTCGCGCCGTTCTCCTCGTCGCTGCAACTTATCTGGCAAGGACAATGGGGTCTGAACGCTTGGCCGAATGCGGCGATTACGCTCGCGCTCCTGCTGATCACGCTCTGGCTGGCATGGCGAAGAGGATTCTCTCCGGTAGAGATGGTCTCGGCACGAGCGGATCGTGCGTTCGTTGCTGCTCTGCGGCGGCGCTATCCAAGAAATCTCAAAAACTTTGAAGGCTGATTCTCGTACCCCGGAAACACATCATTCAAATTCTTGTTGCCCATGTGGCGCGCGACGGCTTCTCCGATCACCTGGCGGAAATCCGTGGTCAACGCCAGATCGCGGCCTTCGTAAAGTTGCGACTGATCGAGGCCCGGCCAGCGGCCGTAAACTTTACCGCCTTTCACCGGCCCGCCGAGGACGAACATTACGTTGGCGTGGCCGTGGTCGGTGCCGCGATTGCCGTTTTCGCGCGCGGTGCGGCCGAACTCGGACATGGTGACCACCACCGTATCTTCTCCGAGATCGCCGAGGTCGGTCCAGAAAGCGGCTAGAGATTGCGAGAACTCGCGCAGCACATTGGCAATCTGGCCGTCGGTGGAACCTTCGTTGACGTGATGATCCCAGCCGCCGATATCGGCAAATGCAACCTGCACGCCGAGATTGGCCTTGATAAGCTGCGCCAGTTGGCGCAGGCTGTCGCCGAAGCGTCCCTTGGGATAATCGGCGCCGGGTGCGGGCTTGTACTTCGACGGGTCGGCGGCCTTCAGCATCTTCACCGCGTCGAAAGTTTCTTCGCCGGTGCCGTGCAGCACGGTGTCGACCGAATTGTCGTACATGGCTTCGAAAGTGCTGGCCACCGGCGAAGCCTTGGGATTGCGCCCTCCGATGCCGAAATCGCTGATGTTGTTGAGTGCAACCGCGGGTTGAGAACCGCTCAGAATGCGGGGCAACGACGGTCCCATGGCGATGGCGCGAAACGCCGAATTCGCGGCGGTCTCCGGCATAGCGCGAAGCGAGCGGTTGAGCCATCCGTCTTCGGTGGCCTTTACGCCGGGCGTACCCGATTCCATGAAATCCTGCGCGTCGAAATGAGAGCGGGTGGTGTCTGGCGATCCCGCCGCGTGGACGATGGCAAGCTGGCGCTGCTGCCACAAAGGCTGAAACGATTCGAGCGCCGGATGCAATCCGAAGAAGCCATTCAGATCAATCACGGCCTTGCGCGGAATGTTGATGCTGGGCCGCATTGCGTAATACTGCGGCTCGCCATGGGGCACCACGATGTTCAGCCCGTCGGCCGCTCCGCGCTGGAAGATCACCACCAGTCGCTTATTGGATGCGCCGCCCTGAACCGCACCAAACGCGGCGCGAGTGAGGAAGCTCGGCACCGCGGCCGTGCCTACTACGGCGAGTCCGCTGTTGCGAAGAAAAACGCGGCGAGTAATGGACATAAAAAAGCTCCTGGCTGCTAGCTTCTAGCTGATACTTCGCGATACGCAGGATCGTCTTGGCTGGACGCAAGTAGCTAGAAGCTAGCCCAGCTATCTTTTCTGAAACTCCGGCGAACCCAGCAGCAGGCCCGCGATGGTGCTCTCATCCGGAGGGTGAGCTGCGTCGTCGGGCTTGCGGCCGGCCTTGTTGCCTTGCTTCTGCGGCATGCCATTGCTTGGCGCTGCCGGCTTTCCGGCAGAGTCGATCTGCGCGGCGATCGAGTCGTGCGTCTGCTTCGAAACGTCGCCTGCCAGCAGCACGGTCTCCATCTCAGACAAAGCCTGCCCTGAATCGGCCGGTGGCCCGTTCCCGGATAATTGCGCCACCGCGACATTCACGCCTTTTACTTTTCCTGCGCTCAATGCGAGGGCAAAATTCATGCGGCTGAGCAGCGCCGACGAACTGACCCATGTCTCCGCTTTCATCGAGTAGCCGGTCGGCGGCTGCGCGCCATACAGAGGCATACCGAAATTATTGAGTTGCCGCACCAGTTGCGATGCCTCGGTTACATCGGCGCCCGTGGCGCGCACGGCAGACGCCACGAACTCGAGCGGAGTTTTCACTTTGGCGCGGTAAGAGCCGTCAGCCCAGAACTCGGGCGAGTGGAAGAGCGTGCTGAGCACCTCGCGAATGTCGCCCTTTTTCTTCAAGAAAGTTTTCGCCATGCGGTCGACAAGGGCTGGCGGCGGATCGTCGGAAACGAAGCGCTCGGCCAGCTTCAGCGAAATGAAATGCGCAGTCTGCGGGCTGGTTGCCAGCCGGTGAAGCACTTCCAGACCTTCGCCCTCGCCCTTCGGTTTGATGCGATGACCGAGCACGAATTTGGGGCCGGGCTCATGCGTGCGCGGCTCAAATTTGAAACCGCCGCCTTCATATGGTTTTTCGATGGTCCAGCCGGTGAAGACTTTCGCGACTTCCGTGACATCGCGCTGCGAGTAGCCGCCGTTCACGCTGAGGGTGTGCAACTCCAGCAATTCACGGCCGTAGTTTTCGTTCAAGCCGTTGCGTCTGCCCTGATTGGGACGAGTCATCCCGCGAGGGTAACCGCGCCCGTACGGACCGGGATGCGCAGGAATGCCCAGGGCCTGCGGTGAATCCGGGCCGACGCTAAGCCAGTTGTCGAGATAGAAAAGCATGGCGGGGCTCTTCGCCGTAGCCACCAGCAGGTCTTCGAACTTGCCCAGAGCGCGCGGATGGATGACATCGCGCTCGTAGCTGGTGAGCAGCAGCCGTTCCACGCCCTTTCCCACGAACACGTTGAAGTGGTTGAACCAGAAATCGGTCATCACTTCTTCGAGTTGACGCTCGCTGTAGATGGCCCGCAGCAGCTTGGCTTGCGCCAGTTCGTCCGTAACCACCGCTGGCGGATTGTTCATGGCCAGCAGAATTTCTTTCTGCTTGGCGTCCAGGCCTTCGAGAAACTCCTGCCCTTTGCCGCCGCGCAGAGAATCGGCGAATGCAACTTTCTGCTCCACGGACATGTTGAGAATCTTTTTGAAGCGCTGGTCCGGAGGCAGGCTGGGCAACTGCTGCACCTCGAGGTCGGCGTAGAGTTGCTGCTCGCGGCGGCGAGCCTCGGCTTCTTCTTCGGGCGTCGGCTTGGGCGGAGGGACTACGTTCGCCATCGCCTTGTCGTCGGCCAGCGCTGTATTCATAGCGGAATCGTTGGTGGCCGTGCCCGCGTTCGCGGCGGAGTTGTCCGCTGCTGCGGTGTTGGCTGCCGCATCTGGCGGCATCATCATCATCGAATCCCCAGGCGAGGCGATGGAGGCTTTATCCGGCGAAGCGGTAACGCGCGCGTTCGCCTCCTTGTTGCTTTCCTTCTTCTCTTGCTTGTCTTGCTGGCGCGCGACCTGCACCTGAAAAATCGCGCGTTTCGCCGCATCCGACGGCATCGGCTTCTTGCCGTTCATCACGTCCTTGATCTCTTGCGGGTCGGGAAAATCTTCTGCGATTTCCCGCGTGCTCATGCGAGCGGTGCGAAACGGCTCCAGGCGCGCGTCGAGCGCGCTATCGCTGATCTTGTCGGGATGCAGTTGCAGATCGATCCATTTGTCGACGCCCATCGCCATGACTTGCTGCAGGTCGCCCGGGCGCGGGCCGAAGGTCAGGCGATTGAGCGCATGGGAAGCGCGCTTCTGGTCATTCTGGCCAGGAGCGCCTATGTCTTTTTTCTTGGCCAGCAATTGCGGAACCGCACACGCCAGGCTGAGCGACAGGAAAAGAAGCGCGAACTTGGCACGGCCCGATCGCATGGAGGACTCCCGGGAAGGACAAACGGCCTTCTTATTATGAACCCGAACTGAGGAAAAAGTTGCTGCCCGAGGTGGTTACGGAAGTGACCGCACAGGTTGACAAAGGCAGTATTTCAGGGGACTTGGCGGGAAACGACTTGGCGGGAAACGAAAGAGAGAAAAACCTAGGTCAAATACATCTTTCCCCGCGAGACTTTGTGTTGCAATGTCGCGGCGAGCTGGTCGATATCGCCGGCAGCTATATTTACCGAAATCCGGTCGGCGAGCAGAGGTGCGCGATTGCTGCCCACAGCATCGCGCCGCACCTGAATCAGCAAGGCCTGCACCACGCTGGGATCGTACTTCTGCGGCGACATGCGCACCAGATCGCTGAGGGCGCTGCCCAGCGAAAGCGGCTCGCGATAAGGGCGGGCGCTGGTCATGGCGTCGAAGGTGTCGGCCAACGCTACGATCCGCACCGGCATAGGCATTTCGTCATTGCCCAGCGCATCGGGATAGCCCGAGCCGTCGCTGCGCTCATGATGCCAGCGCACGGCCTCGGGAATCTTCGGCCAGGGGAATTGCACGCTGCTGACGATCTGGTGGCCGACCAAAGTGTGGTCGGCCATCTCGCGGAATTCTTCGGGATCGAGCGCTCCCGGCTTGCCGAACAGCCGGCGGTCGACGGCTACTTTTCCAATGTCGTGCAGGTATCCGGCGCTGCGCAGAGCCGCAACTTCGGCCGGCTCCAGGCTCATGGCTTCGCCGATGGCTGCCGCATAACGGCCTACCCGCAAAGAGTGGCCATGAATGTTGACGTGTTTCACGTCGATGGCGGTGGCAAAAGCTTCGAGCGCATTGTCGTAGAAACCGTGCAGCGAAGCCATCAGGCGCAGGTTGTCGGACACACGCTGAGCGAGAGTCTGCGTCAGCGTATGGTTGTGCACGGCAAGTCCGACGTAGCTGCACAGCAGTTCCATGGCATCGAGTTCGGCATCCTCATAAAGCGCGTCGCCGGGACGACGGCCAAGGGCCACCACTCCGGCCAGCTTGCCCGCCGCTTTGAGGGGAGCCAGACATTTGAAGAGCTCGGGCGCTACGTTTCCGTTGGAACTGAGAAACACCGAATAGGTGGAAGCATTTAGCACAATCGGTCCGCGCGCCGCGGCCAGCACGTGAACGTGCTTGGGCAGGAGAGGAACGAAGGCCGGGTCGGGCATCAACGCGAATCCGTTGGCGGCCACGGAACTCAGCATGGCGGGCTTATCGTGGAAAAGAAAAAGCGCACCCTCACGCGCGCCCGCGGCCTCCATGACCGCCGAGAGCATAAGGCGCGAGGTCTCGCTGAACTCGCGCTCGGCCGTCAGGGCGGGCCCGAGTTCAGAAAGCGCTTCGACTGTCCGCAACAGCCGCCGGAAATTGTTGGTCTCGACCGCCACGAAGAAGTGGTAGCGAGGAACGCAGAGCAAAATGAGCGTAACACGCAGCCAAGCGCGCTGCGAGAGCAGCTTGTTGGTTAGTTTGGTGCTGTGGTGTCGCGGAGACGGAAGCACGTTGATGAGTGTGATTCCCGCCGCCGCCAATGAAAATGAAGAGGAGAGTGGCTCAGGAGACGATGCTCACTCAAAAGTGTTCGCGCAACTCGGCGAAGCGTCCCACGATGAGCAGGCGCTGCGGCGGTGAGGCGGCGTTGACTTCGTCATGCTCGAGAATCCACGTGTTGCCATGCGGGACGAAGATCGCGTTCAAGCCCGCAGCCAGCGCCGGGTTGATGTCCGACTTCGGGCTGTTGCCGATCATCCACGTGGTAGCGCGGTCAAGTTTGTGCTTTGCCGTCACAGCGGCGTAGACGGATATGTCCTTCTCAGCTACGATCTCGACCGCGGCGAAATAATTTTTCAATCCTGAGCGTTCGACTTTTCCTGATTGTTCGGCCAGCGCTCCCTTGGTCATGAGGATCAGGCGGTGCCGGGCCGCAAGATATTGCAGCGTGTCGGGCACTTCAGAAATAATCTCCAACGGACGGTCGGCAATGGCGTGCGCAAAGCCTTGAATCTGAGCGTGCAGGTCCGGCGTGACCGGCCCCACGCTGAGCCGTTCGAATGTGTCGACCAGCGCGTGCGCGAAGCTGTGCAGACCATAACCGTGAGTTACGATGCACTCGCGCTCCACATCATTGAGCACTTCGCGGACTTGCTCGGGAGAAAACTCGTGGTGATTCAGAAACGAAATGAACTGGGCGATGGCCCGTTCAAAGTAGATGTTGTTTTCCCAGAGCGTGTCGTCGGCGTCGATCAACAGGGTTTGGGGGGACAAGCTTATAGCTCCTAGCTGCCAGCTTCTAGCGAAGCCGCTCATGCACGTCGTGACTCAATAGCGGGACTATTGCGGAATTGAACTCTTACTCCGCGCCAGGTAGAAATCCAGGTAGAAATAAAGAGCACTGGAGCAGAAGAAAACTGCTCAGCCCAAATTTCTGCCGGCACGTCCTCTTTCGGATAAGAGCATACGTGCAGCAGGAAGGACATTCCGTAAACGGTGGCCATGACCAGTGCCTGTAGCCGCAAAACTCGTTTCATTGACTCAGCTTTATAGCTAGAAGCCAGCAGCTAGAAGCTTCACCCGACCCAGTCCACGCGCGCTTCCGGCCCGATGATTCCCGCTTTGTGGCCCATGTCGAGCAGGCGGCGAACGGCTTCTCGGCCGTCGGAACCGTAGTCCAGCGTGCGCTCGTTCACGTACATGCCTACGAACCGATCGGCGGTCTGCGCGTCGAGATCGCGAGCGAACTGCATCGCATACGACAAGGCTTCTTCGCGGTGGTCGAGCGCGTACTGAATGCTTTCGCGTAACGCGGTCGTGACCGCCGCCGTTAACTCCGGCCCCAGCGTGCGCCGGATGGCGTTTCCTCCCAGGGGCAGCGGCAAACCGGTCATCTTCTGCCACCAACGGCCAAGATCCACAACCCGGTGCAGGCCGGACTTGTCATAGGTCAATTGCCCCTCGTGAATAATGAGTCCCGCCTCGTATTTGCCTTCGAGGACTTGCGGAATGATCTGGTCGAAAGGTACGACTGCTGTCTCAACTCCGGGCGCAAAAAGCTGAAGCGCAAGGTAAGCTGTGGTGAGTGTGCCCGGTACGGCGATGCGTTTTTCCTTAATTTCGCTCTGCGAAAACAGGCGATTCGCAACGACCATCGGACCGTAGCCCTCGCCCACGCTGCCGCCGCAGGCCATCAGCGCGTATTTGTCTTGAATGTAAGGATAGGCGTGGAAAGAGATCGCGGTTACGTCATAGACTTCTTCGCGCGCCTTCTGATTGAGAGTTTCGATGTCGCAAAGCGCGTGAGTGAAGCGCAGTCCCGGAACGCGAACCTTGTTGGTTGCCAGGCCGTAGAACATAAAGGCATCGTCGGAGTCCGAGCTGTGGGCCACACTGATCTCGCGCACCGGCGATGGAGCGTTGCTTCCGGCGTTCCTGGCTTCTTGTTCTGAAACTGCAGTCATCTTCTAAACTCCAAACTCGTTGGGGACTATCCGCTCACGGCGCCTGCGGGTCGCGATCGCGGCCGCGCACAGAACCTTGATCACTTCGGCGGAAATAAACCAGTACAACCCGAGATATGCAGCTTTCGCCAGCGAATGGGTAAGCATGTAAAGCCACGTGAGGCCGCCGGCGAACAGCAGAATCTCGCCCAGCAGGCTGGCGATAGCTGCGCGTGCGAAACTCTTTGCGCCGCGTTCCACAATGTATCCGGCCAAAGCCGCGACCAGGGGATAGACCATTAGATATCCACCCGTGGGGCCGATTAGTTGAGCAATTCCTCCCGGGCCCATGGGACTGAAAACCGGCAACCCCATCGCTCCCTCCGCCAGATACAGCGCCAGCGCCGCAAACCCGCGCCGGCTGCCCAGCAGCAAGCCCACCAGCAACACGCCAAAGTTCTGAACCGTCAGCGGCACCGGTGTAAACGGCAATGGAATCGTGATGCGCGCGCACAAGGCTACGAACAAGCTGGCGCTAACCACCAACGCAACTTGCCACATCGCTCCGAAAGTCCGATCCTGCGGGCTGTTTAGGGTCCCAATTGCCGATTTTGTCATGAAGAGTCTCCGTATCGTATCCCGAGGACCTGAGATCAGTGCTCGATACTGCCTGACCGGCGCTCGCGTTCCGCTTCCGTCTGGGGGCTTTCTTGCGATGTATGCGTCTTGCGCAAGTGGCGGCGCAGACGCATATACAGAGCGATGGCAACGCACACCACAGCAAGCGTGCTTACGCCCAGGATCAGAAACCACCAGATCATCCGCACAGCCGACTAGGATAACAGATGATCTGGTCGTGGCACGGAGGTCACAGCGGGGTCGGTTCGTTGCCTGGGATCAATCGCCGCAGAACAAAAGTACAT
Source organism: Acidobacteriaceae bacterium (assembly GCA_003156805.1). Taxonomy (GTDB): domain Bacteria; phylum Acidobacteriota; class Terriglobia; order Terriglobales; family Acidobacteriaceae; genus Sulfotelmatobacter. The sequence continues at coordinate 34,805 of PMHV01000005.1, read as the reverse complement.
CATGGCCAGCGAGAATACGGACCGCGCTTCCAGGCTTCTCTAACTTGCCTTCGCGGCGCTTCTTTTCTCGCGCATCGTTTGCACTCGCTTCAGCGTGAGCTTTAGCCGTTCCCGTCCGAACTTGGAATTCGTGATGACCTTCTCGATGTTCCCGAACATTTGCGGGTCCCCCATCTTTTCGCGCAGGTCCTTGAGAAAGGGATGGACCTTCGCAAAAATCAGAAACATTTCTCCGCTCACCGCCGGCTGGATGAACAGCTCCTCATTCAATGCCCCGTGCAGCACGAACGACGCGGCCATGCTCCAGTAGCCGCCGACCTGGCGCAGCCAGTTGTTTTCCTGCGTGCCCATGGCCGCGACAATTTTCATGCAATCGTCGGCACTCTGCGGCCAGAATTCGGCGACCCACCAGTGGCGCGCCTTGCGCATCTCCGCTTCACGGCGCAGATCGTAAAGTTGCAAAATCAATTGAGCATCCGTAGCGGTCGGTTTCTTGGGCATGTAAGCACCTCGAGGGAATTGAGTAATTGAGCCATTCACTGATTGTGCGATTTCAAAGCCAACGTCGAAGCGGCGTTTAAATCGCTCAATTACTCAATGGCTCAATCTCTCAATATACTATGCGGTCGTGGAAGCTGCCTCGGTCACCGGCGCCGCCCGCTCGTATTCGCATTCCTTATTCGGGCAGGCGATCACCGGTCCAGCCTTCAGGTTTTTCTCCACCAGATATTCGCTGCCACAGCTCGGACATTTCTCCGGAATCGGCTTATGCGCCGAAGTGAACTTGCACTTCGGATAATTTCCGCAGCCATAGAACGTATTGCCCTTGCGCGCCTTCTTCTCGACCAAGTCGCCGTCTTTGCACTCCGGACACTTCACGCCGATGAAGTTTTGCTTCACGTACTTGCAATCCGGATACCCGCTGCATGCGGTGAACTCGCCGTATCGCCCGTGCCGGATCATCATATTGCGTCCGCACTTCGGGCACAGCTCGTCGAGCGGAATGTCGGGCACTCTCTTGCCCTGGTCGAGACGCCGTGTTGTCTTGCAGTCGGGATAACCGGTGCAGGCCATGAACTGGCCGAAGCGTCCGCGCTTCAGCACCATCACCCGCCCGCAATTCTCGCAGTATTCCTCCTGCGTGGTCTCCTGCAGGTCGGCAGAGTCGAGGTCCGGCAGGTTGATGGGATTTTCCTTCGTGAACGTGCACGTGTTGGGGTCTTCTTTATCGTAGGTGCTGCACGCGTAGAAGGATCCGTGCTTGCCCCACTTGATCACCAGCGGCGACCCACAGCGCTCGCACTTCTCGTCGGTGGGCTTCTCCATCCGCTTGATGTTCTCCATATGCTTTTCGGCATACTTGAGATCTTTCTGGAACTTCTTGTAGAAGTCGGCGAGCGCGTCGGTCCACTTCTCTTTGCCTTCTTCGATCTCGTCGAGTTCTTCTTCCAGTCGCGCGGTGTATGCCACGTCAAAAATGTCGCGGAAGTTTTCCACCAGCAGATCAGTGACCACCAGCCCAATCTCGGTGGGCGTGAACTTTCCGCCGAGTTTTTGCACGTACTGCCGCTCCTGAATGGTCGACAGAATCGCCGCATAAGTCGAAGGCCGGCCAATGCCGCGTTCTTCTAGCTCCTTCACCAGCGAGGCTTCGTTGTAGCGCGGCGGAGGCTCGGTGAAGTGCTGCTCCGGCTTCAATTCCTTGAGTGTGAGTTTCTGTCCGGCTTCGAGCGCAGGCAGTTTGTGTTTCAGTTCCTCATCTTCTTCGTCTTTGCCTTCCTTCGATTCCTCGTAAACTCTCAGGAAGCCGTCGAACTTCAGCACCGAGCCGGTCACGCGGAACCAGAACACTTCGTTGCTGGCCTTGGCTTTCGCATCGATGTCGACCGTGGTCTGGTCGAAGACTGCGGGCATGATTTGCGACGCCACGAAGCGCTGCCAGATCAGCTTGTAGACTTTGAACTCATCTTCTTTCAAGTACTGCTTCACCTGATCGGGATGCCGCATCGCCGCCGTCGGACGAATGGCCTCGTGCGCCGCCTGCGCTTCCTTCTTCTCTTTATAAGTGTTCGGCGTCTCGGGCAGGTAAGGCGCGCCGTATTCTTTGCCGATGTACTCGCGCACTTCCTGGATCGCCTCAGGCGCAACCCGGGTCGAATCCGTACGCATGTAAGTGATCAGACCGACCAAGCCCTCTTCGCCCAGCTCCACGCCTTCATACAGCCGTTGCGCGATCATCATCGTGCGCTTCACGCTGAAGCGCAGCTTGCGCGAAGAATCTTGCTGCAACTTGCTGGTGGTGAACGGCGGCGCGGCGTTGCGGCGGCGCTCTTTCTTGTCGGCGGAGCGGACGATCCATTCCGCCGTTTCCACCGCAGCCCGTATCTTTTCGGCGTCCTCGCCGTTCGTGACTTCAATCTTCTCTTCGCCCTTGCCCAGAAACCGCGCATCGAAGGTCGGCGGCTTGGCTGCCGCGAGGTGCGCATCGATCGTCCAATATTCCTTCTTTTCGAACGCCTTGATTTCGCGTTCGCGTTCCACGATCAATCGAAGCGCAACCGTCTGCACGCGTCCTGCGGAAAGGCCGCGGCGAACCTTATCCCAGAGCAGCGGCGAAACCTGGTATCCCACCAGCCGGTCGAGCACGCGCCTTGCCTGCTGCGCGTCTACCAGATTCTGGTCGATGGCCCGCGGATGTTCGAACGCCGCCTGCACCGCGCGCTTGGTGATCTCGTTGAACGTGACACGCTGAATCCGTGGAGGCCCGTCCGCTTCTTTCTCTTTCTTCTTCTTTTTTCCCTTTTTCGAGGGTGCGCCGTTGCCGCCCAGTTCCGACGCCAGGTGCGCGGCAATGGCCTCGCCTTCGCGGTCCGGGTCAGGCGCCAGATAGATCGCATCCATCGAAGCCGCCAGCTTCTTCAGCCTGATCAGCACCTTTTCTTTGCCGGGAATGACGACATATTCGGTTTCAAAATCATTGTCGGTATCCACGCCAAGATTGCTCTTGGGTAGATCCTTGACGTGGCCGAGCGAAGCCTCGACCGTGAAGCCCTTCCCCAGATACTTCTGGATGGTCTTCGCCTTGGCGGGCGATTCGACAATGACTAAACCCTTCAATGTTCCCTCAGTTCTTCAGATTTTGTTTTGAAGCTAGCACGAATGCGACGGCGGCAACAAGTTACCGGCCTGAAAGCTTCGAGCTGCGAGCTCCGGGCTGGGGGTTAGAATCGGCTCGGTTGGCGGGTTCCCTACGAGGTACAAGTCCGACGGTGGAAACGGATCTAACGCGCTGAATCAGCGCAGTCAGCATGCGTTGCACCTCATCCACCTGACCTGCCATTGACTGAAATCTCCCATCCTCCAGCAAGTGCAAGTCGCGTGCGAGCAACAGATGATATTCAAGCTCGGTCGCCGAGCCGTATGCGATCTGCAGAAAACGGCACATCTCTCCGTCGGAACGCCTGCCACAGCCTTCGGCGATGTTCGCGCCAACTGAAGCTGCCGAACGCCTGATCTGACTGGTCAATCCGTACAGCTCTTCTTTCGGAAACCGACGCGTCTGTTCATAGACGGCCAACGTCACTTCGTGAGCTTTGCTCCGTACCTTGAGCTCCTTAAAATCTTTCACTTCTCCTCCTTAACGGTATCCCGGCTCTGTCGAAGCTCGCAGCCCGCAACTCGCAGCTCAAAAGCTCTTCACAAAATTCTTCCCCGGCATCTGCCGCACCTTGCCGTTCAGCTCCAGCTCAAACAACGCCGCAAAGATTTCTGAAGAAGACAATTCCGTCTCCAGACGTTCCACGATTTCATCGATGTGCGTGGCTTCGTCGGCCTTGAGCAGGCCCAGGATTCGCTTCTCGTGGGGCGGAAGCCCTTCGTCTGGAAATAGAGATGCCGACGAGCCGCTCCCGGATTCAGGCCCCGGCGGCGGCGTCAGCGCAAGTTTCACTGACGCCGGCAGATCTTCCCATACGTCTTCCCATGTGGCCACCAGCTTCGCGCCCTGCTTGATCAGCGTGTTCGGCCCCCAGGAATTCTTGTTGGTGACGTTGCCCGGAACGGCGAACACGTCGCGATTTTGCTCGAGCGCGCAGCGCGCCGTGATGCGCGTGCCGGAATATTCCGCTGCTTCGACCACCAGCACGCCCACCGCCATGCCGCTGAGTATCCGGTTGCGGATGGGAAAATTCTGCGGCGCGGCAAATGTCCCCAACGGAAACTCCGAAATAATCGCGCCTCCCAGCGCCAGAATCTGCTCGGCCAAACGAGAATTTTCTTTGGGATAGATCACATCCACGCCCGTGCCGAAAACGGCAACCGTCTTGCCTTTGGCCGAGATTGCGCCCCGATGTGCAGCCGTGTCTACGCCTCGCGCCATGCCACTAATAATGACCAGTCCCTGCGCCGCCAGGTCGCACGCCAGCCGCTCCGCCATTCCTGAGCCATACGGCGTGGGATGGCGCGTGCCCACCACCGCGAGACCCGGCCGCACCAACACTTCAGCCGCCCCACGCACGTAGAGAACTAACGGCGGATCGTAGATTTCCTTCAAACGCGGAGGATAAGAAGGGTCGTCGAGCGAAAGCAAAGTCGCGCCTGCCCCAGCGACTCGCGCAATCTCCTCGCGCGCCAACTCTGCTGATTTCCCCGTGGCGATTGATTGCGCCGACACCGCTTGAATTCCAGCGCTTTCGAGTTCGGTGAGCGAGGCGCGGAAAACCGCTTCGGGTGTGCCCAGATGCTCCACCAGCTTGCGTGCTCTGGTCGGCCCCAGTCCGGGGGTAAGCCAAAGGCCAAGCCACTCGAGGAGATGCGTAGCAGAAGGGGAAACAGCGACGGCGTTAGACACAGCATTCACTCCAATCCTCGCCCACAACTTTCGAGGATGCGCAACCGCGATGGGCGCATCGCTCGAATCAGCTCGCACAAGTCAGATCGCGCGAATAACGGACCGCGGCGTCCAAGCGTCTTGCCGAACTCGCGGACTGTAATCGCTGCCGGAAACCGGTGTCAAGGGAAGCCGTCACAGGGGGCTGTTGAAAACGCCGCTCTGCTAGAATCGACGAGCAATGAGACGTCTGCGCATTTCGGCCATTTCCTACCTCAACACCGCTCCGCTGATGTGGGATTTCGAACACGGCAACATAGGCAGCAAATTCGAGATTTCTTACACGCTGCCTTCAGACTGCGCCCGGTCGCTTGAAGCCGGAGCCGCCGACATTGGCATCATCCCGGCCGCAGCCTACGCGCAGATTCCCGGGCTGCATGTGCTTCCCGGCGTAGCCATCGCTTCGCGCCGCGCCGTTCGTTCCATTCTTCTGGTCAGCAAAGTGCCCGTGGAAGAAATCCGCAGCGTGGCGCTCGACACCTCCTCGATGACCTCGGTGGCTTTGGCCAAAGTCTTGTTTGAAAAATGGCTGGGCGGCGGAAGAGTTTTCAGCGCGATGGAGCCGGATATCGAAAAGATGCTCGCCCAGCACGACGCCGCACTCGTGATCGGCGATCCCGCGTTGCAAATCGACCGCTCCCGCTATCACACTCTCGACCTCGCCGAAGAGTGGATTCGCCACACCGGCAAGCCCTTCGTTTTCGCCTTCTGGGCGATTTGCGGGCAAGCCCTGCAGGAGGCCGATTCTGCGCTCGATTTGCCGGCGATATTTCAGCAATCCCGCGATCACGGACTTCGTCCCGAAAGCCTCGACGCGATCGCTCGCGAGTGGGCGCCGCGTTTGCATATCGGCGAAGCCGGCGTCCGCAGTTATCTGACGGAAAATATCCACTATCAGCTCGACGCCGGCTGCCTCGACGGTCTGCAACTGTTTTATCGTTATGCGGCAGAGATCGGTGCTCTGCCTTCCGCGCCGCAGATTTGCTTTCTAGAAGCCGCGAAAGCGGCACTTGTTTAGCGGAGCATCGTTTAGCGCAGCATCGTCTAACGCAGCATTGTTGAACACAAGCATCGTTTCGCGCATCTCATGCTTGGCACGTAGATTCCTCCAAACTTCAAAAAAGAATGCTGCCACATCTTCATCCCCTGCTTGCAGTTCCTATCTGGCGGCAACTGCGCCATCTCGGCGGAGTGGGTCTCATCCTGTTGGGACTTGCCGACAACTCCGTGGTTCCGCTCACCGGCAGCATGGACGTTCTCACCATCTGGCTGGCCGCCCGTCATCGCGAACCGTGGCCCTACTATGCCCTGATGGCCACGCTGGGCGCGGTCATCGGCGGCTACATCACTTACAGCTTGGCCCGCAAGGGCGGCAAAGAAACTATGGAGCGCAAGCTCTCGAAAAAAAGAGCCGCCCAGGTTTGCAAAGCATTTGAACGCTGGGGATTCAGCGCAGTCGTTGTCCCTGCCCTGCTGCCTCCGCCATTTCCATTTCTCCCGTCTCTGTTAGCCGCGGGCGCCATGCAGTACTCGCGAAAAAAATTCTTAGCCGCATTGGTGCTCGGCCGCGGGCTTCGCTACTTCATCGAGGCCTACTGCGGATTCCATTATGGCCGGCACATCCTGCGTTTCTTCTCTCGATACTACAAACCGGCGCTCGCCATTCTGATCGGTTTAGCAGTGATTGGTGCTGCGATTACAGTCATTCAATATCTTCGCTATAGGAAGAAGTAAGCCATCCCATGCCGTCAACTCAAACCCAACCCCCGTCGATGACAAAGCTCTGATTGGTAATTCCCGCGCTGTCGTCAGCGGCCAGGAACAATACCAATCGCGCAACCTCCTCCGGCAGCAGTTCACGCTTCAGGCTTTGGCGCTGCATGATCTCGGCCAGATAATCCGGCGTCATCCACATGCGCCGCTGGCGTTCCGTCATGATGGCGCCCGGCAGCACGCAATTGACGCGAATATTCGCCTCGCCAAGTTCCCGTGCAAGTGTGCGCGTGAGGCCAACGATTCCCGCCTTGGCAGTTACATAAGCCGGCAGGCCCGTTGACGGAATCATCCACGCGATCGAACTCATGTTGATGACCGATCCGCCGCCGGCCGCCGCCATGCCCGGCGCCACCGCTTGCGTTGCGAAAAACTGATGTCGCAGGTTCACCGCCATCCGTTCATCCCAGTATTCAGGCGTGACGTCCGCAAACTTGTGCCGGTCATCGCTGGCAGCGTTGTTGACCAGAACCCGCACCGCCCCGAGCTGCGCCTCCACCTGAGCGACCGCAGCCCGCAGCGCTGGAATATCCAGCAGGTTGCAATGCATGAACACCGGCGCATGAAGGCACCGGGATCTGAGATCTTCCACCAGCCTGCCCGAAGCTTCGTCGGCCACGTCGAGAAATGCAACCCTCGCGTCCTGGAGTCCGAACTGTTCCACAAGCGCCGCGCCAATTCCCGAGCCCCCGCCGGTTACCAACACCACCGCACCACGCAGGCTCGGATAGCGGGCAAAGTTTTCAGTCTGAGTCATAGGATTTTCGAGATATGTTAGCGCGAATCGACGCTCAGCCGTTTGGAAGCAAGCCGCAAACTCCGCTAGAATGAAGCAGGTTCTCTGAGTCCCACATGTCCCTGACCAAACCCCAAGCCCTCGACCTGTTCCGCTCCGATGACCTGATCGGCATCGGCATGGAAGCCGACGCCGTCAGGCGCAGTCTTCATCCCGAGGGCACGGTCACCTACATCATCGACCGCAACATCAATTACACGAACTTCTGCACCGAGTACTGCACTTTCTGCGCCTTCTACCGTCCGCTGAAGGGTCCTGCGGCCAAAGAAGGCTACATTCTCGATTTCGACACCATCTACGAAAAAATCCGCGAGACCGTCGAACTCGGCGGCACCGGCGTGCTGATGCAAGGCGGCCTGCATCCCGACCTCAAAATCGACTGGCACGAGAAAATGCTGCGCGGCATCAAGCAGCGCTTTCCCCAGGTTCATCTCCACTGCTATTCCGCTTCCGAGATCATTGCCATCGCCGAATATAGCCAGCTCAGCATTCGCGACACGATTCTCCGCCTGCGCGACGCCGGCCTCGATTCCATTCCCGGCGGCGGAGCCGAAATTCTCGACGACGAAGTCCGCTACAAAATCGCCCGCCTGAAGTGCCTTACCGGCGACTGGATCAACGTCCACCGCACCGCCCACCAGATCGGTATGCGCACCACCGCCACCATGATGTTCGGCGTCGGCGAAACCTACGAGCACCGCGTCAACCACTTCCAGCAACTCTACGATTTGCAGGAAGAGACCGGCGGCTTCACAGCCTTCATCCCGTGGAGCTTTCAGCCCCACAACACCGCGCTAGGCGGCCGCCATTGGGACGAAGCCACCGCCGTCGAATACCTCAAAGTCCTGGCCATCTCGCGCCTCTATCTTTCCAACTTCCTCAACGTGCAATCGAGCTGGGTCACGCAAGGCTTAAAGGTTTGCCAGATGGGCCTGCGCTTCGGCGGCAACGACGTCGGCTCGGTGATGTTAGAAGAAAATGTAGTGCGGGCCGCCGGCGTGAATAACTGCACGACAGAAGAAGAGTTGCGCAGGATCATCCGCGACGCGGGATTTCGGCCGGCGCAGAGGGATACGTTGTACCGGCAATACTTCCTCAACTAGGTTCGTGGGATGCTATCGCGGCTGTAGCCGGAATCGCCAAAGAGGAAGATTGGCGCCCTTAAAATCTTCAGGAATGAGCCTACCCAGAAAACCTGTGGTGAGGTCGAGCTTTAGTCTCGCTAGCCTGCCATCGTCTTGGGTTGCGAACCTGTAAAACGTAGAAAACATTTCACTCAGCCAGCCCACAATTTCAAATCCTTGCTGGTGATCTTCGGGAGGAGTCCAGCGATGCTCAACGGCCTCAATTTCATCGCCCACCAACTTCGGCTCGGATTCGTACTCCCATTTGCCATAGAACATGAGATAGCTGGCGATTCGCGTTTCGACAGGATCCGTTATCAGACGTCCCGCACAGTAAATCTCAACATCTGAAATTGTGAACTCGCCAGTCTGGTCGGGCCCAATGGACCGCGGCTTAGTCTTGTCCGCATGCATTAACAGCACAAGAGGAAACTTAGTACCTATGCCGTAGTCGCCAACGATCACCATGTTGTTAGCCTTCATTGCACTCGGAAGGTCGATCATTTTCTTCCTTCCCTGCATCTCAAAGGCCTCTGGTGGCACCAGCGTCCAAAGATTCCACTTCGCCCAATAGATAGCTAGAAACAGATCGCAACCCATCATCCTCGAATAGCGATCGAGGCCCTCCAAATATTCATGGCCTAGCTCGAACAACTGCGTCGCATCATTAGCTTGGTAAAAGTTCTTTACCTCGACCATTATCTGTGATCCATCCGACAGAATCATCTTAAGATCTGGCACCTTTAGAGCCTCGTCGGACGCGTAAACTTCGCCTGAATCCTCCTGCTTGAGTAATTGAATCGTGCCGAGGCTCACGACCAAGGCCTCAAACATTGACTCCGTTCTGACCCCGTGAAGCATCGCCTCGTTTGAAATTGAACGACGCACCGACGCCCGCATGTGCTCCACAAAACCGTCCGTGGCTGCCACGGGATCGCGCAGCGAGACTTTTTCCAAGCGTCCGAACTCAGCGAATGCATTAAACACATCGAATCGAATTGGGTTGCGTGGAAGACGTTTCATTGCATCCTACATTTTTACGGAACGGGGAGGCCGAAGGCACAATCCCTCAGCCTGGATTGGAACCATCCTTAGTTCCAGACATTTTTATGCTTGTGGCCCGCTTCTCGCTTCCTTTGCGAGAACCGAAGAAGTTCTTTACTATTGTGAGGGGAGCCTGCAATGCCCCTAGACTGGTCAACCTGCCCGGCAGTCGAAAGCGTCCCCGGCAAAGTCAGCGGTGCCTGGGTATTCCGCGGCATGCGCATTCCCGTCTCTGCCGTTTTCGAGAACCTGGAAGACGGGCCCACGATTGACGAAATCGCGCAGATGTTCGACGGTCTCACTCGCGAACAGGTGGTAGACGTTCTGGATTTCGCTGCCCAAAGCTTGCAACTCCCGACTGCGGCGCGCTGATGCGAATCCTGTTCGATCAGGGGACGCCAGTCCCCCTTCGCAAATTCCTTTCAGGTCATGAGGTCAAAACAGCGTATCAGCAAGGATGGAGCACTCTTCTCAACGGAGACCTGCTGCGTGTTGCCGAGGAGGCTGGCTTCGACCTTCTGTTGAGAGGGACGGAAAGGGGAGAACCGCCTGGTGGTGCTACAATTGCTCCCCGCAACTGACAGCCCAGCGCATTTACGTCGAAGTGTAATCCGGGCCGAACCTTCTACTGGGCTGCCAGAATCTCACACGGAGGTTTCTTATGAAAAAATTGCTATTAGCTGCGGTGCTGATGGCGTCCGCGACATTGTTTGCGCAGAGTCCGTTCGATGGAACCTGGCTGACCAAGCTGGACACGGCCAAGTTCCCCACCAAACCTGACAAGTACACATTGAGCGACAACATGTATGAGTGCCTGACCTGCGTTCCGAAGGTAGCGGTGAAGGCCGATGGGAACGATCAAAAGGTTACAGGGCATCCGTATTACGACACGGTCGCCGTGAAAGTGGTGAATGCCAGTGCGGTCGAGATCATTCACAAGAAAGACGGGAAGGTCATGTTCACCGACACCGAGACCGTCTCGTCCGACGGAAAGATGATGAACGACAAGTTCACGGATATGACTGGAACTCAGCCGGTAACCGGAGAGGTCACGTCTACGCGGGTGGGACCAGGACCGGCCAGTTCGCACGCGTTGTCGGGAGCGTGGCGCACATCGAAGGTGGACAGCGTCTCCAGCAACGGGCTCACCGTGACCTATAAAGGCACGGCCGATGGGCTGAAGATGTCAGACCCGAACGGGAACAGCTACGACGCAAAGTTCGACGGCAAAGACTATCCGATCGAGGGCGACCCAGGCCACACGATGGTTTCGCTGAAGCGGATCGGAAACGACACGATTGAGGAGACCGACAAGCGGGACGGGAAAGTGGTTGGAGTCGCCCACATGGCGGTATCCAAGGACGGCAAGTCTATCCAGGTTGATTACACCGATAAGCTGCACGGGACCAAGAGCGCGTACACCATGGAGAAGCAGTCGTAGGGGATAGGAGCCGCGTGGCGGGAGGGTTCGGTGCGGCCCTCCCCCATGGCGCCACCCGGAATTTCATGTTGCTGGTTAGCCTGCCGCCCGCTTTCGTCACCTGGACCTTGCCAGTGGTGGCGCCGCGGGAATGGTGGTCGTGATCTCGGATTTCGCCGGGTGCCCCATTTCTCGCGTTTTTTGCGAGAAGTGGGGAAGTTCTTTACTATTACCAGAGGAGTTCGCCGATGCCCCTAGACTGGTCAACCTGCCCCGCAGTCGAAAGCGTCCCCGGCAAGTTCAGCGGCGCATGGGTGTTCCGCGGCACGCGCATTCCCGTCTCTGCCGTCTTCGAGAACTTGGAAGACGGCCTCACGATTGACGAAATCGCCCAGATGTTCGACGGACTTACCCGCAAGCAAGTTCAAGCCGCCCTCGATTTCGCCGTCTGAAAATGCAAACGGCCCCGGAAATCCCGAGGCCGTCGCGAGAACCGATAATTGGTACCCCGCCAAGGTAACACCGTTATTGTCGTACTGCCGGCCCAGTAAATCAAGTTACTTTAAGGAGGGTCGCACCCTGCCCAGCGAACCCTCCACTCGTCCCTGAGAGACAATCCTTCAGCAAAGAAGGAATGGACCTGGAGGGATTCGAACCCTCACCGTTACCTTGGCAGGGAACTGTGCTGCCATTACACCACAGGCCCACGAACCAAAGCTTACTTCAGTTACGGTAAGGCTTCGGGCATCTATCCCGCATTTATCGACGCAGAGTTTCGTTTTGGAACAGGCCGGCGCCCATTTCTGGCGTCCTTTGCGAGGGGTGAGCGATGCCACCGCCGCAAGTCTTTCCAAGGCCCAGCAAACCTGTGTGACATCCAACCTTGCTATCCACAGGCCCGTCAGCTGATCATCGTCAAAGCGGAGGCAGGGTGAATCTGGCTCGCCCCACACCGCCGCTAAGTTGTTTATTATCAATATTTTGCCCGTAAGTGATTGCAGCCCTAGGATTACTTCGCAAATCGCCGCTAACCTGATGATTCCAATAGACCGGGGGGGTGGGAGGGTATACCCCACAGTTAAGAGAGTCACTAGCATTTTCCCGAAACCGGAAAGCAGAGCGAGGATAGAACGGCCTCCGTCAAGTGAGGAAGGACTGCCGTCGAAGCGGAACTCTTTCCGCGCGACGCGGTTGTTGACGCGGGCGGCGCGGTCTAGCGCGATCATTCGGACGAGATTTCTGTTTTCAAGATCCAGTTCGCCATTTTCTCCAGCGTCACCCGTGAGATGGTTTCTTCGATCTCCGCTTCGTCATTTCCTTCAGCATCAGTTCTTAGCGGGCGGGGCAGCCGGAGTTTGCTTCTGCGAGTCTGCCGGTTCTTCCTTCGCGCGCCTGAGAGTCAACGCATAATTTGGGCCTTGGCTCCAATCCCCACTTATCACGTTGAGCTCCTTGTTGAGCTTGCCTTGAAACATGCCTCCGATTTGCATCATCTCGATCTTGACCGACGATCCCTTGCGCGTTACCGAAGTTGCAGGCCAGCCCTTCAGGTTCTGGTCCGGGCTGTCCATCGTGGCGGTCAGACCGTCCCCCGTATTTTTGAGATGGAAGACGAGGCGCAGCTTCCCTTGGGACGGCATGTCCAGGGTCCCTTCCCATCTGCCGTCGATGTCGGAAGGCGGTGCAGGTGGATGCTCCAGCTTGAGGGGCGTGGTGGTTCTTTTGAAATCCAGCGGTAGCTTCTGTGGTTGTGTCCAGTTCCCGGTGATTAAGCTGGCAGTCTTCACCGTGCCCTCGTAAGATCCCTTGACCAGGTTTACGGTGAACTTTAACTTAGCGCCGTCGAGCGTAATTGAATCCACGGGCATGCCCCCGACGCCTTGATCGGGGCTGTCCAAGGTGGCCTTGAGTCCCTCGGCCGATTTTGTGATGTGCAGCACGATACGTAGCGCACCCGTGCCGGTGCTAAGAGTTCCCTGCCAGTCTCCCGCAACATCCTGACCCTGCGCCACGCACGCTGCCGCCAGAGCCAGCACCGCAACCGCCATCGCCTTCTTCATTCTTTCGCGACCTCCTGTCGCCGCGAGACACCTTTTCACAATTCGCCGCGCCGTTCAAGTTGTTTGTAGAGAATCAGCGAATACGCCACCGGCGCCAGCGACGCCGCCAGAATCGCCGCCATCGAAAGCCAGAACGAAGCTCCCATCAGCACCAGCGTCAGGCCAGCCAATCCTCCCGCAAACAGCGTCCTCGCGGCGAAGCGATGGGTCGCATTCCACACCTGCTCGTTGGCGATGGTCCAGGGTGTGCGCACCCACATAAAAGTTGCGCCGCACTGTGCCCAGAACATTGCCCAGCAGCGCCATCAGCAGGCAGGCTCCGCCCGTGATCGCCCGCCCAACGTCCAGTCGCTGGCAAGAAGGAGCCGAAGCCGCCGAATCCAGTAGAATAAGAGTTTTGACCATAACTCTTTGCTGCATTCTGATCTCATCTTGTTTTCGCCGCTGGCCGCGTGGGCTGCCCCCAAGGGCGTTATGCCCTACTTGCGCCAGCACTTTCTCGACAAGACTTTTCAGGGTCTTTACCACGTCAACGGGTTTGATCTCGCGCTGCTGATTCCGTATTTCATTGTGCTCATCCTGCTAGCCGGTTACGGAATGCATCGCTACGTGCTGGTTTACCTGTATTACAAGCACAAGAAGAACCGCACCACTGAGCCGGCTTCCTACTTCGAGGATTTTCCGCGCGTCACCGTGCAGCTGCCCATCTTCAATGAGCAATACGTGGTGGAGCGGTTGCTCGAAGCGATCTGCAAGCTGAAGTATCCGCGTGAGAAGCTCGATATTCAGGTGCTCGACGATTCCACCGACGAAACCGTTGAAGTGGCGCGCAATCTGGTGGAACGCTACGCCGCGCTGGGCAATCCCATTACCTATCATCACCGCATCAATCGCGAAGGCTTCAAGGCGGGCGCACTGGCCGAAGGCATGAAGACCGCGAAGGGCGAATTCATTGCCATTTTCGACGCCGACTTCACTCCGCCGGAAGATTTTCTGCTGCTGACCATCCATCATTTCACCGACCCGAAGATCGGCATGGTGCAAACGCGCTGGACGCACATCAACCGCAGCTATTCGTTTCTCACCCAGGTGGAAGCCATTCTGCTCGATGGCCACTTCGTGCTCGAGCATTCGGGACGCGCGCGCAGCGGCGTCTTTTTCAACTTCAACGGCACCGCGGGCGTTTGGCGGCGCCGCGCGATTGATGAAGCCGGCGGCTGGCAGCACGACACGCTCACCGAAGATACCGATCTTTCTTATCGCGCGCAGCTCAAGGGATGGAAGTTCATCTACCTGCAGGATGTCGAGTGCCCCGCCGAATTGCCGGTAGAGATGACGGCATTCAAAACCCAGCAGGCGCGCTGGGCCAAAGGACTGATCCAGACGGGAAAGAAAATTTTGCCGCGCGTGCTGCGCAGCGATGCGCCTCTGCATACCAAGATTGAAGCCTGGTATCACCTGACGGCCAACCTCAGCTATCCGCTGATGATTGTGCTTTCCGTTCTGCTGTTGCCGGCCATGATGATCCGGTTTTATCAAGGCTGGTTCCAGATGCTTTACATCGATCTGCCTCTGTTCATGGCGTCGACGTTTTCGATTTCAAGTTTTTACCTGGTATCGCAAAAAGAATTATTTCCCCGCTCGTGGCCGCGCGCGCTCTTGTATCTGCCGTTTCTCATGGCGCTAGGCATCGGGCTGACCATCACCAACACCAAGGCCGTGATCGAAGCGCTCGTCGGCAAAGAGAGCGCCTTCGCGCGCACGCCCAAATACAACGTTGAATCCAGGAAAGACAAAGTCGGCGCCACCAAGTACCGCAAGCGCCTGGGCTGGGTGCCGTGGCTCGAACTGCTGATTGGCACCTACTTTGCGCTGACCGTTTACTATGCCGTGGAGAACGAAAATTTCATTACCGTTCCCTTCCTGCTGCTGTTCGTGGTCGGCTACTGGTACACGGGATTGATGTCGCTATTGCAGGGCCGGTTCGGAGGCGTCTCGCTGCGGAGCACCACGCACACCAAGCCGTTTCCCGTGGGCGTGTAGGTTCGGCGATCGCCAGTTCGAGGGCGGGCGCGTTGAGGAGAGCGACTCTCCGGGCTGCTCGACAAAACGTCCCGCTTTAGGTTTTGGCTTGACCCGTCGTTTACAATCCCTTGGCGGAAGTTCTCATCGGGCCAAAGCATTTTGCTGCGCTGGATTGTGGTGGTCCGATCTCAGGATTCGACGGAGGATTCGATGTTCCTCACGCGGAAGCTCTCCCACTCGATTTGCCTTGCGGTCCTGCTCGTGCCGTTCCTCAGTTGCGGTTCCGCGCACGACTCCGGCGAATACTACGTCTTGATCTCGGCGAACCTGCAAGTGCCTTACTGGCAGGCCGCGGGAGCGGGTTTTTCCAACGCCGTGTCGCAATTGAAAGTGCGAGCCGATTTCTCCGGGCCGCAAACCTACGACCCTAAGGCCGAGCGCGATGCTCTGGACGACGCGGTGCAGAAGAAAGCCACCGGCATCCTGCTGGGCGTGACTGACCCCGCCCTGCTCAAAGACAGCATCGACAAAGCCGTGGCCGCGGGCATTCCGGTGATCACCATCGATTCCGACGCTCCCGCCAGCAAGCGCCTGTTCTTCATCGGCACCAATAACTATGAAGCCGGTTTCACCGGCGGCCAGCGCCTGGCGCAGGAACTCAAAGGCAAAGGCATCGTTGTTGTATTCTCCATGCCCGAACAATCCAATTTGCAGGAACGTCTCCGCGGCTACAAGGATGCTCTCGATCGCTCGCCCGGAATCAAAATCAGCCGCGTCGTCGATATTCAGGGCGATCCACGCATTGCCTTCGACACGACCACGCAAATTATCGGAAAAGAAAAAGACAAGGTCGATGCCTTTGTCTGCCTTGAAGCGCAGTCGGGCAAGGAAGTCGCGGGCGTGCTCGATAGCTATCACGTCACGGGCAAAGTCGTCATGGCGATGGACACTGATGCCGAGACTCTGGCATGGGTCCAGAAGGGCGGCATCGCCGCCACCATCGCGCAGAAGCCTTACACCATGGCCTTTGTGGGCCTGCAGATGCTCGACAACCTCTATCACCATAAGCCCCCGTCGCTGGAAACCGATTGGTCAAAAGATAGCTTTGCGCCGATCCCTGCCTTCGTAGATACTGGTTCTGCCCTGATCGATAAGAGCAATGTCGATTCCTTCCTTCAGGCGAAGAAGAGCTTGACCGGCGCGGCGAAGTGAGCGGGAAGTTTTTTTTCAAGAGACTGCGTTGAAAGAAGAATGTTGCAAGAAAACTTTCTGCGCGAACTCGCGGCAGCCGCCGAATCTAGTTCCAGCAAAGCAATTCCATCACGGAGCCTTCATGCGCAAGCCGCTGCTCTCGTTTTTTCTGCTGCCGTTGCTGATTGCCGTCTTAGTTTCCGCTGCCGGAGCTCTCGATCGCCAGCCTAATGCCGACTATCACGCCCGCCGCGAAGCGCTGGCCAAGAAGGCCAACGGAGTGGTGGTGCTGTTCGCGCCGCTCGAGGCGCCCGATGAGGTTTACGGCTTTCGCCAGGAAAACAATTTCTTTTATCTCTCCGGCTTGAGCGAGCCGGGCTCCGCGCTGCTGGTCGCGGCTGCGGCTGAGTCCAAAAGCGACTCCCCGGCGCGGCCCTACACGGAAATTCTTTTTCTGCCACCGCGCAACATGACACAGGAGAAATGGACCGGACCCAAGCTGGGCCCGGAAAATCCCGAAGCGCCGCAGATCACCGGCTTCGATCATGTCGAGGAAATGGGCAAGCTTCCCGATGAAGTTTCGCGGCTCATCGCCGGAGGCCGTCCCGCGATTTACACCGACGTGGCCTCGCACGATGAAACCTCGGCCAGCACGCAGCCACTCGCGTTCCTGAAGCGGACCAGCCTGGCCCTGAATTTTCTGGACGCGAAACCGATGTTGTCTTCGCTGCGCACGTTCAAAGATGCGGGCGAAATCGGCTTGTTGCGCAAAGCCGTGGATGCCTCGGTGGCCGCACATTTCGCAGCTTTCAAGGCGGTGAAGCCGAATGTGAACGAACACGAAATCGCCGCGCTCATGGAATACGAGTGGGACAAGCGCGGCTGCGAGCGGCCGTCGTATGCTCCCATCGTCGGCTCGGGATACTTTTCCACTGTGCTGCACTACTCGGAAGATACCAATGTGATGAAGGCCGGAGACGTGGTCGTCATTGACGCGGCCGGCGAATACTCGATGTACGCCGCCGACATTACCCGCACGCTTCCCATCAACGGACATTTCACGGCGCGGCAGCGCGAGATTTACGACATCGTTCTGGGCGCGCAAGAGGCCGCTATGGCCGCGTTTCAGTCGGGCAAGTCGAGCCTCACACGCAGCGGCGACAATTCGCTTTTTCAGGTCGCCTACGATTACATCAACAGCCACGGCAAAGACCTGCACGGCCAGCCGCTCGGCCAATATTTTATTCACGGCCTCGGCCACTACCTCGGACTGAACGTTCACGATCCCGGCGATTACACCGTACCGCTCGGCCCGGGCGCGGTCTTCACCATCGAGCCCGGCATTTACATTCCCGAAGAAAAGATCGGCGTGCGAATCGAGGACGACTATCTCGTCGATCAGGATGGCAAGCTGATCAAGCTCAGCGGCGCTCTGCCTTCAAAAGCCGAAGACGTGGAGAAAGCAATGACGGGGAAGTAGAAAAGATTGAGCGATTGAGCGATTGAGTGATCGGGTAATTGGGCAATTTGAATACCCGCGGAATGTGTCCCAATTGCTCAATTCCTACGAAATGTATTCCTTTATGTACTCATCCTCTGTCTGGGCGAGTTCGTGAAGGTCGCCGTCGAAAATTACTTTGCCATCGCGCAGGATCAGAAAACTCATGGGCACGTCGCAATGCTGGCCTGGCGGCAGCAGCCGCATCTGACTGGTTTGCGTGTCGAACTGGTGAGTGGCCATGGTGAATGCATCCTGGAGCCGGTGAGTAACCAGCAGAGAACTGGTTTTATAAACGTCGCGCTGCTTCACGATCAGTTCGATGATGGTATTGGAAGTCACGGGATCGAGACCGCCGGTGGGTGAGTCGTAAAGTAAAAGTTCCGGCTGCGTGATCATGGCGCGGGCGATGGCTACGCGCCGCCGCATGCCTCCTGACAGTTCGGAGGGGAACAGATCGAGCGTGTGCTCGAGTTCTACGAAGCGCAGGGCCTCGCGCACCCGCCGTTCGATCTCTTCGTCGGAAGCTCCGTGTTCTTCGGTCAGGCGGAAAGCCACGTTTTCGCGCACGGTGAGCGAATCGAAGAGCGCGCTCTCCTGAAAAACCATTCCAATTCTGCCCCGCAAGGCAAATAGAGCTTCTTCGCTCATTGCAACTACGTCGTGGCCGAGCACGGTGATGCGGCCGGAGTCCGGCTTCAACAAGCCCATAGCCAGCTTTAGAATCAGGCTCTTGCCCGATCCCGCCACGCCGAACAAAGCCTTGGTCTCGCCCAGCGCCAGGCGGAACGAAATTCCGCGCAGCACGGCGTTTTCTGAAAATGACAGGTGCACGTCGTCGAACACGATAGCGGATGGGGAAGAATCGCGCGTCGCAATAGTGGCGGAATCGAGCGGTAAAGTCGGCGCCGACATGAGGTTACCGGTTTCAGCGGTAAGAAAGCACGAGCATCAAAAAGCGGGTGACGAAAAAATCCGTCACCAGAATCAGAACCGAGGCCGCAACCATGGCTTGAGTAGTGGCGCGGCCCACGCCCTGCGTGCCGCCGCGCGCGTTCATGCCGTAGTAGCAACCGACGGTGGCGATGATGAGGCCGAACAGCGCGGGCTTCATCAGGCCCATAAGAATGTCCGCGAACCCCAGCGTCTGCACCGCGTTGCTCCAGTACTGGCGCGCGTCGAGGTTCAGCAACAGCTTGGCCACGACCAATCCGCCGGCGAGGCCCACCAGATCGGAGATCACGCTCAGAAAAAACAGCATGAAGACCGTGGCCGTGACCCGCGGCGTCACCAGTTTCTTCATCGGG
Source organism: Acidobacteriaceae bacterium (assembly GCA_003156805.1). GTDB lineage: Bacteria > Acidobacteriota > Terriglobia > Terriglobales > Acidobacteriaceae > Sulfotelmatobacter. Next base: position 15,679 of record PMHV01000005.1, on the reverse strand, counting down.
TCGGTGCCGAGAGCGCGCATGGCGTCAATCTGCTCGGTCACTACCATGGATCCCAGTTCGCTGGCGATGCCCGAGGCATTCCGCCCCGCCACCATGAGGCCGGTAAGCACCGGTCCCAACTCGCGCACCATGGAGGTGGAAACCAATTGTCCCACCAGCGTGATCGAGCCAAAGCGCTCCAAAGTGTTGGCGGTTTGCAGCGCCAGCACGCCGCCGGTAAAAAATCCGGTGAGGATGACAATGGGCAGCGAACCGACGCCGATCAGATCGGCCTGCTGCATCATGTCGGCGAAATAAAGCGGCTTGCGAAACAAATTCGCCACCGATTGCGCAGCCAGCAGGGTGTAATCCTGGACTGCCAGGATCTTTTCTTTGGCGAACTCCGTGGGCGAGGTCAGTTCCATCGATTTGCGGAGCCGGGCGCTGCGGGTTGGGGCAAACGACCGGATTACTTGACGAACTATAACAGAAAGCTGGGTGCTGTCAGCGGCTAGGTATCAGGCGTCAGGCTTCAGACCTCAGACGTCGGACCTCAGACCTCAGCTTGCAGGCCTCATCAGGATGTTGAATACCTTGCCGACTGAAAAGAAAGCATTTTGTTTCTTCGGGGCGCAACTAGGTCGCTCCAGGAACTGTTTGATGACGCCTAAGGTCTGAGGGCTGGGGTCTGAGGTCCGACGTCTGAGGTCTGATGGCTTCTTCTATCCTCGTCCCTTTTTCTTGATCTCGATATTCAGGCGGCGGATTTTCTGATTCAGCGTGGAGAGCGGGACTTTGAAGTGCTCGGCGGCTTCGGTCTGGTTCCAGTTGCATTTTTCAAGCATGTCGGTGATGACGCGCCGTTCCACATCTTCCACGATTTCAAACAGCGAGGCCTCGGGCGGAGGATCGTGCAAGGTAAACGCCGAACCACGGCCGAGCAGAGAATCGGGAAGCAGATCCAGAGTGATCTCCGGACCCAAGGAAAGAACCACAGCCCGTTCAATCACATTTTCCAGTTCACGCACATTGCCCGGCCAGGAATATGCCATCAGCGGGCGCAGCGCTTCGGGAGTGATACGGCGCACTGGCCGATCGTTTTCCTCGGCATACTTTTTCAGGAAGTGTTCCGCCAGCAGAGGCACATCTTCCTTACGCTGGCGCAGGGGCGGCAGTTCGATCGAGATGACGTTGAGGCGATAGAACAAATCTTCGCGGAAGCGGCCCTCGCGCACCATCTGGCGGAGGTCAACGTTGGTGGCGGCGACGATGCGCACATCCACCTGGACTTCCTGAATTCCGCCCAGATGCATGAACTTGCGGTCCTGCAGCACGCGCAGAATCTTCGCCTGCGTCTCCATGCCCATGGTAGCGATCTCGTCGAGAAACAGCGTGCCCTTATCGGCGACTTCAAACAGGCCTTTTTTCGAAGCGATGGCGCTGGTAAATGCGCCCTTGACGTGGCCGAAGAGTGTGGATTCGAGCAGGTCGGTGGGCATGGAACCGGTGTTCACCGGAACGAATGGCCGCTCGTTGCGCGGCGAGTTCAAATGAATCGCTTTGGCAATTACTTCTTTGCCAGTGCCGCTTTCCCCCTGCAAGAGCACGGTGGAACGGCTGTTGGCCACCTGCGCCACCAGGTCGAAGATCTTCAACATCGGTTCGCTCTTGCCGACGATGTTTTCGAAGTTGTAGCGTTGCTTGAGGGCGCGTTTGAGCTGAACGTTCTCTTCGGCGGCGCGGCGCCAGCCCACGGCGGCGCGCAGATCGGCGACCAGCTTTTCGTTGTCCCAGGGTTTCTGGACAAAGTTGGCGGCGCCCGACTGCATGGCGCGTACGGCGTTTTCCACGGTGCCGTAGGCGGTGATCATGATCACCGGCAAGTGCAGGTCGTGGGAGCGAATCTCGGCAAGGATCTCCATACCATTGCGGCCGGGGAGCGCTAAATCCAGCAGAACCAGGTCAAAGGGATGTTCGCCAACGCGCTGCAAGCCTTCCTCGCCGCTGGACGCAGTTTCCACCACGAAGCCTTCCAACTCGAGCAGGGTCTGCAGCGATTCGCGGATTTCGGCTTCATCGTCGATGATGAGCACGGCTCCGGCGGAGCCCGGGCCGCCGTTCAATGCTCGCGAAATCACCGCTGCCTCAGACATGAACCACCTTCCTGCTCAAGGGAAAATCCAGGATGAAGGTTGTGCCTTCACCGTGCCGGCTCTCCACGCGAATCTTGCCCGCATGTTCCTGGATGATGCCGTAAGTGACGGAGAGGCCGAGGCCGGTGCCGCGGTTCTGGCCCTCGCGAGGCGAACTCTTGGTGGTGAAAAATGGATCGTAAATACGCTGGATGTTTTCGGCGGCGATGCCCGAGCCGGTGTCCGATACGTTAACGCTGACGCTGTCTCCGTTGCGGGTCGAGACCCGCAGCGTGCCCCCGCCCGGCATGGCATCCTTGGCGTTGAGAAACAGGTTCAAGAACACCTGCTGCAGCCGGCCGGGGTTGCCTTGAATGGCGGGAAGCTTGGGCGCAAGTTCGTGCTGCACTTCGACCTTGGCTGTCTTGAACTGGTGGGCGAGCAGCGCCAAAGTATCGTCGATAATCTGGTTCACGTCGACGTCGCTGAACTCGCTGCCGCTCGTGCGCGAGAAGTTCAACAGGTTGTTGACGATTTCCGAGGCACGGAAAGTCTGGCGCGTGATTTTTTCCAGCAGTCCGGATTTCTGCGCATCGCCCTGCAGTTGCTTGGCCAGCATCTGAGTGTAGGAGGAGATCACAGCCAGGGGCGTGTTCACCTCGTGGGCGACGCCGGCGGCAAGCAGGCCGATGGAGGAGAGCTTATCGGCCTGCGAGAGTTGAGCTTCGAGCTCCACGCGCTCGGTGATGTCGTCCATGATGACGAGCCGCCCGGCGACTTCGAACTTGCGCGTTACCAGCGGGGCAATGGCCACGTTTACGGTGCGAGTTTCGCCGGCGGGAGTGTGCAGGCGGAATTTGTACAGATTGTGAATGCCGGCGTTGGGCCGCACGCGATAGAACTCTTCGACGAACTCCTTGGGGAAAATGGCGCGCAGCGGCTGGGTCAGAGTTTGCCAGCGCGGCAGGGCATACATGACTTCCATCTGCGCGTTCCAGCTCTCGATGCGGTCTTCCATGTCGAGGGCCATGACGCCCACGTTGATGGACTCGACGATGTTTTCGTTGAAATCCTTGAGGCGCTCGTACTCGGCGACTTTCTGTTGCAGCGAGGCATAGAGCTGTCCATTTTGAATGGCGATGCCGAGATAGTCGCCCAGCGTTTCGAGCAGTTCGACGTCTTCGCTGGAGAGAAAATCGCCCTGCGCGGTTTTGCCCAGGCCCAGCACGGCGATGGTCTTCTGCTGGGCGTGGCAGGGAATGTAGTAGTTGAGATCGAGCCGCGAAATGGTTCCCTGCGCGCCCGGGGTTTCGCGGGGAAGCTGATGGGTATTCTCAAAGAACAGGTGCGCGGCGTGTCCGGTGCGAGGCGCGCTGAGGAAGCTGAGATCGAGGGCTCCGGGCGGCGCGAAGCCGCAGGACTTGGAAAGGACAAAGCCCGCGGGGTCAGAGCCTGTGCCGAGAAAAATGGCGATGCGGTCGACGGCCAAAGTGCGCGAAAGCCGCTCGATGACCGAAGAGAGCATGGCGTTCAGGTTGGTCTCGGAGCTCAGCTCGCGGCCAAACTCGAGCAGAGTGCGCCGGTAGTCGTAGCGGGTTCGGTAGAAGAAGTGATCGACGCGGTCCTGAATCCACTTGCGCACCGGGTCAAACAGAAGAGCGGTGACCACCACGGCAAGAATCAATCCCATAGGGCCGCTGCTGGGCTGGCGCATGTGCACCAGTTCGGCCACGCCGGCCACCAGCGCGAAATACATTCCGATGACGGCGGCCGCAGCCAGCGTGTAAACCACGCCGCGCTTGAAGATCAGGTCCACGTCCATCAGGCGATAGCGGAAGATTGCATATCCGAAGGTCAGTGGCAGCAAGCCGAGAAAGAGCACCGAAAGCTTGATCCCGGTTCCTCCGAGCAGGTAAGGGATCACGTAAAACAACGTATAAGGAACAACCGCGAGGATGGTGCCGCGCGTGACCCACTTCAATTGCTGCCGCAGAATGGTGGTGCTGGCCCGGCGGTAGCTATACCAGAGCACGCCGGCCGCGATCAACGAGAACACGGCGCCGTAAAACATGTCTATGCGGTCGAGGTTCCAGTTCAGCCGCTCACTGGCGGGGAGCCAGCGCATTGCGGCCACGCGGATCGCCACCAGCGCAGCCCCCGGCACATAAGCCAACGCCAGCAGCCAGGGACGCTTGCGCACGAACTGGCGCTTCTCCGGGAAAGTCAGGACGAAGTGCAGAAACAGGGCCGCCTGCAGCGCGCCGGCGACGATGTTGCTCCAGTAAACCGTCCAGTCAAAATCATTCAGCTTGCCGGTGTATTTGAACGAATAGGAAACGAACGAGACCAGGCAAAAGATGTAGAACTGCGTGGAGCCCGGGGCGGTCCAGCGGCGCAACAGAACATACAGGCCGATGCCGAGATAGATCAGTGCGATCAGCCGCAGCCAATTGTTCAGAGAGCGTTCGGCGGGGACCAGAATGACGCTGGAATCGAGCGGGACCGACTGCCGCAGGAGCGAATATGCGGCCTTGGACCAGACGCCGGTGCGGTCGAGTTGGTGCTGCAGCTGAGGGACGTCATGGATGTCGCGCCCGTTGACGGAAACCAATTGATCGCCGGACTTGATGCCGCTTTTTGCGCCGGAGCCGTTGGGCTCGACCCGGTCGGCGACCAGGTGGCCACTCGACTCCATCCACCAGACGCCGTCGGCCGCAACCTGAAACTCGCGTTCCTGCTTGAGATTGAAGACCGCCAAAACTACGGCGGCGACCGTCAACAGAGACAAGAGGACGGCGACAAAGCGGACTTGGCTTTCTCGGTTCATGGGTTTCGGCAGCGGCCCCGAACCCTGAGGGGGCTGGATGGGCGTCAAAATCGCACCCGCCGATTATCAATGAGCAACTTCGCTGCCATTTTCGGTACCCTTACAGAACTCGTAAGTCCAGCAGATGAAGTAACTTCCGAGATTATAGATGGGTTTCTGAACATCCACTACGGCTTTTTGGATGGTTATGTGAAATTCAGTATCCACTTTTGTTTGATAGGGCTAGCAGGTTTGAGGATGCCCAAGCCGAAAAACTAGCCGGCTTTTCGCTCGTCATTTATGGGAACTTCTGGCTTCGCGACTTCCGGCACGGGGTGTTCTTCGTCCCAGTCAAACGAGAGTGTCCGGGCGCTGGTTTCGATGGGTTCGAGTTCGGGGATGTCTTCGGCGACCGATGCGCCCAGCTCAGAAAACTTGCGGGCCGAGACTAGCACGCGGTTTTCCAGCGATCCGACGGCTCTGTTATACGACTCGACGGCATGATCGAGACTGGTGCCGACCGATGTGATGTGGCCCGCGAGATGGCGAAGGCGGTCGTGCAGTTCCTTGCCTAAGTTGCTGATCTGCTGCGCGTTGCGCGCCAGTTTCTCCTGGTTCCATCCGTAGGCCACGGCCTTCAGCAGTGCGATCAGCGTGGTGGGTGAAGAGGGAATTACACGGTTCAGAACGCCGTGCTCGATCAAACCGGGATCTTGTTCGAGCGCGGCGCTGAAAAACGTTTCTCCGGGAAGGAACATAACGACGAACTCTGGCGTGGCATCAAACTGCGCCCAATATTTCTTGTCACTCAGAGTATCGATATGATCGCGAACCTGGCGCGCGTGACTGGCCAAACATGTGCGCCGCGTTTCTTCGTCCGTGGTCTCGAAGGCATCGAGAAACGCCTGCAGCGGGGTTTTCGCATCGACCACTACGTTTTTTCCGCCGGGCAACTTCACGACCAGATCGGGGCGCAGGCGGCCACTGCCGGAGCTTACGGTTTCCTGCTCGTCGAAATCGCAATAAGAAAGCATGCCGGCGATCTCGACGACGCGGCGGAGCTGGATTTCGCCCCAGCGGCCGCGAACGTTGGGCGTGCGCAGAGCGCGCACCAGATTGCCGGTTTCCGATTGCAATTCTTTTTGCGTGACGATAAGCGATTGCACCTGAGCGTGCAGCGCGCCATAGGCTTGGCCGCGCGCCACTTCCAACTGCTGGATTTGCGCGTCCACTTTATTGAGTGATTCGCGCACCGGTGCGACCAACTCGGCCACGGCTTTGTGGCGGTTTTCGAGATCGCCGCGGGCCTGGGACTGGAAGCGCTCCAGGGTTTCTCTGGCTACCACGAGAAAGGACTGGTTGTTGCTTTTGAGCGCGTCGGCGGCGAGCGCTTTGAAGGCATTGCGCAATTCTTCGCCGGCCCGGGCGAGTAATTCAATCTTATCGTTGCTGGCCTTTCGTTCCGCTTCGAGCGTGGATTCCAGCCGGGCCCGGCCTGTTATGAGATCGGTCTGAGCCTGCAAAAGCCGCGCCAGATGGGCCTTCTCGTCGGTTAATTCCTTCTCCATCAAGGACAAACGCACATGGAGCGCGGACTCTCGCGAGCGCAGCGCGAGCCAAGCAATCAGGCTGCCAAACAATAGGCCAAGGACCCCACTGGTCGCCAGTTCCATAGACAAAGGTAACTACTCCCGCTGAATTGCTGCCTCTAGCCTAGCACCTGCAAGCAAGTTTGAGCTGTCTGGACGGCAGTTGGTTTGGGTGTGCGGGTACAAACGGATGCTTAGGGCCCCTCGACTGTTGTTGGCGTTCCTGCTGGGTACGGGCGCCGTCTCGGTGCAGCCGTCGGCACGCGTGATGGCAATCTCCTGGGAAGAACCGGGTGCGGCGGACAATACTCAGAATGCTGCCCTGAAACCGGCGTCGGCAGCGGTTGCCGACATTCCTTTCGACGATTTTGATTTGCAGGCTGAGCAACTGCTTCTGGACCTCGCCAACCAGTCACGGGCGAAGGCCGGCGCGCCGGCGCTGACTATGGACGCCGGGCTTTCGCGGGCGGCGCGAGTCCACGCCCAGGCGATGTTCGAGGCGCGGCAGATTTCGCATCAGTTTGATGGTGAGCCCTCCCTGCCCCAACGCCTTGCCGCCGCAACCCGCCTGCAGCTTGACCAGGAAGGGGAAAACGTTGCCCTCGATTACGACGCCGAACATGGACATCAGCACTTGATGCTTTCTGCGCCGCATCGCGCCAACCTGCTCAACCCGGCTTATAACGTGATCGGAATGGGCGTGGTGCGCAGCGGAGACCGGTTGTACATCGTGCAGGATTTCGGCCACGCCCTCCCCAATTATTCCGCGGCAGAAGTGAAAGACCGCATCGCCACTGAAGTCAGTGCAATGCGCAGGCAGGCCCAGCAGCCAGAATTGCTGCGCCGCGATCTCGCCACCGCGGACGATGCCGCCTGCTCGATGGCCAAAGCCGACAAACTCGGCACCCTCGCCGTGCATGAACTGGCGCAACGCTACACGGTATTGACCTTCACCAGCCTGCATCCGGAAGCTCTGCCCGCGGGCGCGGCGCAGGCCATCACCGGCGTCAATCTGAGCACCTTCTCCGTGGGCGCATGCTACGCCCGCACCGACACCTATCCCACGGGTGTGTATTGGGTGGTGTTGTCGCTGGACTGATTTCTTGCCCATGTTTTCCCCCGTTTCCGCCAGGCATGTAGAATATCGAAATGGAGATTCGACTGCCGCCCGAACTTGAGGTACTGATTCGGCAAGACGTCCAGCGCGGGCCCTACCAAACCGTAGACGAATACGTCGAGCACGCCGTTTCGATGCTCCACGAGCAAGAGGCCTGGTTGGCTGCGCACCGTTATGAGATCGAAGGCCAGATTGACGAAGGCTACGCCGCCGCCCAGCGCGGAGAATTGCTCGAAGCCGATGAAGTGCGTGCAAGGCTTAACGAACGGAAGCGAGCGCGTCTCGGCGAACAGTAGCGAGGATGAGCAGATATCGGTTCACGCCGCAAGCGGCGCTCGACCTCTTAGAGATTTGGAGCTTCATAGCCGAAGACAATCCTGAAGCTGCCGACCGGGTTGAGGCAGCAGTGTTTCGCGCTTGTGATCTTCTCGCCGAGTCTCCTCTCGCCGGACGAATGCGAAAGGATGTGACTCCCTTACCTCTTCGCTTTTGGGTTGTGCGTCCCTATTCTAGCTACCTGATCGTTTACGATCCGGAAAGCAAGCCGTTGCAGATTATCCGAATCCTCCACGGTGCCCGCGATCTTCCTTCTGTTCTGAGGTAGCCGCTCGCGTAGAAGGAAGTGCGCCCGGACTTGCTTTAGCTTTTTCGCCGGAGCCGCCGGCAAAATTCAATTTCCGCCTGGCCCCGCGGTTTTTCCACGGCGGTGAAACAGCGCACGCATCAGGTCGGGATAGTATTCCGAGAGCACGTTGTAGGCACTGTTGCCGCCCAGATTGACCGCCCAATTGGAGAAGACGCGGCTGACGCTGCGGTCCTGCGGTGGATAATAGCTGGTCGAAATACCGCAGGAGATCAACTGGCCTAGCGATTGCGAGGTATTAAATCCGTATGTGCCTTTATCTCTGCGGGTCACAAACGTGCGATTGACCGCGTACCACATTCGAGACATTGCCGATCCCCGGCCCTGCCGAAAATACCGCGGGTCGTCGTGCAGCATCGAGGGCAGAAATCCATAGATCAGAATGCTGCTTGTAATCTGATCGCCTTCGTTGGCCGCAAAACGTTCTCCGTAGGCGCCCCAGCCTTGGCCGTAACGCGGCTGGCCGTTTGCGGCCTGCTGCAAACCCGCCCCAAACGCATTCCCGACGTGCGCGCTGATGTCGAATGACTGATGCAGCGAAAGTATGTACTTTTCGCGCACCGTCAAAGGTTTCCGGTTGGCTGGCGTATCGTTCGTGTTTTCAAAGTCCGGGATCATGCCGAACATGCGCTTGGGTGGCGCTTCCGTATCTTGATTCGACGGTTTTTCAGTCGCTTGATCCGCCGTACCCGCATTTAAGTTGCTCTGAGCGGGAAGAGATGGCGCGAAGATACACGGCGTGAGAACCACCCCTACAATGCGGATCAGGAATAAGCGCAGTTTCGAATCCCCCTATTTCGCGGACGCCAGAGCAGAGCGCTAGACCGAGAGTACGCTACACACTACCGGGTTGGAGCCGAAAACCGCCCGCTGGGTTGTAACCAAGGTCACGGACGAAAATGTAAAGTTCTGTCACGCGGGAGATTGGTTCGCAAGGGTCTAGGCATGAATGTTTTCGAGGTGCTTCAGCGTGGGCAGTCCCTTGATGGACTTGCCCGATTTTTGCTGGGCAAGCCGAATCTCATACAGGCTTTGCAGATTGAGCCAGAATTCTGCGGTCGTGCCAAAAAAATGGGCCAGGCGCAGCGCGGTGTCGCCGGTAATAGAGCGCTGTCCATTGAGGATTTCAGTGACGCGGTTGGTCGGAACATCGAGTTGCCGCGCCAGTTCGGCAGCGCTCATTCGTAACTCGTTGAGCTCTTCGGCCAAATGTTCCCCCGGGTGGATTGCAGTTGCGGCCATGGCATTCTCCTAATGGTAATCGACAATCTCTACGTTCGACGGACCGGGCATGTCTCCCGTCCAGTCGAAGCAGATCCTCCGCTGGTCATTGATGCGGATGCTGTATTGCCCTTTCCTGGTTCCCCTCAACGTTTCAAGACGGTTGCCGGGCAAAACGGCAGGATCCCGCAGCGTGACTGCCGCCTCCAGACGGTCCAGCTTTAGACGCGCCGGACGGTCGATGCCAGAAAGGGCCTTGACCCTTTTCCCTAGCGCGAAATCTCTCGTGCGCTTGTCACGGTAACCGAGAATCACAATTCAGTATAGGGCGAATTATGCGTTACGTAAAGCATAATCGATAGCGTAGAAATCAAGATTCCGGCCCCGCGACCCACAGCGCTTCGCCGACGGTCTTGTCGCCGGATTGAACTTGCACGCTACTTCACCGGCACGCTGTAATGCGACGCCACCACTTGCCATCTGCCGCTGGTTTTCATCCAGACGTCGGTGAACCGGTCGTGATATTCGTAGCCTTTTCCGTCGGACTTGCCTCTCTCGTGATACGCGCCGGTGACCACGGCCGTGTTCCCGTGCAGACGAACCTTGAGGTCTGACATTTCCGCAACCTCCACATGAACCGAAGGCTCGGCGCTGTGGCTTATGTAGCCAGTCTTGCTGTACGTGCTGCCATCCTCAATGGTAATGACGAAATCTTCGGCCAGCAGCGAAGAGAGAATATCGACCTGCCGCTGCTTATAGGATTCGGTCCACTTCAATTCCAGAGAGCGAATATTGGCCGCGGCATCCGCCTTGTCCTGGGCAACTTTGTCTTGCGCAACTTTTTCTTGCGCAACTCTTTCTTGTGCGACCAGGGGAATTGCCAGAAACACCAGCGGACAAAGGATCACGGCGGAGAACATGACTGCGGAGAACATGCGAGCGCGCATATTTCTGTGTCGCACAATTAGCCGGCTGCGACAAGTTCCTAGTCTGGGCACCAACCAGCCCTCACCCCCATGTGCTAACCTTCCCCTGCCCTCCGTCTGCGGTTCCGCGCATGGAAACTTCCGGCCAAGTTCGTCCAGACAAAGCACGTTCAGGCGAAGTTCACTCGCACCAGGTTCGCATCGGCACCGCAGGATGGTCTTACAAAGACTGGGAAGGCGTTTTCTATCCTTCGGGCATGTCGCGCCGCAAGCAGCATCCGCTGGAGTATCTGGCGCGCTTCTTCGACACCACGGAAATCAATACGTCGTTTTATGGCCCGATCAAGCCGGAACTGGCCAAGCTGTGGTGCCGCAAAGTGGCGGCGGTGAATCCGCGATTTCTGTTTACGGCCAAACTCTATCGTGCGTTCACGCACTCGCCCATCGCGGTGATGGAGCCGACCTCCGCTGCGACCATTCGCGCCACCGACGAAGATGAAGCTCGCACCCGCGAGGGCCTCGACGCCATTGCCGCCGAAGGCAAGTTGGGCGCGCTGCTCATTCAGTTTCCAGTTTCATTCAAGAACACTGCGCTCAACCGCGAATATCTCGACCAGCTATTGCGGCAGTTCATCGAATATCCGCGCGTGGTGGAGGTGCGTCACGCCAGTTGGAACGACGCCGCAACCTTGGCCGCCTTCACGCAGAAAAATGTCGGCTTCTGCAACATCGACCAGCCGCTGCTCGGCCGCTCGCTGGCGCCAACCGAACATGTGACCGCGCCGCTGGCCTACGTTCGCCTGCACGGACGCAACTACGACCAGTGGTTCGATTCCGACAATCGCGATCGTAATGGCAGTGTCAATGACCGTTACAACTATCTTTACAACGCGAAGGAACTTGCCGGCTGGAAAGCGCGAATCCAAAACGTGGCCGAGAAAGCGCAGACGACCTACGTCATCACCAATAATCACTTCGAGAGCAAAGCGGGCGTCAATGCTCTGGAATTGAAGGCGATGCTGAGCGGCAAGCGGGTGCTGGCCCCGCCAACGCTGATCGAAAAATATCCCGAGTTGCGAAACATCGCCGACCCCGCCGAAGATACCGGGGAAGCGGACTCAGTTTCGTTGTTTTCGTAGCGGGTTGCGCCATCCTCGGGCGCTCATCCTAACGTCGCGAAAATAGTCCGATCCGAAGCTCACTCTTGTTCTGCGACGTTAGGGTGGGGGTTTTGACCTCATGATCTCTACAATTCGAAGAGCCGCGCGGTTCCCGGTTCGGAATGTTCGTGGAATTATTTTCAGGTGCGCTTGGCCGTCACATTCCGGGCCGTAGGTATATCTTTTAGATAAGGGGGGGTACCCCTGCACCCCTGCCCCCCCGGTATATTAGAATCATGAAGTTAGGCATGGTTGGATGGCAAAATACTCCCGATAAAGGAGTTACAGGCAAAATCTTGACGGCAAAGGGCTTACGGGCGGACTCCTGGCCGACGGCGTCCTGCTCGATGTACTCCCTTTGCTGGGACAATGATGGAACGCAGCTGGGCCTATACGCAAGGTCAGATGTCACACGCGGGCTGTGGATTTCTTTCGGCGGTCGCTTTGGGTGTGTAAAGTCGAAGGCGAACCACCAAACATCCTCAGATTGGGAGTGCCCGCCCTTTGCGAAAGGCGCAACGGGTGGGCCACGCACGGGCAAAGTACAAGCGTTATCATTGCTCGATCGCTCCCGAAAGTGTGTGCCATGTCGATCGAACTGATCCCGAAGCTAGATGCGATTCGTGGGCAGAAGCTCATTGAACTCGCCCATCAACGATTCTCGGACCACCTAAATGAAGCGGAAGAGAGAGTCCTAAAGGACTCTGCAAGCTCAACGTTTCCCGCCATCGCGGATGACAATTGCCGGCTTCCTCTTGTTCGCGCAAAATTCATCCGCTGGATGGTCGGCGACGAAGAGGCGCACAGATTCATCGACCCGCGGGGCATCCGCATCTGGTGCGCAGCTATAGCGGAGGAAGTCAGCCTTTCGGATTGCCTCATACCCTTCCCTTTAGATTTTCGCAAATGCGATTTTGCTGAGCCTCTCTCACTTGTAGCCGCGGAAACGCGTCAGGTCAGCCTGGTGGGATGCATCGTTAGGAAGGGGATCAAGGCTGATCGGGTGGTTATTCATGGTGCGTTCGTGATGCGATGGGTCGAGTCAGCTGGCGAGATTCGATTACATGGAGCAAGGATAAACGGCAATTTTGAATGCGTGGGATCGCGAATCGTGACCACCGGAAACGGAATTACGCTTGACCAAGCGGCCGTGCAGGGTATGGTTCTGATAAGAGCTGCGAGAGACGGCACGATTTGTACGCAGTTCCATTCATCTGGGTGCATTCACATGAACGGCGCCTCGGTGCAGGGCGATGTCGATTGCACCGGGGCGGTTCTTGAATTGGGCTCGGAGAATAATGAGGAGTCAGCATTATGTCTTGACAGGACCACAATAGGCGGGTCTTTGGATCTTGCCTCGGGCTTTCAAGCCAATCGCGCGGTTCGTGCTGTTGACGCGTCCATTAGGAATAGTCTTCAATGCCGAGGCGCGCGCTTGGCGGAAAATGGGACGGCACTGAACCTCAATCGCGCGCAAATTGGGGGTTCTGCTTTCCTTGATTCAGGTTTTCAAGCGTCAGGCGACACGAACTTAAGCAATATTCAAGTAAAGAATGACCTCAACTTCAACGGGTCTCGTATAGGACGGATTATCGGTGAAGGTGCGAGGATAGGCGGGGATTTAATATGGACCAACGTTCAAGACGCGCCGCACGCGAAACGGTACCTGAACATTTCGGGCGCAGCCGTTCAGGACATCTTCGACGATGAGGTGAGTTGGCCGGCCAAGGGAAATCTCTTTCTCAACGGGCTCACTTATCGGGATATTGATCTGCGCATGCGTCAGGATACAAGTCAAGGTAATACTGCCTCGCTGCCACCGAGTATCGCGTTCGATCTCAAAAAGCGGATTGAATGGCTGAAGCTTCAAAAACCCGAGGATCAACTAAAACCACAGCCTTGGCTCCAACTCGCCAAACATCAGAAGGAAATCGGCCACGACGGCAACGCCAAGCATGTCGTCTATGTTTTCAGACGTGTAAAAGCAGCTTCATCGCGGCTACCGATTCGCACTTCTCGGATTATATTCGCTGCTCTCGAAGAACGGCCTTCATGGATATTCGTGTCCATTTGCATCTGCCTTTTACTCGGGTCATTGTTCTTTTCGCGGGGCTGGCAAATGCGAGCAATGGCACCAACCGCAAGTGACGCATACGCGGCTTGGACTCAGAACGGTCTTCCAAATGAGGCGTATCCTAAGTTTAGCGGCATAATTTATACCCTAGAAAATTCCTTGCCGATTTTCAAACTTGGACAGAACGACACTTGGGCACCAGATCCGCATTACAGACCTCTGAGCTGGTTTCCGCGGAGTTCCTGCTTGTCATGGACCGCCTGGCTCTCCAGCTATGCGTTCCTGTCCGGGCTGCGGATTTTTCTCAACCTCTCCGGATGGTTCCAGGCGATTGTCCTTGGCTTTGCACTCACCAATCGGTTCAAGGCCTAGTTCTGGGCGGCTGGCTTTGTGTTGAAGCAGCCCAGGTTTCCCCAAGACTTCCCGTGACATCTAACCTTGCGCACACCCTCCACTTCGTTCCATCATTGTCCCGCTTTACGCCCTTGGTATAATAATGATGAGTATGGCGGTAACCAGGCAAAGTCGTCACAAGCGTGCGTCTGCCGCGGCTGCCCCTGCCCGCAAAGGACGCCCGGACCGGCTGCAGGGCCGTGATCTGCGTCGCGCCCTGGAAGAACTTCGCGACACCAAGAGCGAAACCCGCGCTCAAGAATTGAAGAAGGCCATCAGCGATGCAATCTGTGGGGCGTAGATGCCCCCCGCAAGCTCAACCTCAAGGCCGTGGGCACCGGCGAAATCCACAGCTCCCATGTGACATCTAACCTTGCGCACAGGCCCCAATCCGTTGAATCATTGCCCCAGCACAGGCATTGCATACCAGGGACAACACGGCAGCTCCCGACCAAAAATCGGGCCGCAAGTCCTTTGATGTCTAGAGTTTGACCTCTAAGTCCTTTAGACCTTCGGATTTAGAAGGAATTTCGCGCTAACTCGATGATTCTAATGATGATCCTAATAGGGAGGGGGAGGGTACACGACAACCAAAAGATCAACACCCGATACGGCGCCGGCAGTTCGAAACTCACCTGTGGATAAGGCAAAGCGCCGTGCCGCCGCGACTGAAAACTGAAGACCGGAACTGAAACTGAAAACCGGAAACTGGAAGCTGACAACTGGAAACTGACAACTGAGCCGCTAAACTCCCGCCACCGCGTGGTCGGACATGCGGCGCTTATTGTGGCGCAGGGCCACGTTCATAAACACATTGCCCATGGGAGTCTCAAAGCAGATCATCAAGGCTTCCACATCTTCGCTGCTTTTGTCACCTTCATCGGCGGTGAGCAGCAGAGGAGGATGCACGCGGAAATGGAACCCCTGATCGTTGAGCGCGGAGATGGCGTTGCCCACCACCTGATTGGCGAGCTCAAAAACGGTTTCGCGCACCAGGGCGTCGGACTCGGGCAATTCGGCTCCCGCATAGTGGCTGGCCACGCGCACCGCGGTCTGAGGGTCGAGATCGAGGATGATGCGTCCTTCAATGTCGCCGGTGAGCGCCACCATGCCGGCCACGCCTTTACGGCGGTAGGCTTTTTCCTCCATGGAGAGGTTGCCCACCTTGGTCGTGCAATGCAGCCCTTGCGACAGGACGGCGTCCGCCGAGTTGATGAAAGGCTGGATCAGGTCCATCTTCATGTGACTAGACTCCCGCAGCGGCAGAGTTGGCGACCGAACCATCTTCTCCCAGCACGTATTTGATGACCTCGTACAGCACTTCCGGTTTCACCGGCTTCTGCACGAAATGGCGAGCGCCACGCTGCAACGCCGCCACGATGTTTTCCTGGTAGCCCACGGAGGAGACCATCACAATGCGCGCCTCAGGATGCGCCTGGACAATTTTCTCGGCCGCCTCGATGCCTTCCATCTGCGGCATGGTGATGTCCATGAGCACGATGTCGGGAAAAGTGCGGTCGAACTCGCTGATGGCGGTGAGACCATCGCCGGCTTCCGCCGCCACCTGGCCGCCAAAAGTCTCGATCATGCGGGCCAGGTTCTTGCGCGCGAAGACGGAGTCGTCGACGATCAGGTAGCG
>PMHV01000002.1 GCA_003156805.1 Acidobacteriaceae bacterium | reverse complement strand
GATGCCGCTTCCACTGTCTTTTGTCCAGCAACGTCTCTGGTTTTTGCACCAGCTCGAACCGCAAAGCATAGCCTACAACGTTCGATCGGCCCTTCGGCTCAATGGCGCTTTGAACGTTGCGGCGCTGAAATCGGCAATGGGTGAAATCATCAGGCGGCACGAAATACTGCGTACGACATTTTCCATTTCAGATGGCCAGCCGTTCCAACAGATTGCTCCCTTTGGCGGATTATTCATGCCGTTCGTTGATCTCTCGCATTTGGAAAAGAGCGAAGACGCCGCAGCCGTTCTGATGCGGGCTGAGGCTGAGCGGGCTTTCGATCTTGCCCGCGGCCCTCTGTTGCGAACGATCTTGCTGAAGCTCGCCGACGATCAACATTGTTTATTTGTTTCCATGCACCACATCATCAGCGATGGCTGGTCCATCGGCGTGATTGCGCGGGAGCTTACTGCTCTGTATGGGGCGTTTGTGAAGGGTATGCCCGGACCCTTGCCGGATTTGAGAATCCAGTATGCGGATTACGCGGTGTGGCAGAGAGAGTGGCTCCAGGGCGGAGTATTGGATGAGCAGTTGGGATACTGGAAAAAACAACTGGCGGAAGTGCCCGCGCTGGAGTTGCCGGCAGATCACGCCCGCTACGCCCATGACAGTGAGACGGGCGCGACCCTTGGTTGGACGTTGGCTGAAGCCCTAAGCAGAGATCTGAAGGATTTGAGCCGGCGCCAGGGCCTAACCCTGTTCATGACTCTTCTTGCTGCCTTCCAGTTGTTGCTTTCCCGTTGCAGTGGGCAACAGGATGTAGCAGTAGGAACACCCATTGCAGGCCGGCGCTGGAAAGAGATAGAAGGGCTGGTTGGTTTCTTTGTCAATACGCTTGTCTTGAGAAGCCGCTTGGACGGAAGCCTGGCATTCCGGGAATTGCTCGCACAAGTCAGGGAAACGACGCTCGGAGCCTACAACAACCAAGATGTGCCATTTGAGAGGCTGGTAGAGGAGCTAAGGCCGGAACGTGATCGGAACCGGACACCCTTGTTCCAAGTGATGCTGGTGTGGCACAACTTGCCGCAATCGATGCTGGAAATGTCAGGGTTACAACTTTCTGGTGTGGAGACAGGCTGGGAAGCAGCTAAGTTCGAGTTGAGACTCACCGCAACGGAATCCGCTGGAAAGATTAGTGGTGGACTGACCTATCAAACAAAGTTGTTCAGCGAAAGCAGTATGCAACGGCTGCTCACATATTGGCAGAACCTATTGACCGATATCACTGAGAACCCAGAGAAGACTCTCAGAGAGCTGGATGTGCTTTCGAAGGCTGAGCGGCAGCAGATCGTGCACGATTGGAACCGAACTCTGCCTCAGCGGATTCAGCCGTCCATCGTTGAGATGTTCGGCGAGCAGGTAAAGGCGACCCCATTCGCGGTTGCCGTCGAGCATGCGGGATTCAGACGAACTTATGCTGAACTCAATGTCCACACGAATGCTCTGGCTGCCATATTGATGAAGTCTGGCTCTCAACAAGGCGATGTCGTCCTGATCTTTACGGAAGACCGGCTTGCTCTGATTACGGCAATGATTGCCGTTCTAAGAGCGGGCTGCGCATTCGTGACGGTGTTGCCCAGTCTCCCTGTTGAGCGGATCGTGACAATGTTGACAGATTGTGCGCCGGCGTGGGCCATGGTAGATCCGGGACTGCAGGAACGTCTCGAAAAAATTAAGCGAGAATCAGGGCAGCACTTCCAAATCGTTGCAATCAAGGATGCAAAGACAGGTGTGTCCGGCGAGGAGCCAACGAGCCTGCAAGCCGGAAAACAAGATGGCGACCAATTGAGCTACATCTTCTTTACGTCAGGATCTACGGGAAGACCCAAGGCAATTGCCGGGCGGTTGAAGGCAATCGATGACTTTATAAGGTGGGAAATCGAGACTTTCAAATTCGGGCCTGCGAGCCGAGTGAGCCAGTTGACGTCACCCATGTTTGACGCATGTTTGCGGGACATCTTTGTTCCGCTCTGCAGCGGCGGAACTCTGTGTATCCCGTCGGCCCCGGAAATCGTGATAAGCGGGAAAAAGCTCGCAGACTGGCTGGTCCAGGAGCGCATTACCCTGTTGCACACTGTGCCTTCAGTCTTCCGGTTGATGATGAATGAGATCGATTCGTCCTTCCACTTCGGGGCACTGAACTATGTGTTGTTGGCAGGCGAACCTTTGCTGCCGTCCGATGTCAAGAAGTGGCAGGAATTGACAGGGACTGCAGGGCCTCAATTGGTGAATCTTTATGGCCCCTCAGAAACCACCATGGTGAAATTCATGTATCCGGTAGAGGCGGCCGACCAATGGCGTCGGGCAGTTCCTATTGGTAAGCCTATGAGGGGAACGCAGGCTCTCGTGGTGGAAGATGGAAGAGCGTGCCCGCCCGGAATTGTGGGAGAGATCTACATCCGGACACCCTTTGCGGCGCTAGGCTACTACCGTCGTCCAGATTTGACTGCCGAGGTATTTGTTCCGGATCCGCTCGGCCTTGGCCATGTCAGAGACATTGTGTATAAGACTGGCGATTTGGGCCGGCTGCTTCACGACGGAAATTTCGAGTATTTAGGGAGAAAAGACAGCCAAGTCAAGATTCGAGGAATTCGAATTGAATTGGGAGAGATTGAGACGGTCCTAAGCGAATGTGAACAGGTTCGCCAGTGCGCGGTGGTGGCCCGGGAAGATGACTCCGGAGGATGTCTGCTGGTTGCTTATGTGACGCCAAGAGCTGGCGGCTGCCCTGATGTAGCGGAATTGAGAAGCTTCTTGAGAGAACGGTTGCCCGACTACATGGTGCCTGCGGCTTGGATTCTGCTCGAGCAGCTACCCCTGAGATCCAACGGCAAGGTTGATCGCTCGAAACTGGAAACGTTGGAACTCGAAACTGACAGGGATGTCCCGAATACATTTCTGGAAGAACGAACGCCTCTTCACGAGGTTCTGTGCGGCATTTGGGAATTTGTGCTCAAAGTTCCCCACGTTGGCATACATGATGATTTTTTTGAGCTAGGCGGCCACTCGCTGATCGCGGCACAGTTGATGGCGCGTATACAGGACACTTTCGCCATGGAATTGCCGCTACTGGCATTGTTTGAGACGCCTACAGTGGCTGGATTAGCCGAATCGATTGAGGTGCTGCAACGTGCGGGGAAAAAGACCAAAATCCCGCGAGTGAAACGCGCACCCCGGGAATCGATCATTTCACTTTCCTATGCGCAACAACGGTTGTGGTTTATCGATCAGTTGGAGCCCGGCAGTTATTCTTACAACCTGCCGCGAGCGGTGCGGATCCGGGGACGCCTGGATGTTGGTTTGCTGCGCAGGACGTTGGGCGAAATTCAACGGCGGCATGAGTCACTGCGCACCCGCTTCGTAGCTATGCAAGGCGTGCCCCAGCAAGTGATCGACCCGGATGCTGGAGTCGAAATGGCATTGATTGACCTGAGTTCCGTACAGGGAGATCGCGAGGCAGAGGCCCAGAGGCTAACACGCATCACTGCGCAAATGCCGTTT
This sequence comes from Acidobacteriaceae bacterium, assembly GCA_003156805.1. Taxonomy (GTDB): domain Bacteria; phylum Acidobacteriota; class Terriglobia; order Terriglobales; family Acidobacteriaceae; genus Sulfotelmatobacter. The sequence continues at coordinate 179 of PMHV01000002.1, read as the reverse complement.
GATCTGGAATCCGGACCGCTGCTACGCGTGCAATTGTTGCGGCTCGCGCAAGAGGACCATGTATTGCAAGTAACGATGCACCATATCATCGCCGACGCGTGGTCTTTGGGCCTATTTGTGCGAGAGTTTTCTTCAATTTGGGAGTGCTTCAGTTCCGGTCGGCCGTCGCCTCTGCCGGA
>PMHV01000051.1 GCA_003156805.1 Acidobacteriaceae bacterium | reverse complement strand
GATTCGAACCCTCGGTACAGGTGTTAGCCCGTACAACGGTTTAGCAAACCGCCGCATTCGGCCACTCTGCCACCTCTCCGTTGCTGGTTGAGTGCAAGTCTAGCACAGCCTTAGCGCCCGGTGAACCGTGGGCGGTTCGCTCCCGATTGATGCATGAACCGCCTTGTTCATCCTGCAGGTCGCCGTTCCATCTGCCGGAACCGACTTGATGTAACGCCCCATCATGATCGACGACACGATGCGATAAAGAAGCTGCCTGGCGGGCTAGGTCGATTGTTCCGATCACAGCTGCGCGAAACTGGCCCCGACAACGCCGTTCCGGGCAGAAGTAAAGGAGGTACAGACCCGTCTCTGCTTTCCGGCTTCACCTGCGGGCGGCACTGTTCCCCCGTGATCTTCCTGATTTGCATGCGTCCTGAGAAGAGTTTAGAGTGGCCCTGCGTTTTCATTTCTTTCTTGCCGAAGGTGAATTCAATGAAGAACCTGCGCTTTGCCGGGGTCGGCGCTCTTGTGGCCACGTTGCTGGGTTTGGGCTTCGCACAACAGGCATCGAAGCATTTGTTGAGCGTCGACGAACTCAAGAAAATCGTACCCGCAGAGTACTTCTATCGCGGACAGAAAGCACCTACGCAACTGCGCAATGCCGCAGGATTTCAACTTGCGGACGGCAAAATTGTACTGGCGGCCTTAGTGGATGCGTCCGGATACTCCACCGCGATTCAGCAGAAATACCAGGGGCTGTTCATAACCGAGGCTAAACTTCGCGTGGGCGGCGTCGAACTCGCGGCCGGGCAATACGGGTTCGGATTCGCGGCCGATGGCAAGTTTGTCGTAATGAACGTGGCCAACCAGGATGTCCTCAGTGTGCCGTTCCAGACCGATGCCGCACTGCCGCGGGCCGTCCCGCTCAAGATGGTGGAGGATGCCGGTGGCTACAAGCTGTATGGCGGGAAGAAGTGGGTAGCGGTAACTCCAGAATAAGGGTTCGCCGTTTCTGTTGCGATTCGACGGCAAGCTGCGCTCGTTTCTCAGTGGGCTAATGGCTGGAACCCAAGCAAACTTGAAATTCCCGCACGCTTGCGCAATTCGGTGAGTAGGGCGTTGGCGGCGTTGGTGTAGGTCTTGTTCGGATCCGAGGGATCGGCCCACACTGCGTCGTAGACAATCTGCCCAGCTTCCTTCAGTTCGATGTGCAGCGCCGCCTCGCACACGTCAAGCCGCTCCTGCAGTTGGTCATAACAGGGCTTGCAGATGGCGGCTGGCTCCTGGCCGCCGGCATGGCGTTCGCTCAGGCCGCAAACCGAAGCTGCGTGGACCGCCTCGGCTTGTGCCGCGATGAGTTGAGACTTGAACTGCTTCAGGAACTCTTCTCTTTCCTGCTCGAGGGCGGCGGCATTGGGCAGCGGTTCGGCGCTGCCCTGCACTTTGGGGACGGTGGGCGAAACGATGGGCTCAACTCGTTCCCGGTAGTTGCAGATGGGGCAAGTGTCGAGATCTGCGGCATAGTATCGCCGGCACTTCGCGCAGGGAAGGCCGTAACCGCGTGTCTTGGGCAGAGCGGGAGCAGCGGGCTGCTCGATTTGCCGCACCTCAACTTCCGGCAAACTCACCTTGACAGGTTTGGCAGCAGTGGCTGCCGGCGATGCGGATTGTATCAGCTCCATAAATCAATCTCCCCGAATCTGCCGTGCGTTAACATGCACGCGCATAACATGTACAGTGCCTCTAACCGTTGTGTTCAGGCTTGGCATTCCGCGCAGCGTAAGCGCACCAAGCCTAGTCTAAGTATTCTTTAATCCAATGCCGAAACACCGTAGTACATTCCACGACATTGTCGTACCAATTCGGGAACCGCTGTCATCGCGAGGCTGTTCCCTTGATCAGCTTGAGCAGCTCCTCGTGGCGGGCGCGATAAAGCGCACGCTGCGGATCCAGCCGGGCCGCGTTCTCCAATTCCGATAAGGCTTCTTCGTAACGGTCCATCGTCATCAGGCAGGCAGCCAGCGAATAATGATTGTCGGCGGAAGCATTCAGACGAAGGGCCTCGCGAAATTCCTTCTCCGCCGCCTGCGATAATTGCTGCTGAAGCAGCGCCGTGCCCAGCGAATGGTGCGACACGTCGGAATCCGGGTTGAGCGAAACCGCCAGGCGCAATTCGCGAATCGCTTCTTCGGAGTTCCCTTTCAGTAACAGAGCCTGGCCCAGGACGCGGTGCTCCGCCGAACCGTTGGGATTCTGGCGAACTGCCGCCTGTAACTCCTCGACCGCGCCGCCATAATTTTTCTTCGACATGTATGCCTGGGCCAGACAAGCGTGGCCCTGCTGCCACTCGGGATGCTGGCGATAAAGCTCGCCCATTTCAGAGATCGCCGCGTCGAAGTCGCCCTTGTCGCAATAGGTATTGCCAAGATTGTTGCGGATGGAAGCTTCCTCGGGAGCGAGACGCTTGGCTTCGCCATATTCCGCAATAGCTTCGTCGAGCTTGCCTTCTTCGTGCAGCACCAGCGCAAGGTTGGAGTGAGCCTGCCACAACTCCGGGCTCACGCGTAGTGCCTGGCGGTAGGCGGCAACGGCCGCGGGAAGATTCCCCGCAGCATGCAGCGTGACGCCCATATCGTAATAAGTATCGGGATTCTCCGGACTGCGGGCCAACGATTCGGCATAGGCATGGGCCGCGGCAAGGTACTGGCCGTTCGAATAAAGGCCTAGACCGAGATCCTGATAAGCATCGGCATTCTGCGGATCCATGCTCAGGGCGGTGCGCGCTTCGGCGATCGCATTGGGGCCATCGTCGAGACGATAAAAAACGTAAGCCAGGCTGCTGTGATTCTCGGGAAAGTCGGGCATGAGACGCGCGGACTGCGTGATCTCGTCGAAGGCATCGTCCCATCGCTGCTGTTGCCGCAGCATGGCGCCCAGTGCGAAGTGCAGAGCGGCATTTCCGGGATCGGCGCTCAAGGCCCGCCGCAGATCGCGCTCCGCATCGTGATAGTGCAACTGGCGGGCTTCGGCAGCGGCCTGCACCAGCTCCGCTCGGATTTCATGCGGCTGGTTGCTGGCAAAACTCTTGTCGGCGAGCTTATTGCCGGGTTCATCGGAGAATGTCCGATTCATCGCGCTCAGCGTTCGAATCAGATCCGTGTCAGCCCCTGCGTTCTGCAACTGGCGGAGTTCTTCGGCCGTTGCCGCCGAAATTCCTCTTTGCTGAACCAGACGGGTGAGCCGGTTGCTGGAAACTCCGGCGATCAGCCAGGCCATCAGTTGGGTTGTGTTCACCGGTTGGGTATCGCCGGAATGGGCGGCCGTGAGCGCCGCCACCACACAGACGAAAACGGACAGAACCCTGCGCTTCACGAAGCTCTCCGCACCGGTTTGGCTTGTTGCTGGCCAGGTTCAACACGGTATTGCCTGGCGCCGCTCCTACAACATAGCCCGCTCCCCGAGCCTCAGTAAGGTCACGGAGGTAACTTGCGTTTGGAGATTAGGCAGTGTCCACATGGCCGATCGGGCAAAACGGCGTCGGACCTCGGACCTCAGACCTNNCCCTACCCCCCCACCCTATTAGAATCATCGAGTTAGGTGGGAAATTCGGCGCAAAATATAGTTTTCAAAGAACTTAGAGGCAAAATATTTCAAACAAAGGAGTTAGGGGCCGATTTTCGGCCCGGGATTCTCCTTGCTGTGTTGGTTCGTCGTACTGCCTCTGCTGGGGCAATGATGGGGGAAGATCGGAAGCGAGCGCAAGGTTGGATGTCACAGTGGGGTGTGGATTTCTTTGGTATTGCTGTCGCGTCGGCCACGCCCACTTCTCGCAAAAAACGCGAGAAATGGGACACCCGGCGTGTGCCTTCAGCGCAGATTTCAGACACTACCGGCAAGCAGAAATCCTTGACTCCGATACTCCGGCCTTGTAGTATTTAAAAGACAAGTTTGCTCTTCGGAGCGGACCTGAATTTCATGCAGAGTGGCTGAGGGACGAGCCCTGTGACGCCACGGCAACCGGACCGGGATCATCTATCCCGGCCGCCAGGTGCCAACTCCCGCCCGGAAACGGGGAACATGAGATTTGGATGCGAGCTTTATTTCTTTTTGCATTCCGACCTCTTTTCCCTTTTTCCTGGAAAAAGAGGCCTTTCTGTTTTAGGGCGCTTTTTCCCGGCTCGTCCCCGGCTACTCGCGAAGCCAGAAAGCGAGTAGCACGATGTCGACCCACGAAGCTCATTACGAACTGCGCTGCCGGGAATGCGGACGCAACTGGGGCAACCAGCCTCGCTCCATTTGCGACGATTGTTTTTCTCCCCTGGAAATCGCCTACGATTATGATGCGCTGCGCGCGTCGTTCAGCCGCGAGCGCATCGCGCAGCGGCCACCCAACATGTGGCGCTATTCTGAACTGCTGCCGCTGCCTGCCGGATTTGAGCCCCGGCTGCCGGTTGGATTCACTCCTCTTTTGCACGCGCCGCAACTTGCCGCGCGGCTCACGAGGACTAAAAACGACGCCCGGCTCGCCGCGCAGAATCTCTACATCAAGAACGATGCCGTCTGTCTGCCCACGCTGAGCTTCAAAGACCGCGTGGTAGCGGTTGCGCTCTCGCAGGCGCTCGCGTTCGGCTTCGACACGGTTTCCTGCTCTTCCACCGGAAATCTGGCCAATGCGGTTGCGGCACATGCGGCTCGCGAAGGGCTTAAGGCTTGGATCTTCATCCCCGCCGATCTTGAACCGGCAAAAATTCTGGGCACGCAAGTCTTCGGCGCGAAGGTAGTCCGCATCGCCGGCAGCTACGATCAGGTCAATCGCCTGTGCTCGCAGATCGCCGACGAGCATCGCTGGGGCTTCGTCAACGTGAACCTGCGCCCTTACTACGCCGAGGGTTCGAAGACCGTCGGCTTCGAAATCGCAGAGCAACTGGGCTGGCGCTTACCCGATAACGTGGTGGTTCCCATGGCGGGCGGTTCGTTGATTACCAAGATCGGCAAGGCTTTCCGCGAACTGATTCAGCTCGGCCTGGTGGAAGAGAAGCCCGTGAAGTTCTTCGGCGCTCAGGCCACAGGATGCTCGCCGATTTCAACCGCGGTCAAAACCGGCAGCCCGGAAATCGAGCCGCAAAAACCCGCAACCATCGCGCGTTCACTCGCCATCGGCAATCCGGCCGACGGCCACTACGCCATCAAAACCATTAAGCAAAGCGGCGGTTGGAGCGAGGACGTGAGCGATCCTGAAGTGATCGATTCGATCCGACTGCTCGCGGAAACCGAAGGCGTATTCACCGAAACCGCGGGCGGGGTCACGGTTGGCAGCGCGGCCAAACTCTATCGCCAGGACCGCATCCTGCCGGAGGAAACGACCGTGCTGTGCATCACCGGCAATGGCCTGAAAACCACCGACGCTCTCGCGGGCGTGTACGAGTCCGAACGGCCCATCGCGCCTAAGCTGGCGGAATTTGAAAGCTATCTGCAGCGCACGCTGGATGTGGCCGAAGTTGCCAAAGAAGCCGCGGTGGGCGTCTAGAGCAGCGTCAACGCGACGGGAGGAAGTACATGTCAATCACGGTGCAAATTCCGACTGCATTGCGGAGGCACACTGCCGGCGTAGGTTCGATCACCTGCGCGGCTACGAACTTGGCAGAGATGTTCTCCGCGCTCGATGAAAAATTTCCCGAGTTGAAGCCGCACTTGCGCGACGAAGCGGGCCAGGTGCGCCGCTTTCTCAACATTTATGTGAACGAAGAAGACATCCGCTTCCTCGGCGGACCGGGCTACGCGTTCCATGAGGGAGACGAAGTCTTGCTGGTACCCTCGATCGCCGGCGGCTGGTCCTGAACAAGCTGCCCCACAGTGCCTGGTTCTGAAGAAGACTCGGTTCTGAAAAACCTGGTTCTGAAAAACCTGGTTCTACACAAGCACGGTGATCACACGAGTGCCCGGGGATTCTTTACTCCTCGCCACCAGTGTCGGGCAGCGCCCATTGTTCCGCGAACGCACCGGCATCGTATAGCGCGTCTGGATCTTCCGGGCTGCCTGCTGGCTTTTCCTGCTTCCTCTGGGCCTTGCGTTCGGCTTTCTCGCGCTGCTTTTCCTGGCGCGAGCGCTCTTTCTGGCGCTTGGTAAAACTGGCACGACCTCGTCCCGGCATCGGCAGACCTCCCAAAGATAGATTCGGCTCATCATTCGGCCAAAGCAAAGATCGATTCAGCGCGCAAATCCGCGAATGCGAAGCGTGGCTGGCCCTGTGGCAATTCCCTATAACTTACCAGCGCGGCTCTCGCTGTCCACGGGCATGTTCGCGCCCGCCATCACGCCCGCCATCGCGTCCGCCGCCACCCGAACGTCCACCACCGCCGCCGCCAGGCCGTCCGCCACGAAAGCCGCCACGATCACCGCCGCGGTCGGTCTTGGGACGGGCCTCGTTGATGTTCAATGCGCGTCCCCCCAGTTCCTTGCCGTTCAATGCGGCAATGGCCTTCTCGGCCTCGCCTGAGTCGGTCATTTCCACGAAGGCAAATCCGCGGGACCGGCCGGTTTCGCGCTCGGTGACAATGCTCACCTGCTCGATGGCGCCGTGCGGTTCGAACAATGCCCGTAATTCGCTTTCTGTTGTGCTGTGGGGAATGTTGCCAACAAATAGTTTCTTCATACTCGTCCTCGCTTCTGGTGGATCGCCGGAACTGCCATGCCGACGAAGTTGGTCGTAATCGCGGCTAAGGCTGAACTTCGCCGGGTCTGGTCGCGGGCGGTGTGGGAAGCGGTTCCTTACTTTCCACTTTTGGGTGTGCGCTGTTCGACAATATTAATCCGTGCACCAGATCTCGATTCCGCTGGCGCTGAAAAATTCTTTGTTTCCGTACCCGGTTGAAGCGGGACTTGTCGCCATTTATCGATGACATCGCATTCCTCCTGATTGCCGCGGCCCAGGCTCAGACTCGCTTTTCAAGCGAAATCGGTAAGCCTTGTTCGTGTTAGTTGATAGAGCGCCCGATCTGAAACAGATTGTCTCAATCGCGAAGGCGCAGGACGGGCTTGCGATGTCTTCGAGGTTAAGCTCGAATTGATTATACCGCGTTTTGATCGTAGATGAGTGCGATGGGTTTATCCGTACCTAATTTGGATCAGCGCCGTTTATCCGGAGCCAGAAATCAATCAGCCCGAACGACAGCGTGCCGCACGAAACCGCGGAAAGTGTTGCTTCTGTTCCTCAGCCCGGTTCCTTCCCAGGGGCCGGCGTCGGCGAATCCTTGTGAGCGTTTATAAGCTTTTTGTGATATAGTGAATATGCGTCTGATTAGAATCGGTTATAGAGCAGCTTCTTGCCAACCAGCTAGCACCTGCACTTTAAGTTGTCCCGACTCCCTTCCAGCGTAAAATCATTGAAAAGGATACAAGTATCAACATGGCAGAACAAGGAACAGTGAAGTGGTTTAACGACGCCAAAGGCTATGGTTTTATCAGCCGTCAGAGTGGCGAAGATGTTTTTGTGCATTTCTCGGCGATCCAGGCGGGCGGTTTCCGCAGCCTGCAAGAGGGTCAGACTGTGCAGTTTGACGTCACCAAGGGGCCGAAAGGCTGGCAGGCTGAGAACGTTCAGNNGGGCACGCCTTCCAGGAAGCAGCAGCCAGGTTCGCAGAACGCACGGCACACGGGGTGTCTCTGACGCGCGACGAAGCCAAGAATTTCTACGCCATCATCCGGCATAATGTACGGACTTATGTTTCCGCAGGGGTCGTCCAAGTCATCAAGGGCGTGCAAAATGCGGAAGCAACTGTAAAGCAATTCGAACAGGGCCAGAGTTCCGAAGACCGCCACTCCGGCTGGCGTTACTTTCTGGAGCAGACCGAAATCAAGCCGGGAACCAACCTTGAGGAAGCCACCTTCTTGCGCCAGAAAGAATTGGAACTCCGCGAGTCGAAAGCCCTGCAACCGCCCGAATCGTTTCCTTTCCGGCAAAGCTGAGACTTGCGGGATTCGGCAAACAGCCCTTCCCGGTCTATGCCAGTTCCGAGACTCTCACCGTGGCTGTCCCGTCTCCTCTGACTCCTCTGACTCACTGAAGAGCAAAGACATTCCCGCGCCGGAAACCCCAGGAAGAAATTTGCTTGCGGCTGCGGAGCCTTTCTGTATAATCTAACTAACCGGTTACTTAATAACAATGGCTCGACTTTTTCGTCACCCTCCGCACCTGCACCGCATGGGCTCTCGCGGCCAGCCCGAGGAGAGCCGCGCCGCTATTCTGCACGCGGCCGCGCAAGAGTTTGCCGCCCACGGCATTGCCGGCGCGCGCACCGATGCCATCGCGCGGGAGGCAAAGGTCAACAAGGCTTTGCTGTACTACTACTTCCGGGACAAGGAAACGCTCTACGACGCCGTGCTCGACAGCGCATTTTCCGGGCTGAAGGCATCCGTTTTTCGCGTGCTCGAAAGTGAGTTGCCACCGCGCGAGAAGATGCTGGCCTATGTGGGGGCGTATTTCGATTTCGTGGCCGCCAACCAGGTTTATCCCAAGCTGATGCAGCGCGAAATGATGCAGGCCCGCGAGGGCCAGTCGCAGCATATCGATAAGCTAATCAAGAATTATTTTCAGCCCATCTTCGCCCGGGTGAGCGAATTGATGCGGCAAGGAATTGCCCAAGGCGAATTTCGCCCGGTAGATCCTGCGCATTTTATTCCCAGCATGATCTCGATGATCGTTTTTTATTTCAGCGGCGCTCCGGTGATGCAAAAGATCGTCGGATTCGATCCTCTATCGCCGCAGCGCATCGCCGAGCGCCGGGCCGCGGTACTGGACTTCATTTCGGCGGCGTTGTTTCAGCCGGGAGCGAAAGCCGTCCGATCTAACGTTGCCCAGCCTAACGTTGTCCAGCCCAAAATTGTCCGGCCCAAAGTTGTCAGATCAAGCGTTGTCCAAGGAGCACGCCGATGAGCGCGCGCAACCGATTTTTCATTCTTCTGGGAATCATTTTCGTCATCTCCGCGGCGTATTACTTTCTCTCCACCGACCGTTCCAAGGATCTTGAGTTGATCGGGACGGTGGATGCGAATCAGGTGATCGTGAGCGCGCAGGTGGAAGGACGCATTCAAAAGCTACTGGTGGATGAAGGTACGCCGGTGAAAACAGGCGACCTGATTGCGGTGCTCGACCCTGCGGAACTGCAAGCGCAGGAAGCGGCGGCAACGGCCAACATTGCCAGTTTGCAGCACAAAGTTGCGGAGATGGCGCACACCGAGCGATCGACCTCAGGCTCGACTTCAAGCGATGTAGCCAATGCCAGGGCCAAGCTGAGTTCGGCGAAAGCGCAACTGCGGCAGGCGCAGGCCACGCTGGACCGCACCGCGAGCGACAGCCATCGTGCGATTGAACTGGCCAAGGCAGGGGTCGCCTCCGACCAGGATCGCGTGCAGGCCGAGACGAACCTGCAGGCGGCGCAGGCGACCGTGCAGGCCCAGCGCGATATGGTGACCGCGGCGGAAGCGGATTTGAACTCGGCCATCGCGCGCACGCAGCAAGCCAATGCGGCCATGAGCACAGTCGAGTCCACTCAGGCCGATCTGAAGAATGCCATCGAGCAAAAGAATCAGGCTGGGGTTCGCCTGGGATACACCAACATCTACGCTCCGGTGAGCGGCACAGTTTCGGTGCGCGCGGCGCGGCAGGGCGAAGTGGTGAACATCGGCGCTCCCATTGTCACCATCGTCGATCTGACCGACACCTGGGTGCGGGCCGCGATTCCGGAAACCTATGCCGACCACATCGGCTATGGCGACACCTTGCGCGTGCGCTTGCCGGGAGGGACGATTACCAAAGGCAAAGTTTTTTTCAAAGGAGTAGAAGGCGATTTTGCCACGCAGCGTGACGTAAGCCGGCGCAAGCGCGATATCCGGACGATCGTGCTGAAGGTGCGGCTGGATAATCCCAAGGGAGCGTTCGTGCCGGGAATGACCGCCGACGTGCTGGTTTCGCCTGAGCAGATGAAAGGCGACGGCAGTTCACAGAGTGCAGCCGCGGCGGGGCAGCAATGACGGCCGATTTGAATACGGATTTGAATGCGGACTTAAACGTGAAGACGACCGGTGGCGCCAAGTCCGCAACGACAAGTGCGGCGGTTGCGGCCGAACCGGAGGCTGGTTCGATCTCCCCAGCGTCTACCGGTCCGGCCTACGCCATCGAAGTCGACCACATCGTGAAGAAGTATGGCGACTTCACTGCGGTCGACAATGTTTCGTTCTTCGTCAAGGAAGGCGAAATCTTTGGCCTGCTGGGGCCGAATGGAGCGGGAAAATCGACACTCATTCGCATGATGACCACTCTCATTCCGATCACCGCAGGGCACGCGCGCATCGCGGGGCACGACGTGGCCAAGGAACCGGACGCGGTGCGGCGCACGATTGGCGTGATTCCGCAGGCGCTGACCAGCGACCTCGACCTGACCGTCGAGGAGAACATGAATATCTACGCCAAGCTCTACGACGTACCAGCCAAGGACCGAAAGCGCTCGGTCGGCGAATTGCTTGAGCTGGTCGATCTGACGAAATGGCGCGACGCGCAGACCAAGACGCTCTCCGGCGGTATGCGGCGGCGGCTGGAGATTGCGCGCGGGCTGGTACACCATCCCAAAATATTTTTCTTGGATGAACCCACCACCGGGCTCGATCCGGTGTCGCGTGTCGCGGTGTGGGAGATGCTGGGCAACATCATGAATCAGCGGCAGCTCACCATCCTGATCACAACCCATTACATGGACGAAGCTGACCGCCTGTGCAATCGCATTGCGATTGTGGACCACGGCAAACTGGTGGCGCTGGATACGCCCATGGCGCTGAAAGCCAGCGTGCCGGGATCGAACGTGATTGAAGCGCAGTTCGAAAAGTTCCCGCCGGATTGGGAGCAGCGGCTGCACACGCTGGACGATGTGACCTCGATTCAGCATGAAGGCGCGGGCATGTATCGCGTGCTTACCGGCAATGGTTCGCGCACCACCACCGAATTGGTCGAAATGGCGGTGCAGGCCGGGGTTCAGGTGAAGTCGCTTTCGGTGCAGAACACCACGCTCGACGACGTATTCGTTCACTACACGGGGAGACAATTGCGAGACGAGTTGGTGAAAGCGCACGGTTTCGTAATGCCCCCCAGACCAGGAATGCAGCCATGAACCGGATGCTCGCGATTGTAGAACGGGAGATGCGGAAGTTTTTCCGCTCACCGGCTCTGATGATGGTGTCGATGATTTTTCCTCTGGTGCAGTTGCTGGTGCTGGGCAACGCGTTTGGCGGAAAAATCAGGGATGCGAAGCTGGGCCTGGTGGATGAGGACGGAGGCACGCAGGCCGTCAAGATCCACGAGGCGTTCGATTCCGTCCGCGCCAACATGCGCACCTTCGAGCCGGTCTACTACAGCGACGAAAAAAAGGCCGTGCAAGACGTGCGCAATGGCAAGATTCAGGGCGCGGTGATCATTCCGCCGCAGTATTCGCGGCGCGTCTACGAGCAGAACCAGCCGCGCATCGCGCTGGTGGTGGATAACAGCGACAACTTCATGAGCTCCACCCTCGAGGACGAACTCTCGCAGATCACCAGCGCATTGAATAATCCTACTGTCGAGCCGCGAATCTTGCAGCAAACCGTGCTGCAGATAGTCGAGCTATACCCTTACGTGGAATACATGAAGTATTTACTGCCGGGGTCGATCACGCTGGCCATCTTTATGTCGGTGATGATCGGCGGAGGCATGCTCTACATCGACGATAAAGCCCGGGGAGTGCACGAAGGTTATCTGGTGACCCCGATTACGAAGATGGAACTGGTGTTTGGTCTGAACGCTGCGAGCGCCATCAAGGCGGTGATGACCGGAACCACGATCACGGTGGTGGGAGCGCTGCTGGCGGGAGTTGGCAGTCTGTTCAACCTGGGCACAGCGTTGGGGTTGCTGGTTCTGATTGTGCTCACGGCCGTGGCCTTGAACGCCATGATGTTCCTGCTGATGGTGCGCGTGGAAGATCCGCTGGTGCCGCGAGCGACCTTCGGAATTTTGAACACGTTGCTGTTTTTCCCCAGCGGCGCGATTTATCCCATTCAGGCATTTCCCCGGTGGCTGCGCGTGATTGCCAGCGTGGATCCGTTCACGTTCGCCGTGGCGGGATTCAAGTCTTTGCTGCTGAAGGACACGGGTCTAGCGGCGGTTTGGCCGGATTTGCTGTACCTCTCTTTGTTCGCCATCGTGGCCCTCAGCATCGCGACTCCGCTGTTCAAGCGGTCGCTGTGAAGAATTGGGTAATTGGGCGATCGGGTAATTGAGCGATTGTTTGCGGCGCGCCTCGACGGCTTTTTTCTAGCTTCTGCTTTTGGCTGCAATTGCCCAATTACCCAATTGCCCAATTACCCAATTACTCAATTCTTCCGGGAACTTCGGTAGTGGTGCAGTACGATCCGGGCAGCGGCTTGGCTAGTCTTCAGTAGTTGCTTCTCTCACTATCCTAGCAGCAGTTTGGCTGGCGTCTTCCTTGTACGCACTCAGCTTGTTCAATGCGACTGAGCGAATAGGGTCGCCTAGTGATTTTTGCTTCGATACATCAAACTTCTCAATATCCGCGGTTTGTCCGTCCGGGGAAAGGGACACAACCCTATACACTCCGACAAGCCCCTCTGGAACCACGATCTGACCAGTTGTTATCTTTGCCATGCCCACAGTTTCCCACAGACCGGAACCGATTGCCAGCCTGGGAAAATTCAAGCTGCACCACTACCGGAACTTTTGACTTGTTGACCGCGTCCGTTATCCTAGAGAGTAATGACCTTACTGGACGCGAGAGAATACCATCCCGAAAAAGAACGCAGGAGAAGGATCCGAATTGTTGCGGGAGTCGTGTTGCTACTCGTGCTGGCGCTGCTGGGATGGTGGAATCGCTTCTGGCCGGAAAAGCATATTGCGGACCGATTTTTCGCCGCGCTGCAAAAGCAAGACTTCGAAAGTGCCTACGGCATTTATTTTTCCGACCGCGATTGGAAGCAGCATCCTGAGACCCACAAGCAATATCCTTATAACGAATTCTGGCAAGACTGGGGGCCGGGCGGCGAGTGGGGACTGGTGAAGAGTTACCACGTTGTCGGCACCAGCAACTGCCCCGGCGGCGGAAGCGGAGTGGTGGTGGATCTGATTGTCAACGACCGCTCCCAGCACGCTCAGCTTTACGTGGACAAGAGCGATAAGACGATCAGCTCGCCGCCCTGCGATTTAGAATTTCGGTAACAAGGATAGCGTCATGTCGCGGGAGTTGGGGCAGAGAAAAGCTTTAACCGCGAAGGCCGCTAAGGATTCGCGAAGAACACAAAGTTTGTAATCAAGGGCTCGGCCTTAGCGATTGTTCCAGCAGCTTGGCCAGGGACGCTTCGTCGCCCACATTCGCGCAGATTTTCGAACGGTCAATCTGACGCATCAGGCCGCACAGCACTTTCCCCGGGCCAATTTCCAGGAAGGTTTGCACGCCCTGGGCGATCAGGAGGCGCACGCACTGCTCCCACTTCACCGCCCCAGTCACCTGGCGAACCAGTGTTTCGCGCGCCCGCAACTGGTCGTCGACCAACTCAGCATCCACATTGCAGGCCACGGGATACACGGGTTTCTGCATTTTCAGCGCAGTGAGATCCACTTCCAGACGATCTTGCGCGGGCTTCATCAGGGAACAATGGAAGGGCGCGCTCACCGGCAGCAACTTGGCGCGCTTGGCGCCGCGCTCATCGGCCAGCTTGGCGGCACGTTCGACAGCCGCTACATTTCCTGAAATCACGATCTGCTCGGGCGAATTAATGTTGGCGGGCGCGCAGATTTCACCCTGCGCGGCATCCTGGCAAATGGCGGAAACTTTTTCCAGATCCATGCCGAGGATTGCGGCCATCGCGCCCACGCCCACCGGAACCGCTTCTTGCATGTACTTGCCGCGGTTGCGCACGGTGCGAAGGGCGTCGGCAAAGCTAATGGTCCCGGAAGCCACGTGCGCCGAATACTCGCCCAGGCTGTGGCCGGCGACGAAGCTGGGCTTCGGGATGCGCGTCTCCACAACGCGCAGCACGGCCATGGACGCGGTGAGAATGGCAGGCTGCGTGATTTCCGTCAGCCGCAACTGTGCTTCCTGGCCTTCGAAGCAAAGCTGCGAGAGCTTGTAGCCGAGCGCTGCATCGGCTTCTTCAAAGGTTTGCCGGGCGACCGGATAAGCTGCCGCAAGATCCTTGCCCATACCGGCAGCTTGGGAGCCTTGGCCGGGAAACAGGAATGCAGTTGGGTTCGATTCCATCGTCGTTGCCAAAAAGCTAGTTTGCCAAAAGCTAATTTGCTCGCGCCGCTTCCGGTTTCATCGGCGCGGTGCGCAGCGCGGCCAGTCCCCGCTCAATCGACTCATTGATGTTCCGCTCGGCGAATTCCGCAGCTACGCGTATCGCGTTCTTGATCGCGTTCGCATTCGACGAACCGTGGGTGATGATGCACACCCCTTTTAGGCCCAGCAGGGGCGCGCCGCCGTACTCGGTGTGGTCGAGCCGCTTCTTGAAATCGGTGAAGGCATGCCGGGAAAGCAACGCTCCCACCTGCCGGGTGATGGTCGCCTTGAGAGATTCTTTCAACGTTGTGCGCACCAGGTTGGCGACGCCTTCAGAAATTTTCAGCGCCACGTTGCCCACGAACCCGTCGGCAACGATCACATCGACATGGCCATTGTAGAGATCGCGGCCTTCCACGTTCCCCACAAAATTCAAGGGAAGCCGCTTCAGCAACTGGAACGATTCGCGAGTAAGTTCGTTACCCTTGGTTTCCTCCTCGCCAATGGAGAGCAAGCCCACACGCGGCCGTCTGCCGGCGGGGAACATGGAGCGGAAATAAACCTCGCCCATCACCGCGAACTGTTCCAGGTTGTGGGCCTTGCAATCGACGTTGGCGCCTACGTCGAGCAAAATCGCGGCCGTGCCCGGCGCGGTCGGAAAGACCGCGGCCAGCGCAGGACGATCCAGCCCGGGCAGCGCGCCCAGCACCATTTTCGCGCAAGCCATGGCAGCGCCCGTGTTGCCCGCGGTCACAAACCCCGCTGCCTGTCCCTGCCGCACCAGCCGCAGGCCTACGCGCATAGAGGAGTCGCGCTTGGCGCGCACGGCCTGCACCGCTTTATCTTCCATGGTGATGAATTCGCCGGCATGGACAATCTGAAGGGGTAGCCGCGAGGCCGCGGGGTGACGATCAAGTTCCGCCTTGAGAACGGCTTCCGGGCCCACCAACAGCACCCGCACCCCATAGTGACGGGCGGCATGGATCGCGCCCTCGATCTCAGGCTTGGGCGCACGGTCGGAACCCATCGCATCCAGCGCGATCACGCTAGGCATTGTTGGCGAAAACGACTCGGCGGTTAGCTGGCTTCTCCCACGTCCAGCACCTCGCGGCCCTTATAGTAGCCGCATTTAGGGCAGGCGCGGTGTGGCATCTTCTTTTCGTGGCAATTGGGGCACTCGGAAAGGGAATGTCCCTTGAGCGCATCGTGAGCGCGCCGCGTGGAGGTGCGCTTCTGGGAATGTCTCCGTTTCGGATTCGGCATAGTCTATGGATTCCTCTCGCCGGGGCCGTTTTCTCTGTACCAGAGTCTCGTACAGATCGGTCTCGTACCCAGCACCTCGCCATGATTTAGGTTCAATGGTCGAACCGGGCGCGCAATTCTTTGAGCGCGGCCCATCGCGGATCTTCCAGCGGCACGGCGCAGGAACATTGCTCCAGGTTCAGGTTCTTGCCGCAGTGTGGGCACAGCCCTTTGCAATCCTGCCGGCAAATGACTTTCACGGGAACCGCCAGCACCACCTGCTCGCGCAAAACATCTTCGAGCAAAATGCCATCCCCCTGATAATAACCGATCTCGGCTTCGGCATCGGTCACGGAAAGCTCGTCGCGGCCGGCGTCGGAGCCCTGGGGACGGTAAAGCAATTCAAACTCCCGCTCCACGTCCTGCCGGACCGGATCCAGGCAGCGGGCACAATTCAATTCAAAGCTGGTGGCGAGGCGGCCCCTAAGCCGCAGATCCTTTATTATCTTATGCTTGCCGTGATGCTCCTCGACGACTTCGGCGTGGCCGCTGCTCTCGAGCGCGATAATCTGGCGCATGTCGGCGCCAAAATCGATGGCGTTCGGCGGAAACTCTTCCGCAAAGTCCACCGCCTGAATTTCCAGTTCTCTGACGTTGAAGAACATCGGGAACTCCGCGCCCCGTATATTGTCGTGCCAGGCCCGCGGAAGCACGCCTCGCGGAAACACATTCAGAGGCGCAAGTACCGCAAGGAACGATAGTCAAAGGATACGGTGGCCCCGCGGAAAGTGTCAAGGAAACCGCTATGGTCGGTAGTGGCTGAATTTGAATCGGTCAGTTCTCAACAGCAGTAAAAACTCAAAGGAGAAAGCGGAAACATGACGAACGCGAAGAAGTACGAAAGCGTCTTGAGGAAGATGACCCTGCAGCAGCACAGCTTGCAAAAACGATGCCAAAAAAGGACTTGAAAGAGATGAGTTAACCCGCGCCGTCTGTGGCATAATCCTCCTCAGGCGCGGCTGAAAAGGACGCGGCGAACAATTCTAAGTTGGTGAGAAAGGCCCGGACGGGAATCCGGGCTTTTCTATTTCAGGCCACGAAACCCTGTGCGATACCACAAATAAGTCAAACCTCCGGATAACATGGGAATCCCGAACATCCAGCCATGGGGGTGTACGGTAAACAGCATATGCAGTCCCCCAATCACGGCCATAAGCGCGAAACACACATGGATTGCTTTCATAATTGGTTGTTAGGCACAGATGGGCATTCCGACGCTCACTCTGAAATCTTGGTTTTTGTCGCGCTAGGCAACCCCAAATTCAGCCATTACCGCTATGGTCCCACCGTCACGCTTAGGGGCCCGGGCGTTTGCATCCGTTTCCGGTAGATCGCGTCTCTTTCCGCCACCTCACCCACCACGTCCACGTGCACAACGTAGGCACCCGGCGGCAGGGTCTCGCCGAAGGGCAGCTCCATGCCGGTCGTCCCCTTCTTCAACGGAAAATGCTGATAGCCGATCGCGGTTGCCCGCCCATTCTCAGCTACAGCCGCCACAATGAAAGTTAAATCGACGTCATCTGCGGTTGTGTTCGAGACTTCCACACTGCCGTCAATCCGGTTCCCAGTCACGTGCGCGGGCGTTTTCCAATTCAGCGTGATCGCCTCGACCACGCGCAGCGAAAACTCTTTCTCGAACCCCTGCCGCGGACTGCCGCTGTCTCTCACCGAGACCGTAAAGTTGTATTCCCCAGCGCGCTGCGCCTCTCCGTGCAGCAGGCCGTTGTCCTCCAGCTTTATCCCCGGCGGCAATGCGCCTTTCTCCAATCTCCAGTGCAGCGTCGGCACCCCGCCCCGGGCATGAAATGAAAACTCGTATCGCCCGTGCGGATAGGTGTCCGGCAGCGGGGAATTGTTTTCGATCAGCAGACCTGGGCTGCCGCTGTTGTTTTGCCCAGCCGTTGCTGGTGCCGTTCCCCTGCTCTGCGCGCCTGTAGTCTGCGCGCCCGACGGTTCTTCGGCTGCGGCGTAATTGAACTGGCAAGCAGCCATTCCCAGCGCGCACGTCACGGCGGCGCAGAAACCCGCCCGCTGAAATCTCGATTCCATATTCACAATTTCGCTCTCCTCAAATAGTAGCGCGAACCCGATGCTTGAGTGCCGGTCTTAAAGATCAGTTCTTAAAGACCAATTTCAAAATGCCGGATCCCGAACTAGACTGCCCGAAGCGGGAAACCCCTGAAGCCGTGAAACCGCTTCCTAAGAACGTCCCGAGCGCGAATTCTTGCCGGGAGCCAGCCTCCAGGCGGCGCACCAATTTAGAGAACCAAGGTAAAGAAATGTAGAGTTCCGTCTCCCAGTGTAAATCTCACACTTACTCACGGCGCGGGCATCTTTTTTCCCCGGCCGCGCTACTTATTCACTTGGTACGGGTTTAGATGCTGCGTAGGTTACCCGTGCTAACCTTAAGCGTAGAACTAGCGGTTCCGCGCCAGCTTTTCGTCAGGGGGATTTTTATGTCTTTACGCAATGGGATCGGTTTGCTCTTCTCGCTTTCCGCGCTCGCACTCCTAATCGCCTGCGGAGGGAGCAGCCCTCCTACCGCGGTCGCGCCGCCCAGCGGAGGTTTTAGCAACAGCAATTTGAGCGGCACATACGTTTTCTCCGTCTCCGGCGTCGACGTTAACGGAGCCGCTTTCGCGATCGTTGGCACGCTCGTCGCCAATGGCAGCGGCGGCAACGGCAAGGGCGGGATCACCGGCGGCTCAATTGACATCAACGACGAGGAATTTTCGCCGCCAGTGGCCGCCGTAGCGATCAACGGCAACAGTTATTACACCGTTGGAGTCGACGGACGGGGAACCGCGACAATCGGCACCGCCTCCTCCACTGGGTTCGGCAACATCACCCTTGATTTCGTACTGACTTCCAGCACGCACGGGCTCATCACCGAATTCGATGGCAACGCCAGCGGCAGCGGTACCCTGGATTTGCAGACAGCCGGCCTAACCCAGAGTTCGCTCACCGGCCCCTATGCCTTCAGCTTTTCTGGCGTCGACGCGAATGGCTCCGCTTTCGCCACCGTGGGCGGCTTTACACTCGGCGCCAGCGGCGCGATTTCCCCCGGTACGGGTGCTGAGGATTTCAATGACAGCGATCTTGCCTACCCCAACGAGTCACTATCAGGCCTGGTGGCCCTGGGACCGTCGTCCACGCCAGCAACGACGCTCACAACCGCCGCGTTCGGTACTCTTACCTTCGACGTTTACGCTATTGATTCCACCCATCTGAAGTTTATCGAGATGGACACGCAGGCTGCCCCAATTTTCTCCGGGGATGCGTACTCTCAGCCGAGCACCGCCATTACCGGCACCATGGCCTTCACCCTGGCGGGTTTCGTGTCGGGCGGCGCCCCGGCCGCGGCTGGGGGCTTCCTGGTGACCGACGGCGCGGGTAACATCACCACCGCCTCCACCGAAGATGTCAACCAAGATGTCAACGGCGCAGGAGTAGCTTCAACGTCCCCGTTGTCTTTTTCTGGCACGTACACTTCCGCGGGATCTCTTATCGCTGGACGATCCGTGCTGACTCTAGCCGGTTTCTTCGGCGGCTCAGGGTTCGCCGCCTATCCTTCCAGCGGAGGCTTGCTCCTGCTGGAAAACGACGACGCTGGGATCATGACCGGCGCGGCATACCCGCAGTCGAGTACGACGTTCGCCGCCGCGCAAGGCTATGGGCTAAACCTTACAGGCGACAACCTCGCTGATGGTGTCGAGGTGGATGACATTGCCGAGTTCACCGCCACCAGCAGCGGATTGACCGTAAACGGCCTGATCGACGAGAACGATGATCCCGGGGGCAGCCGGATTTTTGACCAGGTGCTCACCGGTACCTACGCGGTCCCAGATTCCAATGGCCGCGGCGCGATCGCAGCCACAACCGGGAATACCCTAAACGGCGAATTCGGCCTCACCTTCTACACCGTGGATGGCACAACCTTCCCGTTCATAGAGTCGGACAGCGGCCAGATCGCGACCGGGGTATTTGTCCTGCAGAACTCCTCCTCGGCTTCTCCGGGAGTGGCGCGGTCGAACATGTTTATAGTGCGGCCCCTGGTGCGTCCACACTCGGCGAAGCAGCAGAAGAAATGACGAATCGAAGACGATTAGATGCAGAGAAAAGGCGCGGCCCAAAGGCCGCGCCTTTTCTCGCCTAAGTGTAGTGCGCCGGAAATAATGGGCTTCGCCGGCCCGACAGATGTCGATGCTGATTTCGCCGATGGCGAAGGCCCTCTAGCCCCCGCTCTTGATCCACAGACGCCTGTGACGTCTGACCTTGCGGCCAAACCGGAATCGGCAGATCATAGTCAAAGCGGAGGCAGTACGGTTAACTCCCGGCGGCAGAGCTAAGTGCTTTGTTGGCAATATTTTGCCCGCAAGTTATTGAAAATAAAGATCAAACGCGCTGAATGCGCATTTGCAATCACTCAAACCCGCATGTTTACTGGCGATTCGCGAAATAGGGGGAGGGGGGCCGTTCACAACCAGCTCTCAGACCACGACAATCTGCGCCTTCCCGGTAACCGCAAAGCCGACCGCTGCCGATATCTTTCCGGCAGATTTCCACAGGCAGGAACGGGGGCTCGTGGGTCGTCTGCGAACGCCTGGCTGCGAAAGACTTCGGTCCCACGCCATCGCTCCATCAACGTCAATCTGCATCACGCGCTGGCATTAGGTTCCGAACGCGCCGCTGCCGTGCCCCCGCGCATCGCGGTGACCTTCGTACCCTTTCAGTACCTAGCCGACTTCGACGACAATCTCGGCAGGCTTGTTTGCGGCTGGCGGGAGAATAATGACGCTGTTTCATCAACGCGCTCTGCGTGTTTTTGTAATGGTTCTGCTGGGCACGTCGCTGGCGGCGGCGCGCGATCTTGCGCTGGTCTCCAACAAAACCAATTCGGTAAACTCGATCGGCATCGCCGATCTCGTGAAGGTTTGCAAGGCTCAGACCGATCGCTGGCCCGATGGCAAGCCGGTCATCTTCATCATGCGCGCCCCGTCCACGCCGGAGATGAAGCTGGTGCTGGAAAAGGTTTACGCCATGTCCGAGAGGGAAGCGAACGATCTCATCGCCTCCGCCAACCACGGACGCACGGGCCATCCCGCGATCATGCTGGTGAGTTCCGACGATGAGCTCGTGGACCGAGTGGCTGCTATCCCCGGAGCGGTGGGTGTCGTGGACGTGTATGCGATCAATAGCAGCGTAGCGGTGGTCAAAATTGCAGGCAAGCTCCCCTTGGAGCCTGGATACCTGCTGCACGGCAACTGAGCGCGGCGGCGGCAGTCAGTCCCGCGACCCTGCGACAATAAATACAGAGCAACGTTCTCAGGGACCCCGGTTGGCAAAATCTGGTTGGCAGGATAATGACAGCTTCTCCACGCCCAAAGCTCGCGAAACAACACCGGAGTCCGGCACGCACTTACACCCGCCGCTACACGCGCTTCGCGCTCGATGTACGGGTGCAGGTGCGCATGTTTCAGGGCGGAGAATTCCGCAGTTGCTGGGGCCGTTCCACTGAACTTGGCCAGGATGGCATCGGCGCTACTCTCACCGGCGACCTCGAACCTGGGGAAATCGTTGCCCTCGAAGTTCCTCTGCCCTTAAGTCCCTACCCGCTGAAAATCCGCGCCATCGTGCGCTACCGCCAGGGTCTCCGTTATGGCTTTGAATTCCTCACCTTGAGCGAAGGCCAGCGGGACATGGTCCGCCGCGTCTGCGAAATGCTTGCCAGCAGCTAATTCCGATATGACCTCAGTAACTTTCGAGTAAATCTCTGCCATTCTACTATGCCTCAGGCTGAGCTCCGGAGGGGGGAGCTTCCCGCATGGGTGATCGTTTCACCCAGTCGCCGCAGTCGGAGGAATTTGTGCGCGCCAGGCGGTTGCAGCAGGCGCTTGAGGGCGGGTCTGCGCCTGCGTTCCAACCGACGTGTCCTGAACCCATTTCTCACCAGCCATTCCTTTCATGCTGGAAACCGGAAGAAGACTCCGAGGTCCGCCGCCAATACCTCGAGCAGATTTTCGAGAACTCACCCGATGGCCTCACCATCGTCGACTCGAACCACTGTATCCAATATGTGAATCGGGAGTTTCAGCGGGTCTTCGGCTATAGCGCGCAGGATCTCATCGGCCACACGGCCGATTCGCTGATTCTTCCTGCCGAGCGGACCGCCGAAGCTCGCTGGATTGCGGAATGTCTGCAACGCGGCGAGAGAATCACGCTCGAAACCCAGCGCATTCGCAGAGATGGCACGCTGCTCGATGTTTCCGTGTGCAGCGCGCCGCTTGTGGTTGAAGGTAAAGGCGGCGACTCTTACACCATCTATCGCGACATCTCCGAGCGCAAGCAAGCGCAAGCTCTCAGTTCGGCGCTCTGCCGCATCGCGGAAAGAACCAGTTCGGCGCACGATCTGCAGCAGTTCTTCGCCGCCATACACAGCATCATCGATGAGCTGATGTATGCCCGCAACTTCCATATCGCCCTTTACGATCGGGAATCGCAACTCGTGAGCTTCCCTTACTTCGTGGACGAACAGGATTCGGCGCCCGCTCCCAGAAAGCCCGGCCGCGGCCTCACCGATCACGTGCTGCGCACCGGCGAACCCTTGTTATGCACTCCGGACTTGTTTCGCCAGATGGCTCAGCGCGGCGAACTCCAGCACGTGCCCACGCCCTGGCTGCACTGGATGGGAGTTCCGCTCAAGGTCAATCAACACGCCTTCGGAGTTCTGGTGGTAAGGAACTATTCACCCGACGTTCGCTTTGGCGAGCGCGACCGGGAAATCCTCACCTCCGTCTCGCAGCAATTGGCCAGCGCCATTGAACACAGACGCAACGAGCAGAGCTTGCGTCGCTCCGAGGCACGCTACCGCTCGCTGGTGCAAACCGCCGTTTACGGAATTTATCGCGCCAGTTTGGAAGGCCGCTTTCTCGATGTGAACCCGGCTCTGATCGGGATGCTCGGCTACAACTCGGCTTTGGAAGTCCTGGCTCTCGATCCCGAGCGGCAGGTCTTCCTCGATCCGCGGGAACATGCCCTTCTGACGGAGGAATTTCGCCGCACTGGGCGGATGGATGGTTTCGAAGTCCGCTGGAAGCGGAAGGATGGAAATGCGATTACCGTACGCATCAGCGGGCGCGCCGTGGCCAGCGCCGAGGAGCCGGCCGATGTGCTCGAAGCTATTGCGGAGGATGTTACCGAGCGCCGGGTTCTCGAGGATCAGTTCCGGCAGGCCCAGAAAATGGAGGCGGTTGGCCGTCTCGCGGGGGGAATCGCGCACGACTTCAATAACCTGCTCATGGTGATCAGCGGCTACACCGAGGTCCTCCTCGGCCAACTTGATTCCGCCCATCCACTCCACGCCAAAGCGGAAGCCATTCAGCAAGCCTCGGACCGCGCTACCACCCTAACTCGCCAGCTTCTTGCTTTCAGCCGCAAGCAGCTCCTTGAACTCAAGGTCATTGACGTGAATTCCATCGTGTCGGACATGGAGCGGCTTCTGCGCCCGCTGATCGGCGAGAATGTCGCACTGACCACGCATTTGGATCCCAGCATCGGCTGCACGCGCGCCGACGCTGGACAGATCGAGCAGATCATCATGAACCTCGTGGTCAACGCCAGGGATGCCATGCCCCACGGCGGCAAAATTTCCATTCGTACCACAAACGTCAGTCTTGACGAGTCTTACCACCGCGAGCACACGTTCATTCGGCCCGGACCCTACATCATACTTTCGGTCAGCGACACCGGCCACGGGATGGACCGCGAAACCCAGGCTCGGATTTTCGAGCCGTTTTTTACCACCAAGGAAAAAGGCAAGGGCACCGGCCTGGGACTTTCGACGGTCTACGGAATCATCAAGCAGAGTGGCGGATACGTCTTTGTGCAGAGCGAAGTCGGCCGTGGTTCCGTCTTTACTATTTATCTGCCGCGCGTCGAAGAGATGTCGGAACCGCACGGCTCCGCTCCGTCGCCTCCCAATGCCGCCCGCGGTTCAGAAACTGTTTTGCTCGTCGAAGATGAAGAATCCGTCCGGCAACTGGTTCGCGAGACGCTCGCGACCCAAGGATACCGCGTCCTCGAAGCGCAGAATGGCGAAGCCGGCCTCGCCATCGCGGCCAACAACCGGGATACAATACATCTGGTTATTACCGACGTGGTTATGCCGGGCATGAGCGGCCATGAGCTCGCGCAGCAGCTCGTTGCCGCGCGGCCCGAGATCAAAGTACTATATCTTTCCGGCTACACTGAAGATGCCTTCGGCGAAGCCGGCGCCGCCGCGGCCAGCAAGGCTTTCCTGCAAAAGCCCTTTACTTTACACAGCCTGTCGCGCAAGGTCCGCGAGATCCTGGGCAAGCTAGCCACTGTCTGAAAGCCAGTTGCAGCTGCGTTCCATTTGCCGGCGCCGATTCGGGGATGTATATCTCGGGACTTTGCTTCCGCTAGAATCGTCTTATCGATGCAACTTTTCTCCGGGCTTCGCGTCTTATCGTGTGGCGACTGGGTGTCTCTCTACAAATCCACAATCCGCCGGCTAACGTACTTCCCACAGGAAATCGACCATGCTGTTTAAGAAAGCTCCCGACATTCCGTCTTCTGAAATCACGCCCCAGCACCTGTATTTGAACCGGCGCAACTTCCTTGCGGGCGCAGCCATCGCAGGAACTGCTGCCGCGACCGGAGTGGGTTTGCGGGAACTGGTTTCTCCTTCGACCACCGTCTTCGCGGGCAACAAGATCGATGGCATCAAGAAGAGCGCCTTCAGCACCACGGAAACAGTGACTCCCTACAAAGACGTCACCAACTACAACAACTATTACGAATTCTCAGTAGAAAAAACGGAGCCTGCGACTCTGGCGAAAAACTTCCGCACCCGTCCCTGGAAGGTGACCGTTGACGGACTTGTCGCCAAGAAACAGCAACTCGACATCGACACCATCCTCAAGATGGCGCCGCCCGAGGAACGTATTTACCGCCATCGTTGCGTTGAGGGCTGGTCGATCGTGGTTCCCTGGGTCGGCTTCTCGCTCAGCGAATTGATCAAACGGGCGAACCCTCTGGGCAAGGCGCAATTCGTCGAGTTCACCACCATTCTCGACATGACGCAGATGCCCGGCCAGCGCCGGCAGGTTCTCGATTGGCCCTACGTCGAAGGCCTGCGCATGGATGAAGCCATGCATCCTCTCGCGTTACTCTGCTTTGGCATGTACGGCGAAGACCTTCCCAATCAGGACGGCGCTCCGCTGCGGATCGTGGTGCCCTGGAAATACGGCTTCAAGAGCGCCAAGGCGATCGTACGTATCCGCTTTACTGAAAAGCAGCCAGTCAATACCTGGAACATCTCCGCTCCCAGAGAATATGGCTTTTATTCCAACGTGAATCCGACCGTTGACCACCCGCGCTGGAGCCAGGCCAAAGAGCGCCGTCTGGGCGAATTCTTCAAGCGCCCCACGCTGATGTTCAACGGCTACGGAGACCAGGTGGCCAGCTTGTACAACGGCATGGATCTACGCAAGAATTTCTAGCGGCCGCTGAGACATCCAGTATCCGAACTTGTATTGTATGCTTCGCTACCTCAAGCCCGTTCTCTTCTTCGCCGCGCTGGTTCCGCTGGCGCTGCTGGTGTGGAAGGCTTTTCACGCCGGTCTAGGCGCCAATCCCATCGAGTTCATCACGCACTCCACCGGCAACTGGACGCTTATTTTTCTCCTCGTCACTCTTTCCATCACGCCGCTGAGGAAACTCACCCGCCAGTACTGGCTCATCAACCTCCGCCGCATGTTCGGCCTGTTCGCTTTTTTCTACGGCACGCTCCACTTCCTCACTTACGTTTGGCTCGACAAGTTCTTCGACTTCCACGCCATGCTCGCTGATGTCGCCAAGCGCCGTTTCATCACCGCAGGATTCACCGGCTTTGTCCTCATGATTCCGCTGGCCCTCACTTCCACCAAAGGCTGGATTCGTCGCCTCGGCGGGAAACGCTGGCAATGGCTGCATCGCCTGATTTATCTCAGTGCGACCGCCGGAGTCATTCATTACATCTGGCTGGTCAAAGCCGATCTCCGCAAACCGCTCGAATACGCTTTCGTTCTGGCTCTGCTTCTGCTCTATCGGGTTGTCGCCTGGCTCGCCCCCAAACTACGCCCGACTCGACCATTAACACCGCAAGCCAAGGTCGAAATCTCCGGCAACTGACCGCGTGGGTGTAAGATCATCTTTTGTCGCAACCACGACGAGATTCCCGTCATCCAATTTTTGACCCGGGAGACTAATTTCCGTCTGAATCCGTACCCCTGATCCCGTCATCAGAAACTAGAGATCGAGAAAATCTGGAGGAAACAATCATGGCTCATGAACTACCGCCCCTGCCGTATGACTATGCGGCGCTCGAACCCAGCATCGACAAGCAGACAATGACCATCCATCACGACCTGCATCACGGCGCATACGTGAAGAACCTCAACGCCGCGCTGGAGAAGCATCCCGACCTCTTCAAGAAGAGTCCCGAAGACCTCATCCGTGACCTCAACTCCATTCCCGAAGACATTCGCGGCGCGGTCCGCAACAATGGCGGCGGCCACGTCAACCACACCATGTTCTGGAAGATCATGAAGCCCAAAGGAGGCGGCGATCCTACCGGCCCCATCGCGCAAGCTATCACCAAAGCCTTCGGCAACTTCAAGGATTTTCAAACCAAGTTCAACGATGCCGGCGTCAAGCAGTTCGGCTCGGGATGGGTCTGGCTCGCGGGAAAAACGGGCGGCGAAGTGCAAATTATCTCCACGCCGAACCAGGACAATCCGATCTCGCAAGGCCTCCATCCCATCTTCGGCAACGACGTCTGGGAACACGCCTACTATCTCAAGTACAACAACCGCCGTCCCGAATACCTCGCGGCTTGGTGGAATGTCGTCAACTGGGACGAAATCAACGCCCGTTACGAAGCCTTCAAGTCCGGCAAGGCAGTCCACGAGCCCGCGTTAGCGGCGCGATAGGATCGAAACCAGCACAACCCGTCAGGGACAGTCACTTGGGCTGTCCCTGATTCTGTTTACCCACGTCGTTCCGTTCTGAGCCTTCTCCGTTTACAATTGCGCCTCAGTCGGAATCCCGGTTTTAATTTGAAATATTTTCCAGGGAATGCACGCGATGAATTCATCCCGCCGCGCTCACATGCATCAGCGAAAAATTCTTCCGGCACTGTTGGCTCTCGTTTCGCTGGCGGCTTTTGCCCCGTCCATCTTGGCCGCCAGCGAGCCAACTCAGAAATATCCGCCGACCATCGTCTTCATGACCGACTTTGGAGTGGTAGACGACTCCGTCGCGATCTGCCGCGGCGTGATGTATTCGATCATGCCGGACGTTCGTATCGTCGACCTCAGCCACCAGGTCACGCCGTTTTCGATTCTCGATGGCGCACGTTTTCTTGACGGCGCCGCGCCCTATTATCCGGCGGGAACGGTGTTCGTGGTGGTTATCGATCCCGGCGTGGGCAGCGCGCGCAAAGCCATCGTGGCCAAATCGAAGCGCGGACAATATTTCGTGCTCCCCGATAACGGCCTGCTCACGCTGATCGAGCAGCGCGACGGCATCGAAGCGGCGCGCGAAATCACCAATACCAACTGGATGATCGGCGCCAAACTTTCCTCCACCTTTCACGGCCGCGATGTTTTCTCGCCGGCCGGCGCGCATTTGGCCCGCGGCGACGACTGGACCACAGTCGGTCCCGAAATCCCGATCAAGAATCTTGTGCGCTTGAATTTGAAAGCGGCGAAGCTCGACGATCATGGATTGACCGGCGAAGTAATTGCCACCGACGGCCCATTCGGCAACCTGGTAACCAACGTCGAGGAAGGCGTTTTCTTCAAACTCGGCTACCAGCACGGCCAGGATGTTCCAGTGGAACTGGGCGGAAAGAAAATGACGATGAAGTTCGTCAATACTTTCAGCGATGTGCCGCTGAAGCAACCATTGTTCTATATCGACTCGCGCGGATATCTGGCGCTGGCCGTAAATCAGGACAGCTTTTCCGCAACCTACGGCATAATTCCGCCGGTGGAATTCTCAATTCCGCGCGCAGCAAAATGAGTTTCGAGGGAGCTCGCATTTCCGCGGCGACCGAAGGCTACGAACCGATATCCTGCGCCACGCGCGGCAGCACGGCTCGCAGCAAAGCTTCGAACGTAGTCTTCACCCGCTCTCCGGTCTCCATCACCTCGGCGTGCGAGAGCGGCTGATCGAGAATTCCCGCAGCCATGTTGGTGACGCAGGAGATCGCCAATACTTTGATTCCCGTGTGCCGCGCCGCGATCACCTCGCAAACGGTTGACATTCCCACCAGGTCCGCGCCAATCCTGCGCAAGTATTCGATCTCCGCCGGAGTCTCGTAACTCGGCCCCAGCAGTCCGGCATAAATGCCTTCGTGCAGCATCGTCCCAAGCTTGTTCGCTTCCTCGCGCGCCATCTCGCGATACGCCCTCGCATAGGCTTGCGTCATGTCGGGGAAGCACATGCCGAAGCGGTCGTCATTGGCTCCGGTCAGCGGATTCTGCCCCTGCAAATTGATGTGGTCGCGAATCAGCACCAGCGCTCCCTGCGAATAGCTGAGATTGATTCCGCCCGCCGCGTTGGTAAGAATGACGGAGCGAATTCCCATGCGGCTGAATACTCGCATCGGAAATGCAACCTCCTGCGCCGTGTAACCTTCGTAAAGATGGACACGCCCCTGCATCACGGCCACAGGCACGGCGCCCGCGTTGCCAACCACCATCTGTCCGGCGTGGCCGATCGCAGTCGAGCGCGGAAACGCGGGAATCTCTGCATAGGGGATTCGCGCCGCGTCGTCGAGGGAATCGGCAAAGCCGCCCAGGCCCGAACCGAGAACAAGACCAATCCGTGGACGCAGCGGAGTCCGTTCTAAAACAGACCTTGCAGCCGTTTCCGCGAGCGTGAATTGTTCGTCCATAAGAGGGCGACTCAGTCTCTTCAGCGCTGCTAATACTTCTTTTCGAAATTCGCGAACTCGCGCTCCAGTTTCCACTGCATGCGCGCCCGTTCGTTTGCCGAAAGAAACTTCTCGCAATCGGCGGAGGATTTCCCGACATTCGCAGGATTGGCGGAGCACGCCGCGACCATGCGAAACATCGGCTTAGTCTCCGTCCACAAACTTTTTCCCGGCAAAAAGCTGTGCTCCAGGCCTTGCCGCGCCATGCGCTTCAAGTCGGCATACGAGAGATGGTAGGTTTCCACCGCCCGGAGATATTCATGCGTCATGTCCGATCGCGACACGCCTTCATCGTCTGTGGCCAGCGCCACCGGCACGCCATATTTCATATAAACCGGCAGGGGATCGTCGTCCCCACTCACCCCCAGGATCAGATCATTCGAGGTCAGGCAGATCTCGACCAGCACGTTGCGGTCAGCCATCTCCTTGAGCAACCTAATCGGATCTTTCTCATTCATCACATCCACGCCGTGTCCAATGCGCTCGGCGTGACCCTGCTCCACTGACGCGCGAATGTGAAACGTCAAGTCTTCGGGTGGCACCAGGCCCATCGCGAGTTCGCCCGCGTGAAGGCTGATGTGCACCTTGGGATAAATGCCGTGCAGATAATCCAGCATCGCCATGTGCTCATCGAAGTCGCGGAGGGGCACATACCAATCCTCGGGCATCACCAGGTTCAATCCGACAAAATGAGGATCCGACGAAGCCAGCTCAAAGCCCAGCAAAATCTGCGTGAACACAACTTCCTTCGGCAATCCGCGCAGCACTTGATAAAGATAGCGCACAGTTACGTTGCATCCGGGCGCGGCCTCGGGCGTGCCGCATTTGAGAATTTCCAACGCGCGAGCTTGGTCGGCTGCGAGCTTCTTGCTGGTTTCCACAACTACATCCTTCAAACCGCCAGCCAGCAGCCTGTCACGCATCTTGGGAAAGTCCGGCTCCCATCCCACTTTCATTCCGAGTTGCACCGTCGCGCCGCCATCGGCGGTGTGCATGAACTCCACGTACTGCAAATGATCCATGCCCGCGCGATTCGTGGCTGCCGCAATTCCCTCGGCTGCGTGCAAGTGCGAAGCCAGCCTAAACTTGTCGAACGTGGCAAAGAAGTGATCGTGGCCCGATTCATCGCCGGGCCTCCAGTTCCGCATCGACCACGCGTCGATCATCTGGCCGTAAAGCACGTGATCGCCGTAGGCGCACTGCGCCGCAGGTTTGGCGGTGTAGTTTTCGCACGGATCGCATGGCGGCGCGATCAGGAGCGAAGACGTTCGATCCACACACAGCCCGCTCGAGGCCGCGAAGTCGATCAGATCCTCGGCATAGATGGCTCCGTCCAGATGGTTGTGCAGATCTCCGCCCTTGGGCAGGTCGCGCAAAAACGCCAGCAGCAACGGAGGCTGCTTGCGCACAGAATCGAGATACCGGGCCGCGCGCTGTTCGGCGGTCTGCGCAACAGCCAGCGCGGTCAAAATGACAAATGCAAAGCAACGGCGCAGCACTGCAGACATCGAGTGTTGCAAGTCAGCCCTCCAAAGCTCAGGACACGGATTGTAATCGCTTGGCTTGTACCGCGACAATGAACGCGAGACATACGCAGAAGCAGCTGCAGGAGCCGCTGCAGGCGGGGACGCCGCTTCGGCCGACCCGCGAGAAATCGACATGCCGGGAAACTCGCCCAGAAGGAATGCAGACAGGAACGTAGACTAAACGTCAAAGATTAAGGTCGAGAGCTACCGCAGCCATACAATGGCTGCCACGACGATCACGACCACCAGCATTGCTCCCAGTAGGTATTTGTTGGCCACGAGCCACGATCGGGAAGGCTCAGCCGGGGCCTCGAACAACGTCGGCCGGTTGTCGGAAGACGGTCCGGAATCGGACGCAGGTACGGAACTTTCAGATCTTTCAGGCTTGGCTGCGGTCTTTTGCTCGACCTCCGCTTCTTTCGTAACGACAGCCTCATCCGGCAAAGAGACCGCCAAGTGGGGGGAGCCGGCAGTCGCCAATGCGTTGGGGATCGGCGCAGAAGCCTCGTGACGCAGCGAAACTGCGGGCTGGTTTTGTAACGCAACCGAAGGAACCGTCGCGGCGACAGCGCCCGCCCGAACATTCGCTGTAGCAAGCGGAATCTCCGCCTCCGGTACAGGCTTTTGCCGATCTCGCTCTTCCGCGGCATTGGTCGCCAGCGGCGGCTGGGGAAGTTGCTCCCCGCGACTTTGCTTCTGTTCACACTCCACACAAAGCACGCGTCCCCTGGACACGGGAAAGCCGCAAGCCTGGCACTTCTGCAGACTGCTCAGTCCCGGCGGAACCGTGACAGGCTTGGGGTCCCCCGCAGCCGGGTGCGACGCACTCTCGGCGCGCACTGGTGCCGTCCAGAACAGCGGCTTCTTCCCAGTCTCGTCTTTCCCAGCCGAATCCTTCGGCCCGACTGCCGCAGGTGGAAATGCGGCAGGCTCCGCCGCGACAGGTGAAACCAAGGCAGACCCAACTGAGGAAGACGGAGTCGAAGGCGCAGCTTCGGCACGGGATGCCGCAGGCCTTGCCTCGCGCTGGCTCGCTTCAGCGTTCACCACGCTGCTCTCAGGCGTAACCGGACGCAAGCCGGGCAGCAGCTGCGCTGCCACCGCATGCGCCACCGCCGTTTCCACCATTTCTCCCAGGCGCTCGAGCGCCGAGAGATCGCGCTCATCGAAGGCATTGGGCTTCTCGGAAAACAACTCAAAAACGCCCAGCACTTGCTCCCCGCTCAAGATTGGCATAATCACCACTGACGCGATGCCCAACTCACGGCAGCTCTCGCGGTTCACGCGCGCGTCGGTCTCGGCATTGTCGCAGCGCAGCGGCTTGCGCGTGCGCACGCTCTCGCCCGAAAGTCCTTGTTCGGTCGAAAGCAGCGCGCCCAGTTCCGGCGCGTTTGCACCGTCGCTGGCCCGGCAGAGCATGTCATGCAGTTGGCCGCGGCGCAAAGCGATGGCCGCTCCTGTTGCGCCGGTAATGTACTTCGCGCGCTCGGCCAGCAGCTGCAATGCGGCATCGAGGTCCCGTTGCGCCACTTCCGCGAGAGAACGGCCGGCGTCCTCGCCGGGAAACCGCAGCCCCTCTTCGGCTGACGGAGAAGCCGCAGGACTCGACCCGCTTGCCGCGTTCAATGCATCCGCCCCGGCGATTCCCGACGAAACGCCCGCAGTCGCGCTCCGGCTTGCGCTTTTGTCCCGCACATCCTTCTCCGCCGCTGGCGATGTAGAACTGCGATCCAGAATTGAGCGGTTATCCATGGCGCAAGCGTGCTGCTATATCTCGTGAACCGGCAGAATGTGACGCAATCCGGCCCGGCGTCGCGAGAGAATGCCCGTCAACTTTCGAACGGCAATAATTGGAGTCTCGCTCGGGGCGGGCGCAGTGTCAAGAAGCTGGTCGAAGCGAAGGTAACAACCCCGCCTGGGAGGGTCGGGTCCGCCGCCGTCTGGTATCATCCTCAGTCGAGGAATCCATCCTAAGTTCAGGTCCCAACAGGAGCCTACAATGCCGTCCAGCGAACTTCCTCAAGCCCGGACCGCGCTTTCTTTCCACATCGCCCTTGCCTCGGCTGTAATTGCAGCGTGCGTCGCGCCCTCACTATCCAGAGGCCAGTCTGGACCTCCACCCGCCGAGCGTCACGACGTAACCGAAGTCTTCTACGGCCAGAGTATCACCGACCCCTATCGCGGGCTTGAGAACTGGCACGACGCCAAAGTCGCGCAGTGGCTGAAGGCGCAGGACGACTACACCCGCTCCACTTTGACCGGCATCCCGGGACGCGAGAAATTCCTGGCGCGGGTAAAGGCTCTGGATACGGCGAGCACCCGGGTCCGAGGCACGCAGGTTTGGGGCGGAAAGACGTTTTATCTCAAAGCCGATGTCGGCGCCGACAACGTCAAGCTCTATGTTCAGGACAGCACCGGAGCCAAAGAGCGCCTGCTCGTCGATCCCGAACTTCTGACGAAAGACGGCGTCCACTATTCCATCGATTATTTTCAGCCCTCGCTCGATGGCGCGCTCGTAGCCTATGGCATCTCGCCCGGAGGTTCGGAAAATAGCGTCATTCGTGTTCTCGAAACGGCCTCAGGCAAGGTGCTCCCCGATGCGATCGACCGCGCCCGCTTCGGCGCCATTGGCTGGCTGCCGGGGAACAAGTCGTTCGTCTACAACCGCCTGCAGAAGGTTACGCCCGACATGCCCAAGACCGCCTTCGAGCAGCGCAGCCGCGTCTACATTCACCAACTCGGCGACGATCCCGACCACGATCGCTTCATCTTCGGTTACGGTTATTCGCCAGACGTCAAAATCGACGATAACGACCTCAGCTTCGTCACTTTCTCGCCGGCCTCGCCCTATTTCTTCGGCCTCGTGGCCCACGGAACCCAGAACGAGCTCACTGCTTACTACGTTCCGTTCGATCAGCTGAAATCATCCGTCGTCGCGTGGAAAAAGCTCGTTGATGTGGATGACGCCGTGATTCGCTACGACGTCTACAAAGACGACATTTACCTTCTCACTCATAAGAACAAGCCGCGCTACGAAGTCGTCCGCACCAGCCTCAAGGATCCCGAGGTCGCCCACGCCACGGTCGTCGTGCCCGCGAGCGAAGTCGTAATCCAGGAAGCCGACGTGGCCGCGGACGGCATCTACATCCGCGATCTTGACGGGGGCATTGGCCGGATGAGGCGTCTCTCCTTCGACGGAAGAATCGAACCCATCCCCGCGGGCGAAGGCAAATCTGTGGCCGACATTTCGGTCACGCCCACCGAAGCCGGCGCTCTGGTCCACGTCGTTTCCTGGACTACTTCTCCGCTTTGGATGAAATACGATGCGAAGCAAAAAACCGTCAGCGACACGGGAATCCAACCGCCGTTGCCGATCGATACATCGGCTTATGAGTCAGTGGAAGTAAAGGCCAAGAGCGACGATGGCACCATGATTCCGCTTTCCATCATCCGCCCTAAAAACCTCAAACTGGATGGCAACCATCCCACGCATCTCGTCGGCTACGGCGCCTACGGCATTTCCTACGACGCCTACTTCGATCCGGTTTGGCTGGCTTGGCTGGAGCGCGGCGGCGTGATCGCATTCGCCCACGTCCGCGGCGGCGGTGAATACGGTGAAGAGTGGTATCGCGCGGGCTACAAACTCACCAAGCAGCACACCATCGACGACTTCATCGCCAGCGCCCAATACCTCATCGCAAACAAGTATACGAGTCCGCATCGTCTCTCCGGCGAAGGCACCAGCGCCGGTGGCATTCTGATCGGCGGGGCCATCACGCAGCGGCCCGACCTGTTCGCCGGAGCGCTGATCCGCGTGGGCTGCTCCAACGCTCTGCGCATGGAGTTCACTCCCAACGGTCCGCCCAATATCTCGGAGTTCGGTACCGTCACAACTCCAGACGGCTTCAAAGGCCTTTACGCCATGGACGCCTATCAACACGTCAAAAACGGTACGGCTTATCCGGGCGTGCTGCTCACCGCGGGCATCAACGATCCGCGCGTCGATCCTTCGCAGCCCGCCAAGATGGC
Source organism: Acidobacteriaceae bacterium (assembly GCA_003156805.1). Classification (GTDB taxonomy): domain Bacteria; phylum Acidobacteriota; class Terriglobia; order Terriglobales; family Acidobacteriaceae; genus Sulfotelmatobacter. The sequence goes on along the minus strand of PMHV01000051.1, from coordinate 44,954 downwards.
GGCGCGGCTGCAAGCCTCCACTTCCAGCAAAAAGCCCATCCTGCTGCGCGTGGATTACGACGCCGGCCACGGCATGGGTTCGACTCGCAGCCAGCACGACCTCGAGTTCGCCGACGAAATGTCGTTTCTGTTATGGCAGTTCGGCGAGGCCGACTTCCAGCCCGCACGCTAAGGCAGGCGCCACTTATTTGCAAGGAGTTGGATCCCGAAGGAGTCCAGCGTGGGTAGATCCGCGGGGCTCCTTTCCGCGCTTGCTGCGCGACGGAGAAATCCAAGGGCGGCCCGCCATCACTCCGGAATTTCGCTAGGCTGACCATCCATTTCTCTCTTGATGCTCAGCGCTCATCGCCAAAGCTTCTTGTGGAGGGGCATCGACGTGAATTGCTTGCCTGTTTCTAGCGCAACCATCGTGACCACTTTGGCGCTTTCCAGCACTTCATCCACAGACCGACCGGGTCAGAGGCGAGCAGTTCCGCGGCCGAGCGGTTATGCTATGTCTCTCGATTGATCAGCCCAAGTCAAAGTCCTTTTGCGAAACGGAAAGACGATAAACACTTGGAGGTAGACTCGTGATTGTGTCCGCACCGCGCAAACCCGCAACCGCCCGCGAAGCTGGATATGCCCTGGAGCTGGGCCTGGCGTTTGCTGCGATTTACCTGGTATGGGGATCGACGTATCTGGCGATCCGCTATGCGGTGGAAACGATTCCGCCGCTGGTGACGGCGGGGATCAGGCATTCGATTGCAGGCGCGATCATGCTGACTTGGGCGTGGGCCCGCGGATTTCGTCCGACGCGCCAGAACTGGATTGCTGGCTTCGCGCTGGGCGCGCTGTTCTTTCTGATCGGCCACGGAACCCTGCACTGGGCGGAGCAGTACGTGGGATCGGGATTGGCGGCGCTGCTGATCGCGACCGAGCCGATGTTTATTCTGGTGCTGGCCTGGATGATGGGGCAGCAGAAGATCAGCCGGCTGAGCGCGATGGGATTGGGACTGGGCGTGGTCGGCGTGGCAATGCTTACCGGAGCGGAACTCACGGTTAAGGGCTCAAGCCTGTTGGGGTTGCTGGCAGTGCTGCTGGGTTCGCTGTCGTGGTCGGTCGGCGTGGTCCTTTCGCCAAAACTCAAACTGCCTTCCGACGCGCTGGGGCGCACGGCGCTGCCCACGATCTGCGGCGCAGCCATGCTGCTGACAGCGGCGGGAGTTACAGGCGAGTTCCAGCACACGCACTGGGCAAGCATTTCGCTGCGGTCGCTGTTCGGGCTTGGCTATCTGATCATCTTCGGATCGGTGGTGGCGTTCACGGCCTACACCTGGCTGCTGCAGCGGTGCCCACCGGCGCTGGTGGCGACGCACACGTATGCGAATCCGGTAGTGGCAGTGCTGTTGGGTTGGCTGCTGGCGCGAGAGGCTTTGACGATGCGCGTGGCGCTCGCCTCGGTGGCGATTCTGGGAGCGATCATGCTGATCCGCAGGGGAGAACGAGCGGCGGCGGCAGGCCAAAATGAGTTTGCGGGACCGCGTGCGGAAATCGAAACGTCCGAGGAATGCGCCTAACCCGGACGGCCATCGTCCGTGTAACATGTTTCTACTTCATGCAGAACACCATTCTGGTCACGGGAGGCGCCGGCTTTATCGGATCGAACTTCATTCTGCAGAGGATGGAGCGGGATGCGGCTTCGATTGTGAATCTGGATGGTCTGACCTACGCTGGGAACCTTCGCAACCTGGATGCGATCGCCGGCAATCCGCGGTATGAGTTTGTGCATGGTGACATCGGAGACCGCGGTCTGGTTCGAAGTTTGCTGCAACGTTGCCGGCCACGCGCGATCGTCCACTTTGCCGCCGAAAGCCATGTGGACCGGTCCATTCGCGGGCCGGATGATTTCATCCGCACCAATGTCGATGGGACCTTTGCGCTGCTGGAAGAAACGCGCGCGTACTGGCCAGGTCTGGACGAACGCGAGCGCGCTGATTTTCGCTTTCTGCAGGTTTCGACCGACGAGGTGTATGGCTCGCTGGGGCCTGACGACCGGCCGTTTCGTGAGACCACGGCCTATGCTCCAAACAGTCCCTATGCGGCATCGAAAGCGGCGTCGGATCATCTGGTGCGAGCTTATCGCCACACTTACGGCTTGCCGACTCTGACCACGAACTGTTCCAACAATTACGGGCGTTTTCAGTTTCCGGAGAAGTTGATTCCCCTGATGATTCTGAATGCGCGCGACGGCAAGCCGCTGCCGGTTTACGGCGATGGGCAGAACGTGCGTGACTGGCTTTATGTGGAAGACCATTGCGAGGCGATCGCTACGGTGCTGGCGCGCGGGCGCGCCGGCGAAACCTATAACGTCGGTGGTTGGAATGAGAAGAAGAATCTTGAGATCGTGGAGACGATCTGCGATCTGGTGGATGAGTTTGCGCCGCGCGGCGGCGCTTCGCGCCGCGAATTGATTACATTCGTGAAAGACCGTCCCGGGCACGATCGGCGCTACGCTATGGACGCACGCAAGATTGAGCGGGAATTGAACTGGAAGCCAAAGGAAACGTTCGAGAGTGGAATCCGCAAGACGGTGCGGTGGTATTTGGAGAACGAAGAGTGGGTGCGTGACGTGACCAGCGGAAGTTATCGCAAATGGATTGAAACCCACTATTCGCCAGAAGCGGAACCGCGGCGCAGTTGAGCGCCGCAGGGTAAGATCATCCGGCATCATGAAACCTTCCGAAAGCACAAACTACAAAGGCATCATTCTGGCGGGCGGGTCGGGCACTCGCTTGTATCCGGTGACGCAGGCGATGGGAAAAAGCCTGCTGCCGGTTTACAACAAGCCCATGATCTACTACCCGCTGTGCACGCTGATGCTGGCGGGAATTCGCGACATTCTTATTATCTCCACTCCTGAAGATGTCCCCAAATTCCGTGTGCTGCTGGGAGACGGAAGTCAGTTCGGAATCCGGCTGCAGTATCAAGTGCAGCCGAAGCCCGAAGGAATAGCACAGGCATTTATTTTGGGCGAGACGTTCATTGGGTCCAGCGCGTGCGCGCTGGTATTGGGCGACAACCTTTTTTATGGGCACGACCTGGCCAAAGACCTGCGAGAAGCCGCGCAGAAAACTCAAGGTGCGCGAGTATTCGCGTATCGAGTGCACGATCCGGAGCGCTATGGCGTGGTGGAATTTGATGACCACGGACGGGCCTTGAGCATCGAAGAAAAACCCCGCAAGCCGAAGTCGTGCTACGCGGTTACCGGACTTTATTTTTACGATAACCAGGTGGTGCGAATCGCGAAGTCGCTGAAGCCAAGCGCTCGCGGCGAACTGGAGATCACGGACGTCAACCAGGCGTATCTGAAGCGCGGCGAACTGGAAGTCATTGTAATGGGACGCGGCATGGCGTGGCTGGACACTGGCACGCACGAATCGTTGATGGAAGCGTCGCTCTACATCCAAGCCATTGAAAAGCGGCAGGGGTTGATGGTGGCGTGTCCTGAAGAAATCGCCTACCGCTCCGGCTACATCACGGCAGAGCAGGTGGAGCGAATCGGCGCCTCGATGAAAAATAACAGTTACGGAACCTATCTGCTGCAACTACTGCGGGAAAAGGTATTCTGAGATGAATGCAGTTCGCGTACTTGGCCTGAGAATGGATGCTATCAAGAGAATTCCGACTTCGCTACCCGGCGTGTTGCTCCTCGAACCGCGCGTGTTCGGAGATGAGCGCGGGTTTTTCTTTGAAAGCTACAACGAACAAGCTTTCTCCTCAGTTGGAATTGACGAAAAGTTTGTGCAGGATAACCATTCCTGCTCGGGCCGCAATGTGCTGCGCGGGCTGCACTATCAGATTCAACAACCGCAGGGAAAGCTGGTGCGCGCCGCCGATGGCGAAATCCTGGACGTGGCCGTGGATTTGCGCCGGAGTTCGTCGAGCTTTGGCCGATGGGAGGCTGTGCGATTGTCGGGCGAGAACAAGCGCATGCTGTGGATTCCGGTGGGCTTCGCGCATGGCTTTCGCGTGATCTCCGAGAAGGCTCACGTGCTCTACAAAGCAACGGACTTTTACGCGCCAGAATACGAGCGGACGCTGGCCTGGAACGATCCCGACCTTGGAATTAGCTGGGAGCTATCCGGCGAACCGATCATATCGGCGAGGGACCAGCGCGGCGTGGCCTTTCGCGACGCCGAAGTCTTTGACTGACCTGCGGAAACCATTGAAATGAGAGTCACGATCTTTGGCGCCTCCGGGCTGCTGGGAAAAGCGCTCATGCGGGAGTGGAGCGGGGACGACGTAATTGGACTTGGGTCGCGCGACGCCGACATTCGCGATGAAGAGAGCGTGCGCGAAGCGCTGGCGGGAGCGCGCCCGGAGTGGGTAGTTCTGGCGGCCGCATACACGGACGTAGATGGATGCGAAGGCAATCCAGAGTTGGCGTTCCGAGTGAATCGCGACGGAGCGGTGAGCGTGGCGAGAGCAGCGAAAGAAGTCAACGCAAGACTTTTGTTCCTCAGCTCCGACTATGTTTTCGACGGAAAGAAGACGACTCCCTATGAGACCGGCGACGCGCGCAATCCGCAGAGCGTTTATGGGCGGACCAAGGCGGAAGCGGAAATCAAGCTGCTCGAGTTGATGCCGGAATGCTGCATCGTGAGAACGTCGTGGCTGTTCGGAACCGGCGGAAAGTGTTTTCCGGATACGATTCTCAAACTGGCGGCGAACCGTCCGGCGATCGATGTGGTAAATGACCAGCGGGGCTCTCCAACCTATGTGGTCGATTTAGCGCGTGCCGTCATCCGGCTGTGCCGGGAGCACGCGAACGGAATCGTTCACGTTACGAACGCGGGCGCCTGTACCTGGTTTGAATTTGCGGTTGAGATTCTGCGGGGCTTGGGCGTGGCAACGATTGTGCGGCCGGTAACCAGCCAGCAATTTGTACGGCCTGCGGCGCGGCCCGCGTATTCGGTTTTGTCTGCGGAGAGTTTGCGTCGTCTCGGAATTGAAATGCCAGCGTGGCAAGACGCGCTGCGGCGTTACTTGGAAGAGCGGCGGAGTTAAGAAGAAGCCTTCGCAAGATTGCCTCGTGCTCTTGCCGCCTGCTACGATTGGCGAGGCCTGCCGGGGATTTCGTGAAGTCATTCCTAAACTATATTGATGGCCGGTTTGTACGCGGCAAGCGCGAGTTCGCGGACGTGAATCCGGCGGACGGCAGCGTAATCGCGCAAGTCACCGAAGCCGATCAGGAGCAAGTGGACGAGGCAGTGCACGCGGCCCGGCGCGCGTTGCGGGGAGAATGGGGCGGGCTCACAGTTCGCGAACGGGCGGCGCGACTACACAAGGTTGCGGACGCAATCGAGAAGAGGTTTGATTGCTTCGTCCAGGCGGAAGTTGCCGACACGGGCAAACCGATTTCACTAGCTTCGAGGCTTGACGTTCCCCGCGCGGCGGCCAATTTCCGCGTCTTTGCCGATCTCGTGAAGATGGCGGGGGTGGAAGCGTTTCAGACCGAAACTCCAGATGGGAAGAGCGCGCTGAACTATGCGGTGCGCAAGCCGCTGGGCGTGGTCGGAGTAATCACTCCCTGGAACCTGCCTCTGCTTTTGCTTACGTGGAAAGTGGCGCCGGCGCTGGCTTGCGGGAACGCGGTGGTGGTTAAGCCTTCGGAAGAGACTCCCGCCACAGCCACGCTTCTTGCGGAGGCGATGCAAAAAGCGGGGATTCCGAATGGGGCTTACAACGTGGTTCACGGTTTTGGGCCGGGGTCGGCGGGAGAGTTTCTCACGCAACATGCCGACGTGAACGCGGTCACCTTCACCGGCGAATCGAAGACTGGAGCGGCCATTATGCAAGCGGTGGCTTCGGCCGTGAAACCGGTCTCGTTTGAACTGGGCGGAAAGAATGCCGCGATCGTTTTTGCCGATTGCAATTTTGAAAACGCGGTTGATGGATTGGCCGAAGCGGTGTTTCTCAACACGGGACAAGTCTGCTTGTGCGCGGAACGCGTTTATGTGGAACGAAACATTTTCGATCGATTCGTCGAGGCGCTGAAGCAGAAGGCAGAACGATTAAATGCGGGCTGGCCCACGGATCGCAGCACTGAGCTTGGGCCGTTGATCTCGGCGCAGCATCGAGAGAAAGTGCTTTCGTACTATCGGCTGGCGCGCGAAGAAGGAGCGGTTGTTGTAACCGGCGGCGGAGTTCCTCAGTTCGGCGACGGCCGCGACCAGGGATTCTACGTTCAACCGACGATCTATACTGGTTTGCCGGAATCGGCCCGGTGCGTAAAGGAAGAGATCTTCGGACCGGTGTGCCACATTGCTGCGTTTGATTCGGAAGAGCAGGCGATCGCGATGGCCAACGACACGAAGTACGGGTTGGCAGCTTCGATCTGGACGAGTGACCTCAAACGAGGCCACCGCGTGGCGCAAAGCATGAACGTTGGAATTACGTGGGTGAATTGCTGGTTCTTGCGCGATCTGAGGACGCCGTTTGGTGGCGTGGGGCTATCGGGCATTGGACGCGAAGGCGGAATCCACTCACTGAATTTTTATTCGGAGCTGAACAATATTTGCATTCAGCTGTGATGCTTTAAGAACCGTGGCTGAACGCGGCGTTGAAGAAATGAATAGAACAGCAGGCAAAGTCGTCGAGGGAAAAGCGCTGCCGCGGGGCAAGTTTCCGCACATCAAGCGCGCCGGAGATTTTCTGTTTGTGTCGGGAACCAGCGCGCGCCGCGCCGATAACACGATTGCCGGCGCCGAGGCCGATGAGTTCGGAACAACCCGGCTCGACATTCGCGTACAGACCAGCGCCGTGATCGAGAACATCCGCGATATTCTGGAGAGTGCGCAGGCGGGACTGGAAGATGTGGTGGAGATTTCGACCTATCTTGTGAACATGAACGACTTCGCCGGCTACAACGAGGTGTACGGGCAATATTTCAACTACGACGGTCCGGCACGAACCACGGTAGCCGTACATCAATTGCCGCATCCGCACTTGCTCATCGAGATCAAAGCTATAGCTTACAAGCCGCTGACAGAGGAGCCATGAATGCCGTCTATCAAGAGTCTGAAGGCTTTCAATTTTCAAGCCTGGATTGAGGAAAACAAAGAAAAGTTCAAGCCTCCGGTTGGAAACGCGCAAGTGTGGGAAGACGGAGAAATGATGGTAACAGTGGTGGGCGGTCCAAACCAGCGCCGCGATTATCACGACGATCCTACGGAAGAGTTTTTTTATCAGTTGAAGGGCAACATCTTTCTCCGTCTGATGGAGCAGCCCGGGAAACCGCCGCTGGAAGTGCCGATCAAGGAAGGCGAAGTGTTCCTGCTACCCAAGCACGTGCCGCACTCGCCGCAGCGAACGCAGGCCGGAAGCATCGGGGTGGTGGTCGAGATGCCGCGGCCGGAGGGCGCTCTGGACGGCTTCGAATGGTATTGTCCGAATTGTTATCAGCGCGTGCATCGCGCTGAAGTCCGGTTGAAAAGCCTGGTGAAAGATTTGCCGCCGCTGTTTGAGCAATTCTATGCCAACGAAAGTCTGCGCAAGTGCAAGCATTGCGGCACGGTCCATCCGGGCAAGTAGACATGCAAGTCATCGACATTCACAATCACTTCTTCCCGCGCTCGTGGCCTGATCTTGCCGAACGCTTCGGTACGCCGAACTGGCCGTGGATCAAACATACGGAGCCGGGGAAGGCCGACATCATGGTCGGCGACCGTTTTTTCCGCCACATTTACTCCGCGTGCTGGGATGCTGAGGTTCGCCTTCAGGAGATGGACCGTGACGGCGTAGACCTGCAGGTGATTTCTGCGACGCCCGTGTTGTTTGCTTACGGCCGTCCCGTGGAACACGCACTAGATTGCGCGCAGTTATTTAACGACGCAGCTCTCGATCTGTGCAGCCAGGGAAAAGGCAGGCTGAAATCGCTGTGCCAGGTTCCGCTGCAGGATATTGATGTGGCGTGCAAGGAACTCAGCCGCTGCATGCGCGCTGGACATCTGGGTGTGCAAATCGGAAATCACGTTGGCCGAAAGAATCTTGACGATCCCGGGATCGTGACATTTCTTCATCACTGCGCCGATGAAAATGCCGCCGTGCTGGTACATCCCTGGGAGATGATGGCGCCCTCGCGCATGCCGAACTACATGATGCCGTGGACGGTGGGCATGCCTGCCGAGACGCAGCTTTCGATGGTTGCGCTGATTCTGAGCGGGGCTCTCGACCGCTTGCCGCCGACTCTGCGGATCTGCTTCGCCCACGGCGGAGGAAGCTTTGCCTTTCTGCTGGGACGCTTGGAAAACGCGTGGCATCATCATCCCGTGGCGCGTGGTCATTGTGAGTTTCCGCCAAGCTATTATCTGAACCGCATCAATGTTGACTCCGCCGTGTTCGACGATCGTACGCTGCAATTTCTGGTGGTAACAATGGGCGAGGACCATGTGCTGCTGGGCTCGGATTATCCGTTTCCGCTGGGCGAAGAACGGGTTGGAGCGCTCATCCGTGAGAGCCTCTTGCCGGAATCGACGAAAACCAGGCTGTTGAGCGCAAACGCACGTCAGTTTCTCAGGCTCGACCGTGAACTGGACCGTAGTGCGGACAATCAAATCTCTGAAAGGGAAGCAACGGCCGTAGTTGGTTCGCCAAAGTCCGTGGAAACCCGCCAGCTTACCTACAGCTCCTATCTGAAAGTTCCCGAGTTGCTCAGCTTGCAGGATATGCAGTCCTCTCCGCCACATCACGATGAGTTGCTGTTTATCATCACCCACCAAACTTACGAGCTCTGGTTCAAGGAGCTGTTGCACGACCTTGACGCCGTGGTTGCGAATTTGAGCGCGGTGAGCGGAAACGCGAATTCGTGGGATGGAGTGTATGAGGCGGCGCGGCTGCTGCGGCGCTGCACCGAGATCACGCGCGTGCTGGTGGAGCAATTCACGATTCTGGAAACCATGTTGCCCACGCATTTTCTGGCGTTTCGCGACAAGCTGGAGCCGGCGAGCGGATTTCAGTCTGAGCAATTCCGGGAGCTCGAATTCCTGTGTGGGCTGAAAGATGAGAAAATGCTGCGTTACCACAAGCCCACGCCTGAGGCTCACGCGCGGCTGGAGCGGCGGCTGCGAGAGCCATCCTTGCATGACGTGTTCTTCGCGGCCTTGCGGAAGATCGGCAAACTGGCGCCGGCCGGGGAGAACGAGAGCGCGAGCGACCAATTTCAAGCGAGAGCACGCGCGGTAAGGGCGCTCTACAACGATGAGCTTCATCATCGCGACTGGATTGACGTGTGTGAGAGGCTCACCGAGTTTGACGAGTTGGTGGTGAGTTGGAGACTGCGCCACATTCAACTGGTGGAGCGGGTCATTGGCGTGCGCATGGGCACCGGCGGCACTGCCGGAGCTTCGTATCTCAAGCTGACCCTGGATAAAAAATTCTTTCCCGAATTGTGGGAGGCGAGAACGTTGTTGGCCGAATGAAGCTGCGAGTCTTTCGCTTCGCCTTTTCCCGTACACGAGAATGAGTTCTCCTAAAATAACGCTCATCGGCGCCGGACTGAACGGCCCACTGTTGGCCATGCTGCTGGTGAAACGGGGATTGGCCGTTGAAATCTATGAACGCCGAGCCGATATGCGGCGAACGCGAATTGATGCAGGGCGCTCCATCAACCTCGCCCTTTCGACCCGCGGCATTTTCGCATTGCAGCAGGCGGAGTTGTGGGAACGCATGCGGAATATCATTATTCCGATGCGAGGGCGGATGATGCACGGGTTAAACGGCGAGATTACCTTCCAACCGTACGGGAAAAACGAAGAGGAGGTCATCAACTCGATCTCGCGGGCGGAACTGAACATGGAGCTCCTGAATGCAGCCGAAGCGCAAGGCGTTGCAATTCACTTTCAGCGACGCTGCACGGAATATGATTTGAAGACGGGCGCACTTCGATTGCGCAACGAAGACAATGGCGGCGAAACAACGGTAGCTTCCGATGTTGTAATCGGCTGCGATGGCTCGGCCTCGCCCATTCGCGCGGAGATGCTGAAGCTGAACCGCTTCAATTTCTCGCAACAGTATCTCGATTATGGCTACAAAGAATTGACCATTCCAGCGGATTCCGAAGGGCGTCATCGGCTGGAGACTCACGCCCTGCATATCTGGCCGCGCGGCAACTACATGCTCATCGCGCTGCCGAACATCGACGGAACTTTCGCGTGCATTTTGTTTCTGCCATTCGAGGGCGCTGACAGTTTTGCCAGCCTGGCGGCGCGAGAGGACGTGACCCGATTCTTTCAGGCGCGTTTTCCCGACGCGTTCCGTCTGATGCCGCAGCTCGCGGAAAACTATTTTGCCAACCCAACCGGGACCATGGTGACGATCAAGTGCTCCCCATGGCATGTGGAGGGCAGAGCTCTGCTTCTGGGCGACGCGGCGCATGCGATCGTTCCATTCTTCGGACAGGGATTGAATTGCGGATTTGAAGACTGCGTTTGTCTGGCGGAATTGCTGGACAAGTTCGGTCCGCGATGGGCGCGCGTCTTCGAAGAGTTCGAAAGAGCGCGGAAAATCAATACTGATGCGATCGCCGCCATGGCGATCGAAAATTTCGCGGAGATGCGCGACCGCGTTGCGGACCCCAGGTTCTTATTTCGGAAGAAAGTTGAGTTGGCGCTCGAGGCTAAGTATCCGCAACTCTTTGTGCCGAAATATGCGATGGTGACTTTCCATCGGATTCCGTATTCGCTCGCGCTGGCCCGGGGTGCGGCTCAAGAACGTTTGCTGACCGAACTTTGTAGCAACATCGATCGCGTTGAAGAGTTGGACTGGACCAAAGCTCGAGATTTGATTCAACGCGAGCTCACTCCACTGGTGCAAGCACAGTGACCGACTTCCGCTTTGAATCCGGCGAAGAGTTTGCCATGCGGTTGGACGCCAGCGACCCGCTGGCGACTTACCGCCATGAGTTCTGGATTCCGAAGACGGCAAGCGGTGACAACTGCATTTATTTGTGCGGCCATTCTCTCGGACTGCAGCCCAAAACGGCGAGAGAGTCCATCCATCAGGAATTGCGCGACTGGGCGCAGCTTGGCGTAGAGGCACACTTTCATGCACGAAATCCATGGATGCCCTATCACCGGCTGGTCACCGAGCAAACGGCTGAGCTGGTGGGTGCGAAGCCGGTCGAAGTTGTAGTAATGAATTCGCTCACGGTAAATCTGCACGTGATGATGGTTTCGTTTTACCGGCCGACGCGTAACAGACACAAAATCGTCATCGAGCGCGCGGCTTTCCCATCCGATCAGTATGCAATTAAATCGCAGATCGGATTTCACGAGCTCGACGCTGCAACATCGTTGATAGAACTGACGCCTCGTCCAGATGAGTCCTGCCTTCGCGATGAGGATATTGAAGAGTTGATCGGGAACGAAGGCGAGTCGATTGCACTGATCCTTCTGGGCGGTGTGAACTATGCGACCGGCCAGGCATTCAACATGGAGCGCATCACGCGGGCGGGCCATGCGCAGGGCTGCGTGGTCGGTTTCGACCTGGCGCATGCCGCCGGCAATTTGCGGCTCAAACTCCACGATTGGGGGCCGGACTTCGCCGTGTGGTGCAGCTACAAGTACTTGAACGGCGGGCCGGGAGCGGTGGCGGGCTGTTTTGTTCATGAGAGGCACGCGCATGCCGAAACGTTGCCGCGTTTCGCCGGCTGGTGGGGACATGAGGAGCAGACTCGTTTCGAGATGGGGCCAAACTTTCGGGCGATGGCGGGGGCCGAGGGATGGCAGTTGAGCAATCCGCCCATTCTCAGCCTGGCGCCGCTACGGGCGTCGATGGATATTTTTCACGCCGTGGGCATGGAGAGTTTGCGCGCAAAGAGCGTGAAGCTCACAGGTTATTTGGAGTTCCTGTTGAATCAGGCTGAATCTGCTGCGTTTTCCATCATCACTCCGCATGAAAGTGAAAGGCGCGGCGCGCAGCTTTCCCTTCGAGTTCCCCGTGGTGGGCAATCGCTTTGTGAGCGTCTGGCCGGAGAAGGAATCTTTGGCGACTGGAGATCGCGGGATACTTTTCGGGTTGCTCCAGTGCCACTTTACAATTCCTATCAAGATGTTTACCGTTTCGCGCAACGCTTTGTGGCTGCTGTGGGCTCGGTCGCTTGACCGCGAAGAGACGAGTTGAATACAGTGAGGACCTGCTGCCGCGACGTTCGAATTGCGCACTGTGGCTGTCATGGTGAAAACGCTCAGGAGAAATAGTCCACTCTTACGAGGCACAACGGCATGAATGCTGAAAATGTTTCTCGAGATACCGGGCTGCGCCAGAAAGCGCAATTGATGTCCGCATCGGAAATCGATCGCACGCTGGTGCGGCTCGCCTACGAAATCGTGGAAAAGAACGGCGGTATCGAACGACTGGCGCTGGTGGGGATTCGCCGCCGGGGTGTGCCGATCGCGGAACGCCTGGGCAAGATCGTCGCCCGCATCGAAAATGCCAAGGTCCCCGTCGGAACGCTCGATATTACTTTCTATCGCGACGATTTATCGACGCTCGGGCCCAAGCCCGTGGTACAAGAAAAAGAGATCGGGATTTCCATCGAGGACCAGAACATTGTTCTGGTCGATGATGTTCTCTTTACCGGACGCACGACGCGCGCCGCGCTGGATGCATTGTTCTCGCACGGGCGGCCGCGGCGAGTGCAGCTCTGCGTACTGATTGACCGCGGACATCGTGAGTTGCCGGTCGAGGCCAGCTTCGTGGGCCGAAACGTCCAGACAACAATGAACGAGGTGATCGAAGTGAAGTTAACCGAGGTTGACGGCGCGGAGAAAGTTTTGTTGATGGAGAGATAGGGACGGGGAAGAAACAGGGCCCGCGATAAGTTAGGACGACGGCAAGTCAAAAGGACGGCGGCTTCAACCGCCGTCCTTTTGCGCGTATTCAGATTGCGCTCAGTCAGCTATGCCAGCCTCGCGCACACCGCTTTCGTCTGGGTGTAGTTGTTGAGGACGTCGTGTCCCATCTCGCGCCCCCATCCGGACTGCTTGTATCCGCCGAACGGCAGCGCCGCATCGAAGATGTTGTAGCAGTTGATCCACACCGTGCCGGCGCGCAGGTATTCGGCCACACGATGTGCTTTGCTGATATCGCGTGTCCAAACCGCGGCCGCCAGCCCGTACTCGCTGTCGTTAGCCCGAGGCAGGATCTCCTCGAGATCGTCGAACGGCATCGCGACCACGACCGGTCCGAAGATTTCCTCTTTGACTACCTTCATGTTCTCGCGAGTGTCGACCAAGACGGTAGGCTCTACGAAGTAGCCCTTATCGCTACCCTTGTGGCCGCCCACAATGGCCTTGGCTCCCTCGGAGAAACCCGCTTCCAGGTAACCGCAGACCCGTTTCAACTGCTCCTCCGAGACCAGCGGCCCCATTTGCGTCTCCGGATCGAGACCTGAGCCCACCTTAATTTTCTTGGCGTTCTCCGCGACTCCCTGGATCACGCGGTCGTAGACCGGCCGCTCCACATAGAGTCGCGACCCGGCGCAGCAGCACTGACCCTGGTTAAAGAAGATCGCGCTGGCAGAACCGGGGATGGCCTCGTCGAGGTCCGCGTCCTTGAACACGACGTTCGGCGATTTTCCGCCCAGTTCGAGCGAAACCTTCTTCAAGTTTCCGGTCGCAGCGTGAACAATCAGCTTGCCGACTTCGGTGGAACCGGTAAAGGCGATCTTGTCTACGTCAGGATGAGCGGCCAGAGCCGCGCCAGCCGTTTCGCCATAACCGGGCACGATGTTGACTACGCCTTCTGGAAAACCAGCTTCCAGAATCAGGTCGCCCAGGCGCAACGCGGAAAGCGGCGTTTGCTCGGCCGGCTTCAGTACCACGGTGCAACCTGTCGCCAGCGCAGGACCTAACTTCCACGCAGCCATGAGAAGCGGAAAGTTCCAGGGGATGATTTGTCCAACTACTCCCACCGGTTCGCGGAGGGTATAGGCCAGATATTTTGCGCGAGGCGTGTAGGGAACCGAGATTGGAATTGTGTTCCCCTCAATCTTGGTTGCCCAACCCGCCATGTAGCGGAACAGATCGACTGCCAGCGGTACGTCGGCGGCTTTCGCGATGGCCAGCGGCTTGCCGTTGTCGAGCGCTTCGATATAGCCGAACTCCTCGGTGTGTTGTTCCAGAAGATCGGCGAGCTTCCAGATCAGGCGTCCGCGTTCCGAGGCGGTCATGCGCCGCCAAGGTCCGTGATCGAACGCCTTGCGGGCCGCCTTCACGGCCTGCTCAATATCTTCACGATCGCCTTCGGCCACGCGGGCCAGAACCTCGCCGGTGGCAGGATTGTATGTGGGGAAAGTCTTGCCGGAAGCGGCGTTCACCCACTTGCCGTTGATTAACATTTTCCGTGGTTGCTCGAGAAAATCTGCAACCCGCGGGTGGATTTGCGGGGAAACTGCGATGCCCATACGGGACCTCCTTAAGATCTGCTTAAGATCTGCGACAAAGGATCTACAAAAGATTTGAAAGACTTGGAACTGCACACGACTCGCGCGAACAAAATCGTGTGCTGCCGAATGGCACAAAAGCGCCGGGAGTTATGCTAGCCCTCAGGCCAGACAAAAGCAATTCCGATTGAATTGGCCTGCCGCGCCGCCGCCTGTTTCAAGAAAACGCGCGCGCTCCCGCCCTGAGGGTTTACAATGGCGCACAATTTTGCGAAGACTGTGCGAGACTTTCTTGTCATGCCCCAAATAACTGTTTCGGATGACATGCGCGAAAAGTTGTTGCAGTGCGCAAAGAATGTGATGAAAAACGCCCACGCTCCCTACTCGAACTTCCGGGTCGGCGCTGCGATCTTGACGGCAAGCGGCGACATCTTCTCCGGCTGCAACGTGGAAAACGCGTCCTATGGAATGACCAATTGTGCAGAGCGAACCGCGATTTTCTCCGCGGTCGCGCAATTGGGGCCGAAGATCGAGATTCGCGCAGTTGCCGTGGCCAATGACAAGGGCGCTCCCTGCGCGCCGTGTGGCGCATGCCGTCAGGTAATTTATGAGTTCGGCCCTGATGCCGTCATCTTCTTTCATGGGTCCAATGGACCGAGGCACGCTCACATCACCGAACTTCTTCCCGAAGGATTCCGCCTCCAGTGAGCCAAGCTTCGGCCGCACAAACCTTCCGTGCCATTGACGTGATTCG
This sequence comes from Acidobacteriaceae bacterium, assembly GCA_003156805.1. Lineage (GTDB taxonomy): Bacteria > Acidobacteriota > Terriglobia > Terriglobales > Acidobacteriaceae > Sulfotelmatobacter. Next base: position 29,778 of record PMHV01000051.1, on the reverse strand, counting down.
CAAGAAACGCGATGGCGGCGAGTTGTCGCGGCACGAAATCGAGTCTTTGATCAGCGCTTACACCCGCGACGAAATTCCCGACTACCAGGTTTCAGCGTGGCTGATGGCGGTTGTTCTTCGCGGCATGACAAAAGTCGAAACCGCCGTCCTCACCGATGCCATGCTGCACTCGGGCGAGGTGCTCGATCTATCTTCGCTTCCAGCGAAAAAGGTCGATAAGCACTCCACCGGCGGCGTTGGCGACAAAACTTCGCTGGTGCTAGCTCCGCTGGCCGCTGCTGCCGGAGTGGCTGTGCCGATGATCAGCGGCCGCGGCCTCGGTCACACGGGTGGCACGCTGGATAAGCTTGAATCCATCCCCGGCTTCAACGTGAATCTTTCTGTAACTCAGTTCCGTCGCGTGCTCGAGACTTGTGGCTGCGCCATGATCGGCCAAACCGCGGAGATCGCCCCTGCCGATCGCAAACTCTATGCTCTGCGCGATGTGACCGGCACGGTGGAAAGCCCCTACCTGATCTGCGCTTCCATCATGAGCAAGAAACTCGCCGAAGGCATCGAGGCGCTGGTGCTCGACGTCAAAACCGGCTCCGGCGCATTTATGAAGAAAGAAGCCGATGCCGTTTTTCTTGCGGAACTTATGGTGGAAACCGGCGAGCGCATGGGCAAACGAACGGTTGCGCTCATCACCGATATGGATCAGCCGCTGGGAAACATGATTGGAAATGCGCTCGAAGTTGTGGAAGCGGTCGATGTTCTTCGCGCCGGAGGTCCAGAGGATCTGCGGCTACTCTGCCTGGAGCTTGCGGGATGGATGCTGTATCTCGGTGGAGTTTCCGGTACAGTCGCCGATGGAAAACAGAGGAGCGAGAAATTGATTTCTTCCGGCCAGGCTCTGGAGAAGTTTCGGCAGATGGTGGAATTGCAGGGCGGAGATCCCCGAACCATCGACGATCCCAGAAAACTGCCTCGGGCGCCGCATACAATGGCGGTTCCCAGCCCGAAGAACGGTTATCTCGCTTCTCTACAGTGTGAGCAGGTTGGAACGGCCTGCGTCATTCTCGGCGGAGGTCGCGAACGCAAAGAAGATTCGGTGGACCCGGCGGTAGGAATCGTTCTTCACAAGAAAGTTGGCGACCGGGTTTCCGCGGGCGAGCCGCTTGCCACCATTCACTATCGCGTGGAAAACCGCGCGGCAAGGGCCAGGCAGTTGATCGAGGAAAGTTGCCAGATTGCGGATTCGCCGCCGCGCGAGAAAAGGCCGTTGATCCATCGCGTGATCGAAAAATCCGGCAAAACAAACTGACAGTGAGAAACTGAAAAGAGAAACTGAATGGGACGCTACACTGGAATTCTCGGGCTTTTGGCGATGCTGGCTCTGGCCTACGCATTCTCTACCAACCGGCGCGCCATTCGCCTGAAAACCGTGGCGTGGGGATTAGGTTTGCAGTTCGCGTTTGCGGTATGTGTGTTGCGAATCGACGCCGGGCGGCGGGTTTTTCAGAAAGCCGGCGACGTAGTCACACGTTTGCTGAATTATTCATTTGTCGGGTCGCAATTTGTTTTCGGCGATCTCGGCCGGCAGAGCTCTCATCTCGGCTTCTTTTTCGCGTTTCAGGTGTTGCCGACCGTCATTTTCATCTGCGCGTTGTTCGCCGTGCTCTATCACTTCGGGATCATGCAACCCATCATTAAGCTTGCGGCATGGGTGATGACCCGCGTAATGGGCGCCAGCGGCGCCGAATCGCTCAACATCGCGGCCAGTATTTTCATGGGACAAACCGAAGCGCCCGTGACCATCCGCCCGTTTCTGCCCGATCTGACACGCTCGGAACTCATGACCGTGATGACCAGCGGAATGGCCCACGTTTCCGGCGCAATCATGGCGGCCTACATCGCATTCGGCATCGAGCCCAAACACCTGCTGAGCGCGGTGATTATGACCGCGCCCGGCACGCTGTTGATGGCGAAGATGCTCGTGCCCGAAACCGAGCAGTCGCGAACCGCCGGACGCGTCGTGATGCCCGAGGACGAAGAGAAAGCCGAGAAGGAAGAAAACCTTTTGGGCGCAGTCGCGCGGGGAACCACCGATGGCCTGCATATGGCTTTGAACATCGCTGCCATGCTGATTGCGTTTCTGGCGCTGGTCGCGCTGGTGGACGGCATCTTCGGTGGAATCCATCACTGGCTGGCCTGGTTTCCAGAGAGTCTCGAGAAGATTTTCGGCGCCCTCTTCGCGCCCATTGCCTGGGTGATTGGGGTTCCCTGGCGTGACTGCGGTCTGATCGGAACCCTGCTTGGCACACGCATGGTGCTGAATGAATTGGTGGCATTTTCGATGCTGGGGCCGATGAAAGCGGGGCTTGATCCGCGCTCTTTCACCATTGCCACATTCGCGCTTTGCGGCTTCGCCAACCTGAGTTCGATCGGCATTCAGATCGGTGGCATCGGAGCGCTCGCGCCGAACAAAAGAGCTGAACTCGCCCGCCTTGGCATCCGCGCCATGCTCGCGGGAACCATGGCGAATCTGATGTCGGCGTCCATCGCAGGCATGTTGCTGTAAGTTAAGACTGCCATTGGTCTTTCAAAAGTGGTCATCCAAGAAAGGAAGTTGTCGTGAAGCAATTTCGTTTTTCCTCCGTTCTGATTATTTTGATCGTGGCCGTTGTACCGAACGTAACCAACGCCTTCGCCCAGTCTGCGCCGCGGCGCGTCATCATCGATACCGATCCCGGCACGGACGATGCGCTGGCGATTTTGTTAGCGCTCAATTCACCAGAGTTTAAGGTCGAGGCGTTGACTGTTGTCCCGGGCAACGTGGTCGCGGCTCAAGGTTTGGAAAACGCGCTCAAGATTGTTTCGCTGGCGAACCGGTGTGATGTCGCCGTCGCCGCCGGAGCGCAACATCCTCTGAATCAGAAGTTGATTACGGCGGAGTATTGGCACGGACAAAACGGTCTTGCCGATATAGAATTGCCGGCCTCCAAATGCAAAGTCGATCCCCGCTTTGGGCCGGACCTCATCATCGAGATGGTCCATAAATATCCGCATGAAATCACGTTGATTCCCGTAGGACCGCTCACCAACATTGCGCTTGCGGTTTCGAAAGATCCGTCGATTGCGGGGCTGGTGAAAAATATTGTCGTCATGGGCGGCTCCATTTCCGGCGGCAACGTCGACGGAGCAGCCGAGGCAAATATCTACAACGACCCCGAAGCTGCGTCGATTGTGTTCAATGCCAGCTGGATGGTAACCATGGTTGGCTCCGATATCGGCGAGCGCACGCTGCTGACGCGCAAAGAACTCGCGGAGTTGCAATCCGCTCACGGTCCTGAAACTGACTTCGTTTCCAAGCTGGGTGAGTTCTATCTTTCGCGCAGCGAAAAAAGCGGATACAGCGGCGCGGCCATGTACGATCCCCTCGCAGTAGGAGTTGCTCTCGACCCAACATTAGTGACCCTGAAAGAGATGCACGTCGACGTAGAAACGAAAGGCGAGTTTACGCGCGGAGAAACGGTCGCGAATCGCATGGGGTACAACGAAAAAAACGTGTTGCACGGTGATCGTTACGTAATCGAAGGCTTCGACTACCTGAAGCCGAATGCGCGCGTTTGCGTGGCCTCGGATGCTGACCGGTTCCTGCAGCTATTCGTCAGCCGCATTAAAGGAAAATAGCAACGCCCCTGCTCTCTTGCATGTCAAAGAACGCGCTCATCCGTTTGCTCGCGCCACCAGCAGAATCGCGAACCCATAGAAAACGAACATCAGCACAAGATACATTCTTGCGCGCGAACCTGAGCCCGCAAATTCTTTCCACGCGAGCACTCCCCACAACGCCGCGACCATCGGCGCCGACTGGCCGATCGCGTACGAAATAGCAACTCCGGTAAAGCTTGCCGCAACCAGATTGAAAACTGTGCCCACGCCCCAGATGCATCCGCCGAGAACGCCCAGCAAATGTCCGGACGTGGGCCCGCGGAAAAATCCCGCGAAGCTCACCGGTTTGCCGACGAGAGGATGTTTCATGAAGTACACATTCCAAACAAAACAGGAGAGCAGCGCGCCGAGAGTCAGAAATACGGCAGCGCTGTATGGTCCAAGTGAATTGCCGCGGGTCATCGCGTGCGTCATAAATGGAGCCCACAATCCCATCAGCACTCCGGAAATGACGCAAACAATCACGCTTTTTCTCGAGACCGAACGCCCGGCGCTGGCCAGGCTTCCATAAGCTTTGCCGTCCAGAACCACCGCGATGAACGCGCAGGCAACACCCAGCGCCAGAAAGACCGCATTGCCTCTGGGTTGAAGCGCGTAGCTCAGCACAACCCCGACCACGAGTGCGATGCCAATCGAAATGGGAAACGCGACGGCCAGTCCAGCCATATCGATGGCAGCGACCAACAAAAGATTGGCCAGATTAAATAAAGCTCCGCCGATGAGAGCATTCACAATGTTCGAATTGTCGGCGGCGTGAACGTTATTGAGAAAGCTCGACGAATCGTGCCCCGCGCTTCCCATCGTGAACGCCAGAAAAAGAGAAATCAGAAATATTCCGACCGCATAATCCCAGTAAAAAAGCTCGAAGCGATAATTCTTCACTCCTTTGTACGTGTTCGCCCACGATCCCCAGCAGACGGCACTTGTGAACATCATCAACAGCGCAATATACAGACTCTGTGGCGTGAACATTCTTTCTCCTGAATTGATGGGCGAGGTAGGCTAGCGTCGAGACTGAAATCGTGTCAAGGCCAAAGTTCAAAGCTGCTCGGACCCGATAGGTCTGCTTCAGCAAGAAGTGATCTTACGGATGATGGGCGAAGGCCAAACGGATCCAGCCGGCGGCGAACGTCAACTTCCTTTTAGTCCCAATGCGCACGGAAGTGTCCAAGCTCCGACATGATCTCAGCAGACGACCGCCCTTCCGGAGCACTTCGTATTACACACTGGGGCAATCGGTCGATTCTTCGACCTCCGAGAATGTTTCCACGCTAGTCCTCGGCCGGCAGCCGAATCGCGTCGCAGCTTCCGGCGGCGCTGAATTCCAACGAGGCGCTGCCGACAGAATGGCAACTTCATCTTCCGAATCCGCTGAGTGGTATAGATTGCTGACCCGCGCTGTCAGTGATGACGAGCGTGGCCGTTCTTGCGCCAGCCTTTACCGGCGCGAACATGACCGAGATGGTGCACTCGGCGCCGGGCAACAGCGTATTCGGGCAGTCCGAAGTGAAGGCGAAGTCGCCCGCAGCCGGGCCGTCGAGGAGCATGTCCTGGATGGCCAGCGGCACGCTCGGGTTGTTGGTCAGGGTGAGTGTTTCGATCTGATTGGAACTGCGCGCCTTCAACACCGCGTAGGTGAGGTTTTCCGGCGCGAAGCTGGGCGCGCGATTCGGCTTTTCCATCGCCTGGCCCGACACTACTTTGAGCCCGACGCTGTTCGTGCTGTAAACAACTTCGAAGTGCTCGCCGCTGTTAATGGCCACGCCGTTGACCGTTGCGAAAGTGCCGGTCACCGGTCCTCCCGTCAGAATTACGAACGACTCGTCGACGGTGGGAACGAAACTGTTAATCAGATCAATGTTTAGAGTTCCTCCCAGCATGAACTGTGTGGCGGTCAGTTGATCGAATTGCGTGCCGGCCGCGGCGCCTCCGATGTCGATGGTGAGCGCCCCGCCGGAAGTCTGCTGGTAAGTGCCGCTAACTCTGACCTTTCCGGGGGTTAGCAGCGCATCGCCGATGTTGAAACTGCCGCTGCTGTTGAGGACGACGCCGGAGATCGTCCCGCCGTTGCCAAAAACCGAACCTCCCTGAATGTTGATGCTGTCGGGCCCCGCTAGTGCAGGATTGCTGACAGTGAGAGTTCCGTCAACGGTCATCTTGCCGCCGCTCAACTGCGTATAGCTCGCCCCACACCATCCGAATTCGCAGTTGCCGCCCCCTAGCGTGAAGCTGCTGAGCTTGCCAATCGTTAGCGTGCCAGAGTTTTGAAACGCCGGGGCGTCCTGAACGAAGCCAGAAGCGAATTCCGCCACCGACGCTCCTCCCTGAAGGCTCAACGTAGCGCCGGCGTTGTTGGTTTGCAGCCATGCGCCCTCCGTCCCACCCCAACTCAGAGCGTTGACTCCGTTGCCATAAATCGCGGCAGCAGTGCCATTCAGCGTAATGTTGGCGGCGTTGGAAGTAATGACTACGGGCTGGTTGCTGCCGCCGCATAGTGAAGTGACGTTAATGTTCAGCGTTCCGCTGATCGTGTAAGTACCTCCGGTCAGAGGCCCTGCGCAATAGGTGTTGCCGCCTCCGCCATAGTTGGCGAAATATCCAGATCCGCCGGAAATCGTCATGGTGCTGCTCGTTCCAACATTCAGCGTCCCGTTGTTGGTGAAAAGACCGCTGCCACCTGTCTGGTCGATCTGCATCGTGGCGCCGCCCGTCGCTTGCAGCGTGCCGGTGTTCAGCAATCCACTCCCGGTGGGAGAAGCGTTATATCCCTGAATGATCAGCGGCGTGCTCTGGTTCGCGATGATCTTTCCACTGTTCACAATGGTAAATAGATCGAATATGTTTCCCGATCCGATGGTTCCGCCTCCCTGAATTGTGCTGGCGTTGGTGAACACTGCGTTATTGCTTCCGCCGAAGATCGAGTTGCCGCTGGAGTTCGAGAGCGTTACCGTCCCGCTGCCGCTCAGGGTGGTGTTGCTCGGCACGAAGAGCGCGCCATTGCCGTTTGTGCCCTGCCCGACAAGGATGCTGCCGTTGTTCCTGATGGTGCCGGAGATAGTAGTGGCATAACCGGTGTTGGTGACCACGACGGTACTGCCGCTGCTGATGCTGAGATTGCTGAGATTCGTTTCGTACAGCGACTCGATGATGCCACCGCCACTGCTGGTGAACGTGCCGCCAGTAATCGTCGGTTGGTTCAACTCGACGATTGAACCTGCACCCACCGCCTGGATTGTGCCCCCGGTATTAGTGTAGTTACCGTTTAGTTGGATTTGCGCGCCACCCGTAGCCTCCAGCGTCCCCGTATTGGTGAGACCGGCCGGTGCACCCCCGGTCTGGATCAGCAGCATATTGCCGGAAGTCGAGGTCGCATTGATCGTGCCCGTGTTGGTTAGAACGTTGTTGCCGGTAGTGATCGTGCCCGCGCCCTGGATGGTGATATGGTTGGTCAGATTTCCGTTGTTCAGGCCTATATAGTTGTAGGGGGCATCCGACAAAGTCACGGTACCGCTGCCTTGCAGCGTAGCCCCGCTGCTGTTCGCAACATCCAGGGAACTGCCATTGTTTCCCGTGCTTTGCACCAGGATGGAACCGTTGTTGGTGATGGTGCCCTCTAAGTTTGTGATCGAGTCGTTGACCACCTCGTAGGTGCTGCCGGCGCTGATGGTTACTCCGTTGAGGGTGGTATAGTTTGCGACAGATTCGATCAATCCCCCGTTGCTGGAGCTTAGTGTGCCGCCGGTGATCGTCGGTTGGTTCAGTTGGACGGTCGAGCCGGCGCCAACTGCCTTGATCGTGCCGTTGGTGTTGTTATAAAGCCCTTGGAGCACCAGCGGCGCGCCGCCGGTGGCTTCCAGTATGCCCGTATTGGTGACCCCTGCCGGTGCGCCGCCGGTCTGAATCAACAGAGCATTGCCGGAAGTCGAGGTCGCGTCAATCGTGCCCGTGTTGGTTAGAACGTTGTTGGCGGTATTGATCGTACCCGCTCCCTGGATGGTGCTGTGGTTGGTCAGATTTCCATTGTTCAGGCCTATATAGTTGTAGTTGTAGGGGGCATCCGACAAAGTCACGGTACCGCTGCCTTGCAGCGTGGCCCCGCTGCTGTTCGCAACATCCAGGGAACTGCCATTGCCCGTGTTCTGCACCAGGATGGAACCGTTGTTGGTGATAGTGCCTTCTAAGTTTGTGATCGAATCGTTGGTCGCTTCGTAGGTGCTGCCAGCGCTGATGGTCACTCCGTCGAGCGTGGTGTAGTTCTCGGTGGATTCAATCACGCCTCCGCCACTGCTGGTAAACGTGCCGCCGGTAATCGTCGGCTGATTCAGTTGGACGGTCGATCCGGCTCCAAAGGCGGCAATCGTGCCTCTCGTGTTGGCGTAGTTTGTGCCCGTCAGAACCAGCGCACCTCCGCCGGTGGCTTCCATAGTTCCGGTGTTAGTGAAGGTCTGGCCTCCCATCGAAATCGTGATGGGATTTCCGGCGGCCGAGGTAGCGTTGATGACTCCGGAGTTTGCAAAGGAGTCTCCGCTTGGGTAAAGGGTGCCGGTTCCCTGAATGGTGCTCTGATTCACGAACGTGCCACTGCCGTTCTGGAGGTAGTTGTGAACGTCATCCGACATGTTGACAGTGCCGGCGCCGCTCAGTATCACGTTGCCGTTGAAGTAGAGGCCCGTATAGGCGGCGCTGGCATTCAAATTAATGGTTCCGGCGTTCCTGACGGCGGTTCCATCGAGTGTCAAGGTGATGCCGTTATTGAGACCCAGGCTGTCGCCTGAGTTTAGAGCCAGATCGTCGACCGTGTCGTTTACGTCCTGGGTTGCCGCGGCCGCCGACCCTGTTCCTGTAATCAGCACATTGTCGCTGCTATTAGGCTCTCCCGCAGACCAGTTATTGGCGTCGCTCCATAGGCCATTGGCGTCGGCGTTAGTAAACGTGTCTGCCGTGCCGGGCTGGTTACGGCGCGCTCGCCGCGATCCCGTCTGCGGGTGCGGGGCTGGCAGGGTGACATTGTTGAGCGGGTTGGCAGGAGGCGCAGCCACGTGCGGTTGAGCGGCAGTTTGCGCTGCCGGGGGCTGGACGGCCTTACGTTGGCCCGTGCTTTGAACTGCTTTGGACTGCGCAACCTTCGGCTGGGTTGCTTGGGGGGAAGCGAACACCGAGTTCTGTGCCGGACAGGAAAAGACTAAAGCGGAGAAAACCAGGGTAGGTGAAAGAATTTTCACAGTCCAGTGGGCTACGGTGGCTGGGCTGGTAAAAGAACGCACGGCGCAAAGGGCGCTGATCAAGGATCGCATGGTCTTCTCCGTTTCTTTCCTGATCTTTCTCGGGGTCGCTGGGTTACGCGGATCGGGCACTGCCTGACCCGAGGGCGCATTTTGCGTCGGCCCAAGCCGTTTCCACAAGCATTTGGGGGTAAAGTTACGGTAAACTGAGGGCGCTGGACCTCAGCGACCCTCCTCCCGAAGGCGTTTCGATTGCAAATAGGGGGCAACCGGGTGGATTCTTCGACCTCCGAGAATGTTTCTACGCCAGTCCTCGGCCAGGGACCGGAAAGCGTCACGTCCCCGGCGGACGTGCGCGCGGCGGACGCGCGCGCCGAGCTGGGAAAGGCTCTAGCCGCCGGATCTCTCCGTGATTCCGAGCTCTTGAAACGCTTTCTTCGATACGCCGTCGAGCAGACCCTGGCGGGCAAAGGAGACCAACTCAAAGAGTACCGTTTGGGAATCGATGTATTCGACCGGAAGGATTCGTTCGATCCGCGGCTTGATCCGGTGGTCAGAATGGCCGCCCGGCGGCTGCGGCAGAAGTTGCAGGAATACTACGAGAACGAAGGCCGCCAGGATCCCATCCGCATCGAAATTCCCAAGGGCGGCTATGCCGCCTGCTTTGTTGCCGCTCCCACGGCCGAGGTGGCTGAGAGCGGGGATATAGCCGGACGCGATTTGGCGGGGCAAGTCGATCGGCGCAGCCCGGAGCGGACGGCGATGGTCCCGGGGCTTCGCAAGCGGACCCTGGCTGCCGCGGTAGTCTTGGTGAGTGCCGCACTGCTGGCGGGAGGCTTTTACTATCGCTCCCGCCAAACCAGGCCCCTGACCGACAAGGACACCATCGTTCTCGCCGACTTCGCCAACAGCACTGGCGATCCGGTGTTTGACGATACCTTGAAGACCGCGCTCGTCGTTTCGTTGCAGCAGTCACCCTTCCTGAATGTGCTCTCCGACCAAAAGGTGGCAGCGACCTTGCGGACCATGACCCGTCCCGCCGGCACCAAACTCACGGCCGACGAAACCCGCGAGCTGTGCCAACGGGCGGGCAGCAAAGCCTATATTGCCGGAGCGATTGGCAGCCTGGGCAGCGAATATGTGGTGGGGTTGAGAGCGGTGAACTGCCAGAACGGGGACACGCTGGCGCAGCAGCAGGTTACGGCCGCGTCCAAAGAGAAAGTATTGAACGTGCTGGGCGAGGCGGCGTCCAGGCTGCGCGGCGAACTGGGCGAGTCGCTGGCTACCGTGCAGAGATTTGACGTTCCTCTGGTAGAGGCCACCACGTCTTCGCTGGAAGCGCTGAAAGCGTACAGCCTGGGCGCGGAGGCCTTTCGTGAAAACGGCCCCGCTGCCGCCCTGCCTTACGCTCAACGTGCCATCGGACTCGATCCTAATTTCGCCATCGCCTACGATGAGGCGGGCATGGACTATTCCAGTCTCGGTGAGGTAGGTCGGGCCGAAGAATACTTCACCAAAGCCTTCCAGTTGCGGGAACATGCCAGCGAGCGCGAAAGGCTGGCGATCGCCGCCCTCTATTACCGCAATGTAACTGGGGAACTGGATAAAGCGGCGCAGACGCGTCAGGAATTGGTTGCAAGTTACCCGCGCGAATTCCGAGGGTATATCAGTTTGGGCACCGATTTTGCCTCGCAGGGGCTGTATGAGAAAGCCATTGAGGTAACTCGCGACGCCCTGCGCCTCGCCCCCGATCATGTAGTTCCTTACGACGACCTGGCTAACTACGCGCTCGCCTCTCAGCGCTTCGACGAAGCGCGGCAGATTATTCATGAGGCACAAACGCGAAAGCTCGATAATTTGCTGCTCCACAATGCGCTCTACGCGCTTGGGTTTCTCGGCGCGGACTCCGCCGCTATGGCGGAGCAGGAAAAATGGTTTTCCGGCAGACCCGAAGAGAACTACGGACTTGCGCTTGCCTCCGACACTGAGGCCTATGCTGGTCACCTGGCCAAAGCGCGGGAACTGACTCAGCGGGCCCTGGACTCCGCTATGCGCGCCGATAGCAAGGAAAACGCGGCAATATGGCTGGAGAATGGCGCATTGCGCGATGCCGCTTACGGGTACGCTGCGGAAGCGCGGAAGACGGCGGCAGCGGTCCTAAAACTCGCTCCCGCGAGTCAGGGAGTTGAAGTCGAAGCGGCACTCGCGTTCGCCATGGCGGGCGATGTGGCTCAAGCCGAATCCAGCGTGCGAAGCCTGAACAAACGCTTTCCCCTGGATACCCAGGTGCAGTCGCTTTGGCTGCCCGCGATCCAGGCGCAATTAGCGCTGGACAGAAAAAATCCGGCTATCGCCCTGAATGCTCTTCAAAGCACTTCCGTCCTCAGTCTGGGACTGATTCCATTCGTCAACAATATTTCTTGCCTCTATCCTGTGTATGTACGCGGAGAAGCATACCTGGCAGCCGGACAGGGCGGCGCTGCCGCCGGCGAGTTTCAGAAGCTCCTCGACCACAATGGCATTGTCTGGAACTGCTGGACGGGAGCGTTGGCCCATCTGGGATTGGCGCGCGCGAACGCCTTGCAGTCGAGGACCTCGCAGGGCGCGGATGCCGACGCCGCCCGCGTGCGCGCGCTCGCTGCTTACAAAGATTTTCTCACACTCTGGAAAGATGCCGACCCCGGCATCCCCGTTCTGAAAGAAGCCAAAGCAGAGTACGCGCGGCTGAAGTGACTTCTGGATGCAGCGCTCGACTGCTCCACACTAAGCGGCAGGTCATAAGGGCTTGGTTCATAGAATTGGGCTGTAGGATCGATTCTAAGCATAAGTTCCTCCTGAATGCCTAAATTGACGCGATCGCGACGCTCCAGTCCGCCGAGGCTTACGTGGCCGCGTCACGAATTCACTTTGACCGCAAGATTCGGATAGTTCGCCAAACGGGGCTGTCGTACGCTTCCTTCATGTTCTCCAACACCGTACTTGCCATGAAGACTGGAACGGAAATGTCGGCATCGCAACCCAAAATCTCGCAGGCTAAGGTTTCGCAAGTTAGGCTTTCGAGCCAGCAAGATGACCGGCGGCCGGAACACGGTCAACGCGATGATCTGGGCCGAGATAGCCAAATCCGCGGCAACCACGCGCGCGACCAGCGCTGGAAGGCCGTGGTCGCACGCGACCCATCGCGCGACGAAGAGTTCGTGTTCGCCGTTTCCAGCACCGGTATTTATTGCCGGCCGTCGTGTCCGGCGCGTCGGCCGCGCCGCGAGAGCGTCAGTTTTTTTGAAATGCCCGAACAGGCCGAGCAAGCCGGCTATCGAGCCTGTTTGCGTTGCCGGCCCAAATCGATCAGCGGCAATCCGCAATCGGATGGAGTGAAGGCGATCTGCCGCTACATCGAGCAGCATCTGGACGAGCCGATCACTCTTGGCAGTCTCGGCAAAGCATTCCGCCAAAGCCCGTTTCATTTGCAGCGGCGCTTCAAAGTGGTTCTCGGCATCAGCCCACGCGAGTATGCCGACTCCTGCCGTCTGCGCCAACTCAAGCGCAATCTGCAGGCCGGAGATAACGTTACACGCGCCATGTACGACGCTGGCTACGGCTCCAGCAGCCGCCTGTATGAAAAGACCGCGTCGCAGCTGGGAATGACTCCCGATAAGTATCGCCGCGGCGCAATCGCTGCCGCGATTCGCTATACCTGCGCCGAGTCGCCGCTTGGCCGCATGCTGATCGCGGCCACCGATCGCGGCGTTTGCGCCATTCAGTTTGCCCGGTCCGATGGCGAGTTGATCGAAGGACTGAAGCGCGAATTCCCTTTTGCAACGCGCAAGCTCGACGAAGGCGGATTGAGGTCATGGGTCAATACGCTGCTCGACGCGCTGCGAGGGAAGATGAAGGGCAGGGAACTGAGTTCTGCTCTGCCCCTCGACATTCGCGCGACCGCGTTTCAGCGGCGCGTGTGGACCTATTTGCAATCGATCCCGTTTGGCGCGACGCGGTCTTACAGTCAGGTCGCCAAGGCGATCGGCAAGCCGCGCGCCACTCGCGCTGTGGCGCGTGCCTGCGCCACGAATCCCGTCGCGGTTGCGATTCCGTGTCATCGCGTGGTCCGCGAAGATGGCAACGTCAGCGGCTATCGCTGGGGCGTGGAGCGCAAGAAAACCCTGCTGGAGATGGAGCAACAAGGGCTCTGACCGCGCTCCCGATACCGCCGCAGCCCACACGTAGCCGGTCTCCCGTCCCACTCCGTAGCGCCCACAGAGCTCACTCATCGTGCGCTCATCCTGTTCATACTCTGAAGATAAACCGCGCTTTCTCGTCCATGACACTGCTCGCTTTGCAGGGCGTGTCGCGCCTCTACACGCCTGCGAAAATCTACGAAAGTGTCAGGAATGCCCCGGTCTGTCTTTGTCAGGGATGCGCCCGGTCTGTACCCGTTGGAGGCTGCCCCCCTCCCCCCCATTTTCTAAAATATCTGGACTCAACACCTTAGCGGGAAATTCCCCGCAAAGTACTGATGTCAAATCACTTAAATATTAAGCTCTTTAGAACCAATGACTTAGTGGCGAGCCGAGTTGGCTTGTGCCAACCGTCACGGCCTCAACCATTGTCGGTTGATGGGCCTGTGGATAACAAGGTTGGATGTCACGTGGTCTTGCGCTGGACCTGTGGAAAACCTGCGGCGGCGGTATCGCCCACTTCTCGCAAAGGACGCGAGAAATGGGGCACCCGGCTAAGATGATGAAAGGTGAGAACATGGCGAACCTCGACTGGTCCAAGTGTCCCGCCGTGGGGGAGCGTTCCCGGCAAGCGCAGTGGCGCGTGGGTGTTTAAGGACACTCGCATGCCGGTTTCCACCGTTTTTGAGAACCTCGAATCCGGCGCAAGTGTCGAAGAAATCATGGAGTGGTTCGGCGTGACGCGGGAACAAATTGTTGCCGTGCTCGACTTTGCGGCCCGCAGTCTTGACGCCCCGCCGCCCGCCAGCCATTCGCCGGTTTCCGCCGATGCACATTCTCTTTGATCAAGACACGCCCGCGCCGCTTGGGCTTGACGCTCCAAAAGATTATGATGGAAAGCGAAGGGAGAACTGGCCATGCAGGTCAACCTGCCCCCCGATCTTGAAACGTTAGTCAACAAACGGCTTTCCAGCGGCGGTTATAGTAGCGTCGAAGATGTCTTCCGCCGGGCTCTTGAAGCTCAGGACGCCGAGGAAAGCTGGACCGACGAAGAACGCCGCGCCTTGACGGCTCACATCGAAGAAGGATTTCTACAGGCCGAGCGCGGCGAACTGATTGACGGGGACCAGGCCCGGCGTGAAATTCAGGGGATGAAAGACGACTGGCATCAAGAGCGCGCGTCTAAACGATGAGCGTTTATGCTCTTACGCCGCTTGCCAAAGCCGATATTTTCGAGATCTGGTCTTACATTGCCGAGGGCAGCGAGAAAGCCGCTGATCGCGTCGAACAAGCGATCTATGACGAGTGTGCGTTTGTTGCCGAGGCTCCCATGCGCGGCCACTCCCGTTCCGACCTCACGAGCCGTTCGCTGCGTTTCTGGACGCTGACGCGTTATCCCAACTACACCGTTGTCTACCGGCCCGGGACGTCTCCTCTTCAGGTTGTCGCCGTTCTGCACGGGAAGAGAAATCTGCGGCGTGTGCTGAAGGAGCGGCAGTGAGCGTTCGCGAGATGGTGTTGCTTAGAGTGGCAGGGATCGGCCGCGCCTTGCCCACTTCTCGCAAAGAACGAGAGAAATGGGGCACCCCGATCCTCGCCGCCTAGCGCTAGATGTGGGCCACAGGGCGGGGATCAACTGCGCCTCGCCCACTCTTAGGAAGGGTGGGCGAGGTGAGGCTCCGTGCTCGATGGTGTTTCTTCCGTGCCTACGGCAAGGTGTCACAGTATGCTATACACGCCTCGTTTTCTAGGTCACAAGCGTTTATGCATGACTGGTCATCACCGCATTTTTCAAGGCATTTCGGGGCTGCCTCTGCACAAAGAGCGAGGCAGGTTTCCCTCTCATCTGCGTGGGCCTTGGTCGGGACCCGCAGGTAAATGAGCGTTCCCGTCAGCACAAAAAGCAGCAACAGCCTTTTTGCCAGTTTATTTTGTGAGATCACCTTCATGGTTCTTCTCCTTAACCTCTAACCGTTTGTCCGGTCAGAACTTGTTTTGAAGGAAGGCGACGCAATTACCGCAAGCTAGCAATGACCTCTCCCTCTCGCTCGGGTTCTAACTTACCGACCCAGGCTTTGCGTATCTTTCCTTTTGCATCAACCAGCAGCACGGTCGGAGTGCCGGTCGCATCAACCGAATCCAACGGGCCCTGGAGAACCTCCGGTACCGATATGCCCAGGCCATCCAGATATGTACGGCTTACCGCAGGGGCTTGGGGCAGAACCGCTATGACCTGAATTCCCCGGTCAGCGACGTCCATCAGTAGCTTCTTGTAAAACCCAGCACTCTCACTACAGAAATGGCATGTTGTGCTGAGAGCCAGTACTAGGTTGCGCTCAGACTTTGACCAATCCACGCCAGGGAGTGCGACTTTCGCACCAATTTCCGGTCTTGAGTTTCGGGCGTTGGCACGACCGCTCCAAAGCCGCTGCCCGGCCAAGACCGTGACCGTAATGAAGGCACACAGGATTGCAATATTCACAGCGATTTCAAGACGCTTCGTCCACATGTTCATCGCGGGCACTCCTCTTGCGTATCTGCTCTGCGTAACAATCGCGCACAGTTTAACTTCGTCGTGGACCGGGCCTTGCATGGAGAACCAGATATTTACGAAAATGGAACGGTCGCTCCGCAAGCGTCTTGGGTGGCTCCCAGTCGAGATGTGTGATGGCTACGTCGGTTGGCTAAATGCAGGCTTTCGTGTTCGGTTTCCGTAACAAATGATCTCGTGTTGCGATCTTCTCCAATAGGGGAATTTCCTTCCCTATGAGAGTAAACGGGGCCGGCCCTCGTGACTCCGAACAACTAGCCAGTTCACGAATGCCAGCGCGATCGTCGCGATCAGGATCAGGGACTGGCCGAAATCCACGCGGGTTATCAGGATCACGCACAGGATCACGCCTAACACCGCGAAGAAATTTCCTGCGGGCAGGTGGAACATTGCGTTTGCGCCTTCCGGCTGCTTGCGGCGCAGGATGGGCAGGGCTGCGCAGCCTACGCCGTAGTAGAGGAGGCGGGCTACGGCGGAAAGGGTTACGTTCCATTTGAAGTCGCCGAGCAGGGCTAATCCCCAGACCATGGCCGCGAAGACGAAGATCGAGACATAGGGCGTGTGAAAGCGGCGATGGACCGTGGCGAAGGCTTTGGGGAAATCCCCTTGCTCGGCTAGGGCGAAGGGAACGCGGGGCATGGCGAGAATTTTTGCGCTGAGATATCCGTAGAAAGAGATCAGCGCGCCGATGGCGACCAGCGCGGCGCCTACGGGACCAACCGCGAGGCGCGCCACGTCGGCCAGAGGGCGCTGGCTGTGCGCGGCGTCGGGCAGGACTCCGACGACGACCCACTGAATGAGCGCGTAGATCACGGTGCAGGCCGCGAGCGCGGTGAAGAGCGCGAAGGGAGCGTCGCGGCGAGGATTTTTCGCTTCGCTCATGGGCGCGAGCGCGGTTTCGAATCCGCCGTAGGCGAAGACCAGGAGCAGCATGGCTTTCAGCCACTGACTGGTGCTGGGGGACGCGATGGGTGCGGTCGCGATGTTCCAGTGGTGCTGCTGAAGCACGAACAGGCCCAGAACGATTACGGCGAACAGCGGCACGAGCTTGGCCGCGGTGAACAGGTTGCTGACTTGCGTTCCAGCGCGCACGCCGCGAATGTTGATCAAAGTTAGAAAGCCGACCAGCACGGTGAGAATAATGGCACGGGGCAGAGGATCTTTGGCGTGGGGAAAGAACTCGCCCAGATAAATCACAAACAGGTTGGCGTTGGCGGCGGGCGCGGCTACTTGTCCAAGCCAGAGCATCCAGGCGGTTTGGATTCCCATGAGGCGTCCGAAGGCGACGCGAGCGTAGAGATAGGGACCACCAGCCTGCTGAAAGCGCGAGGCGACTTCAGCGAAGCAGCCGATGATGACGCACATGCCAGCGCCGGCTGCGAGGACAGCGTAAGGGCTGTAGTTGCCGATGAGAGCGGCGACGGTTGAGGGCAAGCCGAAGACGCCACTGCCGATGATGGAGTTCACCACCAGCGCGACCAGGCTCCAGCGGCCGATGGCGCGGAGCAGTTGCTGGCCGTTTCCAGGTTGTGAGGCTTCAGTCATCGTGCGTTTTTATCACAAAAGCGCCAATCCTGAGCAGCCAGGGTGGTGCAACATTGGAGCATGTGACCTTGGAGCAAGAGACCGCTGCACTGTTGGCTGCGGTCGAAAATCAGGCGCAAAGAATCAACGCCGCGGTGCGAGATCCGCGCAGCCAATCCGTTAAAAGCCGCGCCAGACAATGGTTTCAGCACAGGGTGACCATTCGGCGCAAACCGTCATACCAAAGTAATGGCTTGAATTACCAAAGCGCATGATCGTGGGACATCTATTCGCTGCGCGCTGCCGATGAGATGTTGAGGCAGCAAGATTCCCATGGGAAAAGACGTGCCGATGGACGACCTTCATCTCCGCATTGTGCGGGTCACCGAGGATCTGCGAGTGATTCAGCGCGAACTCAATTGCGCCGCCATGCAAGTGCCCAGCGACCCGGAATTGATGGAAGCTCTAAGCGCGCTTCCCGAAACCGAAGCCATTCAGGTTCTGCGCTCGTCTCTCGATCAGATGCGCCACTTCCTTTGGTTTTATTCGCAGGTGATGAGCAACGATCCGGAATTGGGCGACAAGTTGCGCCAAGCCGCACCCGCGACAGCGTCGAGCGACGCGAACGTAGATTCTTCTTTTCTAGACCGTCTGACACGCGCCGATGAAGCCGTGCTGCTACGCCACCTGGTCGACGCAAAAGAGCGAAAACCCAACTAGACAGGACTTGAAATCTCCGGCGGCACTCTAATAACCTCGCCCGCGCACAATCGTTTTCTGCACTTCTCCGCTGTGAGTGAGAACCACGAGATTCGCCTCCACTCCGGGAGCGAGAATTCCGGATTGCTCAAAACCGGCGGCCCGCGCCGGATTCAGAGTTGCGGCGCGCACTGCGTCCAGCAGGCGCCAGCCGGCGAACCGGGTCACGTTGCGGACGGCCTGGTCCATGGTCAATACGCTTCCGGCGAGTTTGCCATCCATCGTGCACCTGCCATCTTTCACCTCGACCTGCATGGGGCCGAGCTGGTAAGTGCCATCGGGCATGCCGGCGGCGGAGGTGGCGTCGGTGATCAGCACCGATCCATCGATCCCTTTCGCTTGCAGAAAAAGTTCCACAACTTCGGGAGCAACATGGATTCCGTCGGCGATGATATCGGCGGTGAGCCGCTTGTTGGTCAGCACTTCGCCGACGATTCCGGGCTCGCGGTGGTCGAGCGGCCGCATCGCGTTAAAGGTATGGGTGGCGTGGCGCGCGCCGGCGCGCACTGCGGCGCGCGCGCCTTCCATCACGGCGTCGGAGTGGCCGATGCTTACGCAGACATTGCGGCGCGCGGCTTCTGCAATGACCTCGATCGCTCCGGGCAGCTCGGGCGCAATCGTCATCATGCGGACGTGACCGCGCGCGGCTCGCCACAGGCGCTCGAAAATTTGCGGTGTAGGCTCAACCAGGTTCTCCGGCGCATGTACGCCGCGGCGTTTGTGGCTGAGAAACGGGCCCTCCAGATGAATGCCCAGCGGTCGAGCCTGCACCGCATCGCGGTTTGTTTTGGCGGGCGATCGTCCGGCTTCGATCGCATCGGCCAGGCACCCGAGCGCGGTGCAAGTCTGGTCCAGCGGTGCCGCGACCGTGGTGGGGAAATAGCCGGTTACGCCGTGCGTGGTGAGCCACTTGCCGAGGCGCGGCAATTCGGCCGGCGACGCGCGCATGACGTCCAGACCAGTCCCGCCGTGCATGTGGATGTCGACGAAACCGGGCGCCAGAATGGAGTCGCCGAAATCCACGACTGTTGCAGCGTTTGGGATCTCCTTCTGGTTGCGCGAGGCGATCTCCGCGATGCGGCCGTCTTCCACAAAGAGAAGAGGATTCTGCAGTTCTTCCAGGGGCGTGAAGAGTCGAGTTGCGGCGAGGACGAGCATGATGCGAGATCAGTCTACCGCGAAAGCGGCGGTCGTAAGAGTGGGCGACGAAAGAGGCAATGCCAACAACACATGATCGAGCCGACGACTGGAATGTCATAATTTTAAGTGCGGGAAAACGCTGCAGTTCGCGGGTGATCGCTTCCCAATCGCCGCCCGCAGCACAGTCGGGGAGTGGCTCAGCCTGGTAGAGCACCTGGTTCGGGACACTACAGAACGTAGGGATCTCGAATCTAAACCATTGATTCGGCGTTGCTTCAGCACAGAGACCCCGAATGGAAACCTACTGAGGCTAGTTCCATCCTGTGGTACACCGCACTGCGACTGCGAGGTCATGTTTGGATGCCTTTCACGGTTAGCGACAACACGTTCAGAATCGTCGGATCCGCTGCCACTGGCGAATCTGTTTTGGGAATGTTCAGAATTCTAGCCGTGCTTGAAAGGCGATCATGCGGGGAGTGCTGTCGCCGCCCAAACCCACGCCCAGCAAACCGGTCGGCGGAGAAGTTGTGGACGTGAGCGCTCCGAATCCAGTTTGCGTGGAGGGCTCTCCCGGAATGCCGGCCTGCACCACCGTTGGGCAGGGCTGAAATTTGGATGGTTGAAGACATTAAAGAACTGCCCCTCAAACCGCAGTTTCACATGCTCGGTCAAGGGGAACCATTTTGTCAGGTAGAAGTCACTCCAGAGAAAATCAGGACCGCGCAGGGCGTTGCGGCCCAGGTTTCCGAATTGGCAATTCTGCGGGCTGTCACCCCCATAGCACTGCCCGGTGCTCGGATCAACAACCGAGACAAAAGCGTCAGGATTGAGCCATTGAAGTGTTCCCGCTTGTGTGACGCCGGGAATCGGATGATGCTGATAGAGCGTAATGCCAGGAACAACGCTGGCGAACTCCGGCCCGCTACCCTGCACAATACCCTCTTGCTGCCCAGTGCTGGGATTGGTAGGGGAATAGGGCGTGCTCAGCGCCGAGAACGGCACTCCACTGTGCGAAAACACCGTTCCAGAAATCTGCCAGCCGTTGAGCGCGTAACCGAGAGAATGATTCCGCACCTTCACCGGCAACTGATACACATACTGCGCGTTGAAATTGTGCCGGATGTCGTAATCGCAAGGACCGTAATCGCGGGCCAGTTCTCCCGGCAGCGGCGATAGAATTCCTCCGGCGGAGAATTGCAGAAAGCCGCCGTTCGAGACTGTATCCATGCAACGGCTGAAGGTGTAGTTGACTTGCCCCTGCAGGCCGCGTCCGAGACGTTTCATCGCGGTCAGTTGAAGGCCGTTGTAGTGACTGTTTGCACCGGTGGAGAACTGGGTCACCGCACCGAATCGCGGATCGCTCGGCTGCAGGTAGGGGAACGGTCCAAAACAGCCCTGGCACACTGTCTGGTATCCATTGACTTGGGTTGAGTAGGGCTGGTTCACGGCCCGCGTGCCCACATATTGTGCCTGCAGACTCGCCGCCGTTCCGAATTGATGTTCCATTCCCAGGCTCCACTCCATGAAGTACGGCGCGTGGAGTTTGCCATCGGGGACTGCCGTCATCGCGACTGGTGGAAGACAAGTTGTGGGATTTGCCTGCGGAGATGCACAGGAGAGCTGGCCCTGAGGAAATCCTGAAGTAAAAAGCTGATTCGCGGCAGTGGGCGCGTCTACGGCACTGTTTGGTACCCCGGGCGCGATTGCTGTGCCGCCGACCGTGCCGAGGAGTCCTCCCTGAAACGTTTTGTCATACGGTGGATTCGTACCGATCAGGTCAGCTACGCTGCCCGGCAAGATGTCGCTGAAAATCCCAAAGCCAGTGCGGAGGACGGATTTCGGCTCGAACTGCCACGCAATCGCCATTCTCGGTTGCAGAATCGCCAGCGGCGTAGACGAGAATAGATTGCCGAGGTGAGTTTGAATCGCGGCGTTCAGCGGTTGATTGACATTATGCGAGATGGAACCGAAAGAACCGCTGAGACGGGCGACTTGATCATGCGGATTCAGGGGATTGGAGTTGAAGGTGTCGCGCAGACCGAACGTCCACGTCAGCTTGCGAGTCACTTTCCATGTGTCTTGCGCGTAGAGATCGAGATTAAGAAAGTTGAATGGCTGGTTGGGGTTTGAAGGGAACGTCTGCAAGGCCGTGTTCGCTACTCCATCGATAAATTGCTGCAAGTTCGCGTAGGTGACGGTGGGAACTGTGCCTTCCCCGAAGTCATAGTCATTCAGGCGGAAAATGCGGGTGTTGGTGCCAAACCTGAGTTCGTGAGCGCCATGGCTCCAGGCGAGGTTGTCATTGATGAAGAAGCGAGAGGCTCGCCGCCCCTGAACCCAGGTGTTGTCAAGCCCCCCGATGGGCGTGAAGGGATTTGCGCCGCTGCCCTGCAGCATGATCGGAAAAGCGGAAAGTGTCTCCTGAAAGTTGCTCGGTCCAAACAGGCTTTCGTACCAGGAGAATGCGGGATTGAAGTAGTTCACCAGGTTCTGCGAAAAGATGTGCGTGTGCCCTGCGGCGAACGAATAGAGAGGCTGAGGAGACACCGCATCAAACAAAGAGTTGATGGGATCGGTGTAGGCAGCTTGTACACCCGTGTCCGCCTGAAAACGAAACCAAGTCGTATCTTTCTGGTTGATGTTGTAGTCGATGCGGACGGTTTGCACCTGTTCGTGATCGTCGGTGGAGTGCGAAACACTTTGCCGGTTGGCGCAACCATCCCCTGCGGCAAGCGGACAACCAAGTATCGCGGTGGGTGTGCCGCTGGTATTTTCATAGAGCGAGAACATTTTCTGATAAAACGGCACCGACTGGGGAGGAAGCTGCAGCAAGACGTATTGTTGGAATGCCGCACTGGGAACGATCGCCGGGGTGACGATGGGCAGTGCGATGCGCACCCACTCGCTGTCGAAGAAGAAAAATAGTTTATCGTGCGCAATCGGGCCGCCGATGCTGCCTCCAAAATGATTCACGGTTGAACCGGGCTTGTGGTTTCCTGGCGTCGCATTCGTGAAGTAGTCCGCTGCATTCAGCAGCGCTCCATTCCACAGTTCATAGAGATTCCCGTGAAACTGATTGGTGCCGGACTTGGTGACGTAGTCGATTTGGGATGCTCCATAGCGCCCTTGATCCACGGAATAGGAAAGCGTGTTGACAGTCACTTCCGAAATCGAATTCAATCCCAGGACGAGATTGGTGGAAAGGCCGCTATTGAGATTCGTGAGGGGGTCGTTCGTTTCCAGTCCGTCAACGATGTAGCCGTTTGAGAGAGCAGGCAGGCCGTTAAACTCCACGTTGCCATACCCGTTGGTGCCGCCGACGAAGTCGTTGCTGCTGCCCGCCGTGTTGATGAGGGCCCCAGGCGAAAACTGCAGAGGGTAGGTCAGGTCCCCGCCCGGATTCGGCAGATTCTCCAGCGCCGGCGCATTCAGAGTGGTGGATGTGTTTGCGTTTTCCGGGTTGATGAGTGGAGCTTCACTGCTTACCTCAACCACCTCATTGGATCGAGCGATCTTGAGCGTGAGATCTACTCTCTGCTTCTGGCCCAGACCCGAAACGACATTGTCATTTTGCTGCGTTTCGAATCCCGGAGCTTCCGCCTTGACCGAGTAGGCGCCAGGCTTCAACTGTGGGAAATTGAACCGGCCCGCGTCATCGGTCCTGGCGCTGCGCTTTAGGCCGGTCTCGTGATTGGCGATCGTCACCGTGGCGCCCGGCACAACTGCGTTAGTCATGTCCCTTACTTCGCCAACGATGGCGCTCGTTGTCTCGCCTTGTGCCACTGCTTCCACCGGGAGGAGACACGCCACGGTCAACATGAGAAAAGCAAAGCGAACTGCCCACGCCATGAATTCCTTACCATTTGCCCTAAAGCGAAATGTTCCCTGCTTCGATCATTAACCAAGGATGATGCTTCCCAGTTAACCATAGTTAATACAAATAGGCAAGGACAGAACGGGGAAGTGAGCAACTTTGGCGATTGTGCCCGAGTGACAGGCAACCCTTCACGTCCCCAGTCTGGTCGCCCGATGGCAAGTGGATCGCCTACATGTCCAGGCGCAGCGATCATTTTGGCCTCTACCGCAAGCGCTCCGACGGTAGCGGCGTCGAAGAGGTTCTGGTCAGCGTTGACGCGCAGATCGCGCCCGACAGTTGGTCTAGCGACGGCAAGTCCTTGATCTATACGCAGCGCACGCCGGAAGGCCAGGGGCAGATCTGGGCCTTGCCGCTGGAGGGAGAGCGCAAACCGTCGATGGTGCTGCTACGCGGTGCCGTTGGACAACTTTCTCCCGATGGCCATTGGCTGGCCTACCAGTCGAGTGAGTCCGGTGTAAATGAGGTGTTTGTGGTCGCCTTTGGCGGCGGGCAAGGCAAGTGGCAGATCTCGGCCAATGGAGGAATGCTTCCGCTGTGGGGCAAGGACGGCAGAGAGTTCTACTATTTGGACGGGACTCAAACTCTTCTCGCGGTGCGGGTCAGGGATGCCGGCGGCGCCCTCGAATTCGGTGCCCCTCAGAGCATGGTCAGCCGATGGACCGTTCTGGGGCAGCCCTTTTACGATGTCACTCCCGACGGACGGAAAATCCTGCTGGACCGGGTTTCGCAGCAGGTCAGCCAATCCATCACCGTGGTTACGAACTTTACCGCGGATCTGAAGAAGTAAGCGAACCCGCTCGTTTACCATGATCGCCGGAGCCTTCGCCACCGAGAGATCCAAGTCCGGATTCTGGTCGAGTGACGGGCAAACAGGAAGTTATCCCAGCAACCCCAGCGGAAATCCGCTACGAGCAGGCCTGCTAGACAAAGAAGGATCCCGAAGGCGCGGTACCAGCGTACAAACGAAGCCCTGCGTTCAGGAGCCGAGTTGCCGAGTCGTTGCGAGCCCCAAATCTTAGCTGCCCGAAGGGGTGAGGCCGCCACAAAAGTTCCGAGTGCCATGGCGACGGCACTCACCGAAAGGTAGGTTGCCATTAGCGTACCACCGCTCAAGGGTGCAACTAGTATCGCCTTCATAGCTAGCTCTTCGGAATATCGGTCCGGTTCCACCATCCGCCGCCAAGAGCCTGAAACAATGCGGCTGTGTCGGCGTAACGATTCGACTGAGCCTGCACAAGGTTAATGAGGGCTTGTTGATAGGCTTGTTCCGCGCTCAAGAGCGCGAGGTAGCTGGCATACCCGGATTCAAGCTGTTTTTTCGTCAGGTCGAGGGTGACGCTGGCGGCATCTTTGGCGGCGGCCGCGGCCTTCAAGGCGTCGGCGTCCTGTTGGAGCGCACTCAGCGTGTCCGCGACATTCTGGAACGCGGTGAGGACGGTACCACGATATTGTTCGTCGGCCTGAGTATAAGCGGCTCTCGCGGCGCGCTCCCGATGCATGAGAGTGCCGCCATCAAAGATGGGCTGCGTGACGCCTGCGGCTATATCCCAAAAGCCATTCCCTCCCGAGAACAACCGACCGAGGACCACCGCCATGCTGCCAGCATCCGCAGTCAGGGCAAAGCTCGGGAGGCGGTTCGCACGCGCAATTCCAATCTGTGCGCTAGCTGAATGCAAGTTTTCCTCGGCTTGGCGCACATCCGGGCGCTGCTCCACGAGTTGCGAAGGAAGGCTCACCGGCAGTTCCTGCGGCAGCTGTAGACTCGACAGCTCAAACTTTTCGATCAAATCTTGGTTGGGGAACCAGCCCGCCAGCACAGCCAGCAGATCGCGTTGTTGAGCCAACTGCTTCAGCAGCGGGGGCAAGTTGGCGGCGACTTGCGCGAGCTGCGATTCCTGCGCCGCTACATCGAGCTCACTCGCATACCCCTTCGCATACTGGTCCCGCAAAATCTGCAGCATGTTGGTATTGATGGTGATGAGTTCATGGGTCGCGGCAATCTGTCCCCGCAGCGACGCCTCCTGGATAGCTCCGGCAGCGACGTTTGCGCTCAGCGTGATATGCGTTGCGGCCAGCGCAAAACGCGCCTGTTGTTCTTGTGCTTGCAGCGATTCCACAGTGCGCCGGTTTAAACCGAAAACATCCGGCACAAACGAAACGCTGACCTGCGGCGTGTAGAGGCTGTAATTCAAGGCACTGGTGTTGGTTACAGGTGAAATGTCAGCCGATGACTTCGCCCGGCTCGCCGAAAAACCGCCACTAACACTGGGATAGTAAGCACCCCGCTGGGCCAGCATATTCTCTCTTGCGACTATCAGTGCCGCTTGTGCCGCCTTGAGGTCGGGATTGACTTTGAGCGAGCGTTCAATCAAATCATTGAGCGGCTTCGAGTGAAATAATGTCCACCACTCTCCTGGAATATCGTGGCCTTCAACTAAGTGTTGCGCCTCTCCGCCACCAACGTTGTTCGTGCTGCTGGTGGTCGAAATAGGAGCGGGCGTATAACCTCCGACATCCGGAGCAGCGGGCCTCTTGAACCTGGGCCCAACCGCGCACCCTGCCGTGAACAGTAAGGTACAGATCGCGATGAAGCGGGTAAGGAGCGATTTGCGAGTGCGAATCATGCGAGTTGATTCCTTAAGGCTTGCGGTGCATACGAGTTCCGTTGATTGCTCCGGTATTGCTGCTAGTTAAGTTCGCCGATCCACCAACGACCGCCGGGTTGGGTCCTCGATGGCGGACGTTGTTGAGCGATGGGTTGAGCGATGCTGCCGTAGGCCCGACGGTACCTGGCAGCCGAACAAGCATGGCATTGCTGGCTGTTTCATTCTGGATTAACCCGCCTTTTGCAGCAGCACCGGATTTGCCTGAATCAGACTGATGGAAATTCGCGGCATTTCCAGGTATGGAACGTTTCCGGCCATTTGGAAGTTGCTTAGGATGATTTGCAGCGGTTAGGCTTGCACGGCTGCGTGGATGATTCTTGTCAGAAGCGTGGCGGGGATATCTTTGTTCCTTGGAGGGATTTCTTGCGACTGGTGTGGTCGTGGAACTTCCAGCCGATGTTTGTTGGGATGGGGCCGCATAACTTATTCCAGGCGTCAACGCGGCCCAGATCATCGTCACCATCAGGCTCGGAAAAAGAAGGCAGGCGACCTTCATAGTAATTCCCCAGATGGTGGATGAGGGTGATTGTCGCGGCCTAGAAATATCATTCTCAGCGCAGGCACAGCGAGAAGCAGCATCACGGGGCCGACCAGCATGCCGCCCACGATCACGGTGGCGAGCGGACGCTGGACCTGGCTGCCGATACCCGTGGAAATCGCCGCGGGAAGGAGACCGATGCATGCTGAAAGCGCGGTCATCAACAGCGGGCGCATGCGGGTGGAGGCGGCGCGGTACATCGCATCCACCGGCGCCAGGCCGTGAACTCTTTCCTGGTTATAAAAAATAATCATCAGGATGCCGTCCATGACAGACACGCCGAAGAGCGAGACGAAGCCGATGGCAGCGGAGATGCTGAAATTGAGACCGGAGACATAAAGAGCCAACACACCGCCAGCAACTGCGAAGGGAATTCCTGCGAGCGTCAGAAGACAATCGCGCAAGTTATTGAACAATGTGTAGAGCAAACCGATAATCAGCACGAGGCTGATCGGCACAATGAGTTCCAGGCGTTTCCTGGCTTCCTGCAGGTCTCCGAACTCGCCGGCCCAAATCAGCCGGTATCCAGAGGGAAGTTGCACATTATTCGCGATTCGCTGCTGGGCTTCTTCAACAGTGCTGCCAAGGTCACGGCCACGCACGCCGAACTTGACCGGGATGAAGCGCTGCACGCTCTCGTGATAAATCCAGGCCGCTCCTGTATCTAATGTAATCGTGGCCAGTTCGCTCAACGGTATGTAGGCATTGGCGCCGCCGCTGGTTTGATAGGCCACTTTGATGTTTCGAATGTTATCGATGCTCTTGCGGTACTCAGGCGTATAGCGGACGACGAGATCGAACTGCCGCTCGCCCTCCAAGACCTGTGTAGCCACCGCTCCGCCCATAGCCGCTTGAATGACCGTGTTAACATCGCCGGAATTGAGGCCATAGCGTGCGGCTTTGGCACGATCGACCTTGATGTTCAGGTTGGGCTGCCCCAACACGGGGAAGATGCCTAGGTCGGCGATGCCGCGAACCGCGCTCATTTGGTCGCGGACCTGCTCGGCCAGCTTCGTCAAAACTTCGAGATTGGCGCCGACGATCTTGACCGAATTGGAGCCTTTTACACCCGAGATCCCTTCCTCGATGTTGTCCTGAATGTATTGGGAGAAATTGAAGACAACTCCGGGCAACTCGTTGTTAAACTCCGCTTGAATCTGATCGGTTAACTTCTCCTTGGTCAAGCCCCTTGGCCACTCGTCAAGCGGCTTCAGAGGTGCGAATAATTCCACATTCGAGAATGGCGACGCATCGCTGCCGTCGTCCGGCCGGCCATGCTGCGAAACCACCGTAATGATTTCGGGGTGCCTCAGTAGGATTTCGCGCATTTTTCTGGAAGCGGCCTCGCCGTCTTCGAGCGAGAGCGTGATCGGCATGGAGGCACGAATCCAAAAGTTGCCTTCTTCCAAATGCGGAAGAAACTCGCTGCCGAGCCGCAATCCTAGAAATGCGGACACCGCAAGAAAGGCGATGCCGATGCCAACCGTGAGAGGACGGTACTTCAGCGCGAAGCGCAGTGCGGGATTGTAGAGACGGTGCAACAGACGGACAACGATCGTTTCGGTCTCCTTCACGTGCTCAGGGAGCAGCATGGAAGCGAGCACGGGCGTGATGGTGAAGGTTGCAATTAACGCCCCGGCCAATGCGTAACCATAAGTGCGCGCCATGGGGCCGAATATCTGACCCTCGACTCCCTGCATGGTGAAGAGCGGCACGAAACCGGCCACGGTAATGAGCGCCGAGAATAGAACCGCCTTGTCCACCTGTAGCGCGCTGATCAGAATCAGCCGCAAACGATCCGTCCATCCGTTGGCCGACGCCTCGTGTTCCACGGGTGTTGTCGGGTCCGGCCCCCAGGCACCTCCCGCCAGACGTTGGAGCAGGCCCTGTCTTTCTTCCTGGTTTCGTTGAAAATTGCGAAACGCATTCTCGACCAGGATCACGGCTGAATCCACGATGATGCCGAAATCCACCGCCCCCACCGACAACAGGTTTGCGCTTTCCCCCAGAATCACCAGGAGAATGGTGGCGAAGAACAGCGCGAACGGGATGTTCAATCCAACAATGACGGCGCTGCGGAGATTGCCGAGGAAAATCCATTGAATCAAGAAGACCAGCAGACATCCGAATATCAAGTTGTGCAGAACCGTGTGAGTGGTGATGGCGATCAGCGATGAGCGGTCATAATAAGGAACAACCTTGACTCCCGGCGGCAGACTCCCGTCGTGATTCAATTTGTCAATTTCCTCTTTGACCTTTGGAATCATGTCGGCGGTCTGCTCTGTACGCCTCATCACCACGATCGATCCAACGACATCGCTCTGTCGGTCGCGGCCTAAAATGCCGAGCCTTGGCCTGTAGCCGATCGACACCTTCCCGATATCCTTCATCAACACGGGGACGCCATTGACTTGGGTCAGAACCACATTCTCGATGTCGTCGACCTTGTAACCCTGGGCCAAATCGTCACTGCCGCCGTCATCAATCAGACCTACGCCCCGGATGTTGATGGACTGTTGGCCCATGTGGATTTCGCGTCCACCCACGTTGATGTTCGCATTGCCCAGCGCGGTCAGGACTTGCGGCACGGTGACGTTGTAAGCTTCGAGCTTGTGAGGGTCCACCTCGACCTGGAATTCCTTCGTGGGGCCGCCCCAGCTGTTGATGGCTGCGATGCCGGGAATAGTCAACAATCGGCGCGCCACGATCCAATCCTGGACCGTCCGCAGATTCGTGACTCCGAAATGCTTGGGGCCGACGACCTGATAACGATAGATTTCGCCAGTCGAGCTGTTGGCTTGGATGTTCGGAACCTGGCCGCCGGGCAGGCTAACGTTCTGCTGCATCGCGACCGACGCCTGGGCATAGGCGAAGTTATAGTCCACCCCATATTTGAAGCTGACGCGAACAAAGGACAGCCCATAAAACGAAGTAGAGCGGATGACGTCGATGCCGGGCGTGGTGTAGAGTCCAATCTCCGTGGGGCGCGTGTAGTAACGTTCCATCTCCTCGGCAGAGAGGCCCGGCGCCTGCGCGGTAATTTCCAAGATGACAGGCGTTGGGTTTGGATACGCATCAATGTTGAGCATCTTGAAAGCAATGAGCCCGGTGCCGGCAAACAGCAGCAAACCCACCACTACAATCGGGCGGCGGCTCAGGCAAAACGCAATGAGAGACTTGAACATGGGGCTTGTCTTCTAATGAAATGAAAGTGGCATTCGATCTAGTCAGTTGGTGGCGCCTGCAGCATATTGCTAAGAAACACCGCGTCGTCCGTTACCACCAGTTCCCCGCGCTGCAAACCATCGAGAACTTGAACCCGATCGTCCTTTCGCAGGCCGATCTCGATGATTCTTTGCGCAAAACGGTGCCGATCGGTTGTCACCCAAGCCGTCATCGTGCCATCGGCTTCGCGGACCACGCCATTCGCTGGTATAGCTGTGGCTTCCACCGGGTTGCGGACCTGAATGACGAAGTTAGCGAGCATTCCGGGGCGTAGTTCATCTTTGGGGTCCGCGATCTCAGAACGGATCGTCACTCGATGAGTGTTCGGATCAACCGTCTCGTAGATTTTCGAGACCTTGCCTTGAAACACGCGGCCGGGATAGGCCA
>PMHV01000041.1 GCA_003156805.1 Acidobacteriaceae bacterium | reverse complement strand
GGCGACTCCGCTGTCCAGTCCGCTCCTGCCGACCTGCTGGTGAACGGCGAAATGACTGGAAAGCCGTTTGAAATCAATTTGCTGCACAAGCCTGCCGGACTGAAAGCCAGGCGCTTGTTGCTGATCGGCGGCGGCGCGGCGAAAAAATTCGCCGCTTATGACGTGCGCCGTCTCGCCGGCGCCGCCGTGCGCGCGCTGAAGTCGCGTGGAATCCGCAGCTTCGCCTTCCTCGCTCCACCCTCGATCAATCCAGAAGAAGCGGTGCGTGCCATCGTGGAAGGCGCACTGGTCGGCAACTTCGATTCCGATTACTACCGCAGCGACCGCAAAGATCAAAAGATTGAGGCACTTACCGTCCTCACCAGCGGCAATACCGACAAATCCGCGTTGGAAAAAGCCGCCGCGGAAGCGCAGATCATCGGCGAATCGCAAAACTTTACGCGCGATTTGGTGAACGAACCTTCCAACCTCATGACGCCCACGATTCTGGCCGAGCGCGCCAGAAAAATGTCGGAGGAAGTCGGTTTGAAGTGTGGAGTTTACGGACCCGACAAGATCAAGGAATTGAAGATGGGCGCATTCTGGAGCGTGGCCCAGGGCTCCGACGAACCGCCCGCGCTGATCGTGATGAAATACGAACCCGCGGGCGCGCCCGAAAAACCAGTGATCGGCCTGGTGGGTAAAGGAGTTACGTTCGACACCGGCGGCATTTCCATCAAACCCGCCGACGGCATGGAGAANNGGCGACGTGCAGATTGCCATGTCGGGCAAGTCGATTGAAATCATCAATACCGACGCCGAAGGCCGCCTGCTGCTGGCCGATGGTTTGCACTACGCGAAACAACTCGGCTGCACGCATCTGGTGGATGCTGCGACGCTTACCGGCGCGGTGGTGGTCGCGCTCGGCTACGCCAATGCGGGAATCTTCGCCAACGACGAAGACATGTACGAGCGCATCCACAAAGCCAACGAGAATGCCGGCGAAAAAATGTGGCGGCTGCCGCTCGACGACGAATACAAAGAAAACATCAAGTCGAGCATCGCCGACATCGTCAACTCCGGCGGACGCTGGGGTGGAGCGATTAACGCCGCTATGTTCTTGAAGGAATTCGCCGAAGACACTCCCTGGATTCACCTCGACATCGCCGGCACGGCGTGGATGGAAGAACAGAAGCCGTGGATCGCCAAAGGCCCATCCGGCATTGCGCTGCGCAGCCTGATTGAGTTCGTGAAAGGTTTCACCAACTAGAAAACAGGACGCTTAGCAAAGAAAAATAGATCGCGCATGGCCGGATTTCGGCATCAAAAACGCTGCGCGAATCCGTGCCGATTGTTGCGTGCGCCAACTTTCCGGAGGGAATTTATGAAGGCTCTAATGTTAGTGGGAGTTGTAGTGCTGGTTCTGGGAGTAGTTTCATTCTTCGTCCCGTTTCCGCATTCCGAACATCACGGCGTCCGCATGGGCGACGCGCACGTGGGCGTCACGACACACGACGATCAGAAAGTGCCGCCTGTCGCAAGCATCGTTCTGGTGGTGGTCGGAGCCGGATTAATGATCGCCGGCAGGAAAAGCTAGCGACTGCCGCGAGAGACCGTGCGGCTTTGTGGGTAACGGCGCACATGTAGTCTCAAAAACTCACGAAAGGTGAATGAGGCAAATCCTTGGGGACGGTCTGTCGGGGACGGTCTGTCGGGGACGGTCAATCATGGACGGTCTATCGGGACGGTTCAGTCGCCGGTGCCGCTCAGCGGCACGCTCTGCG
Organism: Acidobacteriaceae bacterium; assembly: GCA_003156805.1. Lineage (GTDB taxonomy): Bacteria > Acidobacteriota > Terriglobia > Terriglobales > Acidobacteriaceae > Sulfotelmatobacter. The sequence goes on along the minus strand of PMHV01000041.1, from coordinate 17,091 downwards.
GGCTGCCGCCGCCGTTGTCGTAGATGAAGAGGATGGTATTCAGGGGGCCGGTTTTGCGCGGCGCAAATATCACGTTGACGGTGCAGGACGCGCCTGCGGCCAGAGCCTGCGCCGTACAGTTGTTGGTCGAGGTGAAGTCAAGCTGTCCGTTGCCGCCCGGGCCGACGCCGATGGCGCTGAAGGTGAGCGCCGTGCTGCCCGTGTTTTTCAGCGTGACCGGCGTGGGCGGGCTTTGCGTGCCCGACTTCTGATCGCCGAAGCTCAGCTTCAACGGCGAAACGCTCACAACTGTGCCCGCGCCGGCTAACTCGATCACCTCTTGCTTCGACGACGCTGAATCGGAAATATTTATCGTCCCACTGACGCTCCCCATGGCCGACGGCTTGAATACGATGTGGATGGCGCAGTTTGCTCCGGGCGCGACGCTGCCGCCGCAGGTGTTGGTTTCTTTGAATGGCGCGCTCGTCTTCATCGCAGAAATCGTCAAGGCGGCCGTGCCCGTGTTGGTAAGCTTGACAGTTTGCGTCGGGCTGGCCACGCCCACCAACTGAAATGGGTAGTTGACCGCGGTCGCCGGGTTGAAACTGGCCACGCCCGTGTTCAGCAGCGTGGTAACGCTGGCGCGATTGGCAACGAGAAGATCAATTTTGTGGTCGCCGTTGAAATCTCCCGAGGCCACAGAAACGGCGTTAACGCCCACCACTGGGTAGAACACCGGCACCTGAAAGGTGCCGTTGCCGTTACCCAGGGCGACATATGCCCCAGAGGGATTATTCTGCTGCACCACCGCGAGGTCGGGCTTGCCGTCTCCGTTGAAGTCGGCCGCGATCACGGCGACCGCGTCGGGAGTTGCGATTTCGCCGCCTGCCTGAAAAGTGCCATCGCCGTTCCCAAGAAATGTGTCGGTGCCGCCGTAGAGGGTCGCGATGGCGAGGTCCAGCTTGCCGTTGGCGCGGAAATCTGTAACCGTCACAGCGGTTGGAAACGAGCCCGTCTTGTAAGTGTCGCCGGCGGAGAAAGTTCCATCGCCGTTGCCCAGCAGGATTTCGACCTGGCTGACCATGCCGAACTGCTCCGCTACCGCAACGTCAAGCTTGCCGTCGTGGTTGAAGTCGCCGATTCCGATTGCGCTCGGGGCAAGGGAGGGCGCGGTATTAATCGGTGTCGTCTGGAAGGTTCCGTCGCCGTTGCCCAGAAAGATGCTGACGTAAGGGCAGCCCGTCCCGCTGTACGTCACCGCCAAGTCCGGCTTGCCGTCGCCATTGAAGTCTCCTGCGGCGGCAAAAATGGGAATGCAGGCGGTTGTATAAGTGCTTGCGGCCTGAAAGGTTCCGTCGCCGTTGCCCAAAAGCACGCTGACCCCGGAAAAGTCGGTCACCACCAGATCGAGCTTGTGGTCGCCGTTCAGGTCGGCCGCCGCGACCGAGAAGGTTCCTAATCCCGCCAGGTAGTTGCTCGGCGTTCCGAACGTACCGTCGCCGTTGCCGAGAAGTATTTGCAGGTCGTCGTCCGCAACCGCGAGGTCGGGCTTGCCGTCGCCGTTAAAGTCTCCGACTGCAAGGCCGGCAAAATCCCCGGCCGCGGTCGCGGTAGCGGCACGCGTCTCGAATTGGGCGAGGGCGTCGGTCGCCCCGAGGGCGCACGCGAGGGCGACCGTAGCGACGTTTCGCATTAGTTTGGGGCGAGAACAGACGGCGACCTCGACGTACAGCAATGCAAGAGCAGCTTAGCATCAGTTGCCCGCCATCTCCAAGATGATGTTGCGCCTGCCGGCCGCCGGGTGGTCGCAGCGCTCGAACGTTGACCCAACATTAACTTGCCTTTGCCTTCCCTGGGGTGTAGGGTGGGCGCGTCTTCAAAATTCGGGGTGCCATGCGGCAGGAGGAAGAATCGTGGAAAAGCTTAAGGGACGCGGCCAGCCGGGGGCTTTGCTCGTTCTTCTCATCGCGGCGCTGTGCCAAGCGCAGAGCGCGCCTCTGCCGCCCTGCTCCGTGAACTCGGTGGCGCCATACACCGGGGCAGCGGGCAGCCCGCCGGGACCTGCCCCAGCGAGTTCTGGGACGCCGGCGGGGTAGCGAACCCTCCGTACTGCTACAGCGCGGTGATGCATTGCGCGAATCCCACGACCACTCCCGACCTCGACTTCATCTACAGCTACGACAAGCCCGCAGCCCCGCTCAGTGGCAGCATCGTGTTTCTGCCTGGCAGCGGCGGCACCTTGGGCAAGCTCGTGGGGGACGGGCAGTTCGTGCAAGACTACTTCAACGACAGCTATGAGGTCATCCAGGTCGCCTGGCAAACGGACTGGCAGCAGACCTCGGACCCCTTGGCTCTCATGACCGCTGCCGGACGTCCGGCCGGATTTCTCAACTACGTCCTGAACACGCCGCTGCTGAACGCCCGGTCCACGATCCCCACCGCCGGGCTCTGCGCCCAGGCGGTCAGCGCAGGGTCCGGGGGAGCTGGCTACGCGCTGGCCTGGTACGCGGACTCGGCGGGCAATTACCTCAACGCCGACCTGGATAACGTGGAGCTGATGTCCGGGCCTGTGTTCGCCAACGTTGAGGCGGGCTGCATGGTCATAAGCCCGAGCCTGACCGCCGCGCAGACGATTTGCCCCGCGGGCCAGTACGGATGCTCGCCCGGGACCACGACCTGGCAGAACCCCGAGCCGTACGTGCCCGTGGACGCCCAGCAGGTCAGAGCCTGGACGAACGACAACACGTGCGCCAACGCGATGCAGACCTCCAGCACGTCGAACCAGAACTGGCTGGCGATGAGCATTGTGAACGGGAGCGGAGGGAACTTCACGTATTCCAACCTTGGAATGGCTGGGTGGGTGTGCGCCACGTCGACAAGCTGCAGTCTGCCCAACTGCCCGAACAACTCGGCCGCCGAGGGGGAGTTCTTCTATACCCTGTTCACAAGCGGGTCGCATCCCGCAGGCTACAAATTAACCGGGATTACGAGCTGCGAGAATGCGGAAGGAGTCGCGCAGGGAACCGACCCCGACACTGGCCAGCCGGGATGGAAGGCGATTGAGGGGCACATGACGACCCAGTGCACCCATCCAAGCCCACGCTAGTGGCGGGCACGGGCTGGCCCAACCTTGATTCTTTCACCGTTGGTCTTATCACGACTGAGCTGCCCCGCTTTCCGCCCTTTTTCGGAGGGCGGGCCAGCTCCCACGATTGTGTTGCGCACTGGTAGGAATTATTGCTACCATCGACCAATGCCTACGGTCGAAAAACTCAGCATCGCGTTGCCCCCCGAGATGGCGGCCTTACTCCGGGAAGCAGTAGAGAGCGGGGAATACGCCAGCGCCAGCGAAGTCGTCCGGGATGCGCTGCGGGCGTGGAAGCGAAAGCGCAAACTGGAAGCGCTAGAACTCGGTGAGCTTCGCCGCCTTGTCCGAGAAGGCATGGAGAGCGGTCCGGCGGTCGACGCGGAGCCGGTTCTATCCCGCCTCGAATCCAAATACGCCGCTATGCGCAAGAATGCGAAGAAGTAGCAGGCAGCTTTGAAACTCGCCGTTTCTCCGAGAGCCGCAAATCCGGCGACCGGAAGTTTGCTTTACTTCATTGCTTTCACTTCGCCGCTGTAGCCTGATCGAAAGCTTTTTCCAGATCCGCGAGCAGCGGGACCTCGCCGGTCTGCAAGCCGTTGCGGCCCATCATGCGCCAGAGATACTCGTTGTTCGGCCAGCCGCGCGCGTCATAAACGGCGAGGACATCTTCCGACGGGCGGCTCATCACCATGAGCACGATCTCGGCCTGGCGCGGCTCGTAGACCAGAATGAACTTGCCCCACTTCTGCAGCGCATCCTGCACCGCGCCGATCGCCGCGCGGTCTTCGGGGAGCAGGTTGGGATCGAACTGATCGCCGTCATAGCTGGTGACATAGACATAGCGCGCATTCACCAGCGTGCCAGGAAATGCCGGGACATCCTGCGCAGCCGTCGACTTGCCGGCCTTGGGTGCGGCGAGGGCAAGCGTCGTCGCCAACAGTAAAGCGGCGAGCATTGCGAACGAAACACTGCTTGTTTTCTTCTCTGTTTTCTTCTCCGCTTGCTTCTCCATAAACGTCAACTCTTTTCTCTTCGGTGCTTAGATCGTTTATCTTCCATCTTGTATCTTGCAGTTGGTTGTCAGTTGGTTAGATGACAGGTACCCAGCCCGCGTTGCCCCGACGGCCGCGCAATCCGTCGTAAGTCATTGAATCTATTGTACCTATGGATATTTCACAAGGAAACATCCTGGGGGCTGGAACGGGCGTTCGTGAGCCCCGCCTCGAGTGCCCGTTGCGGGGCCGGAAATGGCCTCGGGGATCGCGAGCAAATCCTCGGACGAGTGTTTTTGAGTGTTTCCTCCGCGCGGGTTCGGTGCCTGGTTTTCGATGAAGCGCGCCAGAAGCGTTCAGAATGTTTCCATGGGAACGTTTCGAGCGATAGGGATATACGTATAGTTTTGTACATATAGCGTTCTAAGTCAAACGCTTGGGGGAGTGTCCAGACTGGTGCGAAACGGTCCGCCCATAGGATTCACATAACGGGCGGAACGGCGATTCCCATGACTGCCAGGACGCGAATCAGTTCGCGGCGGACGACCGCGACCGTGGCGAGCAGAAATTGTTTTCGCTTCTCATCGGTCTCACTGAGGATGGGGTGGAGATGATAGAAGGCGTTGAAAAGTTGCGCGAGCTGAAAGGCGTGTTTCGCGAGATAGGCGGGCTCGGTGGTGGCGATGCATTGGTCGATTATGTATGACGTTTTCGCAGCTGCCAACCAGAGTTCCCAAATTGCGTTCGCTGCTTCGCCAATCAGAAATTGGGCGAAGTCGCCGGGGGAGACGTTGTCAGCAACGTCTCTACAGAAGGTTTCCGAGTCGATTGCGGCTTTCTTGAAGATGCTGGTGGCGCGGACGACCGCGTATTGCGCGTAGGGTCCGGTTTCGCCTTCGAAGCTGAGCGCGTCCTTGAAGTCGAAGGCGATCACGGAGTTCTTGGTGTACTTGAGCATGAAAAAGCGCAGGGCGCCGATGGCGATTTGGGTTGCGATGGGAAGGCGCTCGGCGTCGGGGAGTTGCGGGTGGCGGGCATCGACTTCCTGCTTGGCGGAGGCGATGAGCTGGTCGAGCAGATCGTCGGCTTTGACGCCGAAACCTTTGCGGCCGCTGACCTCAATATAGGAGCGAGCCTTGTCTTCGTCGCTGAGGGCGTAACCGAGTTCGGCGGCGCAGCGCGGCGTGAGCGCAACCATCTCATAGGAAAAATGCGTGTAGTGGTCGGCGGCTTGGTTGTGGCCAAGGCCGCGCAGGGCTTCGATGACAGTGTTTTGCGCCTCAGACTGGCGGGCATCGATCACGTTGTAGATTTCGGCTACGTCGCCAAAGTGGGGATGATCTTTTTCGGCGTCTTTGTCGCTGGGGATAGAAGAAATCCAACAATCGTGCCGGTTGGGATAGCGATAAAACTTGCGATAGGCGAAATCACGGCCCAGCAGGCCGAACTTCCACATGTGGTAGGCGATGTCTTTGCCGACATAGCCGACGGTGCCGTTGGAGCGGACGATGACTTTCTGGTCGTCTTCGGAAATTTGTTCGGAGTCGTCTGTGTTGTCTGTGACCTCTGTGGTTGAGGAGGTTCCGGCGCGGCGCGTCACCCAGCATCCTTTGTTTTTGCCTTCGTTCTCGAAAGTGAGCACCCCGGAATCTTTGAGTTTGGTGAAGGCGGCGTCCCAGAAATGCAGGTGCAGGATTTCGCTCTCGCGCGGAAGAAAATCGTATTCGATGTCGAGGCGGTCCATGGTTTCGAGATGGCGGCGCAGGACGGCGGTCGAGATCAAGTCGGCAATGGCGGCGGTTTCGCTGGTGGCATCTTCGATGGCGTGCAGCGTCTGGGCGCGGACTTGCAGGTTCTCCTTATTTTTCTCCTTTCCCTCCCCGTACCACTGCGAAACGCGGGCGTAGAGATCCCAACAGTAGTAGTCGAAGCGCGGCTGGCGGGCGAGGGCTTCGATTTCGGCGCGGGATTTTTTCTCGATGTGGGTGAAGCCGACGACGACGTCGGCAACCTGCACGCCGGTGTTGTCGATGTAGTTCTGCACATCGACTTCCCTGCCCGCGCAGCGCAGCAGGCGGACGAACGTGTCGCCGAGGATGGCATTGCGCAGATGGCCGATGTGGGCGGCTTTGTTGGGATTGATGCTGGTGTGCTCGACCAGAATCTTGCCGGAGGGAATGGCGGCGGGCGGTTTGTGATCGGCGGCAAGGGCCGACGCGAGGGCGGCGCGATTGACGCGGGCGTTGATATATCCTGCACCGGCGACTTCGAGTTTGTCGAAGCCTTCGACCGTGCCCACGCCGGCGATAATTTCCTCCGCGATTTTGCGCGGGGCCTTGCGCAGTTTTTTCGCCAGCTCGAAAGCAAGGGGCAGAGCATATTCGCCGAGCTCTACTTTCGGCGGCTGTTCGATGACGATGGCGGCGAGTTCGAGGCTGTAGGCGCGGCGCAGAAAGTCGCGCACCGCATCGGATAACCGGCGCTCAAGATGACGATACAAGGAATTCCTCTAAGCTGTTGAAGGAAATAGTGATTTTAGCAGAGCGCCCGATGGAAGCTGGTTTGACGCAGGATGCAGCGTTCCCTATGATGAAAATTCGGCGAAATTCCTGATCACCAAGGAGGCACGGAGGCACGGAGAAATTCAAATTCAAGATCTTGGTCTTGCTTTTCTCGGTGTCTCCGTGCCTCCGTGGTAGACGACGTTTTTATGCGTATTGCCTACCTTGAGTGTTTTTCTGGCATGAGCGGCGACATGTTTCTGGGCGCTCTCGTGGATGCCGGAGTTCCGCCTCGGCTGCTGGAAGAAACTGTGGCGGCGCTCGGAGTCGGGGCGCGGCTGGAAATTTCCCAGTTAATGCGCAGCGGAATTTCGGCCACTAAGGTGGACGTTCACGTCGATGGTGAAAAGGATTTGCCGCGCGAGGAATACCCGAAGCGACGGCAATCTGAGCATTCTCATGAGGATGCTCATTCACATTCAAACGAGCATCAGCGCTCACATGAGCATTCTCCTGGGCGAGGGCTGAAGGAAATTCGGCAGATTATTTCTGCGGCTGCGATCTCGGCCACGGCCAAGAGGACTGCCATCGCGATCTTTGAGGCGCTGGGAGCGGCGGAGGCCAAGATCCATAACACCCCCATCGAGGGCGTGCACTTTCACGAAGTGGGCGCGGTCGACGCGATGGTGGATATTGTTTGCGCGGCGGCTGGGTTCGAGACGCTGGGGGTGGACGAGATGGTTTGCTCTCCGTTGAATGTGGGCAGCGGAACTGTGGTCTGCGCCCACGGGACGTTCCCTGTGCCGGCGCCGGCGACGGTCGAGTTGTTGAAGGATGCTCCGGTGTATTCGTCGGGAATTCAGGCTGAATTGGTAACGCCGACAGGTGCGGCGATTGTGAAAGCGCTGGCCACACGATTTGGCACGTTCCCGGAGATGAAGATTGAGAAGTCTGGCTATGGCGCCGGGTCGCGCGATTTTCCCGGGCATCCCAATGTGGTGCGATTGGTGATTGGCGAGAGCGCGACTACGGCGCTGGCGGCGGAAACGGCATTGGAAACGATTGCGGTTCTGGAAGCGAACCTCGACGATTTGAACCCGCAGGTGTTTGGTTACGTGATGGACCGGTTGCTGGAAGATGGGGCGCTCGATGTGTTCGGTGTGCCGGTGCAGATGAAGAAGAACCGTCCGGGGACGCTGCTCACGATTTTGTGCAAGCCGGAAGATGCGAGCAAGCTGTCGCAACTCATTTTCACGGAGACGACCACGCTGGGAGTGCGGCGGCGCGAGGAAGTGCGCCAGACTCTGGCGCGGCGCTGGGAACAGGTACACACGCCGTGGGGCGAGGTGAGGATCAAGATCGCGAGCATGAACGGGACGGTCACCAACTATGCTCCCGAGTATGAAGATTGCCGGCGCATCGCGGCGGAACATCATGTGCCGCTGAAAACTGTGATGCAGGAAGCCGCGCGGGCTTATCTCGGGGCCGGTGGGAATCTTTAACCACAGAGGACGCAGAGAACACAGAGGAACGCCACAAGGGAGAAGATCCCCTGTGGCCTCTGAAGTCAAAACATTATGAGCAGGAAGTTCTACATTACGACGCCGATTTATTACGTGAATGCGCGGCCGCACATCGGACACGCCTACACCACGATTGCCTGTGACACGATTGCGCGGCGGCAGCGCTTGCTGGGCGCGGACACGTTTTTTCTCACCGGGACGGACGAGCACGGACAGAAGATCGAACGCGCGGCGCAGGCCGCGGGCAAGACGCCGCAGCAGTATGCCGACGAGATTTCGGCGGAATTCCGCAAGCTGTGGCAGCGGATGGGAATCTCGAACGACGACTTCATCCGCACCACCGAAGAGCGGCACAAGAAGCGGGTGCAGGAATTGTTCCGGCGAATTCGCGACAACGGCTACATCTACAAAGGCACGTACACGGGACAGTATTGCGTGTCGGATGAACTTTATGTGGACGGCGCGCAGCCGGGCGATCCCTGTCCGACCTGCGGACGAATCACCGAGACCGTGAAGGAAGAGAACTACTTCTTCAAGCTCTCGGAGTTCCAGGACAAGCTGCTGGCGCTGTATGCGAACCCGGAGTTCATTCGTCCGGAGACACGGCGTAACGAAGTGATTTCGTTTGTGCGCTCGGGGCTGCGCGATTTGTCGATCAGCCGGTCGACGTTCACGTGGGGCATTCCAGTGCCCGACGATCCCAAGCACGTGATTTATGTTTGGCTGGATGCGCTGGCAAATTACATCACCGCGATCGGCTACGGCTCTTCTCACGCGGGCGCACAGGAAGCCTTCAAGAAATACTGGCCGGCGGACGTGCAGATGATCGGAAAAGAGATTGTCCGCTTCCATTGCGTGTACTGGCCGGCGTTTCTGATGGCGGCCGGATTGCCGGTGCCGAAGGCGATTGTGGCGCACGGCTGGCTGCTGTTTGAAGAAAGCAAAATGTCGAAGTCGCGCGGCAACATCGTGCGCACGGAAACCATTCTCGACGTGCTGGGCGCGGATGCGTTGCGCTATTTTCTACTGCGGGAAGTCGTGTTCGGGCAGGATGGATCCTTTTCGTTCGACGCGCTGGTGCAGCGCTACAACTCGGATTTGGCAAACGGGCTGGGAAACCTGGCCAGCCGCACGCTGACCATGATCAACCGTTATTTCAAGGGCGAGGTGCCGTATCCTTCGCCGGCGACGGCGCGGACTGCGGCGGATACTGCGATTATTGAAGGGGCGCGGAAAACAATCCGCGAGTTTGGCGTGCTGTTTGATCAGTTCCAGTTTTCGCGCGCTCTGGAAGCGGCATGGGCACTCGTAGCAGCCGTGGATAAATATATTGTCGAAAACGAACCGTGGGCGCTGGGTGAAAAGCAAGATGAGGACAGCCGCTCGCGTTTGGCCACCGTGCTCTACACATCGGCAGAGGCGCTGCGGATTGCGACGGCGCTGGCGCACCCGGTAATGCCAGAGGCCACGGCGAAGATATGGACGCAGATGGGGCTGGGCGACATCAAGAAACTCGCTTTGAACGAGTTGGCTTGGGGGCAACTTCCTCTGGGCACCAAGCTGGGTGAGGTACAGCCAGTGTTTCCGCGGGCGGATAAGAGCGCGATTGAAAGGATGCAGAAGATGGAAGAGGAGCACAGAGTTTCGCCGGCGGCGGAGGCGAAACTAGAAACAGCTGCGCAGACCGCGCCAGCCGCGTCGAGTGCACAGTCTGCTGCGGCGGCTTCGACAACACCGGCGGCAACGGACACGGGAAGCAAGATATCGATTGACGACTTCGCCAAGGTAGAGTTGCGTGTGGGATTGGTGAAAGTCGCTGAAAGAGTGCCCAAGGCGGACAAGTTGCTGCGGCTTGAGATCGATATTGGCACAGAAGTACGGCAGGTTTTGGCCGGAATCGCAGAGGCCTATGCGCCGGAAGCTTTGGTTGGGCGCAAGGTTGTGATCGTAGCCAATCTGGCACCGAGGAAAATGCGCGGGCTGGAGTCGAATGGAATGATTGTGGCGGCGTCGCTCGAAGGTGGAAAACCGGTGCTGGCGGGCTTTCTGGAGGATGTGCCGGTGGGAGCGAGGCTGAAGTAGAAAATCGGCGTCGGACCTTGGACCTCGGCCCTTGGTCATAAACTTCCGATCCTCCGGCTGTCGGCTGAACAGGAATCCGCGTTTCTACGTCAGATCGTAGGTCTGTGGTCTGAGGTCCGAAGTCTGAGGTCTGAGGTCCGGTTTTTCGATGTTCGTCGATTCTCATGCTCATCTCGATGGCACGCAGTTCGATGTCGATCGCGAGGCGGTGATTGCTCGGGCGCGGGGGGCCGGAGTTCAAGCTCTCGTCGCTATCGGCAATGGGGACGGTCCTGCGCAGGTGGATTGCGGAATTCAATTGGCGGAGAAATACGATTTCATCTACGCGACCCTGGGCATTCATCCGCACGAAGCCAGGTTGGCGGATGAAGCCGCTTACCAGAATATGGAACGGCTGGCGAAGCATCCCAAGGTCATTGCCTGGGGCGAGATTGGATTGGATTATTACTACGACCACTCTCCGCGCGACATGCAAAAAGAAGTCTTCATCCGGCAAATGGAACTGGCTGCGGCGGTGAAACTGCCCATCGTAATTCACTGCCGTCCTTCCGAAGGATGCGAAGATGCGTGGGACGACTGCCTGGGCCTGCTTCAGGAGCGATGGGCGCCGAGCGGGCTGGGTGGAGTTCTGCACTGCTTCACGGGCACATGGCCGCAGGCCAAGCGTGCGGTCGATATGGGGTTCATGATTTCGTTCGCCGGAAACGTGACCTTTCCCAAGGCGCAGCAGATTCGGGATGCGGCGCTCGAAGTTCCACTGGATCGCATGCTGATTGAAACCGACTCGCCGTATCTGGCGCCAGTTCCGCACCGCGGCAAGCGCAATGAGCCGGCATTCGTCGTCGAAACGGCGCGAAAGCTGGGAGAGTTGCGCAATCTGGCGGTGGAAGAAATGGGCCACCTCACTTCTGGGAATTTCCATCAGTTTTTCAAATTGACTGAAACGGCCGAAAGCAAGATTCCGGCTCGCTAGCCCTGCCGCCGAAGCGGTTCTTCTGATAACCTCAAGAGTCAGATTCCATCGTTTGCGAGAGATTCGAAGATCATGCCGGACAACAGTTTCGATGTCGTGAGCAAGATCGATTTGCAGGAGGTCTCGAATGCCATTCAGCAGGCCCTGAAAGAGGTTCACACGCGCTTCGACCTGAAGGATTCGAAGTCGAACATCGAACTCGAGAAAGATGCCATCGTTCTGCATTCGGCGGACGAGTACAAGCTCAAAGCGGTGAACGACGTGTTGCAGCAGAAACTGGTGAAGCGCGGCATTTCGCTGAAAGGCTTGACCTACGGCGCAGTCGAACCGGCAGCCGGAGGAACGGCGAAGCGGAAGATCACCATGCAGCAAGGAATTCCGATCGAGAAGGCGCGAGAAATTGTTAGAGTCGTCAAAGATTCCAAGAAAAAAGCGCAGGCTTCGATTCAGGGCGATCTAGTGCGGGTGAGCAGCAAGGACCGCGATACGCTGCAGGAGGTCATCGCGCTGCTGCGGCAGCAGGACTTTGGAATTGACATGCAGTTTCTGAATTACAGAACGAATTAGGTAGCGAGCGATTCACCACGGAGGCACGGAGACACGGAGAAAAACAAAACAATGAAATTGAATCTGATTTTCTCCGTGACTCCGTGACTCCGTGATGAGAGCAAATAGTCGGGATCCACATTGGGCGCATCGGCCACCATTAACGGCAAGGAAATTTTCGAACTGCTGAGGGAAGATCTCGCCGCGCTGGAGCAGGAGTTCGAGCGCGACACCGTTTCGGGCGTGCGTGCCATTACGGAGATTGGCGAGTATCTGCGAGCCGGCGGAGGCAAGCGCATTCGCCCGACGCTGCTGCTGCTTTCCGCGAAGCTATTGGGATACCAGGGCCGGGGAGCGGTGCGACTGGGCGCGGTGGTCGAAATCATTCATACGGCCACGCTGGTTCACGACGACATCATCGACGAAGCCAAGACACGGCGCGGGCGGCCGGCGGCGAATACGCAGTGGGGAAATTCGCAGTGCGTGCTGGCCGGGGACTGGCTTTACATGCAGGCGTTCAAGATCGCCGTGCAGGAGCGCAACTTCCGCATCCTGGACACTTTGATCGAGCTGACTCAGCAGATGGTGGAAGGCGAGCTGCTGCAGATGCAGACCCTGGGCAAGCTGATCACGCTCGACGAACACTTTGACCTGATCTATCGCAAGACGGCGTGCCTGTTTTCCGTGTGCATGCGGCTGGGCGCGATTCTGGGCGGTGCAACCGCGGAGCAGGAAGAAGCGCTCGGCAGATACGGGCGCGACCTGGGCATGGCGTTCCAAATTGTGGACGATGTGCTCGATCTGACCGCGTCTGAGGATGTTCTGGGCAAGCCCGTGGCCAGCGATCTGCGCGAGGGCAAGGTCACCATGGCGGTGATTCACGCGCTGGAGCGCTGCGCTCCGGAAGAGCGCGCGAAGATTGAAAGCATTCTGCGCGAGCAGGCGTTCAATGGAACCACTCATGCGCAGATTCTCGAGATTCTGCAGCGCTACGAATCGCTGGAGGCGGCCACCGCGCGCGCGGCCCGTTACGCGGAATCGGCGCGGAAGGCCATCTGCACATTTCCCGACTCCGAGATCAAGCGGGCGTTGTTGTGGGCGCCGGATTTCGTGGTGGCGCGGGAGAAGTAGCCGTCAGCCTTCGACGGCGTGGCTTTTCTTCACCGCGATCCCCATCATTTCGAATCTTCCGTTCCGCAGCAGCGGAGCCGAACCCACGAAAGCGCGAGCTGGAAACTCTCCGTGGAAGTGTTTCACGTATTCCATGTTGAAGCGCTCCCACAGTGTCAGGTCCGGCGAGAACACTTGCACCCAAACAAGGTCGTCCCATCCCATGCCAGCCTTGGCGAGCACAGCGGTGAAGCCGGAGAAAAGAAATTCCAATTCCTTCTCGACTTCGGGCGGGGCGAGGCCAGTGGAGGGATCGATGCCGATGCGTCCAGAAAGATAAAGCGTGTCGCCGGCGAGTATGGCGTCGCTGAAAGGAAGATTGGGAGCCCGATTGGGTAGGTCGAAGGCCAAGCGAGAGTTCTTGCTCGAAGAGGACATGGTTGTATGGTAATTGCTCGCTGCGCGGTGAAAAGTCCAGTTGAAGAATTGGTTGAGTTCCTACCGTCCGCAACCAAGCTAACGCTTTCTCCGAGTTGCGACAACCTCGATTTACGGCAACCCCGTGGCCAATTACGTCCTCAAAGAACCATCTATCCAAGGCATGGACGAGACGAAAATGGGAAGCAATCCGTTTTCGGCCCTGATGCGTAAGGAGATAAGGGAGCAGAATCTGGCTCGAAATCCCAAAACCCTAAGGAGATGGTTCTATGAAAAAGTTGATGGTTTGTTTGCTGGGTCTGACGTTCGCGATGGGTGCGACGGCTTTTGCGCAGCAGGACAACAGCTCAGCGCAGGTTCAGTCTGACCAAATGAGTCCGCAGGCGCCGCTGATGACTCTGAAGGGCACGGTGAAGGCGGACGGGGACAAGTACACGTTCGTCAACGACAAAGACGGCAAGAGCTGGGACGTGATGAATCCCGAGACATTGAAGGGACACGAAGGTCATCATGTGCAACTCAGCGCCCACGTCTATGCCGACAAGAACACGATCCACGTGATGAGCGTGAAGATGCTGAAAGGCGGCTCGATGAGCTAGCAGGTTGCTGAATGAAACCGGGCGGTGCGGTAGGCCCGTAACTCAGTTTTATGCCGGCCAGCTGTCCATCGGACAACTGGCCGGCTTTGTTTATACTGAACCTTTTTCCTGACTTTCCTTATCCAAGACTGTCTATGAATTTATTTTCGCTGATGGCGCGCCACGGGTATGCCTGGATCTTCGGTCTCTTGCTGGCGGAGGCGATTGGGCTACCCTTCCCTGCGGCAATCGCGCTGGTCGCGGCGGGGGCGGCAGTGGCAGCGCACACTTTGTGGGGCCCTTATGTTCTGGCCGCTTCTATCGCGGCCTTGTTGCTGGGCGACACGATGCAGTTTTGGCTGGGACGCTATATGGGCTGGTTATTGCTTGGGTTTCTGTGCCGAGTATCGATCAATCCGGAAACTTGCATTCTGCGGTCCGCGGAGTCGTTCTACAAGCGCGGCAAGATCACCCTGGTGATTGCGAAGTTTATTCCTGGGGTCAACACGATGGCGGCGCCGCTGGCGGGCAGCATGAAAATGCGCTTCTGGCAGTTTTTGCGGCTGGATATGGCCGGGGCTTTGCTCTATGCGGTAACGTATCTGGCCCTGGGATATCTTTCGCGCGATTTTCTGGCGGCGATCTTGCGTGGTTTTCACGCCGCCGGGCGGGCCATGGAAGGGGTGGTTATCGCTGCGCTGGTGGTGTATGCGGTCTACCGCTTGGTGCAATATCGCAAGAACAAGATGTATCGCGTGGTGCCGCGCGTGCAGGTAGAGGAGTTGGCCCGGCGCCTGGCGTCTGACGACGCAAGCAGGGTGCAGATCGTCGATGTCCGCAGCCACGGTTACTATGACTCGGGAGCGGCCCGGATCAAGGGATCCATCCGCATCGAGCCGAACAATCTTGAGGAAGAAATTAAGAACCTGGCCAAGGACAAGGACATTTACCTCTACTGTACTTGAGCGCGCGAAGCAACCAGCGCCCGGGTGGCGCACCTGCTGCGGGAAAAAGGATTCAACACGTTCGTGATCGTCGGAGGCTTGACCGCTTGGCGCAAGGCGGGGGAGCCGACCGAGGGCGTGCCTCAGGATGATCTGGTAAAGCTACCGACGTTTAGTTAGTGGGTGGTTGGTCCTTGGTCCTGGGCCTTTACGGCTCCGTCGAGCAGTGCAGCGTTACACACCGAATTGGCGCAGATGATGATCGAGGTGTTTGTACATCCCGGTCGCCCACTCCCGCGGCGTGAGCGACCCGAAGAAGGAATGCGGATGCTTCGTGCATTGCGCCTCCCCTCCATCGTGAAATTGCCGCACGCGAACTTTGAGTTGTTCCTGTTCTCGAGCGAAATCTCTCTTATCGGCAACTATGAATTTCTTGTCGGTGGGACTGTTCCTGGAAAATGGCTTGTCGTTGGTAAATGCGGGCCGGACAAATGGGCCAAGTATTCTGCCAATCAGCAGGCGGGGCAGCACAAGCCGCCCGGAAGCAACCTCGAGGGTCGCGGAACAATGCGCCATCATCTGCGCGACATCCATTTTGCCCCACTGATGTTGGGTGGTGGGTTGCAGCTTGTCGATGCGCGAGATCACTTCGTTGACCGCATCGGGTTGAAAAAGATTCTTCATACGCATCTCCCAAGCTTGAAACCTTTGCCGACGGTCAAGATGATAGCATCAGTTTCGGCGGTCCGCAGTTCGCCGGCCCCGGCTATTTCAGGTCTGGTTCTGATGGCATCCAACCGGGAAGTCGAAATCAAGTTTCGCGTGCGCGACTTGCGGGCGCTGACCCGCAAGCTGCGCGCGGCAGGATTTCGTTTGGTCACGCGGAGAACCCATGAGGTCAACACGCTCTATGACCTGCCGGGGGAAGTGCTGCGCGGTCGCAGAGAGCTGCTGCGCATACGGAAGTATGGTTCGACGTGGACTCTCACTCATAAAGCGAAGGGCAAGATTGGGAAGCACAGCAGCCGCGTGGAGACAGAGACGGGCGTGGCTGACGGAAAAAAGATGGATGCGATTCTTCGCGCGCTGGGGTATGCACCGTCGTTTCGGTACGAAAAGTTTCGCGCAGAGTGGACCGATGGCAAGGGCCAAGTTGTGGTGGACGAAACACCGATTGGAAATTTCTGCGAGATCGAGGGTCCGCCACGGTGGATTGATGCGACCGCTGAGAAGCTGGGAGTGGATGCAGCCGATTACATCACGAAGAACTATGCGGGACTATTTGGCGAGTGGAAGCGGCGAGCTGAGAGCAGCGCGCGAGAGATGACGTTCGAAGAGGTGGCGAGTCGGACCCCCTTGCGCTAGCGTCCGTGGGAGCTATGCACCTCGCTGCGCCCGGCTGGACCCTGCGGCTTCGCTCAGAGCGGGCTCGCGAGGCGCCCGTCCCCACACGAATATCGCGGCTCACGCCCCGTGGCATTTCTTGTATTTCTTGCCGGAGCCGCAGGGACAGGGATCGTTGCGGCCAACTTTTTCCTGGGAGCGGACGACCTGTTGCACCGGCTGCGCATCGCCAGCGCCAGCCATGCGCGCCTGTTCGAGTTCGCGGCGCTTGCGGCGCATGAAAGCTTCTTCCAGATCATCGGCGGAGGTTGCTACCAGGCGCGGTGGACGATGTCCGTTCCCACCAGTTCCCTGCTGCGCTGGCACGCCGGGATCCGGACCCCGGCCTGGACCCGGCCCGGTTGGCCCGCCGCCTTGCTGGCCGCCCGGAGGGGCGTCCGCCGGACGCTCCAGAATCTGCATCAGGTAAAGATAGCGGATGGTATCTTCCTGAAAGCGCTGCAGCATGGCTTCGAACATCTCGAACGATTCTTTCTTGTACTCGACCAGAGGATCGTGCTGGCCATAGCCGCGAAGGCCGATGCCCTCTTTGAGGTGATCCATGCTGAGCAGATGATCCTTCCACTGCTGGTCGAGCACGCTGAGCATGATCATGCGCTCGTGGTGGCGCATGGCTTCGGGACCGATCAGCTTTTCTTTCGCATCGTAGCGCTCTTTCAGCTTGGCGAAGATGGAATTCCCAAGTTCCTGCCGGTTCAAGGCTTCCGGCTTGATGCCTTCGGCAAGAATGTCGACTCCGAAACGGGTGAAGATGGCGTCTTTCAGCGCTTTGATGTCCCAATCCGCAGCATGGGCTTTAAGCGGACAATGCTCTTCCAATAGATCGCCGAGTATTCCCGAGACGTAATCGTCGAGGATCAGTTCCTTCTGATCCATGCCTTCGAGCAACTGGCGGCGCAAGCCGTAGACGGCCTCGCGCTGCTTGTTCATCAC
>PMHV01000053.1 GCA_003156805.1 Acidobacteriaceae bacterium | reverse complement strand
GGTTCGACCAACATTGACGACATTAGCCTTGCGTTACGCCGGGGTCCGATTTCACTGCTGGCTTATGTAGCCGTGGCGTTGATGTTGGTGGGCCTGGGCTTCAAAGTGGCGGCATCTCCGTTCCACATCTGGACGCCCGATGTGTATGAGGGCGCGCCGGCGCCGATTGTAGGCTTTATGTCGACTGCGCCCAAGGCTGCGGCTTTCGCCGTGTTGCTGCGCGTCGTCTTTGTCATCAACGTGCCCGGACGCTTCTGGCTCATTTGGGTCTCGGCGGCGCTCTCCATGACGCTGGGCAACATCGGAGCGCTGGTGCAAAACAACGTCAAGCGCCTGCTGGCTTATTCTTCGATTGCCCATGCTGGTTACTTGCTGGTCGCGTTTGCAACCGCCCCGGAGCTCGGCACTTCCGCGGCCATGTTTTACACGGCAGCCTACGCCGCCATGAACGTGGGTGCATTCGCCGTGGTCAGCCATTTCGCCAACGCCGGTGAACGCTACGTAACTTTGGAAGACTACGAAGGGCTGGGCCGCAGTTCCCCGCTGCTGGCGGCCACGCTTACCATTTTCCTGCTTTCGCTGATCGGCATTCCGATGACTGGCGGTTTCTTCGCCAAGTTTTACGTATTCGCGGCCGCTCTCAAGTCCAATCTGGTCTGGCTTACGGTCATCGGCCTCCTCAACAGCGCGGTGGGCGCGTACTATTACCTGCGAATCGTCGTCGTGATGTATATGCGCGAGTCACGCAAAGAAGTCCCGGTGACGCCGGTTCCGCTGGGACTTGGCTTGGCGCTGGCGAGCAGTGTCTTGGCGACGCTCTACCTGGGCCTGGTTCCGGATCGTGTGCTTCATTACGCGCAAGATTCCGCCCAGCAACTGATCCAGCAAACCGCACCCGCGCCAGCTCCATCTCCTTCAACCGCAGCCGTGGTTCCGGGCACACTTTAGGCGATCTGAAAGTATTGAAATATCAAGGCGTTTCATTTGACAAGCGCTGTGTGCTGCGGCATCATGGCTACTTCGGCGTGGCCGGTCGACATTACGGGAACAAAGGCACGACCGAGCGATCAACCATGACACGATTTACATCGATCATCGCGCAGCACCGCTGCTATTGGTTTATTGCAGCAGCGGCTTCGGCGGAACTTGCGGGGAGATCGAGGCAAACGTGATCGCCTAGATTCAGACAAGTTTCAGCGGGAGCCGCGATCTCAAGTCGCGGCTCTTGCTTTTTTGCGGAGGAATTCACGGAGGATCCATGATCGTCAATATGTCGGAAAAGGCAACTGAGCAGGAAATTGAGCACGTAATCGAGCGCGTGCGTGAGGCGGGCTACCAGCCTCACGTGACGCGAGGAGTGGAACGCACGATTGTGGCCGCCGTGGGCAACGGACGCCGCCATGAAATTGAAGCATTGCTGGTGGCTGCGGGAGTGGAAAACGTAGTGGCGATCGCCCAGCCATTCAAGCTGGTGAGCCGCCAAGTGAAGCCCGAGCGGTCAGTAGTGAACGTGGGCGGAGTTTCCATTGGCGGAGCGGAGATTGTGGTGATCGCCGGCCCTTGCTCCGTGGAATCGCGCGAACAACTGCTCAGCACAGCGCACGCGGTAAAGCGCGCCGGGGCCAACATGCTTCGCGGCGGCGCGTACAAACCGCGCACTTCTCCGTATGATTTTCAGGGTCTTGGATTGGAAGCGCTGAAGATTCTGCGCGAGGCGCGCGAACAAACCGATCTGCCCGTAGTCACGGAAGTTATGGGTACGGAAGATGTGGACATCATCTGTGAACACGCGGATATGTTGCAAGTGGGCGCGCGCAACATGCAGAACTTCGCACTGCTGCGGCGTCTGGCAACGATCAACAAACCGGTGCTGTTGAAGCGCGGCCCTTCGGCGACGGTGAAGGAATGGCTGCTGGCGGCGGAATACTTGCTATCGGGGGGAAATGATCAGGTTGTACTTTGCGAGCGTGGCATCAAAACGTTTGAAACGGAAATGCGCAATACCTTCGATCTGGCTGCGGTGGCGCTGGCCCGCGATCTCTCGCACCTGCCGGTAATTGCAGACCCGTCGCACGGAACCGGCAAGCAAAGTCTGATTGCAGCGGTTTCACGCGCCGCAGTAGCCGTTGGAGCCGACGGCCTGATCATCGAAGTGCATCCCTGCCCGGAGCGTGCGCTGTCGGATGGAGCACAGTCTCTTGACTTCGCCGGATTTGAAAAAGTCGTTCGGGCCATCGCCGAGCCGCTGCGACGGAGGGTCGGTTCGGCTCGCCCGGTGCCGGTTGAGACGAAGGCTTAACGGCACCGAGATTGGGAAATAACTATTTTGCCCTACCCTGCTGAGCCGATGTATTCGTAGCCGGGGACTTGATCTGCATGGCTGGATCGCCGAGCAACACGAAGGTTTTCCGCACGCTGGCGTCGCTGATTTGGGACTTTGCCTTGAGAATCGAGTCGCCCAGTGTCAGAGCCGCCTGCTTAAGTGCGTTTTCAACTACCAGTTTATCGAGATTGGTCTGCGGGGGTGACTGATTCAATCCGCTCGAAGCCAGCACCGCCACTGCGCCGCCGTTCGGCGCCAGCAATAGAGTCACTCCCAAGGGCTGGTCGTACACATCCTGAAAGAAACCGTTCAGGCAGTCCATGATGAAGAATACCGGCGTGCGCGTTCCATTGGTCAGCAATGGCACAGTCGTGTTGTCGAACAGATCATCCCCGGACCATTCGTCCTCGGAGCCGTGGCCCATATAGTTGACCAGCAACTGTCCAGAGTTGATGGAATCGAGAATCTGTTGCTGAGCCTGAGCTGTCGTCATGGTGCTGGCGAAGACATCGGTCACCTGCAACGACGCCGGCAATTCAGCCTGTACCGCCTCGCTATCTTGCGTAAAGTTCTCCGTGTCGTTTCTATCGGCAACCATCAAAGCCTGTCCGGTCCAGGGTCCGTTCGTCGATTGGCCTTCGTAGGCTACTACTTTGCCGATCACCGTCTGCGCTTCTTCTGCGCTGCTCACCGGAAAGCGTCCGGTGGCGATTGTGGGCAGGTTGTGGTCGCTGAAATCGGAGAACCAATCGTCGGAGGCCGTCATGAGGATCGGAGTGGGCACGATTTTCGTGGGCACGAAATCAAGGTGGCCGAAACCCAGATAATTCCGCGGATCAACCGACGCCCGGCCATTGAGCAGCAAATACCTGGGAGCGGTGCGCCAAGCCTTGGTTGCGGTTTTCAGGAACTGGCGGATCGCATAGGGATTGTGTTCACCGAAGGTGAATTCGTCGTAGAGGTCGGTGATTAATGCCACCGCCGTCGACTGGCCCTGCGCCTGATGCGCACGCACCAGCGGCGCCAAAGCAGCGGCGAAATCTTCGTGCGAAACCATCACAATCTCGCTGCCGGGTTGCGGGCTGTGCCAGTGCGAGGGATGGTTCCCTCGAACTGCAGCGGCGGAAAGCACCCGGTCTTCGGCCACAGCCAGGAGCGTGTGCAATGTTGGATTCGATGAATTTGTGGTCGACCATGGCACCTCCAAGGCCAATTCGTACTGGCTGGTCTTTGAAGCAGACTGCGTCGCCTGCTGTGTGATCTGTGGCGTAAGTTCCACCGGCCGGTCGGGATCGGTGATGTCGAGCACGGTCGCTTCGGCGCTGTCGAAACCTGTGATCTTCAACTCATCGCCTGCACGACCGCTGAACTTCAACTCATCGGAGTCAGCCGCGTAGGAATGTGGATACACAACCCGGATGTAATCCAGTAGACTGGTGTCGTACTCTCCGTTTTGTGCCGTGAGCGTGAAGGTGTTGTCCCCATCTTGCAGCGTACCCGCAGGCAGATTCATACGGAGTCGTCCTTTGCTCTGGCCTGTGAAAGTTAAGTCTCCGAGGGAGATGCCGTTCAGGGTAACGGCCACGTCGTGCGGAATTCCCAAAATAATTCCTTGCAGAACGAGTTCAAGCGTTGCCGGCGCCGTCGAGGTCTTGTCCAGGTGGGGCACATGCACAACCTCTTGAATCGCCGTGGTTGAGATCAGCGGCCCGAAATAGTTTTCGCCGCCGTGTGTGATCAGCGCCGCGAAGTAGATTGTGTGCGGCTGTAACTCGACCGCGAACGGGAAGCTGGCAGGAGGTTGGTTCGAGCCGGTTGACAGCGGCAATTGCTGAATGCGAGCGCCAGGCCCGTCTTCGGCGACCAGCCAGTACACTCTCGTGCCTGTGTATTGCGTGTCGATTCCGGTTCCGTAGAAATTGATGGCGGCTTGCGGCCCGAAGCCTCCCGGTCCCGCTGTGGCGCCGGTGATCTGCATGGGTTGCTCAATCGCCTCGGCATAAAGATGGAGCAACGCCGGATCGACATCAGGATCCACCCCAGCCTTCACCAACTCTGGCTGTGTCAGATGATGCCAGCCTTCGTGTTTCACAAAAATCTTCACCGCAGGCTGGCCGGCCAGTTCGAACTGTTTCTGCTGCTGGGCGGACGTGGATGAAAATTCTTGCAACGCACTTTCAACCGGATGGCTCATTTCGCCAGAACTAGACGCCGGCTGCGCCTGGTTCAGTTGACTCAGCATTCGTGCCGCAGACGGGATTGCTGAATTCCCCTGCTGCGTGCTCGCCGAACCATCTGCCGCGACAGGTCCGTGCAGGGTGCGCGTTCCGTTGATATCGACGTCTTCCAGCCAATACGTGCCGCTGCCAGCAGCCGGCGACGAATCGATCCACGCGTAGGATCTCGCCGTGTGTTTGGGCAACGCTCCGCGCATCAGCAGCGCCGATCCGGCAATCAAGGAAGGATTCAGGCGCAGGCGCAGCCCGTTCTGTTCGCGGTAGATGTTGAAGCCGAGGTTATGCGCTTCGCCGGCCGTCTTCCAGGACAAGATCACCCGGTTTGCATCGGTCTTATCTTTGCCCTTTTGCGCAGCAAAGGAGTGCAACTGGATTTTGGTGGGAGCGGTGATCGTAACCGTTTGCGACGAAGAATTGTTGTTCGTGTTGGGGTCGGTCTGATCCGCACTAACCATAGCCGTATTCGTAACCTGCCCCGGCGTACCGGCAAGCGTGAGGATTGTAACCGTGGCCGTAGCAGCATTTGCCATGGTTCCGAGGAGGCACGTGACAGTCCCGCCCGCTTCCGAGCACTCACTTTTCGGAATCGCGCTTTGATAAGTGACGGACGAAGGCAAAGTATCGGTGGCAGTCACGTTAGTTGCCTGCGCCGGACCATTATTGGTAACGGTCAGCGTGTAAGTGATGGTGTCGCCCTGGGCCACCGGACTCGGCGTCGCGCTTTTCACAATTGCTATGTCCGCGCTATTGGCATTGGCAACCACAACCGTGGCCGTGGCGGTATTGGTTGTCAGATTCGGAACCATGTTGCCGGCTGTGGCCGTGGCAGTCTCGGCAATGTTCGTGCCCGATGCGGTCGCTGCATTTACCTGCAAGACCAGAGAGAAGTTTGCAGTGCCATTTACCGCCAGGGTATTACCATCGGTGCAGGTGATTGTTCCCGCAGCTCCTACGGCTAGCGTCGTGCAGGTCCAGCCCGCCGGAGCCGTGATGGACTGGAAGCTTGTGTTCGGCGGAGTGGTTTGCGTGAAAGTGGCGGCGGCAGCAGCGGCCGGTCCATTATTGGTAAGGCTCTGTGTGTAGGTGACGTTGCTTCCCGCCGCGACTGAGGTGGGCGATGCCGAGTTCGTGGTTGCCAGGTCGGCATCCGTCGACTTGGCGACCACATCGTAGGCAGTGGAGGTGTTGTTCGCGCTGTTGGGGTCGGTGGTGGATGAACTCACGCTGGCCGTGTCGTTGATCACGGTTCCGTCGGCGGTGCCTGCGTTCACGGTGAGCACAACCGGAAAACTCGCCGTTCCCGGGGCAAAGCTTGTGTCGGTGCAAGTGATGGTTCCGGCAGAATTAGCGGCCGGATGAGAACACGCCCAACCGCTCGGCACCGAGGCCAAAGAAAAGAACACCGTATTGGGTGGCGTTTGCTCGGTGAAAGTGGCGTTGGTCGCCGCGCTCGGGCCGGCATTCGTGACCGTCTGAATGTAGGAAATGTTGTTACCCGCGAGCACGGGCACCGGACTTGCGGAATTCGACACGGACAAGTCGGCCGAATTCCCGACCACCACGCTGGCCGATGCGCTGTTGTTGCCAGTATTTGGATCGCTGGTGACGCTAGACGCAACCGACGCCGTCTGCGTGATGGTCGAACCGGAAGTCGTGCCGACATTCACCTTTACCACGAAAGTGAAGTTCGCGCTGGCATTGGCCACGAGGGTAGCAATCGTGCAGGTAAGGGTTCCTACGTTGCAGGTCCATCCCGCAGGCCCGGTCAGCGACTGCGCGGTAGTGTTCGCCGGAGTTGTTTCGGTAAGAGTGATTGTGCTCGCGCTGGCCGGCCCGGCATTGGCGACAGTCTGGGTATAAGTGATGTTGCTGCCTGCCGAGACTGGATTTGGGCTGGCCGAGTTGGTCACGCTCAAGTCCGCCTGAGTCGCGGTCGCCACGCCGATCGTCACGGTGGCGGAATTGTTGCTGCTGCTGGTGTCGTGCGTGGTGGTTGCCACGGTGGCGGTGTCGGTGATGAGGGTTCCGCCGGTTACCTTCACCACAACTGTGAATGTGCTGGTGGAACCCGGAGCCACGGTGGGATTCGAGCAACTGATGGAACCTGTGGTTGTGCAAGTCCATCCCGTGGGAACGGGCGTGAGTGAGACAAATGTAGTGTTGGTTGGAATGGCTTCGGTGAAGGTGGCGCCAGCGCAATTGCTGGGACCGCTGTTGGTCACGACCTGAGTATAAGTAATAGTGTTGCCGACGGTCACCGGACTCGGCGTGCCGCTGTTGGTCACGGCCAGATCGCAAGCGGTGGCAACATTTGTGACCACCGTCGTGCTGTTGTTGGCTGAGTTAGGATCGGTGGTGCTGGCAGACACCGAAGAGTTGGCGGTGATGGTCGCTGCCGTTACCGACGAGGCCACATTGACGGCCACGATGATGTCCGCAGAGGCGCTTGCGGCCAGGCTTGAATCCGTGCAATTCACAGTGCCGGTCGCGCCCACCGCCGGTGTGGTGCAGGACCAGCCCACCGGCGCGGAGACAGATTGGAATGTGGTATTGGTTGGAATAGCCTCAGTAAAGCTCACCGACGAGGCAGCAGCGGGGCCGTTGTTGGTAACGGTTTGGGTGTAGGTGATGTTGTTCCCAGCCAGCAGATTGGGAGGCGTGGCCGCCGTGCTCAGCGCCAGATCGGCCTGAGTGGCTGAGGCAACAACGTCTGTGGCGGTGGCAGAATTGGCGCCGAAAGCCTGGTTTCCGGCGTTGACTGTAGCGGTGTCGGAAATGACCGTTCCGCTGGCGGTGCCGGACGCGACTTGCACGACGAGCAGCACCGTCCCACTCGAACCCGCTGGAGCAGACCCGGCAGTGCAGGTTATCGCACCGGTTCCGCCGACGGCCGGCGTTGTGCACGTGGTTCCCGGGGGGGCGGAGATCGACTGAAATGTTGTGTTGGTTGGAGTATTCTCGCTCAGCGTTGGATTGTTGGCCGCGACGCTGCCCACGTTGGTGGCGGTCTGCGTATAAGTAATGTTGTTACCCGCAATCACAGGATCGGGCGAGGCCGAATTCGTGACCGTCATCTCCGCCTGAGAAGTACTTCCCACCACCGTGGATGCGTTCGCCGTGTTGTTGGTGGAATTCGGATCGCTTGCTGAGGAACTCACGGACGCGGTTTCGGTGATCACGGTTCCGTTTGCCGTGCCTGTAGTTACTTTGACCACGATGGAGAAAGTGGCGGCCATCGAACCCGCCAAATCGGAATTGCTGCAGACAACGTTGCCCGTGAAGCCCACCACTGGGGTGATACAACTCCAACCCGACGGAGCCGCAAGGGAAACAAACGTAGTGTTCGCGGGAATCGTCGATACGAGCGTGGCGTTGTCCGCGGCACTGGGTCCGTTGTTGCTAACCACCTGGGTATACGTAATGGTGCTGCCGGCCGCCACAGGGTTCGGCGACCCAGCGTTGGTGACGCTCAAGTCGGCGCTGGAAACGACTGTCGCTACGTCGGTGGCGCTGTCGTTTGAGAGGTTGATCTCGCCTCCGCCACTCACTAACGCGGTGTTGGTTTCCGTGGAAGGTGCCGTCTGCGCCACGCTCGCAGTGATCGTGATTGAGGGATAGCCGCTGTTTGCTGCTAGGACCGTCGAATCCACGCAACTCACGGTTTGCAACGCAATCGAGCACGACCAACCAGTGCCGCTGGCACTGGTGGGGGTAAGACCGAAGGGCAATGTGTCATCGACCGTGACCGTGCCGTTGGTGGGGCCGTACGGACTCAAATTCGAAACCGGAATGGTGTAAGTCGCGGTCGAGCCGCGCACAAAATTTCCTACGTGGCTTTTGCCCAGCGTCATGTCTGGAGTACATTGCGCGCCGGATTGCGTGCCCGAAGTTTGCGAGATGGTCGCGTTGGTTGCGCTGGTGCCGGCAGCGCCAGGGGTTGAGCCATAGGCGACACTGGGCGTGTTGAGCGTGAGTCCCGATGCACCACCAGTCACGCTGATGCCCGCAGGCGCACCCGAAACCAACACAATGCCGCCACCACCGCCGCCGCCCGGTCCGTGACGATTCGCCAGACTGTACGCCTGGGAGGCCCACGCATCGCCGCCGTTCCCACCATTTGCTTGCAGGGTCAAGCCGCTTTCGCCGCCGTTAGCGGAGAGAACCACGATGCTGCCGCCGGCTCCGCCACCGCCACCGGCATCATTGGCCGTGCCGTTGTAGGCGGAGACTCCGTTGGCTGTGAGCGTGGCCGTGCCGCTGAGCGCGTAGGTGCGAATGATGAGAATGCCGCCTCCCGCCGCGCCACCGCTGGCCTGAGTGTCGCCATCGGAGTTGTTCCGTGTACCCGCGCCGCCACCACCACCCATCGCGACGCGATTTATCGTTGCCGGAAAAACCGCGCCACCCTCGCCGCCGACGCTCAGGTTCGTGTTCCACGAGTCCCCGCCAAAACCTCCAGCGCCACCGTTGCCGCCACCACCGCCACCAGCGTTCTGATCGTTGGCCAATGGATCGCCATCGGTGCCGCCGCCGCCCGCGTTGCCCGGCGCGCCGCGGGCACTGCTGCCATCGGCACCAGTCGTGCCGCTCGGATAGCTGCTGTTTCCGGGCACATAAGTTCCACCCGACTCAACCCACAAAGGAGTGCCCGCAATTCCTTCGCCCTTCACAGCATCCACGCCGTTCTCCACCACGCCGGTATAGGCGGCCGGAGCAGCGTGAAGGTAGTCCGTATTGGCGCCTCCGACGCCTCCATCCAGTTGCAGTCCCGCGCCGCCGCGAAAGCCTTGTCCGCTCACCGACACGGTTGCGCCGTTTAGAGTCAGCGTGCTCGAAGTATCTAGGGCCAGCACTCCCCCAGTGGAACCATTCCAGGCGAGCGCCGTCGGCGGCGTGGTCGAATTGAACGAGGCAGTGGTGTACTGCGGCACCACAACCACCTGGTAGGTGCTCTGTCCCGCGGTCGCAGAGGCTGCAGCCGAGTGATACGCAAAGACCAATCCTCCGCCCAGCCCTGCTCCTGCTATAGGAACCGAGCCGCTGCTGATTGCACCCGTCGCTGTAACGAACTCATAGTTCCCAGCGCTGTTCAGCAACGTGAATCCCTGGCCGGTGCTGCCGTTGCCGTAAGCAACGTTGTTGGAGTCTTTGATGCTGGCATCCTGCATCTGGATCACCAGCAAAAGATTCCCGGCGGCGATTGCAGATCCTGCTCCCGTCGCCGTCCCTACCGGAATCGAGGTTGCCGCCGCAGCGACCCCGGCCGTTCCCGGATAGTAGGTATTTAGAACGCCCGTCAGGTTGTTTCCCGCCGAGGCCTGTGAAACACCCGCGCAAGCAACCGCCTGCACGGTCGCAACCGCTACGTAGGTATTGTTGCCCGTGTTCGGATCGGGCGGCGTGCCGGAATCGGAAACAACTGCGGTATTAGCGTAAGATCCCGACGCGCCGGCGGTTTCCACAACGGTGACAGTCGCGTTTGCTCCGCTAGCCAGCGTGCCGATTGTGCAGGTGATCGGGTTCGTAGTAGTGACACACGTGTTTGGAGTCACCTTAACCAGCGTCATTCCCGAAGCCAGAGTGTCGGACAGGGTGACGCCATTCGCCGCAGAGGTTCCATTGTTGAAAACCGTGATGGTGTAGGTTGTGCTCGATCCGAGGAAGACTGCGCTGCCGACGCTGGTAGTGACTCCGATATCGGCCGCCGTGGGATTGATCGACAGGGCTCCGAGTGACCAGTTGGAATTGCCGCTGAAGGTCTCCGAAATCGGCACGCTGGGCGCGCCTGTGCGAGCGCTCCCGCTGCCGGTCACGTCGGGAGGGTCGGCGCTCGCTCCGTGGGTGGGGGTCGTGGCCAAATTCCATTCGGAGACCTGCGGCCCCGGCACAGTAAGAGTCCGATTTCCGCCAACCGCCAGCGTGTCTAAGACCATCCCGTTCACCACGCTGGGCACATCGAGTTGTGAGTTAGCGCCGGCAGCGCCGTCCGCCGACACGAATGATCCCAAGGGTACGGTCTGATCAACGCCTGTGAAGGTAACGGCTCCGGCAACAACACCCACGGTCTGGGTAACCGGGATGTTTGCTGATACGACGATTGCAAGATTGGTCCCGGAAGCCGGATTGAGCAGAGACCACATTTCCACGCGGCGCGTGCTCCCTGCGTCGTTGTGAGCTCCTACGAAACTCAGCGCCGTGCCGTTATACGTGACACCAACTAAAGCAGTTGCGGTGGCGCTGGTAATGTTCAGGGAAACGCCGACAATCAGCAATCGATTCGCTGTGGTGGTCGTCGTATGGTTGAAGGTGAGGGTCTCTGTGCCCATGCCTTTCAGCTCGGCCCCAAAGTTCGTCTCGGCGTCAACCGCGACCTGCGCGCGCAAATACGGCGCGGCCAGCAAAACGAGCAGTAGGCCCAAGGTTCCGAGAAGATTGCGCGCCCCTTCGCGCCTGGGCTGCGACGACAATGGGCTCGGTGCCGTTGCGCGCGATGGCCGCGGTAGTCCTGCCACGCGTAAGAGCTTGCTTGCCACCGATTGTCCCCGCGCTACGCCACGCAACAATCTGCCGCCCATTCCTTTCAGTTTCGTGCGCACGATTCTTCTTCCGACTCGTACTTCTTTGGCTACCGCGACGCCCAGTATTTGCTCGCCTTGCACCGCTGAATCATCTTGCTGGCCGCAGTCTCCGCGCGTGATGAAGACGTTCCGTACGGCATCGGCAACTACCAACCGATGCAGGCGGAATCCATGGTCGCCCTTTAGCAGAACGATGTCTCCTTTGCGCAAGTTCACTCCAGAAGCAGGTCTTACATAAACCATTTCTCCGTCGCGTATCGCGGGAGACATACTGGCTCCGCGGGCCTGAAAGCGAACCCGGAGTCCGGCGCCCAGGCATTCAACAACGAAGGATTCAAACTGCTTCGACTCCGGGCAGTCGCGAGTCACAAGATCATTCACGGAAATTGAGGACCCTCTCCACCGCGCGTTCGTCGGGCTCGAAAGAGTAGCGATAGCAAGGGACTGAATCCGCAACGTGCTCCAGAAAGCTCAACGCGGAGTCCACATACTCGTGCCGGTGAAACGGAACAAAGCTGCGCGCAAACAATTCTCCGACCGCATGGCTCGGCGAGAGACGCGTAATCACATTGCCATGCCCATGCTCCAGAACGAAGATTCGTTGTAGCGGAGCGCGCTCGGGCAAAGCGAAATGGGCCTCCCCATGCCACGGTGTTCCGTACATGAAGATTTGGTTTGCATGCTCGCGAAGCGGATATTCTCGAACCTTGTCTTCACGAACTATGATCCGGTCGTCGCTCAGGATCTTTATCTCGTGCAGCGAGGTCCACAGCCGCGCCGTCGTACTCTTGCCCGCCCCGGAATGCCCGACAAACAGGTTGCTCGCGCCGTCTGGGCCGACGATGCCAACCCCATGCAGCTCGATGGCTCTCTCTTGCGTGAGCCGATGCATGATCAGGAGCTCATCCAGCGGGTACTCAAGCGGAATCGCAGGCTCGCGATTCCCGAAACTCTCGCGGCTCAGCAGAAGCGAAGCGCTGCGGAATCGCCCATCTACCAGAAGCCTTTTATAGGGCACGCCGCCCAGGCCCGCCGTGCCGAAATCGAATTGAAACCCGCCTCCGCTCTCGTACAGCTTCCAGACGCATCCGGAATCGAAAAGCTGACGTTGCCGTGATTGAGGAAGTTTACCCACCCATCGCACCCGAATTTCGATATCGCAGCCTCGCGACTCGACCCGAAACGGCTGGAGCGTTGCGTCCAAATTAAGGTCGGCACTATGCTCGCCGACCACCCGCACAGAAACTCCCCCGACATGAAACCAGGTGGAACAGGCAGCGACGCGACCCGGCGGCGCAGGAGCCGAATCATCACTCATTTCTCCTTCTACGCATGAATTCACGTGTACCCCTATGACCCCGAGTTCGGGCAGGTTCCCAGTGGCGAACAACTGCCGATAGGACCTCCAGACCCAGAGGTCTTGCAATGCCCCAGAACCGCCTCTTCTGGGCGTAGGCTGATCGTTGTCAGTTGCGGTGGCTCGTACGGCTTCTTGCCGTCGGCTTGGTTTAAGTCGTGGTCCATTCAGCCCCCAGTCCTTGCTATACGTCAGTGGCCACCGCAGCTTCCGCAGCCCGCGGTCACGCTCCCGTTGTTCAAAATCTGAAAGGCTTGCTGAGGCCCCGTCCAACTTTCAACATCGATCTCCTTGCTAGTAATCCGGCGCGCCGACTCCAGCAACGCATCGTGCTCACTTCCTCCAGAGCAGAACTCGCACTCTCCATGTACTGCAACCTCGGTTCCGATGACCGCCGCTCGCAGATGCGCGACATTACAAAGAAACTCGACAGGACTCTCGCGGTCGCCGTTTTCCATTTCGCCGTTTGCCGGACACATCCCGCAGAGCGACTGAATGCGGCAGGCGATGCATTTCGTCACACGCGTGCGCTTGCGCGTTCGCAACTGCAAAAGAGACTCCTCCCAAACCCGCCTCAGTCCGGCTTCTTGAACACGGAAAGTCTCCTGCTGAGAGATCACGCAAATGCCCATCTCTCCATAGGCATTGATGGCAAACGAATTTATGCCTCCGCCGCAGAAATAAATGCTGTCGTTTCTCGCGAGGTTCGGGGGATTCTCCAGGTCGTGCTTCGCCAGCCTGCGGTATTCGCTCACGCCTTTCGGGGCATGCATATCCAACGCAACTACCTCTTCCGGCGTAAGGCGCACCGCCAGCGGACTTTGCGAGCAGTCGATGCGAGGATTAATCTGACCGTCGAACTTGAACTCCACCCCTAACTCTTCCTCAGCGAAGTGCCGCATCGCGGAGATTTCATGCTTGTTGATGCTGGTGGCCACCGTCTTCAACTTGAGCGGCAGCCCTCTTTCGCGCAGCAACTTGATTCCTCGCAGGCATCTTTCGTACGAGCCCGGGACCTGCGTCAAGTGCTCATAGGTCTCTTTGCTGCGCCCGTACAAAGTGATCTCGATGGCGAAGGGCGGCCATTCCACCAGATAGTCCGCAATCTTTTGCGTAATGAGCGTGCCGTTGGTGAAGAGGGTAATCAGAAACCCTTTCTTCTTGGCGTAGGTGTAAATCTCGAGAAAATCCTTACGGGCGAAAATCTCGCCGCCGGTGTAGAGAAGCCAGAAGCAGCCCATGTCGACCAACTCGTCCAACATGCGGAAATGCTCTTCTGTGGTCATTTCGCGGCTGCGAGCTTCCTGGTCGCCCATGGGCAGATTGTTGTAACAGTGCTGGCACTCCAGGGGACAACGGCGGGTGACTTCAATCGAAACCTGCATGGGTACGCGCTCGCCGGACTGGCGCTGATGCAGGTCAGCGCTGAATTCGCCGTACGTTAGCTGATCCATGACCCCTCGAATCCTTCTGCCGACAGCAGATGTGATTTCATCTCGCGCCCGCTGCGGCGGCTGCTTCCCGCGCCGACGACGCAAGCAAGTTCGCCACAATGCCAGAACACCGGACCTCAACTAACCCAGCCGAACGCATATCGCTCACGAATTGCGCCACATCTTTTTCCACGCGCTCATGCGCCGCTTCATATTCCTCCGCCACGGCAGCGACCAAATCTTCCAGGGACCGTGGGGTCTCCAGCAGCTTCCAGATCAAAGAGCCGGTTTCGTTGAATCGGTAGATGGAGGCAAGATCGCCGACCTTGCCGCGCACCGGCACAATCAGCGTCTCCCCGGCCACGACCCGCGAGACGACGGTCTGCGAGCGAACGATGAGCTGCTCCGCGACCCCAAGGCGGTCTTTTGTCATTTGCGTGTCTGGCAACAGGTTTGCCCCCTGAATTTTTCCGCACGATGAAACACTGATTTTGATTACGTCAGAACCACGCCTATAAAGCAATGGCGCTTTCACGCGCGGGTATTCGGTTGGTTATCACTCATAGGGATTCCCAACTGTAGACAAAATCAGGAGTTACAGGGCCGTCGCAAAATGAGCCTCCGCACATGCTGCCGGTTCCTGACTCGAAAGCATGGGGGCGCCGACGGCGCAGATGTTGGTTCCATTTGGCGACGATGACCAAGGAAAGCAAGACGATCTTTTGGTAGGAAGATCTTGGAAGATTGTTGCACTGCGGCTGAATTGGTCGAGGTTTCGCTCTACTGCTGAAAACGGTATCCCGGCTTCAGCTCGCAGCGATAAACTCTGGTCTGATCGGGATTCACTCTGGCGTTACAGTCTGCCCAGCTCAGCAGAAGGGACGGACCGAGAGGAAAGATCACGGTTTGCCCATCCATATCCGCCTCCATGCTGACGCCTTCAGCGGACGATGGCAGGGTGAAGTTGAGACCGTCTCCGAAAATTACCGGATACGATTCGTGCACGGTCTGGCTCACCATGGAATGAAAGACTTCCGCTTCCAGTAGAAACGTGGCTGTGTCGGACCAGTCGCGAGCTGAAACCATAATGGTTTCCCCCCCTTGCGAGAAGCGATCCGATTCGATTTTAGTGAAAGGGCACGGACCGGCGATGCACGAGGCACGAGCGTCGCGGAATTCATTGCCCGTTCCAGCATCCAGGGAAGCAGAGCCGAAGGCCGCCTTCCATTTGCCGTCGGGAGAACACGGACGCTGCTTCTTGCAAGGCACATTCCCCTTGTTCTCGATTTGAAAAGTTTTCGCTGCGCTTCCGACGTTCAACTCGGTCATCGCATTCATGGAGTATCTCAACCGGACGTTCGCCACTTTTACCTCGGGCTGGTGGGTCGCGGGCGCTACCGAGCTGGAAATCGGTACCATGTGGACGATGTAAAGCTTGTCGCCGACGAAATCGTTCACATCCAGCGGGCGGTACTGCGGGTGGCGAAAATGAAGAACGATGGGATGTCCCCGCCGCACGAACCTGGGCAACTTGAACGAGAAGAACCCCGAAGAGTCGGACTTGGTCGGTGCGATGGCCAAATCTTGAGAGGCGGAAACTTCGACATTGGCAATCGGCCGCTCCTTTCGCGTGTCCGTATCCTGCACCGTAACTGCACCTTGAAGCGATACGGGACGCCGGGCGTGCCACCGGATCAGGAGCAGAGCGCTGCCGGTAAGTGTAATGGCGACCAGGGAGGCAATCCAAGCCTCGAGCTTATGTGCGCGGGTCATGCTGGCACCTTCTGCAACATTCTACGATGAAGCGAAGGCGCAGCACCGCAGTTGAGAGTCGTTTTATAGCGCCGCGCCCAGGCGCAGAGGCAGTGGCCCGGCCTGGATCATCTTCTTGGTTCGTCCCTGGCTCCGTTTGATGTTCACAGAACGCGGTTCGTTTAAGATGAATACAAGAAGCGGATGAGACATGCCGACCCCAATCAGTTCTCGCGGCGGGAGATTGTGCGGCAACTCCTGGGCATGGGGCTCGCCCTGCCGTTGGTCGAATTCGCGCCTCTGCTCACGATTCCAGCCCAGACATCGGCGAGGCCGGGAACGGCCGCGATGCCGGCCCTTTCCCCGGAAGATGATCATCTACTCAACGATGTGGAAATCGCGAATTTTCAATATTTTTGGGAGCAAGCCAGCCCTAAGACGGGGCTGGTCAAAGATCGTTGCAACGTCCATATCGCCGATGAGGGCATCGTCGCCAGCATCGCCGCCACCGGCTTCGGTCTGACCGCCCTTTGCATCGGAGACCAACGGGGATTTATTTCCACCAGCGCGGCGCTGGAGCGTGCTTTTACGTCGTTGCGTTTTCTCTGGAAAAAGTTGCCACATCATCGCGGATTCTTCTACCACTTCGCCAACATCAATACGGGTGAAAGAGTTTGGGATTCCGAGGTCTCGTCGGTCGATACCGCCATTCTGCTCTGCGGAATCCTTACCTGCCGGCAGCATTTCCAGCATCCCGACGTGATTCAACTCGCCGATTTAATCTTCAACCGCGTGGACTGGACGTGGCTGTCAGAAGACACGTCTCTGCTGCCTCATGGATGGACCCCCGAATTCGGCTTTTTGCCCTCGCGCTGGGATTACTACAGCGAATTAATGATGATGTACCTGCTCGGCCTGGGGTCTTCCGCCCATCCGTTGCGGGACGAAACCTGGAATGCGTGGAAGCGGCTTACGTTTGAATACGATGGCATGCGCTATATCGGTTCGTTTGCGCCGCTGTTTGTGCATCAATATTCCCAGGCCTGGTTCGATTTTCGCGGCCGGCGCGACAAGTATGCCGACTACTTCCAGAATTCGGTAGTGGCCACCGAGGTCCACCAGCGGTTTTGCCTGGAACTGGCGAAGCAGTTCCCCGACTATAGCGACGACTTGTGGGGAATTACCGCTTCCGACTCCGAACATGGTTATGTCATCTGGGGTGGTCCGCCAGCCAAGGGACCGATCGATGGCACCGTGGTGCCCAGCGCGACGGGGGGATCGTTGCCGTTCCTGCCTGAAGCTACGCTGCGCGTATTGAGGAACATCCGAAACCACTACGGCCCGGCCTGGACCAAGTATGGGTTCGTAAATGCGTTCAATCCCTTGAAGAATTGGTACGACACCGACGTGATCGGAATCGATACCGGGATCACCATGCTAATGGCGGAAAATCTGCGGACCGGCTTTGTCTGGGACACCTTCATGAAAACTTCCGAAGCGCAACGTGGAATGCAAAGAGCCGGCTTCCACATGTACTAGCCGCTGCTGCCAAGCGGATTGCGGTTCCCTTATTTCTTGCTCGGTTGCACACCAACCGAAATCAGATTGCTGTCATCCAAAACATGCTTACGAGAACGTCGGCCGGAGCTTGTTAGAGCGGATTTCGTTGATCTACACTCTTAGTATCTACCCCCCTTTGACGCCGGGACGCGTCGTTCGGGTAAGACGAAGTTCCAGGGCAAAGCCCCTATGGGAACCGACTCATGACCGCAAAACAGAGTTTCTGGACCGGATGGCGGGAACGTCTTTCCGCTATTCGCAATGTGCCCCCGGTCTTGCGCATTGTGTGGGAGTCCGGCCGCGCAGTGGTCGTGTTTGGTCTGATTTCCCGGTTGTTTGCCTCGCTTCTGCCCATCGGACTGCTATGGATCACAAAGCTGATCTTCGATTCCATCGTGCGCACCGTTACCACCCATCAATCCGTCCCCACGAGTCTGTGGTGGCTGGTTGCGGCGGAATTCGCGCTGGCCGTGTTCAGCAGCGGGTTGAGCCGTACCATCGACTATCTCGATGCCCTGCTCGCAGACAGGTATACCCGCCACGTGAGTATCCTGGTCATGCGTCATGCCGCGGATCTCGACTTGCTGGCCTACGAAGATCCTGTCTTCTATGACCGCCTGGAACGTGCCCGGGTCCAGGCCACGGATCGCTTAGGCATGATCCAGTCGATCGGGCGGCTGGTTCAGCAAGTCATCACCACCGTCTCTCTTTCCGTCTCGATCATGCTGTTTTCGCCGTGGCTCCTGCTCCTACTGATCGTAGGAGTCGTTCCCGCGTTCTTGGGCGAGACTCACTTCGCATTCCTGGGTTACGCCAAGAACCTCCGCCAGACTCCCATCCGCCGTCAACTGGATTACCTGCGCGTGCTGGGCGGCAGCAAAGAAGCAGCCAAGGAACTGAAGCTCTTCGGTCTCAGGGAGTTCCTCGCCGGAAGATTTGCCGGGCTTTCCAACCAAATCTACGAAGAAGACGTGAGTCTCGCCCGTCGCCGACTGATCGGTGGTTCATTTCTATCGACTATCAGCACCGCCGGCTATTACTCGGCATACATCTTTGTCGTTTGGCGAACCGTGACCGGAGTGTTCAGCCTTGGAACACTGTACTTTCTCGCGAACGCAATTTTGCAGGCCAGCGCGAATATTCAACTCAGTTTTTCGACCCTTTCCGGCATCGCGGACCAAGCGCTTTTTCTGACCGATCTGATTGCCTTTTTCGAGATGCAGCCGACCATCAAGTCGAAACCGAATGCCTTGCCGGCGCCGCGGCCGATGGTGCACGGATTTGAATTCCGCAATGTCTCTTTCCGTTATCCCGGCAGCCCTCGCCTGATTCTCGATGGGCTGAATTTTCATCTGCACCCCAGGGAGCGAGTGGCGCTAATCGGGGAAAACGGGCAAGGCAAAACCACCATTGTCAAATTGCTTACCCGGCTGTACGACCCAGTTGAGGGACAGGTGTTGCTCGACGGCATCGACCTGCGTGAATATGACATTGAGGATATTTACCGCGAGATTGGCGTGATCTTTCAGGATTTCATGCGCTATGAAATGACGGCCCGCGAAAATATTGCGGTGGGCCGCATCGAGGAAATCGATAACGTTCCGCTTGTCCACCAGTCAGCTCAGAAAAGCATGGCGGACGAAGTAATCGGAAAACTGCCACACCAGTACGAACAAATGCTGGGCCGGCGATTTGACGGCGGAGTCGATCTTTCGGGCGGAGAGTGGCAGAAAGTAGCGCTGGCGCGAGCTTACCTGCGCGAGGCGCAACTCTTGATTCTGGATGAGCCCACGGCCGCGCTGGATGCCCGCAGCGAATTCGAAGTGTTTCAGCGATTCGCGGAGTTGACCGCCGGGAAAACGGCCATGTTCATTTCGCACCGGTTCTCCACCGTTCGCATGGCCGACCGAATCGTGGTTCTTGAGAACGGCCGCATCGCGGAAGACGGAGATCATGAGCAGTTGACTCATCTGGGCGGCCGCTACGCCGAGATGTTTGAGTTGCAGGCCGCCAATTATCGCTAACTATCGGGATTGCACGAGTATCGGGGAACGCACATGGTTCGCAACAGTCACGCCGAGAGCATGATGACGGAAGAAGAACGGCCGCGCGAAGCAGCCGCTGGCGCTTCCGAGTTCCGTGGGTTGCGAACCGCCGCGGCGGAGCTTGGCTCTCATTTGGGCTGGTTGCCGGGCACCCCGTCTTCGAGCGCATTTTCGCAGCGATGGCGGCGGCTGAAAAGCGCGCTGGCCCCAGTGTTGGCGCGTACCGATGCGGCCTTCGCGCTCGCCCCCTCAGCGGACGATCTGCGCTGGCTCCGAGACAATCTCCAGCTTGTTTACGCGGAATCGCGGAGCGTGGTTGAAGAATTGAAGCCGCTAAAGCGATTGCCTCATGTCCGCGGACGGAAAGACGAGATTGTTCCGCGAGTCTTGGCGTTAGCGCAGGCTTTTCTTGACGCAACTGCCAACCGCTTTACCGAGGCTGAATTCGCCGCGTTTTGCCAGGCCTTCCAACGAATCGCGGTTCTGGATTTTCGCGAGGTCTCGGCGCTGGCCCCGGCGCTGAAGCTTGTTCTTCTGGAGCGGATCGCAGCACGTGGGCGTCGTGCGGTCAACGATCCAACCGGCGGGTCGCAGGGCCTGGGCATCTGCATCCGCAGTCTGCGGGACGTTACCCGAACCTCGTGGAAGGACGTGCTTGAGCCTCTGATTCTGTTCGACGAAATCCTTCGCCAGGATCCTGCCGGTTATTACTCGGCGATGGATTTTGAGAGCCGCGACCAGTACCGCGAGGAACTCTCAAAGATCGCTCAGCACTCTGACTTGACGGAGATGGAGGTCGCCCGCGAAGTCCTCAAACTGGCGCGGCAGGCACAGTCGGAAGCTCACCGCGATCCACGGATGGGGCTGCGAAAGTCTCATATCGGTTACTACCTCGTGGCGGAAGGCAGCTCCGTGCTTTTTCGGAAAATCGGTTTCAAGCCCGGCTTCGGCGAAAGCCTGCGGACTGTGCTGCGACGCCATCCGGATGAATTCTTTCTCCCCGGAATTGTGCTTCTTACATTTGTGATCATTACTGGAATCCTACTGTTACTGACTCCTAACAACGGCTCGCCGGAACTCGTATTGTTTTCCATGCTGATTCTGTTGCTGCCCAGTTCGCAGGCGGCCGTGCAATTGATGAATCATTTAGTTACGGCGTTGCTGCCGGCAAGAATTCTGCCTAAGCTGGATTTTTCCGAGGGTGTTCCAGCCGATTGCGTCACCCTGGTGGCCATCCCGACGCTGCTTTTGAATGAAAAGCAGGTGCGCGGCCTGGTGGAAGATCTCGAGGTGCGATTTCTGGGGAACCACGATCCCAATATCCACTTCGCGCTGGTCTCCGATCTTCCAGACTCCGATCATGCGGCCACCGAAGAGAATCCCTTGATCGATCTCTGCGGGTCGCTCATTCGGCAATTGAATGCCCAACATGGCCGCCAGAATGCAGGTTCATTTTTTCTTTTCCACCGTCACCGGATCTATAACCCCCGCGAAAAAGGTTGGATGGGCTGGGAGCGCAAACGCGGCAAGCTCCTCGACTTGAAC
Source organism: Acidobacteriaceae bacterium (assembly GCA_003156805.1). GTDB lineage: Bacteria > Acidobacteriota > Terriglobia > Terriglobales > Acidobacteriaceae > Sulfotelmatobacter. Next base: position 39,327 of record PMHV01000053.1, on the reverse strand, counting down.
AAGCTGATGCGCGGCCAATGTGGCAGTTTCCCGGTGAAGGTCGGGGATCTCTCCCTGCTTCCGAAGGTTCGTTTCGTGATTACGCTGGATTCTGACACCGAACTTCCGCGCGGGTCGGCGCAGCGCATGATCGGCACGCTGGCTCATCCCTTGAATCAGGCTATTGTCGACCCGGAGAAGAACATCGTCGTGGCCGGCTATGGCGTTCTGCAGCCGCGCGTCGGAGTGAGCGTGCAAAGCACGGCTCGCTCACGCCTCGCCGCGATTTATGCGGGCGAAACCCGCATCGACATTTACACCCACGCGGTGTCCGACGCATACCAGGATTTATATGGGGAAGGCAGCTTCGCCGGCAAAGGCATCTACGAGGTTGATAGCGTGCAGCGCGTGCTGGACCGCCGCTTCCCGCGCAACGCCCTGCTCAGCCATGACCTAATTGAGGGTGCCTATGCTCGCGCAGGTCTGGCCAGCGATATCGAGGTGATCGAGGATTATCCTTCGCACTACAGCGCCTACAACCGGCGCAAACATCGCTGGTTACGCGGAGACTGGCAGATCATTGAGTGGCTCACGTCGCGCGTACCCGATGAATCTGGCGCGCGGGTTCCCAATCCCATCTCGCTGGTCTCGCGCTGGAAGATTCTCGATAACCTAAGGCGCAGCTTGGTGGAACCCGCCACCTTCGTGTTGCTTTTGTTTGGCTGGCTCGTGCCCGGCGGCAAACCGCTTCTTTGGACCTTCGCCACCATCTGCATCCTCTTCATTTCATCTTGTTTCGAGCTCGCCCTTGGGCTGATTCGGGGCGCCGTGGAACGCGACCCTCTGCAGATTCCCGAAGCTGTCAGCACTTTCTACGCTGCCGCCTTTACGGTCTTTTTGAGCCTGGTATTCCTGGCGCACCAAACGCTGCTCTCGCTCGATGCAGTAATACGAGCCCTTGTGCGGCGGACATTTACGCGTGAGCGGCTTCTGGAATGGCAGACCGCAGAAGAAGCCGAGGTGGGGACTCAGCGCACGTCCATTGACCGCTATCTGGATGCCATGCCGTTCCTGGCGGTGACCGTCGGCGCGGTCGTGTGGCTGGTGAAGCCGCAGGCCTTGCCTTCGGCTATCCCCGTTCTAATGCTCTGGGCTTCCAGTAAGGTTGTGGCGGTTTGGCTGAACCAATCGCCACGGGCGTCCGCGTCGGAGATCTCGCCTGCGGACAAACTGTATTTGCGCCGTTCGGCTCTTCACATCTGGCGGTACTTTGCCGAGTTCTGCACGACTGAGCATAACTGGCTTATTCCAGATAACGTGCAGGAAGAACCGCCCGCAATCGCCGCCCGCATCTCGCCCACCAATCTGGGTCTTCTTCTGAATGCGCGGCAAGTGGCCGTTGAACTCGGCTATCTCACGGTTCCCGAGTTTGCTGAGTGGACGCGGCGGACCATGGAAACGGTTTCGCGTCTTGGCAAATATCGCGGTCACCTGCTCAACTGGTACGACACGCGCACGCTCGAGCCCCTTGCCCCACGTTTTGTTTCTTCCGTGGACAGCGGCAACCTTCTTGCTTCCCTGTGGTCGTTGCAGCAGGGCTGCGCCACTCGGCTGCGCCAGCCGCTGCTCGAACCTTCTCTAGCGGAAGGGCTTCTGGACTATCTCCGTATTCTCGCCGAGCATCGCGCGTTCCCCCGCAAAGAGCTTTCCCGTTACGAGACGCAACTGCGCGATGCGGCATCTGCCGATGTAGAATCGCGAGAGAATTTCTGGCTGGATTTGATCCTCAACTTCCCGGTGACGCTCTTCGATGAAACTAAACGCTCCGCGAAAGCTGCGGATTCGGCCGAGATCCTCTGGTTTCGGCGAGAGGCGCAGCTGCAGGTGGACCGCATCCGGCGCATGGTGCGATTGTTTGCGCCGTGGTGCTTGGGAGAGTTTGCCTCGTTGCGAAACGATTCTGCGATCAGCACGAAGTTGATGTCCAATGTTCCGCTGCAACAATTGCCGGACTTGATTTCGGAATTGGAAGTTCATCTCGAACGCCTCAGCAGTTCGGCGCCGGAAGAAAACAGATCGCTCTACGAGCGGTTGAAGCCGATGCTCACGGAGGCCCGCGGGAATGCGATTCGCCTTGTCGACAGTCTGCGTGAGTCGAGCACCCGGGCCGGCGAACTGGCCAATGGCATGGATTTCCGTTTTCTGCTCAATGAACATCGTCAACTCATGTCGGTGGGCTTCGATTTGCAGGCGCAGCAGTTGCAGGCAGCCTGCTACGACCTGCTGGCCACGGAATCGCGTACAGCCGTGTTCGTGGCCATCGCCAAGGAGGATATTCCCCAGGACTGTTGGTTCCGTCTGGGACGGGGGCACACTCTGGACCGCGGCCGCCCAGTTCTGCTTTCCTGGAGCGGAACGATGTTCGAATACCAGATGCCCGCACTGTGGATGCGGTCTTACCCCAACACACTTCTGGCGCGCGCGCGGTTGGCGGCCGTGCGCTCTCAGCAAGCGTACGCGGCGAACCGGGGTGTGCCTTGGGGTATTTCGGAGTCGGCCTACTTTAAGCTCGACGAACTCGGGAACTACCAATACCAGGCCTTCGGTTTGCCGCAGCTTTCGCTGATGCGGCGAGATTCGAACCCGCTCGTCATCTCGCCCTATTCGACCTTTTTGTCGCTGGATGCAGATCGCGACGGCGCACTGCGCAATCTGCGCCGCATGGAAGCCCTCGGCTGGTTTGGGCCCTACGGATTCTACGAGGCGGCAGACTACAGCGCGCCGCGGCCCCGCTTGCGCGGATCGCGTTGCCAGTTGGTTCGCTGCTGGATGGCCCACCATCAGGGCATGAGTCTTCTCGCCGTGACCAATCTTCTTTGCGATAGCGTTGTGCAACGCTGGTTCCACAGCGATCGCCGCGTGCAGGCCACTGAGCTCCTTCTGCAGGAAAAGCCGGTTGCCCACATGCAGGCGTCGGAAAAACCCTACGGAACAGCCGCCAAGTGAACCCAGGCAGGCCCTGGGTTATCTCTAATTCTTGCTGGAGTCTCCCTTCATTTTGCTGAGGCCCTCGGCTCGCCAATCAGGTATTTCCCGTAGGCTCCTTTGTTTTTCCTGGTATCGGTGCCCACGCGAGAACGTTACTTCTTCAATGGCAGCCGGTTCCGCGCCCACCGCGCGCTCCAAAAACGGCATCTAATCGAAACGGATGGAGGGTATCCATGCATCTCGCGACATTTCCGCGATTCCGCTCAGCTGGCGTAAGAGTTATCCTCATTTGTTTTTTTTGCGTTTCCACGCTGGCAGCTGCGAGCCAGACCAGCCCATCGGCCCCGAATCCGGACGCGCAGACGCCGGGAAACACAAGCACGGCGCAGCCTCAAACGGCTCCATCACAGCCTCCAAGCTCCACTCCCCCGCCCCCAACTGCTCCGCGGCAGGCGGGTGGCCAGGACCCGCTGGGTCAGTCTGCAGGCGGCGACGATCAGGAGAGCATGTTCGTTTTCAAGAAACAGGTGGAAGAAGTTGTTCTCCACGCAACGGTGGTGGATGACAGGCGCGTGTTGGTCCCGAATCTCGACCGCAGCGCCTTCTCCGTGTTTCAGGACGGGGCGCCGCAAACCGTTACTTCCTTTCGCCGCGAAGATGTGCCCGTGGCGCTGGGAATCGTGATCGACAATTCCGGCTCGATGCGCGACAAAAGAGAAAAAGTGAACCAGTCGGTGATGAACCTGATCCGCGCCAGCAATCCCCAGGATGAGATATTTGTCGTCAACTTCAGCCAGAGCTATTATCTCGATCAGGATTTCACTTCAAACCCGAATTGGCTCGAAGCGGCCCTCCATCAGGTTTCCATGAAAGGCAGTACGGCACTTTACGACGCGGTTGTCGCGTCGGCGGTGCATCTGCAAAACAATCCGCGGTTGGACAAAAAAGTCCTGCTGGTGATCACCGACGGCTGTGACAATATGAGCCAGGAAACGCTGCAGGAAGCGGCCCGTCGCCTGCAGAGAAGCAACGGCCCCACGTTGTATGCTGTGGGCCTGCTGGGTGGGGGAATGTCGAGTACTGGCCGCGCCGCCCTGCAAAGTCTGGCTGATGCTACCGGCGGTGTCGCATTCTTTCCTGAAACTTTGGATCAGGTCGATGAGATCACGAGAACCGTGGCACGCGATATCCGGAGCCAGTACACCATCGCCTACAAGCCGCAGAATCAGAACACCAAGCCGGCATATCAATCGATTCGGGTGGAAGCGCGCGCTCCTGGATATGGATCGCTCCTGGTCCGCACACGGAGCGGCTATTACGGTGAAGAGAATGCGCGGTAAGACAACCGCTTCGTCCAGATCGCCTATGCGATCGTGCTTTCGCCGGCACTCTTGATGTGAGGCGGCATTTCAAGCTGAATGATGTTGTTCTTGATAGCGTAAACCACCAGGTCGCGGATGGAGTGCAGGCTGAGTTTCCGCATGATGTTGCTGCGGTGCGTTTCCACCGTCTTGGTGCTAAGGTTCAGTAACGAAGCAACTTCCTTCGAGCTCTTGCCTTCCGCCAAGAGCTGTGTGACTTCCCGTTCGCGGGCCGTTAGAGTGGGCAAGCTGGGAGGCTCGTTCCGCGAAGGCACGTGACCTTTTTCCAGAAAACCGGCCAGCACCAGATCGTTCACCCGCGGTGTGAAGAACATACGCTTGCTCTGCAGCGCTTCCACTGCAGCGACCAGGTCGCGGGCAGCATCCGACTTCAATACGAAGCCCCGCGCGCCGGCGTCAAGCGCTTCGCGGATTACCTGGTCGGAATCGGTAATGGTCAAAACAATGACTTTGAAGTTCGGGTCGTGGTGAAGCAGTTGGCGGGTAGTATCCAGGCCATTCAGATGGGGCATGCCCACATCGACGATCACCACATCGGGGTTCAACTGTTTCGCTTTTTCCACGGCTTCGCGACCATCGGACGCCTCTCCGCAGACTTCCCACCCCTCGTGTTTCTGCAAAAGCGCGCATAAACCGCGGCGTATAATCTCATGATCGTCAGCTAACAGGATGCGCAACTTCATGGCCTCTCCTCCACCAAGACTCGGCCCATTCCCTTGGGCAAGGAAAACTCGAGCGCGGCCAGATTATCGCGCCTCAACAGGACTGACGTTCCGTGTTAGCGCCGTGAAAACCCGGTGCTGGCTCACGGCCTCGACAGCAGCCAGCAGGTCTCGCGCTGCGTTGGACTTTACAACATAGCCCCTGCCTCCCGCTTCCATAGCCTCGCGCATCATCTGCGGCGAGTCATGCTGCGTAACAAAAAGAATCTCCAAGCCGGGCGTTCTCTTGCGGATGAGCCGGCAGGCTTCCAGGCCATTCATCCGCGGCATCGTGACATCCAGCACCATCACGTCCGGGTTCAGGCTGGCTGCCTTGTCCAAAGCTTCGAGTCCATCGGAGGCTTCGCCGACAACTTCCCAGCCAGGACGCCCCTCCAACAGGGTCCTCAGCCCCTGCCGAACAATCGGATGATCATCCACCAGTAAGATGCGGATTGTCATGACTCTTCAGTTCTTCGGGGAGAGCTTATAGGAAGCCGGTCTTTCGCTGAGTTTCCTCGCGCGCTGAGTTTCGTCGCGCGACCTAGTTCCTGACCGGGCACACGCTACACCCACTTCGCAGATTGAGCTTAGCACACGCTTCCCGGCGAGCCGTATACAGCAAACGCCGTATTTCCACAAAATGTGCCCGTTCTCGGGTCAGTTTCGCCATTCGACGGCATTCGCTGAATTCATGGCAGGAAAGTAGGTCTTCTCGTGCAACAGCGCGTCCACCGCCTCCACAATCGAACCAACATCTGACTTCGCACAGGCTCCGCGTATGCCCGCGGCACGTGCAGCTTCGGCAAGCTGTCTGGAGAAATGTATTGTCACCATGAGGATTGGGATATTGGGAAATAGCTGGGAGATCTGGTGGCCCACGTCAAGTCCGTTTCGATCGGGCATCTGGAAGTCAAGAAGAATCACGTCCGGAGGCGCTTTTTGCACCCGCTGCAGCGCTTCTCCGCCGGTGCTGGCTTCGTCGCAGACATGCCATGCGCTCTGCTGCTCCAGAACCGCGCGAAGATATTGCCGCACCTTGGGATTGTCGTCGACTACAAGAATTCGCACCATACGGCATATCTCCTGTTCCGGGCGCTCTATCCCCAGAAGCAAATACATCAATGACCCTTGCTGTGTCCTTTTTCTTTGTGCTGTTTGAGCACTGTTCGCGCCGCTACCTCTTTGGCGCGGCTGCCATAACGTCCGGATTTTTCCGCGCCTTCCTTAATGTGCTCATATTCGCGTTGCTCTTTGGCGCTTACTCCGCGCAGGTGTTTCTTTCCCGGCATGGTGGCTCCACGTTTTGGTTTCCGTCTTGACCACGCTAGCGTATTCTGTGACCACTCGCCATCCGGTGAACTCCGTAGTATCGCCGAAAATCGCACCCAGCGGTCCAGCGGGAAGCCTTGATGATGCGCTCACTGGCGCCGGCCCTTTGGCCCTCGGTCGACTACCAGATCCCCTTGTCGCTTCCGGTAAACTTCATTTCCAACGTCGCCGCAGTCGCCAGACCAGGCAACAGGCTCAGGCGCAGAGTGTTCTGAAACTCTCCGTTCAGCAGAAGGCGCGCCCACTCCGCGGCATAGAGTTTGGCCGAATGGGGAAAGATCGGAATGCGCAAAAAGTTTTTTCGGAAGTGCAGCTCATCGCTGCCAAACCGCGCCGCAGAGCTTACAAAGGAAGGCAGCGAGAAGCCCTTCCCACGATATTGCTGCACATATCCCGAAACAATCGCGAGGTAGGTTGCCACACCCTCCCACAGCCCCGCGGGCCGTGACAAGGAACGTAAGTAAACGTAGTCGATCTCGCCTGACTCCATCAGGCCGGCACTATCCACGATGTCGCACAGCCGGAAATAAAAGTGCCGATACATGCGCTGCAGCGTGCTGATCATTATGCGGTCTTCCGGCGCAGGGACGCGGAACGAATAAGAACCGGCCTGCACGTCCCCGGAGCGCTTGAGCAGTGAGTCCGTGATGGCAATTTGCTCCCCGGTCTGCCCCAGCCGCCCGACGTGAACCTCCACCAGTTCCGCTAATCCGGGAACCACAAAATTCCATTTGTTTGCCAGCCGGTCGCCCCAACTCCGCTCCCCTACCTGAGCCCGAAAATGGTCCTTCATGATGGCCACAACAGCGGCGGAGTCCGCGCTTGTATAGAGGTCCAAATCACTTCCGAGGTCAGGCCAGTGGTCGAGCGACTTGATGACGATTACTTTGCCGGCTCGATCCAGAGCCTGGCAAATGCGGTCTAGAAAAGACAATGCGTGGGAGATGCGTGTTTTCTCCTTTTCCAGAGCGTCTGCCGCCCACCTCGCGGACTTCCCATTCCCCACTGCCAGCATCCATCGCTGCAACGCCGGCAAGGCACGCACAATGACGTGATGCGAATTCGCCAGCGCCCAAAGTTCCGATTGATCTGGTTCGCTGAAATCGCCCGCCATTTGTGAAATGCTGAGCGCCGCACTTTCTGCCGCCGCCCCGCCAGCATTCTTCAAGCCAGCTTCTTGTGATGTGCCAAGCAGAATATGCGATAAGAGGTCTATGTAGTAGTTGGAGTTTCTCCGGCCGCTCATTTAATTCACCCGATCGAAAGCAGTGACGTTGGCTGCGAAATCTCTCACCCGCGGCACGGACCCGCCCGCGCTCGCGTGTTCTTCTTTGCCACAGGTGTCACTGCGGCGTTCAATAGCAGTCCCTTCCTCATAGTCGTTCCAGGTTTCGATGAGGAGAAACGGAAGCGGATTTGAGTCGTCGTAGTAGCGATGATAGAAGTTCAACGTTTCCTCCAACGTTTTCCCGCACCGGTTTTCCATATGGCGATTCAGACTCCACTTCGCCGCTGAGTCGTCGAACCCAGGCCAGGCACCACCTACGGCGATCTTATCGGGATGTTTATCTTTCATCGTCTCGTAGAAGTTTTCCAGATACTGTTCGCCCCAATTGCTGCCGTCGGGACGCCACCCCTGGTGTCCAGGCTGCACCCACGCATAAGATCCCGCAAAATCGTCGGCGAATTGCGGAGGCGGCTGGTCCTCGTACAGCAGCACGGGCGCGGCTTCCCAATTGGCACAATGTGCGCGCACCCGGTTCCAGTCTGTGTGTTTGCTCTTGGGGAAGATGAAAATCATCGGACGCCCGTTGTAGGTGAGGTATGCGTCGCGATACTTGGCGCCGGGGCCGATGTACGCCTTATACGCCCTGTCGAACGCGGCAATTACCTGGTCGGTCGGTTCTCCATCTGCATCTTCGGCTTCGTTGTACAGCAATGCGACCTGAAAATGGTTCTCCGCAGCAGCCCGTTCCAATAGGGCAAAGTTGCGGTCGGAGTACGTCCGGATTTCGCCATACCAGTCGACCACGAACGCCGAGATTCCACGGCGATGAGCCTGCTGAATCTGCTGCCGCAGGATTGCCGGATCCTGGCTGGAATAGCCAACATCCATGTGGCTATGATCTCCAAACCAGGGCATGTACACGGCGAGAATTTCGGGCGCGCGCGCCGGGGCCTGCAGATTCTGCCCGGCGCCGCGATGGATGCCCGAAGACGTGCATCCGCTGGCAACCATGAAGCACGCGATCATGAGGCCCAAGACATTCCTCAAACGGAGGTTCTCCCTTTTATCCGCACGGCAAACCTCTTGGATGCAGCAACGAATACGGCGGTTGGCGCATAAGTGCGCGGGGAATGCACCGCACGGACCCTTTCACGGCGAGCGCGCTCCGCGGAATGCGATCGGCGGCGCCCAAACTGTGGCCCGCCTAGAATTGCGAAACCGCCTGCAACTGCCGAATTACCCAGCGATCTGCGCCCGGAGTCATCAGCACAACATAATGCACTACCACACGCTCGTCATGCACCGCCTTTGCGCCGTCGAGAACCTGTAGGCGATATTCCGCGGTGTCGTGCAGCTCAATCACATCGCCTTCCGGCGCGTAAAAGATAGCTTGGAGCTTATGACTTTGATCCTGATAGCGGGACCTCAGCCCGGAGCGCTGCTGGCCGAGGACTCTCTCCGTCAACCATTTCTTCGCCGTTCCCACAAACGGTCCGTCGAGAGGGTCGAGCGTATTGAACTCCAGAGCATGCGCCAGGCTGGTCCAGGCTGAACCATAATCGCGCAGGATTCCGTGCTGCGTAAGGCTTTCCACCGCACGGGGACCAGCTTTGCTCACGTCCAGCTGCACCTGGTCCTTTTGTATTTGGGGAGCATCGGCGGCACGCGAACAAAGCGAACCGGCCAGCGCTAGCGCCAGCACCGCAGCGCCACGCATCAGCCCGCGCAATCTGCTTGCCTTGCCCGTCTCGCGAATCATTGCTGCGCCCCAATGTGGAGTTCGTTGCCTATCACGACGCCGGAGGCCACGGAAACCACCGCCGCGCCTGAGCCTTCGATCTGGGCGCGCGCCACTCCATGTTTGATGGGAGCATCCACTGTGCTCCTGCCATTCGCCGTAACGGCGCCGAAGCTGACGATAGTCCCATCGGACACTGGATTTCCCGAGCAGTCGCGAACCGGTTCGGTCTGCACCGTGATGCCCTTCGCTGTTCGCTGACCTTGCATACGTAAGTTGCAGGGATCGGAAGCGACTTGCTGTACCGCACGCCGCGCAGAGAGGTCAGCCACGCTCGCCACCACTCGCACCGTGCCTGCCGTTTTGCCCGAACTCGTGCGGAACCATCCGATTCCCTGCTGCATGTGCACAGATCGGGAGAAGAGCGCTGCATTCGCAGCATTCATCGTAAAATTCACTTCCGCGGGCGACAGCACCAAATTGTGGAAGGTGTCAAACGGCAGCGCCACTCCGCTCACCGCATTCTCCTGCCCCACGGGCACGCGCGAAGGATGAACTAGGAAGCTCAAGTTTGTTGGCTTCGCTGCTATCACATAGAAGCTTGCACTCTGGCATGTGCTGGAGCACACAATCGCCATGTAATGGCCAGCATTCCGCAAGTCCTGCCCGTGCAGTTGGATTTCTTCGCCCAGATTCACGCTGCTCTTGCTCGCGACTCCCGGCCCCACCACATAGAACGTCGCTTGGCCGCTTCCCGCGGTCGAAATCGTGGCATCTTCGCCGGCAGAAACGGAGGGCGGCACGCGCAACTCCTGCCCCGCGCTCGCTCCAGCAAGCAACACTGCGCCCGCGCATAAGAGCAGGAGTCGGCGCATCTCAAGACCTTCCCAGACTGTATTGATTTACCACGACGTGGAAGTTCTGTACTTTTCCCACCAGCGCGCGCGGAACCTCGACCGCAAACGGCTCCGAACTCTGCGGCAGCAGGGCGCGCTCCACATATCCATCGGCAACCCATACCACCTTTCCATTGTTGTCGTAAAAGCTGGCAACCACGTGCGGAATGTTCACGGTCTGCCCGCTCTCATTGAACAGATTTCCACGCAGGACGTTCTTTCCCTGGGCATCCGGTTCCAACCTCTGATCCATCACTCCGATCACCGGATCGGCCGAAGCCGGCACCAGCGTTGCCTTCACATCCATACGAACGTTTTTCACTCGTTGCAGGCTGATTTGGGGAAAATCCACGCGATACGGCGACACTTGCTTGGGAAGAAGGATGTGTGCGATTTTGTCGAAGCTGCTTTCCTCATCAATGGCGTTCCCGGATCCGTCGACGACCGTGGCGTTGACATTCACGAAGGCCGGAATCGTGTCTTCATTCACCACTTCTCCCATCACCACGGACCCGTCGCCCGCCTGCACTGCGTTCATCGAGAGGATTCGCACGTGCGGCGCGTCGACGTTCCGCGCTCCCCATTCATCCTCTGCACCGCCACTCACCAGGTCCCAGCGCAAATAGTCCACTGGAATCACCTGTGCCGGCACGCTAGCCGTTTCTGTATGCGGCCAAACTACCTTCCACGTATCGCCCTCGCGCATCAAACGAAAGTCGCGAGCCTCCTCTTCGGGACCAACCGGAGTGCTCCAATGCAAACGTACACGCATTTGAGCTTCGTCATTGGTCGCGTGCAGAGGGCGCGATTCGAAGCCCTCGAGATTGGAAAACGTGCGTAGACTTCCAGACGACCCGGTCCAGTCTTCGATGAACGCTCGCTCATCGACCCCACTCGTCTTTGAAACCCCCACGAATGCCCGATCCCAGTTGCGCCGTTTCACATCCAGCAGAACATTGGCCATCGCTTGCTCGGGCGTGTTGGCTTTTGGCGAAAAGCCCGGCAATGCCGATCCCGAGGCCACGCCAACGGTTGCGCCGGGCCCAGCGGGCATGAAGAAAGCCACCGCCATCAGCAGGGCGGTCGCGGCGATCAGAATAATTAGCAGAGCGCGATTCATTTCGTTATCTCGTTATCTCAAACCGCATAGTGCTCTTCGGCGCAAGCCGGAACTTCCATCAGCACCGGCAAGCGGCGCTTTCCGGGCAACAGGAACTCCAGGAAAATCGCCAGGATGCTCACGCCGATGGGCAGAGTCCCCCACAACAGCCCTTCCCACCGCGGCGGCACCGCGTCAGACTCGATCTTGTGCGCCGGCGGCACATCATCTTTCGACCACGCCGTAGTCTCGCCATTGTCGAAGGTTTCGATCTTCCGCCAGCCCGCAAACGTCAGCAGCGGCTCGTAGTAAGAGTCGTGGACAAAAACATACTTCAGCCCGTAGCGGTTGGCGTGTTCGAGCATCGCTCGCAAAGACGCCATGCCCGCTGAACCATAAAACTTGGAGTTGGTGAGCTGCGCCGACCCGTAACTCGTCATCTCAGGCAACAAGCGGGCCGAGTTGTAGTCGCCGTCCACGCTGCCGGCATCCGTGTAAGTTGAGACCTTGGCCAGCTCGCTTCCGAAGCCGAGCGTGATGTAGCGATAGCTGTCGTGGCCGTCTCGATTCAGAAATGCAATTACCGGTTTCACGTCCGGCGTCCGCGCGGGCCGGTAGGGATTGACCGTCAGCCAGGCCAGGGCCAAACCTAAGGTTGAAACCGCCGCCAGCGCCAGTCCCACTGCAGCCTTGTCGCGGAAACGATCCAGAAGCTCCATCGCCAGCAGGCCAACGATCGGCATCGCCATGAGAGTTGCCCAGAAAGTAAAGCGCTCGAAGGTCAAAATCTCATAGGCACGGCCCAGCAGCCATCTCGGCAACGGAGTGGTGCCGCCCAATCCAAAAATAAACGTGACCCAGAAACCGAGCAGCAGCGGCCGCAGCCGGCGATTCGCGCATCCGCGCATCAAAATGAATGGCAGCGCCAGAATCAAAACTCCGTACGGAATCACAAAGTAGTTGATCGCCGTGATCGAATTGAGCAGAAAATTGGCGCGGCTGTCATGAGGGATTGGCATCTGGTGAATCGGATGCTGCACAATGGAAATCCAGTAAGGCAGCAGCACGGCTCCCACGCCCAGCGCTACGATCACGCCGAAAATCGCAGCGCGCGCAATCACTCCCCGCTCTGAGGCTGCCACTCTCTCCTCGCGAGCATCCAGCCATGCGAGCCAAAGCACAGGCCCCGCGAACAGCACCACCCCGAAGATCAAAGTGACGTGGTGCGCCGCCGCTGCCGCTAAACCGACCGCAACTCCCTTGACGAGCGAACGGCCCTGGGCCTCTGTCATCCATTCGTAAAAGTAGGGCAACGCGTTCAGGTAGAGAGCGACGGAAGCTATCGTAGCCAGTTGCCCCGCCTGATAGGCCAGAAAAGCTAGCGCGCCCAGGAAAACACTGCCCACTGCCGCATAGCTCGCGGCTCGCTCGCCCACCCAGATCTTGGCAAAGCGGTACACCCCAACCGGCAGCAGCAGCATGGCAATTAGCTGCACCAGCATGTAGGCCATTTTCAATCCCACAACATTCGAGAAAATGGCAATCCACTGGTGCGTCAGCGGAGGATATGTGGTCTGCGAAAAACCTGCAAACCACTTTTCATTCCACGGGTTGAACCAGTGATGAGCGTAGTGCGAGGCGAAGAAGATGTGAAAGTTAGTGTCGAACGAGCCGGCCGGCAACTGCATCAGCAATAGAGGCCCATGCACAGCCAGCGCCACCAGAACAATCGCCAACAGCGGTATTGGACGCGAGTAGCGTTCGGCAGTGTTCACCGCATTCTGCTCCTGGATTCTCAAGTGGACACGTTGGATTCGCAAAACCGGCACAGGGTTTACTGCTGATTCGTATGATTTTTACCCCATTTTGTGACTGACATTTAAGCCTGCCTCATTCGCGCCTTGAAACCAGCAGGGCTAATCACTTGGAAAGCAGCCTTTAGGCTCCTAATGTGCATCTGAGATAGACCGCAGAAATAACGGTATGCGGGAGGTACGAAGAAAACTTGCACAGTGTGGGGACTACGTGAAAAGCCGGCTTCCGCTCGCGAGCTTTTGCATCGCAGTTTTTCTCAATTTCGCTTTCGGCCAGACCTACGAAATCAACAAGTCGAACGGCAGCGCTGCGCCCGCTCAACAGCAAGGCAAAGCATCTCCCGCCGATTCGTCGCAAACTGACTCGAGTCTGGGCTGGGGGTCCAGCATCGAAGTGGCGCGCCAGGCGCGCGCCGCGCAGGATGCATTAAAACGAAACGACTACGCTGCCGCGGTCGCTTACGCCGAGCGCGCCGCCAAGGCCGCTCCGCAAGACGCCGAACTCTGGTTCTTGCTGGGCTACGCCGCCCGCCTCGATCAGCACTATCAGGCTTCCGTCGACGCCTATATTCGCGGCCTGCGTATTCAGGCCGAGTCGGTTCGCGGACTCGCGGGCCTTGCCCAGACCTACGCAAAAATGGGGCGCGACGCCGAAGCGGAAGTGTTACTCCGCCGCGTCGTCGCCGCCAATCCCAAAGACGCAAACAGCCTGCAACTCGCAGGCGAACTGCTGCTCAATTCCGATGCCAAAGGTTCCCTCGAACTGCTGCAGCGCGCCGATGCTCTGCAGCCCACTGCGCACAACGCCATCTTGATCGCCCACGCTTACGAGCATCTCGGCCAGCCCGACGACGCCACGCGTTATTTGAATCGTGCCAGGACTCGCGCTCCGCGCGATCCGGAAGTCTTGCGCGTGGTCGCCGGCCAATACCGCGACCAGGGTCAGTATGATTTGGCGATCGCTGCCCTGAAATCGATCCCTACGCATTCGGCCGACACCGAGGCCGAACTCGCCTACACCTACCAGCTCGCGGGCCAGCCGCAGGAAGCCGCCAATCTCTACACTCGTGTGGCCAAAGCCGCCAAGGGCAATCTCGGGCTCGATCTCAGCGCCGCTCAGTCGTGGGTGAATCTCGGCCAGCCTGATACGGCTCGTCCGTTCCTTGACGACGCCCGCAGGATCGACGCCAACAACTATCGTCTGCACGCCATTCTGGGCGCTCTTGCCGAGTCCGAAAACCGCATCGACGATGCCGCGGCAGAATACAAACTTGCGCTCAACAATTTGCCCGCAACCGTTCCCGAGGGTCCGCTGTATCCCATCGAGCTGGGGCTCAATCTGTACGAACTCGACGCGCGCCAGGACGCTCCGCCGGAAGATCAAACTGAGGCAAAGCAACAACTCGATTCCGCCGCCACCCAAATTAATCAACTGACCGTTTCCGCTTCCGCGCGCCCGGAAATGCTCCGCTTGCGCGCCGCCATCGAAGCCGCTTCCGGCAATGCGGACGCCGCCAATCAGGATTTGAAAGAGGCTCTGGCGCTGGCGCCCGCCAACGTCAACTCGCTTCTCAACTATGCCAACCTGCAATGGAAGCTGGGACAAAAAGATGCCGCGCAGCAAACTTTCGCGAAGGTGCTCGACCTCGACCACAACAGTCGCGCCGCGCTCTCCTCGCTCGGTTACTTTGCCCGCGACAAAGGCGATTCCAAATTGGCGGAAACTTATTTCGCCCGCGCCGTCAGCGCGCACCCCAAGGATTTCGGCCCTTACCTCGCGCTCGGAGACTTGTACACNNACACCTCCGAGCGCAATTTCCGCTCCGCCGAAGCCAACTACGAAAGCGCCTATCAGCGCATGCCGAGCAATCCCCTCATCGTCGCCGGGGGCGCGAACGCCGCACTCGAATCTCATCATCTCGAATTGGCCAAGCATTGGCTCGATCGCGCCAAGGGAGCGATGAATCGGAGTCCGCAGGTAAACCGCGAACGCGAACGTTATCTCACCCTCACGGGCCACTATGCCGAGTCTGAAACCATCGCGCGCACCGTTCTTCAGAAACTGCCCAACGATCGCGAAGGCATCGTCTATCTCGCCTACGATCTCTACTACCTTGGCCGCTACGACGAAGCTCTGGCTCTAGCAACCAAATACGATTCCGTTCTGCCACGCGACAAAGATCTTGCCCTCGTCGCCGGCAACGTGCACGCCCACAACGGCCAATCGCGCGAGGCCCTTGCGGACTTTACCCGCGCGCTCGAACGCGATCCCGGCATGGCCACCGGCTACGTGAATCGCGGATTCATCTTCAACGATCTTCGCCAACCCGCAAATGCCGTAACGGATTTTCAAACCGCGATTAAGATTCAGTCCAATTACGGCGAAGCGCACCTCGGCCTCGCTCTCGCCGACCTTCAATTACACCGGCCTAAGCCTGCGCTGGCTCAGTTGGAAACCGCGCAGAAACTGCTGGGCAAATCGCATACCTGGCACGTCGCCCGCGCCGAAGCCTACCGCCAGCAGCAGGATTACTCTCGCGCCGAACCCGAATACCGTCTCGCCCTGGAGGAAGTTCCCAGCGACTTGCCCACTCGCCTGGCGTATGCCGACACTTTGTTTCGCATGCGCCGCTTCACGGAATCGCTTGCCGCGCTCGACGTCGCAGCCAAACAATCCCCTTCTGAGGCCGCGATCTACGCCCTGCGAGCCCAGGTTCATGCCAAACAAAATGCCCGCGACGCCGCCCTGCGCGACATTCAACTCGCGGAACAATATGGCGGCGATCAGGTCGATATTCTCATGTCCACCGGCAGCGTTCTGCTGAGTCTGGGCGACCGCGATGCCGCCATGCAGCGCTTCTCCCGCGCCATCGACGCACCCACCGGAGATCGTATCGGCGTTCGCCTGGCGATCGCTCAGGTCTTTCAGCGGCAGGGCCGCTACGACGATGCCCGCCGTCAGATCGCTCTCGGTTTCGCCGAAGCCCGCACCGCCGTTTCTCCCATCACCCCCGATGACGTTCTCGCAGCCGCCAATATTTTTCTGGCCATGCACGACTTCGATCTCGCCCAAACCTACTTCGATAAGGCCCGACTGTCGGGCGCCAATCTCCGCACCGTTGCCCTCGGCCTCACCAACACTTATCTCGCTCAGGGAGAAACCAGCAAAGCCGAAACCGAACTATCCAGCCTCGGATCGCCCAGCGATTTCCGCGACGACTACGACTATCAGATGACCTCGGCCAATCTGTATCGCCAGCGCCAGGATACGGTCCACGCTCTTTCCGCTTTCGCTCAGGCCAGCACCGTCGCCGGCCAGGACGATCACGGCGCAGCCGAAACCGCCCAGTATCAATTGGCCAGCGAGGAAGGCCGCCAGATCAATCAGAACGTCAGTTTCTTTCCCGAAGGCTCGTTCGCTCCCGCGCTCGAAGACATTAACGTTTATACGTTGGATGCCGAGATTCTCCGCGTCACCAACCCCGCGCTGTTGCCCCCGCCGCGCCATTCTTTCCAGAGCATGGGAGCATCGCATTATCGCGTCCATTTCGCCAATCTTCCGCCCATCACCGGATTTGTCGGCGAGAGCATGACCGCCGGCCGTCTTCTGTTTCCCAGCGTCAACATCGTCCAGGACCGCAATACCTACGACACCATTCTGAACGGCGGCATCACGCCCATTCTTCACCTCGGCTCAAATTCCATCGCCTTCAACGGCGGGCTTCAGTTCACCATCCGGCGCGACACCCTTTCGCCCGTCTACATGAGCCAGAATTTGTTCCGCCAGTTTCTCTACGTCTCCACCAGCTCGTTTCTCAACTGGGTTTCCCTTAATGCCAGCGCGATTCGCGAAGCCGGACCCTTCATCGATCAGGATCAGCACTCCCGCGACGCCTCCGCCAGCGTCGAATTCACGGTCGGCCGTCCCTGGAACAGGACGGCTCTGATCACCGGATATTCCGTCCGCGATCTGCTCTTCCGCCCCACCATCGCGGAATATTTCAACACTTCCACTTACGTCG
This sequence comes from Acidobacteriaceae bacterium, assembly GCA_003156805.1. Classification (GTDB taxonomy): domain Bacteria; phylum Acidobacteriota; class Terriglobia; order Terriglobales; family Acidobacteriaceae; genus Sulfotelmatobacter. The sequence continues at coordinate 22,148 of PMHV01000053.1, read as the reverse complement.
GGCTGCAGCGCAAATTCGGCAGCCGCATCACCGCCGCGATTCTCGGCGAATACTTGCGCTCCTGGCAGGTGTACGGCACCGACTATGCCATCGCCCAGGCGATGCTGCCCGGCGCGCGCTTTGAGTTTCGCGCCAATCCGCGCTGGGCCGCCCAGGGTTCCTTCGTTCTTTCCCGCGGCGAAGGCTACCACTCCTACGACAATGCCCAAAGCGAGTTCCTGATTTCCTATATTCTGCCTCTGCACGAAAATTTGAAGGACGACGCCGGTCAGGTCCCCGTTGCCTATCCTTTTCGTTTCTCCTTCGGACTTCAGCAGCAAACTTTCTATAACTTTGCAAGAACAACTCGAACCACCTTCCTCCCGGTCGTGCACTTCACTTTATTTTGAGGGGCGATTCCATGGCCGCTTCGATGGTCGATTCAGTGACACAAGCTAACAACCCGGCCCCGGTTCGCATGTCCGGCCCACCCAGGTCTGCCCGCAACCTCCGCTCGCAACTCGTCGGAGGCAGTCTCACTCTGCTGGCCGGCTCCGGCGTCGTCGGCATCACCAATCTCGTTTATAACGTTGCCACCGCCCGTCTGCTGGGCCCCGTCGGGTTCGCTCACGCCACCGCCGTCTACACCATGCTGATGCTGATGTCGGCCATCACCCTGGCGTTCCAGGCGGTCTGCGCGAAATACGTTGCTCGCAGTTCTTCTGCGGAAGAGAAAGCATCTGTCTTCGCCAGCTTGCATCGCCAGTCCTGGATCGCCGGCATCTCCATCGGAGTGCTGCTGGTTCTATTCCGCCAGAGCCTCACGCAATATCTCACCCTGCCGGACCCATTTCTCATTACCCTGCTGGCGCTCGGCACCGCTTTCTATATTCCGCTCGGCGTCCGCCGCGGCTACATCCAGGGAATTCATGGCTTCGGCTCTCTCGCCATCAACTTCATGCTCGAAGGTGGGGTCCGCCTGGCGGGTGTCTTTCTGCTCATCAGGCTGGGCATGGGCGTGAAAGGTGCGGTTCTGGCCAGCGTGCTGGCGGTCGTCGTCTCCTACTTCGCCGCCTGGCCCAGTCCCGGGCTCACTCTCATCGGCTTTAAGCGAATGGCCGTCTCCTTCCGCGAGGGCTTGCAGGCGATCGTGTTCTTTTCCGGCCAGACCATTATCAACAACTTCGATATCGTTCTGGTCAAGCATTTCTTCCCCCCGGCTGAAGCCGGCATTTACGCCGCAGTCGCGCTGGTCGGCCGCGTGGTCAACATGTGCTCTTCGTCCGTGGCCAACACCATGTTCCCGGTCTCCGCCGGCACTCCTTCCGACGAGCGCCAGGGCCGCTCCGTGCTGTTCGTCTCGTTGTCGCTGGTCTTTCTCATCCTCACTGTCTTCATCTTCAGCCTATGGATGATTCCCAATTTCCTCTGGAAGACCGTTTTCGGCGCGCATTTCGAACTGGGCACACATGGCGGCATCGCCGCTCTGTTGATCCTCTATGCCATCACCGCCGGCATTTACTCGCTAAGTTCGGTGATCATCACTTACGAAATCTCGCGCAAGATCGCCAATACCAGCTGGCTGCAACTGGCATTCAGCGGCGCTCTTGCCGCCGGCATCTACGCTTTCCATCAAACCCTGCGCCAGGTGATCTGGGTGCAACTCGTGCTGATGATCGCTCTGCTGGCCCTGCTGCTGGTTCAGCTCCTGCGCAGCCACACCGCTTCCGAGGAACCGCTCGGCATTTACGCGCGTATTCGCATTCTCAAGCCGCTCACTGAGGAACAGGTTATCGCCGATTTTCTGCGCAGCGAATTCCACCATCCCGAGTTCACCGAATATCGCATCGAGTTCGCCCGCATCGTCCAGCGCCCCGATCTCGCCAGCGCTCGCGAAAATGCCCTGCGCCGCGCCCTGCTGTTTCTGCGCCGCGGCGCCATGTGGCGCGAGTTGCCCGCCGATACTCGCTGGTTCGAACTCGAGCTCACCGCCGCCGACCTGGCACGCATTCGCTTTTTCCCCCGCGCTCAGTGGCGCCGCGTGGCTCACGGCAATTTCTATCTGATGGATGTGGTCGAGCGCTTGCGCGTGAGAATGCTGGAGTCTTCCGACGACAACTTCTTTCGCAAGCTGCGCCGCCTCAGCGGCTCGCTCGAACACAGTTCGGTCAGTCCAACCGTGCTCCTCATCGGCGTGGACGACAAAAGTCCGCTGACTATTCTCGACGGCAATCACCGCGTTGCCGCCGCCATGCTCGCGCGTCCGGACGCGTTCGCCCGCTTTCAGTTCATCTGCGGCTTCTCGCCCCACATGACTCGCTGCTGCTGGTACTACACAAACGTCAATACCCTGCTGCACTACCTGAAAAATCTGGTTCGACACCTCTCCTACGATCCCGAATCCGACATCGGCCGTTTCCAGGAAACCGATTTCTAGCGCAATTCCTCGTCAGTTTGTTGCGCTGTCATCAAAGATAGGGAACAGGGTTCGGATTGCCAAGGCTGCGGGAAATCCACGCTCGCGCGACGCACAGAAATGTGCGGCCGCCTGCCGCGCGTGTCGGCGGGCTATGGAAACTTTACCGCTGCGGCGGATTCTGCGTGGGTGGATTCGTCGGAGATGGATTCTGCGACGGCTCCTCGACCGGCGAATTATCCCGCCGCCGCAGCACAATCGGCTCATGCTGCTGCCGCAGAGCGTCGCGCTCTTGCTCCACTTTCGCTTCCACTTTTGTGTCGCTATCCGCCGCCACTTGCGATAACTGCATTCCCTCCGCCGAGCGGCTGCTCGCCAGTCCCACTTTCAGCTTTGCGCCGCCGGCTGCCTGCCGCGCATTGTCGTAGAAGAATTCTGCGGTCTCGCGGTCGCCTTCGATCTCGGCCACATATCCGATGTTGTTGAGCGCAAACGCATTGTAGGGGTCGAGCGCGTAGGCTTTGCGAAAATCCTGGTCCGCCGCCCGCAGATCGTTGCGGTTGATGGCTGAAACGCCGCGCAGATTCAACTCCGCTACCTGTTCCGCTATCGAGTTGCGATTCTTCAGGCGGTTGCGCAACAGCTTCGCGTTCTGTGCCGCCATTGCACTGGCCGGTTTTCCTCGCCACGCACGGCTCTCCGTCACCACCGCGGCCGCACCGGAGTGCGCCGCCGCTGCCGCGTCGTAATATTTCAGCGCTTCTTCCGACTCGCCTTCCATCTCCTTGGCTACGCCCAAGTTGTTCAGAGTGAACACGTTGTGCCCATCTTTCTTCAGCGTCTGCTCCAGTAACAGATCCGCTTCTGTCGCGCGTCCCAGCGAGAGTAACCGCGCCGCTTCTACGTTGTCGTGATTCGTTTGCATCGGCCCGTCCGGAATCGCCAGCGCATCCTTCATGGACTGCCCCTGCACTCGCTTCGACGTAGCCTCGTCGATCACCGCATCGGTGGACTGCTCACTCGCCAGCGCGTAAAAGCGCTGCGCCCGATCCAGTTGCCCTTCCAGTTCCGAAACGTAGCCTAAGTTGTTGAGCGTAAACGGATCATCCGGATCGAACAGGTAGGCCTTGTAGAACAGCGCCTCGGCTTTTCCGTTCTGGCGCTTGCGCAGCGCTTCCACTCCCTCGCGGTTCAGCCGCTGCACCGGCGTCAATTGGCTGCGCTTGGGAAGCGTGACTTTGACGTCCGCTGCCGGCGAGGACGGTACACACGCCGCAGCCACAACAATCGTGCTTGCGATTAGCAAGCGCTTGATCAGCGAGCTATTGACAAAATCGCCGATGACTCGGCCGCTAGAGCGCCAGCCTCGCGAAATCCTTCGTCCCACCGTCGAGCGCTTCTGGAACATTGGCGTAAGCCCTTTCTGCAGAACGACTAGAGAACAATTAAGTCTGCGGAACTGCCTCAAAAGCAACAGTCCTGCCGAGACGCAAGTTCGATGCTGGATCCTGCTCTCCGTTTGCTTCTAAAGCTCATCCCTGCCACTATTTTTCGTCGAAAACGTGGCTACCTTCCCGCCAGGCAAGGCATCCAACTGCGGCACCGGAGATCGGCTGCTGGATGCAAACAAGTCTGTATACACAAACAAGCTAGCAGACCACCAGCGGAACGCTCTGAATGCGAAGTGAATGAATGACGAAAGCGCGGGAACTAATAAAATGAAGGAGATGCATTGATCCGTTCTTTGCCTAGGATCGTCTTCAGTGCCTTGATTCTGAGCGGCTTAGCGTTGGCCCAGGATTCGCCCGCGCGATCGCTTGTATCGCAACCAGAAGCTGCCTCCGCACCTGAAGCCTCGCCCACGCCGTCGGCGGTAGTATCGACGCCGGCAGCCACGTCCTTGTCAGGTTCATCTTCGTCAGGTTCATCCTCGCCATCTTCACCATCGTCTTCCGCGGCATTCACGCCTTCCGGCAAGCGGACGCAACCCGATGAAAACGCTGCAGAAGCCACGCTCGACCCTGCCAGCTTGCTGCCCGATCTGCCTTCCCTTCCCCGCGCCAAAGCCACGCTGATCGGTGGCACGATCGCCAAGCTCGACCGCATTCAGGATCAGCTCACGCTGCAAGTCTTCGGCGGCAGAAAAATGAAAATCGCGTTCGACACGCGCACCCGCATCTATCTCGACGGCGTCCTCGGTTCCGCTGCCGATCTGAAGCCCGGAGCCCGCGCTTATGTCGATACGGTACTCAACAACGGCGCGGTATTTGCGCGCAACATCCGTCTGAAAACCGGCGCGCCCGCCGGCGAAAGCCGGGGCGTGGTATTGGCTTATCGGGCCGACAACGGCGAACTGACCGTGCGGGATCGGCTCTCACCCGAGCCGCTCAAAGTTCGCCTCACGGCTTCGACCCGTTTGGTGCAAGGCGACCACGCTGCGTCCACCGGAGATCTGCAACCCGGCACGCTGGTTGACTTGAAGTTCGACGCGCAACTGGGTGGTCACGATGTGGTCGATCAGGTTTCCGTGCTGGCCGTTCCCGGAACCAGCTTCACGTTCGCAGGCCAGGTGATCGGCCTCGATCTGCATCGTGCCCTGCTGGTGCTGGATTCTTCCACCGATCACAAGACTTACGAGATTTCTCTCGATCCTTCTCTCACTATCGATGACAACCTGCACATCGGCGCGGTGGTAACGGCGATTGCGAACTTCGATGGCTCGCGTTATCTGGCTCACAGCCTCAGCGTGATTTCGAAATAATCTCGCCTACGGATCGTCCCTTAAGCTCCTATAGCCTTTAACTTCTTAACCTCTCTGCGTTTGGATCCTCGGCGCAACCAGACCGCCGCTAAGTTGTTGATCTCTGGTGTAAGTTGTTGACGATTCGTGCTAAGTGATTGAAAAGTTCTGTAAGTCGTTGAGTCCTGGTGGAAGTTGTTGAAAACTCAGAGCTATGCCTCGGAGCGCGATTTGGCGCGGCCCATCTGCCGCCTGGTTCATCCCTCGCAAGCTAACGCAGAATGGCCTGTTATTCGCACTGGCGAGCACGCAGAGCGACGTTCGGGAGTGAGAGCGAGGTTTGGGTCGCCCGGCCACAGATCGCGCCTAAATCGACCCTGCGGGGTCCAAATGCCTCCAGAATAACGTCTACGTTGGCGTTGAAGCGCGCGTAAGTTGTTGAGAGTTGGTGGAAGTGATTGAAAAGGCGAGGCGAACTTCTGCGGCTCGCGCAGGGTAAATCGCAGAGTTCAGATCCCGCTATGCCGCCGTCATTGGCGGCCAAGTCACCTTGGAATAGTGCGAGCCGTTGAATTCGGAAACATTCGACGAATGCTCCGGCGAACGCCGAAATCGAAAATAATGCGAAGCATTAGTTGCGCGCTGCGATTGCGCCTACTTTGATTGCGGCTGCTGCAGATTGGCATCGTTGCAGACTCCACCGACTGCCTGCGCGGGCGGAGTTGGCGGCGTGGCCCAGGGCACATTCTGGAAGTCGAAGAATTCCGTCATGTCGATCTGCGCCGCATCGCGCTGCGTGAGCGATGAGAGATTGAATCGAGTCTCGACAAATTTCAGCATCGCCGTGTAGTCGGTCACGGTGTGCGATACGTAATTCTTCTTCGTGAACGGCGAGATCACGATCAGCGGCACGCGGAAGCCGGTGTAGTTGAAATCGCAATTCGAGCCACCCGGCGCGGTGCAAATATCTCCCGGCTCGAGATCCACGGGCGCAATGCCGTCGGGATTCACCGCGGGCTGCGGAGCCACGTGATCGTAGAGTCCGCCGGCCTCGTCGTAAGTCAGGATGAAAACCGAATCACTCCAAGAAGGGCTAGCCATGAAGCCGTTGATCAAGCTGGCAACGTATTGCGCTCCTAATTGCACGTTGTTGTCGGGATGCTCGTCGAGGCCGGAACTGTATCCGCCTTCGATGAATGCAACGGAGGGCAGGGTACCGGCTTGCGCGTCGGTGAGAAACTGAGTCGCGGGTACGACGTTGGCCGGCAACTCGTTCGGCGGCGCGTATTCGGCGAACTGGGTCAGATAAGTGCTGTCGGGATCGGTCTCGTAGACCTTCCACGAGATTCCCGCTTTCTGCAACAGATCGAAGATCATTGTGGCCGTGATGGGGGCGTTGTCGGCCGCGTCGGTGCCAGGTGGATACGCGTAACCCTGCGAGGTCGCGGCAAACATATACATGCGATTGACCTGGGTGCGGTCAAGCGCGGGCGAAAACCAGGCATCGGAGGTGGCGAAACTTGAGGCCATGAAGTAGTAGTAATTCAGATCCGTCCAGTCGTAATAACCGATGGCGCGAATGCCGGCGGTATCGATCGTGTAGCCAGAGTCGATGGCAAATTGCGCGGCGTTGTAGATGAATCCATCGTTGGTCGCAGTGCTGGATGAGGGATTGCCCAGATTGAAGTCGAGATGGCTTTCGTCCCAGGAGGGCGTGAGGTTCTCGGTGCATTCGGTGGCGATGTGATAAGCCGGGAACGGGGGTCCGGGCGCCGTGTTGCTTCCGTTATAGCTGGGATTGGAGGCGTTGGCCGGCAGGCCGTCGAATTGCTGCGAGGGAAAGCCGTTGGCGGCCCAATACGCCGGCAGTTGGCCGAAGTAGCTGTCGAAGGAGCGGTTCTCCTGAGCCATCAAAATGATGTGTTTCACCGACTGAATACTGCCGGTCGGCGGGGGGGTGGTGGTCGTTGTTGTTGTCGTTGTGGTTGTCCCATTCTGCATTCCCTGGCAGCCGCACAGCGCCAGCGCCAGTCCCGTCATGACGACCACGGAAAGCGCACTCCGAGTCTTCTGCGAAGTAACCATCCCTAGTCGCGGCTTGGAAGTGAAGAGTTGCAAAGCTAGTGTGAGATGAGATTTCGCCGGGAAGAGTTGGCTGGAATTTGTTCGGCGGCGCGTTTCACCGAAGCGCGATAAGTAGCTGCAAGAACATGACTTCCGGGACAAACGTCGAGGATTCGGGGGGCATGGTGGGAGTGACGCGGGTCACCGGTGGTGGGGTCATTGCTCACAGACATCCACAACCGCACTCCGCGATTCTGCATGAGGCTTGCGGCGATGAACGGGCGAACGAACGGAAACGCGGGCACATAGGTGGCCCACTGACCGGAAAGACGGGTGGGGATGGTACTTTTGGACGCCCACCTAGGTTATCTGTTCACTCCGCGGCGCTTTGCCTAAGCTAAGACCGTTCCCAGAAATACACATGCACTAAAGAGAAATCTACAGGCGGGAGCTCCTATGCTCGTCGGCGCCGACGATCCGAGCGGCGCCAAGCCGAATATTGAGCCTTGACTCCGCCTCCTGAGGGCCGATGCGTCGTAGTGGCAGTAACAGTGATGGGCTTGCCGTTGCGGTTGTGATTCTGGCCGCGTCGGCGGCATGTTGGGCGGGCAGCAACTACGTAGTTCCGACCACGACGCTGGCCGCGCAGACCGCCAATAACACCAGCGCGGCCAATACTTTCGCCAGCCAGACGAATGGAAACCTGGGCGCGGGAAACGTCAGCAAGGTGGATATTCACTCGCTGCTCTACTCCGGCACCGACACCAAAATCTACGCGCATTACCTGCTGTGGTTCGGAGAGTCGAGCCACATGAATGTGGGCTACAGCTCGACCAATCCCGCGGAAATCACCAGCCAGATTAATGACATGATCAGCCGCGGCATCACGGGCGTGATCATCGACTGGTACGGCCCCAATAACGCAATCGACCAGGCCACACAACTGGTGATGGCGGCAGCGGAAACTCATCCCGGCTTCACCTTCGCAATCATGATCGATGCGGGCGCGATCGAATGGGACTCCTGCACCGGCTGCACACCGCAGGAGGCGCTGATCAGCCAACTGCAGTACATCGAACAGACCTATTTCACGTCGCCGGCATATATGACCCTGCAAGGGCAGCCGGTGGTGACCAACTTCAATATCGATATTGTCTACACGGTGGATTGGAGCGCGGTGAATTCGGCGTTGAGCACGCAGCCGGCGTTCTTATTTCAGAATAATAGCGGGTTCACGCACACGCTCAGCGACGGCAGCTATGCCTGGGTGATGCCGACTACCACCGATTATGGAATGAGCTACTTGTCGAGCTTCTACGACGATGGGATGACGTTTGCGAATGAGCAGACGGTGGGAGCGTCCTATAAAGGGTTCAACGATACCCTGGCGTCATGGGGATCGAATCGGATCATGGGCCAGCAATGCGGCCAGACGTGGCTGCAGACTTTTTCGGAGATCAACGGCCTTTACAGCGAGGGCAAGCCGCTGCCCGACTTGCAGCTGGTGACCTGGAACGATTACGAGGAAGGCACGGAGATCGAATCGGGCATCGATAACTGCCTCGCGCTGGCAGCCGCAGTCGCCGGCAACGGCGCGCTGCAATGGAGCGTCAGCGGAAACGAAAACACGGTGGACCACTACACCGTGTATATCAGCACCGATGGACAAAATCTGATGCCGCTGAGCGACGCGGTGGCAGGCACGCGCGCGCTGAACCTGTGCAGCTTTTCAATTCCGAGCGGAAGCTACAAACTGTTCGTGCAGGCCATCGGCAGGCCCAGCCTGGCAAACCAGATGAGCGGCGCGGTCAGCTACACGGCGGCCTGCGGCGCAATCGGACCAGAGACGGGAACCGCGACCTTGGCCGCATCGCCGACTTCGGTGACAATGCCTGCGGGACAATCAGCGAGCTTCACCATCACGGCCGCGCCGCAGGGCGGAGCTTTCAACAACGCGATCACGCTCTCCTGCGCCGGGTTGCCCTCCACTTTGAGCTGTTCCTTCTCCCCCGTGACCATTACTCCCGGCTCCGGGACCGCCAGTTCCGTTGTGACCATTTCCGCTGCCGTTACCGGAATGAATCTGCCGCAGAGGAGACCCGCGACGGTGCTCTATGCCAGCCTGTTGCTGCCCTTCGGGCTGGCTGGCTTGGTCTTCATGGGCAGCGGCCGGAGCGGGCGCTGCGTGCAGAGGATTGCCTTGTGCGGGATATTGGCCATCGGGCTGGGCACGGTTTCGTGCGGCGGGAATATGCCCTCCAGCCAAGGAACGTCCAACCCGCCCATCGCCGCGGCCAGTTATTCCATCACCATCAACGGCACTTCCAGCGCCGCTCAGATTTCCACGACCGTTTCCGTTACCGTGCAGTAGAGGATTCGCGTCGCTCTGATTCCATTCGCGACCCGGCACGGCGGAGCGGCGGACCCAGCCCAGAGAGTCGCGGGTGATCATTCTCAGCAGAAAAGATTTCGAAGGCACCCAGCGGGGCAGGTGGCGAAACCGGTTTACATAACGCAGGGCAGATGTACTCTGCTGCAGCTCAAAGTGGCGCAGATACTTCCGCACGATTGTGGGCATGGTCATGCGCAGCGCGGCATTGAAATTTTCCACCGCCATGGCGCGCTGCTTTTCTTCATCCTGAAGGTACCGGGTCAGGCAACCGGCCAGATCGCGGGCATTGCCCGGCTCGTAGAAGTCGACGGCTAATTCCTCTCCGCTCGCCATTTCACGAAAATCAGGAAGATCAGCGCAGATGATGGGAACGCCGTAGGCGCAGGCCAGGTGCGCAACTCCACTGCAACCAGTGGACGAAGAATAGGGCATGACTGCAACCGAAGAACTTTGGAAAAGATCGGGCAAGCGATCTTCGTGCACGTAGCCGGTGAACTCAATTTGCGGATTGCCGGCGCACTTCTTCCTCACCGATTCCACGTAGCCCCCGGCCTGGGGATGATCGCATCCGGCGACGACCAGCTTCACATTGGGAAGTTGTTTCGACACCAGCTCGAAGGCTTCGATCATCAACTCCAGCCGTTTGTAAGTTCCCCACTTGCCGAAGGCGAGGATGCGGCGCCAAGGATCGCCGCGCCGGGAAAAGTCGGGATATTCGGGACGGAGGGTGAGAACGCCATGAGAGCGCACATGCACATTGTCGCGGCCATACTTGTCGCGGAGAAATGTACGGTACCCAGGCATGAGCACCGAAACGGAATTGGAAAGCAGAAGCATCCTGGTGGCGACGGCGCCTGCGGCGCGGTAGGTGCGCGGGAAGCGAACGCCTGCGTCCTTGAGATCGACAGTATCCATCAGGTGGTGCAGCGTGACGTGAGTGTAGCGGCCGCCAAGACGGGCCAGCAACGGCGTCATGAGCCCGGCAAACGCGATTAGCGGATTACGGCCAAAGCTGCTGAACAACAAGTTGAACCAGACCACATCTGGGTTGAGGCGGCGCACGTCGGACATGATCCGGATGGAGCTGGCCGGATCATCGAACCTCCAGCAACGCTGAACGGAGAAACCCTCAAGCTCGGCCGGGCGAGCGGAGAGTTCATCGGCGAGAATGGTGAGGCTAAGAAACGGATTGCGCTGGAGTTCCCGGGCAATGTGCAGCCCATACTCGCTCAAACCCCCTTGACTTGGCGGAAAAGTCGTTACCAGACAGATCTTCATTCTTTGTTCTCGAACCTCTATAGATGGCCCATGTTTCGATGTGTTCGCCCCGGCAGATGTTGCTGGAGGGATCGAGAAAAAACAGGGGCGGTAGATCAGATTGTCGAAACCGCAGCGTCAGAAGCCGCGCCCCTCAAGGCAAAACTGGCAGCGAGGAGACCGATTTCCGCTGCGGCGCGGCCAACTTCTCGATCAAGATCTGTCTGATCTGCGCCTGTGCATCGCCGATCGAGGAAGCCTCGACGACACTCATGTGGCCGGTAAAGCGGTGCAGGGAAAGATACGCATCGCGGTTGCGGCGGAGAAATTCCGGGGGATATTCCGGCTTGCGTGCTCGCGCAGACGCAGGATCGGCATCGATGAGATAGGCAACGCCGGGACGGGGAACGAGTTTGAGCACGAGCCGGACAAAGGCGCGCGCGATCCGGTAGCGCAGAGGCAGATTCGCGAGTTCGTCATAGATGTAGCGGTCGAAAATTATAAGATCGGTGCTACCGTTTGCGATTCTGCCAGCGACGAGGCTCAGATTCACGGCATCGCCGAGGTAAAAGCAGAAGCGCAGGGCAGCGACCGGCCATGAGGTTACGTTCTTGTCGCGGCGATGGAGAGGTTTTTCCGGGGTGCCGATTCCCTGGTCGCCTTGAAAAGCACGGCGGCTGATGAACTCGCGGAAACGGGTGAAGACGGCGACATCGTCCCAGAAGGTGAGCAGGCGGACGCGGAAGCCCGCTTCCACAAGCCATGATTGAAGTGCGGCAATCTGAGTGCTCTTGCCAGCCCCATCGATTCCGGAGAAGCTGATGATTTTCATGGCTTGAGTGCTGAGCATTAAGGCTGTGCATTCGCTGACGCCGCAAACATTCCCGGACAGACATTGCCGAGGCGAACATTCCCAGGGCGAATATTCCCGGACGAACATCGGTAGCGCAAACGCTTCAGTGAGCTCCAGGTGGCTTGCTGGAAGTTCCTTCACTCAGCGCAGCAACCGTGCCTAAAGCCGCACCCGCACCGAGAATCACGCCCACGCGAATAACAATGGTGCGAGTGCGGTGTTGTTTGGCGGGCGCGATGGCAACACCCGCGGGCTGAGAAGCAGCCACACCGCCGGCGTTGGGAGCTTCCGCGGCCGCCGTGCCTACAGGCCTTTGCGGAGCCGATTGAGACTGGGAGGACGACGAAGACTGCGCCACCGCAGATGGGTTGGGTTGTGCCGCATTCTGCTGGGCGGCGTTCGGCTGCGAGTCGCTTTGCGGGGTGGATTGGTCCTGTGGCGAAGCCTCCGATTGCGCTCGACCACGAGCCAGAGTTGCACCGGGACTATCCGGGAGTTCGCCAAGCGCGAGTTGCTGTGCAGCATCTGTCGGGTTCGGAAAAGCTATGGGCCGCTGACTGGCTGGCCTGTCCTGCGCCGGGGCGCTGGCTTGCTGGGCCGAGGCGAGGGGCGATCCCGCCGAGGAAATGGCGACCACCAGCGCAGCCCAAGTCAAAAGGGCCAGCAGCTTTTTCGAAACTGCCCTGTTCCAAACTGTCATAGCAACCCCGGCCGCACATTCATATTTTTTCTCGCAGCCACGTTTAGCTGGCAGCCTCGAGATCTCCCAGGGCGCCGTAGGCTGGGGAGTACCACGCCTCGCTTTGCGGAATCGAGTGAGCGGGAACGGCGTGGAAGCTCTGCACGGCTTGTTGCGCAGTCTCGAAGACTTCGAAGAGACGGTCCACGCGCATCAGTTCGAGAATCACCGACGCATAGGGAGACAGATCCGCCAGCTTGAGATCGCCGTCGCGCTTCATGACTTCCTCCGTGCACTGCAGCAGCATCTCGACACCAGCGCTGTCCAGATGCGCGATTTGAGAACAATCGAGAACAATTCGCGGCCGATCCGCTTCGAGCAGCGGCTGCAATTCGTTCATAAAGAGACCGACTGCCAAATGGTTCAATTGCTGCGGCAGCTGCATCACAACGACGGGCCCACTGTTGCGCATGTCACGCACCCCAGGATCAGATTTGGCACCTACCCGGCTGATTGCGCCGGCGAGTGCTCTTTTTTATCCACTCTCGTCACTCCGCTGGCCGAAAAGTCAACCGCGCTGGCCCAGGGCGCAAACAGAGTCGATGACAGCATCTTCGACTCTCTGGCGGCATGGCCATTCCTGCGGATCACGCTCGGATCGGAGATCTCGAGCATAGTGTCGCGCCCGAGATTGAAAAGCCGGTTACCTTGCACCACCGAATGGCAGACGTCGAGCCAGATTCCCACATGGCTGTTAGCCAGGATGGAACTGTCTTCGATGACGGTGCCGTAATCGATATAGCAATTACGCTCAATGTTGCTGAAGCGGGTGATTAACGTATCTTCCAGAATCCTGGAGTTGCAACCCACGTAAGCGGGCGCCACCAGACGGGCGCGCTTATGAATTTGAGCGCCTTGATCGATCCACACGCCGGGCCGAATCTCCCGGCCGGAGGGGCGCATCTGGCAGAGTCCCCGAAGCGAATCCTCGACCAAACGGCGCAGGTGCCGGGGATGGGAAAGACGCCTGACATATTCCTTGACCGGATAGAAGGACGGCGACGGGGGCGCCAGGGACGGAAGGAGAAATTCCGCGCTGACCGTTTGCGCCGCAGCGGCATTCACCATCCACAAGTCGAGAGCGCCTTCACGATCGAAGGCCCGCGTGGCCGGTTGCCGGGTTTCGCGGTGGAACTGAAACATCCCGATGAGGTCGGCTTCGATATGAGCGTTGGGCTGGACGACAAAGACATGCTCAATCCCGTTCTCCGCATACACTTTCAGGGCCGCAGCGACGGCGAGATCGACGTCGGAAACAATCTGCACATCGACCGTCGGCGGGAAGCAGCCGACCTGCGTCGGCAGCCACGGGGCTTGCTCGATGAGAACGGAAATTGCGCCCACGCCGGCGGCACGGAAGCGCTCGACCGCATGCTGCAGAACCGAACGCCCCAGAACTTCTACACAGGCAAGGGGTTCGTGGAGAAGCGTTAGCATTTGCGCTTCGCTCCGGCCTGCAGCGGCCGCGCTGCTTTCGCCGCCGGCCCTGACGATTACGATAGTCCCTAGCACCACAAATGCGCCCTCGATCACTGAGTTAGAAGCTCTGGCCCTGGAAACTCCACGAACTCCGGAACGTTACGAAGCTCCGGTTTGGTATGACAACGAGAAATCTGCCTGGCCGTTGCTCTTGCCGGCAGCGGCTTCTTCCGCAGCGCGTGCGGCCGCCCGCCGTCGCAGACTTCGGCGCTTCGGGAAAAGCAGGTCGCGCATTTTCAGCTTTGCTTTGTGGAGCTGCGATTTCGAGTTGCCGATCGAGCAATGCAATAGTTCGGCGATCTCGTGATGCTGATAGCCCTCCATTTCATGCAAAGCAAAAATCTTCCTGCAGCCTTCGGGGAGTTCCTTGATGGCGCGGTGCAGTGCGATGCGATCGACGGCACCGGAAAGACTAGGATCTTGTTTCCCAATATCGCGCCGTAGCGACGGCGATTCGGAGGAAACCGGCTCGTCGAGAGAGAGCACCGGGGTAGCTTTGCGGCGGCGCAACTTCATCAGCACGGTGTTCACCGCCACCCGATGCAGCCAGGTGGAAAAGGCGGAGTCGCCGCGGAATGACCCTACGCAGCGGAACACCTGCAAGAATGCCTCCTGGGTAAGATCCTCGGCTTCGGCCACGTCCTTGGTCATAAGCAAGCAGACGGAATACACGCGTTTCTTGTGCAACTGGAACAGCGTGGCAAACGCCTGTTCGTCGCCCCTCTGGGCGCGCTGCACGAGGCTGCGTTCAGATTCTTGGGGCGGAACTGCTCGCTCTAATGGAATCACATTGGCTGCGGTAGCAGAAATTACGCAAGTCGCCACGGTTCGTCTCCTTCGATAATGGGTGCTTGGTGTCTTTGCTCTCCATAACCTTCGGGGAGCATTCCACTTTCGAATATGAGACTAGAGAAAGTGGGGGAGGAATCAAATCAGGTTACGCCTGTAATTGATTGCGCACCTCGCTGTACTGCAGGCGCGGACTTATTGTTGATATCTTTCGACTTAGATCGAGATCGCAGCGCAACATTTTCGCGCGGGGAGGGTTGCGCGAGGTGATTTCGGAAGATCTGCTGTACATGAAGTACAGCAGACCCTGTAATTTGACTCCGGAATTTCCCCTATTGAGCGCGATGGGGCGGCAACGAAACGAAACCAGCGGAGAATGACGCGAGAAATTTAATAGAGTCGGAAACCAACTTCGATACTGATCTGGACATTCACTGGTTTACCGTCTCTGAGGGAGGGCGCGAATTTCCATTGCTTGACAGCTTCGATGGCTTTCTCGTCCAGGCCAGAACCGAGTCCGCGAACCACGCGAATGTCGCGGGGATGGCCTTCCTCGTCGACAATGAGCCAGAGGATGCATGTTCCCTGGGTTTTGGCTCTGCGTGCTTCTTCGGTATATTCTGGATCGGGCGTGGAAATCGGCTGAGGAGCCGAAATTCCACCGCCAACTTTAAACACGCCTCCACCAATTCCGCCGCCGCTGCCGGCGCCTACACCGGGTCCATGACCCACGCCAACACCGCCGCCTGAGCCGGAACCGATGCCACCACCGGAACCGGTCCCATTGGAGGGCGGCGCGGCCGGCATGGGCGCGGCCGCCGGGTTACCGAGATTGGGCGCGTAATTCTGCGCGACATGGACTTGCGGAGGCACCACCACGGTCGGTTCAACGGGCAGTTTCGGCCGTTCATTGTGCATGACGATCTGCGGAGGAGTAATCTGCTGCAAAGCCAACTTGGGCAGTCTTCCCTTAGGGGCAGGCAACGGGCTGTGGTCGCCGCCGCCACCTCCGCCACCGACTATGGTTCTCGCTGGCGCGAGCGCGTAAGAATCCGGCGACGGCGCGATTAATGTGACGATCTCACGCTCCCGGGCCTTCTGCACAACTTGGTGCGCAAAAAGCGCGCTGCTCAGAATCAGTCCCAACAAGACACCGTGAACAATGACCGAAGTAACCAGGCCCGTCGATCGATAATTGTTGTAATGCCCCCAGATTTCGGGCACGGGAACGGGTTTGTGAACTTGCGACCGTACCATGACCTGATCCCACGCCATCCGCCCACCGCCTGCACACCCAGCGTTAAAGACAACCGACGATGAGAACTGAAGCGGAGGGCGAGCGGCGCTGCGGGGAATCTGCTGGTTCGACATTTATGCTCCTTGAGCTGTTCGCAAGTTGCAATCCACCCTGTTTGCAAACAGGCCCGGGTGAACACTCCCACCCGGGCATCAGTCAAACTGCCATAGCTCTAGCGGCTGGCGGCGGCAATACCAGCGCTCGGCTTCGTTTTGGATGCAGCGTGATCCTTCGCCTCGCCGGCATACTTTCTTACCGCGGCGAGGAAAGGCTCGCTGACTCCAGGCGCCCGAACCTTTCCGGACAAAATTTCGGAGAAGGGCTCGAAGTTTCCGTAAAGAATGCGGGTTTCATCTTTGTCCTGCGTGACCGCGGATCCGTTCAAATCGATGCCGGCGAAAATACCCCGCGCCCGCGAGTAACTGAGGACTTCCGCCCTCATTTTCCAGTCGGTGTCGGCGCCGGCATCACGGCCCACCGGGCCGGCTGCGGCCGAAGCATCGGCGCCGAGCTTGAACTTGCTGGAGAGCAAATGCTGCAGGCCCTCGTCGTTGGTGACGATCATCACCAGATCAACGGCCTGGCCGCCCAACTGCAAGCCCCAGCTCCCACCCGTAATCGTGATCGGCGCAGGAGCGCTCCAGCGGCCGGTCACGGTGCGGCAAGTGGCTACGCCCTTGCCGTGGCTCCCGCCGAATCCCAAGGCGACCTTCACCATCGACGGAATTACGACTACACACTTCGCGTCGTTCATCACCTTGTCGGGAATGGCTTTGTCCGGAGTCGCCATAATTTCGTTAAGAACTGTGGCGGAAGCGTCGATCCGCTTTTCAATATCAGACCTGTCCTTGTCGTCGGCCGCCCAAGTAATGCTGGCGGTCAGCAGTATCCCGGCGCCCAGCGCCAGGAGATATTTCGGGAATCGATTATCAGTTCGTCTCATAGGTCAGACCTCTTCTGCATTCCAAAGTGAGCAGCCTGCTTATTCTCGCTGCGAGCTTAAAGTTAGCCGCGAGGGCTTAAATGTTCCATCCGGTAGAGGCTGTAAAGGTCCGACGGACATACCTGATCATTCAATGAAATATCTCGAGGCTGCGGGAAACCCGGGCCGTCCGAACCTCTATGCCCAGCAGGCAGCAGCCAGCCCCACGCGGACGATTCCGCCCGCGACCGATAGCCCGCAATCGATCCGGCTTTAGCAGTCCTGATGCACCTTCCTGCGCGAAATACGGGTTTGGCGGTATTGAGAAGTTCTCGGTGCGGCGGTACTGTTGAACCCAACTTCGGTAAGATGCCCCGTACGATGCCCTCTATAACAGGTGCCAGTTCCGCAGAGGGGCTGGCACCTGCCCCATCCAAGAGCGCTCGGCATACAGGAATCCAGATTTCACAATACAGAGTGCTGCCGATCTCACGGCGGATCAGCAACTCCTATCATTTGGGTTGGGAAACAACTACATCCAACAAACACGGAGGCGCGTTATGCTGTATTGGGCATTGATTTTTTTCCTGGTTGCAATTGTTGCCGCAGTGTTGGGGTTCACGGGCGTGGCCGTGGCCGCTGCGGGCATCGCTAAGATTCTGTTCTTTGTCTTTCTGGTGTTGTTCCTGGTAACGCTGATTTCACACGTGGGCCGGCGCGGCACCCGGGTTTAGGTGCGTTGGTTTCTCATACACGATCCAGGGCCCGCGAGGGCCCTGAAATGATTTTCTTCTGACAGTTCAAGTGCGCTTGAGGCGGCCAGCCTCGCAAACGCCGGGTCAATTCGCCGCGAGGTCAGACACTCGAGACCTTCGCTCCTTCCGCTTTGAACAGTCCCTCGCCGTTTGTTCGGGGAGTGCAGCTCGTTTTGTGAGCGAAGCACTTTGCGTCTTTCGCGGACGGCTTGTCTTTCCCATCCATGGTCTAGTAGCTTAGTAGCCTTAGTAGGCTTGACGCGGATAGAATGGAGTGAGGTCATCGCGAAGGGACATACCTGAATATGAAAATCGCAAAGGACGTTACGGAATTGATCGGCGGCACGCCGCTGGTGCGGCTGAACCGCGTGACGGAAGGTTGTGCCGCCGAGGTGGTGGCCAAACTGGAGAGCCGGAATCCGGTGGCCAGCGTGAAAGACCGTATTGGCGTGAGCATGATCACGGAAGCGGAGCGGGCAGGAAAGATCCATCCCGGCAAGACCGTGCTGATCGAGCCGACCAGCGGCAACACCGGAATCGGACTGGCTTTTGTGGCGGCGGTCAAAGGCTACAAGCTGATCCTGACCATGCCGGAAACCATGAGCCTGGAGCGGCGAGTGCTGTTGCTCGCCTTTGGCGCCGAGATCGTACTTACCCCCGGCCCCAAAGGAATGAAGGGAGCGATTGCGAAGGCGGAGGAACTGCTGGCGAAGACCCCCAACAGCTATATGCTTCAGCAATTCGACAACCCAGCCAATCCTAAAATTCACTTCGAGACCACGGGGCCGGAAATCTGGGATGACACCGACGGGCGCGTCGACTTTCTGATCTCAGGCATCGGCACCGGTGGAACCATCACTGGTGTATGCCAATACATCAAGCCCAAGAAGCCATCCTTTAAAGCCGTTGCCGTCGAACCGGTCGAGAGTCCAGTGCTCTCTGGCGGGAAGCCTGGACCGCATAAGATTCAGGGCATCGGAGCCGGTTTTACTCCCAGCATCCTGCGCACGGACTACATTGACGAAGTCATCACCGTGTCGAGCGATGAGGCAATTCAGATGGCGCGACGGCTTCCGCTGGAGGAAGGACTGTTGGTCGGGATTTCTTCCGGAGCGGCAGTGACGGCTGCGCTGCAAGTGGCAAAGCGCAAGGAAAATACCGGAAAGCTGATCGTGGCGATTTTGCCGTCGTTTGGGGAGCGCTACCTGAGCAGCATTCTATTCGAAGGACTGCGGAATCAAGCGCTGCAGATTCCAACGGCGACGCTGCCGGCTTGATTCGCGCTGGTCTGATTTGTTGAGCCCGTGAAAGGCAGAAGCCGCGCTCACAGCCCGCGGTGGGCGCGGCCGGCTTGCAGGCGAAGCAGAGTGGCGACGAGCGTATCGATTTCTTCGCGGGTGTTGTAGAGGGCGAGTGAGGGGCGAACCGTGCTCTCGACGCCCATGCGGCGAAGGATGGGCTGCGCGCAGTGGTGGCCCGAGCGCACGGCGATTCCCTCTTCATTCAGCGCGACCCCCACATCTTCGGTGCGAACATCATCAAGGACAAACGACAACACGCCGGCCTTTTCATGCGCAGTGCCGATCAGGCGCAAGCCGGGCACGGTGAGAAGTCCCGCGGTTGCGTAGATCATGAGTTCGTGCTCGTAAGCGGCAATGCTTTCCATGCCGATTTCTTCGACGTAATCGAGCGCCGCGCCTAAGCCTACGGCGTCGGCAATGTTACCCGTGCCAGCTTCGAAGCGCATCGGCGCCACTTGGTAGGTGGTGCGTTCAAAGGTGACATCCTTGATCATGTTGCCGCCGCCTTGCCAGGGCGGCATGGAATCGAGCAGATCAACTTTTCCGTAAACCACGCCGATTCCCGTGGGCGCGAAGATCTTGTGGCCGGAAAATACGTAGAAATCGCAGTCGAGCGTCTGCACATCGACGCGCATGTGAGAAACGGCCTGCGCGCCATCCACCAGCACACGCGCTCCGTAGCGATGAGCGATCTCGACCATTTCACGCGCGGGAGTGACCGTGCCCAGCGCGTTTGAAACCTGGCTGAACGAGACGATGCGGGTGCGCGGCCCGAGAAGTCTTTCGTACTCTTCGAGAATCACCTCTCCGCGATCGTTGACGGGCGCGACGCGAAGGCGGGCACCTTTTTCCGAACAAAGCTGCTGCCAGGGAACGATGTTGGCGTGGTGCTCGAGCCAGGTGATGAGGACTTCGTCGTCCTTCCCAACATTGCGGCGGCCCCAGGACTGCGCCACCAGGTTGATACCTTCGGTGGTGCCGCGCACGAAGATGATCTCGCGGGTAGAAGAAGCGTTGAGGAAGCGGCGCGTCTTTTCGCGCGCGCTCTCATAGGCGTCCGTGGCGCGAGCGGCGAGATCGTGGGCCGCGCGGTGAATATTGGAATTCTCGTGGCGGTAAAAGGCGGAGAGGCGGTCGATGACGGCATTCGGCTTCTGCGTAGTGGCGGCGTTATCGAGCCAGATTAACTGGCGGCCATGGACGCGCTCCTGCAGGATGGGAAAATCGCGTCTGACTAGGCGTGGGTCGAGCGGACGATGAGCGAGACGAAGAGCAGGAACAACATCCGGGTGAAACTCAAGGGTTTCGGTTCCAGCGGGCAGATTGGTGTTGCCAGGGACAGTTGTCGCGGCAGGGGCGGAAGGTGGCGCGGCGATCGGTATCACCGATTGGGCAGCCGTTGGAATTGGAAACTGAGGCGGCACTTGAGACGCGATTTGCGATGAGACTTGAGACGACGGCGCCGTTGCTCCCGCTGGCGACAAAGCTATCGCGCGAAGATCACTCTCTGCGGGCGGCTTGGTAGGAACCGACGAAGGCAGAACCGGAATTCCAGGAGGCGACTGCGCACCGGGCACGCCGGGAAAAGAAAACATCCGGCTGACTGAAGGAAACGCGGTCGCAGCGGTGAACGGCGAACCGACTTCTGCGGCGGACGAGTCCGCTTCCGACTTTGGAACTGCTGGCGGCGCGGTAGCGCTTGGAACACTGGGCACGGGCTGGGACTGAACAGTTGAAGCGGAAACCGCTTCGGTTGAACTGGGCGCTGACGGAATGGCCGGCGGCACTGCGATTGGCTCGGGCATGCCGGGAATCGATGCACCCGGCACACGCGGAAACGAATACAGTTCGCTGGTCACAGGAAAAGCGGGTGCGACGGCCCAGGGATCGAGACGACTGCCATCGGGTGAATGGACGGGTGGCTCTGCCGACGCTGCCGCAAGGTCCGCTGCGCTCGGCGGAGCTGTGGGAGGCGACGACGGCATGGCGGGCACGCCAGGGAAAGAATGCAGTTCGCTGGCGGAGGGGAATACGGGCGTTGCGGAAAATGGTCCGGCCTTTTCGCCATCGACCACGCGCACTGGCCAAGCCGGCACGGCAGGCGGTGGAGCGGCCAAAGGAAACTGTGGGACCAACCCCGTTGCGCTCGTCAGCGAAGCGGCGATGGCACGGAAATCGACTTCGGTTAGCGGGCCGGGAGACGGCGTCGAAGGCCACGCCGGCGCGCCCGGAATCGACTGCATGTTCGGCACTGCGGGGAAAGAAAACACCTCACGCGGCAAATCGGGAATAGCCGCGTGCGATGGAACTGCCGTGGGTAGCGCGGGCGAATTGGCACTGGCGGGCAGTGGTGTCCCCGCCGCATCCGCGGGCACAGATTTCCCCGGAAGCGCGGCGAAGAACTCGTTGGCGAGTCTCGCGATCACTGCAGGATCCGGTAATGAGGCAAAAGCGGCGGACAAGTTCTGATATTTCTGTACGTCCTGCGCTGGGCCGGGAGTGCCTTCCACAGTCAGGGTGTCCGCCGCTACTTGCTCATTTGTACTCGTGGTATTGGTCGACATTTACGTTCTCCAGCACTGCAACGGCGTCCTCCGTGAGGACCGCAACCGAGCAATAGAGCGAGATCAGGTACGACGCAATCGCCTTATGGTTGATGCCCATGAAGCGAACCGACAGGCTGGGGGATATTTCTCCCGGAAGTCCTGGCTGGAACAGCCCAATGATTCCTTGTTTCTTCTCGCCGGTGCGGATCAGCAGGATGTTGGTTTTTTCGGCTTTCACCGCCAGCTTGTCGCAAGGAACCAGCGGGAGGCCGCGCCAGGTCAGGAATTGTGAGCCGAACATCGTCACCGTCGGAGGGGGAACCCCGCGGCGCGTACACTCCCGTCCGAAAGCGGCGATGGCTCGCGGATGCACCAGGAAGAAAGATGGCTCCTTCCAGACCCTGGCTAGAAGTTCATCCAGATCGTCAGGGGTTGGCGCTCCCTTTCTGGTCTTAACGTGGAACTCCGGAGCCACGTTATTGAGCAGGCCGTACTCGGCGTTGTTGACCAGTTCATTCTCCTGGCGCTCTTTGACTTTCTCGATCATCAGGCGTAGTTGCTCCCGGATCTGGTCATGCGGGCTGCGATACAGATCGGAGATGCGGGTCTGCACGTCGAG
>PMHV01000058.1 GCA_003156805.1 Acidobacteriaceae bacterium | reverse complement strand
CCTGCCGAAGGTCCGGTGCTGGGTGCCAGAGTTCCACGCAACCAAATGGCTCCTTCGTCGAGATGGGGAAGAAATTCCGAACCTATCAGTCCGCCAAGCCCAAGAAAGAGCATGACAACTGCAAGGGCGGCGGCTCCAGCGAGTACAGCTTTGGTGTGGTCGAGACACCATTCCAGGCCGCGCCGATACTGCTTGAGGAGCGCATCGAGCATGGGGTTATGTAATCCCTTGAGCTTGCCCCGGAAAAGAAAACCGCTGAGCACAGGAGCGATCAGAAGCGAGAAGATCAACGCTCCCAGGAGGGCAAATGCAACGGTCCACGCCATGGGATGGAACAGCCTCCCTTCCACACGTTGCAACGTGAAGATGGGCAGATAAGCCGTGATAATTACGAGAATTGCGAAAAATACAGGACGCTGCACTTCGTGAGCGGCATCTCCGATGACTTGGGCAGGCGTTCGACGTTCATCCACGTGCGACTCGATGTGACGCAGGATGTTCTCCACCATCACCACTGCTCCGTCTACGATCATTCCGAAATCGAGAGCACCGAGGGACAGAAGGTTCGCGGGAATATGATTCAGGTCCAACCAAATGGAGGCGAAGAGCAAGGAAAACGGAATGGTGATGGCAACCACCAGCGCGCCACGCACGTTTCCTAGGAACAAGAACAGGATCAAGGTGACCAGCAGCACGCCATGAGTTAGGTTGCGCAGGACGGTGCGGCTGGTGTATTTGACCAAGTCGCTGCGATCCAGGTGAGGTACAAACCTTACTCCGACCGGTAACAAGCCATGGTTCAATTGATTGATTTTTTCATGCAATGCGGCGAGCGTTGCCTGCGCCTCGGCACCCTTACGGAGCAGGACAATTCCCTCCACGACATCGTCATCATTGATAACGGCGCCGTCTTCGTGCCGGATAGTCTTTCCCAATTGTCCAAGGCGCACCTTGGGAGCTTGCACAACAGTTCCGAGATCGCGAACTCGAACCGGCGTGCCGTTGGCGACTTTTACGACTGTCGCCGCGATGTCATCTGTCGTCTCCATCAGACCGACAGCCCGGACATTCAGTGCCTGCTCACCCCTTTCAATGAAGCCTCCACCTGCGTTGGTGTTGTTGTTGATCAACGCTTGTTCTACCTGGGTTAATGCCAGCCCATAAGAGACCAGCTTCCCGGGATCGAGCTGCACCTGGTATTCGCGTGTTGGCCCGCCAAATATGTTCACGTCCACCACGTTAGGCACGGCCTTAAGCTGATTTAGCACGTACCAGTCCTGCAGTGCCTTCAGTTCCATCGCGTCATATTGGGGGTTGGTGCTCTGAAGCGTGTAAAACATGATCTGGCCCGTAGGACTGTAGTCGGGTCCCAGAGCGGGGGTTACTCCAGCGGGCGTTGTGGCTTGTGCCAGTCGGTCCAGCACCTCCTGGCGTGCCGTGAACGTCGAGACTTCATCGTCGTAAATGATGGTGATTACTGAAAGTCCCGCCAGCGACAGTGATCGGAGGTGAGTCATGTGCGGTACTCCGTTCAACTGGACCTCTAGCGGGACGGTAATCTGCTGTTCCACTTCTTCCGCAGCATGTCCGGGCCACTGGGAGATGATTTGGACGTAAGTGTCGGCAACGTCCGGATAGGCTTCAATGGGCAGATTGTGGAAAGAAATGATGCCCCAGATAAAAAGCAAGACGGCAAGACTCAGTACCAAAACGCGGTTGTTCAGCGCGAGATCAACCAGGTAACGGATCATCTTGTTTGCGTCGCCTTTGACACCAAGAACTCAATCTCATCCTGCCCTAGCTTTTCGGGGAACCAGTCACTCGGTAGGGTTTGAGCTTTTCTATCGCAAAGCGCCGGTTGCTGGGGAGACACTTAAACGCCTCGGGCGGCGGTATTTCGATTCCCCGAATGACAATTGACGGTCCAATCGCACGATTGGGAGAGACACGGTGTCGGCAAAGCTCGGACGAAGTGGAACAATCGCGTAGAGGCCAGGCTGAATACCAGAAAGTAAAGGGGCTTGCAGTGCAGACAGAAGCGGCGACCCGCTTGTGCCTTGATCTTGCCAATCGGAACCCCTGAGAAGGTCGAATCTTGGGGACAAATCCTTTGATTGGGTTCCTAGGGCGCTCCAGAAATGGCATAATGCGCCCACGTCCGAACGATATCTATGTTTGAACGGATCTGGGAACCGAGAAACCGGACCACAGTTCTAATCGCCAGCGCGGCTGCCGTTCTGGCAATTGCTGTTATGGACTGGTGGACGAAGCCCTATTTCTCTCTGGGCTTTTTGTATTTGTTTCCCATCATGCTGGCAGCCGGATTTCTGCCGTTGGGCAATCGCCATTTTGGGGATTGGATGTGCGTTATTAAGCGAGCGTTTTAGCAACCTGGATCCGTCGGATTCGACGATTCGTTTGGCATTTGAAACGCTGGCGCTCTGCGGCTGCGGGCTCTTCACTTCTGAACT
This sequence comes from Acidobacteriaceae bacterium, assembly GCA_003156805.1. Classification (GTDB taxonomy): domain Bacteria; phylum Acidobacteriota; class Terriglobia; order Terriglobales; family Acidobacteriaceae; genus Sulfotelmatobacter. Next base: position 2,800 of record PMHV01000058.1, on the reverse strand, counting down.
CCTCCGTAACCGGCGATTGAGTCTGTCGGCCCAGCAGCGTTTGCGCGTCCTGGTGGAAACCAGTCCTGCGGCGATTGTTACGATCGACGAGCACGGTTTCATCGAGTTGGCCAACCGGGCTGCAGCCGAACTCATGGCGCCACGAGATGGACAGTTGATCGGTTACCCTATCGCTGCATTCCTGCCTGAATTGCACTATGCTTTACGGTGGGAAGATCGGCCACAGTTCAGGACGTCGATGCAATGCCGGGGCCACCGAGGCAACGGCGAAACTTTCCTGGCAGATGTATGGTTCTCCAGTTACAAGGACGGGACGAATCCCAAACTAGCGGCAATCATCGCGGATGTCAGCGAAGAGCAGGCCGCACCGTCTGGCTCCATCTCGGCTGGGCCGAACGATCAGGAACGCGCGCCGTTGAACAACCGCGAACTGGAGGCGCTCCGCCTGGTAGTTCAGGGTCTGGCAAACAAAGAAATTGCCTCCCACATGGAAATCTCCGAAAGTGCGGTCAAGAATACGCTGCAACAACTATTCGCCAAGACCGAGGTGCGCACTCGCGGGCAACTCGTCCGGGTCGCATTGGAGCGTTACCGGGATCTCCTGTAGATGGTTCCTGAATAACTGTCGCAATATCGCCATTACACTCATTGACCTAATTTCGGGCGTTGCGACGGTAAAGAAAGCGCCAGCGTAAAATTCCGACAATCGCTAGAAATTCGGACTTCAACTATCCGTTCACTAGAGAGAATCTCAATTTCATGACTGCCCGCTAGGCAAGCAGTCGCGTCCAAACCCGATTAGGCCGACTGAGGGACTCTGAAATTGACCACTTTCAGCCACAGATTCGCCAGCGCTTCGCCTCCAGAAGCTTCGCGAAACCGCACTGTTTAGCGTGTCGAATGGAGAGCAGGCAGTCTCGGGAGAATGTTTGAACTGGTTGATTCCGCGCAAGTTACGCAAACGTCGGCTCTTACAGGTTTCAGACCCGTACCGAGGGTTCGAATTCCCCCCTCTCCGCCACGCAGTCTGGGCAGCAGAGAAACCTCGCCGCAATCCTCTAAAAAACGCTAGAAATGGCCGCAATTTCGCAGATTTTGCCCTCAAACCGGACTGGAGAAAGTGTCGTACTCTTCGCCACGGACAAGCTTTGCCGCCCTTTTCTCTGGAGGGCACATGTGCAGTCCGGTTTCAAGGAGGCATTAGGCGAACGCAATGCGATCAGAAGCCGGGGATTCGGCCATAGCGAGTTAACTTTGTCAGCGCCTTGGAAACCGAGTTCGTTACTTCCCATAAGCGCGCGTTTCTGCATAGTCTCCGATTTGCCGACCATCCATGAATTAGGGAGATCGGTAAATTCCCGGCCGATTTTGAACCGTACCGTCGTTCAGAGCCTGGTGAAGCCGTCGGGGGTCCACTGTTCTGAGCCGACTCCGTTGTGGACGAAGAAGAGGCCGTCGGGGTCGTATTTCTTTTTGACTTCGGCGAGGCGGGCGTGGTTGGCGCCCCAGTAGGAACGCTCAAAGTCGGACTCGAAGAAGTTGCTTTCCGAGACGTAGGCTCCGCCGCTGGCGGCGACGGCGCGGAGTTCGTTCATGCAGCGGTGCACGGTGTCGGCGCCTTTGCGGCCCTTGGCAACGTCGGGTTCGTGATTGGGAATCCCGGGATACGCGGGCCCCTGGCCGTCCGCGACGATGACGAGGGCAAAGGCGCCGCACACCGCGGGATTCATCGCAGTGTCTTTGGCAGACTCGATGGCTTCCGAAGGCGCGCCGGCGAGCCCCTTATTAAAATGAAGCTCCACTTCGCTGAAGCGGGAAGCTGAGAACAGTGCGTTGGCCAATTTTTCCTGGGAATCGTCTTGCAGCAGTGATGCGGGCATCCAGAGCGACTCGAAGCCCCAGACCACCCAGCCGACCTGGCCTCCGTCTCCGTTCCACCAGACGTTGGTTGGGCTGGCGCCTGCGCGGAAGTCTGCCTTGAAAACGTCGTGGTGATGTTCTTTGCGCCAGTCAACGTCCCACCAATGGCGGAAGGGCATGCTGCCGATTTCGGGCTCAGATTCGATCGTATATGCGGCGGTAGACTGCGCCAGCCAATTAAGGAACGGCTGCCAGACTTTTCGCGATTGCTCCGTGTCCAGTCCAAGATGAACCATGCTGATTTCGAGCTTGTTGTCGGGAGAGAAGTGCGCTTGTTCGCCCCAATGGTCGTTGAAGAGAGCTTCGCGGTAGAAGGCAACGAAGCGGCGGATCAGGCGGCGATAGGCGTCATCGGAAGAAGCTTTGACGGTGAAATTGGCGCCTCCGGCCAGTTCTGGAAGACCTCGCACGCGCAGGGTTAATTTGCTGACTGCGCCGAAAGTACCGCCTCCGCCTCCTTTCAGAGCCCAGAACAGGTCCGTATTGGTGCAAGAGTTTGCGATTCGCACTTTGCCGTCGGCGGTAACGACTTCGGCTTCTAGGAGGCCGGCAGCGGCCATTCCGTAATGCTTCGAGAAGCTGCCGAACCCGCCGCTTTGAATCAGGCCGGCGACGCCGACGGTGGTGCAGCCGCCGCCTTGAACATAGGCGCCGGCTTTGGTGGTGACGGCGTCGTAAGCTTGCAACCAAATTGTTCCCGAGCCGACAGTGATGGCCCGCTGAGGAGCATGAGTGGACTTGCAACCACTCGGAACGAAATCTTGCTGGATGGTAACGTCATGCATGTGACGTGTCCAAATCAAGAGAGAATCGGGCGCGTTCGATGTGCCTTGATAGCTGTGGCCACCTCCTTTGATGACGAGGCGCAGATTGTTGTCGC
>PMHV01000015.1 GCA_003156805.1 Acidobacteriaceae bacterium | reverse complement strand
TGCTGCTCGCTCAGCGTGTGACGGACTTCAGCTTTTTCAGGCATACGATTCGCTCCTCAATGGCGAAGGAAGAATATTGTTAGTGCGCAAAGGCAGCGCTGGGTGAATGAGGGTTGCAAGCCTAGATTTTCCTTACTCTTTCCCAATCCTGGAAGCCCGGTGCCGACCTGTCTGTGACGCGAGATCACTCATGGCTGGAGATTTCCCCGCCGCATTAAGGCAGCAAACCGACCCTACCGCGATACCGACGCGCGCTGCCGGATTTGAGAATCAGGCACAGCTAAATTGATTAGGGTTGACGCAGATGATTTAACGTACGCGGATGCACAATGTCAAGTTATAAAATCCGCATGATTGGAAACGGACTTCTTTTGGAGACTTGATTCCCAAAATGAGAACGGCGAGGATCGCACGACTGGCGCGGCTTCTGGCGAAAACCCATCGGGGATCCGAGTAAGCATTCCGCGAACTGCTTTTTCTTGGCGCCACCACCATGGAAATTCCGCACAAAGATCGCGGGAAGGTAACGCATCAATCGCCGCCCGCAGCGGCTGCGTGCGCTTTGTAAAACTTCTTCTTGGCCTTGCCGCGGATCTCGTCCAGTTCGGCGTGCAGTCTTCGGATCTCCGCGTCCAGTTCGATAAAGCTCAAACATTGTGCGCTGATCAACTTGTCGGATTTCACCCCGGCGTAGTCTTGTCTGGCACCCGCCTTCAGGAAAATACAAGCCGATGGTTGCTGAGTCCTTGGATCGTTTTCCAAATATGCAAGATCGAGACTTGAAGTTTCCATAATGCCGCATTATGGCACGAGAGTGAATTAGTGGGAGATAGAAACTTTTGCCGGCCGTGCCAAATCAGGAAACGTCGCGCTTGGAGCGAGCGACGAGAACTTTTTCCCAGCGGTGCTGCGCCCGGCTTAAACCGCGATGACTTCTTCGCTGACAAACGGCAAATTCGCTTGTTTCCAGGCATCGAAACCACCAATCACGTTGGTGACATTCTGAAAGCCGGCACGCCGCAACAGACTACAGGCGATCAGGCTGCGATAACCACCTTTGCAATGGACGGCAAAAGGTTGCTTGCGATCCATCTCCGACAGGGATGATTTCAATGCGTCCAGAGGACGCCACGAAGCGCAGTGGATGTGCCCCGCCTGCCACTCGGTGTTGCGACGTACGTCGACCACATGCAGATTACGGGACTCTAACTGCTCATTCAAATCCTGCGCCGTGATTTGGGGCAAAGTCGCCGAGTCGAAGCCCGCCTGCATCCATCCTTCGAAGCCATCCTGCAAGTATCCGCGGACATCGTCGATGCCCACGCGCGCCAGCCTCATGCGGGCTTCGGCCAACTGCTCTTTCGTTGCCGCAATCAGAACCGGCCGAGCTGACAGGCCCAGAATGGCTCCCGCCCACGAAGCAAATTCCCCGGCGAGCGGTATATTGATGGCAGCCGGTACGTGACCTGAAGCAAACTCAACACCCGACCGGACATCCAGAGCGATCACTCCTTCGTGCAGCAAGGACTTCAGCTCCGGTGCTGAAATCGGTGTGAGATCCGGCAGGTCCGACAGCGCCGGTGCACCCGAGAGATTGAGTTGCGCGTCTTGCGGGAAATATTCGGGACGCGTCGGCAGATTGCTCGTAAGCTGGCGGACAAATTCCTTCTTGGTCTTGATTTGCAGCGCGTAGTTCGTGAGCCTCTCCGTGCCGATCGTCGAAGAGCGCTCGGCGCGCATGTTGCGGCCGCACAGCGAACCGGCGCCGTGTGCGGGATAGACCAAAACCTCATCCGGAAGCTTGAGCAGTCTGTTGTGCAAACTCTGGTAGAGCAATCCTGCCAGCATCGCCGGAGTGTGGGTTTTCGACAAGTCAGGACGTCCCACATCACCAATGAACAGCGTGTCGCCGGTCAGAACTGCCCAAGGTTTTGAAGATTTTTCTTCATCGGTGACCACCAGACAAATACTCTCGGGTGTGTGCCCCGGTGTCTCCAGAACACGAATGCGCATCGCGCCCACCCGCAACTCGAAACCTTCGTCGACCTGAAGGTGAGAGCGCGGAGCTTCGCCCACGGGTCCCATATAAATTTTCGCGCCGGTGCGGGCGGCCAGTTCTTTGTGTCCGGAAACGAAGTCGGCGTGCAGGTGGGTCTCAAAAATGTGGCGTATCTTTACTCCCTGTTCGTCGGCAGCCTTAAGGTAGATATCGACGTCGCGCTGCGGGTCGACCACAACTGCTTCCCCGTGCGAGGCCAGCATGTAGGACGCATGCGCCAGGCAACCCAGATAGAACTGTTCGAAATACATCGCGCCGCCGCCGAGGTTCATCGCGAGCGGAGAAGCTTGACGACTCGCCAACTGTGCAGCGAGCACCGGCTCAGGTATCTGCGGTTCAGCGATCTCCTGCGCAGAACGAACCAACAGCGTGGCCAGTTCCAACACTTGACCGCGAATTTCCGGAACGGCCGTCGTTTCCCACAAACTGCCTCTGCGGGATGGGCCCACGGTGTAGAGAATGTCTGAAGCGACTCCGTGCGCGTCAATCAAGGCGCCTTCCGGGGAGACATCCAAACCCAAGGATAGGGGATCGGGGCGAGCCATTTTCTGGTGCATCAGGTTCGCCAGCAGGGCATGGCCCGAGCGGCGGCAATCAACCTCAGGGCCGGTACAGTTGATGACTCGGTCGACGCGTACCGTTTCGAGCTTTCCGCTCTTGCGGTCGCGGAAGGTTACGTCTACTCCGTCGGCGTCCTCGTGGTATTCAGTGATGCGCCCGGCGTGGGTGTGCATCTTTCCCGCTTGCGCCTGCGAAGCCAGCACCCCACCGATCTCCGGTGCAATGCGATGACGATGCACTTCCCAATAAGGCCTCACGTGCCGCAAGAAGCGGAGGCGCTCCTGCCGCGGAAGCGCGCGCCAGATTTCTTGGGTAAAAGGACGCAGTGAGTCGATAACGGCCCGCCAGTCGCTACCCTGGGCTTGCGCCGCTCTTACTTGAGCACGAATCAGGCGTACAAGCCCGCGCACGGTGCGGGGAGAATTCTTGTCCCAAAACGCCGGCCACCCAGGAGCTGGTTTATGGTTCTGCGGCAACAAGCCGCGGCGCGAAAGAAGATGCAGAGTGCCGTTAAATTCGCGCGCTCGCAACTCGATCGCCACGTCGACGCTGGTAAGTCCGGAACCGATCAGTAGCACATTCTTATCGCCATTTTTGTCGTTGGTGAAATCCTTGGCGAAGTTTCCCAGCGCATTGGCAGCCCAGACGTTGGAAACATAGCGCGAGCTGTGGGCGGTTCTTCCGGGAAGGTGCGGATCCCCCGGCGGCAGATTTCCCAGTGCCAGCACCACCTTTTCGGCAACAATGGTTTGGCCGCTGCGAAGATGAATCTGGGCGGAGCCGTCAACCGGAATCAGAGAAGTGGCTTCGTCCTGCAAGTACTTAAACTGGCTGGGATGCAATCTGGTTTCTTCGCGCAACAGCGAGGCGATGTACTGGCCATACACGCGGCGCGGAAGAAAATCTTCGGGAGTAACTGCGGGATTGTAGTTGAGGCGGGCCCAGCGCAGCAGGTGTTCGGGGTCATCCGGAAAGGCGCTCATGTTCTTGGCGCGAACGTTGAGCAAGTGCCACGCGCATTCCGTTCCGTAGGCTACTCCGCGGCCAACCGAAGGGCTGCGGTCGATAAGGACCACGGAAACGGATCCACCGGAGGCGCGCAGCGTTTGGGCTGCCAGGGTTGTACCGGTAAATCCTCCGCCGATGATTGCGATGCTACATCGCGAGATGTTCGTATCGCCGGTGGCCTTTGTAGGCATCTTGACTTATCCCCCCAATAAAGCTATCTCTATCGAGTTAATAGAGGTGCAATTGTAAGGCCTACCTGTCTCAAATTGAAACCCCTGATTTTTCTAGGCTTTAGCAGCAGGCTGGCGTCACGCGAGAGGAAAACTATTTCCACCCCAGAGGAAAGAATTTTACCTTCCGACGTTATCAGAATACGCTAAATCACTACTACGTCAATGGACAATATAGTATAATGAAGTTACCGTCAGGTTTGAACTTAGGCAGCGGCATATTCCACCCCAGTCCTGCCCCGCCAATTCAGCAACACGAAAAGCGACCACACCTCGGTCCAAGATTGCAGCCGGTCGTCACGATCGAGGCCATCCAGCAACCGCCTTCCGTACGCGGGGTCGAGCAACAGCGGCTCATAGAGCTGCGCGTCCCGCAAGGTGCTTGCGATAGTCTCTTTCAGCTCACGGCGGAGCCACAACTGCCAGGGAAATGTGAATCCCATCTTGCGCCGTTGTGGAATATGCTCGCCTGCCAGATCGCGGAGAATCCGCCACGTGATTCGCTTTCCCCTCCCACCTTCAAAGTGATAGTCCGGTGAAATCGCCAGCGCCGCTTCCATCAGCCGCGTATCCATGAAGGGAACGCGCAACTCCACGGAGTTGGCCATGCTGAACACGTCAGCATCCCGCAGGAGCTGATTGCGCGCATAAGATTGCAGTTCCAGTGCAGCCAGCTTCTGAAAATTGTTGGCCAGAGGTTCTATAATTTCCTGGAGCCGCTGCGAGCGGGCCTTCGAGTTCTCCTGCCGCCATCGGATGCTGCGTTGCAGCAGGTACGCCTCGGCCAGGTTGCTCAGCGGTCCGGCATCCGCCACTTTCTTCCACGGAATCGGATTTTTCGTCCTCAATTTTGCCAATAAACGCGCCGCCGGACGGAGCGCCGCTCCATACTTCAAGAGCCTGGGAACGTTGGTGAAGGTCGTGTACCCTCCGAATAATTCGTCGCCGCCAATTCCAGTCAGCAACACCTTCAAGCCCAGCGAAGCGCCGACCCGCGAGATCACAAACGTATTGATCCCATCCACTGTCGGCTGATCCATCGCGCTCAGCGCTTCGGGAAGCAATTCGCGGAGCTGCTCCTGCGTAAGCGTCACTACCTCGTGGTGATGCGGGAGGCCGCGGGCAATCTGCCGCGCGTAAGGCAATTCGGAGAATTCCAGCTCAGGAAACGCAACCGTCAGCAGCGTGATGGGGCTGTTCGCAAATCGCGACGCCAGCAGCGCCAACAAACTCGAGTCCACGCCGCCAGAGAGAAACACTCCCACCGGAACATCGCTCACCAGGTGTGCATTGACCGCCGATTCCAAGCGCTCTCTGATCTGTGAGACAGCCTGATCGAAATCTCCGATCTGCGCCGGTTCGTTCGCCGCCAGGCAATCGCTGAGCGACCAGTATTCGGACTCGGCAACTTCCCCTCGCGCACTCACCCGCAGCAGATGACCCGGTTCAAGTTCCCGGATTTCCTTGAAAATCGTATTCGGCCCAATCACCGCGCCGTATGCCAGGAACGAGTCCACCGCATCCCTGTCAGGACTCAGCCGGCAAAACTGCGCCCGTTCCAGCAGCTTAACTTCCGAGGCAAAGGCAAATCCCCGTGGCCCCGAGTGATGGTAGAGCGGTTTCATGCCCACGCGGTCCCGAGCCAGCAGAAGATTCCTGCTCCGCCCATCCCAGAAGGCAAACGCGAACATGCCTTCCAGTTTCCTCAGCGCTTGTTCTCCCCACTGAACCAGCGCCTTGAGCAAGACTTCCGAATCACCGGAGGTCACGAACTTCATTCCCAGAGTTTCAAGCTCCGCGCGCAACGCGCGGAAGTTGTAGATCTCGCCATTGAACACCAGCCATGAGCCGGATTCGGCATCCTGCATCGGCTGCCGTGAGCCATCGCTAAGGTCAATAATGGAAAGCCGCGTATGCCCCAGCACCAAACTGTTAGTCGCCAGAGAAATCTCTACGCTCCCGCCGTCATCGGGACCGCGGTGCCGCGACGCGGCCATCATGGCGCGCACCGCCGCCCGCGTCCGCTCCGGCCGGCCGTCGCTCAAAATTCCCATGATTCCGCACATACGCCGCTACACCGCCTCCTTGTCGCCGGAGAAAACGATGCCGAAGAAAACTCGAGGGAAGAACCTTTCCACCGCCTGCTCAAACTCATCAGCCGCCCGAGTCCAATTCATTTCACTTTCCACCCACGCCCGCCCGTTTTCGCCCATCGGCCTGACGCAACACTCGTCCAGTCTTAAGAATCGGTTTTCGCGAGGCAAGGCGCTCGACATTGTTGTCGCAAAAATCGCCATTTCGCCGGCAATCCGGTTTTTCACAGTAGCCGTCACGGAACCGCCCACGCTGCCCGTCCTGGGCCTTCACTTTCAGACCGAATAAAATTTTCCGAGGTGGGCTATTTCGGGCTAACCCGCCACCGAGTGTACCGCAAATACTTCAGCTCGGAAGTAGCCTCTTGGGGTATACTTCCGCGTCCCCCAGTCAGGAGCTGACTTACATTCCAGTTCGTGCCTCACGTTTTCTGCTGGCACTTGTATGTTCGGTGCTGGTCAGCTGCCTAGCGGCCGAAGCTCAGAGTGTAACCGCATTACCTACCAGTCTGTCCTTTGGCAATGAGGTTGAAGGCACGACCAGCGCAGCCAAGAAAGTTGCTCTGAAGAACGGGCAAAGTTCGGCAATTACCATTGCCAGTATTTCCACAAGTTTGTCCGATTATGCGGCCACGAATACTTGTCCGGTTAGTCCCGCGACCCTTGCTGCGGGCGCTAGTTGTGCGATCTCGGTATCGTTCACGCCCAGTGCTATCGGATCACGGACGGGCACCCTCACAATCGTCGACAGCGGAGTTTCCAGTCCGCAAGTTGTGACGCTCAGCGGTACCGGGACTGCCCCTGCTCTTGTTTCAATTGCAGTCACTCCCGCCACATCTTCCATCGCGGCAGGTTACACACAGCCATTTGCGGCTACTGGCACCTACAGCAACGGCACGACGCAGAACCTAACCACGGCCGCCAGTTGGACTTCGTCGAACGCCTCCGTAGCCACCGTCAAAACCAGCACCGGGGTCGCCACAGGCGTCGCGCAGGGCACTGCCGCCATTACGGCTACTGCGGGCACGATCAGCGGCTCGGCCACGTTGACGGTTACACCGGCGGTGTTGACTTCGATGTCTGTAACCCCCGCGACAGCATCGGTGGCCGCAGGCTACACAAAGCAATTCACCGCAACTGGAACCTACAGCAACGGCACCACGCAGAACCTGACCAGTACATCTACGTGGACATCGTCGGCGAACTCCATTGCAACGGTCAGCAGCGGCGGGCTCGCGACGAGCGTGGCGCAGGGAGCCGCCACCATCACGGCTGCTTCGGGCTCGATCGGCGGCTCGGCCGCGTTCACGGTCACGGCTGCGGTGTTAACTTCGCTTTCCGTCACTCCTGGCACAGCGACGGTGGCAGCCGGCTACACGCAGCAATTTACGGCTACGGGAACCTACAGCAATGGCACGACGAAGAACCTGACCACGACCGCTAGCTGGACTTCGTCGAACACTTCTGTAGCAACCGTCAAAATCAACACCGGGTTAGCCATGGGCGTGGCGCAAGGAATCGCTACCATCGCGGCCGCTTCAGGCACGATCAGCGGCTCGGCGACGCTGACAGTCACGGCCGCGGTATTGACTTCGCTCTCCGTCACTCCCAACGCACCGTCTGTGGCAGCGGGCAACGCTCAGCAATTTACGGCTACGGGAACCTACAGCAATGGCACGACGCAGAACGTCACCAGCACATCTACGTGGACATCGTCGGCGAACTCCGTAGCAACGATCACAAACGGTGGGTTGGCTACAGGTGTGGCGCCGGGAACCGCCACGATCACGGCAACTTCGGGAGCGATCAGCGGCTCGGCCACAATAACGGTTACGCCCGCGGTGTTGACCTCCCTTTCTGTCACTCCTGCAACAGCTTCCGTCGCACTGGGCACAACCCAGCAGTTCACAGCCACCGGAACCTACAGCAACGGCAGCACGCAGAACCTCACCAGCACGGCCAAGTGGAATTCCTCAGCAACCTCGGTGGCTACCGTAAACAGCGGCGGGTTGGCTACAAGCGTAACCCAGGGAACCGCCTCCATCTCGGCCAAGTCGGGAACCATCAGCGGCTCCGCTACATTGACGGTAACCGCTCCCGTCCTGACTTCACTTTCCGTCACTCCCACGCCGGCTTCTATTGCCGCAGGCAACAGCCAGCAGTTTACGGCCACCGGAACCTACAGCAACGGCAGCACACAGAACCTCACCAGCACCGCCCAGTGGAAGTCTTCAGCTACCTCGGTCGCGACTGTGAACGGCAGCGGATTAGCTATTGGGGCAGCTCAGGGAACCGCTACAATCACGGCTACCTCGGCGGCAATCAGCGGCTCGGCCACGCTCAAAGTAAAGCCCGCCGTCCTCACTTCGATTTCCGTCACTCCAGCAACGGCTTCGATCGCTGCTGGTAACAGTCAGCAGTTCACAGCCACGGGGATCTACAGCAACGGCACCACGCAAAACCTGACCAGCACCGCCCTGTGGACTTCGTCCGCAACCGCGGTGGCAAATGTGAGCGCCGCCGGATTAGCTACCAGCTTAGCTCAGGGAAGCGCCACCATCACAGCCGCTTCCGGCACGATCAGCGGCTCGGCGGCATTGGCGGTCACTCCCGCCGTGTTGACTTCGCTTGCCATCAGTCCCGTAACCGTTTCGATTGCGAAAGGGACGAGCCAGCAGTTCACGGCGACGGGAACATACAGCGATGGCAGCACGCAAACTCTCACCAGTGCGGTGAGCTGGAGTTCGTCTTTAACCACTGTGGCCACGATTGTAAGTACAGGCGTAGCCACAGGCACGGGCGTCGGCAGCTCCACCATCACGGCGACTTCGGGTTCCATCACCGCTACAGCTGCGCTCAGCGTGGGACAGCCCGTGCTGGTGTCCCTGGCGGTAACTCCCGCGAATCCAACCTTTGCTCTGGGCACAACTCAGGCCTTGGCGGCCACCGGAACTTACAGCGATGGCAGCACCCTCGATCTGACCAGCTCCTCCACCTGGACCGCCGCCGACAACACCATTGCCACGGTGAATGCCCAAGGACTTGCTGCAAGCGTTGCCGTGGGCAGCACCAGTGTCAGCGCCAGCTCGGGATCGATCAGCGGTTCCACGACGCTCACCGTCAATCCGGCAGTGCTGGTCTCGATTGCGGTGACGCCTGCGATTCCTTCGATACCGCTGGGCACAACGCAGCCGTTCACGGCCACCGGAACTTACACCGACGGCAGCATGCAAAACATCACGGGCACGGTGCAGTGGAGCTCCGACACACCTGCGGTCGCAACGATTAACAATGCGGCAGGTTCGCAAGGCATCGCCAGCAGTGTGAGTGAAGGCACGGCGACCATCACGGCTACGTCGGGATCGGTGACGGGTTCGACGACGTTGAATGTAACTTCGGCGGTGCTGGTTTCGCTGGCCATTACTCCGGCAACTCCTACGCTGGCTCTTGGCACCAGCCAGCAGCTCACCGCAACCGGCACGTTCAGCGACGGGACCACGCAAGACCTGACCAGCGCGGCCACCTGGTCCTCCGATACGCTTTCGACGGCCACGATCAACGCGGCTGGATTGGCCAGCAGCGTCGGCATCGGCACAGCCAACATCACGGCCACGTCGGGCACGGTCACCAGTTCGACGGGTCTCACCGTGACGGCAGCGGCGCTGGTCTCGATCGCGATCAATCCGCTGGCCTCCACGATTCCTTTGGGCACCACGCAGCAGTTCACGGCGACGGGCACGTTCACCGACGGCACGACTCAGGATGTGACGCAATCCGGGCACTGGAGTTCGACGGTGGCAACGGTTGCGACTATCAGCGATTCGGCGGGCACGGCGGGATTGGCGACGACATTAGGTACGGGCACGACTACGATCTGCATCCGTTCGGCAGGGGTGAGCGCAACGGCCACGCTGCTGGTCAATCCGGCGGTGCTGGCGTCGATTGCGATCAGTCCGCAGGCGCCGGCGATTGCGCTCGGCACCAGCCAGCAGTTCACGGCGATGGGAACCTACACCGACGGCAGCACGCAGGACGTGACTGCGGTGGTGACCTGGAGTTCCTCCGACGCCACGGTGGCGATCATCAGCAACAGTCTTGGCAGTTATGGCCTGGCCACAAGTTCTGGACAAGGTGCGGCCACCATCACCGCGGCTTCCGCATCCGTCTCCGCATCCACTTCCATCACCGTGGGGCAGGCGACGCTGACCTCGATTGCTGTGACGCCGTCTTCTATCTCTATTGCTTTGGGCTATACCGAGCAGTTCGCCGCGATTGCTACCTACAGCGATGGCTCTACCCAGGACATTACTCAATCCGCGACCTGGACATCGTCAAGTCCGAACATTGCGGTCGTGAATTCTGCGGGACTTGCGACCAGCATGCTTGCTGGAATGACTACTGTCTCGGCGAGTTCCGGTTCGGTGACCGCCGGAGCTGTGCTTACGATTAATGCCCCGGTCCCAGTCTCGCTGGTGATTGCCCCAGCGAGTGCGACGGTTTTCATCGGCGCGCCACAACAATTCGGCGCCACGCTTACCTACAGCGATGGAAGTTCACTCAACGTTACCGGCGCAGTGACCTGGACTTCTTCGAATCCGGCCGTGGCGACCGTCAACAACGCTGGGCTTGCCGTGGGTGTTACGGGCGGCTCCAGCACCATCGGGGCGACTTGGGGAGCGAATCTGTTGACGGCCAACGTGGGCATGACAGTCTCGCCGCCAACGGTCTCGATTACGCCCGCCGTGGCTTCCGTAGCGTTGAGCGCAACAGTCCAGTTCGGCGCAACCGTGACCGGCAGTGCCAATCAAAATGTGTCGTGGAGCGTAGACGGCATTGCGGGCGGGAACTCATCCCTGGGAACGATTTCATCCGCGGGACTCTACGCCGCTCCACCCATGATCGGCAGCCATAATATTATTGCTGTCGCACAGGCGAACAGCTCGAGCCAGGGCTCCGCAACTCTGACTGTCGGTTCCTTGGTTCCGGTTCCGAGTACTTTTTTTGGCATGCACCTGCATCTTGCTACTTCGCCGGTTCCAGGCGCGATGGCGGGCTCGGGTCGTATTTGGGATTCCGCTCAAGCGCAGTGGCCCAACATAAATACCGCAAGCAATACATTTGCCTTCGGCAGCCTTGACAGCGTGTTAGGGGATTATTACGCGGCAGGAATCAACGACGCGCTGTATACGCTTTGGCGAGTACCCAACTGGGCCTCTTCGAACCCAACCGACGCGACCTGTGACTATGCCAGCGAGGGAAAGAGCTACTATGGCGAGTGCGATCTGCCCACCGACATCAACGCCGATGGCACGGGTACCGACCTGACCTGGCGCACGTGGGTGCAGAATATTGCTCAGTACGCGAATGGGCAGTTGAATAACCCGACTTACTTGTCAAACCACGCCCACATTGCGTATTGGGAAGTTTGCAATGAATGCTTTCGCTCGCCGACCCTTGACCCGGGATTCGTCGCCAGTAGCAGCGCGACGGTGGCTTACAGAGGCACCTACGCCCAACTTGTGCGCCTGATGCAGGACGCGCGCTGCATCATCCTCGGCCATTCCGGCGATCACATAACAGCGCTAAACACAACTTGTGGTCAGGCTGGCTATTCGGTGATCGGCATCGATCCCACCGCGCAAATGGTGATGCCCTCCACTGCTCCCGGCGGGCTTAATGCCAAGATTCCGCCTTATGCGGACGTGATGCAGAATCTGCTGTACTGCACCTGCGCCAGCAATTCCTGCTCCGCCAGCACCACCGGTTGTCCCACCGGCACGGCCGGCAGTGCGGCGGTAGACATCATCAACGCTCATATTTATGCGAAAAATTACGCGCCGGAGCAGATACCAAGCCAGATCGCAACCCTGCGTTCCGATCTCACGGCCACCGATCTGGCGAAGCCGTTCTGGGATGGCGAAGGCGGATGGGGACAAAACGCATCGGCTACGCAATTGAACGGTGGCAACCCCGATTTGGAAGCCGCCTTTCTTGCCCGCTACCAGGTGATGATCTGGGCCTCAGGACTCGCGCGCTCGTACTGGTATCAGTGGGACAATTCCGCCGACGGAACGCTTTGGAGCCCCACCAGCATCAGCGGCTGCACCACCGCCTTCGGGAGCGGCGACATCTGCGAGGCGGGAATCGCCAATCAACAGGTATATGACTGGTTAGTTGGATCCACTCTCGGGGCTTGCTCCCTAACCGGCACTACATGGACCTGTACCTTGACCCAAGCGAGCGGTTCTCAGGCTGCGATCACGTGGGATACATCGCAAACCTGCAGCAACGGCAACTGCGGCACGACCCAGCACGCGGTTTCGGCAATCTACTCTAGCTACCGCGATCTGACTGGCGCCAGCTACACCATCAATAACGGAACTGTGCCAGTTGGAATAAAACCCATCTTGCTGGAAGCGCAATAAAGTACTGAACTCGTTCGGCCCGTACCGCGGCTTCTCGGGACGTCCAGCATCGTGGATTTTGGGGATTTGACGCTTTAGCGCTTGTGCGCCCAGTTCCGTCATCCTGATGCGCCCGATTAAATACGTGAATGAACTGGTGGAAACGTCCTCGGCGCCGCGCCGTTTCTGCCCATGGCGCGCTCCTGGGCGTCCCGTTTTGGGTTGTAAGTTTATCTTTTGGTTACCCTACCCCCTCCCCCCCTCGATTTCTCAAAATATCTAGAATCAGCAACTTACCGACTACTGACTGACGGAATTCGTTGCAAAATATTCACGACAAAGGTCTTATCGCAAAATATTGAAAGCATGGGACTTACGGGGAGGACTATGCAGTTGACACACAGGGGCCAAAATGAAAGCATCGAAGGGCCGTGACAGGGCGAAGACTAAGCGTCGGGATCGCCGGAACCTTTCCGAAGCAAGTGCTTCAAAGCCTCAAACGCTAACGCAATGTCTTGAGTGGTTGGGGAGGATAACCGCTCCTCAAGATGCCGTATCTGTTCTACGCAAGATTCAAGCTGATCCCGATCTTTCCCGCAGATTTGAACAGCTAGCAGACCGCGCAGCACGCTCACGGACTGCTTGAGGCGCTCCACATCTTGAACGAGGTTTTGAGCACGATCAAGAATGACAGTGATCTCTTTTAGGGTTGGATTTTTCATGGCACAAAAGCATAAAGTGGTAGGCGTGAATAGCAAGAAAAAAAAGAATGCAGAACCGGAAACCATCCCGCCCGTGGACGAAGCGGAGTTCACTGAGGTGATCCGCCGCATGGTGAACACTTCGCCGGTGACGCGGGAGGATGTCGAGCGGCATGGAATACGGCGGAAGAAAAACCCGGAGACAGACCCGCGCAAGATAAAATTATTCAATCTGGAAGATATACAGGGCCGGAAGAAAAAACGTTAGCCGCGATGCGCCAATGGTGCCTTGTAGCCGATTTTATACACACCAGTGCTTGACGATTCCAGCAGATCATCTCTCTGAAGTGCCGCAAAAACTTCATCTATCAAATTTGCGTCATCCTTAAGCTGTGAGGCCCACCTCGCCTTGGTGAGCCAGTTTCCATTTGGATCAAGACATTCGGCACGACGAACAAGTAACAAGGCAAGGCGCTCAACTAATTGACCGTGCTCCACGGCTCTCATTCTTTGATTTATTTCTCGAATCTCCGCATTCAGCTTACGAACAGTCAGAAGCCATTTCACAAAAGCGCCTATTCCCGCCAGAGTCAGAGTGCCAAGCCAAACGGCAATCCTCGTCCAGAGTTGTGCTATAGTCATTTCGTCACCTTTTTAGTTTTACGAATGCCGCAGATTCGCCGTCTGCGGCATTCGTGCGTTTACGAAACCAAGTCCCGATACTTCATCTCCCGCGTGCCCACCAGATTCGCGACAGTCTCTCCGAACACATCCGCCGCTTTTCGCCGATTGAATCGGTACTCGAATTCAGACAAGTACCGCTGCAAGTGCTTGTGCGAGACCCGGTGAAACGAGCCGACCACGCCGCGCTTGAACAGCGAGAATGCGGATTCAATCGTGTTCGTGTGAACGTCTCCGCGCACGTACTCATACTTGTGGGCGATAGTTTCGTGCTTGCTGGCACAGTAGCCATCGAACGCGAACGGGTAGATCGTGGATTCGTCCGTCATCACGCGGTCAACGTTGCGGTCCACCAGCTCATGTAGCAGAGGCCGAACCTGTGCGGCAGTGGCGTTGCCCGTGCCCACGTGCCGCAACCGCAGTTCGCCGCCGCGCTCAATCATCCCGACCACTGCGGCCTTGCGCTGATAGCTCTTTTGGTTGCCGCGTTCTTTCTTGCGAATGGTTTTTCCGCCGATGTAGGTTTCGTCAATCTCGACTGTGCCCGTGAGTTTGCGCGGGACGATGACGTTCACGCGAGGGCCGCTAGGCCCAGGTTCGGGATTGCTCAGGATGCCTTCGCCGGACGCCATCGCCTTGCGGATGCGGTGTCCCATGTACCATGCCGTGCGGTAGTTCACGCCCAGATGCCGCTGTACCTGTAATGCGCTCATGCCCTTTTTCGCGTGGACGATCAGCGCAACGGCAGAGAACCATTTCGCCAGCGGCAAATGAGAATCATGGAACAGCGTGCCGACCGTGGGAGTGAAGCGATGCTTGCAGGTTGGTTCCAAGCAGGCGTACAGGCGAGTGCGCTTATTCTGTTTTTTCTCGGTGCGCGTGATCTTGGGGTTGACCGTGCGCGTGATCCGCGAAACCTTGTCGTTGCCGCAGCGGACACAGCGGATTTTGCCGTCCGGCCAGCGAACCTTTTCAATAAAGTCTAAACATTGATCTTCGGTTTGCAGCTTGGTGCTAACATCAATCAGGTTCATGGGTGTTCCCTCTAAAAGACAGGAACATCCTAGCCGAAAACGCTCTGTGTGTCAAGTGCATACTCATCCTTACGGGCCGATTCTTGACCGCGAGCGCCTTTGCCGATATTGCTGCGTCTACTGCCTCTGCGGAACAATGATGGAACGAATCGGGAGCTGTGCGCAAGGTCAGATGTCACAAGGCGGCTGTGGAAGACCTTTTTCGGGGCGCGTGATTGGGGGCGATATCAAGGTCCACTACCCAAATTTTGGTGTCGAGTAACCCGAGGAGGGCAAGGGACGATGCAGTCCCACGCCCCCAGAGATTTGCTTTCTAGCTTGGTTAAGTTCGTCGTTAAGTCGTCTGGGACCAGATCTCACTGCACATTCTGCGCCAGCGATCCCGTGCTCTCCTTAAAGTTCGTATCTCCCGAGTAGCTGGTTGTAATGCGATCTTGCCCGTGCGCTAACGACGAGGTGGTGAACGTCGCCACTTTTCCACTCAGAGAGATCGTTCCCAGGACCGTGTTGCCATCCTTGAAGGTCACTGTTCCGGTCGGATTACCACCAAATTGGCCCGTGATCGTCGCAGTGAAAGTCACCGACTGGCCAAGCTTCGATGGGTTGTGCGACGATGCCAGACTTGTTGTAGTCGTGGCCTTGTCGACCGTTTGCCCGAGCGTTGCGGAGTTACTTGCTTTCAGGTCCTTGTCACCGCCGTAGCTTGCGCTAATGTGGTGGGCCGCGGTGGTTAGGCTGGAAGTGGTGAACGTGGCTAAGCCGCCACTTAGAGTTCCCGTGCCCAGCGTGGTGGTTCCATCCTTGAACGTAACGATCTCGCCGTTCGGCGGCGCGCCAATCGCCGAGCTGACCGTAGCCGTGAAGATGACGCTCTGGCCATAGGACGATGGATTCGCCGAAGGCGACAAGGTGGTAGTCGTAGTCCCCTTGGCGATCACTTCGCTGAGCGTGCCCGCCAAGCTGCCCTGATAATCCTCACTGCCGAGGTACACGGCGGTAATCGAATAGGTTGCAATCGCAGAGAATGACGTGGTCAGGGTGGCCTGTCCGCCGCTCACCGTGGCCGAACCCAAGACTTTTCCGTTCGACAGGAAACTCACAGTCCCGCTGGGCACGCCGCCATACTGACCCGTGACCGTGGCGGTAAGAGCCAGCGGCGAAGCGACGATTCCGGGATTCACCGACGGAGCAACCACCGTTGTGGTCGTTGCCTGGTTGACATTCTGCGTGAATAGAGAGGACGTGCTGGCTGCAAAGTTTGAGTTGCCACTATAGCTGGCGGTAATAGAGTGTGAACCCGCCGCCAGCGTCGCGATGGTCAGAGAAGCTTGTCCGTTGCCGCTCAGCGGAGTCGTGCCTAAAGAAATGCCATCGTCGTAGAAGTTTACCGAGCCGGTGGGTGTTCCGCCCGGTCCGGCAACCGCCGCTGTGAGCGTGGCGGCTTGCAGGTAGCTGGAAGGATTAAGCGACGAGCCGACGCTTACTGTTGTCGCTCCCACCCCTACCGGCTGGCTTAGCACCGCGGAGCCGCTGGGCAGAAAATTGGTGTTCCCGGCGTATGCGGCGGTGATGCTGTGCGTGCCGGCAGAAAGCGAGGACGTCGCGATGCCGGCCTGGTTGCCGCTTACAGCGCTGCTGCCGATGGGCGTCGATCCGTCGTAGAAAGTGACGGTGCCGGTTACGGCTCCGCTGTACTGAGGCGCAATCGTTGCGGAAAAAGTTACGCTCTGTCCGAAAGTCGAAGCATTCGGTAAGGCAGTCAGCGCGGTGGCCGTGGTTGCCTGAGTAACCGCCTGATTCAGCAACGCCGAAGTGCTGCTGGGGAAACTCGAACTGCCATTGTAGGTGACCGTGAGGGAGTGCGAACCGACGGTTAGCGAAGATATGTTCAGCGCCGCTGCACCATTAATGAGGTTTTGCGTACCGAGCGCGGCATTCCCGTCGTAGAAGGTGACCGTGCCGGTCGGGAAGCCCTGCTTAGATTTGACCGTGGCCGTCAACGTGATGGATTGGCCGAAGCCCGAGGGATTGACCGAAGAAGCCAGCGCGGTCACGGACGTGGTTTGCAGGAAGCCCGTGGTGTTCAGCAATATTGATACGTTGTTGTTAGCGTAGGCGGCTACCGCCAGGTCGGGCTTGCCGTCGCCGTTGAAGTCCCCCACTGCGACCGAAGGCGTGTATGCGCCCGCGCCAAAGTTCACCGCCGTCTGGAAGGTGCCGTCGCCATTGCCCAGCAACACGCTCACGTTGCCACTAAAGAAGTTCGCTACGGCCAGGTCGGGCTTGCCGTCACCGTTGAAGTCCGCCATTGTAATCGAGTTGGGCCGAGCGCCCACAACGTAGCTGGTCTCATACTGGAAAGTGCCGTCGCCATTGCCCAGGAGCAAGGCCACGCTGCCGTTCTCGCCGCCAGGGGCAAAGTTTGCCACCGCCAGGTCAGGCTTGCCGTCGCCGTTTAAGTCTCCCACCGTAACCGAATAGGAACTTCCTACGTTGTAGTTCGCCGGCGGCTGGAAGGTGCCGTCGCCATTGCCCAGAAGCACGGTCACGTAGCCATCGGCCACCACCAGGTCAAGCTTGCCGTCGCCATTGAAATCCCCCACCGCAACCGACTGGGGATATAGACCTTGACCCAAGCTGTAGGTTAGAGGCGACTGGAAGGTCCCGTCGCCGTTGCCCAGCAGCACATCCACGCTGTTGTTACTGAAGTTGGCCAGCGCCAGGTCGGGCTTGCCGTCGCCGTTAAAATCTCCCACCGCGACTGAGTAGGAACCTGCGGCCGGATCGTAGTTCACCGCCGCCTGGAAGGTGCCGTCGCCATTGCCTAGGAGCACGCTCACGCCGCCGCTCTGGTTTGCGACTGCCAGGTCGGGCTTGCCGTCCCCGTTGAAATCCCCCACCGCAACGAAAGCGGAAGTTCCCGTGCCATAGCTCACCGCCGCTTGGAAGGTGCCGTTGCCGTTGCCGAGGAGCACGCTCACGCTGCCGCCCCAGTTTGCCACCGCCAGGTCGGGCTTGCCGTCGCCGTTGAAATCCCCCACCGTGACCCAGTAGGGGGCATTACCTGCGCCGTAGCTTGGGGCCGCCCGCATGGTGCCGTCACCATTGCCCAACAACACCGACGCGCTGCCCCCGTTTCCCATCCCGTTGTTCGCCACTACCAGGTCGAGCTTGTTGTCGCCGTTGAAGTCCCCCACCGCCACCCCGTAGGGAGCTTCGCCGACGTCGTAGCTGATCGCCGTCTGGAAGGTGCCATCGCCATTGCCCAGAAGCACGCTCACGGTGCTGCTGTTCTGGTTAGCCACCGCCAGATCGAGCTTGCCGTCGCCGTTGAGGTCGCCCACCGCGACCCCGTAGGAACCATAGCCCGCGAAGTAGTTCACCGCTCCCTGGAAGGTTCCATCGCCGTTGCCCAACAGCACGTACACACCGCTGCCTCCGAAACCAGATGCCACGGCCAGGTCAGGCTTGCCATCCCCGTTGAAGTCCCCTACTGCAACCGAAGTAGCGCCGGCATAGCCGGTACCGTAGCCCACCGCCGTCTGGAAAGTGCCGTTGCCGTTGCCCAGCAGCACGCTCACGCCGCCGCCACCGTCGGCCACCGCCAGGTCGAGTTTGCCATCACCATTGAAGTCTCCTACTGCAACCCCGTAGGGATACGAGCCGGCGCCGTAGCTCACCGCCGTCTGAAAAGTACCGTCGCCGTTGCCCAACAGTACGCTTACGTTGCCGTTGCCGCCGTTTGCCACGGCCAGGTCGGGTTTGCCATCGCCGTTAAAATCTCCCACCGCAACCGCGTAGGGATATTGGCCCGTGCCATAGCCCACGGCCGCCTGGAAGGTGCCATCGCCATTGCCCAACAGCACGTACACGCGGTAGTTCTCCGCGTCTGTCACCGCCAGGTCGAGTTTGCCGTCACCATTGAAGTCCCCTACCGCGACCGAGTAGGCGTATTGGCCTGCGCCATAGCCCACCGCCGCCTGGAAGGTGCCGTCGCTATTGCCCAACAGCACGCTCACGCTGTTCCCGGTTGTCACCGCCAAGTCGAGATTGCCGTCACCGTTAAAGTCTCCCACCGCAACTGCGTTGGCTTCCCAGCCGCCGACAAGGTAACTGCCTTCTGCAAGAAATGACACCGGCGGCGGAGATTGCGCGAAGGCGGTGTTCAAACAAACGATCAGGAGACCAACGACAATGCTGATAAAGCGGATGCGCATATGGTGTATTCCTTTTCTGAAAGATGCAAAGGCAAATGTTTCTTCTCGAATTAGCAGATTCCTGCCCCGAACTGATTTAGCCGCTCGTGATTACCATCGCCGGTGTCCGTAGCACGAGCGCGAGGGCAAGTTGCCGGAGAGCTTGCAGGCATTTCTAGAGCGTGACGGTTTCTCCAAACCTCGATAAGTTAGTAGCGAACTGGATTCCGCCAACGAGCCGCGGACAACTTGCAATTCGCGAGAATCCACATCAAGGCAACGACCAAGTCATAGATCTCGTGGGGAGGTAGAGAGGGAGTGGAAACAAAGCGTCCTTGTACTATGCCACTGGTGGTGGTGTCCCGGAATAGCCTAAGAGTGCCTGCTTTGTGGCACGTGGGTGCGGTTTCTGATCGATTTCGCTTCGGCTGGGGTCAGCGCCCGTCACTCTCCCAGTAGAGAACTATAGAACTTTAAGATGTGTACAATTCTTTGAACGTAGAGATTCCGATTCCGTCGTCCCAGGAGATCCAATTGGACCGTAGCCGATGGTTTGTTCTGTTGTGTTCTTTTTTCTGGTGCTTCTTGTTTTTCATGCCCGCCTCGCAGGCGCAAATCGACGACGCCACCCGGAAACTTTCTCACGACATCTTCAAGCAACTAATCGAGATCAATTCTACCGATTCCGTGGGCAGCGTGACGGCAGCCTCCGAGGCTATGGCGCAGCGCTTTCGCGATGCGGGATTCGCCGAGGCCGACATTCAGATTCTTGGGCCCAATGATAAAGACCGCAAGAAGAATCTGGTGGTGCGGCTGCACGGGACGGGAAAGCATAAACCCCTCCTGCTGATCGGTCATCTTGACGTTGTCGAGGCCCACCGCGACGATTGGACCACAGATCCTTTCAGTTTTGTAGAGAAGGACGGCTTCTACTACGGCCGCGGCACGCAGGATATGAAGAGCGGCGACGCCATCATGGCGACCACGCTGATCCGCTTTAAGAAAGAGGGTTACACACCTGACCGCGACATCATTCTGGCGCTGACCGCCGATGAAGAGGGTGGCAAATCGAACGGCGTCGACTGGCTGCTCAAGAACCATCGCGACCTCATCGACGCCGAGATTGTTTTCAACCACGACGGTGGAGGCATCCTGAGCGACCACGGCAAGCCGGTGATGATGACGGTGGATGCCACGGAAAAGCTATATGCAGATTTTCAGCTCTCAGTGACTAATCCCGGAGGCCACAGCTCGCTGCCCCGGCCGGACAACGCCATCTACGCTCTGGGGGACGGGCTGGCGCGGTTGCAAAATTATCAGTTCCCCTTCGAACTGAACGAGGTGACGCGCGCTTACTACGAGCGCATGGCGGAAGTGGAAACGCCGGAGCGCGCCGCCGACATGAAAGCGATGCTGAGAACTCCGCCCGACGGCGACGCGGTGGCGCGGCTTTCGCACGATCCCATTGACAATTCCACCACCCACACGACCTGCGTTGCAACGCGGTTCAACGCCGGCCACGCCAACAACGCCTTGCCCCAGCGCGCCGAGGCCAATGTGAATTGCCGGATTGAACCCGGGCATTCCGCGGAAGAAGTCCGGCGGCAACTGATTAAAATACTTGCCGATGCGAAGATTACCGTGCGCTCCGTCGACAACTTCGGCAACATTTCCGACACCGCTCCCGACCGGAAGAGTCTTCCGCCTCCGCCGCTGCGCAGCGACGTGTTTGCACCGCTGGAGAAAATCACCTCTGAGATGTGGCCCGGCACGCCGGTGATTCCTGAAATGGCCACCGGCGCGTCCGACGGCGTCTACACCATGGGCGCGGGCATGCCCACCTACGGAATTGCAGGCATCGCCATTGACCGCGATGACATCCGTGCCCACGGCGGGGATGAGAGGCTTGGCGTTGCGTCCTACTACAAAGGTGTGGATTTCTATTACCGGTATCTGAAGGCGGTGACGTCAGAGTAGGCACCGCGCTTCAGCGCAGCTTGCCGACGCGCGGTTCAAGGAAAATACTAACCACCAAGTCTGAAAGCCAGAGGCTTGGGAGATCAGTTTTGCGGATTTCTTTGCTACTTTGCCCGCCGACGCCGGATCCGTGACCGGAATCACGAGCACGCATGGCCCAGGCGTGGTCTTCAAGAAATCGTCGCTCCGCTCGGCGCTTCGTCGTGAGTCGGGATGAACGTAACCAGTGCAGCTGGTCAGAAGAGGGGTCTAGCCCTGCGCTTTCGTTGACTAGTCCCGTGCCTCACTTCGCCTGATACACCGTCTTGCCCGCAACCATCGTCCACAGCACCTTCGCGTCGCGCATCTCGTCTGGAGAAATTGTCAAAACGTCGCGATCCAGCAGAACCAAATCCGCACGCTTGCCGGCGGCGATGGTTCCGATGGAATCAAGATTCATGGCCCGCGCCGAGTTCCGCGTGTAGGCATAGAACATCGCTTCGCGTGGCATCGCTTGCGACGGATCGAGCACTCCTTCCGGTCCTTTGCGCGTTTCCGCCTGGTAAATCGCCCAGAACACATTCGCGCTCGAAACCGGCCAATCGCTCGCCCCCGAAATGACTCCGCCGTTGTCCAGGATCGACCGCGCCGGATATTGCCACCGATAGATCTCGGGGTCCAGATAAGGCTTCACAATTTCAATCGTGTCTGGACTCGCATCCGCCCAAAAAAGCTGCAACGCGCTCACCACGCCCAGTTCCCGGAACCGCGGAAAATCCTCCGGCTGCACGAACTGTTCATGCGTGAGCGTATGCGGCAACCCGCTGTCGCCATTCGCCTTTCGAGCCGCCGCGATGCCATCGAGCGACTCCTTCACCGCACCGTCGCCAATCGCATGCACGTGGATGATCAGTCCTTGTTTGTCCGCCGCCACACACAACTCGGCAAATTTTGTGGGATCAAACAGCAGATCGCCATTGCGTCCTGTGTTCTTGTACGGCTCACTGAGATGCGCAGTTTGTGACGGATACTCCACCACGCCGTCCGCGAAGACCTTGATTCCGGTCACGTGCAGATTCGGTACATTTTTGTAGGCCTCGCGCGTCCTCTGCACTGCGGCGAGTTCGGCCACGGGATCCTTTGCGAACACCTGCGGAAATGCCACCACCTGCGAAGTTAGCTCGCCCCGGTCGGCCAGCAACTTGTAAGCCCTCAACACATAATCAGTGGCCAGCGGATCAAGCCACGCCGTGATGCCAAGGCTGTAGTTATATTGCAGAGCGGCGCGCCCTGCGGCCAGCAACTCGTCGGGGGTGCGCTGCGGCAGCAACGGCTCGATTTTCTCCGTGCCGGCGTCGACCAGGAAGCCGTTCGGCTGCATGTCTTTGTCCACGCCGTAGTAACTCCGCTCCCCGGCGGAAAGTTTCTTAAGGAAATCAACCGTAATGCCCGCACGCTGCAACAGAGCGCGATTCGCCCATGCCGTGTGCCCATCCATTCCGCGCAAAAGAACGCTTTGCTTCTCGTAAGCTCTCGTGCTGAACTCGGCATTGAGCACGTCGCAGTGCGACCAGAACTCCAGCGGCAATCCAAGAATCTCAAGAATGTCCCCGCGCATGCCCTTGCCCGTCTTCTTCGCGTCTTGGACAAAGAGCGGAAGCTCATTGAGAGAAGTCACTTTCTCGCTAGCGTCGGCAGAAATCAGGCCGAGTCCGCCGTCGATCGAGTGGCTGTGCGAATCGATGAATCCGGGGAAAAGACTCTTGCCTTCCAGATCAATATGCTCCGCATCGGCGGACGCGGACTTCACCACCTCAGGAAGGCTGCCAACCGCAACGATTTTCTCACCGCGAATTACAACCGCCTCCGCATAAGGGCTCTGCGGGTCGCCGGTGAAGATCTTGCCACGAAAGAAAATCCGCTCAGTGGGTGCGCCCTGAGCCCAAAGCAAGGAATCCGTCAAGGTAAGAAACAAAGGCGCGAGCGAGAAAATCAGCAAGTAGCGCTGTGAAAAGCCTCTCACCGATAACCCCCTCCGAAGCAGCGTTGCACAAGATTCAGCGAACAGGCACACAACTATACACAACTTTCCCCGAACTTCTCCTGTTCAAACAGCGAACTCTTCAGCTCGTTAATCCTCCGGCGACGCCGGGAACTAGGAGCCGATTGAGCCTGCTGCTCGTACGGGGTATCCGGATTTTCAGCCCTGGCTCGCATACCCCATGCCTGCCAGGATGCCTCGCATATACGCAAAGCTGGCGATAACGCCCGGCATTGGATCGTCAGGATGAACCTCATACTCCAGATCGACGAAGCCCTTGTACCTCGTCGCGATCAGGGCTTCAAACATCTCCCGCACCGGCATGATGCCATCTCCCACCACGACCTGGCTCTCTTTGTTCTGGAAGCTCGTGAGGTCTTTCATGTGCAGGTTAAACAGCCGCGGCCCTGCTTCGTGAATCGCCTGAACCAAATCCGTGCCGGCACGAGCCGCATGCCCGACGTCAATGCAGCACCCGATGCGCGGGTCCATACCCTTTACCGCCTTCAACACATCCAACGGCGAAGGCCACAACTTATCCTCCGGCCCGTGATTGTGGATCGCAATGCGAATGTCGTACTCCTTTACGAACTTCTCAATTCGCGGCAGAGTCTCCGCTGCGGGATCGCCCGCGACAATGACGCCAATGCCGGCTCGCTTGCAGTATTCGAACTTGGTCCGGATGTCCGCATCCTCATCTTTCGCGAAATAGATGGCTCCGGCAGCGTGAAGTTTGACGCCCGCCGCGGCATAGTCCGCCAGCGCCGCCGCTTCCTCCTGCGCATCCATCGGGAGATGATCTTTGACGTCCTTCGCATTCAACGCGAATACATTGAGCTGCTTCATGAAGCCGATCAATTGCGCGCGAGTGAAGTTACGGAAGGTGTAGCTGGCCAACCCCAGACGAATCGGCGAGACTTTGTCAGCCGATGGACGTCCCTGCGCGAGCGCAAAGACCTCGCTGGGAGCGGCGGCGGCGGCCGCTGCTGCAACCAATGCGGCAGAGCGAACGAAATCGCGACGGGAGAAGCTGTTCTGCATGAGGGGCAAATCGTTAGACATGCGGCGCCCAGCCCTTCTCGTACTCGCGTCCCCACATCTTCATCGCTTCCGGGTCGTCCTGGATGCGCCCGTCCTTCGTGTCGAGATGCAGTTCCCGGCTGACTTCCCACGCGATGTTCGAAAGTTGCAGCATCGTCACGGCCACGTTGCCGACCGAGACCGGAGCGTTGAGCTTCTCGCCTTTGCGGATTCCGGCGATGAAGTTCGCGAAGTGAGCATCGGTCATAGAATCGCGGCCGATCAGGTCCGAAGATGAGGCGCCACCGCCAGCCCGGAATTCGCTGGTCTTACTCCCTTTGAGGTCGTATATCTCGTAACCACCGCGATCCACCAGCACCGTGCCGGTTGTTCCCATGATCGTCGAACCGCGATCACGGCCATAAAACTTCATTCCCTGGCAGCTCTTGCCTTCCCACGAAATCATCTGGTCGTCGTATTCGAAGCTGGTCAGCAACGTGTCATAAAATTGCCAGTCGTCCTTGAACTGGTACCTGCCTCCTGACGAAGTGACCCGCTTGGGATAGTCGACGCCCAGCGCCCAGCGGCAAACATCGACCTCGTGCGTGCCATTGTTGAGACTCTCGCCCGTGCCATAAATTCTGAACCAGTGCCAGTTATACGGATGCACATTGTCCTTATAGGGACGCCGCGGCGCGGGGCCCTGCCACAGATCCCAATCAAGCTGCGGCGGCACGGGCGCTTCTTTGCCCGTGCCAATCGACTTCCTCACATTGCTGTACCAGGCTTTCGCGAAGTACGGCCTGCCGATAATGCCTGCGTGAATCTTTTCGACGATCTCTATGGTGTACGGTGAAGAGCGCTGCTGCGTGCCCATCTGCACCAGCTTTCGATACTTCTGCTGCGCCTGTACCAGCATCTCTCCCTCAGCAGGATTGTGGCTGCATGGCTTCTCTACATACACGTGCTTGCCCGCCTGCAGCCCGGCGATGGCCATCGGCGTATGCCAATGGTCGGGAGTGGCAATCGTGATGGCGTCCACATCCTTCTGCTCGAGAATCCTGCGAAAGTCCTGGTCCGCCGCAGGAGCTTCGCCCATCTCGCGCTGCACACTGCCGGCGAACTTCTTGAGAATATCGCTGTCCACATCGCAGACATGCGAGATGCGCGCCGCGCCCTTGTTCGCCTTGAGCGACGACAGATGAGCGTAGCCGCGCCCATTCAAACCGATAACCGCAAAGTTGAGGCGATCGTTGGACCCGAGGATCTGGCCATAGCTCTTTGCCGTAGTTCCCACGGCCAGCCCCGCCGCGCCCACTGCAAGTGCATCGAGAAACTCACGTCTTGTAACCATCATGATTCCTCACCCTGGATTAGAGATAGACAGAGCCAATCTGGGACCTATCGAAAGAAAATCGCGCGGAGAGTTTGACGTCTGCGAATCCACGCTTGCGCAACAGCTCCAGCGTGCGTCTCCGAACTTCGAACGAATCGCCTCGCTCGGCTTCGACCGATCATTTCCCCGCGCCGGCCGGCTGATTTCAGCCGTTAGTTGGGCGGCAGCGCTTTCAATAGGCGCGCCGTCTGCCAGAGCTCGTATAGGTAGCCGTCGGGGCCGCGAAAGTAAGCCCAGGCTTCTGATTCGTTGCCGTCGACGTCTGTTACGAACTCAACACCCCGTGACTCCATCTCCTTCTTGGCCGCGCGCACATCCTCAACCTGAAAGGCCAGAACCGGGCACGCGTGAAGCTGATAATAATGACTCTCCGAACCGAAGACCTCGAACAGTTGCCCCGAAGGCACCTCAAACTGGACCAACCCCTTACCCTCGTGAACGAGGGAAAGGCCCAGGACGTCGGCAAAGAAACGCGCGGCTGATTTCAGGTCGGCAGTTCGCACGCCCGCCCATGTGTACCCGAGCACTCGCATTGCAATCTCCCCTCCCTCTGCTGCAGTCAGCGCCTCTCCCGATAGGTCCGTCCATGTTATTTGTGCAGTTCCTGTTTTACCGATTCCCTTTGGCAAGAGGCTATCGCTGCTTGGTCGCCAGCTGACACGATAGCTCGAATCAACAGGAGATTCCAGCCTTCGCCAGCGCCTTCTTAAGACCGTCCATGCTAATCCGCGTAGACGCTTCGGGCGTGCCCGCGCCGCGCCAGTGGGTTTCGAGGCTCAGCCCGTAGTGGAAGCCGTCGCGCTGCAAAGCCTGGAGTTGCCCAACCCAATCTACAATGCCGGCTCCCACCGGAGCCCAATCGTATTTGTCTTTTTTATCTTTATCGTCCGGCTTGCGCACCACGTCCTTGCAGTGACAGTGCCCGAGGCGGTCTTTCGGAAGCAGTTGATAGCCGGCGGAATAGGGCGCGCTTCCGATGGCCGCAGCATTGCCGGGATCCCAGTTCAGCATGAAGTTCCGGTTCGGAATCGCCTTCAGCACGGCAGCCGACTCTTCGCCCGTTGCCGTGTTGCAAGACATCTCGTTCTCCAGCAGAAGGATCATGTTGTCTTTGGCGCAGCGCTCCGCAGCCTGCTGCAGTTTGGCATTGATGGCTTCCCGGTACGGCTTCTGATCCTCCAGCCTCCAGTAGTCGAAGCAGCGAATCCTGTCCGTATTGAAAGCCTTTGCCAGAGAGATGCACCGTTCGAGCAGCTTATCCTGCGCGCTTGCGTCGAAATCGGCATGGAACTGATTGCGCGTTTCACTCTGAGATGACCGCGGAGCCCTAGGCCAGTCTGTCTTGAAAAGGGGGGTTGCAATATCCGTAACTCGCAGTTTGTGTTCGTCGAGGATCTTCCGCGCATCCTCAACTTCTTTCCCGTCGAGTGCGGTCACGTTCTTGTCCCACATCGAGCGCAGCTCAATCCAATGCAGCCCGAAATCGCCGGACACGATCTGACATGCCTTCTCGAAATCCTGCGTGATCTCGTCATTGATCACCGCCAGCCGGAACGGGCATGTGCCTGCGCCCATTTCCGCCGTCAACTGTGCCGCCAGTGAGGATGCTCCGGCTTTCCTGACCAGCGGCGGTATCACCGCCTCAACTCCCGCCAGTCCTAAGCTTGCCAGACCCAAGCTCGCGAGCACCCTGCGTCGTGTGTACCCCATGCGCCCTACCTCCTGTTAGCCAGCGATTCGCCAATAACTTCCATCATCTGCCTTTGTAGCTCCGCCGTCATCCCGCAAGCCAGTAGAGCGTTCCATTGTTGCGACTAGCCCGTCATCGGCCCGTAGGTGTGAATGCATGGCCGGTTGGCAGACCCTAGTGGTCCGTATAAAATCCGGTTAAGTGGCTATTGCCACTGAGAATTTTCTCGCCCAATATTATTGCCATGTCTCGAGACAGCTCACCGCAATTTTCAGTGTGCGCGATTTTATTCTGCGGCCTCTTATTCCCGCAAACTGCGCCTACCGCCGAAGGACGGGGTCTGCAAGTCGAAAGCAGAACCACGGCTGCTGAGACATCGAGCGCAAATGCTCGTCCCATTCTCGTTGAACTGTTCACCTCTGAAGGCTGTTCCAGCTGTCCTCCCGCAGACGCCCTCCTCGAAAGGATGGACAGTTCCCAGCCCGTCGCTGGTGCGCAACTGATCGTCCTCAGTGAACACGTGGATTATTGGGATCATGACGGCTGGAAAGATCCGAACTCCTCGCCTGCACTGACCGAACGCCAGATGGCATATGTCCGCGCTCTTGGACTAAAGACCGCGTACACTCCCCAAATCATCGTGGATGGAACCAGTGAAATGCGCGCTAACGATCCGCTCCAGGTCAAACTCTTTCAGGAAGCTGCCGCCACGCCTAAGGTTCCTGTCCGCATCGGCGACGTGAGCGTCGATGCCGGGAATCCAAGCGTTCTTCGAACGCGCATTGAAGCTGACGGCAATTCCGGCAAACACAACGCCGACGTCTACGTAGCGGTCGCTCTCGATCACGTGGAGTCGCAAGTCTTGCATGGCGAAAACGGCGGCCGGCGCCTGACACACGTCGCTGTTGTGCTTCAGCTCACAAAGATAGGAAAGCTAGCGAAGGGAACGAGCTTTGGCGAAGCCGTTCAGTTGAAACTTAAACCCGGTACCGATCCAAAGAATGTTCGGATCGTTGCCTTTGTGCAAGAGTCTGGGCCCGGCAGATTACTTGGAGCAGCTTTACGGAAGCCAGCAAGCTAAGCAGTCGCGCGTTTCGCGATGCCAGGCATCCTTACGCGATCGGACGCTCGATATGGAAAAGATCGTCCAACGAAGCTGGCTCTTATTCGGCATCGCAATAACGGCCTTCGGGGTCGAGAATCTGATCTGCGCTCGCCTGGGGCTGGCAGTCCGCGGCGTCCCTTGGTTTCCAGGAAACCCATTCTTGGCAGCTGGGGACAATGTTTGCAGTCTGGTTCTTGATCCTCCATTCCCCTAGAGTCGTGAGCGCATTTCGGTCCCATGATCCGAACGCTCCGGCTGAGTGGTCCAGCGCGTTTATTGCGTTGGGCATTTGCGGTGGATCCTGGATTTGCCCCTGGCATGCTCAGCAGAGGCGCCGTCAATAATGTTGAGCGCTATAGGCTGCAGAACTTGGGCTGCCGCAATTTGAATTGGTCTTCTGACCACTTGTATTCATATAGGCTTATCCCCTTACGGTGAGTAGGTTACGGAGCTCGCGAACGGCGCGGGGAATGTCCGCTACCGCAGTACTGCCAAAACCCAGGATGAAGCCAGGGCGCGACACCTCACCCACATAGCAGGGAGAGAGGGGCCATATCCAAAGGTTCTGGCGCGCGGCTCGCGCGGCAATTTCCAGATCGCGACTCCCGTTCGGCAGTGTCACAGCCAGATGCATACCGGCCTCGCTCCCGAGCACCTCCACCATGGATCCGAGTTCTTTGCCGATGCTGTCCACCAGCGCACTCCTTCGGTCGCGGTAGAGAATCCGCATCCTGCGAATGTGGCGCGCAAAATACCCTTCACGAATAAAGTCCGCGAGCACTTCCTGATAGAAGCTTGGCGGGCCAAGATCCATAGCCCAGCGGATGGCTAGAAAACGGTCGACGAGGTCCGATGGAATGACAACATAGCCGAGGCGCAAAGAAGGAAATAAGACTTTGCTGAAGGTCCCGATGTAAATCACGCGACCGTTGGCGTCGAGCCCCTGCAAAGACGCGATCGGCAAGCTCTCGTACCGATACTCGCTATCATAGTCATCCTCGATGATCCAGGATCCCGTGCTTTGCGCCCAATCCAGCAATTGCAGGCGGCGCGAGGCACTCATGGTCACGCCGAGCGGAAACTGATGAGAGGGCGTAACCAACGCAGCCCGCGCCTTGCGGCATCGCTTGATGCCAGCGGCAACATCCAGACCTTCCATGTCAACCGGAACGGGAACGAGATGACAGCCAGCTAGAGAGAGGACATATCGTGCCAGGCGGTATCCCGGCTCTTCTACCCACACTCGACTCCCAGGGTCGAGGAGCACGCGAGCCGAAATCTCGAGCGCCTGCTGAGAACCGCTGACGATCATCACTTGCTCCGCTTCGCAGTGCAGCGATCGCGCGGTTCTCAGATACGTGGCGATGGTTTCGCGGAAAGCCCTGGAGCCTAGCTGGTTGCCGTAGTGAAATGACTTGGCGTCCATATGTCGGCAACGGCGCGCGACCAGGTTCGACCAGACGTGAAGTGGAAATTCATCAAAAGCCACTTGCCCCACGCCGAATGCTCCCCAGCCCAGCAACCATGGAGAACCTTCAAGACTGGGGAGGATGGAAGATCGGCGCGCGACCGGCCGAGGTCCGGAGCGGGTTGCCGCGAGTCGCGCACCGGTTACTCCGCTCGGCGTGAGTTGGTCTGGAAGGAAACTGGAAATGACAGTTCCCGCACCGACGCGACTCTCGAAGTAACCTTCCGCCAGGAGCTGGGCGTACGCATTCAAAACGGGGAATCGCGAAACACCAAGTTCGGACGCAAGCACTCGGGTTGACGGAATTCGCTGCCCTGGGCGCAGGCTGCCGTCGACAATTGCGGTGCGATATGCGTCGTAGATTTGTCTGTGCAGAGCCTTCGGGGCTTTCCGGTCGATCATGATCGTTGGGAGAATCCCAAAGGCTACTCTCTTCATTGCGGCGGATCATAATGGTTATGTCCAAATCCAGTCAAGTGGGTATTGCCTCCGACCATTTTCCGGGTCACTGTAGATATAGCGATTTTCGCGGCTCTCGTCGCGAGCGGGGCGCACGCATGCTCGCAACGGTGGCCGGAGGATAGCGAAACCGGCCGAAGTATTGATTGAAAAGACCTCACCATGAATCTCTTAGCGCACTCCGGGTTTCCGCCAATAGCAGGAGAACAAACGGCGAGATTGATGCGCGCTTTCCCAAGGTTGCAGGCGCTTGCAAAGCGACAGTCTCTCAGGGTTGCTATCAAGGTGAAGGGAAGGATTCTCTTTATCAATCTTGGCGACGTGGTCGCAGTCCAGGCTGAGGGCAACTGCGTGTTGCTGCAGCGGGACTCGAGTTCCTATCTGCTGCGTGAGTCAATTTCGGTGGTGGCAGAAAAGCTCGAGCCATACGGATTCATTCGCATCCACCGCTCTGTGCTGGTGAACACCTCGTTTGTGGAAGAGATCAGGCCGTACTCGACGGGTGAATATGGTCTCCGGGTGAAAGGCGGAAAGGAATACACGGCTACCCGCACTTATAAGAAGAATCTCAAATCCCTCGCGGAATTCTGGATCGGTGCCGGCGCGTTCTTTCTCGACTGACAGCGGTTATCGCGGCATGAAATGGGGATTGCGACGAAGCACTGACCAGGGAGACGATTTCCTAGGGACCGAGTTTCGTGCCAGAGGTCAGGAATCACCGATCATAAGAGCTGAAATCATACTCAGCTTCGTGCGGAAAGAGGGATCAGGTCAAATACGTGCCTAGTGTCTTGCAGGAACGGTTTATGGGTGCTCGGTATCGAATTCAGGAACGGACTGAAAGTCTCGCTCTGGGGCTTCAAATCGAGCGACGAGCGTCGCGAGAGGGCCGAATAACGTTCATGCTCCTATTGACACTCAAACTCGCTCGGCCGAGGCGCCGGCCAATCGCAATGACTTCGGTAACTGGTTTAGCGTTACGGACTTGCCGTAATATGTGCTTCGATGCCGCACGGAATTCAACGCTGTCCTCGAACCAAGATGGTGTTGCCCCTGCGCGTGTGGACGCACGAGCGCGACGGCGAAACTCTGCCCACGCAATGGGCTCACACCGTCGAAATCAGTCACCTCGGCTGCCGTCTGGGCGGGTTGCGCACTGAACTTTCTCCCGGCCAGACCATCACCTTGCAACGGGGACAGCACAAAGCTTCTTTTCGTGTCATCTGGAGCAAGCAACTGGCAGCCAATGAAAATCAGGCTGGAATCGAAGCCGTGGATTACGGGAAGGATATTTGGGCCGTGGAACTCCCGCCATCTCCTTTTGCTCCCAAAGACCCAGAGTCAACCTGGGCTCAGCGCCCGGCCCGCAAATCAATTCCCGTTGCAGGTAATCCGCGAATGCAATGGGGCTTCGGCTTGCTGCTGCTGGGCTTGGCCCTCGGGATATCTCTTTATTACTTAATGTTCTACGCCTCCGGCCGCCTGGCGATTCAGTCGCCAGCGCCTGCCGTACCCACCGCGCAGGACCTCGCTCGCCTTGCGCCCAAGCCACATCTCGTGCCGCTTTCGCTCACAAAAACCTGGGACTCTTCCGCGCCGCGTTTGCAGGTAGCCGAAGCCCCAACCGGACACATCGTCTATCCCGTGGCCCCAGATAGCGGCATTGGCGGCAAAGTTCGACTGCAAATCGTCATCGCGGCCGACGGCCTGGTCAAGCAAATTCACGCGCTCAGCGGCAAACAGCCCCTCGCTGAAGCGGCGGCGCAAGCCGTGCGCCTCTGGCACTACAGTTCATTCCCGGGAAGCGATCCTATCGAGCGGGAGACGAGCGTCACCGTCAGCTTTCTCGGTTCCGACGCTGTATTTCTGCAGTTCCCTTCATCGGATGCGCAGGTCAGCACTGAAGCGGGCAAACCGGAATAGAAGGTGCAAAGAAGTTGGGTTCCCGGCAGCGAAGACTGCTTAACGGAGTTGCCAACGAAATTCCCGGATCAGTTACCAGCGACGGCTAAGTTGTTGAAAACTCTGGTGAGCGCGGCAGGATTCGAACCTGCGACCCATGCCTTAAAAGGGCATTGCTCTACCAACTGAGCTACGCGCCCACATTTCATTTCAGTGTAACATCCCGCATTGAGCGCGGATTTTGCAGTTTGCGCCGGAGATCCGTCCGTTCGAAAGGAACTGTCGCATCGATCCGCCGGTCTCCAGAGCGGCCGCGGCATTCTGCTTTGTCGTTTTCGCGTGCGACGCCGGCACGTAACATGATCAGCTTTCTGCATCGCAGGTAGCCACGCGAAGGCGCGCCTCTGATTACCTCGCCGGATAGTACTTTGTTTTCTGCGTTCGAGAGTTGAACACGTCAAAGCTTCCGTCCGGCCGCGCACTGATTTCCAGATAGTTTCCCGCGTCCGGTCCCTCCGGATTTGCAATGAATTCCGGAGCGACGTTGTGGGTCGCGCCACCCTCCTCGGAAAAATGCAATTGCCAAAGGTTCTCAAGTCCGGGTGACTTTTCGATAATGTCCAGTACGGAAGGAGTTCCTCCCTTCTTGGCCCCGTTATCCATAATCGCTACGCGGGGCGCGATTCCATACACGAGCGCGGGACTGCTGCTCTGGTACCAGCCATGGTGCGAGACGATGTAAATGTCGATCTTCCCGAGCTTGTTGCGCGGGCACATCAATTCCATTTCCTTGTCGCGGGTGAGATCGCCCAGGTCGAGGATCCTCAGCTTGCCAAACGTAATGAGCGTTCCAACCGAGCGAACATTTTCCGTCTGATCTGCCGGAAACTGCTCGGCGCTTTTGCAGTTCGCGTTTTCCTCTCCTCCGTCCGCCACCGGACTCCCAATCACCGCGCCATCGGCACTCACCACTTCGGCATGAATTCCCGCGATTGGCAGGATGTCTCCCGGTTTGGCGGTAATGCGTTTGTACTTTCCTGTACCCAGCAACTGCTGGTAGGCCTGCCAGCCTTGCACCGTCGGTGCGTCCGTACTCTCGCGGTTCTCGCCGTGATCGATGAATGTTCCCACCGGAATGCGTGCTGCAAGTTGCGGAACTCCACCCACGTGATCGGTATGAAAATGCGTGATAATCACGTAGTCAATTTTGCTGATTCCGGCGTTCTTCGCCAGCGCAACAATGCGGTCCGCATCTCGGCCTTCATTGCCGGGCCAACCCGTGTCAATCAGCAGCGATTGCTTCGCTGGTGTCACAAACAGCGTCGCCTGTCCACCTTCGACATCTGCAAAGTAAATATGTAAGGGTTTTCCTGGCTGAGGCGAGGGCGCGGCCCACGCTGAGACAATAAGGCAGAGACCCAGGAAACCGCCGAACATCGCTGTGAGGATGCCGAATCTCCGGCGAGTCAGTCGCGCCTCAATTCGCCGATGTGGCTTCGCAAAAGCAGTCGTAGGCATGCTCAATGCTCCTAGGCTATAGCCGCTAGAATCTAACCGCATGGATGGAAGACGTTCGCAACTTCTCCGCTGCGTGAAAAGCGCTCACCAGCGCTTGTGCCTGGTAAATGCCGATCATAGACCGACACGAGAATTTCTGCCATGTTCGTCTGACTCACTTCCCCTCTGGTAGCGCGAAGCTGGGCGCCGTGTGCGGGCGGGAACGCAAGGCCTCCGAAATGATCCTTTTGTTTCGTTCCAATTCGTCACCCACCAACTCCAAGCGCGGCGGACGCACCCGCGCGTTGCCCATCCCCACCTCAGCCTGCACCAACTTGATAAGCTGAACGAAATTCGGCACCGTGTCCATGCGCAGCAAGGGCAAGAACCAGCGATAGACTTGAAACGCTTTGTCGCGCTCCCCGTTCGCGCCGCAATTGAACAAATCGACGGACTCGCGCGGCAGCGCATTGGCCAGGCCGGCAATCCATCCGGTCGCTCCTACGCCGATGGCCTCGAGCGCGGCATCATCCACGCCAACGGAAATCTCAAGGCGGCTGCCAAGCAGCGCGCGAATCGCAGATACACGTCTCACATCTGCGCTCGATTCTTTGACCGCCTCAAAGTTCTCATGCTCGGCCGCGAGTTCGCAAATTTGTTCGGGGATAAAGTCCGTTCCATAAGCAACAGGATTGTTGTAGAGCGTGCAGGAGAGTGGCGTAGCCTCGAATACCGCGGCGACGTGGGTTTTCATTTCCCGCCAGTTGCCGCGATAAACATACGGCGGCAACACCATCAAACCGTCGCATCCCAACTCCGCTGCCGCCTTTGCCAGCGCCGCCGCTTCGGACGTGGCAAGCGCAGAGATGGAAGCGACGACCGGTCCACGTCCGCCAACCGCGCTCACACAGCTGCGGAGAACCTCCAACTTCTCATTCCACGATAACGTCGCACCTTCGCCCAGTGAACCGAGCGCAACGATTCCCGAGCAACCGTTGTCCAGCAACCACCGGCAATGACTCTTCATGAACCCGTGATCAACACTGCAATCCTCGGCGAAACAGGTTGTGATTGCTGGCATCACGCCCTTCCACTTCATCGGCGCTCTCCTGTGACTTCATGTTGCCGGCTTTCTTTGGCCGCACGCGAGGGCCAGTACGGTTCGACCTGGATTTCCGGCTTCGCACCTGAAATCTGGTCGGCCAAAATGCGAGCTGTACCCAGCGAAGTTGTAATTCCCAACCCTTCATGTCCCGTAGCCAAGAAAATAGACTTGTCCCCCGGCCACCGCCCAATCAACGGAAGTTTGTCGGGCGTGGCGGCACGGAATCCCGTCCACGCGCGCACCGTCGTCAGGTCGGCCAGACCGGGCATGTAGTCGTTCGCGCGTTGCAACATGCGCGCGAGAATGGCGTTGTCCACTTCCTTGTGTTCCGCTCCGTACTGCCGGGAGGACCCGATAATAATCTGGCCGGTCCGGCGAGGCTGCACATTGAAGGCCACCGAATCGCTGTTCAGAGTGTGCGCGCTCTTCAGATAGCCAAGTTCCACCAACTGATGCCGCACGAATCCGGGATAGCGATCGGTGATCACCAGATGGCCCTTGCGCTTCTTGATCCCAAGTTCCGGCATGAGATCCGTTCCCCAGGCGCCAGCCGCATTCACAATGATTTCTGCCGATATCTCCGCGCCATCGGCCATCCGGACTCGCCCATCGCCAATCTGTTCAACCGAGCATCCAAGGAGCAGCGTTGCTCCCTGCTTCTGCGCGCGTTGCATCAGGAAGCGAGCGGCACAGAACGGATCCAGCACGCAATCTTCAGAGACAAGCAGGCCGCCCGCCATTCCCTTTCGCAGGTTGGGTTCCAGGCGCTGTAACGCTTGCGCGTCGAGCACCTCCGTTGGAACTCCGCGCTCACCGTAGAAATCATGCTTGCGCTTTACTTCTGCCATTTCCTCTTCGTCCACGGCTATCCAAATCGTGCCGCATTTCTCAAACTCCACATCTTCGGGTAATTCGGGACTCAACTCCTTCCACAGCCGCTGCGAATAGCGTGTAAGGGAAAATTGCGCTTCCGAGTCGTCCATTACAACGATGTGACCCATGGCGGCGGCGGTTGCGCCACCTCCAACCACATCCTGGTCGACGATCGCGACGCGCCTGCCTCGCCGCGAGAACTCATCGGCACAAGCTGCGCCAATGATTCCCGCCCCAACGATGACCACTTCATAGGCCGCATCTTTCATGAACGAATCCCCATGCACAGCGGATCGCGAGGATCAAGCACCAGTTCAGCCTCGGCGTTCACGAATGCGGATCCTTTGATGCTCGGATACACCTTGCCATCGCGCACGCTAATGCTGCCTTCGAAAACGCTTCCAACAATACTTTCCTGCCTCCAGATTTGCCCTTCGCGAAGCTTGCCGTCTGCATGCAGACAAGCCAGCTTGGCGCTCGTACCGGTGCCGCAAGGGGAACGGTCATAGGCTTTGCCGGGACATAGCACAAAGTTCTTACTGTCGACTCCCGGCAACTGCGACGGGCCAAACAGCTCAACGTGGTCGATCTCTTTGCCGTCGGCGCCAGCCACACCATGCTCGCGCAACGCTTGCCGGATCGCCCAAGTGAAGCTGGTCAATTCCGCAACGTTCTTGAGCGCCAGTTCCATCTTGTGGTCATGCACCAGGAAGAACCAATTCCCACCCCAGGCAACATCGCCGTGGATCTGTCCGTAACCCGGCACCTGAGCCGCCACATTTGCGGCGCTGCGATAACTCGCGACATTGGTGACGGTAACTTCGCCGTTTTCATGCAGAACCGCGCTCACCACGCCCACCGGCGTCTCGATCCGGTGTTCGCCGGGCGAGATACGCTTCAGATACGCCAGGGTCGCAATCAGACCGATGGTGCCGTGGCCGCACATTCCAAGATAGCCAACGTTGTTGAAGAAAATTACTCCGGCGGCGCAGCACGAATCCACAGGAGCGCACAACAGCCCGCCGACCATCACGTCGGATCCCCGCGGCTCGTTGACCACTGCCGACCGAAAGCTGTCGTTGTCGCTACGAAAGCGTGCGAGCCGATCTGCGAGAGAACCATCCCCAAGGTCGGGACCACCTTTCACGACCAGACGCGTAGGCTCTCCGCCGGTGTGAGAGTCAATCACCGAGACTCGACGGCTTTCGTTATCGGGCATTTTCGTTTGCGGTGATCTCGCAAGCTATTTAAGCCTGCGATAACGGCGGATCAGGTTGCTGGTGGAGCTATCGTGGCTGAGCTCTGGATCGGTCGGGCTTTCAATTTCTCCGATGATGCGCTGGGCCAGCACCTTGCCGAGTTCAACACCCCACTGATCGAACGAGTCAACCTGCCAGACGGCGCCTTGTGTAAAAACGGAGTGCTCATAGAGCGCAACCAGCTTGCCCAATGTCTCAGGTGTTAACTGTTCAGCAAGAATCGTGTTGGAAGGGCGATTGCCCTCGAACACGCGATGCGGAACCAGCCAATCCGGCGTTCCCTCAGCCTTCACTTGCTCCGGCGTCTTGCCGAAGGCCAGCGCTTCGGTCTGGGCGAACACATTGGCAAGAAGCATGTCGTGATGGCGCCCCAGCGGATTGAGCGGCTTCTCGAAGCCAATAAAGTCGCACGGGATGAGCCTGGTCCCCTGATGAATTAATTGGTAGAAGGAATGTTGTCCGTTGGTTCCTGGCTCGCCCCAGTAGATCGGTCCAGTATCGTAGCCGACTTCTCTGCCGTCCAGTCTCACATGTTTGCCGTTGCTCTCCATCGTCAACTGCTGCAGGTAAGCCGGAAAGCGCTTCAAGTACTGCTCGTAGGGCAACACGGCGACAGTCTGCGCGCCGAAAAAGTCGTTATACCAGATCGCCAGCAGTCCCAGCAGCACCGGCAGATTGCGTTCGAACGGCGCCGTGCGGAAGTGCTCATCCATCTGATGGAAGCCTTCGAGCAAGGCGCGGAATTTTTCTGGACCAATGGCCAACATGGTCGAAAGGCCGATGGCCGAGTCCATCGAATACCGTCCGCCAACCCAATCCCAGAACTCGAACATATTGGCGGTATCGATGCCGAACTTCGTCACCTCTGCCGCGTTGGTCGAAACGGCCACAAAATGCTTGGCGATCGAGGTTTCATCGCCGCCCAGACCCGCAAGCGCCCAGTCGCGAGCGGTGTGCGCGTTCGTCATCGTCTCCAGCGTGGTGAAAGTTTTCGAGGAGACGATGAACAGCGTCTCCGAGGCATCTAGATCGCGGACGGCTTCCGCAAAATCGGTGCCGTCGACGTTGGAAACAAAACGAAACGTCATTGAGCGCTCGCTGTAGTGCTTGAGCGCTTCGTAAGCCATCACCGGTCCCAGATCGGAGCCTCCGATGCCGATGTTGACGACGTTGCGAATGCGTTTGCCAGTGTGCCCTTTCCACTCGCCGCTGCGGACCCGGTCGCAGAACGCCGCCATCTTGTCCAGCACTGCATGCACCGCTGGAACCACATCCTCGCCGTCTACCACAATGGATTCAGTCTTCGGTGCGCGCAGGGCAACGTGCAGAACAGCGCGCTTCTCCGTAATGTTTATCTTCTCTCCCCGAAACATCGCATCGATGCGCGCGCGCAGTCCCGACTCTTCCGCGAGCTGAAGGAGAAGCTTCAGAGTTTCGTCAGTGATCCGGTTCTTCGAATAGTCCAAAAAGATGCCGGCAGCTTCGGCCGCAAAGCGATCCCCACGCTGAGGATCATCGGCAAACAACTGGCGGAGATGAGTATCGCGTATCTGCTTGTAATGCGCTCCGAGAGCCTTCCATGCCGGTCGCCGGGTAAGCGGCTTCACTTTCACTGCCATCTTCAAACTCCTATGCGTTTCTTCTGAGTTTCTTCATTATAGAGATTCACGGCGTCGCCGCCGGACCTCTCGTTGCCCTTCAGTCCAGCTTGAAGATTCGCTCCATTGGAAGCCATTTTTCGCCCGGCTTTGCCTGGGGCAGCGGTCTTTGGAAACGCCACATCAACTCTTCCCACTCCCGGACTTTCGGATTTTCCTGATCGGCTTGTGTTTTTCCCTCCCACGAGAAACTGTCGCTTACTTCCAGGATCATAAACATGCGCGTCCCCAGCAGGTATATCTCCGCGTCTTCAATTCCGGACTCCCGCAGACTCGCAATGATCTCGGGCCAGACCTTCTCGTGATAGCGCCGATACTCGGCGATCAATTGTGGGTCGTCCTTTAGATCCAGGGTCAAACAGTAGCGTCTTCTCATTCGGTTTCACTCGAAGTGGCGTTTAGCTCAGTGCGCGATCCAGGTGAACATATCCGCCATCCACAAACAGATGTTGGCCCGTAATGTGCCCGGCCGCTTTCGAAGACAGCAGGAATACACTCAGGGCCGCGATCTCGTCTGACGTAGTCATTCGATTGCCGAGTGGAATCCTGGAGACTATCGCGGTCAACTTCTCCGTAGGATTCGAGAAGGACTCAAGCCACTGCTGGTAAAGCGGCGTCATGACCTCGGCTGGCACAACGGCGTTGACGCGAATTCCATACGGCAGCAACTCCACAGCCCATTCTCGCGTCAAGGCCAGAATCGCACCTTTCGCGGAGGCGTAGCCCGAAGTGCCGCCTTGCCCAGTGACAGCCACCTTCGAAGCGATGTTCAACACCGCGCCCCGTGAGCGCTCCAGGTGCGGAAGCGCATAATGCGCCATATTGTAGTAGTGCAGCAAGTTTTGCTGTAGAGAGCCGACGTATTCCTCAGGTGTACCCCGCTCCAATCCGACCCGGTCGTTCACCCCGGCATTGTTCACCAGCGCATCCAATCGTCCGCACTCCTTCGCGGTGCATTCGACAGCGTTTGCGCAAGAATCGACTGAGGTGAGATCCGCGCGGACAAGCGAGCAGCGAGATCCTCCACCGCGAAGTTCGGCGACCAGCTTTTCTCCAGCTTCCGCATCGCGGTCGACGATGACGGGCATTCCGCCCTCCTGGCCAACGGCACGGGCGATTGCCGCTCCAATGCCCTTCGCGCCGCCGGTGATGAGTACGACTTTATCCCGAAGTTCGAGATCCATGATGAGGAGCCTTCAATTGATAGAACTCCATCGCATTCAAACCAAAAATCCTAGCCTGTTTCTCCGGAGAGAGCATACTGGTGTGGCTGAAAATCAGATTCTTCACGTCTCGATAGCTGCCCGCCAACAGACAGACCGGCCAGTCGGATCCAAACATAAGCCGATCCGGACCGAATGCCTCAATCGCAACGTCCAGGTAGGGCTTGAAGTCCTCAGCCCGCCAGTCGCCCCAGCGCGCTTCCGTGACCAAACCTGAGAGCTTGCAATAAACGTTGGGATGCCGGGCAAGCTCTGACAGCAACTCTGCCCACGGCGTAAGTTCAGCGCTGCGAATGGGGGGCTTGGCCATGTGGTCGAGCACGAACCGCTGCTTGGGATACTTGGCCACCAACTCAATCGCAGCAGGAAGCTGTCGCGGGTAAATCAGAATGTCGCAGGCAAAATCGAATTCTGCCAGCAGTCCCACACCGCGAACAAAATCGTCTCGCAACAGGAAGCGGTCGTCCGGCTCGGATTGCACAATGTGGCGAAAGCCACGCAGCTTTTCAAATTGCGAGAAATAGCGGAGTCGATCGGGAAGCTGAGATGCACATAGGTCAACCCATCCCACGACGCCCATAATCTCAGCATGGAGGCTGGCTAACTCTAACAGAACCAATGTTTCGTCTTCCGATTGATCGGCCTGCACGGCGATGCAGCCGTCGACGGCGTTCGCTCTTAGCTCCGGGATAAGGTCTCCAGGCAAGAAATCTTTCCTCAGCAGGGACATTTCATCTGTAATCCAAGCGTCTCTGTGCACGTTGTAGCGCCAGAAGTGTTGATGAGAATCGACGGTCATCGAACGGGGACGCCGGTCCTGTGCTGGGTGAGGCTCGCTTCTGCCGTTAGCGTCAGATCTCATCTTCCACACTCTGCCCCGGTCAACCTCGAAGGTTGAAAAAGCCGCCATCGATGGGGTAGTCGGTTCCCGTGATGAACGCAGCTTCATCGGAGCAAAGAAAGAGGGCGAGAGCTGCGACTTCGTCCGGTTCGGCCATCCTGCCAATGGGCTGAGCGTTGGATAGCTTCTCGAACATCTCCCGCTCACGCCCTGGATAATTCTCGGTGAGGTATCCGTCGACAAAAGGAGTGTGCACGCGAGCCGGCGAAATGCAATTACAGCGAATGTTATCCCGCAAGTAATCGCGGGCAACCGAATAGGTCATTGATACCACCGCGCCCTTGCTCATCGAATAAGCGAAGCGGTCGGCAAGTCCAGCGGAAGCCGCAATGGACGCCAGGTTCAGGATCGTCCCACCGCCGTTGCTTTTCATGTGCCCGATGCACGCATGCATGCAGTTGTAGAATCCCTTCACGTTGACCCGGAAGATTCTGTCAAAGTCGCTCTCGGTCGTATTCTCCAGCTTGCCGACATGTGCAATTCCGGCATTGTTCACAAGAATATGAACGTGCTGGCTCCGGAAAATATCCTCGAACAGCGATTGAACTTTCGCCTGGTCGGAGACATCGCAGATGCGAGCGCTCGCCGAGCCGCCTCGCTCGGCAATCTGCCCGGCGACGACCGCTGCGTTGCCATCCAGATCGAGAATCCAAACCGCAGCTCCGTTTGCGGCAAATCTCCGCGCGATAGCCGCGCCGATTCCGCTGCCGCCGCCGGTCACCACCGCCACTTTGCCGTCCAGGCGAAAGCCTCCACTCTCATTGCGCGCCGTCAGAGGGACACCCCGCGCTTCCAGGGAATAAAGTCGTCCTGACCCAGCAATTCGGCTTTGGTGTTAAGTTCTCCGCTAGCTATTCCGATCACGTACTCAAGAATCTCTTCGCCCATTTCCTCAACCGTCTTCTCGCCCGCGATGATGCTGCCGGTATCGACATCGATGATATCCGGCATCCGCTCAACCAGAGCGGAATTGGTGGAAATTTTCACCACTGGAGCAATCGGATTACCGGTAGGCGTTCCGAGGCCGGTGGTGAACAGCACTACGCTGGCTCCAGCCCCAACCTGTGCAGTGACGCACTCCACATCGTTTCCGGGAGTGCACTGCAAGTTCAGTCCGGCCCGCACCGAATACTCCGGATAATCAAGCGCATCGGTGACGGGCGAGCTTCCACCCTTGCGGGCCGCGCCTGCCGACTTCATGGCGTCTGTGATTAGACCGTCACGGATATTTCCCGGCGAA
The DNA here is from genome assembly GCA_003156805.1 of Acidobacteriaceae bacterium. Classification (GTDB taxonomy): domain Bacteria; phylum Acidobacteriota; class Terriglobia; order Terriglobales; family Acidobacteriaceae; genus Sulfotelmatobacter. Next base: position 4,597 of record PMHV01000015.1, on the reverse strand, counting down.
GGATTCATTTCGAAACCCGAGCGCACTGCCTTGGCCCGGGCCGCATAGTCCCGCATCAGGTGGATGAAACGCTCTCCCGTTTTCTTTGTCGCGCAACGGTTGATCAATTCCTGCTCGACTCCGCACAACTCCGGAAATTCAGAGAGAATCGTTCGCCCGCCCAGCGCCGCAACCAGGTCAGAAGTATGGCCGATGGAGGGGTTTGCGGAGATGCCGGAAAATCCGTCCGAACCTCCGCACTTCAACCCGATACAGAGCTGCGAAAGCGGCACAGGCTGACGCACCAAACCGTTCACCTCAACCAAACCCGAAAATGTGGCTCGGATAGCGTCCGACAGCATCTTGAACTCCGAACCGCTTTTTTGCTGCTCGAAAACGAAAAGCGGTTTCGCAAACGCCGGATTGCGCGCCTTGATCTCATCCCGAAGAATATCTACCTGTGCATGTTGGCAACCCAAGCTCAGGACGGTTGCACCCGCCACATTGGGATGATGAATATATCCCGCCAGCAGACCGCAAAGATTATTGGAGTCCTCGCGCGTGCCGCCACATCCGCCCTCGTGCAGCAGAAACTTAATTCCATCCACGTTGCCGAACAACCGCGAGCGCGCCGCGCGCCCTCCATGGGTGTCCGGCGAGTAGTTCTTGATCTCGCCAGCGCGGCCTTCGCGATAAAGTTGCGTGAGTTCCGCCACCTGTTGCCGGTACTTTGAGGGAGCGGCGAATCCCAGTTCTTCTTCAAAAGCTTGCTTGAGAGTGAGAAGGTTGCGGTTTTCACAAAAAACCAGAGGAACGACCAGCCAATAATTTCGCGTCCCCACCTGGCCGTCGGCCCGATGGAATCCGGAAAACATTCGATTGCGCCACCGCGACACATCGGGCGAGTTCCATTTATACTCGCGCCATTCCTGCTGAAAGCCGGCAGCAGCGTGGCTCATGTTTCGGCTGTTGAGAACTTCTCCCTTTTGAATCCGCTCCGTCGTCTTGCCGACGAGCACACCGTACATCACCACATTGCTGCCCGGCGGAAAATCTTCGACCGCGAACTTGTATTTAGCCGGGACGTCGGTGGCGAGCGTGTAGATTTGATCGGCAAAGCTGACCCGCTCACCTTTGCGCAGGTCCCGCAGCGCGATCAACGCGTTGTCTTTCGGATCCAGTTTCAGAACTTCGCGTGGCATGATGATGCCTTACCGTTGATGCCCGTATTCCTTCCATCCGCCAAAATCCCAGCTCAACTAATACAGCAAATATTTCTTCCTCACCAGCTCAAACTTCTCCAAGTCCTCCTGCCAGTCCTGCGCGATGCGCCGCGGATCCTGCGCCGCCATCAGCGCATCGTAGACCGCCTGATTCACCAGCAGCTCGGCCATGCGCTCCATCTTGAAATCTGCTGCATACAGCTTCTTCAGCGCCGCTGCCAGTTCAATTCCCAGCTCCGGCGCATCCAGCGCGTTCCGGTCCAGCAGAACAATATTCACGCCCTCACACTTCTGTCCCGAGTAAACGCTCGCCGCCGGTGTGAAACTCACCGGCACAAATCGCACACCCGCGATCCCTCGCCCATTCAAATACGCGGCCAGTTCCCGGCTCTTCATCCAGGGCGCTCCCACCAACTCAAACGGATTATCGGTCCCGCGCCCCACCGAAACATTCGTGCCTTCAATCAGCGCCACTCCGGGATACAACGCCGCCTCGGTCACACTCCGCAAATTCGGCGACGGATTCACCCATTCCAGCCCCGTCGAATCAAACCAGTCTCCACGCTGCCAGCCCTCCATCGGCACCACGGTCAGGCTGGCGTTGATATTTCGTTCCGCGTTAAACATCTTCGCCAACTCACCGATCGTCATCCCATGTCGCACCGGAACCGTCCAGTAATTCGTGAAACTCTCCCGCCCCGCATCCGACACCGGACCCTGCACAAACGATCCTGTGATGGGATTCGGCCGGTCCAGCACGATGACTTCGACACCGGCTTTCGCCGCCGCTTCCAGAAAATACCCCACCGTCGTTTCGTACGTATAGAACCGCACGCCCGCATCCTGAACGTCAATCACCACCGCATCCAGATTTTTCATCACGTCGAGCGACGGCCGCCGAGCCGCATCCGTCGCGCCATAGACGCTGTACACCGGAATTCCCGTGGCCTCATCCTTTGAATTGTTGACATTGGTCGTGTCCAACGTTCCCGTCACTCCGTGCTCCGGACTGAAGATCGCCTCCAGCGAAACCCCCGGCGCTTGCGCCAACACATCAATCGTCCGCCGGCCGTCCGCATCCACCCCTGTCTGATTGGTCAATATCCCAATTTTCTTCTTGCGCCCGTCGATGTGTAGCGCATCAAAACCATGCTCCTCCAGCACATCGATTCCAGTTTTCACGCTTCCATTGCGCGCGCTCAACCGCCGTGCCGCGCTCTGCGCCTCGTTATATCCAGTGATGCTCATCCACCTCAGCTTCTCTTTTTCATCCGTGGTTAGCGGCAGCGCTGCGCCTACCGCCGTCGCCACTTTCGACCGCAACGCAATCGCGTTTCCCCCTCGCGGATGCACCGCATTGGTCAGCAAAATGATGTAGGTTTGCGTCGCCGGGTCGATCCACATCGATGTTCCCGTAAACCCCGTGTGCCCATACCCTCCCACCGGCAACAAGTCTCCGCGATTCGATGAAAACTGGGAATCGATGTCCCAGCCAAAGCCGCGCAGCACCGGCGCTGACGGAGGCTGCTCCGGTTGCGTCATCTTCTCTACCGATGCCGGCGACAGGATCCCTCCGCCGCCATCTAGCAGAGCCTGCGCAAACTTCGCCAGATCGTCCGCAGTCGAAAACAGTCCCGCATGTCCCGCCACGCCGCCCATTCGCCGTGCTGTTGGGTCATGTACCACTCCACGCAGCATGTGCTGGTTTTCGTCATACTGCGTCGGCGCAATCTTTTCGATCCACCCGGCCCGCCACGTCACCGGAGGCACAAACCGTGTATGCGTCATCTTCAGCGGCGCAAAAATATGTTGAGCCGCGTATGCCTCAAGCGCCTCGCCCGAAACCCGCTCCACCAGCGCTCCCAGCACAATAAAATTGATGTCGCTATAGGAAAACTTTGATCCCGGCGGGTCTTCCACTGTTTCGGCGAACGCCATTCGATAAGCCGTTTCTTTTCCTTCCCACGGCGTCTTCACGTCGAAGTCCGGCTCCAAACCCGAATAGTGCGTCAACAACTGCCGCACCGTGATGTCTTCCTTTCCACTCTGCGCAAACTCGGGCAGATATTTCGCTACCGGATCATTCAGCCGCACCTTGCCCCGCTCCACCAACTGCATCACTGCGGTCGTCGTAACGACCACTTTGGTTAACGACGCCAGATCGAAAATCGTATCCAGCGTCATCGCCTCTCGGCGCGGCTCCAGCGCGCGGTTCCCATACGCCTTGCGGTAGACAACTCTGCCTTCGTGTCCCACGATCAAAACGGCTCCAGGAATGTTTCCGTCTTGAATGGCCTGATTGATGATGGGATCGAGCACCGTCAGCCGGACCGCAGGCACGGGATGCTTCATGTCTGCGTTTGCACGCACACAGATCAGCGCGAAGGCGGCCACCAGGCACACGCGCATTGCGGCGAATCGCGAATTTTGGTGTCTTGTAACGATCTCTTGACTCTACACAACTCCAGCGGAAGTGCTCAAGGAACTCAAGTAAGGGTGCCGTTTGTGCAATATTATGTGTATTCCTTGATGCGGTCGGAGCGGACACAGTGAACTCAACCATTCCAGGCAGCTCTCTACCATCGCCGCTCATTGCCTTCGATCATCAAGACCAGATCTTCTCCTCCGCCTTCTGCATTCTCGAGGCTGCCATCTCCGCGCGCGCCTTCCCCGCCGCATCCATCGCCGTCACGCAGCAGGGCCGATTGATCGCGCTCAGGGCTTTTGGCAACTTCACCTACGAACCAGATTCACCCCAGGTCGATATCTCCACTCTTTTCGACCTCGCTTCCGTCACAAAAGTCGTCGCGACTACAACCATGGCCATGATCCTCTACCACCGCGGCCTGCTCGATCTCGACGCTTCCGTCGCCGCGATCGTCCCGGAATTCACATCCGACGAAAGAAGAGATCTCCGCCGTCGCGAAGTCACGCTCCGGATGTTGCTGGCCCACTCCTCCGGCCTGCCCGCATACGAGAAGCTGTACTTGAAAGCCCGTACCCGCGACGAACTTCTCCACGCCGCTTTCACGACGCCTCTCATCGGCGATCCCGGCTCCCGCGCCGAATACAGCGACATCGGATTCATCATCCTGGGCGCGGCCCTTGCGCACCTCGCGGGCGAATCGCTCGATCACTTCTGCCAGCGCGAAATCTTCGGCCCGCTGGGCATGACCGGCTCGACGTTCAATCCGCCGATAGAAATCCGCGCGCAGATTCCTCCCACGGCAGATGATCAAGCCTTCCGGCGCCGCGTCATCCAAGGTGAGGTCCAGGACGAAAACGCCAGCATCATGGGCGGCGTCGCCGGGCATGCGGGTCTGTTCTCCACCGCTGAAGATGTCGCAAAATTCGCCCACGCCATGCTTAACGGCGGACGCCCCATCCTGCGCCCC
>PMHV01000024.1 GCA_003156805.1 Acidobacteriaceae bacterium | reverse complement strand
GACCCTCTGATTACAAATCAGATGCTCTACCGACTGAGCTACGCCAGCAATTGCGATCTTAAGCCCTTACGGGCACAAGTCCGCGTCTGATCCCTTCCAGATGTCTGGGACAATTGTTTAATTTATCACAGGAACAATCGTGGGCGCAATGACGACTTTTGGGCGGTAACAGCCAAGCCGCCTGGCACCTTACCTGGCCTGAGTTTCAAGCGGCCGAAGCGGCGCGGAGCGGCATGATTCAACACCAGGATCAACTCTGTTAAACTTCGAGACATGCTGGCTGGCTACGCGGTGCAGGTGGAGCGCTCCCGCGGACGCCGCTTCCCCGAACCGCCGCATCCCTACCGCAACGATTTCCAGCGCGATCGCGACCGCGTCATCCACGCGCGCGCCTTTCGCCGCCTCGAAGCCAAAACCCAGGTCTTCACACGCCGTTACTCGGATCACTTTCGCAACCGTCTCACCCATACCATCGAAGTCGCGCAGATTTCCCGTACCATCGCTGCGCAGCTCGGCCTTAACGTCGATTTGGCCGAAACTCTGGCTCTTGTCCACGACATCGGCCATCCTCCGTTCGGCCACGCCGGCGAAAAAGCTCTCGACGCCGCCATGCGCGGCCAGGGACTTTCTTTCGATCACAATCTGCATGCTCTCCGCATCGTCGAAGATTTCGAGCAGCGCTACGCCGCCTTTCGCGGCCTCAATCTCACTTTTGAAGTGCGCGAAGGCATCATCAAGCATTCGCGCGATTACGACGCCGCTAAGCATCCGGAGTTGGCTGAGTATCTGCTTGACCGGCGTCCTCCGCTCGAAGCGCAACTCATTGATCTGACGGATGAAATCGCCTACAACACGGCCGACCTCGACGACGGCTACGAAGCGCATCTGCTCTCGCTCGAAAAAATCCGCGCGGGCGTGCCCGTATGCGAGCCCCTCTACCGTGAAGTAGAGCGGCTTTATCCCGACGCACCGGAGAAGTTGCGCTTCAACGAAACTCTCAAGCGCGTGCTCAACCGCCTGGTGAGCGATTTGATTACCAACACTTTGGCGCGCATTGACCGCTCCGCGATTCGGACCCTCGACGATGTGCGCAACTATCCCGAACGCGTGGCCGCATTCAGTTCAGAGGTGGAAGCGGAACGCAAACAAACCAAACAGTTTCTCTATCAGAATTTTTATTACAACCCCGCTCTGGCCGGCGAAAAAGATGACGCCGAGCGCATCATCAGCCAGTTGTTCACTTTCTGGATGGAGAACCCCGCCAGCCTTCCGTCCAATTACCGCGAGAAGGCTGAAGAAGAACGACTGCCCCGTGTCATCTGCGACTACATCGCGGGGATGACGGATCACTTCATCTCCGAGCAGTACGAGAAATACTGCCGACCCGCCTAAGGCGGACTCATGTGTGGACGGTCGTCCTTAGGCTGTCGGCTGGGACGAAGCCAGTCTGCCTCGCCTCATCAGAAATGACAAGTTTCAGTCGCCTAAGGTCTACTTTGCGTGCGCAGGGCCTTGCCGAGCGAAACTCCAGCAAACCACAGGCTACTGAAACCAAGACCCCTAATTACAGACCGGCGGCAGGTACCAAGTGTGGTTACCGCCGGTTAGAAATGCACGCAGTTTTTATATCAGGTTTGGCAAAATTACTCTGCGGGGCTGTTGTTCCCGGCGGCGTGGGGTTACAATATTCTTATATTTCAAGGGTTTAGCCGCTGAAGCCCGGGGGTGGATTTGGCATCCCAGTTGTAGTAGTAAAGGCAGGCGCCAGGATAGTCGCGGGCGCCGGAGTTTTGGGTTTTCAGGCATGCGTGGCGTCAGCGCAGGCCGGCACAGCGAGTTTCGCTTGCTTCTTTGTATCGTTAATGGGGACGCAATTAAAATCACGCAACACGCCCGTTAAGGCGTGCTGGAGTGGAGCCCCCAAAGCGCTCCCCCAAACTTGGAGGAAGTTATTTATGAACAGCCGAATTCTTACCGTCCTGCCGCTGGCCGCGGTACTCGCGTTCCCGGCCATTGCGCAGACCACCTCGTCTCCCAGTCAGGACCAATCGCAGACCGCGGCGACGCAGACACAGTCGACCGACACGGCCACCGGCAAAGCGCCTCTGGCCCCACCGAGCCGCGAAGGCTTTTGGGGCCGGGTGAATCCGTTTGCCCGCAAGAATTATGTGAAGCGGCAGACTGAGCCGATCCGCGACCGCGTAAACGAGCTCGACGATCTGACCGCAACCAACGGCAAGGCGATTAAAGACACGGACTCGCGCGCGCAGGCCGGCATCAAGCTGGCGGCCGACAAGGCCAACGAAGCCGATCAGCACGCGATCGACGCGGGCAACAAGGCAACCGCGGCGCAGCAATCGGCGCAGCAGGCCACCACCCGCATCCAGACCGTGGAGACGGTGGTGGGCAATATCGACCAGTACAAGGCCTCGAACCAGACGGAGATTCGTTTCCGTCCGGGGCAGACGCTGCTGAGCAAGAATGCCAAGGACGCGCTGGATGAAATGGCGAACACGGTGAAGGGCCAGCGCGGCTACATCATCGAAGTGCAGGGCTTCTCATCGGGCAAGGGCCAGATTGCAATCCAGAACTCCCAGAAGATGGCGGAGTCGGTGGTGCGCTATATGGTTCTGAACCATGAGATTCCGGTGTACCGCATTTACTTGGTGGGCATGGGGAACGCGCCGGTCGGCGAAACGGACGACGCAGCCAAGACCAAGCACGTCAGCGGCGGACGCGTGGAAATCAGCCTGTTGAAGAACGATCTGGACCAGTTGGCTTTGAGCGGTACCGCTCCAGCCGCGACTTCAGACCAGATGCAGCAGCCGAAGTAAGCCGGACAGCGGCTGGACAGTACCGGACCAGCAATTGATTAAGTTTGGGACCGCGGGCGCTTCGCCCCGTCCCTCCCCCAGGAGAGCCCCTTGCGTGAGCGAGGGGCTCTCTCGTGTTTAGCGCGGGACGTTTGCCGGCCCGTAAGAGTTTGACCCTCCCGGCCTTGCTCAACTACACTCCCTATTCTTAGCGCGAAAGCGTTGCGCACGCCTTGCAGATCAGAGTTTGGAAAACAGGGGCGATGGGATCGCGGTTCCTCCCCAAGGGCAACCTTCGGTGAGCGAGGAGCTTTCTTATAATTTTGTTGCAGGAGCAGAACTTTACTCGTTCTTTGGGGTTCAAGAGGAAACAGTTCAATCCGGTTTGGCTGCCTGGCGTGCGGGAACAGGCCAGGCTGTCGTGGGAAACGTGATTTGAGGGTTTGGTTAAAAATTGTCACGGACGATGTGACATAATTGCGGCACTTGTTCGAGGGGGAAGGGCGGACATTCCCGGGTTTTCGTGGGGAGATGTTCGGAAAGGCAGAGCGTGCGGTATTCGCTGCCGGGCGGCGAGTAGCTTTGGCACGCAGTTCGATGGGATCTGAAGTGGGAACCCCTCACGGAATAGTTACTGCGGTTTTCTTGCTGGCCGAAAACCGTCTGCTGCGCGAAGCTCTAATCCGGCTGCTATCGAAGAAAGACGACATCCGCGTCGTCGGCGGCGGACCCTATTCTCCGCAAATCCTGCAGCAAATTGTTGCGACGGAGCCGAACGTGGTGGTGCTCGATTCGGTTTCGACGGCATTGTCAGAGGATGGAGTCATCCGGCGACTGCACGAGGCCAGGCCGGAAGTCAGAGTGGTGATGGTGGGGATGGAGGCGGACGAAGGCGTTTTTCTGCGGCTGGTGAAGGAAGGCGTGCTGGGATATGTGCTGAAGGACGCTTCGGCCGCGGAAGTATCGCGGGCGATTCGAGACGTGGCGGCCGGTGAAGCGGTGTGCCCTCCTTCATTGTCGGTGGCACTATTCCGATGCATCGCGCATCCCCAGATGAGCCTCCCCGGCGTGCGGGCGAAGAAAACCCTGGACTTCAGTCCGAGGCAGCAACAACTGGCGCGGCTGATTCGTGACGGGCTCTCGAACAAAGAGGTTGCGGCGCGGCTGAATCTGTCGGAGCAAACAGTGAAGAACCACGTGCACCGCATGCTGCGCAAGGTGGGAGCAGCCGACCGGCTGACCATGGCGGAGTTATGCAGATCCGAGGGCGCGAACCTCAATTAGTGCATGGGCCGCCGTTTGAGCGTGGCCCATCGATCTTCAGTTTTTGATTTTTGTCACGACTACTCTTGTCGCGACTATGCGTTTGACCCTGCGCTTCTCGCGAGAATAGACTCGCTCTTCAGCGGGGTTTCTATGAAACGGATTGCGTGGGCGCTGCTGTTTTCCTCTGTTTTCTTCCTGACTGCTCTTGCCGACGATGAGCATGGCCACAATCACCATGAAATTGTGAGCGAAACGCAACTGGGGACGGTACATTTTCCGGTTTCGTGCGCGGCAGCGGTGCAGCAGCCGTTTGCGCGCGGCGTGGCGCTGCTGCACTCGTTCTGGTACGAGGAGGCGGGAAAGGAATTCCTGGAGATCGCCAAAGAGGATCCGCATTGCGCCATGGCGCATTGGGGCATAGCCATAAGCCTATGGCATCAGCTGTGGAACCAGCCAGACGAAAAAATGATCAGCCGCGGCCTAGAGGAAGTGCATAAGGCCGAAAAGGGCAAGACCACAGAACGGGAGCGCGCCTATATTGCGGCGATTGCAGCTTTCTATGCCGACTCGAAGAAACTCGATCACGAGGCGCGTGCGAGGGCTTATTCGGATGCGATAAAGAGGGTGTATGAAGCTTACCCCAAGGATCACGAAGCGGCGGCGTTCTATGCGCTGTCGCTGCTGGCCTCGGAGCCGCACGACGACGCGACTTTTGCCAATCGCAAACAGGCGGCGGCGATTCTGGAGAAACTGTTTGTCATTGAGCCGGACCATCCCGGAGTGGCGCATTATTTGATCCACAGCTACGACAAGCCGCAACTGGCCGAGTTGGGTTTGCCGGCGGCGCGGCGTTATGCGCGGATCGCGCCGGCGGCTCCACATGCGCTGCATATGCCTTCGCACATCTTTGCCCGCGTGGGTTTGTGGCAAGACGACATCAATTCGAATCTGGCCTCGATCGCGGCGACGCGCAAGACGGCGGCCATGCACATGGGCGGAGAAGGCCATCAGTTCCACGCCATGGATTTTCTGTTTTATGCTTATATGCAAAGCGGACGCGACGCCGAAGCCAGAGCGCTGATTGAAGAGATCCGCGCCATGCCCGATAAGAACGACGACATGTACGGCAAGGGATACGATCCGCACGCGGCTGCGCTGGCGCACCTGAGCGCGCTGTATCCGATCGAGATGCACGACTGGCCGAGCGCGGCGGCGCTGCCTCCGGTGGCGGTTACAGGCACAGCGGAGGAGGCGGTTGTTTGCTGGGCACGGGCGATTGGGGCGGCGCATCTGCGCAAACCGGACGACGTGCGCAAGGATGTTGCCACGATTGAAAGCATTCATCAAAAGCTAGTGGAGAAGAAATCAGAATTTGCCGAGGGCGTGGAGGACGATCGCAAGGAAGCGCAGGCCTGGCTGGCATTCGCCGAAGGGAAGTATGACGATGCGATAGCGGCGCTGCGTCCAATGGCCGATAAAGAGGATTCGCTGGGCGAAGAGCCGGAAGGCATTCCGGCGCGGAAGATGATAGCCGATATTCTGCTGGAGGCGAAACGTCCGCAGCAGGCGCGGGAGTTGGTGGCGGCGAAATAGCCGACTGGTCTTGTTCATTCTGAGCAACGCTGCCGGGTTTTGCCCGGCGGGACAGCCGAGGGCTGCTGTCCTCACAAGGGTGCGGTTCAAAGGCACTGATTCTTCTCTAACCGCCTCCGCCTGTGCCGGGCTTCGGGTTGCGCTGGGCGGAGTCTGGCGGCGGATATTCGAGGGAGCCGCGAAACGCGGAGATCTGGTCGTTGGTGAAATCGGGAAACGGCAACTGCTTGCCGTCGCGCCACTCTGTAACTTCTTTCGTTGCGGTTTCGGTTTTCTCTTTTTCCAATCCTGAATCGCGGCCGAGATAGAGCGTTTGCGAAGGAAGCGCAAAAGCGGTTCCGGATTCGTTGATTAGATCGATGAAGCGCAGCAGCAAGTCCTCGCGCACGGCTCCGAACTCGTTATCGTCCTGGGTAAGAACGTAAGCGCTCACCTCCACGTTGAAGGCGCTGACGCGAAAATCGGTGAGGCGTACGTGTACGCTGGCGGCTTCGATTTTAGGATGGCTGTAGAGCAAGCGTCGCGCGTTGGCGAGGAGGTAGCGCATCTGGTCGGGCGAAGTTTCGTAGCGCAGGGCAAGATTGGTTTGAAAAAAAATCTTGTCGCGGCGGCTGAAATTCTCCACGTTGATGGTCGCCACCGTGCCGTTGGGGATGGCCAGCAGGGTGCGGTTATCGGTGCGAACCCTGGTGGAGCGCAGGCCGATATCTTCGACGGTGCCGGTGCGGTCGCCGAAGCGGCAAGTATCGCCCACGCGAATCACTTCGTCGCCGAGAACGAAAACTCCGCCGAACAGGTTTTCGATGGACTTTTGCGCACCGAAGCCGATGGCCAAACCTACGATGCCGAGTCCGGCCAGCGCGGTGGACATGTTGAAACCCAGGCTGCCGAGAATAAAGAACAGCGCCATCATGAAGACCACGGCCTTGATGATGCGTTCGCCCAGCAGAATCAGTGAGCCCGTTCCTCCATGGCCGTGCGCGAAAGCGCGATTGCGGACCCGCCGCAGGAACCAGCGGACAAACTGCCAGAGAATCCAGTTGGCGCCGATGATGAGGGCTACAGTGACCAGCTGCACATAGTAATGGCGCGGCAGCAGAGGCATGCCGAGGTAGCCGGCAAGAATCCGGTGAGCGACGGTGGCCGTCAGCAGCCAGCCTGGTCCGGAGACGGAACGCCAATTTGCGATTCCAGGCTGGCCGCGATGCCGCGCCCACCAGCGCAGCGGAATCTGCAGCACCAGCAAGAACAGCCAGCCCGCCGCTGCGGCCACGGGAATTGCCAGCAGCAGTGCCAGCCACTGCCACAGCGGCATGCCAGCCAACTGATGCTTTACCAGCCATTGCGGCAGCTTGGTTTCCACCCGACGCGCCTTTACCTGGTCGTAAAGCTCTGGAATCTTGGCTAGCGTGTCGGAGGAGATCAGCCAGATTTTTCCCGCGCTCGGGTCGGTAACGCGTACCAGGTCGAGGTTGGCTTCGATGTCGCCTGATGACATGGTTCCGATTCGCTGGTGGTCCAGCGGAATATCCTCCTGCGGGGTTCCCTCGGGCAGTGTGCTGACATGCTTCAGGCTTCCGGCAAAGGCGACGTCCATGACTAACTTCAGTTTCATGGCCATTTGGTCGCCCTCGGACTGGCGGCGCGCGGCGCTCATCTGCAAATACTGCGCGGCAATGCTGTAATCGCCGGACTGCGCCGCTTGCAGAAACCCGAATACGGTTCCATAAGGTGTTCCCCGACCGAAAGGGTCGGCCGGGGCCGGGGCGGAGTTGCTCGCAGGTTTCGCGGGCTGCAGGATTTGCTGCAGTGAACTCTGTGCGCGAAGCGGCAAGCAAGAGGCAGAAACAACAGCAAACACAACGATTTGCTTGAAAAAAGAAGGCATCGTTTTCTCTCGGGCCCAGCTCTATCTGAGCAACTCGCGTGCTGAACGCGCCAGCATTCGGACCAGTCGAATAACAGTCAATTGTATCGGAATGAGTTGCTGCAAACGGACGAGGGCGGCACACGAAAATGCGAGGCCACAACGTTCATCCGCGCTTGGGCCGGTACACGTGCGTACTGGTGCCGAAGAAGACCTCGGCGGACTCCATCACAGTTTCCGAAAGCGTGGGATGGGGATGAATGGTAAGTGCCACGTCGCCGGCCAGCGCGGCCATCTCGATGGCCAGCACTCCTTCGGCGATCAGTTCGCCGGCGCCCGCGCCGACAATTCCGACTCCCAGCACGCGTTCCGACTTTGGATCGATGATGAGTTTGGTCATTCCGTCGGGACGGTCGAGCGTGACGGCGCGGCCGGATGCGCCCCAGGGAAACCTGGCGACCTGAATCTCACGGTTTTGCGCTTGCGCCTGAGTTTCCGTTAAACCGCACCAGGCAACCTCGGGATCGGTGAAAACGACGGCGGGAATCGCGGCCGGTTCGAACGCGACTTTATGGCCGGCGATGGCTTCGACCGCGGTACGCCCCTCGTGCGAAGCCTTGTGCGCGAGCATGGGTTCGCCGACGACATCGCCGATTGCGTAGATGAGAGGATCGGCGGTCTGCAACTGCTGGTTCACCTGAATGAAGCCGCGCGACCCGAGCTGGACCTGAGTTTTTTCCAGTCCGGGGATTTCCGAATTCGGCTTGCGCCCGACCGATACCAGCACGCGGTCGAAAACTTTCTCTGTCTGCTTGGCTTTTTCCGGTTGCTCCGCTTCTTCTGTCTGCTTGGCTTCCTCTGGCGGCTTTGCCTGCGCGGCTGCGAAGGCCGCGCGAATTCCATTGCCTTCGGCTTTGAGAGACGCCACGGTGGTATTCAGCAGAATCGCGTCGAACATCTTTTCCAGCCGCTTGTGCAGAGGAAGCACGAGGTCGCGGTCGGCGCCGGGAAGCAGCCCCGGCAGCATTTCGACCACGGTGACGCGTGCGCCCAGGGCGGCATACACCGATCCCAGCTCGAGACCGATGTAACCGCCGCCCACCACCAGCAGAGTGCCGGGAATATCTTCCAGGTTGAGAGCGCCGGTGGAATCCATCAGGCGCGGAGAATCGAGTTTGAGCGCGGGAATGATGGCGGGCCGTGAGCCCGTTGCGAGAATGATGCGGTCGAAGCTGAGCGTCACTTCGGTTGCATCGGCTCGGCTCACTCGAAGTTGGTTCGAACTTTCAAACCCGGCCTTGCCCTGAATGTATTCCACGTGGCGCTGTTTGGAGAGCTGTCCCAGACCGCCGGTCAGCTTTTTGACGACGCTTTCTTTCCACGAGCGCAGGCGGGCGAGATCGATTTTCGGCGCGGCGAAATCGATCCCCCAGTTCTTGGCTTGCCCGGATTCTACGATCAGCTTGGCGACGTGCAACAGGGCTTTCGAAGGAATGCACCCGCGGTAAAGGCACACGCCGCCCGGGTTTGGCTCCGGGTCAATCAGGGTTACGTGCATTCCCAGATCGGCGGCGAGAAAAGCGGCGGCATAGCCGCCGGGGCCGCCGCCCACCACCGCGATTTTCAAGTTTGACGTTTCAGCCATTGAGCGCTGTCTTGTCCTCGTAATGGTTCATGTTGCTTTGGGCATGCTTTGCGGTCGGGAGTCTTACGAAACGCCTCGACTTAGTTCTTGTTCTGTTTTCTGCCGTTTATCCCTGCACGGAAAGCAGGAACGGCTGTTCAAACGCCTCGGCCGCCCAACGCAGGAAGCGAGCCGCATCGGCTCCGTCAATCAGGCGATGATCGTAGGAAAGCGAAAGCGGCAGAATCAGCCGGGGCTCGAATTTTCCATTGACCCATTCCGGTTCCGTACGCGACCGCGAAAGCCCCAGGATGGCAACTTCCGGATGATTCACGATGGGGGTGAAGCCGCTGCCGCCGATGCCGCCCAAATTCGTGATGGTGAAGGTGCCGCCTTCCATGTCGGCGGGCGTGAGTTTTTTTTCTCTCGCCTGCTTGGACAACAGCGACAACTCGACCGCCAGCTCCACGATGTTTTTCTTGTCCACGTCGCGGATCACCGGAACCAGCAAGCCGCGATCAGTGTCGGTGGCCACGCCGATATTTATGTATTGCTTGTAGACGATCTCTTCCCTTTCCATATCGATGCTGGCGTTGAACTGGGGAAAGACTTTCAGGGCGGCCGCGCAAACTTTCAGAGCGATGGCCGTGATGGTCATCTTGCCGCCCGCTTCGGCGGCCTTGGGGCCAAAGCGGGCGCGCAGTTGCTCGAGCTCGGTGACGTCGGCGCGATCCTGCTGCGTAACGTGAGGAATGATGTTCCAGGATTCCGCCAGATGCACGGCGGTCTTGCGACGCACTCCGCGCATGGAAACCCGCTCCACCTTGCCCCACTTGGCGAAGTCCGGCAGCTTGGGTTCGATGAAGTGGCCGGCACGGGTTGGAGTTTGGATCGCGGAAACGGCTGCGGCCATCAGACCCTTGGCGTGGGCTTTGACGTCATCTTCGATGATGCGTCCGCCAAGGCCGCTGCCTTTGACCTCGTAAATGTCGATCCCGAGTTCGCGAGCCAGGCGGCGAGTGTGCGGGGCGGCGGCGACGGGGTCGCGATGCTCGGTGCCGGCAACCTTGCCCAACTGTGCGGGCATGGTGAAGGCAGGCGGCTGTTGCTGGGGCTGGTCGGGAGGCAGAGCCTGTTCTTCGGTTTTGCCTTCGGCACGAATCGCGGCCTGAAACGCGAGGCGCGCGCCATGCTGCCCGGAGACGTGCTCGATGGGCGCAGCGGACGGGCGGGCCGGAGCCGGCGCGGCAACTCCGCCTTCGAGCGTGAAGATCACCTGGCCGACTTTGACCCTCTCGCCCTCCTTGACTTTCACTTCCTTCACCACTCCGTTGACCGACGAAGGAACCTCGACGACCGCCTTCTCCGTTTCCAGCTCCATGACCGGCTGGCCTTCCGACACTTTGGAGCCGGGTGCGATCATCAAGCGGACGAGGTCGCCCTCAGAGATGTTCTCTCCAAGCTCGGGCAGTTTGAACTCGCTGGGGCCGGAGGCAGGCTGGGCGGGAGCCGGTTGCGCGGCTCGCACGGGCGCGGGTGAAACCGCGGCCTCCGGACGCTGCGGTACCGGAGCTTGCGCGGAGGCGGCAAGGTCTGGAGTTGCAGCAGCTTGACGAGCGGAACCTGCTTCCGTACCAGCGGCCACAGCACCAGCGCCGTTACTTTCTACCGTGAATACGACCTGGCCGACCTTGATTTTGTCGCCTTCCTTGACTTTCACTTCCTGCACAATACCGCTGACCGACGAAGGAACCTCGACGACTGCCTTGTCGGTTTCGAGTTCCATCACGGCCTGGCCCGCGCTCACCGTGGCGCCGGGCGCAATCATCAGGCGAACCAAGTCGCCTTGTTCGATGTTCTCTCCGAGTTCGGGGAGCTTGAATTCGGTCACAGATTCTGTCCCTTTTCTGTTTTCACTTTTTATGGTCCCTTTTTAAGTCTGTTCTCTCTGCAGATTTTCGTTCTCCTAGCCAATCCGATCATGCACAGGCTCACCAGCGAGGGTCAGCTGATCGCCGGATTCGCCTTCTCCGGATTAATCTTCAGACGCGGAATGGCCTGCTTCAGCACGTCGGCGTCGATTTTCTTTTCCCGCACCAGCGCGGTCAGCGTAGCCAGCACGATGTGCTTCGCATCCACCTCGAAGAAGTCGCGCAGCGCGGCGCGGCTCTCGCTGCGGCCGAAACCGTCCGTTCCCAATGAGACCAGTTGCCCAGGCACCCACTTCGCCAGGCTTTCCGGCAGTACCTTCATGTAATCCGATGCGGCAATGAACGGGCCGGGCGCATCTTTCAGCGTCCGCGTAACGTAAGGAATTTTGGGCTCTTCCGCTGGGTGCAGCATATTCCAGCGTTCGCAGTCGTTGGCGTCGCGGTAAAGCTGCTTGTAGCTGGTGACGCTCCAAACGTCGGCCGCGACTCCGTATTGTTCTTCCAAAATATTTTGCGCTTTCAACACCTCGAACATGATGGTGCCACTGCCCAGCAATTGCGCGTGCGGCTTTCCACCTTGCTTCTGTCCATGTTGCTTCTGTGCATCTGGTTTCTGCGAAGTTTTGAAGCGATACAACCCGCGCAGAATGCCTTCGCGAACCTTCGCATCCTTGGGCATTTCGGGCATGGCCAACGGTTCGTTGGTCACGGTGAGATAGTAGAAAATGGATTCATTCTCCATGTACATGCGCCGGATGCCATCCTGAATGATGACGGCAATCTCATAGGCGAACGCGGGATCGTAGGCCAGAAGATTCGGAACCGGCAGGGCCAACACGTGGCTGTGACCGTCCTGATGCTGCAGGCCTTCGCCGGCGAGCGTGGTGCGTCCGGCGGTGCCGCCGATAAGAAATCCGCGGCAACGCATGTCGGCGGCGGCCCAGATCAGATCTCCGATCCGCTGCAGCCCGAACATGGAGTAATAAATGAAGAATGGAATAGTATTGATGCCATGATTCGCATAGGCCGTGCCCGCGGCGATGAATGAGCACATCGAGCCGGCCTCGGTGATTCCTTCTTCGAGAATCTGTCCGTCTTTGGCTTCCTTGTAGTACAGCAGCGTGGCCATATCCACTGGTTCGTAGAGTTGTCCCACGCTGGAGTAAATTCCGACCTGGCGGAAAAGGGCCTCCATGCCGAAGGTGCGTGCTTCATCGGGAATGATCGGCACAATCAGCTTGCCCAGTTCCGGATCGCGCAGCAGTTTCCCCAGCAGCCGCACGAACACCATGGTCGTGGAGACTTCGCGACCGTCGGTGCCTTTATGAAATTCCTCAAAGTGTGCTTCGGATAAGGACTTGAGCGGGGTAGCCCGCACTTTGCGTTCCGGGACGTATCCGCCAAGTTGCTGGCGGCGCGCCTGCATGTACTTGATTTCGGGGCTGTCGTCGGCCGGGCGATAGAAGGGCGCGTTGTGCAGTTCGTCGTCGGGAATGGGAATCCCGAAGCGCGACCGGAACATCTGCAGTTCTTCGTCGTTCAGTTTTTTCTGCTGGTGGGTGATGTTCTTGCCTTCGCCGGCTTCGCCGAGGCCATAGCCCTTGATGGTTTTCGCCAGGATGATGGTGGGCGCGCCCTGGTGATCGACGGCGGCGCGGTAGGCAGCGTGCACCTTGATGGGATCGTGTCCGCCCAAGCGCATTCGCGCCAGTTGCTCATCCGATAAGTGCTCGACCATCTTGAGCAGGCGCGGGTCGGAGCCGAAGAGACTCTGCCGGAAGTACGCTCCGCTTTCCACGAAATATTTCTGGTACTGGCCGTCGCTGACTTCGCCCATGCGCTTGACCAGCAGGCCGTCACGATCATTCTGGATCAGATTGTCCCAATCCGTGCCCCAGATGACCTTGATCACATTCCAGCCTGCGCCGCGGAAAATCGCTTCCAGTTCCTGAATGATCTTTCCATTGCCGCGTACGGGTCCGTCCAACCGCTGCAGGTTGCAGTTCACCACAAAAATCAGGTTGTCCAGGTTCTCGCGCGAGGCAAGAGTGATGGATCCCAACGCCTCCGGTTCGTCCATCTCACCGTCACCCAGAAATGCCCACACCTTGCCGCCGGTGGACTGTTTCAATCCGCGATTTTCGAGGTAGCGGATAAAGCGGGCATGGTAGATAGCCTGGATCGGTCCCAAGCCCATGGAAACGGTGGGAAACTCCCAAAATCCCGGCATCAGCCAGGGGTGCGGATACGAGCTCAATCCGCCGCCCGGCTTCAGCTCACGGCGGAAGTTCTCCAACTTTTCCTTGGGAATCCGGCCTTCGAGATAGGCTCGCGCATACATTCCAGGAGCGGCGTGGCCTTGAAAATAAACGATATCGCGGTCTCCGCTCTCAGTTTGCGCTTGAAAGAAATGATTGAATGCAACTTCGTACAATGTTGCCGCCGAAGCGAACGTGGAGATGTGCCCGCCGATGCCTTCCTGAATTTTGTTGGCCCGTACAACCATTGCCAGCGCATTCCAGCGAACCAGGCTCTTGATGCGGCGTTCCATCTCCTGGCTGCCAGGAAACGGTGGTTGCTGCGTCGAAGCGATGGTGTTCTGATAGGGGGTGGTTGCAGAAAAGGGAAGATTCACTCCGGCTGCGCGACGCGCATGCAAAGCCAGTTGCTGAATGAGCCGTCCCGCCCGCACTGGGCCGCCTTTGGAGAGGACATAATCGAGCGAGTCAACCCACTCCCGGGTTTCCAATACCTCTAGACCGTCAGTTTCCGTCTGAGCCACGTCTGCTGTCTCCGTAGTGAAAGGCTTAACCATTCATCATATTCAATCGCGGCGATTTTTGCTGAGGAAGGCCACTTGGGTTCCCAATTGATTTAGAATTCTCCTGAATCGCACGTGACGGCTTTAGGAGGAACTATGTTGCGAGTCGTGCTGGTATTGATCGTCTTGACGATAGCGGCGGTGTTTGTTCCCCGTCTGTTTTCCAGCGATGCCATGCCTTCCGAGGGCAGCACCGCTCCGGATTTCACCCTGCCTTCGCAGGATGGATCGTCCGTTAGTCTGAAGGACTATCGCGGCAAGTGGGTCGTGCTTTATTTCTATCCCAGAGATCAAACTCCCGGATGCACCCGCGAAGCCCACAACTTTCAAGTTGACCAGGCCAAGTATGCCGAACGAAACGCGGTAGTGCTCGGCGTCAGCGTGGACAGCGTGGACTCGCATAAGCAGTTCTGCGCCAAGGAAGGTTTGAACTTCAAGCTGCTTTCCGACACCAGCCACCAAGTGACCGAGGAATATGGATCGCTCACCAATCTGGGTGTCGTAAAGATCGCAGCCCGGCACACCTTTGTCGTCGACCCGAACGGAAAGATCGCGAAAGTCTATGGCAGCGTCGACCCGGTGAAGCACAGTGAAGAAGTCCTGACCGCGCTCGACCAATTACAGAAGCCGGCGGGGGCTGCAAACAATTAAGATCTCGAACTGGCTGAATCCGCGGCGCATTCGCATCCAGGCGATTATTCTCGCTTGCTGCCTGTGGGGAGGGTGCGCAGTAGATTTCGCAAGGCCCGGGTTGATGGACCGCGCGGGCAACGTCAAGTTCCAGGATTTTCTGCAGTTTTATATTTCGGCGCGGCTGATCGCACAGGGCCGCAGCAGCGAGCTTTTCGACCAAGCGATTGCCTCGGCCGAACTGCAGACCATCGTCCAGCAATCGACCCGCGTGCGATTGCCCACCGTCTATGGACCTCAGGTTGGCTTGTTCTTCGTTCCCCTGGCGCGATTTCCGTTTCTGGTCGCGGCTTCGATCTGGGTAGCGATCAGCGTGTTGTTGTTTTTCTTTTGTATTTTTTGGGTCTGGAAATCCTGTGCCGGGCTGCGCCCGTACCCTGGCCTGGTAGCTGTGGCGGCAATTTCTTTCCCGCCGTTTTTCCATTTCTTTGTGCGGGGACAGATATCGATGCTGCTGCTGGCGTGCTTCAGCGCGGCGTTTCTGGCTTTTCGTTCCGGCAACGACTGGCTAGCCGGCGCGGCCCTGGGTTTGTTGGCATTCAAGCCGCAGTTTCTGGCGGCGATTCCGCTGGTTCTGCTTCTTTCTTACGCATGGAAGGCTTTGGCTGGACTGGTTGTCTCAGTCGCTGCGCAGGTCGCTCTAACTTGGACGTATTTTGGCGCTGCGGTAATGCGCGCGTACTTCGACACCCTCTGGCACATGTCGCGCTGGATCGGCGCTGCCGAGCCCGGAGCTTCGCAAGCCCAGATGCATTCGTTGCGATCTTTCTGGCTTTTGCTCGTGCCGTGGCCCAGCGTTGCGCTCGCGCTTTACGTTTTGTCATCAATTGTTGTTCTGGCCATGGCCGTCGCCTCGTGGCGATCGCGTGGCCCTCTGGCGCTGCGTTTTTCCGCTCTCGCTTTTGCGGCAGTTCTGGTGAATCCTCACTTGTTCGTGTACGACCTGCTGGCGCTCGCTCCGGCGCTGTTGCTGCTGGCGGATTGGGCGCTCGGGCATGCCGATGATTCTTCGTCGGCGCCAATCGGTCTGTTGGTCTACCTCGCGTTCCTCTTGCCGTTGCTGGGGCCGCTGACGGTACGGACGCACCTCCAACTCTCAGTGCCGATATTTGTCGCGATTCAGGCGGTGCTGTGGTCCATTCTGTGTCGCTCTGCGCCGGGCACTCAGCCGAGCGTGTTGCACCAGGCGGCACGATGAAAGGATCATGCTCCGGGGTTTGCTGGTTGTCCTAGGCTTTGCCCCGGAGGCGCGAACGTCTTTCCCGAGAAGTCGTCGTTTCCAGAATCGGGATTGTTGATCGAAGGCATCCAAAAAACACTTTGACGGTCTGCGCTGCTCCGTTTACAATTAAATTATCGTGCTGAATCAAAGGGGGCTTCGCCAGATGTGCGTGCGGGTTTGTTGTCGCGCCACATGTGTGTGTCCTGGCGCAAGGGACTGCCTGATCTAAGAATTACTCAATACCGGCATTCATCAACCCATCGCCAGAAATCCTGGCGGTGGGTTTTTCATTGATGGCTTCATTTATGGCAGAAACGAAAAAAGAAACCAACGCGCAAAGGGCCGAGCGCCTCAAACGGGCTAAGAACCCATGGGAGGGCCTGGAAGAGATTCGCCGTTTTGCGCGGGAGGGATTCGACTCGATTCCGCCGGAGTGGCTCGGGACTTACTTCCGCTGGTGGGGAGTTTACACGCAGGGTGACGGCGTCGGCGTGCTTGGGGGCCACGCAGGCGAAGGCCGCGCGTTGCCTTGCTTCATGTTGCGGATTCGTATTCCCAACGGGTTGTTGCGGGCGTATCAACTGCGCGCTATTGCCGACATTTCCCGCCGCCACGGCCGTGGCGTTGCCGACCTCACGGTGCGGCAGAACGTGCAGTTGCACTGGATCACGATCGAGGCGCTTCCCGAGGTGCTGGAGACACTCTGGCGAGTTGGGCTGAACACGACCGGCGCCTGCGGTGACGTGACGCGGAACATCACGGGATGTCCGGTGGCGGGCGTTGATGCCGCTGAGATCTGCGATGCATCGCCGCTCGCGATTGAAGCGGACAAAATGCTGGCGGGCAATGCCGAGTTCTACAACCTGCCTCGCAAATTCAAGATTTGCATTACTGGATGCCGGGTTTGGTGTCCGTATCCCGAAATCAACGACATCGGGCTGACGGCTATTACTCGTCTGGTCAATGGTAATCCAGAAGTGGGTTTTTCTTTGCGCGTGGGCGGCGGCCTTTCCACCGAGCCTTATCTTGGTGCCCGGCTGAATGCGTTCGTGCAGTGGAAGCAGGTGCTTCCCGTCATTCAGGGAGTTGCCGGGTTGTTTCGCGATTCCGACCAGCTTCGTGAGCACCGCGACCGGGCACGATTGAAGTATCTCTTCCTGCGCCATGGATGGACGGCGGAAGGTTTTCAAAACGAACTGGAGCGTCGGATCGGATTTCAACTGGATCCTGCCGTACCGGAAGAAGCGCCGGATGACGTCTACCGCGACCATGTGGGCATCCATGCGCAGAAGCAGCCGGGGCTTTGCTACATCGGCGGAGCGGTTCTGCGCGGACGCATCACGCCCGAACAAATGGATGCCGCGGCCGATCTTGCCGAGCGCTTCGCCAGCGGAGAACTGCGCGTCACCATCATGCAGAACCTGCTGATCGTGAATGTGCCTCATTTCAATGTGGAGGAGTTGGCGAACGAAATGGACGCGATCGGGCTGCGGGTGGGTGCGTCTCCGTTTTGGCGCGGAGCGATCGCTTGCAGCGGCACGGAGTTTTGCAAGCTGGCGATCACGGAAACCAAGAGCTTTGCCCGCTGGCTGGTGGAGGAGATGGAAGAAAGACTGCCCGGCTTTGACCAGGATCTGAAGTTGCACGTAACCGGCTGTCCGAACAGTTGCGGCCAGCATTGGATTGCCGACATTGGAATCGAAGGCAAGAAACTGAAGATCAACGGCCGCATGGAAGACGCGTATTACTTCTGTCTCGGCGGAGCGCTGGGACTCCACCAGGGAACCGCGCGGCCGGTGGGGTATCGCTGCCCCGCGACCGAGGTTCCGGAAGCGATTGAGAGGCTATTGCAACGCTATGTCGTTGACCGTGGCGTAGGCGAAAATCTGCGGCATTTCTTCGCCCGGCACAGCGACGTGGAACTGCGGGAGTTTCTGGCCGGAGATCTGGTGGAAGCGGTTGCGCGCGATTTGCCTGAGGGACGCGTACCCGGTGGCGTGGAAGGTTAGGCCGCGCAATATTCATCGAGCAATAGGAGAAATGTGAGCAGCCTGTTTCCAATGTTCATGAAGCTGGAAGGCAAGCAGTGCCTGGTGGTGGGCGCGGGCAAAGTGGGCGAGCCCAAGATTGGCGGACTGATTGAGACCGGTGCGCGTATCCGCGTGATTGCGATCAAAGCCAGCGAAACCGTGAGGGAGTGGGCAAACGCCGGGAAGATCGAACTTGAGCTTCGGCCGTTTACCGGCGATGACCTGGGCGGGATGTTTCTCTTGATCGTTGCCACTGCGTCTCGCGTGCTGAACGAGACCATCTATCGCGAAGCGCAGCGTCGCGGCGTGCTGTGCAACGTGGTGGATGATCCGCCGCACTGCGACTTTTTCTATCCCGCAGTGGTGCGGCGCGGCGATCTGCAGATTGCAATCTCCACCGCGGGGCAGAGTCCATCTCTGGCGCAGAAGCTCAGACGGCAACTGGAGCAGCAGTTTGTTCCGGGATACGCGGAATGGGTTGCGGAACTGGGCGAGACGCGGCGGCTGGTGCTGGCCAGCGATCTCAATCGGGAGCGCAAGCTGGAATTGCTGCATTCGCTGGCAAATCAGGAAGCGCTGAAGGCGGCACTGGAAGACTCGGCGCAAAACGGAAGGAAGGTGAACGCATGAACGGGAAGGTCTATCTGGTGGGCGCAGGTCCGGGCGATCCCGAGTTGCTCACGCTGAAAGCGCTACGTCTGCTGCAGACGGCTGACGCAGTGCTGCATGACGATCTGGTCTCGCCTGAAATTCTGCAACTGGTGCCGCCCGCGGCGCAAATTCACAATGTGGGCAAGCGCTGCGGAACCAGGAAAACCCGGCAGGAAGAAATCAACTTTCTGATGGTTACGCTGGCGGCCTCGGGGCTGAATGTGGTCCGGCTGAAAGGCGGCGACCCGCTGATTTTCGGCCGCGCGGGCGACGAGATGGAATCGCTGCGCCGAGCCAACATCGAATTTGAAATCGTTCCGGGCGTGACCTCCGCCCTGGGAGCCGCGGCCGCGGCCGGGATTCCGCTGACGCACCGGAGAATGTCTTCCGCGCTGGTGCTGATCGCCGGGCATACGGCGGAGAGCGACGACGCACATTGGAGCAGGTTTGCCGCAGAGGGAGCGACCTTGGTGGTCTACATGCCGGGTCACAACTACTCCGAGATTGCCCGGCGGCTGACTGCGGCTGGGTTGGCGGCAGAGACGCCGTGCGCCATCATTTCGCGCGCGACCACCGCGCATCAGCAGATCCATCACAGCACGATTTCCGATCTGCATCGGGCGCCGCGTTTGCCGGCTCCAACTTTGCTGGTGATCGGGGAAGTGGCCGAATTTTCGAATGATCGCGAGCTCTGCTCGACAATAAGCGTGGAGCAACTGGGCCAGGGATGGGCGTCGGCGACATTGCTTCGCGAGGGAATCTCCTCGACGGAAAATCTTGGACTGGAAAACCTGCGAAAGGATGACGGGCCAGCGGCATGAAAGAAGAAGAGATTGCAGCGTTGCAAACCGCAGCGGAGGCTTGGAAGCCCGAGCAGGTTCTCCGGTGGGCGTTTGACGCTTTCGGAGATCGAGTTGCCATCGCGTCGGCGTTTGGCGCCGAGGGCATGGTTTTGATCGATATGGCATCCCGGCTGCGGCCGAACTTTCGTGTGTTTACCATGGATACGCAGTTCCTGTTTCCCGAGACCTACAACCTGATCGACCGAATTGAGCAGAAGTATGGGATTGCGATCGAGAAAGTGTACTCGTTACTTTGGCCTGAGACGCAGGAGCGCGTTCATGGGGCTGAGTTGTGGAAGCGCGACCCCGATCTGTGCTGCAAGCTGCGCAAGGTTGAACCCTTGAAGCGCAAGCTAAGCGAGTTGCAGGCGTGGGTCACGAGCATTCGCCGTGACCAAACCGCAGCCCGGGCTGACGCCGGAAAAATCGAGTGGGACAGTAAGTTCGGTCTGATAAAGATTAATCCCCTGGCGGACTGGACCGCGAAGCAGGTGTGGCGTTACATCCAAGACCA
Source organism: Acidobacteriaceae bacterium (assembly GCA_003156805.1). Lineage (GTDB taxonomy): Bacteria > Acidobacteriota > Terriglobia > Terriglobales > Acidobacteriaceae > Sulfotelmatobacter. The sequence goes on along the minus strand of PMHV01000024.1, from coordinate 99,864 downwards.
TGAGGTGCCCTACAACCCACTGCACGACCAGGGCTACCCCAGCATCGGCTGCACGCATTGCACTCGCGCGGTGGCGCCAGGAGAAGATCCGCGAGCGGGGCGCTGGCCGGGCGTGGCGAAAACCGAATGCGGACTGCACATCATCGCGCCCGCACCGGATTTATCCGAAGCGGACGTGTGATCCGGCCTGAACTCCTGCGCGCTCCTATCTTGCCGCGGGTTGGGTTTCCGAGGTTTGGGTAAGGACGGGTGAACTCTTCGCCTTCGGCGCAGTCTTCTCCGGAAAAAACAGCCGGTGGAGCCGCTGCACCGATTCGTCCGCTTTGGAATCTTCCACGAGAAACGTAATGGTTCGGTCGGACGCGCCCTGGCAAGACAGCCGAACATCCAAATCGGAAATGGCGGCAAACACGCGGCTGGCTACCTCGGGCTGTCGGCGAATATTTTCTCCCACCAGACAGATTAAGGCTTTGTGATTCTCCCAGCGAACTTTCGCGACGCCCTCGAGATCCGCGGCAACGCCTGGCAACGGACTGGTCGAACCGACCAGCAGTGAGACGCGTCCCAGCGAGGTTACCATGACGTCTATGGGGCAACGATGCTGGTCGAAGACTGCGCATATCGCGCCCAGTAGCTCGACGTTCATGCGCTCCCAGGTTTCAATCTCAACCGCAGCCACTTTTCGCTTTGCGGTGACGGCAGTGACCACGTTCGTGGTGCTGGCATGAGCTACGATTTGCGTTCCTTCGCCCTGCGGGTTGCGCGCGTTCAGAACGTGTACCGGAATGTTTTCCCGCATGGCCGGCAGCAGCGTCGCCGGATGCAGTACCTTGGCGCCGAAGCAGGCCATTTCAGAGGCTTCATCGAAGCTCATCCTGGCGATCACTCGGGCATCGGGACAGACCTTGGGATCGGTCGTCATGACGCCATCCACGTCGGTCCAGATCTCCACGCGAGAAGCATGCAAGGCGCCGCCGACAATGGCTGCGCTGAAATCCGATCCTCCTCGGCCTAGCGTAGTCGGTACGCCTTCACGAGTGGATCCAATGAAACCGGCCATCAGCGGGACTTGCCCGGACTGCAACAGGGGCACAAGAGTCCGGCGCAGATTTTCATTGGTGAGCTCCCATAACGGAGTCGCATAAGTATGGCGGTCGTCGGTAACGATGCAGGAACGCGCATCGACGTGCACTGCGGCAAGGCCGGCTTGTTGAAATGCGGCACATACCAGCTTGCTGGAGATGCATTCACCTAACCCCATCAGATGGTCCTGCGTGGCAGGGGTGAATTCGCCAGCTGCAGTTAGGTCTTGAGCCAGGATCTGCATGTCGTTAAAGTCTTCGTTCAGTTGGCTCAGCAGATTCTCCTGTTCCGTGCCCGCCACCAATTCGCGGGCCAGTGCGGCGTGACGGAAGTGGACATCGGCAAAAATGTTGTTCGCCAAGTCCGCAGATCGCCGGGCAGCAGCCTTGCCTGCCGTCAGCAACTGATCCGTGACCCCAGCCAGCGCGCTGACGATTACCACCGGGCGCAAAGACAAGCGGCTCTCCAAGATGCGCCACGAGCGCCGAATGGCCCCGGCATCCTCGATGGAACTTCCACCCAATTTCATTACCAGCGGGTTGCGGGATGCATCGTGGCCATGCTGTCGAGGCAATTCGCTCATTGTCTTTCTCCTGCTCCTGATGGCTTCCCTGGCGTTACCAGGCGCAAAAACAAAACCCACCGCCATTTGTTTCTGGCGGTGGGTTTTGGGCACTCAGTGCGCTCTAAACTTATCCGATCCCCTCCGCCAGAAGGCACGCAAGTCGTGTCGACTCGCCCGTAGCTACCGAACTAATTCGCTCCGCCTTCCAATCGAAGGTGCTCATAATTCCAGTCTTGTTGGCTGCGTCGACCCAGCCCTGCAACTGTAGCCATATTACGGCAGGATGGGAAACGCAAAGTTTGGATGGTATCTATCGAAATCTCAGAACAGCGCAGGATACGGAATCATTACACGGCTGAGGCTGCATCTGTTTTCTTGAGATAAGTGGAGAGCTGTCGCAGCACAGAAATGAAGGTCTTGGCGGCGACCGAAAGAGTGCGGTCGCGGCGGTAAGCGAGGCCAAGTTCACGCCACAGATCAGTGTCTTCCAAGTCGATGAGTTTCACGCGTCCGGCCTCGACCTCATCGCGGGCAAATGACGCGCTGATTAAAGAAACGCCCAGATCCGCGGCCACAAAACTCTTGATCATGCCGATGCTCGGCAACTCCATTCTTACCTTGAGCTCATTGTTGTGCTCACGGAAGAGTTTATCGAGCAGGCGGCGGGTGTGACCGGTCTTGGGAAGCAACAGCGGGTGTTTCACAACTTCCTCGATTGATGCAGACTTCCGTTTGGCCAGCGGATTCTTAGGGCTCACCATCAGCATCAGCTTGTCACGGAAGATAGGTTGAATCTTCAAACTGGGCGACTGCACGGGCAAAGAAAGGATGGCAACGTCCACCGAGCCGTTCTCGAGCTTCTCTACGATTTTGTAGCTGAAATTGCGGTAGATGCTGATCTGCACATCCGGGTAACGCTGGCAGTACTCGGCGAAGACTTCCGGCAGAACGTAAAGACAAGTGGCTTCATTGGCGCCCACCAGCAACGTGCCGCGCGGCGTTTGGCCATGGTCGGCGACTGCCACCAGCGATTCATCGCGCAAGGCTTTCAGGCGCTGCGCATATTCGTAGAAGACCTGGCCAGCCGGAGTCAGCTTTACGGTTTTGCCCGAGCGATCGAGCAAGCGGTCGCCGTATTCCTGCTCCAGTTGACGAATCTGCGCACTGACCGCCGACTGAGAGCGAAACACTTTTTCCCCGGCGCGCGAGAAACTGCCTTGCCGCGCGACTTCCAGGAATGTGATGAGCTGATCGAAATCCATTGGTTAGTGCGTGATTATAGCGAATTCCTGCGACTCGCGGCTGAGTAATTACACTTTAACGTCTACGGCGAGAGGATTTGCTCTGTGCGGCGCGAGTGAGTCACATCACGAATGGTCCTTCAGGAGAAAGTATCCCGCCGGTTTCGAGAGTTTGCGCCTCATAAATGTTCAGGCGGTGGAGGGTCTGCGCCCAGGTTTCTTCGATGGAGCACGGTGGCTGCAGCGGTTCGACCCGCAACAAGGGCAAGGCAGCACAGCGGAGCAGGCGAGCGGCGCGCGGGCTGCCTGTGAGCTGCACGTGACGGCGAATCAGGCGGCGGAGCCATTGCTCTTCTTTCTTTTCCAGAGTGGAGTAGCGCACCGAATGGTGGTTCTGTTGACGATCCGTGGTCGTGCGCAGCAGATAAGCCAGACCGCCCGTCATGCCGGCTCCCAGGTTGATGCCTGCCGGACCGAGGATAACCACGACTCCGCCCGTCATGTATTCGCATCCGTGGCGCCCCACACCCTCGATCACCGCGAGAGCTCCGCTGTTGCGAACGGCGAACCGTTCTCCCGCTTGCCCGGCGACATAAAGTTCCCCGGAGGTTGCGCCGTAGAGAACTGTGTTGCCCACAAGAACATCGCCGCGCTCCGATGCTTCGGCGCCGGCAGTGACGGCGATGCTGCCGCCGCACAAGCCTTTGCCTACATAGTCGTTGGCTTCGCCGGTCAAGCGGAAGTTCGCGCCGGAAATCAGGAAAGCGCCAAAGCTCTGTCCCGCGGTGCCGAAGAATTCGCAATCCACTCCGCTCACATCCAGTCCGGTCGGACCCATGCGGCGCAGAACCTCCCCACTGAAGTGCGCACCCACGGCCCGGTCCGCGTTCGAGATCAGAAAACGGTAGGAACGCGGCGAAAGAGATTCCATCTCGTCCACCACACGATTCAGTTCAACATGCAGTTTGCCGCTGTCCTCGTGGGGACAAAGAAATTGCGGGTGAGGGTCGGTCACGGACTGCAGAAGTGATGCCACGCTACGCTCCGCCTCCGCGGAACGCGGTCGCAAACGGTCGACGGCGCCAATGATCTCGTCGATGGACCGCTCCCCGATTGCCGCGAGCATTTCGCGAACCTCGCTAGCGAGCCCGCGGAAGAAGGTTTCTACCATCTCCGGGCTTCCCGTGAACCGGGCGCGCAGCTTTTCATCCTGCGTGGCAATCCCCACCGGACAAGTATTGAGATGGCATTGCCGGGCCATGACGCAGCCGACCGCCAGCAGAGCGGAGGTTCCGAAGCCAAACTCCTCGGCGCCCAGCAAGGCGGCAACGATGATGTCGCGGGCGAACTTGAGGCCGCCATCCACGCGCAGCCTTACTCTCGCGCGCAGGCCGGCGCGCACCAGTGCCGAGTGCGCGTCGCGCAGACCAACTTCCCAAGGCAAACCGGTGTTCTTGATCGAAGTGAGCGGCGATGCGCCGGTGCCGCCATCGTAACCGCTGATGGTGATCACATCAGCCCCGGCCTTGGCCACACCCGTGGCGATGATTCCCACGCCAGAACTGGAAACCAATTTGACTCCGATGCGCGCATTCGGATTCACCGCGCGCAGGTCGTAAATCAACTGGGCGAGGTCTTCGATGCTGTAGATATCGTGGTGCGGCGGCGGCGAAATCAGCGAGGTTCCGGGGACAGCATGGCGCAGACGGGCGATATAAGTAGTCACTTTCTTGGAGGGAAGCTGGCCGCCTTCGCCGGGTTTCGATCCCTGCGCCATCTTGATTTCGATTTCATCGGCATGCACCAGGTATTCCGCAGTCACGCCAAATCGTGCCGAGGCTACCTGCTTCACCCGGTTATTCGCTTCCGGATTGTCGTAATAAATCCGCGGATCTTCCCCGCCCTCGCCCGTATTGCTTCGACCCCCGAGCCGGTTCATCGCGATTGCCAGCGTGCGATGGGCTTCCGGCGAAATAGCCCCCAGTGACATCGCTTGCGTGCTGAAACGGCTCAGTACCGAGGCTTCGCTCTCCACCTCATGCACCGATACGGCTTCTCCTGGAGAGACCTCGAGCAAATCGCGCACGGCCACGTTCGTGCGCTCCTGCGAGAAGGCCGCCAGTGCTTCATGATTTTCGGAGGTGGGAGACTTGATGTAGCGATGCATTCGCCGCACAAGTTCCGGAGAGTTTGCATGCTGCTCGCCGTTATGCCGGAAGCGATAGAGGCCGGCATCGCGGAATTCCGCAGCAGAAGCGGCAAAGCCCGCCGCGTGACAACGTACGGCATCTTGCAACAGATCTCCCAGTTCAATTCCGCCCAGCGCATGGCCCGCGTCTTCAAAGAACTCTGCGCAAACCGCAGGCTCTAAGCCGATCGTTTCGAACAACTGGCTGTTGCGGTAGCTGGCGATGGTGGAAATCCCCATACGCGCCAACACTTTGCGCAGTCCTTTTTCCAGGCCGGCGCGGTAGCGAGCAGAACCATTGAGGTCGACGCGTGCCGCCAACTCCATTGCGAGATACGGATGTACTGCGCTAACGCCAGCAGCGACCAGCATAGCCACATGATGGGTGTCGATCACTTGCCCGGTTTCGACCACCAGCGGAATATTCCATGCACCGGCTTCGGTCATCGCCTTCCATACGGCGGCCGCAGCCAGCAGAGCAGGGATCGCGGCTCTCTTTTCATTGATTCCACGATCGCTCAGTGCGATTACGCCGGAAGTGGAGACAACGGCGCTCGCTTCCTCGTAAATTGCTGCTAAGACTTGTCGCGCGGCATCTACGCCACCGTTTGCCTCAAAGGTGAAGTCAATGCGATGCACCGGCAGCAATAATTTCGCCAGCGAATCCATCTGGCCGGCATCGAGCAGCGGAGAAGTCAGCTTCAGGTTCTTGCCGAGGTACACATCCAACGACATCACGTGGCTTTCGCGCAGCGGGTCGATGGGCGGATTGGTCACTTGCGCAAAGCGTTGCTTGCAGTAATCCCAAAGCGGACGAGGCAGGCTGGAAAGAAAAGCCGGCGGAGCGTCATCGCCCATGCTCCACAGAGGTTCCTGGCCGTCTTCCACCAGCGGCTGAAACAGCATGCGGAACTGGTCTTCGGTCCAGCCGAATGCAGCCATCGACCGATTCGCATCCCGCGTGGAAGGCACGGACTTGTGCTCAGCCGGAATTACCATCGTCGCGCTCGGCTGCCCCTCGGCATGAGCCAAACCAGCGATCTCATCCGGCCGGAAGAAAGTTCCGTTAATCGGGTCCGCGACCAGCATTTCACCAGGGCCAAGTCGCTGCCGTTCCACAACCTGCTTGTCGATCAGGTCCGTGATGCCGACTTCGGAACCGACCACGAGCAGGCCGTCGGAGGTCAGCGTGTAGCGCAGCGGCCGCAATCCATTGCGGTCGAGCTTGGCGCCCACCATTTTTCCGTCGGTGAAAATTAAGGCCGCGGGACCATCCCAAGGTTCCTGTTCCGGCGCGGAATTCGCCAGGAATCGGCGCAGCCCTGGGTCGAGGTGATCGTCGTGTTCCCAAGCCGGTGGGACAAGCCGTAGCGTAGCTTCGCCGATGCTGGAGCCAGATTGGATCAGAATTTCCAACGCATTGTCCAGACTCGCGGAATCGCTCATGCGCGGCTGCAGCAAAAGCGAATCGTCGGGCAATCCGATGCGTTGTCGCATACCTGCCGCGCGCGCCTGAAACCAGCGCCGGTTGCCGCTGATGGTGTTGATCTCGCCATTGTGAGCNNTTGCGTATTGGTGGAGTAGCGCTGATGGAAGACGGCAAACGGGCTCTCGAACTCAGAATCGGCAAGGTCAGAATAGAACGCGGCTAACTGCTGAGGCGTCAGGAGTCCTTTATAGACAATGGTTCTTGCCGATAAAGAACAGAAGTAAAGAAAAGGAGCGTAGATCTCAAGCTGTTTGCGGAGCAGGAAAAGCTGAGACTCGAAGTTCGACTGGCTCTCTCTGGGCGCAAAAAAATATTGTCGCACGGCGGGCAGCGAGTCGCGTGAACGCGGCCCGAGAATCGAAGCATCGGTGGGCACCATCCGCCAGCCCAGAAAGGCAACATCGAACTCTGAAACCGCCTCGCGGATAGCATCGAGCGCGCGTGATTCCTCTTGCAAAGGAAGAAACGCCATGCCCACGCCAAACTCGCCGGGCAGTTCGATGCCAGCTTCATCAGCGGCCTTACGGAAAAAAGCTTGCGGAATTGCGGTCAGCAGACCGGCGCCGTCGCCGCTGCGGCCGTCGGCATCCACGCCGCCGCGGTGAGTTAAACGCACCAGGGCGTTAAGCCCGCGTTCAACTACCTCGCGCGATCCGGCCCCCCCGAGCTGCGCGATGAAGCCGATTCCGCAGGCATCGTAGTCCGCCGAGTAAGTAGGGCGACTCTCCCCCATGATCTCTTGTGTAGCCCGAAACACCAGACTAAGTACAATCGAGAATTTCGATGCGCGTCATTGGTTTTTCGGAGTACGCCAGAGCCTTAGTACAGGAGCTTGGGCGTGACTCGCATCGGAGGCAGATCATTCAGGTAAGATGTTGCATCAACGCTGCCGCGTCGGTTCTCGAATGGTCAAACTTTCTGAAATTCAGTCCGCTTTAGGCCGAATTCGCAAGTCGATTTACATCTCTCCATGTACACGTTCTGAGCCCTTTTCTGACCTGACCGGCAACTCCGTCTACCTGAAACTCGAAAACCGGCAGAGGACGGGTGCCTACAAAGAACGTGGTGCGTTGAACAAGCTCCTAAGTCTGAGCGCAGAGGAACTATCGCGGGGCGTGATTGCCGCTTCTGCCGGCAACCATGCGCAGGCGGTTGCCTATCAGGCAGCCAAGCTTGGTGTCGCGGCAAAAATCGTGATGCCCTTGGCCACACCGTTGATCAAAGTTTCCGCGACGCGCGGCTACGGCGCCGAAGTGGTATTGTACGGAGCCAATTACGACGAGGCTTACCAGGAAGCGATCCGCCGCAGCGAAGAGGAGCATCTCACGTTCGTCCATGCCTTCGACGACGAGGCAGTTATAGCGGGGCAGGGAACATTGGGACTCGAACTGCTCGAACAGATCTCCGACCTGGAAGCTGTAGTCGTGCCCATCGGCGGCGGAGGGCTGATCAGCGGTATGGGCTGCGCGCTCAAGGAAACAAATCCGCGAATCCGAGTCGTTGGAGTGCAGCCCGCGCGGTTGCCTTCGGTGAAAGTGGCGCTGTCGGAGGGCGCGCCGGTTACGTTGCCATCCGCGGTGACCATTGCCGATGGAATCGCGGTGCGGCGCGTCGGCGAGCGCACCTTTCCTCTGGTTCAGAGATATGTCGACGAAATCGTAACCGTGGAAGAAGAGGAAATTGCCAATGCGATTCTGCTTTTGCTGGAGCGTGAGAAAGTGCTGGCGGAAGGCGCTGGAGCGGCAGCCGTAGCGGCCCTGGTGAATCACCGCATAGCGATGACCGGCAAGAGAGTCGTCGCCATAGTCAGCGGCGGAAACATTGACGTGACACTCTTGGCGCGCATCATCGAGCGTGGCCTGGTAAAAGATGGCAGACTCGTGCGCCTGCGCGTACACCTCCCCGATTATCCCGGCGCTCTGCACCGCCTCACCGGCATCCTCGCGCAACACCGCGCCAACATCGTCGAAACCTCCTACGACCGCGCCTATCACAACGTGAATCTGGGAGACACGGCGATCGACATAACGATGGAAACCCGCGGCCCCGACCACATTGCTCAATTGATTTCGGCGCTGGGAGCCAACGGCTACGCGCAGGAGAGAATTCTCTAGCTTCTTCGTTCTTTCACTTCTTTACTTCACTCCCGTTTTATTTCACTTCGACCACGGCCAGTCCGTAGGAAGGCAACGTCAGTGTAAGTTCTTCGCCCTTGAGGCCGCGAGTCTCGGGCGCAGCAAGCTCGGCGGCTTGCTTCAATTGCTGAATTTGGGATGGCGTAGGGTAGCGAGGCGATCCCATGGTTTCGTAAAGCGCATGTACGTCGCCGTGCGAGGGATCCACCACGGAAACAACGGCGTGTTTCAAGCGAGTACTTTGAAAGCGCAAGGTAAAGGTTCTCGTCGAGCCAGCCTGCTCCGGTGAAGCGTAGTTCCAGACTGCGAGCACCAGGGAACCGTTCTTCCTTTTCGTGACCAGGGCTGAGTCGGACGCAACCTCGATCCGCTCATCGCCCAGGTTATGCAGCAACTTGAAAGCGTTGAAGGCGGGTTTCGGGATTCCATCTTCGGCGAGCAGACCAAACCCTCCGTAGAAAGGCGTTTTCACCACTCCCTGCTCTTCAAAAACATCGGAGAAAGTCCAGTAGGACATCATGTTGACCAGGCCGTCGCACTGGCGAATCGTATCCGCCAGCCAAGGTCCCATATAAGATGCATCGGTAACGTCCGGCTCATTGGAGTAGCTGGCGTTGAACTCGCTCCAGATGAGCGGCAAGTTGGGCATCGAGGATGCCTGAATCTGGTCGTGTACCTTCTTTACCGCGCGGCAGACCATGTTGTTGCGGGGGATGTTCTCGCTGGTGCCGAAAACATCCTGCGCCCGGTCGTTGCCGTAGACGTGGCTGGAAACAAAGTCCACCGGAACATGGTTGTCCGAGCAATGCTGAATAAAGGCATCGGCCCAAGCCGCCTGCGCCGTCGCCGGACCTCCCACGCGCAGACGCGGGCTCACCGCTTTCAGGGCGCGAGCGGTGTGGTCGTAGAGATCCCAGTAGGTCGATTGCTTCGGATCGCCGCCCCAGAAATCCAGGTTGGGTTCGTTCCAAACTTCAAAATACCATTGACTGACTTCATCGATGCCATAGCGTGCGACGAGATGCCGGCTGAATTGTGCGATCAGATCGTCCCATTTCGCCCAGTCTTTGGGCGGTGCAACATTGGGCCGGTACCAGAAAGCCTGAATGATTTCTTTCGACGCGAGTCTTTTCGGCATGAAGCTCAATTCCACAAATGGCCGCACATCATTCGTCAGCAGGCCGTCATAAATCTGATCGGCATAAGAAAAGTTGTAGACGGGCTGTCCTTTCTCATCCTCGTCGTAAATGCCAACCTCGTCGTGGAAGATGGCGTGAAAGCGCACATACTGAAAGCCGGTGATCTGTTTCACTTCTCGCAGATCGAGCCGGTAACTGTCGCGCAGACTGAGAACGGCGCGCCCGGAGCCGAACATTTGTTCCCAGAAGTGAGGAAATGGGTGAGCCGGAGCCGCAGCATCCACAATGATGACGTCGGGCGCTTGTGCCCAAAGCGCTGTTGCCAGAGAAAGCGACAATAGCGTGCGTGCCACCAATTTCAGGAGGTTTTTTCTCATGGGCAACCGTTCTCGATATCGATTCTGCGAAATCGTTTCAGTAAACTCGGCTTGTATCGTGTGGCATTTTCTGGCGCCAAGGAATGCGCTCTGTTTCAGCGTACACCACTTCTACACCGCTAAGCAGGAGAACAACGCCCTTGAGTTGTATGATTAAGCCTCCTGCTTTGGCTGCACAGGATACCGTGGCAAAGCTCGCCAACCCAGAGAGGATGAAAAATGCTCTCCAAGAGAATGAACTACGCCCTTGCAATTTTCTGCGCTCTGATTATGCTCTCAGCATCTATGCTGGCAAAAACGCGGGTGACAAAACAGGCTTTTGGCCACACTACCGACGGAACGCCCGTCGATATCTATTCGTTGGCCGACGGCAAAATCGAAGTCCGCATCATGACCTACGGAGGAATTGTCGTTTCCCTGCGAACTCCCGACCGCAACGGCAAGCTTGCCGATGTGGTGTTGGGTCATGACTCGGTGGATGGCTACATTCCGAACCCTCCCTACCTGGGGGCGCTCATCGGCCGCTACGGCAATCGTATCGCTCATGGCAGCTTCCAACTCGACGGCAAGACATATTCTCTGCCCAAGAACGATGGCGATAACACTCTTCACGGCGGCATCAAGGGATTCAACCAGGTCGTCTGGACAGGCAAGGAGATCAAGGACGGCGTGGAGCTCACCTACCTGAGCAAAGACGGCGAACAAGGCTTCCCCGGAAACCTCACTGCCATTGTCCGTTACACGGTAAGTGACGGCGCGTTGCGAATCGAGTACTCGGCTACCACCGACAAAGATACCGTTGTGAATCTCACCAACCACTCTTATTTCAATCTTGCCGGTCAGGGCACTGGCGATATTCTCGGCCATGTTCTGAAGATCGACGCCTCCCGCTTTACTCCCGTGGATGCGACCTTGATCCCAACCGGCGAACTGAAGCCGGTGGAAGGCACACCGTTTGACTTTCGCGCTCCGCATTCCATCGGAGAGCGCATCAATGCCGACGACGAACAGTTGCGCAGAGGAAAAGGATACGATCACAACTTCGTCCTGGATCATACTGCCGGGCAACTCTCAGAGGCTGCCGAGGTGTACGAGCCGACCACGGGAAGAATCTTGAAAGTGCTTACCACCGAGCCCGGACTGCAGTTTTATACGGGAAATTTCCTCGACGGCACGATTACAGGAAAGGAAGGGCGCGTCTACAAGCCACGCTACGCCTTTTGCCTGGAGACGCAGCATTTTCCCGATTCGCCCAATCACCCGAGCTTCCCCTCGACAGAATTGAAGCCTGGCGAGAAGTATCACTCCGTGACGGTATTTCAGTTTAGCGCCAGCTCACGGTAGCTGGGTGGCTGCGACAAGATCTCGCCGCGTGGGCACCGGAACGAAGGACGAGCGCAGAGCTTGGAACCTTCTCATCAATCGCGCACCTGCGCTGCCGAGACGGTACTGGATTAGTCCGCGCCTGAGTACTTCACTAGGTACAGTCTTGGTACGCGCATTGTTGTCTTCCAGTACCGCGACCTCCCTCGCCACTGCATTTTTCATGGACCCATATTGAACCTTGTCCTTGTCGCCGCAGAGACATACTCTTCCGACTGGGAGCAACTCCGTGAAACGGGTTCGTGTCTTGGTCGCAAATCGACCTCGGCTGATGAGGGAACTGGTGATGGCTACCATCTCCGATCAGCCCGATATTGAGGTTGTGGGCGAGGTGCGGAACGAAAACGAACTCACCGACATCGTTGAACAGGTTGAACCCGACGTGCTCATCATCACCATGGACGAACCCGAGAAACGATTGGGCCAGTGTGGCTTCTTGCTGGGCCGCCATCCCGAGATGAGGATTCTGGCGCTGGCACCTGAGCAGAACCGGGGCATCTTCTATTGGGCTGTGGTTGACATTCGCACCAAGGTTCTGGAGAGCTCTGAGGCTGGCATCTTGAACGCTGTGCGAGAGCGCCCGACTTTAGTGGGCGCGGCGCATAACTGAGCCCGGCGCATGCGCGTGATTTTTGTTTGCAGGTTATTGAAAGAAAACAAATTAGGTGAAAAAGCTCTCTGTAACTAAGGTGGCGAAGCTATGGCTGGATGCGGGGTCGCAATAGATGCGGAAAGAGCAACGATGAGCGAGATAGTTCCAACCACTTCGCTCAAGGTGGAGGATGCTGGCTGGTATGCGCTCTATACTTGTCCCCGCCACGAAAAGCGTGTCGCGCAGCAGATCGAACAACGTTCAATATCCTGCTTCTTGCCGCTCTATCGCTCGGTGCGGCGCTGGAAAGACCGCCGCAAAGAGCTGGATCTGGCGTTGTTTCCGGGTTACGTTTTCGTGCGCATCGGGCTTGCCGACCGGCTTCGCGTTCTGCAATTGCCCAGCGCGGTGCGGCTGGTGAGCTTCCGCGGCCAGCCCGCAGCCCTGCCCGACGCGGAAATCGAAGAGTTGCGCCAGCGGCTGTCCCGCGGCGGGCGGCTCGAGCCCCATCCTTACCTGCGAGTGGGCCGGCGCGTGCGCGTACACAGCGGACCCATGGAGGGTTTGGAAGGTGTGCTCGTGCGCAAGAAAGATCGCTGCCGCGTGGTTTTCTCGATCGATCTCATTATGCGCTCGGTAGCGGTCGAAGTGGATGAGGCCGACGTCGAGTCGGTTGGTTGAGCCCACGCCGTCTGGAACAATACCCCTTAAGGCCGCCCCTGACGTTTCTGGTTCAGACTGTTGATCTACTTGAAGTGAAGGTCAAGATTCCCGGCCGCTTTCAAAACATTCCTCTGCCTCCCAGACAGGTCCACCCATGATGATCATCCAGTCAACAAAAAAACTGCGCAAGGGCAGAGCGGTTTTGTTCTTCGCGCTTCTGCTGGCGGGGAGCGTCGAGCAACCGCTGGTTTGGGCACAGAACCAGAACTCCTGGAACCCAGAGCACAGCACCGCGACCACCACCACGAAACCGCGGGAGCTGGAACCAGAGGTTTCGCTTTCGGCGTCCACCATCACGGAAATCCTGCGGCGCGAACCTGGCCTGCTGCTGGAATTCAAGAAGTTGCTGGTGCGGAAGGCTTACGAGCAGGGCCGCCTGCTCGATCCCGCCGATCTTTCCGATGAAGCCCTGTTCCGACTGCTGGGGGAAGAGGAGAACATTCGCGTGCTGGCCACGCGGGAAATTGAAGACCGCGAATATATACGGGCCAAGCCCACCAAAGAAGAATTGGAGCAGGAGCCGATTGAGCGGTTAAGTCCGCAAAAGCTTGGCGAAAAGCCAGCCGGTGACGTGGCCGCCGCCGAGAGCGATGAAGAGAAATACTGGGGAACCCACGAAGAACTTCGCGGTCCGCAGAGCTTGGTGCCGAAGTCCGAAATTCCGCAGTCGAGTGAAGGGTCCCAGCCGGGCATGGCGATGCCGTCGCAGCCCTCGTCGCCGTCGCAGGTGCCTGCCGGCGAACCGCCGTCCGGCTTCACTCGCCGCCAGTACTTGGCGGGCGCGCAACCGCCTGATCGGGAGTCCTACGACGCTTTGCCGCCCGATGCGGGTTCGATGCCGCGTATCAGTCCAGAAGGTTTGCCAGGCCTGCTCAGCACCAGCATGAGTGGTTCGGACCCGAACTCTCCCTATAGCTCTGAGTCCTTCTCGCAGCGAGGGAATTCGTTCGGGTTGAACTCGCAGTCTGCCAGTGGCGGGTCTTCCCAGTTTCCGTCTCTGAGTTCAATGGCTGCGTCTCCGCTCAATGCATGGTCTTCCATGGGGGGAGAGATTGAGCGCAACCAGCCCAACGCGCGGCTCGACAACCGATTCCGTCAGACGCTTCCCGGCGGGCCGCAAAGCTGGCCGCAGTACTATCGGGAAAAGTCACCCGACAACGACCGCACTCAGATTCGCCGTCGTGTTAATCCCTACGCCGATGTCCCTTCGCTTTACGATCTCTACGCCCAGGTTTCGAAACGCTCGCCGGTATTGACCCGCTTCGGCGAAGACGTTTTCCGCAATGGGACGGGCAACTTCGATGAGCTTCCTATGGATTTGCCCGTAGGGCCAGACTATGTGCTCGGACCAGGAGATGGCCTCAGTATTGAGCTCTGGGGCGGCGTCTCGCAGCGGTTGCAGCGCGTGGTCGATCGCGAAGGCCGGGTGGCATTGCCCGAAGCCGGGGCAATCCCGGTAACCGGCCGCAGTCTGGGAGAGGTTCAGCGGCTGGTGCAAACCGCGCTACGCACCGAGTTTCGCGATGTGCAGGCGGATGTTTCTCTGGCCCGCCTGCGCACGGTGCGTGTCTATGTGGTCGGCGATGTCCTGCGGCCCGGCGCCTACGACGTCAGCTCGTTGTCGACTCCGCTGAATGCGCTCTATCAGGCGGGTGGACCGACTTCGCGCGGTTCGTTGCGCCTCTTGCGCCACTACCGCGGCCAGCAACTTGTGGAAGAAGTCGATGTCTACAGCCTGCTTCTGCACGGAGTCCGTTCCAGCATGGAACGGTTACAGGCGGGCGATACTATCTTGGTGCCGCCGCTGGGTTCCGAGCTGACCGTGGAAGGCATGGTGCGCCGTCCTGCGATTTACGAGCTCGACCATGAGAGCAACCTGGCCGAAGTCCTGGAGCTGGCCGGCGGCGTTCTGAACTCCGGCACTCTGCGCCATATCGAAGTCGAGCGCGTTCTTGCCCACCAGAGCCGCACCATGCTGCAACTCGATCTTGGAGACAGCAATAATCAGGAGAGCGTCACCGCAGCGCTCGAGGACTTCAAGATTCAGGATGGCGATAAGATTCGCATTTCTCCGATCCTGCCCTACAGCGAGAAGACCGTTTACCTGGACGGCCACGTCTTTCACCCCGGCAAGTACGCCTATCGCGAAGGCATGCGGGTCGCCGATCTGATCAAAGCCTATGCCGATCTCATGCCCGAACCTGCGCAACGGCACGCCGAGATTATCCGGCTCGATCCCCCGGATTATCGTCCCACAGTGATTGCCTTTAACCTGGGCGACGCTCTGGCCGACAAACAGAGCGAGCAGGATCTCCCCCTCAAACCCTTCGACACGGTGCGCATCTTCGGACGCTTCGACTTCGAGGATCCGCCGACGATTACAGTAAGCGGCGAAGTGCGCGACCCCGGACAGCGGGTCACCAACGGCGCCACCCACCTGCGTGATGCCGTGTACCTGGCCGGAGGCGTCACCCGCGATGCCCTGCTGAGCGATGCGCAAATCTTCCGCCGTACCCCGGATGGAAAACTGAAAGTCCTCAGCGTGGATCTCGGAAAGGCGCTGGCTGGCGATGCCGCCGACAACATTCCTCTCGAGCCCAAGGATCGGGTTTTTATTCATCGCAACCTCAACAAGCTCGATCCGCCGACGGTCAAGATTGAAGGCGAGGTGGGCAAGCCGGGCAAGTATCCGCTGGGCGACGATATGTCGGCCGCGCAATTGGTGCGGCTGGCCGGAGGGCTGAAACGGGGAGCTTTCACCGAGGCCGCCGATCTTACGCGCTACACGGTGGAGAACGGCGCCCAGGTGCTGGGTGAACATATCACGGTCCCGATCGGCCGGGCTCTCGCGGGTGACGCCGACACCGACATGCGCCTGCACGATGGCGACGTGCTCACCATCCGTCAGTTGGCCGGATGGAGCGACGTCGGGTCGCTGATCGCGGTCACGGGCGACGTTATGCATCCCGGCGAGTACGGCATTCAGGAAGGCGAGCGGCTTAGTTCTGTGCTCGCTCGTGCCGGTGGACTTCGAGCCGATGCCTATCCCTACGGCGCTATTCTCGAGCGCAAGCAGGTGCGCGAACTCGAAGAGCGCAATCGCGCTGACCTGATTCGACAGGTGAAGAACGAGCAAGTTGCATTCAAGATGGCTCCCGACACCGGCGATCCCGACGACAAACTGGCCAAGGATGCGACCATCCAGCAATGGCACTCGACCCTCAACCAGCTGGAAAGCACGCCGCCTCCGGGTCGGCTCGTAATCCACATTGCGAAAGATCCTCGCAAGTGGGCGAACACGCCCGCCGATATTGAGGTGCGCGCCGGCGACACGCTGTTTATCCCGAAGACTCCCAACTTCGTGGTAGTCAACGGCCAAGTCTATAACCCAACTGCCATTACCTATCGCCCCGGCAAGAGCGCGGGTTGGTACCTGCGCCAGGCTGGCGGTCCCACCAATATGGCCAACCGCAAGGCGGTGTTTGTGGTGCGCGCCGACGGTTCGGTGGTGGGTGGAAGCGGCAGCGGCGTCTGGTTCACGGGCGATGTGCTGACCGCAGAACTCCGTGCCGGAGACACGGTTTTTGTTCCGCAGAAGGCCCTCGGCGGCACGCCAATCTGGAAGACCACTCTGCAGGCGGCGCAACTGATGTCCTCGGTGGCCATTGCGGTTAGCGTCGGTCTCGGATACTGAGCGGTTTGCGCTTTCCCGTTGCAGCGGCATGGGAAGGGCCAACCGGGCGCTGAAGATGCGGCGAAACACTCTGGCTCTGTGTATTTTTTGGTTGCTCTTTGGGATCATCCCTGCGGCCGCCCAATATCCCGTGCCTGACGCAACGAAAGCCCTGCCCGATGCTCCCTCCACCTTGGCGCCGGTTTTCCTTCCTGCTTCCGAGCTGAAGCCGGGCGCGGATCCCGTCTCAGTTCGGTCCGACTCACCGCCGCCGGAGATGTCCGGTTGGAATGTCTCCGCCGGAACCGCCGCCACTCCGGGGTCCGGAGTAGCCTCTCTGTTTGGGCGCTTTGCCGGAGATCAGAAAGCAATCTGGACTAGTCCTCTGCATTTACGCTCGAGCGACGCCATTTGGCTCGCGCCGGCGCTGGGAGCGACCGCAGCGTTGGTGGCGAGTGATTCGTGGTTGTCGAAGCAGGTTCCAGCCCGCGAAATATCACGCAGTCGCAGCCTTTCGAACTATGGCGCGTTTTCGCTCGCGGGCGGAGCTGGAGCCATGTTCCTGTTCGGCAAGATGACAAACAACGATCACGCGGCCGAAACCGGATTCCTCGCCAGCGAGTCTGCCATCAATGCGGTTTTCGCCGACTACGCGCTCAAGTACATGTTCCAGCGGCAGCGGCCCTATGAGGGAACCGGAGCCGGACATTTTTTTTCCGGTGGGACGTCGTTTCCCTCCGAGCATGCGGCCATGTCGTGGGCCATCGCGGGCGTGATCGCGCATGAATATCCCGGCACGCTGAGCAAATTCCTCTCCTACGGTTTGGCTTCGGCGGTATCGCTGGCACGCGTGACGGGCAAAGAGCATTTTCCCTCCGATGTGGTTCTGGGCGGCGCGATGGGTTACTTCGTGGCGCGGCAAATCTATCTGCGCCGGCGCGATCCCGAGGTCAGCGAAGGGGCATGGGGCAGCTTCATCGACCGTACTCCAAGAGATAAGGTGCGCAGTCCGCAGAACATGGGCTCGACCTATGTCCCGCCCGATAGCTGGGTGTATCCGCTGTTCGAGCGCCTGGCCGCTATGGGCTACATTCATACGGCGTATCTTGGGATTCGTCCCTGGACCCGCATGCAGTGCGCCCGCCTGATCGAGGAAGCGGGCGACAGTCTGCGCTACCTCGGCCCGGGAGACGACGATGGCAATGGCCTCGACTCCGCAGGCCCGTTCGGCGACCAGGCCGCGAGTCTTTATTCTGCTCTGCGCGGCGAGTTCGCCGAGGAGACGCGGCGTCTGGAAGGATCCTCGAATGTGGGCGCGCGCCTCGACTCCTTCTACGAGCGGACAACCAACATCTCCGGCCATCCGCTCACCGACGGATATCACTTTGCCCAAACCCTGATCGACGATTATGGGCGCCCTTACGGCCAGGGCGTGAGCGGCATCTCCGGACTTGCCGGCCACGCCGAGGCTGGCCCGTTTTCGTTTTATCTGCAAGGCGAATATCAGCACGCGCCTTCGCTGCCCTCCGATTCCGCGAGCGTGCAGCAGGCCATCGCGCAGGCGGATTTTACCGCGCCTTTCGCCGACGGGACTGCGGCCCTCAACCGCTTTGAAGTGGTGAATGGTTCGGTCGCTCTGACCTTCAAAGATCTACAGTTTTCTTTCGGCAAGCAGGCGCAGTGGCTGGGGGTGGGAGAATCCGGGCCGTTTCTTGCGAGCGACAATGCCAGTTCGATCCTGATGGCGCAGGTAGCCAATGTCGAACCTTTTCACGTGCCGCTGCTGTCGAGCGTTCTCGGAGCCGCCCGGTCGGTCTTTTTCGTCGGCCAGCTTTCCGGGCAGGCCTTCGTATACGATCCGCCCAACCTTCTGGGACCGGGATTTCATCCTCAGCCCTTTATCCACGGGAACAAGATCAGCTTCAAGCCCACGCCCAATCTGGAATTTGGCATGGGCATCACTGCCATCTTCGGCGGGCCGGGGCTGCCCTTTACCTGGGGCGAGTTCCTGCGCAGCTATTACTCGCACAAGAGCAGCGTCGTGCTGAATCCCGCCAAACGTTTCTCTGGATTCGACCTCAGCTACCGCGTGCCCGGGCTGCGCAAGTGGCTCACCGTCTACAACGACTCGCTGGTCGGCGACGAAATCTCTCCCATCGGCTCCTCGCGTCCCATGCTCAATCCCGGGCTTTATCTGCCCCAGGTGCCGAAGATTCCCCATCTTGAGCTGCGCTTGGAAGGCGTAAAGGATCCATTCACCAGCATCTTCGCGCCCGGGTTTATTTATTTCGACAGGCGTTACCGCTCGGGCTACACCGAGGACGGCAACTTGATCGGAAGCTGGGTGGGCCGCGACGGCTACGGCATGCAGGGCTGGGCGACGTACTGGTTTTCTCCGCGCACCAAATTGCAGGCAGGTTACCGCCATCAAGAAGCTGATCGCAGCTTCCTCGAAGGCGGGCGCCTGGCTGATTATTCCTTGCGCACGGATGCCAGGCTGGGACGCGAGTTTGCCGCCTCCGCCTTCGTGCAATACGAGCAGTGGATGTTCCCGCTGCTCTCGGCCACGCGCCAGACGAACGTGACCGGCTCGTTGCAGCTTACGTTCTATCCCCGCTGGGGTGTGCACAACTGAAATCGCGTTCGAAGCCGAAATTTAGCCCCATAACTTGAACTCCGGTACGACCCTGTGACTGCCGCTAATCCCACAACTATTCCCGAACCGTTTCCGGAAGTGGAAGTGCCAGCTTCGGGCAACGGCAACCACGGAGGCCCTGCCGCCGTGCCCGGGGGCAAGGCCTCCGTGGCATCGGCACGGTTGTGGCTGCTCTGGGAGCGACGAGTCTTTCTATTTCGTTGCGCATGCTGGGGAGTCGCGGCAGCGACGCTGATTGCGTTTCTCATTCCGAAGCGCTATGAATCGACGACCCGCCTGATGCCGCCCGACAGTCAGTCCGGTTCCGGCATGGCTATGATTGCGGCGTTGGCCGGAAAGTCCGTCCCGGGTCTGGGAGGTTTGGCCGGCGACCTGCTCGGTTCCAAATCGTCGGGTGCCCTCTTTAGTGAGGTTTTGTACAGCCGCACGGTGGAAGACCGCATCGTGGACCGATTCAATCTAAGAACGGTGTATGGGGTCCGCTATCAAGAGGATGCGCGCAAAGATCTGGCGCGGCAGACTTTTGTGAATGAAGACCACAAGAGTGGAGTCATCACGATCACCGTAACCGATCACGATCCGAACCGGGCAGCGGCAATGGCTAGAGCATACGTCGAGGAGCTGGACCGACTGGTGTCGGAGGTAAGCACCTCGTCAGCGCGCCGCGAGCGTATTTTTATCGAGCAACGAATGGCCTCGGTCAAGCAGGATCTGAGCAGCGCTGAGCAGGAGTTCAGCCAATTTGCAAGCAAGAACACAGCCCTGGACATCAAAGAGCAAACCAAAGCGATGGTGGAGTCGGCAGCCCTGTTGCAGGCCCAGTTCATTGCCGCCCAGTCTGAGCTTCAAGGCCTGGAGCAAGTCTATGCCGACGGAAATGTCAGGGTTCGGTCTGCGCGCGCGCGGGTGGAAGAGCTGAAACGCCAAATACAGAAGATAGAAGGAACCGACTCCTCGTTGCTGGCGGATGCCCCCAAGTCTGACGATCTGTATCCCTCGATCCGCAAACTGCCGTTATTGGGAGTGGCGTGGGCCGATCTGTATCGCAGAATGAAAGTCCAGGAGACGGTGTTCGAACTGCTCAACGAACAGTACGAACTCGCCCGCATTCAGGAAGCCAAAGAAATCCCAGTAGTGCGCGTCATGGATTCGCCCAATGTTCCAGAGAAAAAATCGTTTCCACCAAGAATGTTGACGATACTGCTGCTGACCTGCTTGGCGGTGCTTGGAGGAATGGGGTGGGTGCTGGCTTCACATCGCTGGCGCCTGATGGCTCCGGAAGATCCCTGGAAACTGCTCGCGCAAAGCGTCTGGAAGGCGGCATCGGGGCGCGGCCGTCAAGTGGCGGCGCGCCTTCCGCTCAATGGCCGTTTCGGTTCCCTGCGCCGTGAGTCGGAGCAAACCAAGCTTTGAGTTCCGCTCTGCAGGCGGCAACCGAATCCTTCAGCTCCGCATTGCCCGGCGCGCGACTGCGAGCGTGGGGAGTTCGGTTTGGGCTCGCTATCGTCGATCAGGGATTTACTTCGGCGGCCGGCTTCCTTCTGAATCTCCTGTTGGCACGCTGGCTGGCCAGCGAAGCGTACGGTGCGTTCGCGGTAATGTTTGCCACGCTTCTGTTTCTCTCGGGCTTTCACAATGTGCTGCTGTTGGAGCCGATGAGCGTGTTTGGCCCGGCTGGCTATTCCCATCGGCTGGCCGGTTATTTTTCCGCCCAGCTGAGAGTGCACGCTGTTTTGGTGGGGGTCTTGTCTGGGACGCTGCTCACCATCGGGGCGGTGATGACACGCTTTGGCGCACATCGCGAACTGGTGGCGGCGACGTTGGGAAGTGCTTTGGCATTGCCTTTCTTACTTCTGCTTTGGCTGGCGCGCCGGATGTGTTATGTGGTGCATCGTCCTTCCATCGCCGTCTGGGGCAGTGCGGCTTACTTCGTGTTCGTTCTGGTGGGGTTGTTTGCACTCCATCAAAGCGGCTGGCTGAATCCCTTCTGGGCCTTTCTATTGATTGCCGGAGCCAGCGTAGTTCCCGTGCTCTTGCTGCTTTGGCGCCTGGATCTGTTCGGAGGTGCGCCAGCGGATCCATGCCCATGGAAGCAAGTGCTGCGGGAGAACTGGAATTACGGTCGGTGGCTGGTTGCCAGTACAACGCTGTTCTCGATGGCCAGCCAAACTCAAACCTACCTGGCTGCGGCATTTCTTGGTCTGAGTGCAGCGGGAATCCTTCGCGCGATGCAGGTCCCGTCGCTAGCCATGACGCAAATCGTGGCGGCGGTGGGTCTGCTGCTATTGCCCACCATGTCCTCCGATTTTGGGCTGGGGCGCTCCCATCAGTTGCGGAAAAAAGCGCTGCTCGCCACGGTATCTCTGACCGCAATGGCGGCGGCCTTTGCCGCCGTCTTGTGGGCATTCGCAGGGCAGATAGAGCACCTGCTGTTCGGGGGGAAGTTCGCCGCTGATGCCTGGCTTATTCCGATACTGGGCTTGGTGCCGGTTTGCGCGGCATTGGCCACGGGACTCTCCATGGCGCTGCGGGCCTCCCAGAAGCCGCATTTTGACCTGCTCGCCAATGCGGTCGCCGCGCCAGTGGGAGTTCTTACGGCGGTGATTTTTATCAAGCTCTGGGGCGTAGGCGGCGCCGCGACAAGCCTGGTAGCAGGATTTGCGACCTATGCCGCGGTGTACTTCTGCTCTTACAGACAGTGGAGCCGGCAGGAGCAAGGGTTGAAGGCCATATAGCGCCGAGTTTCGTAAAGGGGCCATAGAAAAATTTCTTCTCCAAGGTGGGCGGTTTTTGCCGTGCGGCGGCCGGCTTCAAAGGCGTAGTGGCGTTCTGCAATCGACCAGCGAAAGTATGGGTGTGACCCGGTGACCGGGAAAGTGCCTCTACGGGTTGCGCTGTTAACGAATTTCATCCCGCCATACTTTCTTCCCGTGCTTCAGAACCTCTCGCATTCCGTCGGCGAGTTGAGAGTGTTTCTCAGCACGCGCATGGAAGCAAATCGGTCATGGATGCCTGCTTGGGATGGGCTGCAGGTGACGGTTCAGCGGGGCGTGACCATTCGTCGACGGTGGAAGCACAAAGAAGGTTTCTCGGATCAAGTGTTCGTCCATCTGCCTGTCGACACGCTGGCCTTGCTGAGGAATTACAGGCCTGATGTCGTCGTTTCTGCCGGGTTGGGTCTTCGGACTCTGCTGGCGTGCCTCTATCGCCACGCGAATCCCCGCACACGGCTGGTTGGCTGGATCAACTGCTCGGAGCACACGGAGATCGGAGTGAGTAAGCTCCGCTCCGCGCTGCGACGCTCTTTGTTGCGTTCGCCCGATACGGTTCTGACCAATGGCCCTAGTGGATCGCGTTACCTGCAAAGCCTAGGTGTCCAGCCGTCGGAGATCGTCTGCCTCCCCTACGTTCGGGATATGTCGTCACTCCTCTCTATAGCAGAAGGCCGCGACGAGCTCGCATCGCGCCGCCTCTTGTTTGTCGGGCAGCTTACAGAACGCAAAGGCATGCAACACTTCGTGCCCGCGCTTATCCGTTGGCAGCGCCAAAATCAGCAGCGCGCTCTCGAGTGTTGGATTGTCGGAGATGGGCCATTGAAAGAAGAACTCAGACGGATGGCCGCTGCTGGTGCTCTCGATGTGAAGTTTCTGGGACACATTGATTTCGCTCAATTACCGAGTGTCTATGCGCAAGCAGGTCTTCTGGTGTTTCCCACGCTTGCGGACGAATGGGGTCTCGTCGTAAACGAGGCACTCGCGGCGGGACTTCCCGTGCTTGGCAGCCGCTTTAGCCAGGCGGTAGAGGAGCTGGTACAAGAGGCGAGAAATGGCTGGATCTTTTCTCCCGACCAACCCAAGCAACTAGACGCTGTCCTCGACCGCGCACTCTCCTGTCCGCCCGCGAACCTTCTTCGGATGCGGCAGGCGGCGCGACTTAGCGTGCTTCACTTAACACCAGAGCTGGCGGCCGGTCGAATGCTCGACGCAATTCAGATGGCCCTGAGCAATTAGCCTCAATGCTGTGATGCGGTTTTTTCGAAATGAGCGGAACTGACTCCCGTCTTGTACCGCGACCGCGTTCGACGACCTCGCCTAGCGGGGGCGAGCGGTTCTTTGCTCATTTCGTCCTTTTCTATGCCACCGGGGCTTTTTGGTCTTACATCCAGGGCAGCCGTGATCCGGAAGCCGGAACCTGGATGGGAAGTCTCGTAACCAATGCGCTGTGGGTCCTGTGTTATGTGATCGCGTTTCTTCTTATCCGCACTCGATGCTCGGTACCCAAGGGGCTCCTAAAGGCAAGCGCATGGATGCTTTTGCCCATACCGGTCGCTTTTGCTTCGTTGCTGTGGTCGGAAGATCCGATGCTTACGTTTTTCAGAAGCATAGCGCTGCTGGGCACGACTGTGATTGCGCTCTATCTGGCGCTTCGCTATACAGTTCGAGAAATCCTGTTGTACCTCGCGTCAGCACTGGCTTTAGTGGCGATAGCTAGTTTGCTGATGGCGGTTGGACTTCCAAAATATGGCATCGATCAAGACGAGTTTCAAGGTATTTGGGTGGGAGCCTTTGCTCAAAAAAACGCTCTGGGTGGCACGATGGCGACTGCCTTCCTGGTTTTCAGTCTCTTGCTGTGGTGGGAACGGTCCAACCGGGTCTGGCGTCTAGGTTTAATTGCGCTGTCGATAATTCTGATTGTCAAAGCCGATTCGATGACTTCTCTGGGAATTTGCTGTGTGCTGCCATATCTGATCTGGGTATCGAGCAAGACCTTGACCTCACGAGGCCGTACTGCGGCGAGGCTCTTGTATTTTGCGACTCCAGTCCTGATCATTGTAGGTGTCGTAGCTGCAAAGTTCGACCAACTCGTCGAGGTCGTCGGGCGAGATGCCAACCTTACCGGTCGGACACTGTTGTGGGGCTTGGTCGCGCAGGCTATTTGGGCCAAGCCATACTTGGGCTATGGCTATGAGGCTTTCTGGCGGGGCTACGAGGGGACTGCGGGTGAAATCTGGGAGCAAATTAAAGAGTTTCAATTCTACTCGCACAATGGATTCATGGAAATCATGCTGGGCTTGGGCGCGGCGGGTTTGACCGCTGTCGTGACCGCCTTTGTGATCTTTGCTAGATACTCGTTGCAAAACCTGCAGAAGGGAACGTCGCTGGCCACAATCTGGCCATGGGTCTTGTTGCTGTATTTGCTTCTTTCCAACTTGCTCGAAGGCAACCTTATGAAGAGCAATACGCTTCCGTGGCTGCTCTACACAACGACAGCGCTAATCCTCGCCGCCAATCGGCTAAAGATGTCCCGGGGGCAAGTAATCGGTGGATCCACGGGATGATAGCCCAGGCGAGTGAGGCGAAAAGGCTGGCACGGGGAGCAATTCCGCTAGCGTCTACTCCTAACCGGGCTCGTCACACGATCCTCGTCGTTGGCCCCACACCACCTCCCTATCACGGCGTCAGTGTCGTAACCAGAAACATCCTGGATTCAGCTTTGGCCGACTCTTTGCGGATAGTGCATCTGGACACCGCGGATCGCCGCGACCTTTATAATGTGGGGAAAGTCGATCTCCGGAACGTCTGGTTGGCGCTGCGGCACGGTGCACGCTTCCAATATCTAATGCTTCGTGAACATCCCGACCTGGTACACATGCCTGTGGCGGAAAGTACTCTCGGATTCTTGCGCGACTCACTCTTCTTGATTCCCGCTCGGCTATCGGGCCAGCGAGTCGTCGTGCACATTCATGGCGGTTCTTTTGGAACCTTCTACAAAAAGGCTCGTCCACTTTTGCAGACACTCATTCGATTCTGTCTCAAGAATGTGGGCCGGACAGTTGTGCTGGATGAGCACTTCCGCGGTAACTTGGATGGGTTAGTGCCGAGCGAGAGAATTCGCGTTGTCCCGAACGGAATTCCTACGGCCCCGTACACCGCTTCGCAGCAAGACCGGTCGAGGAGTGGCGGAAAAACGCGCATTCTTTATATGGGGACGCTGGTGGAGTCCAAGGGTTTTCTGGATCTTCTCGAGGCCGTTCCCAAAGTGATCGCCCTCGTTCCTGGCGTCGAGTTCTGGCTGGTGGGAGACAACTCGCTGCCCGAAGCCCGTCTTGCCGAAGAGCGCATTCGCCGAGAGGGTCTGGACCGTCAGGTTAAATTTCTCGGCATACGCTACGGGCAAGAGAAGACACAAATCCTTCTGGACGCCAGCATCTTCGTCTTTCCCACCTGGTATCCGATGGAGGGCCAGCCGCTCGTGCTTCTTGAGAGTATGGCGGCCGGTCTTCCCATTGTCACTACCCGTCATGCCGCGATTCAGCAGACACTTGGAGAGAACGGCGCTCTGTACGTTAAGCCGAAGTCTCCGGACGAAATCGCCGAGAAGGTGATTACCCTGATAAACGATCCGGATCTTTGCCGGCAAATTGTGCAGAACAACAGGAAGAGGCTGCAGCAATCGCACACTCTCGAAAGGTTTGCGGCAACGCTCAAGAGCGTATGGCAAGAGGCGCTGACCTGTCCCAGCTAGATATGGCCACCACCTTATCGCAACCGGCCGAGGATTTTGCCGGAACTCTTGCCGGGAAGATTGCGGTAACCCACAGGCTTCCCGCGAAGCGGCTCCCGGATGGCCGAGCGATGCTAAATCTGGCCTGTGGCACGCGAATGGACTGGTCGTGGAATAACCTGGACTTCTCCCCCTACGCACGGATTCGACGGCATGAGCGGTTTGCAAGATTCCTGTATCGGATAGGCCTGATGTCGCATCAGCGACGCGCCCGGCTTCAAAACGTTGATCCGCAGATTATCCGGTGGAATTTACGCAAGGGCATACCGTTTTCCAGCGAAACCTTTGACGTCGTGTATCACTCGCATTTTCTTGAGCACATCGATCGCGAGAGCGGCGCGGCGTTCTTGGGCGAGTGTTATCGCGTCCTTAGAGTTGGCGGCATCCTGCGAGTTGTTGTTCCGGATTTGCGATGGCTGGTTTTGCGGTATACCGAGGCCCTCCACGCTCTTGAGTCTGGGGATTTGTCGCGATCCGAGGCTCATGAGCGGGCAATCTATGATCTGTTCGATCAAATGGTAAGAACCGAAGTAAGCGGCGTTATGGAACAGACGACTTGGGTTCGAACTCTCGAACAGCGCATCCGCCCCGATGCGGCCAGTGCGGGCGAGTTGCACCGCTGGATGTATGACAAACATTCCTTGGGCCGATTGCTCACGCGCATTGGTTTTCGCGACGTTTGTGACGTGAGCGCCTCAGCCAGCCGTGTCGCAGGCTGGAACGAATTCAACCTAGATACGCTTGAGGACGGCAGCCCCTATAAACCCGAATCGCTCTACGTTGAAGCTTTAAGATAAATCCGTTTCACAGCGCGTCTCGTGGAACAGCAGAGCAGGCGCACAGCGTGGGTGCGCAAACAAACGCTGGAGTCCGGGCAGGCCAGAGTCGCTCTACATCCAGCGTTGAAATAACTGAGTGTCATTATGTGCGGAATTTGCGGAACTGTCGGGTTCGTGGACAGGGCGTTGTTGCAGCGCATGACTGACATCATCGCGCATCGCGGTCCTGACGATGCTGGCATCTTCGTCTCTCACGAAGCTCGCGTGGGCCTGGGCAACCGCCGTCTGAGCATCATCGATCTGTCCGATGCTGGGCACATGCCCATGTCCAACGAAGACGGCCGGATCTGGATCACCTACAACGGCGAAATTTTCAATTTTCCTCAGCTGCGTAACGAACTACATGCTCTTGGCCACCAATTCCGTTCGAACACGGACACGGAGGTCCTGGTCCATGGCTATGAAGAGTGGGGCGCTGGCTTGCTTCCGAAGTTGAATGGGATGTTCGCGTTTGGGATCGTAGACCTGCGCAAGTCTGCATCGCGTCCGAGACTGCTCTTGGCGCGTGACCGTCTGGGCATCAAGCCGCTGTACTATACCCAGCTCGGAGACAAACTGATTTTTGGTTCGGAAATCAAGTCGATCCTCCTCTGTCAAAATGTCCCCCGGGAGATGAATTTAGCGGCTTTGCACAGTTATCTTGCATTCCGCTGGGTGCCCGGCCCGGAAACCATGTTTGCCGGCATTTTCAAACTCGCGCCCGGTCACTATCTCGAGTGGGAGGATGGAACCTTCTCTACCAGGCGTTACTGGGACATGAAGTTCGAGGTCGAAGACTCTAAAGAGCCTGAGCTCGTTGAGACCTTGCGCGCCGTCTTGGAACGCTCGGTCGCCAGGCACCTCATCTCCGACGTGCCCCTGGGAGTATTTTTGAGTGGCGGACTAGACTCAACCACGATCCTGGCTTTGGCCAGCCAGATCACCGGAGAGCCCGTGACCGCCTACACGGTGGCTTACCGGCCGGAAGATGGACGATTGGAGCAGTCCGACGAAGATGCAAGGTTCGCTCGCCGGGTGGCAACCCACTTCAAGGCTGACTATCGTGAAGTTACTCTCGAACCGGATGTTGTAAGTCTCTTACCCAAAATCATCTGGCATCTGGATGAACCCGTCTCGGACGCGGCAGCCCTCTCCACTTATTTGATCTGTAACGTCGCGCGACCTGACGTCAAAGTACTGTTGAGCGGACAAGGCGGCGACGAGATCTTTGCAGGATACCGGGTTCATTTGAGCCATCGCATTTCTGAGTGGTTGCGAATTGTGCCCAAATCGATGCGTCAGGGAGCTGCCCTCAGCCTTCTTCAAAAGCTCCCGGCCATCAAAGATCGCGTACCCGGAATGAGCCCTGGCCTGGTCATGGCCTTTCACCGTTACTTTTCCAAGCTGCTACACAGCTCATCTTTATCGCCGGAAGATCGATTTATCGCTGTTCAGGCCTACTGTAGTGACGAGGACCTGGCGAAACTGTACGCCCCCGCCGTTCGCGAACAGCTTGACGGCGCCGTTGCCGGCGCCCGGCATCTGGACCACTTTGCGGCTGTTGCCGATGCCGATTTCCTGAACCGTATGTTGTATGTGGATACGAAGACTTTTCTTCCAGAGCTCAATTTGACCTACTCCGACAAAATGAGCTCAGCTGCGTCCGTCGAGCTCCGCGTTCCCTTGCTGGATGCTGAGATTGTCGATTTCTTGTCCAGCGTTCCCCCGGCAATGAAGCTCCGCGGTCTCACCACGAAGTACATCCTGAAGAAAGCCATGCGGGGAACGGTTCCCGACTGGGTGATCCGGCGTCGCAAGGCTGGATTCGGCGCCCCTACGCGAGCGTGGCTGCGCCGGGATCTTCGCGAAATGGTGGATGACTTGTTGAGCGAACAGAATGTTCGCCGGCGTGGATATCTGGACGCAAAAGAGGTACGGCGTCTGGTCGATCAGGATCGCGGCGGCGTGGAAGATTACTCTTATCGCGTATGGATGCTGCTGACGCTGGAGTTGTGGCAGCAAGCTTTTCTGGACAACCAGGCAATAGCGGAGGATAACGAAGTCTCGCTTATGACTTGCAGCGTCCAGCAACCGTCGTTGAGCGCGAATCAACAGCCATGAATTCTTTGTCCTATTCGTCCCCGTCCCATGAGACGCCTGCCGAGAAAGTTCATGAGTTCTGGAATACGGAGGCCTGTGGAACGCACTACGTAAACGTAGAGAGAGGTACGGCGGAGTTTTTCGAGAGATATCGGGCATTTCGCTACTCCACCGAGTGGCATATTCCGCTGCTGGTTCCGTTTGAAGAGACCCGCGGTAAGCGTGTCTTGGAGATTGGATGTGGAAATGGCGCCGACGGGGCGATGTTCGCAAAACACGGCGCCGATTATACCGGGGTCGATCTAACCGAAGCCGCGGTCGACGCGACCCGCCGGCATTTCAACGTTCTCGGCTTGCGTGGCCGCTTTCAGATCGAGAATGCGGAACGGCTCAGTTTTCCGGACGGGAGTTTTGATTTTGTCTATTCACACGGCGTGTTACATCACACCCCGAACGTAGCGGCGGCATTTGAGGAAGTTTACCGGGTTCTGAAGCCGGGCGGAAAAGCCGTGTTGATGCTCTATCACAAGCACAGTTTCAACTACTATGTTCGCATCATGGGATACATGAGAGCGCACGTATTGCTGCGAATCCTGAGCAGAGTGGGGCGCTTCTCACGGGATCGCGCGCGGTTGAGCGACGAACTCAAGGGGGTCCGTGGGAACCAGGAGTCGTCGGTATGGCAACTTCACTACAACAACTTCTTGCGCATAGGGTGGTCTTATCTTCGCTCTCACAGTTTTGTGCATCATGCCACCGATGGACCAGAATGTCCAATCGCGTTCGTTTATACCCGTCAGAGCGTTAAACAGGCATTTGCTAACTTCACAAGCGTGACCACGCGAGTCGCGCATTTCCCCTTGCGAAAATACTCATTCGGCAAATGGATACCTCTGAGTATTGAGAAGCAGCTTAGCTCACGCCTGGGATGGTACTTATTCGTATATCTTACTAAGTAAGTTAGCGCTGAAACTGTGTTTTGCTTAATCGCCTCACCGTTTCGTCGGTAACCGGATGGATTGAAGTTATGTATCAAGTGACCGACAACTATTGGACTGGGAAGGTGGAACTGGAACAGGTGTGCGCTCCCACCGTTCGCCCCGGCGGGGTGTTGGTACGAACTGCGTTTTCTTTGATCAGCGCGGGAACCGAGCGCATGAAAGTGCAGCAGGCGCAGATGAGTCTGGTGGGTAAAGCGCGCGCCCGGCCGGACCAGGTTGCAAGTGTAATGGGCGCGATCACGCGCGATGGTTTGGCAGCTACCTACGAGAAGGTGATGAACCGGCTCAAGACCCCGGTTCCGCTGGGTTACAGCCTGTCAGGCCAGGTAATTGCGGTAGGAGATGGGGTGGAAGAGTTTCGCGTTGGGGATCGGGTGGCTTGCGCCGGCTCCACGGCAAATCACG
The DNA here is from genome assembly GCA_003156805.1 of Acidobacteriaceae bacterium. Classification (GTDB taxonomy): domain Bacteria; phylum Acidobacteriota; class Terriglobia; order Terriglobales; family Acidobacteriaceae; genus Sulfotelmatobacter. The sequence goes on along the minus strand of PMHV01000024.1, from coordinate 69,732 downwards.
CCGAGTTTAACTTTGTTCCCAAGAACCTGTGCGCCCGGGTGCCGGATGGGGTGCCGCTGGACTTGGCGGCTTGCACAACGGTGGGCGCGATTGCCCTGCAGGGCGTACGGCAAGCCAATGCTCAACTCGGCGAGCTGGTCGCCGTCATCGGCCTGGGACTTGTCGGTCAGTTCTGCGTACAACTGTTGACGGCGGCGGGTTGCAAGATTATTGGCCTTGATTTGGAGAATTCGCGCCTGGAGCTGGCCAGAGCTTTCGGTGCGGCGTGGGCAGGGTTTCCCGATCGTGCCCTGGCCGTCCGGCAGGTGGAACAGTTGAGTAGCGGAATTGGAGCCGATGTGGTTCTGGTGACCGCTTCGAGTTCGAATTCAGAGCCCATGCATCTGGCCGCAGAACTGGCTCGCGACCGGGCCCGAATCGTAGACATCGGCAAGACCCACCTAGATCTGCCGTGGGAAGTATTTTACGAGAAAGAGCTGGATCTGCGCATGTCCCGCTCCTACGGCCCAGGCCGGTATGATCCGAGCTATGAAGAACGTGGCATCGATTATCCCGTCGGCTATGTGCGCTGGACGGAGAAACGCAACATGCAGCTTTTCCTCGATTTGCTGGCGCAGGGCAAAGTCCAAGCTCGTGAAATCATCAATCAGCGATTTGCCATTGGGGACGGAGAACAGGCCTATCGGATCTTGTTGGAAGATAAATCGGCTCTGGGCATCTTGCTGCAGTACGACAGCACCGAGGAGAGACCTAAGACCAGAGTGGATTTCAGTCCGAGCCGTATCTCCGCCAAGCCGCAGGTCACAGTGGGTGTGATCGGCGCCGGGAACCACTGCAAGAGCATGTTCCTGCCCAAACTGCGGAAGGAAACCAATGTCGTGCTGGGCGGAATCTGCACCGCAACCGGTCTCAGCGCCACCGACACGGCGAGACGCTTCGGTTTTCAGTATGCCACCAGCGATGCCGCCGAAATACTCGACGACCAGAACATTGACGCGATCGTCATTGCCACCCGGCACGACCTGCATGGCCCCTTGGCGATGGCCTCTCTGCGGAAGGGCAGATCCGTATTTGTGGAGAAGCCCCTGACGCTGCGGGAAGACGAACTGGCGGAGATCGAAACCATCACCGGGCGGGAGAACGCCTCGCTGATGGTGGGCTATAACCGCCGCTTCGCCCCACACGTGGTTGCCTTGGCGAACTGGATGCACTCGCAACCTGGGTCGTGGATCGCGACCTACCGGGTCAATGCCGGCAGCCTGCCGGCGAATCACTGGCATCGCGACCCCGTCCAGGGCGGAGGGCGGTTGCTGGCGGAGGTTTGCCATTTCGTGGATCTTCTCTGCTTCTTGTTTCGTTCCCACCCGCAGCGTATTTCGGCAGCCAGCGCCTTTCCTGCCGACAGCGACCGTCCACGGGAGGAGCACGCCGTGTACACCCTGGGTTTTGGCTCGGGGTCTCTGGGACAGATCGTCTATACCTCGGAGGGCGATCCGTCGATCCCCAAGGAGCGCCTGGAGATTGTGGGGAACGGAGGGGTCGCGGTGCTGGATAACTTTCGCCGTCTGTCGATCGTCCAGAACCACAAGAAGACCGTCCGGCGCGCTTTCATTCCAGATAAAGGGCACGGCGCCTGCCTGAAGGCCTTTGTGCAGGCAGCGCTGGCCGGTGCTGCGATGCCGATACCGCTGGAAGATATCTTCGCGGTCTCACGCGCGTGCTTCCAATTGAAAAAATCGTTGCGGGAAAATTCTTTTGATTGACGCACTTGCAGAGACCCAGTCGCGGGCGAAGGCGGCGCTTATCTCGCTGGAGGATTGGGTCCAGAGGCGGGATTTCGCTGCGTACGATCCCTTTGACGGCCTCAACAGCGTTCTGCGGCCACTGACCTTGGGTACCAAAGCCGGCCGCCAGGCGCTGGTGCAACTGGTCAAGCGCTCGCCGGTAAATTTGCGGCCCTACATTGGCATACGCCCGGCCAGGTCGAGCAAGGGCATGGGTTTCATGGCTCGTGGCTACCTTCGCTTGCACCAGATTGACGGAGATCAAAATTTCTGGAGGATGGCCGGCGAGTGCTTGGCGTGGTTGCGGGCAAATCGCTCCCAGGGATACTCGGGTTCCTGCTGGGGCAATCATTTCGACTACCAGACCCGGACCTACTACCTTCCGGCGGGATGTCCCACGATCGTGTGGAGCAGCCTGATCGGCCACGCTTTTGTCGATGCCTTTGAAATCAGCGGACGGGAGGAGGATCTGCTGGAAGCCTGCGGCGTTTGCGAATTCATTCTGCGCGACCTGCCGCACCTGCGCGATGAGAAGGGAACTTGCATCAGCTACGTCGCCCACGCCGACGTCCGGGTGCATAATGCAAATGCCCTCGGTGCAGGGCTGCTTTCCCGCGTCTACCGGCACACCCGGCGTCCGGAGCTATACCAGCTGGCCAGCGAAGCGCTGGCTTACACCGTCGGGCACCAGAACCGCAACGGTTCCTGGTTCTACGGGCAGCAGGACAATCTGCGTTGGATTGACAACTGGCACACCGCGTATGTCCTCGACAGCCTTCTCGACTACGAATGCGGCACCGGAGATGATCGCTTCAAGACCGCGCGCGAGCGAGGCTGGAAGTTCTATTTCGACAATTTCTTGTTGCCCGGCGGCTGTCCCAAGTACTACCACGATCGGATATATCCGATTGACATTCAGTGCGCTTCCCAGAGCATCGAGACCTTGTGCCGTTTTCGGGCGCAAGATCGCGCCCTCGAGGCGGCAGCCCGGGTTGCGCTCTGGACCATTGAGCATATGCGCGACGAAAGCGGATATTTTTATTTTCAGCGCCGCCCCCGCTACATCAACCGCACTCCCTGCTTCCATTGGGGGCAGTCCACGATGTTCAGCGCATTAGCGTTTCTCCTGCTTTGTATTCAGACTGAAAACAGCTATGTCACTGAAAACAACTATGCCAAGGAAGTCCTCGAGCCGTCGCGTGCTCATGCTGATTGAGAATCTGTCGTTTCCCATGGATCGCCGTATGCGCCAGGAGGCGCTTGCGCTGCGCGATGCCGGTTATGAGGTCAGCGTGATTTGTCCGCGCGGAGAGAATCAGGACCGCGAGAGGTTCGTGGTCTACCACGGCATCCGCGTCTATCGTTATTCGCTCCACTGGCAGGCCAGCAGCGGCCCGGGATACCTGCTCGAATATAGTTGGGCGATGCTCTGCACGTTCGTCTTAATGCTGTGGGTTTCAGCCCGGCACGGGGTTGACTATTTGCATGCGGCCAACCCTCCCGATTTGTTCTTCCTGCTGTGCCTGCCGTTCACCTGGTTGGGCCGGAAATTTGTCTATGATCAGCATGATTTATGCCCCGAGACCTACGAGACCAAGTTTCATCGGCAAGACTGGCTGTACAGACTTCTGTTGCGTCTTGAGCGTCATTCCTACAAAACCGCGAGCCTGGTGATCGCGCCCAATCAGTCTTTCTTCGAGGTCGCGCAGAAGCGCGGCTGCGTGCCCGGCGAAAAGCTGGCGATCGTGCGCAGCGGACCCGATCTGCGATATTTCCGCCGCACCGAGCCCCGGCCCGAACTGAAGAAGGGCTACCCTTACATGGTCGCGTATCTGGGAGTGATGAGCGTGCAAGATGGCGTGGACCGTGTCGTGCGGGCGGCTCATCATCTCCGCAACATCCGCGAGAATCAGGATGTCCTGTTCGCGCTGATCGGCAAGGGCGATTGTTGGGAGAACCTGAAGGAACTGGCGGGATCGCTGGGATTGAACGGGTCGATCCAATTCACCGGACGAATCCCGGATGCCGAGCTGCTGTCCTACCTTTCCACGGCGGATGTTTGCGTGGCGCCCGACCCGCCGATTCCGCTGAACCATATGTCCACCATGAACAAAATGATGGAATATATGGCATGTGGCAAGCCTATCGTCTCCTTTGACCTGGTGGAATCCCGCCGGTCGGCACAGGAAGCGGCAGTCTATGTCGAACAAGACGATGCCGAACCTCTGGCCCAGGCGATCGATGCCCTGCTGGCCGATCCTCAGCGGCGTCAAAAGCTGGGAGACTACGGATATGAGCGGGTCAACAGCCAACTGGATTGGCGCCATTCGGCAAGCGCGCTGGTCGAGGCCTACTCGCGATTGGAACAGGGTGCCGCCGGTGCTTAGCCGGCAAGTGAGTCATGGCGAGGCCATGCCGGCGCAGCGTTGCGAGTCCGCGATGCTCTCTCCGAACTGGAATAACCCGGTTCTGCTCTTCTGCAAACGCCTTCTCGACGTGCTGGCTTCCGCGCTCCTGCTCCTATTGCTTTCCCCATTGTTCCTGATTCTCGCACTGTTGGTGAAATTCACTTCTCCCGGTCCTGCGTTCTACCACTGGAAGGTGGTCGGGAAGAATGGGCGTCCTTTCCTGAGCTATAAGTTCCGCTCGATGGTGGCCAATGCGGACCGGTTGAAGAACGCGCTGGCCGCGAGCAACGAGATGACCGGCCCCATGTTCAAGATGACCGACGATCCCCGCGTCACTCCCGCCGGCCGCTGGATGCGCCGCTACAGCCTCGACGAACTTCCGCAGATTTACAGTGTGCTCAAAGGCGATATGAGCCTGGTTGGCCCTCGCCCCCCGCTGGTCACGGAATATGTCCGCTTCACTCCGCATCAGAAGCAGAAGTTAATGGTCACCCCCGGCATCACCTGTCTGTGGCAAGTGAATGGACGCAACCGGGTGAACGACTTCGAGGACTGGGTGCGGCTCGATCTCGAGTACATACGCGACTGGTCCCCAGGGCTCGACTTGAGCATCCTGTGCCGAACCGTGGCCGCGGTTTTCTCGGGTTCCGGCAAGTAAAATAATTAAGACAAGTAAGAATGGTAAGTTTGTGAAAGAGATAAGTTTGTGAAAGAGGGTGGATATCTGATATGCGAATTCTCGTAACCGGCGGCGCGGGATTCATCGGTTCCCATCTGGTGGACCGCTTCCTGCGCGAAGGCATGCAGGTCCGCATTCTCGATAGCCTCGAACCCAGGGTTCATCCCCACGGCGCGCCCCGCTATTTGCCCGCGCGGGCCGAGTTTGTGCGCGGCGATGTCTGCGACCGCAACACGCTGCGCGCCGCGCTCGAAGGCGTCGACCTCGTTTCCCATCAGGCCGCCTATCAGGATTACATGCCGGATTTCTCCCGCTTTCTCGCGGTCAACGCCGTCAGCACCGCGCTGCTGTTCGAGTTGATCGTCGCCCACCGGCTGCCGGTAAAAAAAATCATCGTCGCTTCCTCGCAGGCGGTGTACGGCGAAGGCCAGTACCACTGCGCGCAGCACGGAGACTTTCAGCCGGCGCCGCGCTCGCAGGCCCAACTGCAGCGCGGCGAATGGGAAATTTCCTGTCCCGCCTGCGCCCGGACGGCGCAGCCCCGCCGGCTCGAGGAGCAGTCGAACAATCCCTATAATCAGTATGCCGTTTCCAAGCTGGCCGCGGAAAAAACCGCGCTCGGCCTGGGCTGGCTGCACGGCATTCCCACCGTGGCTCTGCGGTACTCGATCACCCAGGGCCAGCGGCAATCTTTGTACAACCACTACTCCGGCGTGTGCCGCATCTTCTGCAGTCGCGCCCTGCAGGGCCTCCCGCTGGTGGTCTACGAAGATGGATGTCAGACCCGCGACTTCCTTCACGTCGACGATGTGGTCGAGGCCAATTTGCTCACTCTCGCCCGCGACGAGGCCAACTTCCAGGCCTTCAACGTGGGCAGCGGACGCCCCACCACCATCCTCGACTACGCCCGCCAGGTTCTGGATTTGATTCCCGGCGGCGCCGGCATCGAAATCTCCGGCGAATACCGCCGCGGCGACAATCGGCACAGCGTCTCCAGCGTGGGAAAACTTGGGAGCTTGGGCTGGCGGCCAACTCGCGGCTTGGCCGAAATTCTCGACGACTTTCTGGCGTGGGTGCAAAGCTCCGGCGGCATTCCCCAGCAGGTTCCCGACGCCATCGCCCACATGCGTTCCGCCGGAGTGGTGCTCAGCGCGGCGCAAGCGGAACCGGTTCCGAATTGAGAAAGGTTTTCCTAAGACGCGAGCAGCCCCTGCCTAAGAGTAATGAACAAAACGACTAAAGGAACATCAAACCCAGGACGAAGAAACACATGGAGCATAATGGCTCAGCCCAGAGAGCTACGGAGAAACCTATCGCGACAGATGCGTCAGACCTCAGCGACCCGGCTTTGCCCGAGAGGTCCGAAGTCTGGTCTAAGGTCCGAGGTCTGAGGTCCGGTTTCTCTGTGACCCTGTGTCTTTGTGGTGAATTGGAGTCTTGTGTCTCGCCCTGAAGTTGGGGCAAGGAAGCCGTAAAGTAGAACCAGATCAAGCACAAACAGTCCAAGAGGTTACGCACGACTATGGCGACCGCATTGCACGTCACGCCCTATCTGGAAGAGCTGTCCCGAACCATCGAACGGCTGCCGGTCGAGGCTATCGACCGTTTGGCCAGCCTCTTTCTTGAGGCCTACGACCATGGCCGCACGGTTTTTCTTTTCGGCAACGGCGGCAGCGCCGCGCTGGCTTCGCACATGGTCTGCGACCTGGCCAAAGGCACCATCGCCGGCCCCGGCAAGCGCCTGCGCGCCGTGGCCCTCACCGACAACATCCCGCTCATCACCGCTTGGGCCAACGACGCCAGCTATGCCGACATCTTCGCCGAGCAGCTGGAAAATCTGCTGCGCCCCAAAGATATTGCCTTTGCCATCAGCGGCAGCGGCAACTCCCCGAACGTGCTGGCCGCTCTGCGTGTGGCCCGCCGCCTGGGAGCGGTTACCGCCGGAGTCACGGGGTTCCAAGGCGGAGCCATGAAGAAGTTGTGCGATCTGTGCGTGGTGGTGCCCTCGGAGAATATGCAGATCATCGAAGACCTGCATCTTTCCATCGCCCACTCCGTGTTCACCGTGGTGCGGAGCGAGATCAGCGAAACCCGCCAGCCCGTGGCTACGCCCCGGGCCGCCGCCCGCTCGGCTGGTGTGGCCTCGATCGGCCAGTGATCCGGTATGAATCATGATCTGCTCTAACCATGATCTGCGATCTGCCCTGAACCAACTTTCATACTAGCCAGAACCCATGCCCAGCAGATCGAATCGAAGGACGGCGAAATTGAAGTCCGCTAAGATTGAAGTGCAGTGAAATTAGGTGCAGTGAAATTGAAACCCGGCCTAATGCAAGCTCATAGAAATCCAGACTCATGGCCTCGAAGCGCATGGCATCGCAATCAAGATCCCGCATGAGACCCCGTCAACTTCGCGATCGCATTCTGGCGGCGGATCTGGCGTGGATTCCCCTGGCCTTGGCCGGCGAGCAGGCCTCGCGCCACGGTCTCCATTGGAGCGGACCCGCGCTGGGTGTGTCGGACTTTCTGCTCTTTGTCGTGGCCACCTGGCTGGCGTGGACGCTGCTTTCGGAAAACCTGCAGCTCGATGGCTTCCGCGGCGGCTGGCGTCTGCCGGCGGTGGTTTCCCATCTTTTGCTGGCTGTAGGTCTCCTGCTGGTGATGCTGCTCGCGGTGGAAAATGTTTCCCGCAGACGAGTTGGCGCCTGGGAACTCGCGGGCTTCGGACTCGCGCTGTTAGGTGGTTTCCTCGCCATCCGCTGGGTGGCGTTGCGTATGCTTCGGCGTCGCTACCGGCGCGGCGAAGTGAACCACGTCGTGATTCTCGGTTCCGGCCGCGTGGCCAGCGAACTGGCGGTTAAGTTCGAGCGCCATCCCGAGCTGTTATGCAAAGTGAGTGGATTTCTCTGTGCCAAGGCTGAGTTTCCCGCGCCCGAGGTTCATTCCCACCGTTCTCCCGCGGCGGTTACGGTGGGCACGCCTGAGGTGGCCGCACTGTTGGGCCAGCATCGGGTGAATGAGCTGGTGCTGGCGCACGACTCCACCTCGCCCGAAATCCTCAACCTGGTGGCGCAGTGCCGCGAGCAGGGCATCCGCGTCAGCCTGGTTCCCCAGCCCTACGAACTGTATCTTTCGCGCCCCAGCCTGCTCGATCTCGACGGCCTGCCCTTGCTGCGGCTGGGAGAAACCACTCCGCCGGCCTCGGCCCGCGTCGGCAAGCGCCTGCTCGACCTGGTGCTTGGATCTTTTCTGGCTTTGGCCACGTCGCCGCTGCTGGCGATTTGCGCCCTGCGCCTGCACTCCACCACCGGACGCGCCCTCCGCTGGGAACGGCGTACCGGCTGGCGGGGAGTCGAGTTTTCCATGTTGCGTCTGAACGTGGAGCGCGATCCCCAGACCGGATCGCGTTTCGCCCGCATGCTGTGGCGGCTCAGCATCTCGGAACTGCCGCAGTTCTGGAATGTGCTGCGCGGAGAGATGAGCCTGGTAGGGCCGCGCCCCGAAGGCCCGGAACGCGCCCACCATTACACCCCCTGGCAGCAGCAGCGGCTGGCGGTAAAGCCGGGCATGACCGGGCTGGCGCAAGTGCACGGGCTGCGCGAGCAGCACGCTTCGGAAGACAAGACCCGGCTCGATCTGCAATACCTGCTGCATCCCTCGCCGCTCAAAGATATCTCTCTGCTCATCGAAACCATGTGGACGCTGGCGCTGCGGCTGGTCCGCCTGCCCGGCCGGGCTTCGGCGAAAATTGCCGGCCCGGAGGCGGACGGGCGGCCTCTGGCGCAGTCCCCGCGCCCTCAGCCTTTTCCGGAGTTATTCCAACATGCTCATCGGACGCAGTCCGGTTCGGATTAGTTTTGGCGGAGGCGGCACCGACCTTCCCTCCTACTACGAACAGTTTGGCGGCGCCGTGCTCAGCACCGCCATCAACAAGTACTTCTATACGTTTCTGGGCAAACGCGCCGACGGCCGGGTGCAGATCATCTCGTCCGATCTGCGCTTGTTCGGCAACTGGGCCGATCTGGCGGCTCTGCCCCACGACAGCGCCCTGGCTATTCCGGTCGCGGTGCTCAAGGATCTGGGCGCCGGTCTCTCCGCGGATCTGTTTCTCGCCTCGGAGATTCCGCCCGGCACCGGCCTGGGATCTTCCGCCAGCGTTTGCGTGAACCTGCTGAAAGTGCTGACCACCTGTTTGCGCTGTCCTTTGTCGAAATACGATCTCGCCGAGCGCGCCTTCTCCATCACGCGCTGCGGCTTGGGGCGGCATGTGGGCAAGCAGGATGAATACGCCGCCGCCTTCGGCGGCCTCAACTACATCCGCTTTGATCCCGACGGCGGAACCGAGGTCGAACCGGTCGCCCTGAGCCCGGATGTGCTCGCCGGACTGCAGTCGAGCCTGATGCTGTTCTTCACCGGCTCCGCACACCATTCGTGGGACATTCTGGCCGAACAGGAGAAATCGACCCGCATGCCGGCCAGTGCCGCCGTGGAAGCGCTGCACGAAGTGAAAGCAGCGGCTTCCACCATGCGCGACGCGCTCCTGGCCGGCGATCTGGGCCGCTTCGGAAGTCTTCTGCACGAAGCCTGGCAGGCGAAGAAACGCGTTTCGCATCTCATCTCGAACGAACGCATCGACCGCCTCTACCAGGTAGCGCGCGATCACGGCGCGGCGGGGGGAAAGATCACCGGCGCTGGCGGCGGCGGCTTCCTGCTGCTCTATTGCGAGCGGGGCTGGCAGGATTCGGTGCGGGCTGCGCTGGAAAGCGAGGGCGTGCAGGAGATGGCCTTCACCTTCGATTTTCAGGGCGCGCAGGTCATCGTCAACGATCCCTTCATCGATCGCGACGAGCGCGCCGGAACCCGCTGGACATTTTTACCCATGGAACCGGCGCCGGTGATTTGAAACAGCCGGGCAGCCGCGAATCTTCCGGAATGGACTTTGGGGGTATGACTTTTGGGAATAGTTGATTTCAAAGGACATAACTTTTTCGCTCGTTGATTTCACGGCACTTAAGGGCGGCGATTGAAGAACGCACGCCGCCGACCTGAAATCCGGCACTGAGGATCACCTGTAAGACCACCGCCAAGGGGCCTAGAAGGCACCACAATCGACGATCAGGCTCGGGATGGTCCCAAAGGCCATCCGCAGGCCAAAACGCGCTGGCGGGGTGCTGGATTCGTCTAGTTTCGATTTATATCTTAATGCTATAGATGTGCACATGGAGGCCGAGGCGAACTTGTTGATTCCATGGAGGCTGGCGCAGGCCGGCACTTTCTCACCGTAAGTATTTGATTCCACTGCGGGGCAGCAAAGCCCGGAGCAATGGACTGCGGAGTTTGGCTGAAGGCGCGGGCAAAATCGGCGCCCGGCCGCGCCGGACGCGGGTGTTCGCCGAGCATGCCCGGCAAGAGGTTGCGGCCAAACAAGTTACCTCCCTACCCGGATTTTTTGACCGCTCGTTACACATGATACTGCCATGAAAGCTTTTCTTTTGGCCGCAGGCCACGGAACGCGTTTACGTCCCCTTACCGATGCGGTCCCCAAATGTCTTCTCCCCATCTGTGGCCGGCCGCTGCTTGCCATTTGGCTCGATCTTTGCGCGCGTTCCGGCATTACCGACATTCTCATCAACGTGCACGCCCAGGCCGAGGCAGTCGAAGAATATCTCGCGCAGCATAACTCGCCGGCGAAGGTTCGTCTGGTCCGCGAAGAGAAGCTGCTCGGCTCTGCCGGGACGCTCGCCGCTAACCGCGAATGGGTCGAATCCGAAGCGGCCTTCTGGATTCTTTATGCCGACGTTCTCACCAGCGCCAACCTGCGGCGCATGGCCGACTTCCACCAGGCTCGCGCCGCAGTCGCCACGCTCGGCCTCTACCAGGTGGCCGAACCCTCGCGCTGCGGCATCGCTATCACTGACGAAAAGCAAGTGATCATCGAATTCGAGGAGAAGCCGAAGCATCCGCGCAGCGACTGGGCTTTTACCGGACTTATGGTAGCCAGTCCGAAGCTTCTCGATCACGTCCCCGCTTGTGTTCCGGCGGATATCGGTTTCCATGTGTTGCCGCGGCTGATTGGTGAAATGCTGGCTTATCCGATCGCCGATTATTTGCTGGACATCGGTACGCCGCAGAATTACCAGACGGCGCAGCTCACCTGGCCCGGTCTCGATCGCGCTCCAGCCTTGCAGGAGCAAGCCGCGGAAGCCGCCAGCCGCTTGCGCACCTCGGCCAAGCCCCGGGCCAATCGCGTTGCATCCGGAGAAGCGTCGTGAGCGCCGTTCAACGAACCGCGGCAGGCCTCGCACCGCGCGGGTTGCCATCGTGCCAGTTGCGCCTGCGCGGGGTCATCTTCGACATGGATGGCGTTCTGGTCGACAGTCATGCCGTGCATCGCAAGACGTGGCGGTTGTTCTTGCGATCGCTCGGCCGCGAGGTGCCCGATTCCGATCTGGATTTTATTCTGGATGGCCGCAAGCGGGGCGAGATCCTGCGGCACTTTCTCGGCGATCTGAGCGACGAGGAAGCCGGCGAATATGGCCGTCGCAAAGACATCATCTTCCGCAGAATGCAACTGGAGGTGACTCCGGTTCCTGGCGTTCTGGAATTGATTCGCAGTCTGGACCGCGCCGGGGTGGCGCTGGCTCTGGCCACTTCCGCGAGCCGCAGCCGCGCTCTGTCGACTCTGGCGCGGCTTGGGCTGGAAGATCTTTTTCGCGTGGTAGTTACCGGAGAAGACGTCGCTTCGGGAAAGCCCGATCCTGCGGTCTACCGGATGGCCTGCGCCCGGCTGGGGATTGCGCCTGAAGAGTTGCTCGCGGTCGAGGACGCGATCGCGGGCGTCCGGGCTGCCGTCGGCGCAGGGTTGCGTTGTCTTGCGGTTGCGCTCCACGAGGAACCGGAGAAGCTCACCGCGGCGGGCGCGGTTTACGTGATGAAGGACTTCCGAGCGGTCTCGGCGCAAGGCCTGGAAGAAATCCTGCTGAAGGACGATCGGTTGGGTCGCAGCCGTGAGGGAACGGCTGCGAGGGGAACGAATGTCAGCAGTGGTGAAGCTAAACGTTGAAGCCTTCGCTGCGGCAAACCTCCACAATCGACAGCCGGTCGGGCGCTCCAACTTTGCGCAGCATGCGGTGGACGTGATTCTTCACCGTCTGTTCGGAGAGGTTGAGGCGCGAGGCCATTTCCTTGTTGGTGAGCCCCTCGCGGAGAAGCCCGAGGAGTTGCTGCTCTCTGCGGCTGAGGCCGAGACCGGCCTTCAACTGTACACTGGGCAGGGCCGGTTTGTGCCGCGCCACCCACTGAAAGAGCGCGCGGGAGAGTGCCGGCGGGCAGACCGCTTCGCCCGCAGCAACCGCCCGGACGGTGCGCGCGACATCCAGCGCCGACGCGTCTTTAAGGACGTAGCCGAGAGCCCCGTGCTGCACCACGCGCAGAAATATGCTCTCGTCGGCTTCCATGCCAACCATCACCACTTTGATCGCCGGATCCGCCTGATGCAGGCGCCGGGCCACGCCATCTTGCGATAAAACCGCAGAGATCGAATCGAGTACCACGACGTTGGTGCCGGAGCCAACGATCTGCGCGAAACTTTCCGGAGAGTATGCCCCGGCCCCAACCACGCGAATGTCGTCCTTCTTCGACAAAATGCGAAGCAGCGCTTCGCGCAGCAGCCGGTTTTCGGCCAGCAGGAAAACTGCGGCAGTAATCTCGGAAAGTCCGGCAACGGCAATCTCCATCTGACCACCACCCGGCCGTGAGACCGTCTCCCTCCCCGCCAGTTCCTCACCAATGCTGCTCATCCTGACCGCCTTTCCGGGCGGGAGATGGGGAAGGTAAGTCCTTCCGGCAGATCCGCCGCTAGCTGAATCGATTTGTTGAGCGCGACGAAACAGGCACTTCCTTCCTGTCGCGCTCTTTCTCGTCTTAAATCTCGCCCTAAATACCCGCTTGTCCTCAATCCCCGCTCGCCTTAAGTACCTTCTTGCCTTAGTGGCAATCCGCACCATGCCATCGCCCGAATGCCTGGAGGGTGAGTTGCGGCACTCGCAGTCGCCCGCGACGGCAGCGGTTGCCCATTGATATTTGCTTTCGGAAATTCGACTATTCTACACCGATCCACAAAGCCGCAACTGTTCAATAGTGCACACTTTCAATCTGGTAACCTTTTGCCCTAACTGGGGCCTCCGCGACGTTGTATTTCTGCGTCCTGCATTTCCTGCCTGGGCTTCTTACTTCCCGCCTCCTCTTACTTCCCGCCCATCGCTCGGCCGCGTCCAGCAAATTCAAACTCACTTTTTGCGCGGCATCCCCAGGCTCTTCTTCACACTTCCATTCCCCTCACTTCTAAACGCTAGCTGCGGGTAAAAGTCGCGGTCAAGGAAAAAGCTCGTCTGCGCGGGGCAGCGGTTCCCGCTCCGGGAATAATCCACTTTGGATGGAATTTTCCTTTATCTCCGCCGCGATTGTAGGGCTGGGCCTGTGGCCGATCTCCGGCTTCAGGGCTTCGCCTCTCCCCGCTCGGGAGAATAAACTCTACCCGCGAAATCGATTTCTCGCGCGCTTTCTGGTCGTGATCGCGCTCTGGAGTCTTGTAACTGGATCGCTGGGGCCGTTCTTTAACATCTATTTTTCGCAGCATCTGCACGTGCCGGTTTCTCGCATCGGCATAGTTTTCTCCGTGGCGCAGCTTTCGCAGGTGCTGGCGATCCTGCTCGCCCCCGTGATCTACCGGAAGTACGGGCTGGTCACCGGCATCATGTATACGCAACTGGCGGCGGCGCTGGCGCTTGGGTGCCTGGCCGTGGTTCCGATGGCTGTGCCGGCCGCTGCCATCTACACGGGTTATATGGCATTGCTATGGATGAGCGAGCCCGGCATGTACAGCTTACTCATGAGCCGGGTCGGCGTGGCGGAGCGCAGCAGCGTTTCGGCGCTCAATTTCTTTGTGATCTCGTTGGCGAGCGCGATTGCTGCTGCGGCCGCGGGAGAGGGCTTCGCGCGCTGGGGATATCCGGCGGTTATGGCGGTAACGGCGGGGGTGGCCGTGATCGCGGCCGCGACGTTTCGCGGGATGCTCGGAGAAGGCGCTGCGGCAAGGGCAGGTTCGGCGGCGACAGCCGTTGCCGGCGCGGATGGAAGTTGAGATCGAAGCTGAGTTCGATTGAAGTCGATCCCGATCGCAGTCTGATCCCGGTCGAAAACGAGTAACGTTCGATGCGGCGGTGACGGCTATTTATTTGCGGGACCGGCTTCGCTTAGCACGCGGAACAGAAGCAGCCAGCGTTTCACGTTGGTCGTAATCAGAAAATTCTCTTTGACGTGCTCGTGCCCGTTCGCACCGATGCGCTTGGCAAACTCAGGATGGGTGAGCAAATAGCGGATTTGAAACGCGCAACCCTCCACCGAATGCACCAGAGTTCCCGTGAGTTTGTGGATGATCTGGTTGGGAATGCCGCCCACGGCCCCGGCGATGGTGGGTTTGCCTTTCCACAGCGCCTCGGTGACGGTGAGACCAAAACCTTCGCGAAGCGATTTCTGAATCACCAGCGTGGAAGCGCGTTGAATCGCGTTGATCTCGATCGCGCACCAGGGAGGAAGATCCAGAATAATAATATCGGGATCGTTTCCCGCCGTTTCTTTCACCTCCTGCAACACGGCCGCGCCCTCGGGATCGTCGGAGGCGCCGCCGCCCGCCAGTACCAGTTGGCAATCGACGTACTTCTTGGCCAGCTTGTAGGCCTGCACCACGCCGACGGGATCTTTCAAACGGTCAAATCGCGAAACCTGAGTCACGATGGGCCGGGAACGGTCGATGCCAAACTCGTCGCAGACCTTCTGAACCACAGACTCATCGAGATCCTTATTTTTCTCCGAAAGCGGATCGATGGAGGGATAAAACAAGTATTGCGTAATAGGAAGCTGGCGCGCGAATGACTGCGAAGAAAAGATAGCGGCATCGTATTGCTCGACGAACGGACGGAGAAATTCCCACAGCTGCGCGTGCGGGTGAGAGAGATCGATGTGGCATCGCCAAACCCAGCGAGCCGGACTTTTGCCGCGCGCGCAAACCAGAGCCAGAGGCTGCGGATCGTGAATCACCACCAGATCTTCATCGAACTGCATCCGCGCCCGGTTCTGCTCGTTATACATCAGGAAGATGTCTTTGGCGTTTTGGGTGAACTCGTAGGGGCTGCCGTGCAGCGCGTTGTGAAAAGCCTTGGTGACTTCAAAGAAATCGTTGCCGCCCGTGATGACGTCCCAGTGTGCATTCACTCCAAGCTCGGAGATCAGCGGCACCAGCCGGTTCAGCATCTCGGCGACGCCTCCCCCCACGGCGGTGGAGTTGACCATCTTGAGAGTTTTGCCTTTGAGTTCGCGTGCCAGAAAACGCAGGGCGTCGACTTGCGCCTGCCCAATAATGTTCTGATAGTCGTCGAGATGGGGCGGCGGCGAGGGGGCGGGCGGAGTCAGTACGCTGCTGGGAAGCGGCCGCTCAGGTGCGCGCGAGGCAACCGCAGCCGGCGATTCCTCCGGCGGGCCAGCAGCGGCGGCGGAAAGTTGTGGCCCGGCCGATGCGCCGGGGGGACGATCTTGGGTTGCGGTCCTGCTCTGTGGCGATTTCATGGGTTTACTGATCTAATTCAAAAGCTGCTCTGTAATGCGCGCGATCCGCTGGCGCACCCCTTCCATGGTGTTGGTGTAAATGTCGATCCGCTCGATGGCCAGAGCTGCGTCCTGCGCCCCGACTTCTTCTTCGATCCATTGGGAGAAATCGTTCGACATACGCTTGAGACGCAGCCGGGCTTCGATGAAGTGGTGGTGAATGGAGTGCACGCTGACCCGCCGCAAGCCGTCGATAAATCCCGGCAGAGAGTCCGGAGCGAACGGCGTGGGGAGCACAACAATTGTGGAAGCGCAGAAATAGAACGGTTCATGCGCGGGCCGGTCCGCGGAAAGAGGACGTTGCTGGAGGAATTCTTCCACAGTTCCGATCATGCGCTGGCGCAGACCCTCGATGGTGGTGAATTCGTGAACGTCGACGCTGGCCAGCTGTTCCGCGAGCACCGGCTCATTGCAGGCTGAAAGGCTCCAATGCGCGAAGTCATTGGAAAAACCGTGGCGAATGAAATGATGTTCCTGCAGGGTGCGGAGAGTGTGCTGAAAAATGGAATCGTCGGGGCACTCGCGCAGCGCCTGCAGCAATTGTGAGAGCGTGCCGGCCTGCTCGCGGCCGATGCGCAGCAAATGCTCCGAGGTATTGAAGTAGAAAGGCTTCTCGGGTTTGCGGAGTGGAGGCTTAGAGCGGTGTTCACGAGTCCTCGTCATAATCACCTACAGTAGGTAGCATTTCGAGCCAATCAGGTTGTTCCACAAGCATCGACGCCGACAGGGGTGCATGGGCAACCGCTTTCATAAACTCGTCTATTTTTGTTCGGATTCTTCATTTCGGCTACGCTGCGGATACTCCCGCTCTGTTGTTTTCGCGGCCGCTCTCCGGCATATCCAGCCGTACCTCGCAGAGTTCGGTGATCAAATCCGCCGCCCAGTGATACACGTTGTGTTCTCGAACCACTTTGCGCATGCGCTGCATGCGCAATTGTTTCTCTTCCGGCTCCATTTCGAGGGCGGCTCGAATCGCTTCCGCGGTCTGGTCTATGTCGTAAGGATTCACCTGCAAAGCGTCGCGCAGTTCGCGCGAAGCTCCGGTGAAGCGGCTGAGAATCAATACGCCGCGCTCGTCATGCCGCGCGGCCAGAAACTCTTTGGCAACCAGGTTCATGCCATCGTGCAGCGAGGTGACCAGGCAGAGATCGGCCGCGCGGTAATAAGGCCGGATTTCGTCATGATTATGCTGCCGGTTCAGCAAGGCGATGGGCTTCCACTTGTCCTTCTGGAAGCGCCAGTTGATTCGTTCGGCTTCCGCCTCCACCTCGGCTTGTAGATCGTGGTAACGCTTGATGTGGGTGCGGCTGGGAGCGCCGATCTGCACAAATGTGAAGGCCCCCTGGTACCGCGGATATTTTTCCAGAAACCGCTCGATGGCGAGGAAGCGCTCGAGAATTCCCTTTGTGTAATCGAGGCGGTCGACGCCGATCCCCATGAACGCCGCTTCAATACCCAGCGCTTTCAGCAATGATGATTGTTCCATGTAAGCCGGCTCGGTGGGCACTGCGACAGGCTCTTCGGAAAACTCCACGCTGATGGGAAACGGCCGTACGGCTGTGAGGTGATCGAAACGCTGCACCGAAAAGTGTTCCCAGTGGATGCGCGACTCCAGAGAGCGGTCGACGGTTTGCAGAAAATTGGTGCAATGCGACTGGATGTGGAAGCCGATCAGATCCGCTCCGAGCAAACCATCGATCAGTTCGCGCTGCCACGGGCAAATGCGAAAAGCCTCCGGATGCGGCCAAGGAATGTGCCAGAAGATGGCCACCCGCGCATCCGGCCTGCTCTGCTTGATCATCCGGGGAAGCAGAGCGAAGTGGTAGTCCTGCACCAACACCATCGGTTTGCTGGTATCGGCCATTTCTTCGAGCAAGGCATTGGCGAATTTCCGGTTCACCGCTTGATAGGACTTCCAGTCACCGGCGCGAAAAACCGGTCGTGTGTGCGCGATGTGACACAGCGGCCACAGGCCCTCGTTGGCAAAGCCGTAGTAATAACCTTCTTCTTCCTCCTTGGTGAGCCAGATACGGCGCAGCGTGTAGCGCGGATCGTCGGGCGGAACTCGGAGACGGTCATGCTCGTCAACGGTTTCAAGGTCGGCGTCGGCGCTGCCGTGCGCCACCCAGGTGCCGTCGCACGCGCGCAGCACCGGTTCAAGCGCTGTAACCACGCCACTGGCAGGAACGGTCAGGTCCACCGATTTGCCGCGCCGGCTGTGCATATAGGGTTCGCGGTTGGAAACGACGAAAAGTCTTCCATCCTCGAGCCGCGTGCGCAGGTGCATCGCCAGCCGGTCTGCCGTCCACTGAGATTGTCCCTCCACGCGCAGGCGGGCTTCCTGCTCGGCGGCCGAACGCGCCGTACTGAGGCTCTCGGCAAAGGTGGCGACTTCGCGCGCCAGAGGGCGAAAGAGGTCGAGATCTGGAATGAGGACGCGCATGGAACCTGCACGTCCGGTCCGCAGGGCTTTCATCCAGTGCGCCATGCGGGCGATGGGTCCGGCAATACTCCAGCGCACAATGAGCAGCGTAATTAGCACGATCAGGAATACGTGCGCCAGGGCGCTCAAGAATGTTTCGCGCCAAATGCGAAGGCTCTGAGCTTTGATGTAACCCGTGTCGTGTACGATGGCGAGCGCGCCGATGACGGCGTCTTTGCGGTGCAGCGGTTGAGCGTAGATATGAACGGAAGTCGTGCCGAGTTTTTGGAAAACATCCACCCCGTGGCCCTCGTGCAGCGCTTGCGAGACGATGGCGGGCGGGTTTGCCATCAGCGGTTCCAGGTCGGAGGTGACCGCGATGATGTGGCCTTGCGGGTCGTAGACCGCAAGACCGGCGAGATGTTCGCGGTTGGCAAAGCGCTGCACGGTCTGTTGCAGCGTCTGCGGTCCGGTTTTCTCCAGGTCACGCTCGACGTTTCTTGCCAGGCTGTCTGCCAGAACTTCGGAGCGCCTTTCCAGGTCCCGTCGCAGTCCGCGCTTCTGGACAAGAACCTCGTAGGAGGAGGAACACAAGGACACGATCGTGACGCCCACGATGAGAGAAACGATGAGTCGCGCACTCAACAATCGCATCCGATAAGTCCTCAAAACCAGCCGGTAAAAGGCAAGACGTGGGCCTTCCCGGTACGTGTCCGAAGGCGGGCGGTGCAACCGCCGGTACGGCAATTCGTTCACCACGCCCGGTGGTTTTCGTAGCAGTTCTTTGATGCGGTTGTCGCCAATTAAGCTGCCGTCAATGTTTGTGTTTTCTTGAACTTGGATCAAATGTGGGCTGCTGCGCAGGAAAGAACGCTGTAATCTTTCCCGGTCGGAGGGCGCAGCTCGTCCGATTTGCCTAGGTTCCTGAATTCGTGTTCAGACTCGCCATCCCTGTGGACGCGCGAACCTTGACCGGTTCCCGTGCGAATGTTAATTTCTGTTTCACACGTGAACATCTGGGGGTTATCGCTCTGAGCCGGCCAGAGAAGACTCGCCAATCGGTAGACCATCTTCCCTTCGACCACGGCCGGCGCCAATTTCTTATCCGTTGTTGTCAGGGAGCCGGAGCTACGCTGATCCCGGCGAGCCTGCACGGGTTTTCTTTTTCTTCTATTCCAGTGTTCGATTTGCGAAATGCGCTGCCGGCAGACGCCGAATTCCATGTTCATCCTCACTATCGAGCGCAAAGGCCGCTCGATGCCACACTGCTCAGAACGCAATCCGGCCTCGACGATTTCGTCACGGAGAAATATCAGGACCAGATCGCGGCCATTTTCGCGGAATGGAGCGCAAACCTGCTGCAGTCTCCGCAGGACACGCGGGCCATCGAAAAGGTGCTGGCCCCGGAATTTTCAGCGGCGTCGCTGCGGCCCGCTGCAACAAGAGTTGTGCGTTCGGGTCCGGTGGTTGAAGCCAGCCGGATCAGCTTTGCGCCCCAGGCTGGACTTGCGCGGGATCCGTTTCTTCAAGAGTTGCGATCGACGCTGAGCGCTTACTCGAAAATTGTGACCGCAGAGTTCCAGATAACCCAGATTGAAACAACAAAGATTGAAACAACAAAGATTGAAGCAACAAAGATTGAAGCAAGAAAGATTGAAGCAAGAAAGATTGAAGCACCAACGAGTGAAGCAACGAATAGGGGTGTGGGTTCAATGCCGCTATCCGCGTCCACATTTCCGGACCGGCTGCAGACCCGCGTCCGCTACGAGTTTGTGGGCGCAGGCCATGATTTCCACCGCGAACAGCGGATCGGGCAATGGATTCTCGAATGGGAAGCATCTTCGCGGTCCTCTGCTTTACCAGCGGATTCACCAGCCGGCTTTCGCTTGCGAAGCTGGCAGGCGCTGGATGAAACGAGGAGCCGCTCTGCCTCGCCGGTCTATGTAGACGTTTCCGCGGCGGCGTTGGGAGCAAACTCATGCTACGCCGCGCAACTGCTGCATGGAGCGGACTACTGGCGGACGGTTCTGGATGGTGCGTCCGGCATCGACATCTACGGGCACAATGGCGTTTCCGCTGGCGACATCGACAACGACGGCTTCGACGATCTTTACCTGTGCCAGTCTGCGGGACTTCCCAACCGGCTTTTTCGCAATCGCGGCGATGGAACGTTCGAGGACGTCACAGAAGCATCCGGCGTGGGAATCCTCGATAACACGGCCTGCGCCCTTTTCGCCGACATCGACAACGATGGCCAACAGGATTTGATCGTCGTGCGCGCGAGCGGGCCACTGTTATTCCTGAACCAAGGCGGAGGCAAATTTCGCCCAAAGCCCGGCGCTTTTCAGTTTGCCAACGACCCGCAGGGCACATTCACCGGTGCGGCGGTCGCCGATTATGACCGCGACGGCTGGCTGGACATCTATTTTTGTCTCTACGCGTATTACCAGGGATCTGAGCAGTACAGGTATCCGGCACCCTATTATGCCGCGGAGAACGGTCCTCCGAACTTTATGATGCGAAACCATCGCGACGGAACCTTTCGCGATGTCACCGCGGAATCCGGCCTTAGCCAGAACAATACGCGCTACAGCTTTTGCTGCGCGTGGGGCGATTACAACCGCGACGGCTGGCCCGATCTTTATGTCGTGAATGATTTTGGACGGAAGAATTTCTATCGCAACAACGCTGACGGAACTTTTACCGACGTGGCTGCCTCGGCGGGCGTGGAAGACATTGGCGCGGGCATGGGAGTCTGCTGGTTGGATTACGACAATGACGGGGCTGACGATCTCTACGTTGCCGACATGTGGACCGCGGCGGGAGAACGCATCTCTGCGCAGGATATTTTTCAGAAAGACGCGCCTGAAAACATCCGCGGCCTCTATCGCAAACACGCCATGGGGAATTCTTTGTTCCACAACGGCGATGCTCCCAACAGCAGGGCCGGCAACGCATCCGAGACATTTCGAGACACAACCAGCTTGGCCGGAGTCGGCGTGGGCCGCTGGGCCTGGTCGAGCGACTATTGGGATTTTGACCACGATGGATTCCCCGACCTTTACATCGCGAATGGCATGGTGTCGGGCACGTCGCGCGAGGATCTGAACAGTTTCTTCTGGCGGCAAGTGGTGGCAACTTCGCCGGATGGGTCCAAACCTTCGCCTGATTACGAACAGGGATGGAACGCCATTAATGAGCTCATCCGCGCGGATTGGACCTGGAGTGGATTCGAGCGGAATGTTTTCTATGCGAACAACCGCGATGGAACGTTTTCCGACGTTTCTGGCGTAGTGGGGCTGGACTTTCTTGAGGACGGACGATCGTTTGCGCTCGCTGATTTCGATCATGACGGCAGATATGAAGTGTTCCTGAAAAACCGTAATGCGCCGCAGTTGCGAGTGTTGAAGAACGTAGTGGAGAATCTGCCGCCGTCGATCGCTTTTCGACTGCGCGGCACGAAAAGTAATCGGGACGCCATCGGCGCCGTAGTGCATGTGGAAACTGTATCGGGACGCCAGACGCGCACGTTGCAAGCCGGGTCAGGATTTCTTTCTCAGCACAGCAAGGAAATATTCTTCGGCCTCGGAGAAGCCACAGCCCCGGTGCGGGCCTCGATCCGTTGGCCAAGCGGGCTGCTGCAGAAACTTCAAGATCTCCCTCTCAACCACCGAATCTGGGTAGAAGAAGGCGCCGAGCTTGCGCGAATTGAGCCGTTCAACACGCAATCATCGGTGCGCGGCCAGATCACAGGCCGGCTTGCTGTCGCCTCGCAGCAGGAACCCGAATCGCTGCCCGCGGCGGTTGAAACCTGGCTGCTGGCGCCCGTGGCCGCGCCGGACTTCTCTCTTGCCGACCTAACAGGACACACGCAAACTCTGTTCGCGCTGCGGCGGAAGCCAGTGCTGCTCAACTTCTGGGTCAAGGATTCACCCATTTGCCAGGAAAGCTTGACCGCTTTCAATCGGCTGCATTTACGTTGGACGGCGCAGGGTTTTCAACTGATCACCATAAACTTGGATGCTGCTGGCGACGCTGAAAGCTTGCGAGCGCTGGCGAGGGAGCGGCAGTTTTCTTTGCCCATCCTTCGCGGATCGGACGACGTAGCCGGCGTTTACAACATTCTCTATCGCTATCTGTTTGACCGCCATCGCGATTTGATTCTTCCCACATCGTTACTGATTGATGACAGAGGCAACATCGTCAAGATTTATCAGGGACAGGTTAATCCGAAACACATCGAAGGAGATTTCCGGCGTATCCCACAAACCACAGCCGATCTTCTCGCGAAGGCGCTGCCCTTTCGCGGCGTGGCGAGTACCTTTGAGTTCGGGCGCAACTATCTTTCCTATGGTTCGGTATTTTTTCAGCGAGGCTACCTCGATCAGGCCGAAGCCTCATTCCAGCTTGCTCTTCGCGACGATCCGTCGAGCGCCGAGGCGCTCTATGGTTTGGGAAGTGTCTACCTGAACCAGCAGAAGACAACTGAAGCGCGGGACAGCTTTGAACGCGCCACCAGACTTTCCACGAGCTATCCTGATACGCTGCCTAATGCATGGAACAACCTTGGCCTTCTCGCTACGCGGGAAGGCAGAACCGAAGATGCAATCGGATATTTTCAAACGGCTCTGCGGCTGAGTCCAAACCATTTTGTCGCGCTTGAAAATCTGGGTAACGCATACCGCCAGCAGAAGCGCTGGGATGAAGCTCGCAAAGCTCTTCAGCGGGCGATTGAACTCGACCCGCAGGATGCCGAGGCGAATTACAGTCTGGCGATGGTGTTTGCGCAAACCGGGGACACGGAGCGCGCTTACGCGTATCTGCGGACCGCATTGAAGACTCGTCCCGCGTATCCCGAAGCGCTGAACAACCTCGGGATACTCTATCTGCGAACCCAGAGGCGGGATGAAGCCGTCGCAAGTTTCCAAGAGTGCATCCGCGTCGCGCCAGCCTTCGATCAGTCTTATCTCAACCTGGCGCGGGTCTATGCGATCGAGGGTGCGCCGGAGAAGGCTCGATCCGTCTTGCTTGAACTTCTAGAGCAACACCCAGATCATTCGGAAGCGCAAAAGGCGCTCGAGCAACTACACCCATAGGCAAATTGTTTTGGGAGCGCACCGGGGAAGGTTGCACCGTCAATTGCCGTTCACCGATCAAGCGACTAAAATAATCCACCGAATACGTTGACTGATTTCTTTGCGCCTCCAGAACTTGTGCCCCCATGAGCCATTGTCGCGGGACTCTGAGTAGATTCCGAAATGTTTGGATCGCGTGTGTTTTGGCAGCGCTAGCCGTGCCATTGTCGGTGGCGGCACAAACGCCCGAAGGTTCGCCCTCCGCCGCGTTACAAGGAAACATCCGAGACTCGCGCGGTCATCCGGTTGCGGCCGTCACCGTGTTTCTAATGCGGCAAGATGGAGCGCACGTAGTGACAACCACGACCCGTGCGGACTCGGCAGGCCGCTATCGGTTTTCGGCGCTTCATGAGGGTACGTATATAGTTCGAGCGGAAATGGCGGAGTATGGCGAGGCCACTGCTGGCCCTGTTGTTCTCGGGATGAACGAGGAGAAGACGATTGACCTGACGCCGGCTTCCGCCATTACCTCTGCAACGCAGAGCACATCTTCCAGCGTTCCGCAGTTTTTCGACCAACCGACATTCACGGTCGCGGGTGTTGCCGACGCCACCAATCTCGGTGGACACGGTTCCGATGCGATTGTGCGAAACAGAAACGCCCTGGCAAAGGCGACCGCTTCGCTGAGCCAAGACCCGGCCGACGACAAGAATCTGGTTGTGTCCATAGATGCGCATGGCATAGACGCGCACGGCGAAGATGCGCGGGCCAAGCTTCAAGCCATGCTTGCTGTCAAGCAAACGGCCGAACTTCATCACTCACTGGCTGACGTGGAAGAGAAACTGGGCGATCCTCTCGAAGCCGTGCAGGAGTACCAGCGGGCCGCAGAAATGAATCCGAGCGAGCCTAACCTGTTCGATTGGGGATCGGATCTGCTGACGCATCGCGCGGCGGAGCCAGCCATCGAGGTGTTCGCGAAGGGGACCAGCCTTTTCCCGAGTTCCGTTCGCATGTTGATCGGCCTTGGCGTGGCCTATTACGCGAGCGGTTCGTACGAGAAGGCGGCACAGCGCCTCTACCAGGCGTCAGATCTGGATCCCAGTGACCCCAACCCTTATGTGTTTCTCGGGAGAATGCAAAGCATCGAGACGGCCCAGCCAGAGGGGCTTACCGAGAAACTAGCGCGATTTGTCAGACTTCAACCTGACAATGCGCTGGCGAATTACTATTACGCGGTCAGTTTGTGGAAGCGGCGGGGGAATGCCGAGGACGCGACAGATTTGCCGCAAGTCGAGTCTTCGCTGGAGAAGACTGTGCGTCTCGATCCGCAGCTCGGCGTCGGCTATTTACAATTGGGAGTCGTCTACGCTGAGCGGAAGGATTTTCCCCGGGCAATTTCCGCCTATCAACAAGCGATCAAGGTCAGTCCCAGGCTGGAAGAGGCGCATTATCGCTTGGCGCAGGCTTATCGGCAGACCGGAGAAAAGCTGAAAGCTCGACAAGAGTTCGAACTCTACGAACAGATCTCAAAAGAAACGGCCGGAGACGTCGAGCGCGAACGGCACGAAATTCCGCAGTTTGTCTATCGGTTGCGGGACAAAACTTCCGGCTCGCCGCCGCAATCGCAATGACTGATTCCGTCAGTGAGCGGGAGCGTGATCACCAGGCGTTGGGGCGCTCATCAAGCTCACAAACATTCGATAGAACTTTTCGGCATCCAAATCCACTTGGATTTCGACTGGTTGCCCGGCGAATCTCGGCTTATCCTTCTCAGTCCAGGTCAGTGTGTTGCCGTATCCGGCGCCGCGGTCAAGGTCCACACCCATGTAGCGAGTCTCGCTCTTGGTGACGATGGTTGGGTCGATCCACGCGGCTGCGGCAAGTTCGTCCCACATGTAATCGGCGCCCAAACCAGGATGAAAGAAGCGCGCGATGTAATGCGCGAGCGCGGTGCCGCTGGCATCGATTTGTTTGACCATTTCCGGGGTGAGGCGAGTCTTGACGGAAATGTCGGTTGGCGTGCAGACGATCTTCTTCCAGGGCGCCCGCAAAACGATTTGCGCCGCC
Organism: Acidobacteriaceae bacterium; assembly: GCA_003156805.1. Lineage (GTDB taxonomy): Bacteria > Acidobacteriota > Terriglobia > Terriglobales > Acidobacteriaceae > Sulfotelmatobacter. The sequence goes on along the minus strand of PMHV01000024.1, from coordinate 44,635 downwards.
TCCGGATCAAACCAGAAATTGAACTCGTGGCGCGGACTATTCAGGAATTCGGGATTGTCGGTTTGCGGGCTCAGGCTTCCTCCCATAAAGACCAGTTCTTGCGCCAGCTTCGGAAATTCTGCATCGAGTGAGATCGCGAGCGCCAGATTGGTCATGGGTCCACCCTCGTAGATCGTCACTTCGTGCGGATACTTACGCATCATGCGAATCAGGAAATGAGCGGCATCTTCGTCGGCAGGTTTTGTGGTGGGCTGGCCTTCGGGCAGCGGCGGCACGACCAAGGGCAGGTGCCACCACCGGTCATCCCAGGCTCCGGCGTACGCGACTTTCCCATAAACATCTTGCCAAAGTTGAGTTTCCTCGCGCCGCCGCACCAGGGGGAAAACCGCTCCCGGCACCACGGGAATATCGGTGCGGCCAATGATTTCGAGCAGGCGGAGCGTGTGCGCGACTTCTTCGTCGCGCCACTGGTCGCCGCTCACCACCGTCGCACCCAGAACTTCTACCTGCGGCGACTGCACCAGCACGAGAAGAGTCTGCAGGTTACTGCCGCCAGGGCCGGAAAAATCTTCGTTGATAATCACCTTGCGGCGCTGCTGGGCCGGGGCGAATGAGCTTGCCAGCAGCGAGAACAGGACTGCGAGAAAGTAGCGGTTATGTGTAGGCATGAGCGGGCGACTTATCGCATACGTTGCAGCCGGGTCATTAGCTCAATATAAAGCTTGTAGAACTTGCCCCGTCAATATCGCCGAACATGAAACATCGGCCACAACAATCTTCTAGTCTGCAGCGTTGAGGGCAGACCGCGAGCGACCCAGCCTGCCCTTGATTGGGACCGCCGAACTCACCCCGCCCTAGAACTCAAGCTTCAAGGCAAACTGAATTACGCGTGGGTTATTTACCGTAGCGTTTGCCGCCCCGAAGTTAGCCTCGGTGTCTACATCCTGAAGGCCGGAGAAACCGAGGCCGCCCATGAAGTACTGTGCGTGGTTAAACACATTGAAGAACTCACCCCGAAAATCTAATTGCATGCCTTCACGATACGGCAACCGGAAGTGCTTGATGACGGAAAAGTCAGTGTTCACAAAGTCTGGCCCATAGAGCGGCGCCCGGGGCAGCGTGCCAAGCTCTCCGAAAGGCGCGTCCGTAAAGGCGCAGTTGTTGAACATTACCGTTGATGGCCCGAGGTGGTCCGGCGCAATTCCACCCTGCGAAACCGTCGTGGAACAGGCTGGATTTGGATTCGACGGCACCGGTCCTGCCTGGTGTGGGTTAGAGATCTCGATGGGCCGGTTATAGTTGTTCCCGTTGTCCGAGAACAGCACCCCAGAGTTGTTGGTACTGGAGACCAAGAAAAGAGGAAATCCCGAGGTCATTTTTTCGATTACATTGACTGTCCAACCGCCGAAGACGGTATTTCCAGGTCCGCTCCACGTGCTGCCGAAGCGCTTACCCTTCCCGAAGGGCAAATCGTAAAGAATGCTGGCGGTGAACTGATCGTTGAGCTGAATTTGCGACAGTCCCCAATCCAACTTGTTGGCGCCAGGCAACGGCCAATAGGTCGCTCCGGTGTTGCTACCCAACCCGTCCGAGAGCCCATTGTCGAAGTTCCGGGCCCAGGTATAGCCCAAAAGAGCGTAGATGCCGTGCCTGGTGCTCTTGGTTTCCGCCTTCACTTGAAGGGAGTCGTAGCGGGCGGCGCCTACGTCGCGAATGCTATAGATTGTGCCCAAGTTTGGGTACGGCGGACTGCTAATTCCGCACCCAAGGCTATAGCCAGCCGTGCCACAGGCACTGGGCGATGCGACGTTCAGATTCTCGAAGCTGCTCAGGATATGCGAACTGCGGGATCCCGCGTATCCGGCCGTCAGGACAACGTTGCCCGGCAATTGGTGCTCCACGTTCAAGTTGAACTGTTGCACCATGCCCTGCTTGAAATTCAGGTTCTGAGAATTAATATTCCCTCCGAATGCGCTCGGGACCGGAGGCGTGGTGGAGAACTGGAAGCCGTTAGAAATGATCATGCCTGGCCCTGGCTGCGAACTCGCCAGCGTACTTGCGCAGGCAGGAGTGGGCACGTTCGTCCAACCGGCGGGACATAGATCGGGGAAAAAGAAGGAGCCGCCCGCGGTCTCCTGGAAATAAGGCGGGTTCTGCCACAGCCCTTGCGCTCCCATGCTCCAGGAGGAATCGTGGAAAATTGCGTACCCCGCGCGTAGCGCCGTGGTCTGGCTCCCCATTGGCTTCCAGGCCAATCCAATGCGGGGTTCGAGCGCGGTCTTGTCAAGTTGAATTCCGACTCGCCCATCCGAGTTCTGACCCGGGATTAGATATTGACCGGTGGCAAAGTCAAAGTTTGACTGGCGATTCTCCGCTTCCGTGATCGGAGTCACCAAAGCCCAGGCCAGACCGAGGTTGACTGTAAGGTCTGGCGTCGCACGCCAATCGTCCTGCACAAACGGACGGAACAGTTTCCATCGGCGGCCGGTGGTCGCACCCTGGAACGTCTGATCGTGGAGGGCGAGATCCACCATTCCTAGCAGGAAATCCGCCATGTTGTCGCCAGTACCTGCCGCTCCCAGGTTGCTCGACCAGGAGTTGGTAAAGATCCAGTATCCGTCGGCGAACCCATTCGCCAGGACGTTCATCTGGTTGACGCGAATTCCACCACCCACCCGGAGGTTGTGGTTGCCGCGAATCATGTCAAACGTATCGGAGACGGAAAACACATTGGTTCCACCCTGAAACGGCGAGTACCCGCGATCCCCCAAGGACCAATACGGACCGTTGATCTGGGTCGATGCCAAGCCGCAACTTACGCAATCTTTGGTGGACTGCGACAAGCTCGCAGGGTACCCGGTCAAGCTATCGCACTTGCTCCCGAGGTTGGAGCCGGGAATGAGAGTGGGGGACGGATCGATGCTGGAGGCGGGGAGTTGGGAGGATTCGCACGTCCCGTTGCCGTACGACAGGATATGGTTGAAAATCCGGTTAAAGCCCGCGTTGAATTGATTCAGGTTGCGATCCGAGAAAATATGCGTTTCCGAGACTGCCACATTGCGCCCGTGGTTGGTGATGTTTTGAGTGCTCGCAAAAGGATTGGCCTCGGCGAAGCCGGGAGACCCGCCAGGGACGAACGACACCGCCTGGTCGTAGCTGAAGCGCGCGAAGACGGAATCCTTGCTGGAAAAGTTGTGATCCAGGCGGATGTCGAATTCGCCCTCATTCAGTTTCCGCACCGGCACGGAGGAGAAGTTGCCGGCCGACGAGGTCGAGTTGGTCCCCGGGTAGAGGGTCACCATGGCCGCGGCGACCCGGTTAATCAGGTTGGACGGAATCTTGTTGCAAGGCGATCCTCCGGTTTGGGTTCCATCAGGGTTTGCGGGAATAGCATTTCCCGAACTGTCGCACATGAACGGCTGACGGGTAGTCGCCGTCGTGCTGTATGGGTTGTAGAGTATCTGATCTCCAGCGGCCAGAGCATTGCCAAAAAGGTCGGATGAGAAGTCGCCGGTGCGCATCGCCGCCGTGGGCACGAACCCTTCAAACGGTATTCCGTGGCGCTGCATCTTGGCCTGATAGTCGAGGAAAAAGAATGTCTTATCCTTCTGGATCGGGCCGCCCAGATCGAATCCGAACTGGTTCAAATTAAATTGTTCGCGGAACGCCGAGCGAGCGCTTCGTGCATCCAGATCTGTGTTGCGGAAGAACTCGAAGAGCCCGCCGTGAAACTGGTTGGAGCCTGACTTCGTCGTCAGCAGGACGGTCGGACCTCCGCGAGTGCCGTATTCCGCCGAGTAGTTGTAGGTGAGAACCTTGAATTCCTGGATGGCATCGATCGAGGGTAAAATCGCAATGCCACCGGCAGTGAGTTCGTTGTTGTCGTTGCCGTCGAACAGCCAGTCCGTGCTGTTGGCTCGTGAGCCGCCGACTGAGAGCGAAAAAGTCCCGCGTGCCGCGACTTCGCTGCTCGCGCCGGCGTTGAAGAAGCTGTTCGGGTTCGTTTCAGTGGTTGTTCCGGGCGTTAGTGTCGCCAGTTGCACGAAGTCGCGGCCGTTCAACGGAAGCTCGGCAACCTGCTCGGACGTGATGACCTGACCAAGTGTGGCATTCGTTGTCTGCACTGCCACTTCAGTGGCGCTGACTTCAACCGCCGTCGTGACGGACGCAGGCACGAGCGCGAAATCCAGTTCGCGGTGCTCGTCAACCTGCAGGCGAACATCTTTCTGCTCCGAAGGCGCGAAACCTGGAGACTCCACTCGAATCGCGTAGTACGCGACAGGCAGCAGGGGGATGAGGTAGCGTCCGGAATCGTCAGTCTTGGCCTCGCGGGAAATGCCTGTGCCCTGCGAAATGGCTTTCACGGTAGCGCCTGAGATCACAGCTCCGGCTTTATCGGAGACCGTACCGGAGAAAGTTCCGGTCGACTGACCGACGAGCAGTGGAGTGGCCCACAACCCGAGCGCACAGAAAAACACCGCGGCCGACGCTTTCTTGTTCCGCATTAACTCCCCCTTACGGTAGCCCATCACCTAACAAAAAACGGACCCTACCCCTTCCCTTTCCGGGACTGGGAGGTCCGCATGCGCAGAACTTATAGAGAATGCCGTAGAACGGCCTTATAAATGGAGCGTTATTGTCAAGTCAAGAATTTTCGGCGATGGGACGAGCGTTAGCCGCGTCATCTTTTGGCACTGTCCGATGAAAAAATTCGCAGTTCGCCGCTTCATGGTTCACTTGGATGGCTTTGTGGGATGGGACTGCGGGCACTGCCATCGCCAGATCAGCGAATCTTCAGGATTGGCGCGCCCATTCCGCGTCAAAGCGTGCGCGACCGTAGAACGATTTCTGGGTTCCGATGCCGGTTGTCGAAAGTGCCGCGTATAAATTGGCGCGCCGCACCGCTTCCCGTTCTGGAATTCCTTCTGCGAGAAAGCCGGCAAAGCTTCCGATGAAGGCGTCGCCGGCGCCGCTGCTATCGATGCTCTTAACGGTAAACGCAGGCAGGTGCTCGCTCAGGTCGCGGCCTGCAAGAAGACACCCGTTGGCGCCCAAGGTGATGATGACGCGATGAATGCCGCCGGCTAATAGCTTCTCGGTGCACTTCTTCGCGTCAGCTACATTTCGCGCCGCAGTGCCGGTGATAGCTTCGGTCTCACTCTCATTGGGAACGAAGTAATCGAGCCCGTTGAGCGCTTGCATCTCGACCGCCTGCGCGGGCGCTGGATTCAGGATGCAGCGAATGCCGTGCTTCCGCGCGAAGGCGATCGCGTAATAGACCGTTTCCACAGGAATCTCGAACTGCAAAACGATGCAGTCGGCGGTTTTCAGCGTTTCGGCGGCAGCATCCACGTCCGCCGGCTTCAGCGCGTCGTTGGCTCCCTTCACTACCAGAATGCGGTTTTGCCCGTTGGGCTCGACGAAAATCGGCGCGACGCCGCTGGACAATCCCTCGATCTGCTTCACGTGGGTTGTATCGATTCCGATCTTGCGCAGGTTGTCGATAGCGGCGGGACCGAACAGGTCGCTTCCCACGCGCGCCACCATGAAGACGTCCGCACCGCACAGCCGTGCCGCCACAGCCTGATTGGCGCCTTTGCCGCCGAATCCCAGGTCGAACTTCTGCCCGAATATGGTTTCACCAGGTTCAGGGAAACGATCCGCGAATGTTGTCAGGTCGATGTTGGAGCTGCCGATTACTGCGATGCGAGGACGCTTGGCCATAGATCTGGTTCAGTGAAAGGTCTTATTCAGACAACTTCGAGGAACGCCGAGTGTATTGGGCGCGCTTCTATAGTGTCAATGCGTGCTGAGATAGACGAACGGTGCGAGCGGCACAACTAACCCCGCTCGGGGCTATTCTCCGTAGGGAACCCAGATATTTTTTACTTGCGTTGCGTGTTGCAGAAACCACCGGCCTTCCGCTTGCCTCGGGTCAAACCAGTCAATGGCGCGGCCTTCATTCGTAAACACCTGCTTTAGATTTCCCGCAGAAAACGACTTGGCTGCGGACACGCCGGCCTCGTCGGCGAAGCACCAGATTGCGTCGACGTCGTCGTGTTCGGCAAGAGTCTTAAGCAGTTGGAATCTGTGCCCAGTCACCATATTTACGGCACCGCCCGGCAAATCGCTTGTGTCAAAGATCTGGTATAAGTCCGCGATGATCAAGGGATACGTCTCTGAGGGAACTAGGACAGCCGTATTGCCTGCGGCTACAACCGGCAACAGCAAAGAAAGCAACCCCAGCAGCGGCGCCTCGTTCGGAGAGATGATTCCGACCGTCCCTATAGGTTCATTCATCGCGATGGCGACGGTTCGCGACGGCGGATTGTGCACGGCACCGTCGAACTTGTCAGTCCACGCCGCATAGGAAAAGATTCGTTCGATGCCGGCAGAGACTTCTTTCGCCGCCTGGTTATCTCCAACCACCGGGGCCAACCGGCGGGCGATTTCATCTTCGCGTAGTGAAAGATTCTCGGCCATGTAGTAAAGGACCTGGGCGCGGTTATGTGCTGTGGTCTTTGCCCATCCCGACGCTTTGCGCGTAGCTTCGACGGCGTTACGAATGTCTTTTCGGTTTCCCAGCGGCGCTTCGCCGAGCAACTCGCCGGTCCGCCCCCGAACTTCCATGCTGTAGCCAGAATCCGGCCGCGCTTGCTTTCCGCCGATATAGAGTTTCACCGTGCGGTCGATTGCGGGATTCGGCTGCTGCTGGTGATCCGCGGGCTGGTTAGGCGATTGCAGAACCGGAAGTACAGGAGCATATTTGAACCACGCTGGCTCCAGATATTCCAACAAGCCTTCTCTGCCGCCCTCGCGGCCGTAGCCGCTCTCGCGATAGCCGCCGAACCCGCACGAGGCGTCGAACAGATTGGTGCAGTTCACCCAAACCACGCCGGCTTTGATCTGCGCCGCAACTTGCAGTGCCACATTCACGCTCTCACTCCAGACGCAGGCCGCGAGGCCGTAAACCGTGTTGTTGGCGAGTTCTACCGCTTCGGCTGGCGTGCGAAAAGTCATGGCTGCGAGGACGGGACCGAAAATTTCCTGCTGCGCAACCATCGAAGTGGGATGCACATTGCTCAAGAGCGTTGGCGGATAGTAGAGCCCGCGGGACGGCATTTCAATCTGCGGCTGCCAGCAGGTTGCGCCTTCCGCAACTCCCTGATCGACCAGGCGGCGGATGCGGTCGAGTTGCGCCGGGGCAACGATGGCGCCAATGTCGATGGCCTTATCCAGCGGCGGACCCACGCGCAGCGTGCTCATGCGGTCGCGAATCTTTTCGAGCAGCGTTTGCGCGATGCTTTCCTGCATGAGCAGGCGCGAACCCGCGCAGCAGACTTGTCCCTGGTTGAGCCAGATGCCATCCACCAGGCCTTCCACCGCGCTGTCAAGATCGGCGTCTTCGAAAACGATGAACGGAGACTTTCCTCCCAACTCCAGCGAAATCTTTTTGTGACTCTGCGCGGTGGCGCGCCGGATTGCGCGTCCGACCTCCGTCGAACCCGTGAACGCAATCTTGTCGACGCCGGCATGTTCCACTAGAGCCTCGCCGGTGGATCCATCGCCGGTCACGATGTTGACCACTCCCGGCGGCAGGCCAACCTCTTGGCAGATTTCGGCAAAAGCGAGAGCGGTAAGCGGCGTGAATTCCGCGGGCTTGAGAACTACGGTGTTGCCCGTTGCCAACGCCGGCGCGATTTTCCACGCCAACATCAGCAGCGGAAAATTCCACGGAATAATCTGTCCCACCACGCCGCACGCGGTGAAGCCGGGAAACTCCGACTCCAATAATTGCGCCCATCCGGCGTGATGGTAGAAGTGCCGCGCCACAAGAGGGATATCGATATCGCGGCTTTCGCGGATCGGCTTGCCATTGTCGATCGTTTCCAGAACCGCGAGCCGGCGGGAATGTCTTTGAACTGCCCGAGCCAGGGCATACAGGTAACGCGCGCGCGCGTGAAAAGTGAGAGATTGCCACAACGGGAGCGCCTTGCGCGCTGCCTGAACCGCTGCGTCAATATCCGCCGCCGATCCCTGCGCCACGGTTGCGATCGCTTCGCCGGTGGACGGATCGTTGGTCTCGAAAAATTTGCCTTCAACCGGCGGCCGCCATTCACCGCCGATGAAGTGGCCAAACTTTCGCTCGTGGCGGTCGAGCCACCTCAGCGCGTCTTTCGGATCTTCGGGCGCCGGACCATATTCCAGGCTGGCAAATTTCTCCGCTATGCTCATTCATGCTCGATTCGACAGAAGCAATTTGTCTTTTTGCTCGCTCTCGCTGACTACGCGATCGGATGCCGATAGTCCGCCGAATATCGGCCGGTGGCATAGTGTTCCAACTGCCGTTCAATGTCGTTCAGAAGTCCGCTGGCGCCGAAACGAAAAAGATCCGCTTTCATCCAGGGCGTTCCCAGCTCTTCCTTCATCAAAGCCAGCCATTCCGTGGATTGCTTGGCCGTGCGAATTCCGCCCGCCGGCTTGAATCCAACCGCCATCCCGGTCTCCTGTGCGTATTCGCGTATAGCTCGCGTCATCACAAACCCGACCGGAAGTGTGGCATTCGTCGGTTCTTTGCCAGTTGAGGTCTTGATGAAGTCCGCACCCGCCATCATGGCAACGAAGCTGGCGCGCGCCACATTGCGCAGAGTAAGCAAGTCTCCCGTTCCCAGAATCGCTTTCATGTGAACGCGGCCGCAAGCTCGCCTAAATTCCGCAACCTCGTCGTAGAGTTCCTGCCACCTTCCGCCGAAAACCAGCGCCCGCGTGATGACGATATCGATTTCGTCCGCTCCAGCCTCCACCGAGCGGCGAATCTCGCCGATCCGCTCTTCCAGCGGAGAAAGGCCGGCAGGAAATCCCGCGGAAACGGCGGCCACGTGAATGCCGCTGCCTTCCAGCGCTCGCACCGCAGTTTCCACAAACCTGTGGTAAACACAAACCGCCGCAACTTTGATTTCGAGTTCTTCAATTTCCAGTTGCTTGACCAGTTCGTGCTCGATCGGGCGCCGCGCCTTGGCGCAAAGACGGCGCACTCGCTCGTCCGTGTCGTCGCCGGAAAGCGTCGTCAAGTCCATGCAGGTGATCGCGCGCAGCAGCCACGCGGCTTGCCATTCTTTCTTCACCGTTCTGCGGGCGACGTGAGTTTGTGCTCTGTGCTCGACCGCGCTGGTATTGACGCGAACCTGCTGCACCCAGCCGAGATTCAACGGGATGCCCCGATTCGAGAGCAGAGGCCGCCCCGAAAGTACAGCCATGGGAGCGTCTGCATTGTGCGCAGGTTTTTCTGCAGTCACGTCATTCCCATGCCCCGCAGCCCTGTACCGTGTTTTGTTTTCCTGCGCCACTTGTACTGCATTGTACGGCAGAAGATTGTACGGCAGAAAATTGGACGGCAGAAGCGGGGGCTCTGAGGATGAGTCTGAAACAAGCTACGCGCCAGAGATCAGTTCCACACCCAGCATAGCCAAAGTGATGTCTTCATTCGACGACAGGCCGCTGACCGCGACCGCCCCAATCACTTCGCCGTTCTTCCACACCGGAATCCCGCCACCCCAGCCCACATATTTCGGATCGCCGTAATAAGCAATGTCGTGGCCTTTCTCCGGATGTTTTACCTTCTCTCCGATTTCCTTGGTCGGTTTGCGCTCACGAGCCGCAGTCCAGACCTTATTCATTGCGATACGAATGGAAGAAACTGGAGCGCCGTCCATCCGGGCAAAACAGATCAGGTCGCCATGCGAATCCGCGACCGCGACCACCGCCGCCTTCTGCATCTGCAAAGCTTTCTCCACGATCGCATCCATCGCCTGCCGAGCCTCGGAATAGTCGATCATTTGCACCGTTTTCATACAGAGGAAGAATACAACGGCGCGGTCCGTTTCGGAACTCCGCTTTTCCCCGCGCCTACACGATGAACACGCCTTTGCGCCTATACTCTTTTTCATGACCCCGGAACCGGATCTGCTGGCTCCGCTGCACCGTTACTGGGGATACAGCGCGTTCCGTCCGCTGCAGGAGCGGATTGTGCGCAGTCTGCTCGCGGGCCGCGACACCTGCGTGGTGATGCCGACCGGCGGCGGAAAATCGCTTTGCTACCAGTTGCCGGCGGTGATCTCGGGCCAGACTGCGGTCGTGATCTCTCCGCTGATCGCGCTGATGCAGGACCAGGCCGCGCAACTGGCGCAAATGGGCATTGCCGCCGCGGTTCTGAACAGCACGCTGACCGAGGAAGAACAATCCACCGTGATGCGGCAGGGGCGCGATGGCGCTTACCGCCTCCTTTATCTTTCTCCCGAGCGCATCGCTCGCGGCGACACGCTGGCATGGCTGCAGCAAGTGCCAGTCGCGTTTTTCGCCATCGACGAAGCCCACTGCATCTCCGAGTGGGGACACGAATTCCGTCCTGAATACCGGCAGTTGAGCCGCCTGCGCACCCGCTTTCCCGATCATCCCATCGCGGCCTTTACCGCCAGCGCCACTCGCCACGTGCGCCACGATATTCTGGCCCAGCTTCAGCTTCGCAATCCCGACAAATACATCGCCAGTTTTCACCGGTCGAACCTGCGCTATCTGGTTCGCGAATGCGAAGGCTTGGAGCAGGCGGATCTGTTGCTGCGCGCTCTGCGCCATTATTCCGGCAGCAACGTAATCGTCTACGCGCCCACCATTAACAAAGTGGAAGAGACCGTTGACTTTCTCGAAGACCAGGGCATTGCCGCGGTGGGCTATCACGGCAAGATGAGTAGTGCAGACCGCCGCTGCAACCAGGAGCGCTGGACCTCGGACGAAGTGCGAGTGATCGTGGGAACCATTGCTTTCGGGTTGGGTATCAACAAGGCAATGGTGCGCGCGGTTGTGCACCTGGCGCTGCCCAAGTCGATCGAGCAGTATTATCAGGAATCCGGCCGCGCCGGGCGTGACGTCCAGTCCGCGGATTGCATTTTGCTGTGGCAGAAGAAAGACGCGGGGCTGCTCGGATTTTTCGCCAACCAGATCACCGACTCGGCAGAGCGCGAACGCGCCTGGGAACGCTACCGCATCATCCGCGCGTTCGTGGAGTCCAGCCGCTGCCGTCACCGGCAAATCTGCACCCATTTTGGCGAGCTGCCGAAGTGGGAGACTTGTAACGCTTGCGATGTGTGCGGCAGCGTCGCCGAGTGGATGGTGATTCCGTCCTCTACTCCGCAGGCGGGGCATCGCCGCACGCGGGTCAAGCCGCTGGCGGGATCGGGTGAAGCCTTAAAGACTCCGGGTGTTTTTGCAGCGGTGCCTTCAGTCACAGGCGCGCAGGGCGGCGACGAGCTGACCGAGTATTTGCGCGAGTGGCGCCGCGACACCGCGAAGCGGCAGGGCGTTCCTGCATTTGTGGTGCTGCACGATTCTTCGCTGGAGGAAATTTGCCAGCGGCGTCCGAAGTTCTTCGCCGAACTTCGGCAAATCTCGGGCATCGGCGATCGCAAGGCCGAACTTTATGGACAGCAGATTCTGGACGCGCTCGAACGCTTTCGCGGCGGCGCTCGCAGCAGCATTACGCTGAAGAAAACTCCCAAGCCCGCCGATGAAACCACGCGCTTGCTGGCCGAAGGCCGCACCCTGGAGGAGATTGCCCAGCTTCGCGGGCGCCAGCTTTCCACGATTGTGAGCGCCGTGGCCAAGCTGGTCGAAGCGGGAGACGTTCAATTTCGCGTCGACTGGGTTGGCAAAGAAAAGCAGTCGGTCATCGAAGCCGCTTGCGCTCGCGCAGGCCTGCAGGCGCTCAAGCCACTCAAAGATATCCTGCCGCCGGAAATTACCTATGACGAGATTCGCCTGGTGGTGGCACGGCTGCGGCGCGAGCAGAGCGTAAGCCAGGCCGACGTTCCCGCGTAGCGTTCAAAGCAAGGGACATGCTAGGACTGGAGCAGGGAAATCTAGCTTGTGACATCTGACCTTGCAGCCAAAACGCAATAAGCAGAACATAGTCAAGGCGGAGGCAGTACGGTCCACTCGGTCGGCATCCGAGCTAAGTGCTTTGTTGCCTAGATTTTGCCCGCAAGTGATTGGAAACAAAGACCAAATGCGCTTAACGCGCACTCGAAATCGCGCCAACCCGCATGTTTACTGGCGATTCGCGAAATAGGTGGGAGGGGGGGTACCGTTCAAAATCAGTTCTCAGACCCGGAGAATTTGCGTTCGCATGGATTGGTGGAGTCAGCCGCCGTCAGTATTTTTCAGGCAGATTTCCACAAGTCCTGAAGACGCGAACCTTCGCTCTTAGAGATTGAGGACTCGTTCGGCAGCCTCGCGTCCGGAGCGGATGCAATCGGGGATTCCGATGCCGCGATAACCGTTGCCCGCGAGCGCGAGCCCGGGAAATTTCTGGAGCAGTCGCTCGATGCGATCGAGACGATCAAGATGGCCGACACCGTACTGCGCCATCGCGGACTTCCACTTGTAGACACGTGCGAAGAGCGGATCGGCACGCAAGGAGAGAATCTGCCGCAGCTCATCGCGCACCATGCCGACGATCTCGTCGTCGGAGAATTGCCAGACGGATTCGGCATTGGATCCCGCAAAAGCACAGCGCAGCAACGCGCGATCTTCGGGCGCTCGGTAGGGAAACTTGCTATGTACAAAAGTCGCGGCCAGCAGGCGCTTGCCTTCGCTGCGCGGAACGAGAAAGCCAAAACCGGGAGGAAGTGACCGGCGAACCGCAGCATCGTAGCCGAAACCAACGGTAATCGACGAAGTGTATTGTATAGCCGAAAGTTCAGCGGCAAGTTGGGGATCGCAGATGGAAAGCAATTGTGCCGCAGCGTGCGTGGGCACGGCGAGGACGACAGCATCGAATTGGTCGGACTTGAGTGCCGAGACAATCCAGCCTCCGCCTTCGGGCCGAATCACCTGCACCGGCGTGTTGGTGCGCAGCGAAGCCCGGTCGAGCCGGGAGACAGTCGCTTCGACGAGCTGCTGCATTCCATCCTTGAGAGAAGTGAACAGCGAAGGCGCGGGCAAGTTTGCATCAGTCTGCCTTTCCTTGCGAGTCGAGAGCATTCCGCGGCCGAGGCTGCCGTGAGTGCGTTCCATCTCGGCAAAGCGCAGCAGCACGGCGCGCACGCTCAGGTTCGCCGCCTCGCCTCCGTAGACGCCGGAGAGCAGCGGATCGGCAAGGCGATCCACCATCTCTGCGCCGTAGTGGCGCATGACGAACGAGGCGACAGATTCGTCCGCCTCCGCTGCGCGCGGCGGGTTGAAGAATTCCCGAGCGATGCGAAGCTTTGTCTTCCAGGAAAAGAGCGGAGACAGTGCGGTCGAGAGAATCTTGGTTGGGACCATGAACATCAGGCCGTCGGGCATGGCGACGAGTCGGCTGTCAGTGAGTATGTAAGTCTTACGATCAGCGTCGTTGGAGCCAATCAGTTGATCGCCGAGGCCGAGCGCGCGGCAAAGATCGGCGGCCCATGGCTTTTCGGTGATGAAGGAATCGGGACCGGCTTCGACGACACAGCCGTCAATGCGCTCGCTGCGGATCACGCCGCCGAGTCGTGCCGTAGATTCGTAGAGAGTGTATTCCGCCGAGCCGGTGCGGCGCTGTTCTTCGAGAGTGAAGGCGGCGGCGAGTCCGGAGATGCCACCGCCGACGATAGCGACGCGCTTCATGACTCGCGCGCGGGAGAATGTTCTTGCACGAAGCGAGCCAGATTTTTCACATTCTCAACCGGCGTTTCCGGCAAAATGCCGTGCCCGAGATTGAAGATGTGGCCGCGACGTCCACAGGCGCGTTGAAGAATATCGGCGGCACGCGACTTCAATTCTTTCCAGTCCGCGAAAAGCAGCACGGGATCGAGATTGCCCTGCACGGCGCAGTGACGTTCGAGGCTGCGCCAGCCCTGGTCGAGCGGGATGCGCCAGTCGAGACCGATGACCTCGGCTCCAGTCTCGTTCATTGCGGGCAAGAGCGTTGCGCTGTCCGTGCCAAAATAAATGATGGGCGCGCCGGTCTTCTGCAAAGTCTTCACCAAATCTGTGACGTGCCTGAGAGCGTAGCGCCGATAATCTTCCACGCTGAGGCATCCGACCCAACTGTCGAAAATCTGGATAGCGTCGGCGCCGGCACGAACCTGCTCGGCCGAGTATTCCGCGGTGACGGCAACCAGCTTGCGCATCAGCTCATCCCACTCGGTGGGCGAGTTGTACATCATCTTCTTGGTGTGAACGTAGTTGCGCGAGCCTCCGCCTTCGATCATGTAGCTGGCCAGAGTGAAAGGCGAGCCGCAGAAGCCGATCACAGGCAGGCGATCGGCAAAGTGTTTCGAGACAAGACGAATGGCCTCGGATACATAGCCGAGTTCCGAAGCGCGGTCCGTGCGAAGAGCGGCGATCTCTTCTTTGCTGCGGATGGGCTTTTCGATGACCGGGCCTTCGCCCGCGGAAAAATGAAAAGGCAAGCCCATCACTTCCAGAGGAAGCAGGAGATCGGCGAAGATAATGGCTGCGTCGACGCCGAGGATTTCAGCGGCGGTGATGGTGACTTCGGCGGCGAGCGCGGGCTTCTTGCAAATCTCAAGCAGTGAATGTTGCTTGCGCACGGCCCGGTACTCGGGCATGTAGCGCCCGGCCTGGCGCATGAACCATACCGGAGTGCGCTCGACCGGCTGCGACTTGCAGGCGCGCACGAAACTGGAATTGGGCGCGGACATGAACTGCCAAATGTAGCATTTTTTGTCGCGGAGCGTGCCGCGCTAGCGAACCCAGAGTTTGTGCGAAACTAGAAGCGGCGAATTGGCCGGCAGCGGCCATAAGAGGCAATAACGCAAATGGGAATTACGACAGAGAAAATCGTACTGGAAGTGCCGGGCAGCACCAAGATGCCGGCGTATGTGGCGCGGCCCGCGACTGGCGGACCGCATCCGGGGCTGATTGTGTTTCAGGAAGCGTTCGGGGTGAATGGGCACATTCGCAAAGTGACAGAGCGATTTGCCGAGCAGGGGTATGTGGCGATCGCTCCGGAGTTGTTTCACCGCACCGCGCCGCCGGGATTCGAAGGCAGCTACAACGATTTTCCTTCCATCATGCCGCACTACCAGGCCGTGACCGCGGAAGCGGCCGAGGCCGATGCGCGTACCACCTATGATTGGCTGCGGCAGAATTCGCACGTGAAAGCCGATCAGATTTCGAGCGTAGGCTTCTGCATGGGCGGACGCGTGTCGTTCATCGCCAATAGCGCGCTTCCGCTGCGATCGGCGGTTTCGTTTTATGGCGGAGGAATCGCTCCCGGACGGCCGGACCGCGCAGAAAAACAGCATGGGCCTCTGTTGCTGGTGTGGGGTGAATTGGACAAGCATATTACGCCGGAGCACCGGGAAGCGTTGACCGAGGCTCTGAGAGCACAGCAGAAAGTTTATGTGAATGTTGAGTTTTCCCACGCCGACCATGGATTCTTTTGTGACGAACGTCCAGCGTATGAGCCGCGTTCGGCACGGCAGGCGTGGGCGCTGACGCTGGAGTTTCTGCGGCCGTGAAGCGGCTCGGAATTCTCGTCACGATTGCGATACTTCTGGTATTCAGCAGCATGGGGTTGCGAAATATTCGCGCGGCGCGGGAAACGAAGGCGAGCGCGCCGCCAACTTTCTATAAGGACGTGCTGCCGATTCTGCAGGACCACTGCCAAAGCTGCCACCGGCCCGGAGAAGTTGCGCCCATGCCACTGGTGACCTACGAGCAGACGAAGCCGTGGGCACGGAAGATGGGAGCGACGGTAGCAATGGAGATGATGCCGCCGTGGTTCGCCGATCCACGTTATGGCCACTTTTCAGATGATCCGTCGCTGACTCCACAGCAAATTGCGGCGATTTTGGCGTGGGCGGAGGCGGGCGCTCCGGCGGGAGATGTGCGAGACGCGCCCGCGCCGCGAAAGTGGGCCGAGGGATGGAATATTCCTGAGCCTGATGTGGTCGTTAAAATGTCCAGGCCGGCGCCGATTCCCGCGCGGGGAGAAATCGAATATACATACGAGATTGTGCCCACGCACTTCACCGAAGATAAGTGGGTGCAGATGGTCGAGGTGCGGCCTTCGAGCGCGGCGCACGTGCATCATGCGGTGGTGTACATTCGGCCTCCGGATTCGCAATGGCTCCGGCACGCGCCAGTGGGCGAGCCGTTTACGGCGTCGATGCTGAGCGATCCGGAAGAGCGACGCGAGGCCCACGAAACCACCAGCGATTTGCTGCTGGTTTATGCGCCGGGAAGTTCACCCGACAAGTGGGCGGACGGAATGGCGAAATTTGTGCCCGCGGGATCGGATCTGGTCTTTCAGATGCATTACACGGCGAACGGCGAAGCTGCCAGCGACGCAACCAGCGCCGGGTTGGTATTTGCCAAGTCTGCGCCAAAGCAGCGGGTGATCACGCTGCAGTTGAACGATCACGCGCTGCTGATTCCGCCCGGAGCCGACGATTTTCGGGTCGAGGTACAGGGCACGCTGCCCAACGATGCGATGTTGCTGAGTTTGTTTCCGCACATGCATCTTCGCGGAAAGCGCTTTGAGTACGACATTGTGCACGACGATGGCAGCGTGGAAACGTTGCTGCGGGTAAATTATCACTTTCACTGGCAGCTAAGTTACAAACTGGCGGAGCCGCGACTGCTGAAAGCGGGCACTCGGTTGCGGGCGGTGGCGTGGTATGACAATTCGCGGAACAATCCGCACAATCCGGATCCGACGCAACTGGTGAAATGGGGTGACCAGACGTCGGATGAGATGATGGTTGGATTCTTCGATGTGGCGGTTCCGGCGGGGACAGATAAGTGGCAGTATTTTGTCCGCCACGGAGAAACAGCAGGCAGCACGCAGCCGGCCAGCCCCCGCTAGTTGCTGTGCCGATTCGTATCTGCAAAACTGAGTCGGGCTAGACCACGTTGAACGCGATCCCAATTTCTATTACATCCCAGATCGAGCAGCGCGTGCGGGCACCATGGCGCGCAGCGTCCTATTGCGCGCTGGCAGCGGTGTTTCTCGCGGTTTATTTTGGATCGCTGTTTTCGCCGCCTCTGCTCGACGATGCCGACAGCACCCACGCCGAGGCGGCACGGGAAATGTTTGTGACCGGAGATTACGTCACGCTGCATGTGAACGGCGTGCGTTATTTGGAGAAAGCGCCGCTGCCCTATTGGCTGGTGGCGATCAGTTACCGGATGTTTGGTGTGAATGAATTCGCCACCCACTTGCCCATGGTGCTTTCTGTGATGCTGCTCGGGTTGCTGGGATTGTGGTGGGGACGGCGGGCGTTCGGGGAGCGCGCGGGGATTTATTCCGCGTTATTCGTCTATACCAGCGCGGGCGTGTACCTATTTACCCGCATTCTGATTCCCGATGTTCTGCTGAGCCTCCTGATCGCTGCATCGATATATTTCTTTTTGACCGCGCTTGAACCGGGCGCGGCGGCTTGGAGATGGTATGCCGCTTACGCTGCGATAGCGCTGGGTGTTCTGACGAAGGGGCTGATCGCCCTGGTGTTTCCGGCGGCCGCAGTGTTTTTCTACATCCTTATTACTGGCGAATTCCGGCGTTGGCGCGAGTTCCGGCTGGTTTCCGGCATGGCGTTGTTTCTGTTGATTGCCGCGCCGTGGCACATTCTGGCTGGACTGCGGAATCCGGGCACTGCCGAGCATCACGGCTTCTTCTGGTTCTATTTCGTCAATGAACATTTTCTGAGATTTCTGGGCAGGCGTTATCCGCGAGATTACAACAAGCTTCCGGCGCTGCTGTACTGGACGCTACACCTGGTGTGGCTGTTTCCCTGGAGCCTGTATCTGCCGGCAGCAGTGCGGACGGTAGTTGCGGAATGGAAAATGAAACGCGGAGGATCCCACCTCGCCGGCGGTGAAGACGCCGCGGCACGGCAAGGCAGCTTCGCTGCGCGTACGCGGCTGCTGTGCTGGATTCTGGCCGGTGTTGTGCTGATTTTTTTTGCGCTCTCGACCAACCAGGAGTATTACACCTTCCCGGCTTACTTACCGTTGTTGCTGTTGCTGGCCGACGGAATCGCGCAATCGGAGTGGGCCGAGTGCCAGCGCCGGGTACGCGCGGGGTGGTTGAGGACATCCGCGGGCTTGCTTGCGGTGATTGGCATTTTGGCCAGCGCGGCGCTGATCGTGGGACTGTGGCAATCGCGAAACTTGCCGTTCGCGCCCGACATCGGCAAGGTGCTGGCTGAGCACAGCATCGACACCTACACGCTCTCCACCTCACATATGCTGGACTTGAGCTATGCATCGTTTGCGGCGTTGCGACTTCCGGCGGTGTTGGCCGCGGTGATCCTGCTGGTTGGTCCGTTGCTTTCATTCTTCTTGCGAGTGTTGCGCAGGTACTATCTGGCAACCTGGACTCTGGCTGCTGGAATGGCGATATTTCTGGTGGCGGCCCACATTGCGCTGGTGCGTTTTGGACCTTATCTTTCGTCACGGGACTTGGCGCGCGAAATTGCGGCACGAGCGGCAGCGGAAGATAGAGTCATGATCTACGGCGATCAGGCTTTTGGGTCGTCACTGTTGTTTTATTTGCAGCGGCCGGTCGATCTGGTGGAAGGGCGAACCACTTCGATGTGGTTCGGTTCGACTTTCGCGGACGCGCCCAAAATTTATCTGAGCGACGCAGATCTGCAGCGCGAGTGGGCCGGCGCCGGACGCGTGTTCTTGTTTGTACCGCCGTACGAAAAAGCCAGAGTGGATGGCTTGTTGGCAAACAAGTTCGTGGTGGCCGAGCTTTCAAACAAATATGTGTACAGCAATCGGCCGTAAATTTCCTGGAGCGAGGCACCCTGTTAGACTTTGAAGACTCCAACTGAGGCAAGAGCGATGACTGGAATGAAGAAAAAGATACCGGCGTTGATTGTGGGAATGTTGGCAGTGTTTGTGGCTGGCGGAGTTGCGATCTTAGGGGCGAAGGCGCAGTCGAACACAGCGCTAGCCGCTGCCCCTCAAGGGCCAAGACTGGCCGAGCAACAGTTCAAGAATATCCAGGTGCTGAAGGGAGTTCCTGCCGATCAGGTGATTCCCGCGATGCAGTTCATCACGGCGTCGCTGGGCGTGGAGTGCGATTTCTGCCACGTGCAGGGCGCATTTGAAAAAGACGATAAGAAGCCGAAGCAAACCGCGCGCAAGATGATGGAAATGACCTTCGCCATCAATGCCGACAATTTTGACCGGCATCGCGAAGTCACCTGTTATACCTGCCATCGCGGGAACACGGACCCGGTCGGGACGCCGCTTGTCATGGCCGAAGACGCAAAAGAAGGATTTGGCGAGCCGAAGAAAGCCGAGGAAGATGACGCGAAGAAGCCCACGGGACCGACCGCCGATCAGCTTTTCGACAAATACCTGCAAGCTATAGGCGGCGCGGACGCCGTCAACAAGATAACCAGCCGGGTGCAGAAGGGCACGATCAACGTTGGTGGCCGCGATGTTGCCATCGAGATCTTCTCGAAAGATCCGAAGAAGCGAGTTTCGTTCATGCACATGGCGAACGGGGACAGTATCACTGTCTTTGATGGACACGAAGGCTGGCTGGGCGCTCCGGGACGTCCGGTGCGCGAGATGCACGGACCCGATCTGGAGGGAGCGGCGATGGACGCCGACCTTCACTCCGCGGCGCAATTGAAACAGATGTTTGCCGAGGTGCGAGTGGGAGGAACTGAGAAGATTGGCGATCACGAAGCCTACGAAGTTTTTGGACGGCGCGCAGACAAGCCGCCGGTTCGACTGTATTTCGACGAGCAGTCGGGCCTGCTCGTGCGCCTGGTTCGATATGGCGAGACACCGTTGGGACAGCTGCCGACGCAAATCGATTACGCTGACTATCGCGAGGCCAACGGGGTAAAGATTCCGTTTCGCTGGACGCTGGCGCGGCCGAGCGGAAGATTCACGATCCAGGTGACAGAAGTGAAACAGAACGTTCCGGTGGACGATGCGAAGTTTGCCAGGCCTCCGGAGCCGGCAGGAGGGCCGAAAGAGTAAGCCAAGTGATGGCTCAGTATGGAGTTGCCATGCGAATCGTAATCCGTTGCGCCGCTGTGCTGACAATCAGTTGGGTTTTTGTCTTGTTGGCATGGACGCAAGCCTCTACAACCGCAGAGCGGCAGTTGTTCGCAGCGGCGAATCAAGCGCGCCGGGCGCAGGGTCTGCCCGCGCTCAGGTGGGATGAGGCTCTGGCAACTGCCGCGCGGCGGCACGCGTTGCAAATGGCGAAGCACGGTGCGGCGCAGCATGTCTTTGCCGGCGAAGCCACTTTGCCTTCCCGCGCCACGCAAGCCGGATGCCACTTTTATTCGCTTTCGGAAAACGTCGTCCAGGGAGCGAGCGTGGAGGCCGTTTACAATGAGTTTTTGAGATCCCCGAATCACCGCGCCAACCTACTGGATGCAGATATCGATTCGATCGGCGTGGGGGTTGCCGAGCGCGACGGGCAGTTGTTCGTGGTGGAGGATTTCTCAAAGGCGAAACAGCAGGTGACGAGGTGAGCTGTAAAACAAATCCTGATGGAAGGGATAAATAGATTCGATTTCCCTGAAGCCGCCAGGAACGGTACAGTTACAGAGAAGGTTTGTGCCTGACTGCGTCCGGGGGAATTGAAGACTAAGACGACAAAAATGACCAAGGTCGAGGCAGTCATCCAAAACTCCAAACTGGAAGCGGTAAAGACCGCGTTGCAGGAGGCCGGCGTGGAAGGCATGACGGTGATCGAGGTGCGCGGGCATGGCCGGCAAAAGGGTCATACCGAGGTCTACCGCGGGCGCGAGTACAGCGTTGATCTGATCCCGAAGACCAAGATCGAGATGGTGTTGGCCGATACCATGGTGGACAAAGCAGTGCAGGCGATTATCTCGGCGGCGCGCACCGGCAAGATCGGCGACGGAAAGATTTTCCTGTCGCGCGTCGAAGAAGCGATTCGCATCCGCAATGATGAGCGGGGCGAGGGAGCATTGTGACACAAGCGATCCGCTGGGCAGATCGCAGATAGATTGGGCAGCAGCAATTCCACTGGGACGCGACAGGAAAGCATCTGAAAAGCGGCGTGTCACCAGGCCTCTCCCCGGTGGCATGCGGCACACGAGGAGCGATCCATCGTCATGACGACTGCGTCCTCACCACTCATCAATGAACTGCGAGGCATCCTGGCCGAGGAATCGGCGCGCATTGAGCGTGACTTCGCGGCCAAAGGAGACGGCCGCGCCGCCGTGGCGGACCGCACCCGGCTGATCGAGGAAATCCTTCGGCGGTTGTGGCGGGAATTGATCTCTGCCGACGAGCAAGGGCCGCGGGATTTTGCGCTGGTGGCGACGGGAGGCTTCGGACGTGGCTGGCTGTTTCCCTACTCTGATATTGATCTGCTCTTTCTCTATGCCGATCAAAATGGAGAACGGGACTGGAAGGATCCCATACGGCGCTTCTCGCAGGAAATTTGGGATCTGAAAGTAAAACTTAGTCCGGCGTCACGTACCCTGACCGAATGCGATCGCTTCGACCCGAACAACACCGAGTTCACAATCTCTCTTCTCGATTGCCGCTATCTGGCGGGGGACCGTGATCTTTTTCTCCGCCTGCACGATAAGGTCATTCCGAAGTTAGTGATGCGTGAGGCGAAGCCGTTGCTGCAGGGACTCGCTGAAGTGACACGCGATCGCCATGGCAAGTTCGGGCAGACGGTGTTTCACCTCGAACCGAATTTGAAAGAAACTCCGGGGGGGCTGCGCGACTACAACGTGGCTTGCTGGCTGGCGCTGATTTCCACCATGGACAAGTTGCACGACTGGCCCGATGCCAGTTCGTGGCGGGCGCCACTTCGCAGGCAGCTCGACGCGGCGCTGGAGTTCCTGATGGCGGCGCGATGTTTCCTGCATTTCCGCCATGGGCGCGACGACAACACGCTGAGCTGGGAGGCGCAGGACGAAGCCGCAGAGCTGAAAATCGGCTCGGCCGGACTTACCGCAGCGGATTGGATGCGGATTTACTTCGGGCACGCCCGCGCCATCCAGCGCACCGTGACGCAATTGCTGGAAGAGATCCCCGAGGCTTGGTCGTCACTCTACCGGCAGTTCCAGAGCTGGCGGTCGAGGCTCTCGACGTCGGATTTTTCCGTGGTAGACGGACTGGTTTTTCTGCAGCAGACCTCGGCTCTGCAAGATCCCGAAATGTTGCTGCGCCTTTTTCACTTCATTGCCCATCACGGACTCAAGCTGAGCACCACAACCGAGTATCGTATCGAACAAGCGCTGCCGTCGCTGGCGGCAACGCCGCCGCGGGGGGCAGAACTTTGGCTCTATCTGCAGGAGACTTTGCTGCAACCGCACGCCGCCGACGCACTGCGCGCCATGCATTCGCTGCGCCTTCTGACGTTGTTGCTGCCGGAACTGAAACCGATTGATTCGTTGGTGGTGCGGGATTTTTACCATCGCTTTACCGTGGATGAGCATTCGTTTCTCGCGATCGAGAGTTTACACCGCTTGAACCAATCGCAATCGGAATGGGATAAGCGTTACGCCGAATTGCTGGGAGAGCTGGAAGATCCCGAGATGCTTTATCTCGCTCTGCTTTTGCACGACACGGGAAAAGGCGTACCCGGCGGCAATCATGTGGAGGCAAGCGTGGAGATCGCCGGCCGCTGCCTCGACCGGCTGGACGTGGAACCCAGCGAGCGCGCGTCGGTGTTGTTCTTGATCGCGAATCACCTGGAGATGTCGGCGGTGCTGCGGCGCGACATTTTCAATCCCGAGACGGTGGCGGCTTTCGCGGAAAGGCTGGGAACGCCGGAGCGGCTGAAAATGCTCTGCCTGCTGACATATGCGGATATCAAGGCTGTGAATCCTGAGGCGCTGACTCCGTGGAAGGCCGAGAATGTGTGGCAGATTTACATCAGCGCAGCGAACTACCTGAATCACAGCGCGGACCAGCGCGTACACACCGACGTAAACGACGAAAAGCTTATACGCCTGCGCAGCCTGGCATCTGTGACTGGGAGCAAGTTCAAAGACTTTGTGGAGGGATTTCCGCAGCGTTATCTTCGCGTGCATTCCGCCGAAGACGTGATGCGGCATATGGAAATCGCCGAGCAACTGAGCAGGACTGCGGTACAGGTCGATCTTAAGCGCGGCCGGCACTGGTACGAGTTAACGCTGGTGACGAAGGACCGGCCTTCGCTGTTTGCCACATTGACGGGCGTTCTCGCGGCATGGGGCATGAACATTGTGAAGGCCAACGCCTTCTCGAACCAGGCAGGAACCGTAGTGGACACTATTTATTTTACCGACCGCTTTCGCACGCTGGAGCTGAACCTCTCGGAATGGGAGCGATTCAAGCGCAGCATCACCGACGTATTGCTGGGCGAGGCGGATTTGGATCGTATGCTCCGCGACCGGCAGCGCGGCGAGAAAAGCGCGATCGCCAAAGTGAAGGTGGAAACCAAGATTGAATTCGACGATACATGTTCGGCGACCAGCACACTGCTCGAAGTGATTGCGCAAGACCGGCCGCGGCTGCTGCACCGGGTCAGTTCCTGTCTTTCCCGTCAGAAATGCAACATTGAGATCGCGCTGATCGATACGGAAGGTCAAATGGCGATCGACGCGTTCTACTTGACTTCTGGCGGAAAAAAGTTGACCGCGGAACACCAGAAAAAAGTGGAGAAGGCCTTGCTGGAGGAAATAAAGAGCGAGTAGAGCCGGCGCTGGCTTGCCCATACCCTCGGTGGTACCATCCCTTGCTGAGATGAACAAACCTCACTTTCTTCCAGGATTCTTGCTATCCCTTCTCCTTTCTTCGGTCCTACACGGGCCAGCATTGACGGCGCAAACCCCAGCCTCGCTTGCTTCTGAGCACGCGATCGTACTGCACGCCGCACGCTTGCTCGATATTAAGACCGGACGCGTGCTGAAACCTGGGGAAGTGCTCGTCGAGGGCGAACGCATTGTCGAGGCCGGGTCGACGGTGAAGCATCCGGCCGGTGCGGAAATAATTGACCTGGGCGATCGCACGTTGATGCCTGGCCTGATTGATGCGCACGTGCATCTTTTTCTGCATCCGGGCGCGGAGGATTTGCAGACCATTCAGGAATCCGTGGCGCAGCGCACCATTTCAGCCACGCTCGCGGCTCGCGCCGATCTCATGGCCGGTTTTACGGCTGAGCGCGACATGGGTACCGAAGGTGCAGGCTCCGCGGACACGGCGGTGCGCGACGCGATTGATGACGGCAGCATTCCCGGGCCGCGGCTGCGCGTTAGCGGCAATGCGGTGAACATCCTGGGCGGGCACGAAGACGCCATCGGCTACAACCCGGAGCAGCGCGTACTGCCCAACGCTGACTATGCGAATAGTAAAGACGAACTCGTGACTGTCATGCGCCGGCAATACAAAGAAGGCGCAGACTTCACCAAGATCTACGAAACCGGCCCGGACACGGTACGTGATGGGCGGCTCTCGACGATTTATCAATACACGGAAGCCGAACTGAGCGCGGCGGTGCAAGAGGCGGCTCGGCTGGGCAAACGGGTTGCGGTTCATGCCACCGGTGAGCCGGGCACTCTCTACGCGGCGCAAGCTGGGGTAACTTCTATCGACCATGCCAATCAGCTTGGCGACGAGACGATGCGGCTTATGCGCGAGAAGCAGATTTTCGCCGTCCCCACTTTCACCATCTTCGAATACTTTGCCGATCATGCGGCATCGCCGGCGCAGGCCACACGCGAGCGGCAAATGCTCGACCTGAAGGTGCAGGAATTTCGCAAGCAGGTGGCGGCGGGAGTGCCGATGGCTGTGGGATCGGATGTGGGACCGTTTCCTCATGGAACGCAGGCCCGGGAGCTGGTGCTGATGGTGAAATATGGCATGTCGCCGCTGGCGGTGCTGCAAGCGGACTTTCTAAATGGGGCAAAGCTGCTCGGCTGGGAGGGACAAATCGGCGCGCTGGACGCGGGTTCCCTGGCAGACATCGTGGCAGTTTCCGGCGATCCTCTGGCCGATATCAGCGCCGTACAGAACGTCACATTTGTGATGAAGGGCGGAGTGGTGTGCAGGAAATAACCACTGTGCTGGTTCGGGTGCGCACTCTACTCGACCGTTGCGCGACCGGCTTTAGCTTGAGAACAGCTCTGACGATTAAGAATCCTGCCTGTCATAGCGGTCGTCGTCATCTGCGTCTTCGTCGTTCCGCTTGAACTGATTGCTCTTGTGGCGAACCACGAAAATCATGCCGACAGACATGAATGTGGGAGGAATAATCAGCACCAGAATTCCGCTGCGCAGCGCTTGAATCATGCGAGATCCCGCAGAAGCGGCTTGCGTGTAACAGAGAGCACAGTTCTGCGAAAAGGCCGACGGGGCAGCCAACAGCACAACCAGCGCTGCCAGCGCGAAGCTTGCGGCCTGGGCTGATTTGAGAGTCTTCATTAACTCCTCCTTACCACGGCGTCTCGGGGTACTACTTCGCCCACGGAACGCCGTTCAGCAGACGGAAACTGTCAGTCCAGCTATATTGCATCGCAAAGATGACGAATCCTGTGAGAATCACGACGAACCAGAGCAGCCCGCGATTCTCCATCCACAGATGCATGAAAAACAAAACCGCCAGGGCTGCTTCGATGGTGGCCAGCACTAACATGCGGGCCAGCATCTGCGATCCATCGAGATTGGAGTAGGCGATGACAAACTGCAGTGCCGCGATTGCGAGAATGCAGACGTATACCACGATGTATTTCCCGGTGCTGCTGCGATGCGCTTCGGCAGTTGCCATAGCTTCGATCTCCTGACGGGATCCTTTAGTGGGAAAGGTTTAAAAGATAGACCAGCGGCACCACAAACATCCAGACCAGATCCACAAAGTGCCAGTAGAGGCCGGTGATTTCTAAATCGTCAGAATTGTAACGGCCGCCCTTGTAGCGAATGCCGACTACAATTAACGCAATGACGCCACCGGTCACGTGCAAAAGGTGCAAACCAGTGATGCTGAAAAAAGATGCGCCGAACAGGGCCGAGCCCCAGGGATTCTGAAACAAGCGCATGCCTTCGTCGATCAGTCCAAGCCACTCGCGAATGTGCAGGAGGGCAAAAAGAATGCCGCCGGCGGCGGTGATCATGGTCCAGCGGACGGCCTTCGCTTTGTCCCCCGCCTTGGCTGCATCGATGCCAAAGAGCATGGTCAGGCTGCTGGTGACTAGAATCACCGTCATGATGGCTACGTTCGTGATGCTGTGGAAGGGTCTGGGCCAGTGGGCATCGGCGACGCGGAGATAACCATAAGCCACCAGGCACGCGGCAAACGTGGCCGAGTCGGCGATGATGAAAAGCCACATCGCCATCTTTTTCGCAGGAATCGAGAATGCGGGCGGCATTATCGCCGCGGAGTATCCTTCCAAGGTCAAATCGGCGTGGCTCACGGCCCCTCCTGATTTTTTCTCAGTGTTACAGTTTCATCCACAGCAGCCAAAGCAGATACACCCAAAGACCGTCCATAAAATGCCAATAGTGGGCGGTAGCGTCCAACGTACTTTTTCGCAGCGTCGATTGCTTCAGCTTGCGAATTACCCGCGCCAGTCCACCCAGCCCGCCCAGCACGTGCACTGCGTGGGCCGCCGTCAGCACATAAAAAAAAGAACTGTTCGGACCGGTGGCCAGGTAGAGTCCCCGCGAACGCAATTGCAGCCAGGCCGCAACTTGGCCCGCCACAAAAAGCAAGCCGAGGAATAAGGCGATAGACAGCCAGCGCGCGGGGTTTGCTGCACGGTCCTTTACGCCTTTGAAGAACGCGCGAACCTGCCGCCGCCCGATCTCGAGTGCGATGCTGCTGGCGAATAGAACCAGTGTGTTCAGATAAAGGACCCGGGGAAGAGTGAGGTGCCGCCAGTCTGAGCCCGACCCCTGGCGAACGACCAAGGCGCTGGTGAACGCCAGGAAAGTCATCGTAATCGAGGCGAGCACCACCCAGATACCGGTGAAGGCCGGCGGTGGCGAGTAGCGTTTCACAGCGCGCAAGTCTCCGCTTGCCGGAATCAGGTTTCGTCCGCCGCCGTTGCCGGACGGCCGTGGCGGGGAATCGTCTTCTCGTCCGGCTCTTGGTGGTTCATGTACTGTGGTCGCCATAAACTTTAGACCGCCTTAACTAACGGCTAAGGTTCCCGGTTACGCCTCGTCGTGGCCGCTCTTGATTTGTTCCGGCGACGTCTGCATCACGTAGTCGGCCGACGCGCCTTCGACGCCATACTGATGAGGATCGTGATAAACCGTTGGAAGTTTGCCGCCAAAGTTGTCAAACGGAGGCGGCGAAGACGGCGTGCTCCACTCCAGCGAGGTGGCTTCCCAGGGGTTCTCTGGCGCTGGTTTTCCCCAGAAGCGGCTGTGGACCAGATTGTAGAGAAAGATGAACTGGGCTATCCCGGTCAGCACGGCGGCGACGGTGATGAAGCGGTGCAGCGGAATCAGCGGCTGCAAGTAATCGTCGGTAAAGGCCGGGTAGCGGCGGACATTGCCGGCAATTCCAAGATAATGGAACGGCATGAAGATGCAATAAGCGCCCACGAAACTCAACCAGAAGTGGATCTTTCCCAGGGTCTCGTTCATCATCCGGCCAAACATCTTGGGAAACCAGAAATAGGTTCCGGCAAAGATTCCGAACATCGCCGCGACGCCCATTACCAGGTGAAAGTGGCCCACCACGAAGTAGGTTGCGTGCAGCATGATGTCGATGGAAGGCTGGGCCAGGAAGAATCCGCTGATTCCGCCGGTGATGAACATCGAGATGAAGCCCAGAGCGAACAAGGACGGGGAGTTGATGCGCAACTTGGCGCCATAGAGGCTTCCCATCCAGATGAGCACGACGATCGTCGAAGGAATGGTGATAACAAGCGTGGGGAAGGAGAAAACCAGCGAAGAAACTGGGTTCATTCCGCTGACGAACATGTGATGGCCGTACACCATGTAGCTGAGAACCGCCAGCGCTCCCATGGAGTAAACCATGACTCGATGGCTCAACAGCGGCCTGCGCAGATTCGGAGTCAGGACATGGGAGACGATGCCCATGCCGGGCACGATGGCGATGTAAACCTCAGGGTGCCCGAAGAACCAGAAAAGATGTTGCCAGAGCAATGTCGAACCGCCCGAGTGCGGTTGAATCTGGCCATTGATCACCAGATTGCCCGGCACAAAAAAGCTGGTACCGGCAACGTGGTCAAGGATGAGCAGAATGCAGGCCGGCATCAATACCGCAAAAGCGGTCAGGCCCATGATGGAGGTGATGAACCAGGCCCACGCACTGAACGGCAGCCGCCACATGCTCATTCCGCGCGTCCTCATGTCGAGGGTAGTGGTGATGAAGTTTAGCGAGCCGAGCAACTGGCCAATGCAGAAGATCGCGATGGCAGTCGCCCACAGTACCACGCCTGTGCCCTGTCCGGGACCGGATACCGCGCCAACTGCGCTTAGCGGCGCGTACTGCGTCCAGCCGCCCAAGGTTGGACCGTCGCCCACAAAAAACGATGACATCAGAACTACGAAGCCGATGAAGGTTACCCAGAACGACATCATGTTGAAATGCGGGAAGGGCATGTCTTCGGCACCCACCTGAATCGGTAAGAAATAATTGCCGAAGGCAGCGAAGGGGGCAGTCGTCAGCACGAAGAAGACCATGATGGTGGCATGCATGGTCATCAACTGGAGGTAATACTCCGGGGTTATGATGCCGCCGGGAGCGCCGGACTTGGAGAGCAGCTGCAACCCGGGGATGGCCAAGTTGGTCCAGCCGAGATGGATGCGCATCAGCCAGGAAAGTATCATTCCTACAAACACCGCGATCAAAGCCAGCCCGTAATACTGCTTCCCGATTACTTTGTGGTCCAGGCTGAAGACGTGCTTCCGGAGAAAGCTGGTGGGAGGCGCATGGTGATGGACTGGCACGTCGTGCATGGTTCACCTCGGAGAAACAGTGTTCTGAGAAATGCTCATCAGCAGCATGCAGCCCCGTTGAATGATTTACTGTAGCGCCGCTTGCTTCTTGAGCCAGTCATCGTAGTTTTGGGCGGACAACACACTTAGGTATGCCTTCATGTTGTAGTGTCCCAAACCACAAAGCTGGGTACAGACAATCTCGTACCGACCAATCCTGGTGGCCGTGAAGTGCACCGAGAGATCGAGTCCGGGAACAAAGTCCTGCTGCACCCGTAACTCTGGGACAAAAAACGAGTGCCCCACGTCCTTCGCGTGCATCAGCAGATGAATCTCGCGGTTCACTGGGATCGCCATCTCCGCAGTGACAATATCGTCCTTCGAGTCGGCATCATTGGTCTGGTCGATGCCGAAAAAATTTTCCGTGGCCCCATTAATCATTTCCGGGTGAACAGGGCCGAACGTGCCATCGGGTCCCGGGTAACGAAAGTAAAACGCAAACTGCTCGGCCTGCACCTGGATGGGCAGAGCGTTCGCTGAAGGAGGGGTCAGGTATACGTTGGCCCAAGCCTTGACTCCGAAGACTCCCAGCGCCAGCACTTCCGTTCCTACCAGAAGGAAGGCCGCCCAGACGATGGTCTTCGCGCCGCCTGGAAAAGTCTTGATCTTGTCGCTCGGACGCGAACTGGAAAATTTCCAGATGAAGAAAGCCAGGAGGATCTGCGACACCAGGAACGAGATCCCAGCTTCCACCATGGTATCCGACATTTGTTCGTCGATTAGAGTGCCATGCGTGGAGATATCGGGTGGTGCGTCCCAGGTGTGGCGCAGAATCGGGATCGCCGATCCAATCGCGATCAGTAGGATCGTGACTGCAAAGAGTTTCGCCATAAACATCCTCGTCCGGCCCGGTTCCGAGGCGGCCTCCTTTTAGGAACTAGCCGTCGCAACAGAGTTTGCGGCGGCTATTCTGCGTCGATTGGGTTGCTACTTAGCCTTAAACGTGAAATCAGCAGTCGCCGACTGTCCCCCAGCGACTGTGACCTTCTGTGTCTGAGTTCCGTACTCTTCCTGCCACGCTGTCACCGTGTAGCTTCCCGGAGGCACATTGTTAATGGTGTAGGCACCGCTGCTGTCAGTGGTCGCATAGGGCCCTTTGACCACGACGAACCATCCGTGCATCCAGGGATGGATGTTGCACTGCACCGGAATCACCTCCGCCGCTTTCCAGCTCTTCTCGACTGGCGGCGCTCCCGGCGGCTGAGACTGATTCCACGGGATATTGCCGGTCATCGGGTTGGGGTTCGGGTGAATATTGTGGGCCGTCTGATCGCTGGTCACCACCTTGAATTTCTGGCCGATGTCCATCGCCAATACGTGGGGTGTATACACGCAATTCTTCTGATCAAACACGGGGACGGCCGTGGGAACGTCAGTGAGCGCGCTGCCAGACAAGCCGTCGGAAATGTAGAGGACCACATTCTCCAATCCTCCGTTTGCGCCAGCCACTACCGTTTCCAAGTGACCGGGATCGGTGGCGTGGGCTTTGGCGCAATAGGGGTCTTTCGACATGTCGATGCCCTTCATGTGGGGAGCGGCGCCATTGAGTTTGACACTTCCGGTAATCTTGCCTTCACCGGCGGCATTGACTCTCTGGCCTAGGATCAATGCGCCGCCACCAATCAATACTACCGTTGATAGTACAGCGGAAAGAATGCGTCTGTAGCGGCTCTTCATGAAAGGCTCTCCTTAAAAAGACGTGCAAAAAAACGCAAACGTAACGCAGCGCCGTGCCGGGTTTGCTGTATGACTACTGCCCGCTGGGCGGCGGCGCATTGGGGTCGACCGGTTTCAATCCCAGTTGCTTGGCGATCGCTTTTTCTTTGCTCTTCTGGGGCTCGAGGGCCTTCAAGTAGAAAACCAAGTCCCAAGCCTCATCCGGCTTAATGTTATCCGCGAACGACGGCATCGGAGTGCCGTCCAAGCCGGTCATGAAAATCTTATACAAATCTTGATCCGTAGATCCGCACTTTGGCCTGGCCCCTTCAGTGAAGTTGAAGGCCAGGATAGGGCGGCCCTGATCGTCGGTGAGAGTCGCGGCTGATGGCCCGTCGGCTTTACCCTCCACGCCGTGGCACTTCCAGCACTGCACCTTGGCGAATACATCGCGACCCGCCTTGATGCGCTCCGGTGTGACCTCTGGCTCTGCCGGAATCTGAATTGGCGTGCCGGGCTTTTCACTCACCCAGCGTGGGGAGAAATGTTTGACCCATGCCACCAAGTCGGCGCGCTGCTGCTTGGTAAGGTTGCTCCATTGCGGCATATTCGACCGGTCCAAGCCGCGAGCGAGGGTGTTGGATAAATCCTCGTCGGTGGGCAAAGTCCCAGTGGGGGTGGAGCGGCACTTAAATATGCCCAATTGGAAATCGCGGGGCTTGGGGTCGAGCCAAGGAAAGTTTTCGCCGTTTCCGTCGCCGAGTTCGCCGTGGCAACCGACGCAAAAGCGGCGGTAGTCGGCCTTGGCGTCCTTGGCGTGGCCGGTAATATTCCCGATGTGGCTTTCCATGCCCGAGCGCGGCTCCAGATCGTACTGAGTTAGCTGCGCCGATAAAGCAGGAGCAAGGGCGAAAACCGCAGCAGCAGCTATGAATGGCGACCACTTCCGCAACGTTCTCCGCATGTCTGTCCCTCTCTAGAAGTCAAAGTCAAAGCCGAGCAACAATTCGCTGGTGTTGATGTTGGCGCCGTTCGGGCCCGTGCCGTCGGAGTGCAACCAGTTGTACTCGTTGTGCCACGCAAAGCCGGCCCGGCTGGTCATGAACGGGTTGTAGCGGTAGCCGATGGTGTACGTCGAGATATTGCCAAGGTTGGAAGCAGAAGGAACGGCTGATCCCGGCCCGTCGGCCTGCTGCGACATCCGGATCGTTTCGTACCGCCCGATGAAGATGAGCTGCGGGCTGTAGACGTAGTGCGGCTCAAACAAGACGCCATTCCACGTCGGCGCCTGTGAGCCAGCGGGCAAGACCGTCCCCGTGGTGTTGTTATTCGTGACGATCCCGTCGATCAAATCGCCATACCCTTGCCCGAACCAAGCGCTATCCTGCCCATGCTGAGTCACAACCGTAAGGTCGGCATGCTGGCCGAAGTAGAATTGCCCAACGAAGCCCTCACGGCTGAAAGACTTGTTGCCGATCGCGGCGGGGCCAGTGCCGTTGGCGCCGGTAAAGAGCGCGCCGCCGGTAGTGAGCCACGTGGTTGGAGCCTCGCCGACCATCGCGTAGGCTCCAATGCGCTGCACCCCAGCCTTGCCGGTGTCGAAGGCCTGACTGAAGGTAACGAATCCCGTGTAGGCGTTGCCATAGGATAGCTCCACCTGACCGTCATTGGAGCTAAGCAGGGCTGCGGAGTAGCGCGTACGGTCGTCGTACGAGTGGCCCAACACCTCAACCCCGAGCTGGTTGTCTCCCATTTGGCCGAAGATGTTGCCATCGCCCGCCGGGATGAAGTGGTAGAGCTGGTAGATGCCCCCGTTAGCGGTTAGCGTCAGGATGCGCTTTTCTGAAAGCAGGTTATCGAGTTCGAACTTGCCCAGCTTCACGTTGAGCCAAGAGCTGCCGAAAAGGTTGTCGAGCCGCGCCATGACCGTTTCAAAGTGGAAAGAAGCCGTCGGATCGGAAGACGGCAGCACGTAGAACGAGAAGTTCTTTTCCAGCGTGCCACCCGTGTGGAAGTCGAGGCCGCTCAGGTCAAAGCCGGAACTCGTGACGCGCTGGATCGCCGAACCTGAGAGCACTCCGCCCGAGTATGTATCAATATCGACTTTGCCGGTGCTCACCCGGTGCCAGATCGGCGTGATGCGGAAGGTAACCGGCCAATAGCCCGGATTCTGCCAGATCGGAGCATCACGGTCGTTCATGAGCTGGTAGCCGTTGTCCTTGAACTTCTGGCCGAAGTAGTTGAGCATCGGCCAGGATTCATGGCAAGCGGAGCAGCGCAGGCCGTATTTCCGGGCGAAGGCCGGAAGGGCATTGGCCCGCTGGCTGGCACTCAGCATCAGGATGGTTAGCATCAGTGCGGCCGTTACCACGGAGGTCGCAAAGGAAAATTTCGGACCCACGCGAGATTGCTTGATCATACCCATGCCTTACTCCTCAGACAGAGATCGTTAGACAGAGATCGTTAGACAAAGATCGTTTCTCGTGGCGATGACTTTCTTCCACAATGCCGAAGGCGCAAACGAAGGCCCAGCAGCAACCCGCCTCCCGATGGCGTTCTGCTCCGTCAGTGAGCGACCCTTGAATTTCAGAATTGGTCATACCATCGTACCGGGGCGGAATCCTACTACTACTGCAAGTCGTAGTTCAAGGGGTAAATCCACTTTCTTACATTTTCGTGACAACGGTCTTTGTAAAAATAGTGTTAACGTGAATACCCAATTTTTTTCTCCCCTCCTTAGTTTTCGTGAGTTTCCTGCAGTTCTGCCTGCTAATTTCGCGGCCCGTCCCGATTTCGAGAAAATTGCCCGGTCCAGTTGACAGGCTTGCGCTCATCGGCGTATGAGACTCTCAGCCAGTGTGGAAACGGGAGATTCGCAGTGGGGAGCCGGAGGAATTTCCGAAACGATGTTGGCGGCACGTGGCTGGCTCCCGATCTGTTTCGCACAGCCGAGACGGTCCCCGCGAGTCCGGTGGCAGGCCGCGGGGCGGTTACCCGGCTATTTTCCCCCTCCTCAGTTGACGCCTTGCTGTGCGGCCTAATAACAGGTTTCTTGCTGTTCTTGGCGGCTGCTCTGCCCCTCCAAAGCCGCGAAAAGGACAAAGTCGATTACGGCATGGGCCTCATCGTCAACATCCCGTTGCCGGAAGCCGAAGTGGTGCAGGTGGTGCAGGAGGTGGTGCAGAGCGGGATCATCCGTGGATCCAAGGAATACAACAAGGACGAGTACATCACCGGCGCTGTCGCCGTTGCTTCTTCCTCGGTGTTCCCCGCATGGACCGAGGGTGGACAAGTTTTCTACAAGGTGCGCAAGCAGGCGCTCGATCCGCGCAACTTCAAAGATGGCGGGGATGTCGGGACGCTGGCCGTGCGCTATGTGGTGCACGGGCAAGGCGACAAGAATACCGTCGTGCGCATTGACGCGCTCTATGAGGAGGACTTCCGCCGCACTGTGCACCAGTCGAACGGTTCGGTCGAAACCGCCGAGTACAAAGACATCCGGGAGCACCTCGACGCCATCGAAACCATGAAGCAGGAGACTCTCGAGGCGCAAAGGGAACGGCAGGAGCAGGTGGAGCGAAAACAGCGCCTGGGCGTGAATGGCGCAAATCCCTCCGCTAATTCATCCCCGCCGGTTTCGAGCTCTCGAGAATCTCAAGCTGGCCCGACACCTCAGCCGGTCATGGAAAATCGAGTCGAGGTCACCACCCCGGAGCCTTCAACCTCACAGCTCTCCGCATCCGCCCCGGCCCAGACTTTGGAGCAGCGCGTTCAGGATCTTCGCCGGCAGGTGGAGCGGCTGGTGAAAGCGCCCGGCGCTCCGCTCAAGTCCGCACCCTTCCACACGGCGAGTACCCTGAAGTCTCTATCCACTGGTACGGAGGTTCTCATTGTGATTTCCACGCCCTACTGGTTCGGAGTGGAAACCCACGACGGCCAGCATGGATGGATTCCTCGCGATCAATTGGAGTTGCTGCCGTGAACAGCCTCGCTTCGGGCCGCGGTCCTGGGATCCAAGCGCTGCTGGCTGTCGCTTTGCTGCTGATTTATGCGGCAGGCGCAGCAGCACAGGGCAATGCCACCGAACGGACCTTTCCCCAATCCAAGGTGACGGTGGAAAAGGCGCTGCAGGAATTGCAATCCTCGTTGGGCGGGCGGCTGCCGGTTCTCGATGGCTTTGCCGTTCCGAAGGATCATCCTCTGGACCGCTATCAGCGTGGCTACTATCAATGCACCCTGCAGGTGGTTTCGACTGCTTCCGGCGGATCTCTAGTGCGGATCAGCACGAAAGTGACGGCCTGGTACGCGGACTCCGTCGCTTCGCGCTCCGGTTACCAGTTACTGACCTCGAATGGCCGCCTCGAACAGGATCTGCTCGATCAGTTGGCGGAGGTTCTCGGCAGCAAGAGCGGGGTTACTTCCGTCACGCCCCCGTCGGCCACACAGCCGGCCGCGGCCGAGCCAACGCTGGCGGCGCCCATGCCCAGGCTTCCCGAAACCGGGGGTGCGCTTTCTTCGTCCTTGGCTCAGGGTTTGGCCGCCCAGGAACAGCAAGGTTCGCAAACCTCGCGAAACAAGATGGGAGATGAGGATCCAAGCGGTCTGAAAGCTGAGGCCGACGGCCTGGAGGAGATTCTGAAAAATCAGGCTCATCCGAAGAACCTGGTGGCGGTAAGAAAATCAGGCACGGCCGTGGTCGCGACACCAAGCCTGAATGCGAAGACGCTGTTTCTCGCCAGCGCGCACGACGAGTTCGAAATGTTGGACTTCAACCCGGACTGGGTTCATGTCCGAATTTCCGGCCTTTCGCGCGGCTGGATCTGGCGCAACAGTCTGGAAATGCCCGATAGTATTCCCGACACCGACGCGCACCCCGGCCCGGCGCCAACCTCTGCCGCCGCCGACCTGTTTCGGGCCAGCCGGGAGGAAACTGCGCCATTTCCGGGAGATTGGCAGCCTCTTCGGGGCAAGAACGTGAAGATTGTCAGCGTGCAGAAGGCAGATGAAAACGAAAAGGATGGCGGGTCCGAAGCCAAGCTGGCATTCGCCAAGTCTTTGTTCGACAAGGATTACGCGGAGCTTGCGAAGAAGCCGCAAGATCTGGCTGGGCTGGTATTGATTTTCGATTCCGCCGACGGAGGCATGATCGCCGCCACTCTGCCCACGCTTCAGCAATGGAAAGCTGGTACTCTGTCGGATGCGGCCCTTTGGCACCAATGTTTTTTCGATCCGCCGGAAACTTTTGACTCTTCTGGCTTTTCTGCCAACCAGTAAATGGAGCGATAAGCAGTTAATCGAAATTTATTCGGTTCCTGTTTGAAGCTGAACGCCGAGTTTATACTTGACTTTCAATATCCATCGGAGTACCTATGCAATCCTTGGGTAACGGGCGAACTTGTAACGTCTGCAACGTGGTAAAGCAATTTCTACGGCCTATTTCATGAGCGCGATCACACTGCCTTTTTCCGCCTTACGCACCCGTGCAACTTCCCTTGTGCGGGATTACGCCGAACTCACCAAGCTTCGCGTCACGAGCCTCATTGTCATGACGGCGTGGTGCGGCTATTTTTTTGGCGCCCAAAAAGCCGGCGCCTCCTGGTTTAGCCTGGGGTTATTTCACGCTCTGCTGGGCATCGGCCTGGTCTCCAGCGGCACGGCCGCTCTCAACGAAGTGATGGAACATGACGTGGACGCGCAAATGCGCCGGACCGCGCAGCGTCCGCTCCCCGCCCGCCGCATGACCTTGCTCCACGCCACCATCGTGGGGCTGATCGCGGCGATTGGAGGCTCGATTTACCTGGCAATTTTTTCCAATCCGCTGACTGGGCTGCTGACTCTTCTAACGTCGGTGGTCTACCTCGCTGCCTATACTCCCCTCAAGCGCATCTCGCCCATCTGCACCTTTGTGGGCGCTTTTCCTGGAGCTATGCCCGGAGTCCTCGGCTGGACCGCGGCGCGCGGACGCCTTGAGTGGAGCACTCTGGTTCTGTTCGCGATTCTCTTCGTCTGGCAGTTCCCCCACTTTTTCTCGATCGCGTGGCTTTACCGCGAAGACTATGCCGAAGGCGGTGTTCGCATGTTGCCCGTGGTGGAGGAAGACGGGCGCTCAACCGCCCGCCGTATCCTGATCTATTCGGTGATTCTCATCCCCATCAGCGTCCTGCCTGGCGTTCTGGGAATGGCGGGAAGGATTTATATGGTGGGTGCGGTGATTTTGGGAGTCTCCCTGTTCTATTTTGGAGCTCGATTGGCTTTCCTGAAACTGCCGCTGGCCAGCGCCCGGTCTAAAATGCTGGCCCGCCGCTTGTTACAGGCCACGGTGGTTTATCTTCCGCTTCTTTTCGCGCTGATGATGGGCAACGCGGCGCGACGCTGACATCATCTGCACTCTGGCAACCGCGGTTTACCTTGGAAGCGCTTCTACTGCTTTTCCGATTCTTCCTTGGCCAGGCGGACTCTGGCGGCGTCGAGTTTGGTTTGAGTGGCTGCTTCGAGATCGGTGTCGATTTCGGGAGCGACGGTTTTGTTCCACTCCTGCAGAGCACGCTCCCAGTGGGCCGCGGCTAGCTTGAGACGTCCGGTTTTCTGGTAGAGATCGCCGAGGTGATCCTGCACCGTGGGATCGGAGCTCAGATGCTGGGAAGCCTTGTTGAGATTTTCTTCAGCCAGGTCGTACTTACCCATTTTGAAATAAGCCCACCCTAAGGAATCGAGATAAGCGCCGTTGGTTGGCTCCAGGCTGACGGCCGCCTTGATATAGTTGACCGCGTCTTCCAGGCGCACGCCGCGATCGGCGTTCATGTAGCCCAGATAGTTGAGGGTAACGGCGCTTTGAGGATCGGCGGCCAGCACCTTCTTGAATTCGGCTTCGGCCTGATCGTAATTCTTTTGCCGCTCATAGGCGGTTCCGCGCAAAAAGTCGACGTACTCCTTGTCCTCGGGTTTGAGGGAGAGCGGCTGGGCCTTGTCGAGAGACTGCTCGGCATCGTTCCAGCGCTTAAGCCGCGTGTACATGATGGCCAGACGGATGTAGACTTCGCGATCTTCGGGCGTGCCTTTGAGCATGGAGCGAACGTCGGCGAGAGCCGTGTCAGGGTCGCCGGTGTCGGCGAGCTGGGCATCGAGCACCATGCGCAGATCGCGGTCGCCCGGCATCTTTTGCACGGCCTCTTTGGCGACGGCGGTGGCCTGCGCCCACTGCCGGGCATCGCGGTAAGCGTCGATGATTTCCTGATAGCCGGTCTTGGCGTTTTCATCGCCGAGAGGAAGCATCTTGCGGAAGGTTTCGACCGCGGCCGGGTAATTTTCCTGATCGCGATAGACCATGCCGAGGCGCTCGATGAAGATGCTGCGATTATTGCGGTCGGCGGAGGTGTAGTTGTTGTCGGGCTTCTCGGTCTTCTTGCTCAGATCCAGCAAAATCTTGACCGCATCGTCATTGCGTCCCTGCGCCTCATACACCAAGGCTATGTTGTAAGGAACTTCCAGGGCGTCGGGGACCATGGCTTCGGCTTTTTTCAGGCTCTCCAGAGCCTGATCGTACTTGCCCTGGCGGCGGTAGATTTCCGAGATGCGCAGGTAAGTTTGCGCGTCTTCAGGATTGGCGTCGGCGATGACCTTGTATTGATCGAGCGCGGCGTCGATCTGGCCGTCATTTAAAAGATTTTCGGCGAGGCCGCGAATTGAATCGAGATTGTCGCGATCCAAC
The DNA here is from genome assembly GCA_003156805.1 of Acidobacteriaceae bacterium. GTDB lineage: Bacteria > Acidobacteriota > Terriglobia > Terriglobales > Acidobacteriaceae > Sulfotelmatobacter. Next base: position 6,306 of record PMHV01000024.1, on the reverse strand, counting down.
TGAATGGCGTGCCGGTAGGCCTCGATGGCGCTCTTGTAATCCTTGCGCTGCTCGTAAGTCGCGCCCAGAGCGGCGTAGAGCTTGCCGGAGCGGGAATTGTCGGGCACGGAACTGAGCACCTGCAGGGCGCGAGCGGTGTCGCCTTCATCGGTGTAGAGGAGGGCGAGGCTGGTGACGGCCTCTTCGGACCCGGGATCGAGTTTGACGGCGGCTTTAAGTTCGCCTTCGGCTTTCTGCAGATCGTTGTCGTAGCGGTAGAGGCGGCCGAGCAGCAGGCGATCGTCGACGTTGTCGGGCTCGATCTTGATGATTTGCTCGTACTGCTCGATGGCCAGCTTGAGCACGTTATCGGAGCCGCTGCCGCCGGGCATATCGCCGAGAGAGCGAAGATAGATGCGACCGAGAAGCTTGTGAGCTTCGAGGTTGTTGGGATCCCGCTTGATGATGTCCTGGGCCTCGAGGACGGCGTCGCGGATGCGTCCGGTTTTTGCGTAGAGCTCGGCGAGACCGGAGGTGAGGTATTCGGAGGAGGGATCGGCGTCGATGGCGGCGCGATACTCTTCGATGGCTTTGCCGGCCATCTCACTGCGGCCGTACATAGTGACCTGCTCTTCGTACATGTGCGCGAGAGTGTAATGATAATAGGCGGCGGCGCGGTCGGATTTACGGGGCAAAGAAGGCGTGGGTTGGTTGCCGGCAGAGGACGTCTGGGCAGCTGCGGCGACCGCCGAGAGAGCCATAGTGATAAGAACAAATCTTTTCATGCTGAACCTGACCATGCTGAACGTGATCCTGTTGAACCTGACTCTGTTAAATCTGACTCTGTTGAATCTGTCTCTGTCGAATCCGGCGGCTCTGGACTCGGTTGGATTAAGAATGCAAACTCCCGAAACCATAGCGATTGGATGCAACGCCGCGGCGGACGGGGTGCTCTTATTCTAACCGATCGAGTGAGGATGGGGAACAACACTGAGGCGCCGCTGAGCGCAGAAGCGAACCGGAAGGACAGGGACTGCGGAGGAGATTGTCAATTTAGGTAAAGGGATCGACGGCCGCTGGTTATTGATTTGTCGATTGTCGGTTGAAGGGCAATTATCACGCTTAACAGTTCGTCAACGGAATAAACGATCACCTAATCGCAGAGGACGCAAAGGTTTCGCGAAGGACGCAGAGAAAATGCGCGTGCCTAAAAATTAGGGATAAGGTCGAACCGGGCCGCGCACGATCACAATCAAGAATTCAACGATCCGTCAATGGCGGAAATGGCGAACGCCGGTGACGAGCATGGCGAGACCGAGACGGTCGGCGGCGGCGATGACTTCGGGGTCGCGCTGCGAGCCGCCGGGCTGAATGATGGCGGTGGCGCCGGCTTTAGCGATTTCTTCCACGCCATCGGGAAAAGGAAAAAACGCGTCAGAGGCGGCGACGGTTCCTTTGAGCGGTAGCTGGGCTTTCATAGCACCGAGTTTGGCGGAGTCGACGCGGCTCATCTGGCCTGCGCCCACGCCGATGGTTTGGCCGTCACGAGCATAGACGATGGCGTTGGATTTTACGTGCTTGCAAACTTTCCAAGCGAACAGCATCGCGCGCGTTTCTTCGGGAGTGGGCGGGCGTTGCGTGACAACTTTCAAGTCGGAGGGTTGAAGCGGGCGGATATCGGCATCTTGCACGAGAATTCCTCCGGAGACATTTTTCAGCACCCATTTCTCCTCTGTTGCGATGACCTCCACCAGGCGCAGATTTTTCTTGGTAGCGAATTTCGCTTTCGCGGCTTCGTCGAACGCGGGTGCGGCGATGACTTCGAGAAACAGCTTGTGCATTTCCTCGGCCGCTTCGCCATCGAGCGCGCGGTTGACGGCGATGACGCCGCCGAAGGCCGACACCGGATCGCATTCGAGAGCTTTTTTGTAAGCCTCGGCCAGAGTCTTGCCAGTCGCAGTGCCGCAGGGGTTGGTGTGCTTGATGATGGCGCAGACCGGGGCATCTTCGGGAGCGCTGAATTCCTGAGCGAGATCCCATGCGGCTTGCAAATCGACGATGTTGTTGTAAGAAAGTTCCTTGCCCTGAAGCTGGCATCCGTTGGCCACGCCCGCTGCCGAGCCGTCGGAATACATGGCCGCTTTCTGGTGCGGGTTTTCGCCGTAGCGGAGATCGAGAGTTTTCTGAAACGAAAGACGAAGGGTCTTGGGAAAAGTCTCCGTTGTGGGCTGGAGATGGAAGTTGCCGTTGGCGGTGACGCGCTCGAGCGTGGAGGCGATGGCGGAATCGTAAGCGGCAGTAGTGGCAAAAGCTTTCTGCGCCAAGCGCCACTTAGTTTCAAGCGAGAGCTCGCCGCCGGAACGGGTCATCTCTTCCGCAATGGAGTTGTAGTCGGCGGGTGATGTCACGACGGCCACATCGTGGAAATTCTTGGCGGCGGAGCGGATCATGGAGGGTCCGCCGATATCGATGTTTTCGATGAGGTCGTCGAAGGGCACGCCGGGCTTGGCCGCAGTTTTTTCAAATGCGTAGAGGTTGACGACAACCATGTCGATGGGAGCGATCGCATGCTCGGCGACGGCGGCGCGGTGCGCGGGATCTTCGCGGCGATGCAGAATACCGCCGTGCACTTTGGGATGAAGAGTTTTGACGCGGCCATCGAGCATTTCGGGAAAGCCGGTGAGTTCGGAAATATCTTTGACGACAATTCCCGAGTCGCGCAGCAGCTTGGCCGTGCCTCCGGTGGAAATGAGTTCGACGCCGAGCTGCGCGAGTTGGCGGGCGAAATCGGCAAGGCCAGTTTTGTCAGTGACGCTGAGGATGGCACGGCGGATTTTGGAGAGCGTCGGAGACATGAGTGGCCTCGAACACGGGATGGGCGCCTTGCGAGGCGACTGAAAATTCTATCAGCAATCTGAGGGGGCGGCCTTGGCGCTTTGCGATCGAGAGCTTGGCTGGTGGAAGGAAGAAACCTAACCGCAAAGAACGCAAAGGTTTCGCGAAGGGCGCGAAGCAGACCGCCATACCGGTCTTACGTCTTCGCCTTGGCTTTCAGCTTAACCTGGCCTTCGATCAATTCCACCGAGTATTCGACCCCCTGGCAACCGTACTGCTTGCGAATCTGCTCGGTTTTTTTCTGGACGAAGGTGGTGAACGAATCGAAGCTGCCGGAGACGTTTTCGCCGGCTTTTTTCTTAGCCGCGACCAAGGTGTTGTACAGGCGCTCGACCTGTTCGCTCTCGGCGTGGTCTACGGTGTGCAGAGTGAAGGGCTGCGGCGCGGTAACGGCGGCCGCCGCGGCAGCATGACTCAAACCGTAGACGGGGGGATGTTGGGGTTTGTGTTCCTCTTCAGGGCGGACGCCTTGCACGGAGAGAAGCGCATCCTGCGGGCGGCGATAGCCTTCTTCGCGGATGCGGGACTTCTTGCGCCAAAGATCGCTGTAGATGGCGTAACGCTGGGCCATTTCGTTGTAACGGAAGCGCTGGGAGAAGCTCATGCGGCCGCCGTCGGAAAATTTGCGCAGTAGGGAGAGCACCTTCCACTCGATGTCGGTGGGAGGCCGTTTGGTCGGGTTGTTGAAGTAGGTTTCGTACTCGATCTTCAGCCGCCGCAGCTGGGTCTCGAGAACGCTCAATTCCTCATCGGTGGTCACGGGGAGTCTCCAGGCCACAGTGTAGGAGGTGTGAGGCTTATGGACGAGGTACCCGACGGTCACCGAGGTGATGGTACGAAAGTAAGGGGAGGGCGGACGTCGGACCTCAGACCTCGGACCTTCGGACCTGGGATAGCGGCTGCCCAATTTCTCTTACGGCTTCCGCGCACACAGGGGCCTACCTTTGTGCTCTGGCAGAAGAGTTCTTGCTGCGGTCTGAGGTCCGACGGCTGAGGTCTGAAGCTTTACTTCGAATTCGACGCCATTTTCTTGACCATGGCGAGAACCAGGCGTCGGTCGCTGTCGTTGAGGTTGGTGGCGTAGCGGCGGATCTGGCTCAGGAAGCGAACTTCGTCGTCGGAAAGCTGGGGCAAGCCCTTGGAACCGTTGCTGTGCCCGGACTCGGAGAAAAACTGCGAAAGCGCAATCTCCATGGCGCCGGCGATCTTCGACAGTGTGTCGAGCGAAGGGATGGTGTGGCCGTTTTCCACGCGCGACAGGTAGCAGCGGAGCAGGCCAGTGCGCTTTTCGATGTCGCCCTGAGACATGCCTCTCTGCAGCCGGTAGTTCCGGATGGTCTCGCCGATATTCATCGTGGGGAGCATTGCGGGATGCGACATAGTAACCAGATCAGCATCTTCTGGCAAGTGGAAATTCGCGCCCTAGAAAAAATGGGCCTTGCCGTTTATTTTTTCAGGTTCTCGGCCAGAAAGCTGACCGTGCGCTTCCAGGCGTCGGCGGCATCTTCGGCGCGGTAACCGTCTTTGTTGTTGGGATTTTCGAAGGCATGGCCGGCGTCGGGGTAAATCTTGATGTCCACTTTCTTGCCGAGCTGTTTCAGAGCTTCCGCGAACTTGTTGACGTCGTCGGGCGTGATGCCGCGATCCTGCGCGCCGAATAGTCCCAGGATTGGAGCGTTGATTTTCTTGAGCGCCGCGGGATCGGTGGCGAGATGGCCGTAGTTGATGACGGTTGCAGCCAGAGTTGGCTCCTGCAGCGCGACATCGAGCGAGTAACCGCCGCCCATGCACCATCCGATGGAGCCGATGCCCGCTCTGTTGACGCTGGGCTGCGACTCAAGAAATTCCACGGCGGCGTGAAGGTCGCGCTGGGCACGGTCTTCAGGGACGCCGCGCATGATTTCGTGAGCCATGTCTGGCGTAGTGGCCACCTTGCCGCGATAGAGATCGACAGCCAGCGCCACGTAGCCTTCATCCGCCAGCTTTGAGGCCTGATCTTTCACCCAGTCGTTGAGACCCCACCATTCATGAACAACGACCAGCGCGGGGAACGGTCCTTTGCCGGGGGGCACGTAAAGCACGCCTTGCACGGTTTCGTCGCCGCTCTTGTAGGAAACGGTCTTTCCATCGGCGGCGAACGACTGAGCAGCAGCTAGTGCGACGAGCAGGAAGGCTAGCAGTCGGCTTTTCATTCGGGGATCTCCATCTAGTCTAGTTTGGGACAGAGAACTAAAGGCGTCGTTAATTTTACGCCCTGAGCCGCCGGCAGCGCGAGGCGCCCAGAAATACTGTGTCCAGAAACGCGGAGCCGTGCAGCTTTTCAACTGCACGGCCGCCGGCAGGGTGAGTGTTTCTTTCGCGGATGAGGTAAAGGGCCTATCGTCTGGCCGCCGGAATTTTGCCTGCATCGGTGCCGGTGGGCATGGTTGCGACCTTGGCGATGCCTGTAGAAGCTTGTGCCGCGGCCGCGGGCTGCGCTGCAGCCGGGATCAGTCCCAGCGCCTTGCGCACTTCGGCGTCGAGCTTGGCCATGGTGTCTTTGTTGTCTTTGAGGAACTGGCGGGCATTTTCGCGGCCCTGGCCGATGCGCTCGCCTTTGTAGCTGAACCACGACCCGGATTTTTCCAGAATGTTGTTGTTCACCGCCAAATCGAGCAGATCGCCTTCGCGCGAAATACCCTCGCCATAGAGAATGTCGAACTCGGCCTCGCGGAAGGGCGCGGCCACTTTGTTCTTCACTACCTTGACCCGGGTGCGCGAGCCGGTAACGATGTCGCCCTCTTTGATGGCAGCGATGCGGCGGATATCCACGCGCACCGACGAATAGAATTTCAGCGCGCGCCCGCCGGTGGTGGTTTCGGGATTGCCGAACATCACGCCAATCTTTTCGCGGATCTGATTAATAAAGATCAAACAGGTGCGCGACTTGGAAACCGTCCCCGTCAGCTTGCGCAACGCCTGCGACATCAGCCGCGCCTGCAGGCCCATGTGGCTGTCTCCCATTTCGCCGTCGAGTTCGGCCTTGGGCACGAGCGCGGCGACTGAATCCACCACCAGCACGTCGATGGCGTTCGAGCGCACCAGCGCCTCCGTGATCTCCAGCGCCTGCTCGCCATAGTCAGGCTGCGAGACCAGCAGGTTGTCGACGTCGACGCCCAGCTTCTTCGCATAGCCGGGATCGAGCGCGTGCTCGGCATCCACGAATGCGGCCATGCCGCCGGTCTTTTGCGCTTCGGCGATCACTTGCAGAGTGATGGTGGTTTTTCCGGAAGACTCCGGTCCGAAGACTTCAACCACGCGTCCGCGCGGAAAGCCGCCCACGCCGAGAGCCGCGTCAAACGAGATCGCGCCAGTCGAGATCACCGAGATGGGGACGATCGCTTCCTTCGACCCCAACCGCATGATCGAGCCTTTGCCAAACTGCTTTTCAAT
>PMHV01000044.1 GCA_003156805.1 Acidobacteriaceae bacterium | reverse complement strand
TGGAAGACCACGCACGCCTCCACGTTTTTGAAGCGCGCAATCTTTTCTTCCAGCTCCATGTGAATCTTCATCGTGCCGGCGATGGTGCGCACCGCGCCCGACCCCACGCCGTACCTGCGCGTAGCTTCGAGCGCCGCCTCGCGCAGCTTAGGATGCGTGGTCAGCCCGAGATAATTGTTCGACGCCAGGTTGATAACTTTCTTGCCATCGAACGTGCAGACCGGAGCCTGCTCGCCCTCCAGCACACGCAGCTTGAAATGCGTGCCCTTGGCTTTAAGTTCGTTGAGCTGATCGGTGAGATAAGAGAGCGGGTTGGTGCGGGTTGCAGTGGTTGTCGCTGTGGGCGTTGCTATGGGCGTTGCTATGGTCATCGGATTCCTCAGGTTGCTTCGGTCTGAAAACTTCTTCGCCACTGATTAACGCAGATTAACGCAGATTGGAAGACAAATCAGTTTAATACCGGAAACAGGAGAAAAGGACGGAAAGAGCCAGCGGCAGAAAATCAGCCTGAAAACTCAAAACATAATCGGATTGCCGGTCTCGATGCTGGCTTCGCACAGTTGCTTCATGTTCTCGAAAAATTCCTTTTCCGATTCGGCCAGAATGTCTCTGGAGTGAAGCACGGTCTCCACTTCCTTCAACAGGTCCGCGGATTTGTCGCTGGCGAGCCAGTCCCCGGTGTGAGTGCCGTCATACAAAACCCGCGTCAATAGCAGGGGAAATCGCGGGCCGGGTTTGCCTTCGAGTCCGCGCAGAAAAGCCCGCAAACGTTGGACTCGCGTGATGTTGCCCAGCGGCAAAGCCAGAAGATATCCGCCGTGCTCGCACGATTCCCCCAGCCAATCGTCGTGTGCGTCCCAGTCGTCATCGGAAGGATCGCCCGTCAGAACCGGTTCGCCGGTCTCGTCGAACGTAAGCCGGTCGGGAAACGGATGTGGTTTGGCTTTGCCATCCCGTATGCAAGTGCAGCGGACGTGCGCATCGAGGCTCATGGTTATACGGTCAGAAGCATCGGGAAACATCTCAGTTTACCAGCTTGGCTTTATCGGTTTCACCCTGCGCTTCTGGCTCCTGTTATCTGAATAGTTGAGGCCGGAGTTGCGAGTCTGTGACGGATGTCACATGAATGCCGAGAAAAAACGATTCTTTGCTGCGGATTCACTCGCATGAACGCGGATTCACAGGGTAAGTCGAAGGCTCGTGGCCAGGAAACTATCGTACCCCATTCGGATACACCAGAATCTTGCTGGCTTCCCCCGTTTTCAACCGTTCCATCGCCTTCGAGAAGTCCTTCATCGGGATGCGGTCGGTGATCACCGGNNTGGTACATGCGGCGTCCGTTGATGCCCTGCACGGTGATGCCTTTGAAAATAATGTCTTCGGAAAAGTTCAGCGAGATAGGCTTCGAGGTCAGGCCGAGAAGAGAAATTCTTCCGCCGCGCCGCACGATGTCGAATGCGGTTCGAATCGAATCCGGATGCCCTGCCATTTCGAGCACCACGTCCACGCCCAGGCCGCCTGTTTGCTCGGCAATCACGGCGCGCACATTTTCTTTCGCCGGATTGAGCACGTAGTCGGCCTTCATAGCGCGCGCAATTGCAGCCCGATGCTCATTCACCTCAATCGCAAAAACGCTGGTTGCGCCCACGGCCCTGGCAACCGCAATGGCAAACAGCCCAATCGGCCCGCATCCCGTGATGGCGACGCTTTTGGCTGCGATCTCACCGGCCAGCACGGTATGTACGGCGTTGCCGAGCGGATCGAGAATCGAGGCGTAGTCGAGGGGAATCGCCGGGTCGAGTTTCCAGATATTCGATTCCGGAATCACCACGTACTCAGCGAATGCGCCGTCGGCGTCCACGCCGATTATCTTCACGTTCTGGCAAATGTGCGCCTCGCCGGTGCGGCACAGCAGGCACTTGCCGCAGGCCACGTGCATTTCCGCGGAAACGAAATCGCCTTCCTTGACGCTGGTAACTTCGTCGCCGAACGCCGCCACCTCGCCGCAGAACTCGTGACCGGGAATCAGCGGCGGATGAATGCGGTTCTGCGCCCAGCGATCCCAGTTGTAGATGTGCAGGTCGGTGCCGCAGATGGACGCAACTTTTACCTTGACCAGCACATCACTCCGTCCAAAAGCGGGGATCTTTACTTCGCGAACCTCCGCACCCGGCGCAGCTTCCGGCTTAACCACAGCGAACATCTTGGATGGCATTGACGGCTACCTTAGGAATTCGGATCGGATACACAGAAAACGTATGATTCTAGCACCGTGGAGAATCGTGGTGCGTTCTCGCCGCGGCGAATCGGAACGACGGCTCACTTCTCCTTCGGCAATCTTCTGTCAGACTTTGGCGCCGCCACCTTAAACTCTTCCGACTTGCCGCGCGGAATGCTTAGCGTCTTCCATTCGCTCGACCGCAGATGCTTTGCCAGGAACACGATTTGTCCCGTGTGCTGCGCGTAGTGCGCAATCTGCCGGTTGATGGCCTGCAACGCGGTATGCGGTTCGCCGCGGATCGTCACCGTGCGCATCACGTCTTCCGGCTTCATCGACTCTAGCGCCGCAAACACGCGCGCCCAGCCATCTTCCCACGACCTCATCACTTCCTCGCGCGTGGTTGATGCGGCCAGTTCAAACTCCTGGTCGCGAAAGCGGTTGGGCTTTTCGCCGTCGCTGGTGAGGAAGTCGGTAAAACGCGAGCGCATGTTCCCCGTCAGATGCTTGACAAGAATGGCGACGGAATTCGATTCCGGATCGATCGTCGCGAAAAACTCAGCGTCGCTCAGTTGCTCCATCGCACTCTCGGCCATGCGTTTGTGACCGCGAAATTGGCGACGCGCCTCGTCGAGATAGTGGGCAGCGAGATCGATGGAAGTCATGTCCGGTCCTGCATTCATTCAAACGCTGGGGGTCGGTGGCGGAATGATGGGATAAGGAGCCGTCAACATCGCCGGCTGCAGTTCCACCTCAACTTCAAAGCCGCCCACCAATCGCGCGAACAGATTGTAGAGCAACGAACCAATCGCGCCCATGACGAATCCCATCACCCCATAGAGCACCGGCATGAGAAGCGCAAAAAATACGCCGAAGATTCCGGCGAACGGACTTTTCTGCTGACCTGCCAATGAACCCAGCAATCCGATCAGCAGAAACAAAGGAGCGAACAACAGTCCGAGGCAGGCATAGATCAGGCCCATAATTTTGGCAACCGACATGACTCCAACGGATTTTACGATGTGCATGAGCTGCTCTCCATTCCGATTCTTAACCCTCGCATGACCGGGCAATCGAGGTCAATCGGCGAATCGAGCATCAATCGAACTTCGATCGCACATCGCAGTGAAACCACTCTCACTCCGCTCCCCAGCCGCCGCCGCCGGGCGTCTCAATCCTGATACGCTCGCCCTTGCGCAGGCTCGCGCTGAATTTGCCCGGCATCGATTCATTTGATCCGTCATTCCGCATGGTGCTCGCGGTTCCCGCCGAACCTTCGCTCCCGCCGGCCAGACCCCACGGCCCGCGCGTGCGCCGGTCCGAGAGCAGGGTCACGTCGCAATCCGTCAGCACTTCGATCTCGCGGATAATTCCATCCCCGCCCCGATGTTTCCCCCGGCCGCCACTGCCCGGCCTCAGCGAATAGCGCCGCACCCGCAGCGGATACGCATACTCCAGCGCTTCCGCCGGAGTGTTCAGCGAATTGGTCATGTGCGTGTGTACGCCGGAAACGCCCGCTTTGTCCGGACGCGCTCCCATTCCACCGGCAATCGTTTCGTAATAAGCGAAGGCCGCGCCCGTGCGCGGATCGACGCCTCCGATGGTGAGATTGTTCATCGTGCCGGAAGCCGCCGCTGGAATCCGATCCGGAATGGCCTGCGCCAGCGCTCGCAACAGAACGTCGACAATGCGCTGCGAAGTTTCCACGTTCCCTCCCGCCACCGCTGCCGGAGGCCGCGCATTGACCACGGTTCCCTCGCGCGTGATCACCTGGATCGGACGCATCAGTCCGGCAGTCGCGGGAACGTCTTCCGCCAGCAGGCAACGAAACACATAGAAGCAAGCCGAGTATGCAATTGCCTCGACCGCATTCACGCTGCCTTCCACTTGCGGATCGCTGCCGGAAAAATCTACAGTGACAATGTGGCCGCGGGCGGCTCGCCCGCGCGGCCGTTGATTCTGGCGAACGCTTACGGTCACCGCGATCTTCACCGGCTTATCGCTCACACCGTCGTTATCGAGAAAATCTTCTGCCGCATAAGTCCCCGCCGGCACGCGCCGCAAAAAGGCGCGCATCAGTTCTTCGGAATACTCCAGCAAATCCCGCGCGGCGCGCTTGGCGCGCTCGATTCCATAACGTGCGCAAACTTCCCGCAGCCGCTCCGCACCGGTATGGCAAGCCGCGAGCTGCGCACTCAAATCACCCTCGCGCTCCTCGGGCGTGCGCACGTTGTTCAGCAGCAGCGCGAGCACATCGCCGTCGGTCACACCCGCCCGCACAAGCTTCACCGGAGGAATGCGGAATCCTTCCTGATAAATCTCACGGCACAGTCCCATCGATCCTGCGTAAGCTCCTCCCACATCGGCATGGTGCGCGCGCGAAGCTACGTAGAAGTCAGGCCGCTTCCCGGCTTTTCGCGGACGAGGGCCTGCCCTGAGCCTGCCGAATGGGCGGCCGCGCCCCACATACACCGGCGCCACCAGCGTGATATCCGGCAGATGCGTGCCCCCGCGAAAGGGATCGTTCAGCATCACCACATCGCCGGGCTGCATTTTGCATGTGGCGATTGCCGCCCGCACTGACATGGGCATCGAGCCCAAGTGAACCGGCATGTGGTCGCCCATGGCAATCACTTCGCCATCGCCGGCGAAAACCGCGCACGAGTAATCCCGCCGCTCCTTGATGTTGGGAGAAAATGCGGTGCGCCGCAGCGCCGCGCCCATCTCCTCGGCAATCGAGTGGTAGAGATTCTTGAAGATTTCCAGTTCGACGGGATCGCGCCGCATCCCACGCAGTTTACTACCAGCCGTTTGCCGCTTGCCGTTCGTCGTCAGCCGTTTGTGGCCGGTGCTGTCAGCAAATCCCTCGGAGTCCGTAAATTCTGAGCTGTGTCCTATTTAGGACACTACCGAATTTTGTTGACACTGCATTCATCATGCCGCAATATGTTGGGTTAAGGGCGCTGCCCACGCTATATGTTGGTGGCGTTTTTGCTTTCGGGCCCTGTAGTAGAACCCCTTGCAAGGGAAAATCGTTCACGGAGGAACCTTCAATGGCAACGAAGAAGAAGGCAAAAAAGAAGAAACACTAACCGCCAGCGAGTCGATACCTCGCACAGGAATTTCACCGGCCTCTCAGGAGAAGCACCTCTTGAGAGGCTTTTCCCTTGGTTGCCGGAGCGGGTTCGGCCGAGCGGTTTCGGCGATGCGGGTTCGCCGTTCCGCACCCTGGGCCAGACGTTCGACCCCCGCACGCCCTCCCGCTTCCCGAACGCCCGCGAAAATCATCTCTTCCAGTTTTCCAAGCTGTGTCACAATAGGCAAACCACACCGCATTTGGCGGGAGCCTACGGCAAATGGCTGCGAGAAAAAAAAACGGCAACAAAAACGACCACGCTGAGGTGCTGATTCCCGACAAGCTCTACTTCCGCATCGGCGAGGTCGCCAGCCTGTGCCGCTTGCCGGCCTACGTGCTGCGCTTCTGGGAAACCGAATTCCCGCAACTGAAGCCGGTGAAAGGCAGCACCGGACAACGCATGTATCGCCGCCGCGACGTGGAGAACGTGCTGCGCATCAAGCAACTGCTCTACGAACAGGGATTCACCATCGCCGGCGCGCGCCAGCAACTGCGCTCCGAAACCAAAGCCGGCCGCGGGCAGGCCGCGATTCCGTTTCCGGCGCAATCGTCCGCCGAGCTTCGCAGCATCCGCCAGGGCCTGCGCGAGATTCTGGATTTGCTCTCTACGCGACGCACGGGATAAATGCGCGGCAGGGTTCGTGGCGCGCATGTCCTCCGCAAGAAGAGTTGGAAAACACGTAACCGCCAGGTTACAGGATAAGTGTAGCCTTCGGGTTACGAAAATAATGTAACCGCACGGTGACTGGTTCCCGATAATTAAGCGGCGCGTTCGGGCGGGGAAGGTTTCCTGGTTTCTGCGGCGTTGGTTGCGTCGAGCCGGATGCGGGTGACGCGCGTGGTTTCCTGCACCAGCTCGCCGGGGGCGCTGGCGCTCTCGCCCGCCATCACCGAGCCTGCAGCCAGAGCGAAACGCAGCGCGTCGGCCTGATCCTCGAAATATAAAACGACTTGCCCCGCCATAGAATTCTCCCTGGTCTTACTAAAACGCCCTGAAGTAAAACGTTCTAAGGTTCTAAGGTTCTAAGGTTCTAAGCTCAAATGCTCTGACCTTCGATCGCCAAGTCTGATCGCGGAATCTGCGGCATCCATTTGCGACGAGGCGGCGTTGCTAAGCATGACGCAGGTGGAGCTTTCCCTCCATTGTCGGAGAGCGCAGCCTCGCCTCAAAGTGATTCTCTTGGTTCGGGGTGCTCGGGGTTTTGCGAGTCAAATGCTGGGGGATCGATGGTTCGGGCGGCCGATTTTTTCAGCGCGCCGACGGCTGGGAGCTGAGAGCTGAATGGTCGGGACAGGCAGATTTGAACTGCCGACCCCTCGCACCCCAAGCGAGCGGAGGCTAGCTCTTCACGAGAGTTAATCTCCTAGAGGAGCGGGCTGCGCCAGTGGAATCCGCTCTCGTCCTGGCGAGCATCGCTGTAATTACTCCGGGCACCTCTGCTAGGAGCCTCATTTCAAGCTCGGAGGTGTGGGCTTCAATCTCTTCACGCCGCTTGTCGTACCAATCTCGAATTTCCGGCCAATGCTCTGTCACGTCGACAAAATGGGGCAGGATGCTGAAGGTAGGGTCGTCGTAAGCGTAATTCAATTCGAGCAGAAGGGTCCCGCACCTACGGCACCCATACAGCGCCCCGCAGTGCCGTAAGCCGCCGCCGAGCGAGGCCGTGCATTTGCTGCAGACGGGGCAGTAACCGCCCGCAATAAGTTCTTCTCGCGTTCTCTTCTTGGCGGGCGCCATGCTTTGAAATTTATAGCACAGTAATAGCCATTTATTTTTCACCGTCTCCTAAGCATCGCTGCCAGCAGCCGTAAGGCAGCGTCAACAAAAAACGTCCCTCGCATAGTTACTTTGGTTTCCCGGCCTGAGTGCACTCTAATTGTTGGAGGAGAACGCTATGCCAATGATCGAGGACGTACTAGCTGAGGAAACATACAAGCAGGGTGGCTTGGATGTGGGGCAGCGTGTTTTCTACACGCTGATTGCGGAACAAGGTAACCCGCATCGAGAAAAATTGCAGGCGCACCGCAACAGTAAGGCAATTGCACTACTCTTCAAAGCTCTCTGCGAGAAGCGCCACATCACGGACGCTCAACTTGATGAGATTCTTCTCGATGTGTTGAGCTGACAACACAAAGGAGGTTTCTTGCAATGACAACTGTCAAGAGGTTTGAGGTCGGGGACACAAAGTGTCTCGACGACGGCTCGCGGGATCAGGCCCTGCTCATCGGATGCCCGAATCGCACGATTATTTCCCTGGTGTTCGACAATGAGAAGGCCACTCACGCTCAGGTGCACGAGCTAGATCGCCTGCTGGGAAAAATGGGGTTGACAGGGGTGGAAGTGCAGACAGAGGAACCGAGGCACGTCGTTCGAGCCATTCGCAGAAGGGCAAGACCTCGGCCCGGCCGTGGGTCGCTCTGGGGCTACTAACAGACTGCGCCATCGGAAGCAATTGCGCGCAACGGCTTGAAAGAGGAATTGGTCGGGACGGGCAGATTTGAACTGCCGACCCCTCGCACCCCAAGCGAGTGCTCTACCAGGCTGAGCCACGTCCCGACAAGGAAGGAATCCGCCGCTTCACATCCGCCGCGGATGGGGTTTCACCAAAGAATTTTACCACCAGCGGCGCAGTTTCGCCCCAGGGGAAAAGACTTGGAAAGCGAAAGCCTTCATTTTCGTCTGCGCTTCGACTTGCGCGTAGGCTGCGTAATGCGGGATAGCGGAGGCAGCGGCCTGCTCTCATCGAGTACCGCGAACTGGATTTTCTTTTCCACCGGATCGATGCGGTCCACCAGCGCGCGAATCCTTTGTCCCATGCGGTACGTTTTGCGCGAGCGCTGGCCGATGATCTCGCGCGTGTTCTCGTGATAGACGTAGCGGTCGTCGGTCAGCGTATCCAGCGGCACCAACCCTTCCACAAAAAGATCGGTCAACTCGACAAAGAAGCCGAACTTGGTCACGCTGGTGATAAGGCCGTCAAAGTCGTCGCCCACGCGGTCCTGCATGAACTTGACCTTCTTCCACGCCATCAGTTCGCGCTCGGCGTCGTCGGCGCGCCGCTCGGACTGGCTCGATTCGTCGGCTATATCATGCAGTTCGTCGATCATGATCGGCCCGCCCAGAGGCTCGAGAGCTTCGCGGTGCGCGGCGTGGTCGCGGCGCTTCGACCACGGAGAAGGCACATCCGTGGGGCGTCCCACTTGCGAGAGATTTGGCCCAGGATCCCTGTTGTCTTCGTGTCGCGACAGGTAGCTAACAGCTGCTTCCTTTCCAAGAAACTCGCCGACCCGGATCGTTTTGCCCGCGACATTGTCGAATACGTGGGTGACGAAGTCGCTGATCTTGCGCTGTGCCCGCTGGTCAAGACGAGATTTTTCTCCCGGGATCACCGCCACAACGTTGTGATCTTCCTGGCCATCTTCAACTTGTTCGGCGAGCGCGATCGGTTGGCACTCGACGATTTCTCCTGTGCGTAAGGGCGTTTCCGTGATCACGAAGCAGTCTACGTTGAGACCGTCGTCAGCGGTTGTGTTGAGAACGAATCCGTAGGGAAATGGATAGGCTCGCGAGACTTGGGTTGTTCCGGTTAACGCAAGTGTTTTTTCGTTGTGGATGTGCTTAACAAATGAGCCAGCTTCATTCTGGATGAATACTTTCAACAGGCGGCCGTCTCTCACATCGGCGGAAGGTGCCGGAAAAACTCCGATCGGAGTCGCGCCATCATGCCGCTCGGCCGACTCGCGCAGCACATCTTTCAAAATCCGATGCACGATCAAATCCGGATAACGGCGGATGGGCGAAGTAAAATGCGTGTAGCTCGTGGCCGCCAGCGCGAAGTGGCCGAGATTCTCCTCTGAATAGCGCGCCTGCTTCAGCGACCGCAGCATCAGGTAGCTCAGGATGCGTTCTTCCGGCTTGCCCGCAATTTTCTCGGTGAGCTTCTGATACATGCGCGGCGTGATGTGAACTTCTTTCGGCACTTCGATCTCGCGCACCCGCTTGCCGGTTCCGTAAGCGGCGCGGCGGTCGGTTTTGAGCTGCACGCGATGAATCGGCAACGCTCCCACGCCGAGCGAGTATCCAAACGTTGCGGCAATCACTTCAAAGTCGTAGACGCGCTTGGCGTCCGGCTTCTCGTGAATTCGATACAACGACGCGACGCGCTTCGATTCCAGATACTGCGCGACGCACTCGTTGGCCGAGAGCATAAATTCCTCGATGAGCCGGTGTGCCATGTTGCGCTCCGAGCGCGCAATGCTCTTCATCATCCCAAACTCGTCGAACTCGATCACCGCCTCGGGCAGATCGAAATCAATCGAGCCGCGCCGCTCCCGCTTGCGATGCAAAATCATGGCCAGGTCGCGCATCCGCTCAAAACCGGCCACCAGCGGCCCGTTGCGCCCACGCGCGGCAGCATCGCCTTCGAGCACGGCATTCACCGCGGTATACGTCATGCGCTCTGCTGAGCGAATCACGCCTTCGCACAATTCATAGCCTACAATCTCGCCCCGGTGGTCGATCTCCATCACGCACGAGAGCACCAGCCGCTCCACTTGCGGGCGCAAGCTGCAAATGTCGGTGGAAAGTTCCAGCGGCAGCATGGGTACGGCGCGGTCGGGAAAATAAACGCTGGTGCCGCGCAGCCGCGCTTCCTGATCAAGCGCGCTTCCGAGTGTGACGTAATGGGCCACGTCGGCAATGTGAACCTGCAATTCAAAGTTGCCGTTCGCCAGCGTGCGCACGAGAACCGCGTCGTCGAAATCGCGCGCCGTTTCGCCGTCGATGGTGACGATCGGCAGCGCGCGAAAATCGCGGCGCCGCCGAAGGTCGTGTTCGGAAATAATTGCCGGCGCATCCTGCGCTTCCCGCAGCGTTGCCGCCGGAAAGTGGTGCGGCAGATGAAATTTGCGGATCGTGATTTCCACGTCCACTCCGAAATCATCTTCCCGGCCAAGAATTTCAATCACGCGTCCGCGCGGATTCTGCGTCGACGTGGGCCAATCCGTAATCTCCACATCGACAACCACTCCTTCGAGGTCGTCCCACTCCGCGCGGGGCGCAGCTTCCTCGCCCAGCACGCGATCGACGGATTTCTTCCGTAGCGCCGGCGCCTCGCCGGCATCCTTGCCTCGGCCGCGGGGACGAGACGCCCCCGCGACAGCCGCGGGGGACGGCGGCGCTACGCTACCATTGAGAATTTCCATTCCCGGCGGAATCAAAATCTCCTGCGTAATCTTGGTGTCAATGGGCGTGACGGAATTGCCGCGGCTGCCGTAGTGAAACACCCCCACCACGGTGGGATGCGCCCGCGCCACCGGCCTCACGATGCGTCCTTCAGCCCGGCCATCGGGACGAATCGCGCTGACGTCAACCAGCACTTGGTCGCCGTGCATGGCGTTGCCGATCAGATGCGGCGGAATGAAAATATCTCCCGCCAGGCGCGCCTTGAATTGCGGACTGAGCGAATTCGCATCGGGGATGACGAATCCGAATCCGTCGCGATGCATGGTAAGCCGTCCCGCGACCAGATTTTTGTCCGCATTCTTATCGCCGGCGGCTTGCGGAAGCACATAGCGATCGGAACCAGCCGCCAGGAGCGCGCCGCTGGCGACGAGTTTTTGAAGATGCGCGTCGAGATCTCCGCGCGCGGCGCCGTGCAGCCCAAGTTCGCGCACCAGTTGCTTGAATCCCGCCGCCCGCTTGGGCTGCCGCGCAATGTGTTTCAGGATGGTGGAATCGGAAAGCATGGGGAAGCTGTCAGCGATCAGCCGTCAGCTCTCAGCATAACCCACGAGCACGCCCGCACTGCCAACGAACTAACGACGAACGACCAGCGATCAACGAAGGTTTTCTCCCTACCACGTATCCCCGCCGCCGCGCGGCGGCCACGCGCCCAGCACACGACGGATCACCGCAATCTGTCCGGCGTGATAACTATTATGAGCGACCATTTGCCACAGCACGGCCTCAAGCGTGCCTGCCACTTTCTTGTCGCCTTCATGCACGGTTTCGATCTGCCGCTGTATTTCTTCCATCGAAGAATTCGCCAGCACGGCAAAATCCGCCAGCACGGCAGCGAGATGTTTTCTCAGACGATTCCACTCCAACTCATCGGCCGGCGACGCCGCTGCCGGCCAGCTTTCCGACGCATGTTCCGGATACGCCGGCCGCTCGCCGCGAATGCGGCGCAGTTCGTAGTCCATCCAGTAATTCATGTGGAAGACGAGTTGCCCAATCGAGTGCGGAAATCCCGCGACCTGCCGCGCCGCCAATTCGGCGGAAAGATCTTCCACGCACGCGATGGGATCGGCGTGAGCGCCCTTGCCGTGCAGCAGTTCAATCAGTGCGCGTTGGGACATGGCGCCGGTCTCTAGCGCTGCGCCCCAAAATACTTCTCTTCCAGAATCCTGCGATGATGCAACTCATGCCCCGCGATGATATAAGCCAGCGCCCGCACGCTGACTTCATTCTTGTTGGCGATGCCGCGACGCATCCACGCCGCCTCGTCGAGATTGCGCAGCAGCGCCAGCGTAGCCCGGCGCACGGCGATGTAGTCCTCAATCAAATCACCCAGCGCACGCCCCGCAAATGGCCCATTGCGCACGTAATCGTCCTGCTCGAATCCTTCGATCGGCGTGGCGTCGCCGCGCGCAACGCGCAGCGCGCGGTAGGCGAAGATGCGCTCGGTGTCGCAGACGTGGCCAATCACTTCTTTCGCGCTCCACTTCCCGGGCGCATAACGGAAGTCGCCGTCGGCATCGCTGCGTCCGGAGAGCAGCAGCACCGTCCGCCGCCGCTGCTGGTCCAGCGCCGCCAGGACGTCGGTTCCCGCCACCAATGAAATGTAGCGCTCGTAATAAGGCGCGTATTCGCCCGGCTGGGGTGGCTCAATCGCCACTCCCACAGGACTGACCACCGCTGATTCCAGCATGTCTGCTCCTTCCACCAATGAAAAGCTGCCAACAAGAAGCCGGCAGCCCAAAACCTGCCCACCAAACTTGGAAAAAATTAAGATTGGACTTTCGATAAATCTTCGGCCCCCAGAGCATACTCCTGGACCTTGTGGATTGGGGATCAAGATGGGAATTTTTTCCCGAAAGCTTTGCCCGATTTGAGACTCAGCCCCGCTGTGCGCCACTTGCATCCCGCTCCCGGCACTAAAAAAATATGTACCACACTAGGAAACGTTGTTGAAAATAAAGCACTTTTCCACAGCTCTCATTTTGAGATGCCAGAGTACAATGCCATTGGTCACGGAAATGCGGGTAGTGACCCTAATCCCAACAAGGAAAGGATTTGCAACCCCATGTGGAAGCCGACCAATCAGCCTACGACTACCCCCGGCCGACCGGCCGAACCGGAGCGTCCTGTCATGCACACTCCGATCGTGCCCCTTGTGGCCGCAAATGAACCTACTCCGGCGCCGCGTCCGCCCGCCACAACCACCACCGCCGACCAGGCCACTATCGGCAAGTCCCTGGTGATCAAGGGCGAAGTCACCGGTTCCGAATCGCTTTACATTGACGGCCGCGTGGAAGGTTCCATCAATCTTTCCGGCAATCGCGTCACCGTCGGCCGCAACGGCGTAGTCGCCGCCAACATCAATGCCCGCGAGATCGTGGTGCTGGGCAAAGTGCGCGGCAACCTCACCGCCAGCGACCGCGTCGATATCCGCAGCGACGGTTCCCTTACCGGCGACGTCGTGGCCGCGCGCATCTCCATTGAAGACGGCGCTTACTTCAAGGGCGGCATCGATATTCGCAAGGCCGGCCAGTCGGGCCAACCGAAAGTCAACGGCGAGGATAAGAGCGTTCCCGTCCCCGAAACCGTAGCCGTCGGCGCCAGAGCGTAGCCAGCGTTTCGGCAGCGGCGCGGGATTTCGTAACACGGATCGCAGCAACACGGGTCGGTCGAAAAAGTTCTGAGAAATTGTTGCGGGCTCCTGCGTAGGCCCGGAGCCCGCGATTTCTTCCTTCCGATTTCGCCTCTCTACCCCTTACAGTTTCGCGCAACGCGCAGACGGGCAAAAGCATCTATCCACGATGTATAATCCGCAGTCAAAAAGTGAGGATGCGAATGCCCCATTCACAACGAAAAATGAAATTCACGACGGCTATTCTCGCCGCAGCGCTCTTGATTGCATGGTCAGCCAGCACAGCGCTGGCCCAGGCGCCGGACCAGGCGCCGCCTCCTCCGCCAGACCAAACGCCAGCCCAGGCTCCAGCGCAAGCGCCGCCTTCTTATTCACCCGATCAGCTCGATAAGCTGGTCTCGCGGGTCGCGCTCTATCCCGACCCGCTTCTGGCGCAGGTTCTCGCCGCCGCAACTTTTTCCGACCAGATTCCCGACGCCGCCAAGTGGGCCGACGAGCATCACTATCTGACCGGCGACGAGCTCGCCAAAGCCATTACCGCCGACCAGCTGCCCTGGGATCCCAGCGTGCAGGCCTTGCTGCCCTTCCCGTCCGTGCTGGAGACGATGGCTTCGGACATGGATTGGACCACAAATCTCGGCGACGCTTTTCTCGCGCAGCGTCAGGATGTAATGGACGCGGTGCAGCGCATGCGCCAAAAGGCCAAGGATTATGGCTATCTGCGCAGCAACGATACCATCGCCGTCAGCGGTGGTCCTTACATCGACATCGACCCAGTCGATCCGGCTTTTATCTGCGTGCCGGTCTACGACCCGCTGATTGTTTTTTGGCCGCCGCACCCGGGATTTTTCGTAGGCGGCGCTATCGGCTGGGGCTTCGGCCTCAACATTGGCCTGGCCTTTCGTCCCTGGGGATGGGGCTTCGTTCGCTTTGACTGGGGCGCACACGCATTATTCATCAACAACGCGCCCTGGGGACGCACCTGGGCCAACCGCGGCTACTATGCTCATCCCTACGCCGGCGTTCACCGCTGGGGCCCCGGACCTCGCACCGAAGGCCACCGACTGATCGGACGCAGCCCAGAAGAACGTCGCGCCCCGCGCGAAGGCCGCGCCCGCCCGGAAGAGCGCCACCACCGGTAGAGTCGCCACCTACGGCAGCGTAGCGGCAGAAGCAAAGGAAGCAGAAGGAAGAGACAAAGCACAAAGACCAACGGTGGAGTTCGCAGAAAATGCGAATCTCCGCCGCTTTGTTTTTTTGGGATATCTTGGCCGCCAGCCCACCTCTGCTTGAGGACCTCGGCCAAGTTAGGCACGGCACAATCGTGGCATTCTGTCTGGTGCGATGGCGCGACACACCTCTGACATCCGATAATTTCAGCTTTTCTTTTTCTCGAGCTCCGCCCACCGCGCATAAAGCTGGTCCAATTCCTCTTGCGCCGCCTCCATTTCGGCATGTGCGGCCACCAGACGCGGACCATCACTGGCAATCGCCGGATCTTCCATCTGGGCTCGTTTGGTCTGCACTACTTGTTCGGCGTCTTCCACACGCTGCTCAATACCGGCATATTCCCGAGCCTCAAGGTATGGAAGTTTCCCTTTTGCCGCAGTCGCCGTCCCCGAAGCGCCCGAAGTAAAAGCGGCTGGAGTAAAAGCAACCGCTCGAGTGTTTGCCTTTGTCGGCTCCTTGCGTTCAGCCTGCCATGCCTCCCATTGCGAATAGTCGGCAAAGCTTTCCGCGCGGCCTTTGCCGTCCAGCCCAAGCACGATGTTCGATACGCGATCGAGCATGTAGCGATCGTGCGTGACCAGCACCAGCGACCCACGAAACTCAAGCAAGCTTTCCTCTAGTATTTCGAGCGTGGGAATGTCGAGGTCGTTCGTGGGTTCATCGAGCAGGAGCACATCGGCGGGCTGCAGCATAAGCTGTGCGATCAGAACGCGCGCCCGTTCCCCCCCGGAAAGCCGCTCCACCGGTTGATTGAGTTGCTCCCCGGTAAACAGAAATCTCGCGGCCCAGGATGCCACGTGAATCTGCCGGTCTTGATAAACCACCGAATCGCCTTCCGGCGCAAGGGCGCGGCGCAAAGTAACATTCGTATCGAGTTCGCGGCTCTGGTCGAAGTAGACGATGCGCAGCCACTCCGCCCGCCGAATCTCTCCGCTGGTCGCCGTCAACTCTCCGCGCAAAAGCCGCAGCAAGGTCGTTTTGCCGCTTCCGTTCGCTCCCACCAGGCCCACCCGCAGCCGCGCGGTGACGACGAAATTAAGCTTGTCGAACAGAGTTCGATCTCCGATTTCGTATGCGACGTCTTCCAGTTCGACCAGCCGTTTCGTCTTCCGGTCGCTCGCCGAGAAATCGATTTGCGCAGTCTCGGATCGGCTTCGTACATTCAGGTCGGCGAGGTCCGCCATGAGTTCGTTCGCCTTGCCAATGCGCGCCTTGGACTTCCGCGTCCGCGCCTTCGCCCCGCGGCGCAGCCATTCGATCTCGTTGTGAACCAGATTTTCCAGCGCTTCGTGCCGCTTCGATTGCGCGTGCAGAAACTCTTCTTTTTTCTCCAGGAACGTAGTGTAGTTGCCCGAAACCCGCAGAATCCCAGCGGGATAGATCCGGTTGAGTTCAGCCATCCCCGTGGCAATGTTTTCCAGAAAGTAGCGGTCGTGGCTCACCACCACGCAGGCGAACGCCGCCGCTCGCAGCAGGCCTTCGAGCCACTCAATCCCCGCAAGGTCTAAATGATTTGTAGGCTCATCGAGCAGCAGGATATCCGGCGACTGCACCAGCGCCTCGGTCATCGCCAGCCGTTTCTGCCAGCCTCCCGACAATGCCGTCGCCTGCGCTTCGAGTTCTTCAAAACCAGCCCGGCCCAGGGTCTCGGCAAAGCGCGTTCCCCGCTCCGATTGCGGCACGCGGGCGCGCTCCATTGCATTCTCGACCACCGACCGCACCGTGTCTTCGGCTTTGAATTTCGAGTCCTGCTCGACATAGCTGACCTGCGCCCTCTTTCGCAGTGCGATTTCTCCCTCGTCGGCATCCACGATGCCGGCCAGAATCCGCAGCAGCGTGGACTTTCCCGAGCCGTTCGGCCCAATGAGTCCAATGCGGTCCCCCTCGGAAACGGTAAAGGAAACTTCCTGAAAGAGCGGATTCGCTCCGAAGGTCTTCGAGATTCCCTGAACATTGATGATCGGCGGCAACGGCTTGCAGTCTCCCAACTATCCTTACCTTTGAGGGTATCAGGAAACGCGGCTCGCCCTTGCGCCGCCACTGCCGTGTGCCCCGTTCACACCAAAGCGGCCCCGGCATTCCCGCAGGCCCGTCGCAACCGATCATCCACCGTCGCTAAGGGCTGGGCCTCGCGCAGCGCGAGTTCGAGGTAGGCGGCATCGTATTCGCTCAACTGTTCCCGTCGGGCTACCGCCAGAATGTCGCCGAACGCCCCTCCCACCCGTATAGGCTCGACTGTAATCGGCAGGTCGGCAATACGCTGCAGCAGAGAGGTTACTTGCGCAACCGTGATCCGCTTGCGCCTTTCCCCCACCAGCAGAGCATTGGCCACCTCAAAGGGCCAGATGGCAGGAACCAGAGCGGCGGAGCCGCTCGCCAGCCGGTCCAGCATTTTTTCGGCATATTCTGTGCCCTCATCGGGAAAGCACCACGCCAGCGCCACGGACGCATCCAGCACCAGTCGGTTTTTAGTAGCGGCGGCCTTCATCGATCAACTCGCGTATGGTGAGTCCTCGCAAACTCGCTCCTTCGCGGATTTTGCGGATTTTGCGGATTTCACGCACGACCTCTTTGAAGTCCTTCCGCTCGCCTTCGCCGGCAGGAACCAGCTTGGCCACCGGAATTCCGCGCCGCGTGATGCGGATGCTCTCTCCCTCGGAAACCTGGGTCAGCAGTTGATTCAAATGCGTCTTGGCTTCAAAGGCTCCCACTGTTTTCATACAACTAGTCTACCAACTAGTCTGTCAATGGGTCAATTGCCACCGAAAGGTCGACTTCCGCCCGCAGCAGATTACCGCGATTTTCACGTGGAAATACTGCCGCCAGGCGTTTACCGCTTGGGGTCTGGCACGCTCTTGCCCAGCGCAGTCGCCAGCGCAATTTGATGGTCTTGTTCGTCGATCAGGATCTCGCGAACTTGTTCGCTCATGGCATATTCACCCAGCTCCTCGCACTGGCGGACTCGTTCGCGATAATTTCGAATCGTTTCCGTTTCGTTGTCGAGATCGAACTGCAGCATCTCTTTGGCTTCTTCCGATGTTCGCACGCGCTTGGGTTCAACTGTCGGCATACCACCCAGATAATCGATCTGCTGGGCGATGATCAGGGCATGGCTCAGTTCTTGCGCAGCGTGCTTTTCAAGTTCGCCGGCGATGTTCATGTACTCGGCGCCCTTCAACACCTGCGAATAAACCACGTAGGCGATGATCGCCTGATACTCGCGCGCCAAGTCTTGATTCAGCAACTCGATCAGTTCCGATCGCGACACTTTCTTGGGACTTGCAGAAGCCATGTGTACCCTCCAAAGAGATTTCCTTCAGTATAGATTGGGAATAGGGCGCTTGGCCCACTCCTCCGTTCTTGCTTTCATGCCGGCGCCGTATAAACTTGAGACTGCCCCGCTCGCCGCGATTTTTTCGGCGGGCGGGTACCACCGCCGCCGATGCTAGAGCCATTTGATGGGTGGTCACCCTACTCCGAGACGAACGGCCATGCCACCGAGGTGCCCAGACTTGAGCGTTCCGTACTCAAGATTGGGCGAGACTACCTTAACCCCCGCCACTAGTTCCACTTACAGCGTTTTCCACAGGTCGTTGTACATACACCGACATCATTACAAAGGTGTTCCCATGGGAACACTCAGCGCAATGTTCCCATGGGAACATTAGCCGGGTCACGCGCGGATTCGCGAACGGCCAATGACGCACGGACAACGACGAACGGCCAACGACCGCCCTACGGCTGCGTCCCCGATCCCAAAATCTCTTTTCCTTCCGCCTCCGCCACGCCGGGATACGCCGTCGCCCTGCGCCGCCGCAGATCGCCCGGCAACTGTGAGCGCAGCAGCCACAATCCGGCAGCCGTGGCCGCGGCCCAGGTCACGGTAATCAGAGCCAGTTGCAGTACATCGCCCAACCGGCTTCCATGTTCCGCGCTCGATGCCGGAGCAGCGCGCGCCACAGCAAAGCTGATCCCTCCCGCAACTGCCGCGGCCAGCGCCGCTTTCGCCAGTTCGCCCCAGCGCAACTCCCGCAACGAAACCAGTTTGCGATAGTGCAGCAGCAAGGCCAGCGCCAGCAGGTTCGCCCCAATCCCAATATCGGAGGCGAACGCCAGCCCCACCACGCCCAGCCTGTGGAACAGCAACGAATAAATCGGCAGCGACGACGCCGTAATTACGGTCACGGCAACCATGGGAGTCCACGTATCGCCCGCCGCGTAGAACGCTCGCGCATAAAGACCCTGCGCCGCCCACAGCGCCAGCGACAGCGAGAACCAGAAAAAATAAATCGCGGTCGTCTGCGTGTCGGAAAGCAGAAACCTTCCCCGCCGGTAGACCAGATCGACCAGCGGCAGCGCCGCCGCCATCATCCATCCCGTGGCCAGAAACGATGCCGCCGAAACCCGGTACACCGAATCGTTCACCGTGGCGGCAAATTCCTTCAGCCGTTTTTCATTGAACAGCCGCGCAAAAAAAGGCAGCGACGCCTGTCCCGTCGCCTGTCCCAGAACTGCGATGGGCACAGCGAAAAGGCGCTTGGCGAAATTGAGGTGCGAAATATCTCCCACTCCACCGGCAGCGTAGTGCCGCAGAATCCAGTCGTCCGCCGTCACCAGCGAAACGCCCAGCATCAGCGGAATCGAGAGCCGCACCCACTCCCGGAACGCAGGATTGGTCACGTCGAACGACGGCCGGTAACCCGTGCCGATGCGAGCCGCGCCAATCACGCTAGCCAAGAACGGACCGGCCAAACTCCCCACCACCGCCCCATAAGCCAGCGCCGCGATGCCGAAATGCCTTCCGCCGAGCACGCCGCCGAGAATGATGAACACGTTGTAGATCAGCGGCCCAAACGCCGGAAGAAGGAACAGCCGGTGCGAGAGCAAGACCGCGGAGACGACTCCGCCAACGTAGAAAAAGATTTGCGCCGGGAGCAGAATGCGCGTGAGGTGGACACAAAGGTCAATCTGATCCGGCGAAAACCCCTTCACGAACCAGCGGACGAACTGCGGCGTAAAGATTTCCGCGAGGATCGTGCCCGCCACCATCACCGCGGTCATCACCGTAATGACGATGGAAAAAGTCTTCTGTGCGTCGGCGTCGCGCTTCTCCGCGAGAAAGCGCGTGTAGATCGAGATAAACGTAATCGAGGCCGCGCCTCCGGCCACAATGTAGTTGAGAAAATCGGGCAAGGTAAAAGCGGCGACGTAAGCGTCGGTCTGCCCGCCCGCGCCGAAGGCGTAGGCGATGTAGGCCTCGCGGATGTAGCCAATCACCCGCGACGCCATCACCGTCCCCATCAGCAGCAGCGTGGCCGAAAATGCCGTGTGCTGATGCGACGGACGGAAGAACCGCAGCAGTCTGTTCATGAGCCGCAGATTTACGCAGTTAAACGCAGATGGATCTTTTTCTCATTCCCGAAAACCATTCGTTTGATCTTCGGGGTTGGGCCAAAGTTCAGCAGCAGGCCAACTTCGATGTTCGAAGCTCTCAGATAATTCAACAGCCGCGCTTCGTGGACCGGCTCCAGGCAATGGGCGGCCTTCAGTTCGACAATCACAGAATCGTTTACCACCAGGTCGGCCCGGAAGTCGCCGACCTGCTGACCACGGAACCAAACTGGCAGAGGATGCTGGCGTGCCGCCCTGATTCCATTTTGTGTGAGCGCAATTGCCATAGCTTGCTCGTAGACGCTCTCCAAAAAACCATGCCCCAGTTCGTTATACACCTCATAGAAGACCTGAATAATTGCCTGGGTGAGTTCCTGATGTTTGTACTCCTGCGGATCCCAAGTCATAAAGTCCCCGGTGCCGCAGATTTCGCAGATGAACGCAGATTGTGAGCAAGTCGAACGATTTCCGCGGATCAACGGGGCTCGCGTGAGAGGCCGTGAGCATCTGCATTTGGAAGGCTAGCAGTGATCGGATGAATATCTGCGTTGATCCGCGGAAATCTGCGGCAGCCGGTTCCGTTTTGACACCCAGCATCAGTTGAACGAGATCAAGGTCAAGGGCAGCGCGTAGAGCCTGCCGTGAGCAAAGAAAGCTGAAGGGAATGTCCACTCCATGCTGCGTTAGGGGCTGCAGATGATGTCTTGCAGGTGCGGTGCGAGTTGGAGAAAGTGGCGGAGATTGAAGGTGTAGATTCGCTTGCAGTGGTTGCTGGTGGCGGCCGCGAGGTGAAGGGCGTCATAGACGAGGCCTCCGGTCCATCCCTTTTCTGCCGCCTGCCGCAACACGGACGTATATTGCGGGACGCTGAGCGCAGCGACATGGAAGTGGGGCAGAATGTTCTCCGTGAGCAGCCGCCAGGCCTCGCTCGGATAGACAGGCGGAGTCAGCGGGGCCCTTGTGAGCACGGCATAGAACTCGGCGGTGCCATGTGCGCTGATCATCGCCTCCAGTTTCCCTGAGCGCAACTGCTTGAACAGGGCCAGGGACTGGGCATGGTGAGGATGAGATTGAACCGAGGCCGCGACGAGCACGGAAGTGTCGCAATAGACTTTCATTCTTCGCGTGTCATTTGCCGAGCATCATTTGCCGAAGATGTCGCGCAGCCGTTCCTGCTCCAGGTCGCGGGAGAGTTGCTGCCAGTCGAAAGCACGAGTTGCCTGGCCAGTATGTACCAGGAATCCGCCGCGTTCGACCAGCGACGGCCGCTCGGTGACCGGCTGCAGCAAGAGTCCCCCGGCGGCTTCCGTCACTTCGAACGTGGTGCCGGGCCTCAGGCCGAGGCGTTGGCGGAGCGGCTTCGGAAGGACCACCCGGCCTGACGTATCGAGCTGCAGCTTCATGCCACTTATTTTACCATGTGGTATAGAAAATGGCATCTCCAATTAGCCGGCGAAAGCTTTTGACCGCAAAGGGCGCCAAGGGTTCCGCGAAGGACGTACAGATAGTGGCCTCTGCTTGAATTCGCCGAACGAATCGGACGCTGAACTAATCTTCTTCGCGGGTAAGGCGTATCCAGCGCTCCATTTGGTCGAGATATTCGGCGAGGGCGCGGCGGCCGGCGGCGGTCAAGCGGTATTCGGTGCGCGGCACGCGTCCTTCAAAATATTTCAGACATGAGATGTACTGCGCTTCCTCGAGCTTGCGGGCGTGCACGCTGAGATTGCCGTCAGTGGTCTTGAGAATGCGTTTGAGATCGTTGAAGCTCAGCGACGGATTGGTGGCGAGAGCGCTAACGATGCCGAGGCGAATACGCTCGTGAATCAGGCGGTCGAGTTCGGGCAATTGCAGCGTGGGCGCCGGAGGCGGGTGTGCGTGTGCGCGGGCTTTTGACTTTGCCTGGGCTTCGGGCCGGGCT
Source organism: Acidobacteriaceae bacterium (assembly GCA_003156805.1). Classification (GTDB taxonomy): domain Bacteria; phylum Acidobacteriota; class Terriglobia; order Terriglobales; family Acidobacteriaceae; genus Sulfotelmatobacter. The sequence goes on along the minus strand of PMHV01000044.1, from coordinate 16,340 downwards.
TCGACCCGGACTTCGGTTCGGACATGGGCGCGCTTTCGGGATTGTGCGAACGTTCTAGCCACCGTGCCTCCTGGCGATGAGGAATCCGAAGACGATATGCAGGCCGCCGAAAGCGGCGGCGAGAAACCAATCGCCCCATGCGGCGGGACTGACGACCGCGAGGCCGCCGACGGCCATAAAACAAATGCCCATGACAGGAACGATGGCGACGGAATAAGCGCCTCCGGTGATGATGCCAGCGCCGTAGAGAAGGAGCCATGCGGGCGGAAGCGCGGCGGTGAGGCCGGCGCGATAAAGCAGGAAAGTGAGAAGCGCGCCGGCCGCGAACGGGGGAAACAGGCCGAGCGCGACTCTGCGTCCCGGGCCAGTGAACAGCGGAAGGCCGCTGCGGTTGGCCTTCCAGCGAATAGCCACGAACGCTATGATGACGGCGAGAAACGCCTCACCGAGCCAAACTTTCAGCCACGCGGCCGGATTGGGCTGGAGCAACGCCAGCCTGGCTGCAGCCAGAGCGGTGACGCCGAGGATGACCTGTCCCCAGCCGGGGACGGCGGTAAAGGAGGCGGAGCGCTCCATGGTTTCGCGGATGAAGCGGAGGTCTTCGGCTGGATTCGGTACTGCGTCCGGCACTGAATCGGTCACATCCGGTGCGGCGCGCGTGAGCAAAGGACGGGCTGCGCGATGCGAGCGGCGGAGGCGATGCTGGCGCGGTTCGTACATGCGAGAAGAAGAATGCCACAGGCGAGTGCGATGTGTCGAGTTCTTTGTGATACAAAGTTGCCACGGGGAATCGCGCTTGGATTTGTTACGGGCGGGCCGAATGTCTTCAAGTACAGCCGGGAATCGAATCAAACGACCCCGGCCCCGTGCCAAGCACGCCACTACGCGCGAGTCCGCTCCGTGGCCGGCCACTGAAAGCACAAGTTATACCCGTCGGGATCGGCGACGTAAAGCTGCTTCATGCCGTAGTGCTGAATGACCGGCTCCTTCACGTCGAGGCCTTTGACACGGAGTTGTCTATAGACTTCATCTACATTCGGGCAGCCGAAGAAGAGCGCGGTATCGGCGTGGCTTGCGATCCGCACGGGATCGGGATTTGGCGGACGGGCGTCCTCCTCGTAGGCGGTGTTGAGCATCAGTTCCACGCTATTCAGACGAAGCAGCGCCCAATCGAAGCGATCTCCCGGACGAGAGGTGCTGACGATTTCGAAGCCCAGCAGATCGCGATAGAAACGGATCGAGGTTGGCATGTCGAAAACCTGAAGCAGCGGAGCGAGGCCGCGAATGTCGATGGCCATATGTCCTCCCCCTGGGTAGCGTGAGCGGATGTTCTCGCGCCAACGATTGTGGAACGCGCAAAGCAACGGGCCCCACACGCATGTTGTAGCAGAGTTCTGCCGGATGCAAGATGGAATTTGTTACTCTCGCCCGAGAGATAGACGTTCGAGATAGACTCTGATGATGGCGGAGTTGGGAAAGCTGCTGATCGGGTTGGGGATTGTGATTTTTGTCGCGGGGATCGTCCTGGTGCTGCTGGGGCGGACAGGTCTGCCGCTGGGGCGGCTGCCGGGCGACATTCTGTATCGCGGCAAGAACACGACGTTTTATTTTCCGCTGGCGACTTCGATTGTGTTGAGCGTGGTGTTGTCGATCGTGCTGTATGTGATTGGACGGCTGAAGCGGTAGATACGAGCTTTCTACCCACGGCTTGCGCCGTGGGCTGCATTCTTGCGCCGCTTCGCGGCTGGCGGAGTCAGGCCTCAACCGCCATCGTGTAGTTTGCCGTTTTGATCCGCCCCAGCAAGTAAATGCGGAAGAGCACAGGCTACGCGGAAACCGTAGTCGGCGTATTGAAATTCGGGAGGGATACTGGAGCGGGCGGAGCAGCGCGACGCTTTGACATGATGGCGCCACGATCCGCCCCGCGAGGCTTTGCGCTGGCCTTCTGCGGGACCGCGCGGATTGCGCTCGGGCGAAGTCGCGTAGTAGTTGGCGTCGTACCAATCGCTGCACCACTCGTGGACGTTCTCGCAGATATCGTAGAGGCCGAAGGCGTTGGGCGCGAAGCGGGCGACGGGTTCGGGACTGGTTTGCCATCGCTTTTCGTAGTCGGGGAGAGATTGCGGAGGATCGTCGCCCCAGGGAAAAGTTTTTTGTTCGACGCCGCCGCGGGCGGCGCGCTCCCATTCGGCTTCGGTGGGGAGACCGTAGGAGCGTTGCGTTTGCGCGCTGAGCCACTGGCAGTATCGGTCGGCGTCGAACCAGGAGACTGCGACCACGGGCTGCCGGGGATGGTTGAAGTTGGGATCTTGCCAGAATGGCGGCGGTTGAGAGGAAGTGGCGCGGAGGAAGCGCGCGTAATCGGCGTTAGTGACTTGCGTGGCGGCGAGCAGAAAGGCGTCGACCCAGACGCGGTGAATGGGACGTTCACAGTCCTGGCCGGAGCCGGAACCCATGAGATACCACCCTTCTGGAATCGAGACCAGGGCTGGCTCGATCGCAGCCGAAGCCGCCGCGTGTGCGCGTAATTGAGTTGGAGCCATGGTTCGGAAATGGTTCAGAAATGTGGTTCAGGGACGGTGTTGCCGAGCGCTCCGTACCGAGTTAGAGTTTAGCAGCATGTCCAGCCACGGAGGTCTGCGATGGCGCAGCAAAGGCTGTCCTTCAAAGCAAAGATCGAGGGGAAAGAGGCGGGCGTGGTAGCCGCGATCACTCCGCCGGTTGACGTGCCGGAGATGTTTGGGACGCGTGCCCGGGTCCCCATACGCGGCACGATCAACGGCTTTCCGTTTCGCTCGTCGCTAATGCCGTGCGGCGGGCGCCGCATGATGCCGGTGAACAAAACTTTGTGCCAGGGCGCGGGAGTAAAGCCGGGTGACATTGTGGAAGTGGTGATGGAACGGGACGAAGAAGCGCGCACAGTGGAAGCTCCAGCGCAGCTCAAGAAAGAACTGGCGAAAAATAAAAAAACGCAGGAGAGATGGGAAAAGTTCTCGTTTTCGCACAAGAAAGAAATGGCTCTTTCGATTCGTGAGGCGAAGCAGGAAGAGACGCGGGTGCGGCGTCTGGCCAAAGTAATGAAGGTGCTGAAAACGGGAGCGAAGTGGATGGGTTAAGCGAAGCGGCCTTCAGCACGGAGTCTGTAGACAACCTCGGCGATATTGTTCTCCTGAAACAGGCGGATGGCGGCGATGCCGGCGGCTCCGGCTTCGAGACAGGACTGAGCGTTTTCCAGAGTGATTCCGCCCAAGGCCAGCACTGGGATTTTGGCACGGCATGCTTGTTCGAGCGCGGCAAGGGCGACGGAGCGAGTTCCGGGCGCTTCTTTCTTTTCTAAGGCGAGCTTTTCGAAGATGGGGGCGAAGACGGCGAAGTTTGCGCCGCTCGAAGCGGCTTGGGCAACTTCTGCCGACGAGTGACAAGAGACGGCAACGATTGGAGACGGTGGTGAGTTTTCGCGGGCGAGAGCCTGCCCTGAGCCTGCCGAAGGGGCGCCCGCGCCATACTTTTCATCCGCGCCGCACTTCCAGGCTATTCGGACTTCTGCTGGGGAAACATCGTCGGAGCGTAGGTGGACGCCGTCGGCTCCGGCGGCAAGGGCGACATCGGTGCGAGAGTTGATTAGAAGAGCAGTTGGCGGTTGCCAGTTGCCAGTTGCCAGTGCATCGTTCTCGGTTCCCGGTTCTCGGTTCTCAGTTTCTTGTTCTCCGCTCTCGGTTCTCGATGGAGAATTTTCGCGGATGATGTTCAAGGCTTCGCGGGCTAGTTGTTCCAGTCCGCGCGTGGACAAATCTTTTTCGCGGAGCTGAATGTAATCGACGCCACACCGCGCGGCTTCGGCGATTTTCCCCAGGAGACGACGGCGGCGGGTTGGTTCGTCGTCTGCTAACGATTTGCGATCCGTGACGTAGTAAAGCAGGCTGCGGCCGGGCATCGACTTTCAGTGTAGTGCGATCGGGGTCCGGTCGCGGAGTTTCTTGACTGGCCAAGTCAAGCTGACGGCGCCAGCACACAGGCGGGCGGCTAACTTATGGGCGAGTCTTAGCGATTTCGGGAAGGACTTCGCGTTCTTTCTTTAGCTGGCCACCGAGGTGGTATTGGGTGAGGCCGTCGCGGAGGAAGTTGAAGGCGTCTTCGGGAGAGTCGACGATCTTGAGCAGGTCGAGGTCTTTTTGCGAGACGGTACCGGCATCGACGAAGGCCTGGAAGTTGATAATGCGGTTCCAGTATTCGCTGCCGTAGATGACGACCAGAATTTTCTTGGCAAGCTTGTCGGTTTGGGCAAGGGTGAGGATTTCGAAAAGTTCATCCATGGTGCCGAAGCCGCCGGGAAAAATCACCAATCCCTTGGCCAGGTAGGCGAACCAGAACTTACGCATGAAGAAATAGTGGAACTCGAAGTTGAGCGAGGGCGTGATGTACTGGTTGGGATTCTGCTCGAAAGGCAAATTGATGTTGAGGCCGATGGTCTTTCCGCCGGCCTGGTGAGCGCCGAGGTTGGCAGCCTCCATGATGCCGGGACCGCCGCCGGTGGTGACCACGAAGCGGTGACGGCGAGCGGGAATCTGGATGGACCACTCGGTGAGAAGGAAAGCCAGGCGGCGGGCGTCTTCGTAGTAACGGGCCATGTCCACGGCCGCCACAGCGCGCTTGAGGTCCTGTTCCTGCTGCGGCTTCGGGGCCGCGGACTGGTTTTTCTCGGCGACGGTGAGGTTTTTGTCGGCAGCGGCGCGGCCTTGAAAGCGAGCCGAACCGAAAAAGACAACGGTGTCTTGAATCTCCTCGCGGCGGAAACGCGCCAGGGGTTCCTGATACTCAGAAAGAATGCGGAGAACACGGCCATCGGGACTGTTCAAAAAAGGTTCGTTGCGATAAGCCAAGGGAGCGGATTTTAGCTGGTCAGACATGCGATCGGTCTCATTCGGTGGAATCGGGGTCGGTTAGCTCAGACACTCAGAATATCGAAGTTCCAGTCACTGCGGCGATGGGAATCACTGCGGCCCATTACTTCGGGTCCCCGGGCTCGTGGTAGTGGAGCGCCTCCCAGAAGCCGATCCAGATATCAAGCAGGCCCATGCCGGCGCACAGGCCGCGAAAAAATCCGCTGGAGATAAAGTCGCGAAGCCAGGGAAACGAAAGCAGGAGATAGTTGTCAGTCCACTGCGGCGTCCAGGGCAGGATGACCAGTAGCACGCCGGCCACAGCACTGATCAGCACGAACAGGAAAACCGAGATGCGGTGCAGCCAGAGCTGCAGCCGGGAGTGCTGGCGAGGCAGGGGCGCTGGCGGCGGCGGATCCAACAGCGCGGCTTGCGTTTCGGTCTGGGGTGGAGCCGGCTGGGCAGAGGCGGCCGGGACGCTCTCCAAAGGAAAATTGGGATCGAGCGTCATTGGGCGCTCCACAGATGCGAGTTACAGAAAACGGCGGAGCGACCACACGCCCGGCTGAAAAAGTGAGGGACAAAGCCCATCGGCCTATTCTACGACTTCAGGGCCTTGATACGCTCGGCAACGTCGCGATAATCGATGTTGCGGCCGTAGACTTCCATGAAGTGCCTGAAGGCCGAAGGCCTATCGCCGGCGGTTTCATAGGCAGCGGCCAGTTCATAATTCAGAGCGATGCGCGTCTCCTCGTCGATTGTGGGGATGGCCAAGGCCTTTTCGTACCACCGAATGGAGGCCTCGGGCACTCCTTTTTCGATGAAGCACTGCGCCAGCCACGTATAGGTCTGCATGATCTGCGAGAAAGGATGGCCGTGATCGACCGCCTGGCAGGTCTTCTGCAGCTCGCCGATGGCCTCATCCAGCAGGCCCATTTCCCGGAACGCGATGCCCAGATTGTAATGGCTCTCGGGATCCTCATCGGCGGAAGAAACGCCGGATTCGAGGTCGTGCTTAAGTTCGCCGAACATCTCGGCGAGATCAATTCCGGCTTCTTCCCCGAAGGGCAAAGATGCGGCAGGAGCAGGCGGAGCGACGGCAGGCAGAACTGGAGAAACTTGGGGCTTGGGAGTCTCGGCCACGAGTGCGGCGGACTCGGGAATTGCAACTGGAATTTGCGGAGGAAACGCTGGGCTCGCTGTGGCTGCAGCGGCCGCAGCGGCACTTGCGGCAAGGGGCGCGTGGACGGAGGGAGCGGCAATCGGAGTTGGCACAGACACAGACAAAGACGGCTGCGGTGGCGCAGCAGCGACTGGCGCAGGCTGCGGCACAGGCACCTGCTTCAGGAAATCCTGGCCGAGCGAAGATTCGAGATCGGCAACAAACTCTCCCAACGCGGGAGTATTGGACTCGCCGGCGACCACGGGCTCGGCGTGTGCCACAGGGTCAAGTGCTGGCTCCGCTTGCCTCTGAGCTTGCGTCTCAACTTTTTCTTCCCGAGCTGTAGCGGGTTCAACTTCACGGGCGACCGTGCCTGGCAGAAAGGCTTCTCCCAAAGAACTTTCGAGGTCGGCAACAAATCGATTGAGGACGGCGGGTTCAGGCTGGGGAACAGCAGGCTCGGCCGCCGGCGCGGGCGAAATTTCCGCATCCGCGGTTGGGGCTTCGGCCACAGGAGCTGGTTCGGCTGCGACCGGCGATTGCACGGCGGCAGCGGGAATTTCTTCGACGAGCGCTTGCATCTCGGGCTCTTCGACGGCCAATTCCGCGGCAGGTTCCGCCACGCTCGTCTCTTCCGGCGTGGAGGGAAGCTGCGAAATAGCTTCCAGCTCGGCGCGGATGGCCGCCACTTCGGCTTCGTCGTGAGAACGAGTCTGGAGCTTGGCCAGGGCTGCCCATGCCTGTTCGGGCATACCATGCTCCATGTAAAAGCGAATCTCCTCAATCGCCTCGTCGGCCTTCCCGGCGGGAACTTCATGGTCACCGACAACATCGGTGATTTCAACCTCGGGAGCCTCCTCGACAGTCGCGTTCGTGTCAACGGAAGTAGCGTCCTCCCACTCGGAGGAGAGATCGATTTCCGCGGGCGCGGGCGCTGCCGGGAGCGCATCTTCCGGCGATTCCTCGACCAGGGTAATTTCGTCTTCTTCCGCGGCGGAAGAGGTCTCGGCGACGGCATGGGACGCTGCCGCGGGCCAAGGAGCCGATCCAGCCGCGGCAATCGCCAGGTCGCCGGTGGATTGCCCGGGCGAAGCGTCCTGCTCGGCAAGCGAAGGCTCAGGAGCGGCAGAGCGCTCTTCATAGCGATCGGCCAGTTCGCCGTAGCGCGTGGCTTCGTCTGGATATCCACCTTCGGAATAGATGTTCTGAAGAGTTCGACAGCAGACTGCAGCTTCGGCGAAACGTCCTGCGCGCGTGTGCAGTGCAGCTAAGCGCTGGTTAAGACGCTGATCGTGCGGCGCCTGCGGCAGCGTAGCGGCCAAAGGCCCCAGAGCCTTGGCGGGCATGTTGTAGGAAATAAAAAGTTCGGCGTCGGTAAGAGCGGAACGCACTGCGAGGGCGACGGCATCCGAATAGTGTTGGTGAATGGAAGGAGCCGTGGCCTCTAACTCATCGACGATCACGGCGGCTTCTTCGCTGGTAATGAGCTTCGCGCCGGGGTCACCGCCGAGCTGGCTGACCATCTGCTGGAAATTCTTAAGGTGCAGCGGGTTGCCGGGCTCAAGTGTGGCCAGCTTTTGATACAGATCGCGAGCGCGAGGCAGATCGCCGGATTGCACACAGGCATGGGCCAGGAGCTCGATGACCTCGGTGGTGTGCGAGGTGTCGCCCGCTTTGTGAAAGAGAGCAAGGAGCTTCTCGAGAGAAGCGGGATTCTCGCGCACATGGCCGATGATGGTGTGAAGATTTTGCAGAACTTTTTCGGAATTTGCGGCCAGCAGGCGCTCGGAGTGCTGGTCGTAGACCTGGAGCGCGTTTTCGTACTGGCCGGCCTGCATAAGGGCTTCGGCGAAGTTGGAGATGGCCGCCAGGTCGTTGTGGACGCTGAGAAGTTTGCCGGCCAGAGTTCCGGCATCGGAGAGCCGCCCGGCGCTGAGATAAGCCTTGAGCAGATCGCGCAAGCCCTCCGGGTTGGAATCCAGGTCGGCGACTTTCTCGAGCGAGACAATGGCTGCCTGGGAATTGCCAGCCTCGATAAGATTGCGGCCCTGCATCAGCAGCGCGTAACTGTTGCCGGGGTCAAGAGAGAGCATGCGCTGCAGGATTTCATCCGCGCCGCTTAATGAGCCTTTGGAGCGCAGGGCCTCGGCAGCGGCGGTGAAAATCTGCCAGGCATCGTTTTTCTTGCCCAGGCGGATGTACACCTCCGCCAGACGGACGCGCATGGTGGTGTTCTCCGGATCCATTTCCAGAATCTTCTGGAAGATGCGGACAGCATTCTCGAGGTCGCCCGTCTTCAGAAATTCTTCGGCCACCTGCAGGTACTGGGCGCGAGCATCGTTGAACAGTCCCTGCTGGGTATAGAGTTCGGCCAGTTTCAGCACGCTTTCAAGCGAGGGCTTGAGCTTGCTGATTTTTTTGTACATAGCGATAGCCTTGACGGTGAACCCCTGGGTGGCATAAGCATCGCCTACAATCTTGAAGCATTCGGTAGCTTTGTTGGCTTCGCCGAGGCGCGAGTAGAGATCGCCGACGGTGTTGGTCACCGTGAGATCTTTGGCATCGTTCTTGAGAATTTTCTCGTACTCGGAAATAGCGTTCGGCAGCTTGCCCTGCTGGACATACTTCTCCGCCGTGTTCAGGACCTTCTGTTTGTTGAAGCCGAAACCAAACGCCATATGTGTACGAGCTCCAGCAACCTGGTTTTGACCGGGACACTGCGTAACTCTGGAAGTGCTCCCGGAGAACATCCGAAATCGACCTCCGGACATGTTCGGAGATGGCCTTTCGGACAACGCCAATTGTACGGCTGGCCAGTGAGAATCGCATGGTTACTAAGGGTTACCAGAAGGGAGTGTACGAATGGGTTACCAAGGGAATCTGCAGACAAAGCTGTTGGTTACACCACTGCGGCCTCAATAATTAAGGATCGAGGGGAGGTGGTGTACCAAGATTCCCAAGAGTTGTCAGCATCGTGGGACAAAAAACTAAGGAACCGCCGAGACACGTGGAAGCTGTGCCACTAGACTTGGTGGAGAGAGGCTGCGGCAATTTTCATGTCCGAATCATTGGGCGACTTCCTGACCAGGAATTTCCAGGCGCATTTCCGTGAGCGTGCCTACGGGCAGCGATGCGGTTACCGCATGGAATGGTTCACGTATGGGCAGGTCATGGAGATGGCATCTCGGTTCTGCCGGGAGTTGGACGCGCGGGGAGTTGGCAAGGGCGAGCGCGTGATGCTGTGGGGCAGGAACTCGGCCGAGTGGGTTGCGGCCTTCTTTGGCTGTGCGATGACGGGCGCGGTGGTTGTGCCCATGGATCACGCGGCATCCGCCGATTTCGCGATGCGCGTTTCGCACCAGGTTGGGGCGAAACTGCTGGTCTGCTCACGGGAACACGCCGATCTCTCCGGCGCTAGCGAACTCGAATCATCCTCTTTGATTCTTGAAAATCTGGCGCGAACGCTGGGTCATCACCCCGCCATTTCAATTTCCTGCCCTACGATCGACCCCGACGACATTCTGCAGATCGTTTTTACGTCCGGCACCACGGCCGATCCCAAAGGTGTGGTGATCACGCACGGCAACGTGCTGGCAAATATCGCGCCGCTCGAACAGGAGATGCAACGATATTTGAAATATGAGCGTTTCGTACATCCGGTGCGATTCTTGAATCTGCTGCCACTCAGCCACGTGTTCGGCCAATTTCTTGGCATGTTTCTGCCGCCTCTACTGGGAGGCACCGTCATTTTTCAGGAAGAGCTGCAGCCCGCCGGGATCATTGACACCATCCGGCGCGAAAGAGTCTCGGTTCTGGTGAGCGTACCGCGAGTTTTGCAGTCGTTGAAGCAGAAGATAGAACGTGACTGGGAGGACTCCGGCGGACTCGCGGTTTTTCGCGAGCGTTACCGCGCTGCGGCGGGCGAGCATTTTCTTCGCCGTTGGTGGACGTTCCGTCGCATTCACCGCAAATTCGGGTGGAAATTCTTGGCTTTCCTCTGCGGCGGCGCTGCGCTCGATGGCGCTACGGAAGAGTTTTGGGGACGTTTAGGCTATGCGGTGGTTCAAGGCTACGGGCTGACGGAAACGACCTCGCTCATCAGCGTGAACCATCCATTCAAGTTAGGGAAAGGATCGATCGGAAAAGTGCTGCCGGGGCGCGAAGTAAAACTGGCGGAAGATGGCGAGATTCTGGTGCGCGGAGCCGGCGTAACCAGCGGCTACTGGGATGGCCGCGGTCAACATAACGTTGCGGAGAAGATTGGAGATGGCGAAGGCTGGTATCGCACCGGTGACGTCGGCGAGCTCGATGAAAGCGGCAACCTGTATTTCAAGGGCCGCAAGAAGGAAGTGATCGTAACGGCCGGCGGATTGAATATTTATCCAGAAGACCTGGAATCCGCTTTACGACGCCAACCAGACGTCAAAGACTGCGTGGTGGTGGGAATCGAGCGCGGCGGGAATGCCGAGTCCTGCGCGGTAGTGATTGTGGGCGGCAGCGCCACAGTCGAAGCTGTTGTGGAGCGGGCAAATCAGTCGCTGGCCGAATATCAGCGCATGCACATGTGGCTGCTGTGGCCGCACGAAGATTTTCCGCGGACGAATACGCAAAAACCGCGCCGCAACGTGATTCAGGAGATCGCTCAGCGGCAGCTTCTGCAATCGCCTGGCGAAGATGCAAGCACTGGTGAGAGCCCGCTTGCGGGGCTGATTGCGCGCATCACTGGACGAAAAATGGGCAGATTGAATCCTGATGCGAGTCTTGATTCCGATCTCGGCCTAAGTTCGCTTGACCGAGTTGAACTGCTCAGCGCGCTGCAAGACCGGTACCAGATGGATCTCGGTGAGACCAGTTTTGGCGCAGCGCACACGGTGGGCGATTTGGAGCGGATGTTACGCGGTGAAGATGTGCACCGCGCCGTATATCACTATCCCACTTGGGTGCTGCACTGGCCCGTGACTTGGCTGCGCGTGCCTGCGCATTACCTGTTGTTAAGGCCGGCCATCATGCTGCTGGGCTGGCCACGGATCGAGGGGCGGGAAAATCTGCGAGGAGTGAACGGGCCTCTGCTGGTTGTGTCCAATCATATTGATGACGTGGACGTGGGGTTCATTCTGACGGCGTTGCCCGCACGTTTCCGGCATCGGCTGGCAACGGCCGCTGGCGGAGAAGCGCTGGAGGCGTTACGCACACCTTCTGCCGGTAGAGGGATCTTCGGAAGAATCTACGACCGGATGCAATGGATTCTCGGCGTCTCCCTGTTGAATTTGTTTCCACTTCCGCGCGCGGCCGGATTCCTCAAGAGCTTTACTTATGCGGGAGAAGCAGTGGATCGCGGCTACAGCATTCTGGTCTTTCCCGAAGGGCGGCATACGACGGACGGCAAGATGAATCCATTTCGAGCCGGGGTTGGGTTGCTGGCGAAGAATCTGGGTCTTCCCGTTCTCCCTATGCGGATTCTCGGATTGTTCGAAGTGAAGCGGGCGGGCAAAAGGTTCGCCGCACCATGGAAGATTTGCGTGCGCATCGGCCAGCCGATCAAATTCGCCCCTGGAACCGATCCTGAAGAAATCGCGCGCACCCTGCAAGAAAAAGTGAAGGAACTCTAGGCGCCGCAAGCGGTGGCTTGCGCCACCGATCGCAGCGCCCTTGGGTTTGGCCGTCCGCTACTCACTCCATTGAAGCGGATGAGACCTCTTACTCAATAGTTACGGGTTTCGCAGCTGACGGAATCCCGTTGGCCACGACAAAGATCGCGCTCGCCCCGGTTTCGATGTCCGCGGGGACATCGAACGTGGTGGAGACGATTGTGCTGCCCGTCGCGACGCCCATGGTACTGTGGCCGTGCGTGCGGGCGTAGAAGATATGCCTGGTTGCTTTGTTTTCGATGCGCACCAGCGGATAGTTAGTCGCCATCTGGGCATCGTCTCCATACATCCCACCTTGCGACAGACCGTTGAATTGCGTTCCCTCGATGGGGTTATTCGTGCTCCCTGGGCTCAGCGTCGTGGCCACCGAGGTGATGGTCGGCTGCCAGGCGCTTTCGTAGGTCCCAGTCGTCGTGTAGATTTCCGCGTTCTTCACGGTGCCGTCGGCGTCGGTGAAAAGAACCTGCCCCGTCGGAAGCACCAGCAAGCGTCCAACGTAGGAGGGATCGTCCGCGGCATTGGCGGGGGCGGTAACTGCAGTCAGGGTTGTACCGTTGAACTCAAAGAATTTGCTGCCGGAAGCGTAGCAGGGGGAGATGGGACCCACGTCCACCAGAACGTTGCCGTCGGGCAGGATGGCTGCCGGTCCGTCGACCGAGCCCAATTTGCCGGAGAAGATCGGGCCTGCCGTCCATACACCCGTAGACGAGTCGTAGATTGCCGTGTTACTGGTGCCTCCGACGGCGAATACAGTGCCGTCGGGCCGCAACACCGCCGGTCCGATCTCAGAACAGGGGACATTCACCAACTTCGCGACCGTGCTGCCAGCGAGAGTCCAGTCTCCCGTGTTTGGATTGTAGAGTTCCGACTCCGTGCCGTTCCACACATCCACGGTGAGCACGTCTCCGGTGGGCAGCAAGGTCCAGCCCTCTTCGGAGTTTTGGTCGGCTTTGCCGGTGCCGGTTATGGTCCAAGTCAAGGTGGTCTCATCGAGCAACGCTTGCGCCAGTTCAAACGGGCCGCAGGAGCCGCAGTTTCCCAGCATGAAGGTTCCGTCCGGCAGGACGGCGCTCGATGCATCTCCAATGTGGGTCCAGCCCGAAGGGGCCTTAATCGAGGTCCACGCGTTGGTGGTTGGGTTGTAGATCGCGCCCAGATTGGTTTCATCATCGGTACCACCGTTGTACTCTCCGCCCTCGACGACCACCTGGCCGTCGGCAAGCACGGCGGATCCGAAGTAGAGCGGCGCATAGCCCGACGGCATGGAGGCTAACTGCGTCCACGTGCCGTTAAGGTAGCTTCCTGTAATGTCCGGCGTCAGCCTCCACCAAGCCGCGCTCAGGTATTGGTGCACCATGATGGTCCCGTCGGTAAGCTGGAGAGCAGTATCAGTTTGGAAGGTGGGTACGTTCGTGAGTTTCTGCCACTTCGAGCTGGTCGGTTCCTGAGAGCTGGCGATACCTAAACCCGCCAGAAAAGTAAGTAGCGCAATTCCGATGGTCCGGAAAACTTTCATTGATTGGCCTCGCATTTTATTTTGGTTTATCAAAAACGTGATTTCTAACACAGCTTCCTAAACGTGGAATGCGACGGAGGGAAGGGCCCCCGGGGTCAAGGAAATCTGAAGCGAGGAGAATTATAACGTGGTGGCCAGCACTTTCGGCCATGCGCAGGCAGATTTGACAATTAATTTTTCGAAGGGCGCAGGTTTGAAAAGGAGTGCAAGAAATTGCAATCATCGCGCTGCAAGATCTTGCAACTCCTCGTCGATCGTTGCTCTTCGATCGTTCCGCTTCGATCATTCCTCGTCGATCATTCCTTCGTCTTCTTGCGAATCGATGTTGAGTTGCAATTCCGGCAAGCTTGCGGCACCGAGCAGATGATTGAGCGCGGGCAGATCGAGCGCCTTGAAAGTTTCCCAACGTTTCGTTATTTCACCGGCAGCCTTCCGGCTAGCGGCCATAGCCTCCGACTGCGCTACGGTTGGTTCGTCGTCAACCTGCCAAACCTGGCCGTAAAGCGTGGACACCTGCGAGTTAGCGCGCGTCAATGTAACTTCCTCAGACGCGGGCGGCGGAAAGGCCGCCGCCACTCCAACAATCGATGCGAGTTTTTTTCGAAAACCCTCAACAGAATCTTTGGTGGCGCCACTGGCTCGCTCACTCAACTCGTGTAATTGGTCGAGTAAGGATTGCCCTTGCAGGAGCGCTTGTGAAGTTTGGGTCAGGAGTGACGCCAATTGCGTTTCGGCCTGGAATTTTTTCTCCAGCCCGGCGGCAGATGTTTTTACGCGAGGGTCCATCTTTACCGTGACCTGCGCAGAGTAAGTCTTGCCATTCATCGTGAGGCGGACGGTATATTTGCCGGGCAGCGCGGTAGGGCCGAGAGGCAAGCGTGGAGTGTCATGAGGAATCGCGGCAATTGGGTACTCGTGACGCGTAGCAACAGGCGTGCGATAGTGAAGATCCCAAACCCAGCGATGCATGCCCGCTTCGGCAGAGAGCGATTGAAACGGTCGCATCCAGTAGAGCGGGATCAGTTGTTTCCGCAGATCCTCTTCGCTGATGTCGGGCTTGTCCGCGCTGGAGAATCGCCGCACCAGTTGTCCCCGGGCATCCAAGATTTCCAGCGTGATCGGGCTGGACGCAGCCTGCGCGAGATAATAGTCGATCATCGCGCCATCGGGCGGATTAGCGGCGGCCGGCTCGTCGGGCGGAAGAGGCGTGTCCGTGTACGTGTCCCGCTGCACGCGGTATGCTGGCGCGGGAGTGAAGAGGTGAGCGTCCGCCTTGGCCCACAATTCCGCAGCCTCCCGCAGCGGCGCAATATCATCCAGAATCCAGAACGACCGGCCGTGCGTGGCTGCAATCAAGTCGTCGTTGTGAATCCAGAGATCGCGCACCGCAGTATGCGGAAGATTCAGTTGCAGCGGCTGCCAGTGCTCGCCGTCGTCGAACGAAACCCACACTGCATTTTCCGTGCCGGCAAACAGCAAACCCTTGCGCACAGGATCTTCGCGTACCGTATCCACCGGCCCGAAATCCGGCAATCCGGCAGTAATCAGCTTCCAGGTCTTGCCGCCGTCGTGCGTGCGATAGATGTAAGGCCGTAGATCGTTGATGCGGAAGCGGCTCACCGATGCATAGGCTGACTCGTCGTCGAAATGCGACGCCGTGATCTGCGTGACCTTGCTCCACGGCGTTAATTCTTTGGGAGTGATTTCGTCCCACTTTTTACCGCCATCGCGAGTCAACCAGATCAGGCCATCATCTGTACCCGCCCATAGCTTATTGATATTCTTGAACGAAGGCGCGAGCGCATAGATCACACCCCGCTGCTTCTCGGCGCCTTTGGGAATGAGATTGCCCACGCTGGCCGGGATTTCCGGCTTTTCCCGTGTCAGATCGGGGCTGATCGTCCGCCACGAATTCCCGCCGTCGACCGTCTTGAACAACACATTTGACGCGTAATAGAGAACATGCGGATCAATCGGCGAAAACATCAATGGTTCTGTGCGATCGGTGCGGTACTTCCCTGTGCGCAAAGGAATCGGCGTGACATTCTGCACCTGGCCTGTGGACCAGTGGAACTTTGAGACTTCGCTTCTGCCTCCGCCGTACACGACGTCGGGGTCAGTCGGATCAGGCGTCACATAGCCATACTCAATCGCACCCACAGGATGCCATTCGCGATAGGTGATTGCGCCGTCATTGCCGCGGGTGGCGATACAGACCGATCCGCTCTCCTGCTGTCCTCCGCAGACGCGATACGGAAATGTGTCGCTCACCGAGACGTGGTAAATCTGAGCAGTGGGCTGGTTGTACCACGAACTCCAGGTTGCGCCGCGATTCACGCTCACCAGCGCGCCCTGATCGCTGACGAGAAGAATAATGTTCGGATCGTTTGGATTGATCCAGAGATTCTGGTAATCGTCGCCGCCAGGCGCACCGCGGAAACCGGACCAGGTTTTTCCGCCGTCGGCCGATTTCATGGTTACGGTGCTTGCGACATAAACCACGTCCGCATTCTTTGGGTCCACTTTCGGCACAGGCAAATCGCCGCCGCCGATTCGTCCGGATGGGCGCGGGTCGTCGGTAATGTGCGACCAGCTTTCTCCGCCGTCGTCCGAGCGGTAGACCGCCAGCGTGCCCGAGGCGGTACCGAGCGTGCCATAAATTCGGCGAGGATCGCTGGGAGCAATCGCCACGTAGATCTGTGCCAGCTCCTTGGGCAGGCCGTTGCTCAGAGGACGCCAGGTGTTTCCACCGTCGGTGGATTTGAACAATCCGCCGCCGGCGCCGTTAACCTCGTTGTTGTCCTCCCACGGCCCTTCTCGCGCTTCCCACATCGAAGCGTAAATCACATCGGGATTTGTAGGATCGATCTGCACGTCCGAGGCGCCTGTGTTCTCGTCTTTGTTAAGGACTCTTTGCCAACTCTGTCCGCCATCCGCGGAACGGAACAGCCCGCGTTCTTCGCTCGGCCCGTAGGGGTGTCCAAGCACCGCGGCAAATACTCGATTCGAATCGCGAGGATCGATGGCGAGTGCGGGAATCTGCTGGCTATCGCGCAAGCCGAGATGAGTCCAGGTTTTTCCAGCGTCCGTCGATTTATAGATACCATTGCCAACCGAAAGATCGGGGCGGTGCA
>PMHV01000038.1:12328-17097 GCA_003156805.1 Acidobacteriaceae bacterium | reverse complement strand
AAATCTTTGTAGGCGGCGAGCGCGCGGATGCGGGCGGCGTCGCCAGCTGCTCCCTGCGAAGTTCTCGACTGCAAGACGTTGGCACGAGCCACGCCCAGATGCGCCAAGGCTCCTGTCCAGCAGTTCCACACAATGCCGCTGTGGTCGAGAATCTTCTGAAACTCGGCGGCGGCGGCATTGCCCTGTCCGGCTGCCAAGTATGCCTGTCCCCGTACATACACTGGATAGAGGCAGGAAAGATTGTGGACGAACCCAATTTGCCCGAACTCGATGGGCGAAACAGCTTGCAGGGCATTTCGCGCGAGGGCCGGATTCTTTCTGGTCAGCGCCAATTGTGCCCGGATCGCCGGCAGCCAAAGCGATTGCATCTGCGTGTCCAGGGGGAAGCGTTTCTCCAGGTCTTGAGCCAAGGACTCGGCTCGCGCCGTATCGCCCGCCATGGCAAATGCAAGCGCGGCCTCACTCTCGCCGCCCTGACTTGCGGGATCCAGCTTGAAAGCCTCTGCCGCTGTCTGCCGGGCTTCCGTGGCATTGCCGTAAGCCGCTTGCAGCAGAGCAGCGTTCGCCAGATAGATTGCCCCGCCTTCTTTGTTGTCGCGTCGCACGGCGGAGTCCACAGCTCGCTTGGTCAGTTCACGCGCCTCGCCAAGATGCCCAGCGTAGGCCTCGGTGTCGGATGCGAGAGAAAGTCCGCCGCTTTCATATTCTGGCATAGCTGCGAACCACTGTTGTTGTCCCGCCATCGCGGCGGAGTCCGCACTAAGAAATGCAAGCGCATAGAAAGCATTGTGTAAGATCACATAATCCATTTGTCGCGCCAGCGCCTCGCTGATCACCTGTCGGGCCTCGTCAAAGCGCTGCAACGCAAGGGCATAGTTGCTGAGATTTTCGTCCGGATCGTCTGGCGCAAGGCGCGCCACCTGCCTCGCGGTTTCTGCGGCCTTCTCGTACTGCCCCTGTGCGGACAATACGATGCCCAGGCTGACGTACCCCCTGGCCTTCAATGGATAGCTCTCAATCTCCTCGCGGAAAGTCTGGGCCGCTTTATCCAGTTCACCAGTCACATTCAGGTAGTACTCGGCTGAGATCGCCAGCTTTTCCCGCTCACTGGCATGTTCCCGCAACTGGAATGCCTTGGTGTAGTACTCGCTGGCCCGCTCCGGTTGGTTGAGATTGAAGTAGTCGATGCCCACTGAAACGTAACCCATGGCAAAATTCGGATCAAGCTCGATAGCATGTTGATCGTAAGGCAGGGAGGCAGTCGGGCCTTTCTCGCGATCAGCCTTGCCGCCGAGACTATATGCCTTCAGCGCTTCGAGGGAGGGCGTGGTGGCCTCTGAGAGCGGAACGTCAAATTTCTGTAGCGTAGTCAGCGATTCGCCCAGTTCGCTCCGCAGCTTTGATGCCGCCTCGCCCAGCGCGTCCAGCACCTTCTCCTTGGACGCCGCCGTGACCTGCTCTTCCGCTAGCGTGTCTCCGCTCTGGCAATTCACCGCCTTCAATCCCAGGACATATTCGCTACCCAGGCCGCCGACTGTTCCAGCAATGTAAGCCTTGCTTCCCGCCCGTTGGCAAAGCTCACGGGCCACCTCGGGCGTGAGTTTTGTGCTGGCGGGACGGGTCATCTGTTGCAGGGTCTTCGCGACTTCGCTGTCGGAGAGCACATTCAGGAAAGGCGATTGCCGGAGGGCAACGGTGAGCGCCGTTTTCAACGTGTCGTCGAACACCACATCGCCCGTGCTGTTGGCAAAATCGGCGAGAACGATGGTGTCTTTGTCGGTCAGGCGGGTCGTGGTCTGGCGTGAGCGGAAGTAAAACGCTCCCACGATTGCAATCACAACAAACAGTACGGCGACAGGAACCAGAACTTTCGAGAGCTTCCTGCCTCCCGCGACTGGAAGTTCGGCGACCTTCAGGGCGCTCGACGACGGAGATAGAGCAAGCGCAGGGGAGGAACCGGATGCTGGCGGCGGTTGGGCGACCTGAGAGCCGCTTTCCCGGGCGACCGCGACTGATCCCGAGCTCGCGACCGCAACTCGCCCCGTTTCCGCATCCCGCTTCAGGCGCTGCAACTCGGAACGCATGTCGGAGGCGTGCTGATAACGAAGTTCACGATCTTTCTCCAGTGCACGGTTGATGATCCGTTCCAGATCGGGCGGCACGTCGGGGTTCAATCGTAAAGGAGGCAGCGGAGCACGGTTCATGATCCCGTCGAAGATCACCCCTGTACTCTCACCACGGAACGGCAACGTCCCAGTCGCCATTTCGTAGAGTACCGCTCCGAATGAAAACAGGTCGGTTCGCCCGTCCAATTCCTTGGCCCTTACCTGCTCGGGCGACATATATGCGACCGTACCAAGAGTCGCGCCGGGACTGGTCAGGTGCTCCTCACTCATGGCCGTCACTTGCGCCGTTGCTCCCGCCGCTTCTAGCAATCTGCTGCCAACTGCCGTCACCTTCGCCAGCCCGAAATCGAGAATTTTGGCGTGTCGACGCTTGGTAACGAAGATATTGGCCGGTTTAATGTCGCGGTGGACGATGCCTTCGGAGTGAGCAGCATCCAGTGCGTCCGCAATCTCGATCGCGACAGACAGAGTCAACTCGGTCTCCATTGGACGTCCAGCAATGCGGTATTTCAACGTCAGTCCATCCAGAAACTCCATGGCAATGAAGGCTTCGCCGTGCTGGTCGTCAATTTCGTAGATGGTACAGATATTCGGATGATTCAGGGCCGAGGCAGCCTTGGCTTCCCGCTGGAAACGGGCGAGTGCTTGCGAGTCTCTGGCCACCTCGTCGGGCAGAAACTTGAGGGCAACGAAGCGGCCGAGCTTTACGTCCTCAGCCTTGTAGACAACGCCCATCCCGCCACCACCGAGCTTTTCGATGACGCGGTAATGCGAGATGGTTTGGCCGATCATTCGGGAGATGAATGGTTTTCGGGTTCCTTCATCTTACGGACGGGGCATATGCTAGTCAACGAACGGCGGCCCTGACACTGCACCACCATGAACGTTTACGGGGATGTGGTCACGAACGAAATGCAAGAGGCCATTCCAAGGCGGTCCAGATGGCTCTGCCGAAGCCGAGCTGATTTGCAAGTGATTTGCGGGTCTGTACATTGTTGAAAATGGCGGAAGCGAGTGGGGGTCGAACCCACCGGCGACGGGGTGACCCGCCGCCCGCCGGTTTTGAAGACCGGGACGATCACCGGACCGCATGCGCTTCCCAACCAGTTTTTCGGCTTTGACAGTCGCGAGCGCCATCCCGAATCAGAGGCAACGGAGCCGGCAATCGAAAGCAAAAACACGCCGCTAGCTTAGAAGGCGTCGCCGGCCGTGTCAAACTCCGCGCGTCGGAATTCCGGTCATAGCCGCGCGGATGGTGGCCTGAGGCGTGGCAAAATCTGAAGAACGTGTCTTGATCGAACAGGGCGGGCAGATGAAGCGCTCCAGCCGGATTTTCGTGCGCTCTTCTCTCGACAATAACCGGGTAGTCAACCGTCGCGTCGGCGGACACGCGGTTGAAGTCTTGCGCGGCGAAGTTCTGCTCTGAGTGGTGGCTCGCAAACCGCGATAGACGCTGCAGACCACAGGCTCCCGCAAAGATCAATGGCCAGAATGTCCCATTGGCATCGGCGGCACTTTACAGTCACGCGCGCTTCCCTTACGATGCTTTTCGCTCTGACATTCTTCATATTGAGAAAAGCTTCTGCTGGTTTGCGATCGGTTTGTGGTCGCGCCCGCAGATGCGGACGGATGAATGAAACCCAAGCGCACCATCCTGTGTGTTGACGACAACGAGCAATCGCTTTCGCATCGCAAAATCATGCTGGAAACCCGCGGCTACCGCGTGGCCAGTTTCTCCCGCGGCGAAGAGGCGCTGGAGCGCTTCAAGCAGGGCGGCATCGACCTGGTCGTCACCGATATGGCCATGCCCGGACTGGACGGTCCGCAGTTGATCTCCGCGATTAAGAACCTGTCGCCGCACACCCCGGCGATTCTCATCTCGAGCAAAGTTCGGCTCTACGATCATGATTCGCAGGCGGATGTGTTCCTCGCCCGGGGAATGTACGCGCCCGCCGACCTGTTGGAGCGAATCCGCATTTTGCTGGTGCGCAAGCGTGGTCCCAAGCGCGTGCAGCAATGCTCCCCACAACTTCCCTCGAAAATCGGGGCCGCGTAGAACTTTGGGTGCAAGGTCCAAGGTCTGAGGTCGCAACCCAAAGCGTTCGTGTAAGATCGTGATTGCATGGGCGGGTTCATCGAAGCCATTGACTTGCACAAGGTTTATCGGGTGGGAAAGATCGACGTGCCCGCCCTGCGCGGCGTCTCGTTCAGCGTGCAAAAGGGAGAATTCGTCACCGTGGTTGGTCCTTCGGGCAGCGGCAAGTCCACGCTGTTTTATCTGCTGGGCGGCCTCACCCGCGCCGATTCGGGCAAGGTGGTTCTTGACGGCGACGACTTCGCCGCGCTCTCCGATGCCGAGCGCACCCGCATGCGCAAACGCAAAATCGGCTTCGTCTTTCAAAAATTCAACCTGTTGCCGACGCTCGACGCGCGCTCGAACATCGCGATGGCTCAGGAAATCTCCGGCAATGGCGGCCGCGATCCCGCGTATTTTCAGCGCATTTGCGATCTGCTGGGGATCACCAAACGCCTCCGCCACCGCCCGGCAGAGCTTTCCGGCGGCGAGCAACAGCGCGTTGCCCTGGCCCGCGCCCTCATCAACAAGCCAGTGGTGGTTTTGGCCGACGAGCCCACCGGCAACCT
>PMHV01000038.1:0-12313 GCA_003156805.1 Acidobacteriaceae bacterium | reverse complement strand
ATCATCCACATGCGCGATGGCCATGTCGTCCGGCCGGAAGAAGACCCGCAGTGGGCGGTGACTTGACGCTCCGATACACCGATTGTGCCATATCGAAAGAAATATGATCGCGAAAGTTGAGCGTTGCCGCTAACTCGTTGCTTGTTTATAATCAGGCGTGACGAGCGGGAGTAGCTCAGTGGTAGANNAGAGGTCTGCAAAACCTTTATGCGTCGGTTCGATTCCGACCCGCGCCTCCATTCTTTCTCGTAGTTTCGTCAGTGGACGTTGTGCGCAATCTTGCGTCGCCCCGGTCCGAAGCCTGGCGTAGTTCGGGTTGGTAAAGTGGCCTCGAATTCACTTTGCCTACAATCTTTATTTGCGCTTGGTTTGCGCTGGGATTGAAAGAAGTGTGTTTTCAGCTTGGATTGTGCCCCGCGTTCGACGGCTGGCGCGTCCGCTCGCTCCAATGCACCGCGTCATTTCTGTGCGGATGTTCCCTTCGTGATCTGCTCGTACCAGAGGCGGTGATGGGTTTTCGCCCAAACCGTGGAAACTTCTCCCCGGATAATCGACGTGAAGCCGCCGCGGACCATGGCCGTGCCCATGTAAACGTGAATGATGAAACCACCGATGGTCGCCAGGGCCGCAACAACGTGTACCGTGACGGCCAGATAACGCAGCCAGCGCAGACTCCATGGGATGGACTCAACAAACCACAACCCTATGCCCGAAATCAGCAACAGGATCACGCCGTAAAACATGAGCCAGAAGAACAATTTCTGGCCGTAGTTGAAGCGTCCGACGGGCGGCAGCTTCTCATCCTCGTTCTCAACGTAATACTTCATCACCCGCGACCAGCGCCGGTCGGCGTCGGTCGTGAGCATGTCGCGGCGCCACATCTTGTACATCCAGAACATGGACAGTGTGAAGGCCAGACCAAGCCAAGGATGCCAGAAGCGGGCCGTCGGTCCGCCGCCCACCAGCGCGGCCAGCCAGAACATATAAGGCGACCAGAAGGCCAGCCCGGTGATCAGGCAATAGCAGTACGTGAACGCGCCCAGCCAGTGGTGAACCCGCTCGCTCAGCGTGTAGCGGAGAATGCGGCCCTCGGTCTCGTCTCCGGTTCGTCGCGAGGAAATGACGTGCGAGACGCTCACGGCTGGCCTCCGTTCTCACGCTTTTCGGCGTCCACTTGTTTCGGGCCAAAGCGCAGGTAGTGCAGGGTCACGCCGAGGATGCCGCCCAGCATGGCGAGATTTCCGATCCACTTCGCCGGTCCTTTCCAGAAGCGAACAAGAAATGGAATGCGAGGGTCTTTGGGCAACCCTCCATACGCCTCGGGATTGGTGACATCGTGGAGCACATAGATGACGCCAGTTCCGCCCACGCCCGCCGGATCATAGACGCCCGCTTTCTCGAAGCCAAAGTTGTCGCGAAGCTGTTTGGCGCGAGTCTCCGCCAAGTCTTTCATGTCGTCCTTGCTTCCGAAGTGCAGGCAGCCGGTGGGGCAGGACTTGATGCAGGCTGGTTCCAGTCCCTCGCTCACCCGGTCGACACAAAGCGTGCACTTGAACATCTTCTTAGTTGTCGGGTTGAACTTGGGAATATCGAACGGACACCCACTCACGCAATATCCGCAGCCAATGCAATTCTGCTGCTGAAAATCGACAATGCCGTTCGTATACTGCACGATTGCCCCGTCCGCGGGACAAGCCGTGAGACAGCCCGGATCGGCGCAGTGCATGCATTGATCTTTGCGCATCAGCAGCGTGATGCTTCCATCTTCCCGTTCGTGCTCGTTGAACTTGATCAGATTCCAGTAATTCCACGCTGTCTCCGGCATGGTCTGGTAGCTGTTGTCAAACACCGTATCGGTGAAGGTGTAGCCGTTCCACTCCAGGCACGCTACCTCACAGGCTTTGCAGCCGATGCAGGTAGTGGTATCGATCAGTTTGCAGACCTGATAGTCGCGCTCCACGTCATCGCCGGGAGCGGGTCCGGCGTGGCCGGAAATTCTGCGGATTCCTAACGTTGCCTGGCTCATACGTTTGCGCTACGCCTTTTCCACCTTCACCAGAAAGCCCTTGAACTCCGGAGTGAACGCATTGGGATCGACCACGGTCGGCGTGAGGCGGTTGAGTATGGTCCTCGCGTCCCTGCCGGCGTCTTCCTGAATCCCGCGATAACCCTGGTGGATCGGAATGCCAATCTGGTAGATCTTCTTTCCGTCAATCATCATCGGCTTGATGCGTTTGGTGACGAACGCCTTGGCCACGTAATAGCTTCGCGCGCTGGTGACTTTCACTTTGTCGTTGCCCTTGATCCCCAGCTCTGCGGCCAATTCCACCGGAATCTCGATGAACGGTTCGGGGACGAGCTGCACGTTCATCCGGTTGTTCTTGGTCCAATAGTGGTAGTGCTCGGTAAGCCGGTAGGTGGTGCAGATGATGTTGAAGCCATCGCCCGGGCTGGCGTACTTATCCGCTGCCGTCTTGAGCTTCTTGACCACGGGATTTTTCGACTGATTGGGGTGCAGCGCGTTTTGTACTGGACTCTCGATCGGCTCGTAGTGCTCGGGAAATGGACCATCGGCGAAGGCGCCCAAAGGCCCAAATATCCGGCCGACTCCTTCCGCGTTCATGATGAACGGGCCCATGTGATCCTTCGGGTTTGAATCCGGCTTAAAGTCGGGCACGTCGTTTCCCATCCAGAGTTGCGTGGACTCGTTCCACCACACTTGCTTCCGCGTAGCATCGTAGGGCTTTCCCGAGGGATCGCACGATGCGCGATTGTACAGAACGCGGCGATTCGCCGGCCACGACCACGCCCAGTTCTGGTAGATGCCCTGGCCTGATGGATCTTCGGTGCCGCGGCGCGAGAGCTGGTTTCCTGCCTCAGTCCAGCATCCGGAGTAAATCCAGTTCCCGCACGCAGTTGTGCCGTCGTCTTTCAACCAGGCGAATCCAGGCAATTGCTGGCCGCGCTTGATGGTTACCTGCGTCTTGGGGTCGGTAAGATCCGCCAGCGCCTTGCCGTTTAGTTCCTTGGCCAAATCGCCGAGAGCGGGATGCTGGGCATTCGTGTAGGCCCACGTCAGGTTCAGGATCGGGTCTGGGAACTTGCCCCCTTGCGTCTGGTAAAGATCGCGTACCTTGAGAAAGATTTGCGCCACGATGTCCTGATCCAGCCGACATTCGCCCGGAGGCGGAACGGCAACGTTCTTCCACTGCAGCCAGCGCGCCGAGTTGGTCATCGACCCATCTTTCTCGGCAAAGCCGGCACAGGCCAGGCGATAGACCGTCGTGTTGATGGTCTTCATTTCCTCGGGCGTGATTCCCGGGGACTTCCAGAATTCGCTGGTCTCATCGGGATAAATCTCACCCACGACGAGCCAGTCGGCCTTCTTGAGCGCTTCGATGTTCTTTTGCGAGTCCGGCCCAATAGCCACGCCGTTCATGCCGAACGCGAACATTCCCTTCACTGAGCCGCGATACATGTTGTCCCAGATCTGCGTCCAGGAGTAGTTGCGATCCACCTTGGGCATGTAATCGAAGGCAAAGTCGTTTTCTTTCGTGGCGGCGTCACCGTACATGGCTTTCAGGTAGGAGACGGCAAACTTCGGCGTGTTCGACCAGTAATTGAACGAGTCCCACGGCGCCGGTTTGGATGGAGTTGGCGTGATCCGCTTCAAATAAGCGGCCAGGTCAACATCGGTCGGATTCGGCACCTTCAGGTAGCCGGGCCAGATGTCGAATATCCCGCCCATGTCGGTAGCGCCCTGAATATTGGAGTGACCGCGAAGAGCGTTGACGCCGCCTCCCGCGCGCCCGATGTTACCGAGCAGCAACTGCAAAATTGCCGCCGTCCGGATGATCTGCGTGCCGAAGCTGTGTTGCGTCCACCCCACCGCGTACATAATGGTGGCCACCTTCTTCATGTCGCCGTCTTTGCGGACGGAAGTGAATAGATCGGCAGCCTTCAGGAACTGATCTTTCGGTATGCCGGTGATGCGCTCGACCATTTCCGGCGTGTAACGCGAATACTGCTGCCGCAACAACTGAAAGACGCAGCGGGGATGCTGCAAGGTAAGGTCATAAGCCACCTTCGGAGGCATCGCCGGCAACGGGGTCGGCGTTACCGCAGCCGCACCCAGGGTGGTTCCTGCGGATTTTGCGGCGGCGGCAGACGGAGCAGTATGCGCGGCAGCGTGGGCCGGGGCTTCGCCGCCGGCGTCGTTGCCTTCCTCGTAATTCCAGGAAGACCGGTCGTAGGTTTGCGTGGCGCCGTCGAAGCCGGAGTACAGCCCGTCTTCGGGCAGCTTGAAACCTTCCTTCACAATGAAGGCGGCATTCGTATAGTTGACAAGATATTCCTTGGCAATGCGGTTGTTCTCGATCGCGTAGCGCAGGACTCCGCCCAGAAATGCAATATCCGCTCCGGCACGAATCTGAAGGAACAGGTCTGAGGTTGCAGCTGTGCGCGTAAACCGCGGATCGACCACGATCATCTTCGCATTACGGGTTCGCTTGGCCTCAATCGCCCACTTGAAGCCGCAGGGATGGTTCTCGGCAGGGTTCCCACCCATGATCAACATCATGTCGGTGTTCTTGATGTCGATCCAGCCATTCGTCATGGCCCCGCGTCCAAATGTTGGTCCCAAACTTGAGACCGTGGGACCGTGTCAAACCCTGGCCTGGTTTTCTAGATAGGTGAGCCCCAGGCTGCGCATGGTCTTGACGACCAGATAGTTAAACTCGTTGGTGTCGGTGCAGCCGCCGATCCACGCCATGCTTTCGCAGCGGTTCACGGTGCGTCCCTGCGCGTCTTTCTCAATGAAGGAGTCGTCGCGCGTCTTCTTTACCCAGTGCGCGATTTCGTCGATGGCCTGCGTCCAGGCAATGTCTTCCCAGTGATCCGAGCCGGGCCGCCGCACCTGCGGCTTCAGCAGCCGGCGCGGGTTCAGGATGTCCTGCTCAAGCGATGCTCCCTTCGGACACAGCGTTCCGCGATTGATGGGATGGTCCGGGTCGCCCTCGACGTGGATCACCTGCGGCGTCACGTTCTTGGCTTTGTCGCCAATCGTGTAAATGAGGACGCCGCAGCTTACGGCACAATACGGGCAGGTCGATCGCGTCTCAGTCGCCCGCGCAATCTTGAGTTCTTTTAGCTGCGCCACCGCGGGAGTCAGATCAAATCCCAGAAGAGAGAAACCCGCTCCGCCAACGAGCGCGCCTTTGAGGAAGGTTCTGCGGGAAAGTTCCATTGCGCATCCTCCGACTACTTCGATCACAGCCGAACGGACTGCACCCCAAACTTCAAAAACTATAATCCCCCCCGCTCCTCACAGTCAACGGAAGAACGCCGCACACCAGTTGCTTGCCGCGAGTCGAAGCCCCATAATCGCCCGGTGGCCCACACTGCCTGGCAGCAGCGCATCCGGCGCGCCGAACACCTCGCCGCTCAGCATCCCTTCGCGGCGGAGATCCTCGCCTTCTACATCCACGCCGCCCGCTTCCAAGAAGGTCTCTATCAGCGGCTAGAACGCTCTTCTACAAGAAAGAATCCATTCTCTCCATTGGAGCCAGATTTGCCCGAACTCCTCGCCAGCTTCCCATCATTCCTTGCCGTCGCCGAAGACAAAGCTCCGGCGCGCCTCGCCCAAGTCGCCCATGATCTGTGCAACTCGCACTCCAATTCCTGGTCTGACATGCTCACCCACTGCTGGACCAACATCGACTCGCCCGCCGATCCCCAGGGATTTCTTGTGCTCGCTTTTCTTCAGCCCTACGCCGAATTCGTCCGCTCGCGCAATCCGTTGCAACTTGACGGTTACACCCTTTCGCTGTGCCCGTTCTGCAATCGCAAACCCGCGCTCGGCGTCCTCCGCCAGCAGGGCGACGGCGGCCGCCGCAGCCTGCTCTGCGGTTTCTGCCTCGCCGAGTGGGCCTTCCGCCGCGTCGTTTGTCCCGGATGCGGTCAGGAGGACCACACCAAGCTCCCGGTCTACACTGCCGAAGAGCTCCCCCATATCCGCGTCGAGTGCTGCGACGCCTGCCACACCTACATCAAATCGATCGACCTCACCAAGAACGGCCTCGCCGACCCCCTCGTCGATGAACTCGCCTCCGTCCCACTCGATCTCTGGGCGCAAGAGCACGGTTATGCCAAGCTCCATCCCAACCTGCTCGGGATGTGAGCCCGCTTACCTCCGCTTC
This sequence comes from Acidobacteriaceae bacterium, assembly GCA_003156805.1. Taxonomy (GTDB): domain Bacteria; phylum Acidobacteriota; class Terriglobia; order Terriglobales; family Acidobacteriaceae; genus Sulfotelmatobacter. Next base: position 6,116 of record PMHV01000038.1, on the reverse strand, counting down.
GCTCTTACCCGGTTTGTTCCCTTTGAGAAGACCGAGCTCAGGCTCGCCTCGCTGGGAGAAAACTCCAATTTGATCGGCGCTGCCAGAGTCTGGCATTATCGCTTCGGTCGGGAAGACAAGCGGGCCGGCTGATGGCCGGTTTTACGGCTTACTCTTAGGAGGGGTTTCCCATGACGCATCAATGGCCGCGGTCGCTCATTCTTATCGTGTTGCCACTCCTGTGGGTGTCGTCTTATGCAAACGGGCAAGGAAGCGCCGCCGCTGCGGAAAAAAAGTGGATTCTGGTGTGGAGCGATGAGTTCAACGGTCCGAATGGCTCGGGCGTCGACGCGTCCAAGTGGGTGTCAGAAACTGGCGGAAACGGCTGGGGCAACCAGGAACTCGAGTACTACACATCCCGCACGCAGAACGCCTATATGCAAGATGGAAATCTGGTGATCAAGGCTGCGCGGGAAAAATACAGTGGGCCAGACGGCGTGACGCGCGATTTCACTTCCGCGCGTTTGAAAACTCAGGGCAAATTCTCGCAGACTTATGGGCGCTTTGAGGGGCGCATCAAAATTCCTCGCGGCCAGGGCCTGTGGCCGGCTTTCTGGATGCTGGGCAATGACGTTGATCAGGCCGGCTGGCCCGCATGTGGCGAGATCGACATCATGGAGAATATCGGAAAACAGCCGGACACAAACTACGGCTCAATTCACGGGCCCGGCTACACTGGAGTCGTAGGTCTGGGAGCGCCCTACACACTGCCGGCAGGCCGACAGTTCGCCGACGATTTCCACCTGTTCGCGGTAGAGTGGGAACCCGACGCGATCCGGCTTTACGTCGACGACCATCTTTACTCCACCCGCACGCGCGTCGATCTCAGGCCGGGGTGGAAATGGTCCTTTGACCATCCCTTTTTCCTGTTGCTGAATGTTGCAGTGGGCGGCGATTGGCCGGGCAATCCCGACGCAACAACGGTCTTTCCGCAAACCATGCTGGTGGATTACGTGCGCGTCTACCGGCGCGCCGATCCAGAAACGAAGAAGTGAAAAGCTTAAGTGATCGACTTCTACTCTTGCCGTCCCTCTTTCAGGAAAGTTCCTTCCTGGAGTTCCGCGAATGCTTTCTGGAGCTGCTGCTGTGTGTTCATTACGATCGGGCCGTACCACGCCACCGGCTCCTCAAGAGGCTTCCCCGAAACTAGAAGAAATCGGATCCCGTCGTCTCCCGCTTGAACTGTGACTTCGTCGCCTCGATCGAAAAGGACGAGCGAGCGATTGTCGGCCTCCACGGGAGGCGCGGTATCCAACCATTTCACGGCTTCCGTCGGTACCGCCAGCGGACCCGACGCGTTGCAAAACTTTCCAGCCCCGCCGAATACGTAGGCAAAGGCATGGCGGGTCGTCTCCACTGGCAGGGTCTTTCTTTTGCCTGGAGAAACCGATACATCGAGGTAAATCGGGTCGGCCGCAATCCCATCCACAGGCCCGCGCTTACCCCAAAAGCTTCCGCAAACGAGCCGCACATGCGTGCCATCGTCATCCGTAATCGCCGGGATGTCGGTCGCTTTCACTTCCTGGTAACGCGGCGCGGTCATCTTGAGCGATGACGGCAGATTCGCCCACAACTGAAACCCGTGCATCCGGCCAGCTTGGTCGCCCTTTGGCATTTCCTGATGAATGATGCCGCTGCCAGCCGTCATCCACTGCACGTCGCCGGCGGCGATGGCGCCATGGTTTCCCATGCTGTCGCCGTGCTCCACCGTCCCGGCGAGCACATAAGTAATCGTCTCGATCCCCCGGTGGGGATGCCACGGAAAGCCGGCAAGATAATCCTCCGGAACATCATTGCGGAAATCATCGAGCAGCAGAAACGGGTCGAAGTCCTTCGTGTTTCCGAAGCCGAATGCACGCCGCAGATGCACGCCCGCACCTTCGAGAGTCGGCTTCGATTGAATGAGCCGCTTAACCGGTCGAATCGACATATTGGCCTCTAGTCCAAGAATACTTTGATGTCGGGCGTAGCTTTTGGATTCTCAGGCGCACCCCCGCGAGTGCCGGGCGTGAAGGGCAGAGGGTTGGCCAGCCTTGACTTTTTCGGCCGCGTTGAATCAACGTGTGGTCGTCGAGGAAATCCAGTAAAACACAACCGTCTACAATTTCGACACCATCGATGTAGACGGAAAACCAGAAGTGCAGTTTAAGTGCTTGAAAAGATTGGTCGGGGAGAGAGGATTTGAACCTCCGACCCCCTGGTCCCGAACCAGGTGCTCTACCAGGCTGAGCCACTCCCCGACTGAGGTTAGTCCCTTCATTCTACTACACGTTACATCACACGTTCTGTGCGGAAAATCCGCAAACTTGGGACCATTTGGGACCATCCTCCTGTGAGAACAGTCCTTGAACCCGCGCCATTCGCTGAGGAAACGCATCATTGAAGTGCGTGTATCCGGACGTGGTTTTCAAGTTCGAGTGTCTTACTTGCTCTAGCAGGAGATCTCCCGGCATCCCGTTGGCCTGGAGCATGGAGACGCGGCCGTGACGAAATGCGTGCAAGCCGCCCGGCTGCAACCCGAGAGACATGAGGATCAGTTTCAGCTTGCGCCACACGTTATGTCTGGAGTGTGGTTTCCCGCCAGCGGTTTGAAACACTCTTCCAGAAGTTCTTCCCGCGGGATACGAAGAGAGCATCCAAACGAGCGTGGGCTCGATGAACACAGTTCGCTTCCCTCTCTTCGTCTTTGGCGTAATTGCCCTGCCCTTCCAGATTCCACGGCGCACGCGAATGAGCCCGGCCGCGAGATCCAGATCCTCGATCTCCAAGCCCGAGACTTCCCCGATTCGCAAGCCCGATCCCGCCATGAGAGCAAACAGAACTTTCCACTGCCCATCAGCGGCTCACGATCTGAATCATCTCAGCCGGCGTGAAGTACCGTTGCTCTTTGTCGGAATCTATATCCTCCCGACGAGCCGTGCTCCGCGCCCGCGGAGTTGGCCCAGATTCAGAATCGCCTGTTCTCGTAGGGGATGGCATGACAAGTTAACTCGGAGGCTGGAGCATGCGTGTCATACGCCGATCCTCTAGCGTGTCGCCGTACTAGAGCTGATCTCGATGCTGCTCCAAGACGATACGCACCAATTGACTGCGCGTCCGAACACCAGTCTTGGAGAAGAGCTGCTGAAGTGTGGCTTTGACCGAGCTCTCCGATACTCCGATTCGCGCTCCAATCTCTTTATTCGCAAGCCCCTCGAACACACAGGAAAGCACCTGCTGTTCTCGGTCGGTGAATGGTCGTGTTCGATTGTCCTGTGGGGTTCCGACCTCAGTTCTGAGAACGGCCTGCAATTGTCGCTGGTCCAGCCATACCTTGCCAGCCATCACGTCACGGATTGCTTGTGCCAGCAATGCGGCAGAGTCGTGTTTTCGAAAAACTCCAGAAATCCCAGAGCGCATCAGCTCCGCGGCAACGACTGCATCCACACCTGCCGTCACAACGAGAACCTTTCCCTGGAATCCCTGTTCCGTTGCCAATCGGAGAAACTGGCGGCCGTCGCTCTCGCCCAGATCGAAATCAAGGAGCACGACGTCAATCGCCTTGCGCCGCAGAATCTGCAGACCCTCTCCAATTGTGCCGCAGTGAGCAGCTACCTCGAATCCGGGCTCCGCAGTGAGGAGTCGACTTGCACTCTCTCGGAACAAGGTGTGATCATCTAACAATAAGAGGCGGACGGTGCTTGCCGCAGTTTCAGGCATTTGCCACCTCCTCCTGTGCGATACCTAGGGGCAAGACGACAGCAAAGCAGCATCCTTCCGATCTCGGTTCGTAAGAAAGTTCCCCTCCAAAACTGCGCATAATCGCCCTAGAAACGTAGAGCCCGAGACCGCTGGACTCGGCACCACGCTGAAACGGCCGGAAGATGTTTTCTGATGCAGCGATGCCGGTTCCCGAATCTTCGAATCGAATTGTGACCGTCCCTTTCTCTTCTCGCGCCGCAATTCGAAGTTCCTTGACCCTGGTAGACGCCATCGCCCGGCGACTATTCTTCGCGAGGTTCAAGAAAACCTGAATGAGCCCGTACCGGTCAGCCCAAACCAAAGGCAGCGATTCCTGAACGTCCCACTCCATCTCGATCTTTGATTCATGATAGGCGGTTTCGATCAGTATCCGGAATTCGTCCAGTACAGACGTAAGCTCAACCACCTCACCGTTCTGGGATGCGGCGGAACCCAACTCCAATGCAGACACTCTTTCCAGGCTCTGGATCAGGTTCCCCAGGGCCTTGAAGTCCTCGTTCGATTCAAGCTCCTTCACTCGGGAGAGGTTCTTATGCACGACGAGCACTGCGCCGCAGAGGTTCCGAATCTCATGGGCCACAGCACTCATCAGAATTCTCGTGTTTTTCAATAGATAATCCAGACTGAGATCCTCGCGATTCCGCAGATCCTCAGAAAGATCCACGATGATGGCCGCCAACCGCGGGCCCGATATCGTGCCGTAGGTCGAAAACCAAACACCGGCCANNGATAAGAATTGATTTCCTGGCCTTGCAAGGGCTTCCCTTCAGGAGCGAGCAATTGTTGAGCTGCTTCATTTGCCAATAAGACGTTGCCGCCCGAGTCAATTGTAACGATCGCAGCTGGACTGCTTTCGACGAGTGAACGCAATTGCTCCTCGGCGTCCTCGCGCAACTTGATCTGCCCTTCGAGTTCTTCGACGTGCGTCATCGTAATTCGGCGATTGCGGATCAACTCGGAAATGAACAATCCCGTTCCAACAAATCCTGCTGAGCTGAACAGCAAGCGGATCACAGCTTCATTTTCAGGCAAGTTGCTGAACGCTTCCTGAAGAACCGCACAGACCAGTGCAACCCCGACAATCCGGGTCCTTGACAGGAACCCACCGAGAATCATGATGGGAAATAGGTAAAGAAATCCCAGGGAGATGTAGGGCTTCGTGGCCCAGTCAACCGCTGCGATCGCTGCGATCAAGAGAGCGGCAACCGCGATCAGTCGAGTACGGTTGGCCGGTACGTAGATGGACAGTAGGTCTTTCACGGGTGGTGCGTAGATGGGCAGAGGCTCTTCCATGGCCATTCTTTTCACGGCCATTCTAATGGTGCGCTATCTTCGTCTGTCAGGAAACTACCTTCTCAAGAACTAGCCAAAAGATAGGCTCCCTCGCCTAAAGACAACGTTGGAGCCTCAAGATAGGGTTCCCTTCGCACTGAGGGCCTAGCAGAATAATCCTGCACATCCCAGTACTGCATCCTCCAAGGCTGAGTTTGTCTGGAAGGCTTGAAGGTCGAACGAAGATGATGAAACATCCGGTTCACATCAGCAAGAGAGTCGCCGTGGAGTTTGTGACGGCCGTGGCGATCATTGTCGCAGCAGCACTTCTGGAATCCGGCTGCGGTCGCGGTCAGGCTGCAAACGCGAATACATCTCAGGAATCAGGCGCAAAATCCAACACGTCCTCGTCCGAAGCGGCCTTGGACTTGTCACCCAGCCAACTGAACTCGATCAAGATCGAACCGGTGGGAAGCTACCGGTTTCCGGTTGAGAAGGAAGCGGTCGGCAACATTGATTTTGCCGACGACCTGTCAGTTCAGGTCTTCCCCGCTTATCAGGGGACCATCATCAAGACTTTTGTGGAGCTTGGCGCCAGGGTTCAGAAGGAACAGCGCCTCTATACGATTAAAAGCCCCGACCTCATTCAGGCCGAGTCAACCCTGATCGGCGCCGCGGCGACGTTCGAGCTGACCAACAAGGAACTGGCGCGCGTCCAGGGGCTTGGCGGCATTGCCGAGCGCGAGAAAGAACAGGCGAACTCGGATCAACAAACCGCCGAGGGCGCTCTCAAAGCCGCACGAGATGCAGTCCTTGTCTTTGGCAAGACGGATGCCGAAATCGATCAAATGATCGCTTCGCGCAGGACTGACGCTGCGCTGGTTGTACGCAGCCCCATTTCCGGCAAGATCACATCCTTCAACGGGCCGCCAGGGCTTTTGGTGCAACCGGGGAATCCGCCGGCGCCTTACTCGGTCGCCGACGTGGCGATCAAGTGGATGCTGGCGAACGTTAGCGAAAGTGAGCTTTCATTTTTTCACTTGGGCCAGCCGGTTCAGGTCAAG
>PMHV01000025.1 GCA_003156805.1 Acidobacteriaceae bacterium | reverse complement strand
GACATCATCGCAATTCTCGGCATCGACGAGTTGAGCGAAGATCAGAAGCTCACAGTGGCGCGGGCACGCAAGATTCAGCGCTTCCTGTCGCAGCCGTTCCATGTGGCCGAACAGTTTACCGGCGCGGCGGGACGCTACGTGAAAGTCGCCGATACGGTGAAGGGCTTCAAAGCCATCGTCGAAGGCAAATACGACGACATCCCCGAGCAGGCTTTCTATATGAAAGGACCGATCGAGGAAGTGCTGGAAGCCGCAGAGAAGATGAAGGCGGCAGCGTAGCAGGACGTCAGACCTCAGACGTCAGACCTCAACTCCGCGAGGACGGAACTGAGGTCCGAGGTCCAAGGTCCCGACGTCCGACGCCGGTTTTGCATGGCAGACACTTTCCAACTCGAGATCGTCACGCCGGAAAAGAAAGTCGTAGACACGGCGGCCGAGGAAGTCCAGATTCCGGGCAAGAACGGTTATCTGGGTATTCTGCCCGGCCACGCGCCGTTGATCACCGAACTCGCAGTCGGCGAAATCACTTTCCGCACCAGCAACTCCACAGAAACGTTGGCGGTGGCCTGGGGATTCGCCGAGGTCCTGCCCGACAAGGTGACGATTCTGGCGGAGACCGCCGAGCGTCCAGCGGAGATTGATGTGGAACGCGCGCGCAAAGCAAAAGCACGCGCCGACGAGCGGCTGACCAGCGGCGACACAAACGTGGACGTCGATCGCGCGCTCGATTCGCTGCACCGCGCCGAATCGCGGCTCGAAGTTGCCGCGAAGAGCCGGTAGCCGTTTTCGGTTTCAGGATCTCAACTTCTTGCGGAGGACGTAATGCGGCTTCCTTCAGCCTCTTATCTGTTTCCGGTTCTGTTGGCCGTCGCCGGATTCGCAACCGCGCAGCAGAATAAACCTGCGCAAGCGCCTCCACCGCCGCCCGCACCGCTGGTTTCTCCCGAGGTTTACCCTGACGGCAGCGTGACCTTTCGCTTTCGCGCACCCAACGCGAAAGAAGTCAATCTCGCGCGCGAAGGCGCCCCACCGGAAGCCATGCAGAAAGACGCCCAGGGCATCTGGAGCGTGACCACTGCTCCGCTCGCATCCGATTACTACGGTTATTCGTTCGTCGCCGACGGCGTGCGCTTGATCGATCCCGAGAACCACTGGCTGAAGCCGAATCTGCTGGCGACGGAGAACTCGGTCCATGTTCCCGGGCCATCCTCGCTGCCCTGGGAGCTGAACGATGTTCCGCGCGGGGAGATCCATCACCATTTTTATAAATCAGGGGTGGCTGACGATCAGCGCGATTTTTACGTCTACACTCCGCCGGGTTACGAGGCATCCGGCAAGCGGAAATATCCGGTGCTCTACCTTCTGCACGGCTTCAGCGACGACGCCAGTGGTTGGACCGCCGTCGGCCGCGCCAACGTCGTCCTCGACAATCTGATCGCCCAAGGCAAAGCCAAGCCCATGATCGTAGTCATGCCGCTGGGCTACGGCACCATGGAAATGGTGCGTCTGGGATGGGGCGCTTGGCAGCATACCGACGTGCGGGATCGCAATTTCGCCAAGTTCGCGGAAGCCTTGCTGACTGAGGTCATACCGCGAGTCGAGAGCGAATATCGCGTCGTGAAAGACCGCAATGCGCGCGCCATAGCCGGACTTTCCATGGGGGGCTCGGAGTCCCTGCTAACTGGCCTCAATAATCTCGACAAGTTTGCCTGGATCGGCGCTTTCAGTTCAGGCGGAATTCCCGACGATTTTCAGACGGACTTTCCCTCTCTGGACGCAAAGGCGGCGCAGCAGCTTCGCCTGTTATGGATTGCCTGCGGCACCGAGGATCGTCTCATCACGGTAAACCGCAATCTCCGCACGTGGCTGAAGACCAAAGGCATTCAGCCCACCGAAATCGAAACACCCGGCATGCACACCTGGATGGTGTGGCGCCGCAACCTCGCCGAATTCGCCCCGCTTCTGTTTCGGTAGTCCTATCCGGATCCTCGTGGCGGCCAGAGTCTCGCCGCCGGAAGATAACGACTGAATCATGCTCACTCCCGCGTGCCGAACCAACGTAGTTTGGTCCCTGACAGTTTTTTTCCTCTGCTCTGTTTCTTCTCGAGCCCAGGCTCCGGTCACCATCCGCGTCGATGTTTCCTCGCGCCTCGGCCCGTTTAATCAGGTCTGGAGCTACTTCGGCTACGATGAACCCAACTACACCTACATGCCGCACGGCCGTGAGTTGATCGGCGAACTCGCCGCGCTTGGTCCCGGACCGGTCTACATCCGCGCACATAATCTGCTCACAACCGGCGACGCTTCCGCCTCGCTCAAGTGGGGGTCGACCAACGCCTACACGGAAGATGCTCGTGGAAATCCCGTCTACGATTGGAAAATCGCCGACCAGATCTTCGATATCTATCTGCACTCCGGCGCCAAGCCGTTTGTCGAAGTCGGTTTCATGCCCGAAGCGCTTTCCGTACATCCGGAGCCTTATCGGCACACTTGGCCGCAAGGAGATCTCTATACCGGTTGGACTTATCCTCCCAAGGATTACCAGAAATGGGCTGAACTCGTTCATCGCTGGATACTGCATTGTGTGGAGCGTTACGGCAAAGCCGAAGTGCAGTCATGGTATTGGGAAGTCTGGAACGAGCCCAACATCGGCTATTGGCACGGATCGCCTGAAGAATACGACAAGCTCTACGACTACACCGTCGACGCCATCCGTCGTGCTCTGCCCGCCGCGCGTGTCGGAGGTCCCGCCACAACCGGTCCCGCGGCAGCGCAAGCCGCCGCGTATCTGCGCCAGTTTCTCGAACACTGCGCTCGCGGCACCAACTTCGCGACGCAAAAGACGGGCGCCCCGCTCGACTTCATCACCTTTCACGCGAAGGGCTCGCCCAAAGTAGTGGATGGCCGCGTGCAAATGGGGCTCGCCACAAATCTGCGGGATGTGAACGAGGGCTTCGCCATCGTGGCTTCTTTTCCGGAGTTCGCCAGGTTGCCGATTGTGCTGAGTGAATCCGATCCCGAAGGATGCGCCGCTTGTTCGGCGCGTGTCTACCCGCAGAACGCCTACCGCAATGGCGCGCTTTATCCCGCCTACACCGCGGCGGCTCTGCACGCCATTCTCGAACTGGCCAACCAGCGCCATGCCAACCTCGCGGGAATGTTGACGTGGGCGTTTGAATTCGAAGACCAGCCCTACTTCGACGGTTTTCGCACCTTGGCCAGCAACGGCATCGACAAGCCGGTGTTGAATCTGTTTCGCATGTTGGGTCTCATGCAAGGCGAAAGGGTGAAGGTTGAGGGTGATGGCGCGGTGGAGGGAAGCACGATGCTGGAATCGGGCGTGCGCCAAAAGCCCGATGTCGACGCCATGGCCGCCACCACCGACCACAGTCTGACTGTGCTGTTGTGGAATTACCACGACGATGACGTTCCTGCGCCGGAAACGCCGCTTCGGCTGCGCGTGGCTGGTCTGCCGGCCGCCGCGCGGCATGTGCTGGTGCGCCACTACGCGATTGACCACGACCATAGCAACGCCTACAGCGTCTGGCAAAGCATGGGCTCGCCGCAGAATCCCACGCCCGAGCAATATTCGAAGCTGAAAGCCGCAGGACAACTCGAACTGCTGGAATCTCCGCGTTGGCTGCGAACGGATGGAACCGTTGAGTTGAATTTTCCTTTGCCGCGGCAGTCGGTCTCATTGGTTGAGTTGAGCTGGTGATTCTTGCCGGGGCGTCTGTCTCCGCGTCTAGCTCACGGCACATTCACCTGATCGTGCTGCTCCGCCGGCACATATTTCACCGCAGCAGTTCTCTCCAGCTTGTCCCACGCGAACTTGCGGCCTTCCACCGCGCGCTTCAGCGTCTTGAACAGCACCACGGAAAATAGCTGACGATAGGCGAAGCGCTGCAGCCAGACCTGGCTGAGCAACCACACATCTTCTTTGTCGTCCGGCCGCCGTCGTTCCAGCGCAAAGGCGATGGCCGACGCCAGGAAGTCGATCACCAGGAAGGCGAAGAAAAACGCCACCAGTTTGTGGAAGCTGGCCGGGTCGGTGGAATCGGGGTGAAAGTGTTTCTGAATGAAATACCAGATCGCGCCGAAGGCGAACATGATATCGATGAGCGGGGAGACCAGCGGCAGCAGAATCTGGAAAATGACAATGTTGGGCAGCGCCACAAAACCCAGCACTCCTTTGCGGGCGAAGACCGCGCTGTGTTTCCAAACCGCCTGCAGAATCCCGAATGACCAGCGGAAGCGCTGGCGCATCAAGCCGTTCGCGTTGGTCGGCGCTTCGGTGAAAGCCAGCGCCATGTCTTCATATTCCACGCGATAACCCAGGCGCAGCAGGGCCATGGTGAGGTCGGCATCCTCGGCCACGGTATCAATGTGGTAGCCGCCGGCTTCGAGCACGGCGGAAACTCGCCATGCGCCGATCGCCCCCGGCACCACGCTCACCGCGCCCAGCACGTCTAAAGCGCGGCGCTCGAAGTTCTGGCTGGTGATATATTCCAGGGCCTGCCAGCGCGTCCACAGGTTCACGCGGTTGCCCACCTTCGCGTTACCCGCCACCGCCGCCACCTGCGCGTTCATGAAATGCGGCACCAGGCGCGCGATGGCATCGTGCGCGATGATCGTATCCGCATCGATGCCCACAAAAAGTTCGGCGTCGCGCACGTGTTGCAAGCCGTAATTGAGCGCCTCGGCTTTTCCGGAGTTTGTCTTGCCTAGAATCAGCACGCGTCCCCGGGCTTCTTCCATGGCAAAGGCGCGGTGCGCAACCTCGAGCGTGCGATCTCTGGAACCGTCATCGATCACGATGACCCGCAGGTTTGGATAACTGGAGTTCAGCGCCGCGCGCACCGTCTTCTCGATGACTTTTTCTTCGTTGTAGGCCGGGATCAAAACCACCACCTTGGGTTTATACGAAGCCACATCGGCAGTTCTGCCGGAAATCTTTTCCCTCAGGCGGTCGTACACGGCAAAAGTTCCAATGAAAAGCAAACGCCCCGTCATCAACAGGTCGCCGAGAAAAAAGATCCAGGTGATTCCCATAACGCCGGCATCGAAAAGCCAGAAACCAAGCCGGTCGAAGCGCGCGGCCCACCGTTGCCCGGTGGGCAACGGAGACATTACGTCGGCTCGGGTCTTGCCCAGCAATTCGTACACGGGTGCGATCTCAAGTCCGCGCGCGCGAATGCCCTCAATGATCATAGGCAGCGCACGCACAGTTTCCGCTCGATTTCCGCCGCCGTCATGCAGAAGCACGATGTTGCCGCAACGCAGGTCGTTGGCGGCGCAAGGCGGCAGGTGCGCCAGTACGTAGGCGGAAATCTCCTCAGCGGTGTTCCGCCGCGGCTTGTCGCCGTTCCCCGTCCGCGCGATGTCGCTCCAATCGTCGGGATCAATCCGGTTGCCCACGGTGGTATAGCCCAAATCCTGCGCGATTTCGAGCGGGCGAACCTGGTCGGCCGTGTCCGGCTCTTCGTCAATCGCGTAAGGCGGGCGCAACAACGTGGCTCGAATTCCCATCAGGCTGGCGAAAAGCCGCTCCGTCAGGTTCAACTCCACTTTCATGTACGTGGCAGAGATATTGCTTACGTCGGGATGCGTGAAGGTATGGTTCCCGATCGTATGGCCTTCGTTGTAAATCCGTTTGGCCAGGCCTGAGAACTTGTCGGTCTGAATGCCGATCAGGAAAAAAGTCGCCGTCGCGTGCTCCCGCTTGAGCACATCCAGGATCTTCGGAGTCCAGTCCGGGTCGGGACCGTCGTCAAAAGTAAGTACAACCTCATTGGGGCTATAGCCGTAACGGCCCACGCGGTAAGGTTCGGGCATCGACTGAAAATTCTCGTCCGTAATCAGCCTCGTCTTCGCGTCAATGGTGAGATCGCGTGTGCCGTGAGTGGGCCGTTCTTCGATGCGCAGGATTTCGCCTTTGCCCTCCATGTCCACATCCTGGCCCGGCGGCACGTCGCGCAGCCGGTCGGCCGCGCCGGCATCGCCAGGGACGTCCCAGACTTTCCACAGCGAACGGTCTTCGCCTCCCAGCCGCCAGAGCGCGAAAGTATCGATGCCCAGTGTCTGCGCGGCGCGCATGTGGTTCAACGCGGAAACCGCGTCGAGAAACCAAACGTCGTGCCGGACGCCGCGTTCATCGAGGTAGCTGAAGTGCGGATTCAGCGCGTCGTCGTCGAAAGTTACGTCTTCATCGGAATCGCGCGCCTCCAGCCATGCTTCCTGCACCGAAACGGTGCTGTCGCGCTCCCCCGGCGGCAGCTTTCCTTTTTTCGGCTTCAGCACCCAGTCGTAGCCGTAGTTGGCGATGGCGCAGATGATCTTGGCCCGCGGGATCAATTTTTCTACGGCCTTGAGATTGTCGACGAACCAATCCTGCGATGCCACCGGCCCCGATTCGCTGTTGGGATAGTGCTCGTCATAGTTCATCACCACCACTCCGTCGGCCGGCTTGCCAATGGCCGCGTAGTCGAACTCCGGGTTATGCGCCGGCACGCTCACATAAAGCTTCATGCCGCGCGCGTGCAGATCGTTCGACAACTCGTTCAGCAAAGCGATGTATCCCGGCTGTCCTTCTTTGGGGAAGGCCTCAAAATCCACCATCACGCCGCGGTAATGGTCGGAGCTCAGAAACATACCCAGCTGGCGGCGAAACAGCGCGCGCGCATCCGGATTGTTCAGAAAACCGGTGACGTTCTGCACCCAGTTCGCTCCGTCGAAATTGTTGATCATGGGGAAGACTTCCATGTTGATGTTTTCCGACTTCAGGAAAGGCATCACCCGGTCGTCAACCTTGCCGGCCCGGTTGTTCTGCACCAAGTCGAAAAATTTGTTGGTTTGGTCGTCCACCGCCTGCAGTCGGCCGTCCGGAGTCAGCACGTGCAGCCAGTCGGGATAGAGCAAGTCGACCTGCCGCGCATACTCGCGCAACGAAGAAAAACTGGCCGCGTCCCACGGCACGTAGAAGGCCGCGCGAATGCCTTCTTCCTGGTTCAGAACCACTTGCGATGGCGCCAGCTTCGATTTGCGGTGCAGTCCGTGGACAAACTGCCGCTCTCGCCGGTGTTCGCGAGCTTTCTCCTTTTCGTTCTCCTTCAGCGCCTTGAAGGCGCGCTTCTGCGGCGAAAACAGCAACTCCGGCAGCGGTTCATCGCGCAGCGCGCTGTACACAAAAAAGATAACGAGCGCCGAAAACGTTACCGCCAGCACGTCGAACAGCCGCCGCACTCGCTTCCAACGCGCTCTTTGGGGATCGTAAAAAACGGCTTCAGCCATGGAGAGTGTATGCGTCAATCGTATGCTGCGGGCGGCAGCCGGTCAATTCTCTGCAGGACAGGTTTGCCAAACGCGCTATATTCTCAGCGTGCGGGAATTCTTGCGAAAGCACGCGCGCTTTTTTCTCGTGTCCAGTCTGGCCGCTCTCGTGCTGCGCCTGCTCTTGGTCTTTCGTTTTCCCGGCATTGTCGACGATTCCCACCTCTACGCCAACCTCGCCAAAAACTGGATGCAGCACTCCGTCTACGCCGTCACCGACTCCGGCCAAATCGTTCCCACGCTCTCGCGCCTGCCCGGATATCCCGCGTTCCTCGCCGTCATTTTCTTCTTCTTCGGCGCAGACAATTTCCGCGCCGTTCTGCTCGTCCAGGTTTTGTTCGACCTCATCACATGCTTCCTCGTCGCCGATATCGCGCGCCGCCTGCTTTCCCCGCGCGCCGCCAAGGCAGCGTTCCTGCTCGCTGCTCTTTGCCCGTTTCTCGCCAACTATGCGGCCGCCGCTCTCACCGAGACATTGGAGATTTGTTTCACCGCGCTCGCTCTCGATTTCGCCATCTCCGGCCTGAACGCTCTGCAAACTGCAACCCACAACCATTCCCACGCTGCGTCCTCCTGGATCGCATGCGGCCTCTCGATCGGCGCATCCATTCTGCTCCGCCCCGACGGCGGAATCCTGCTCGCCGCCGTCGCCGGATATCTCTCTCTGCTGCTCCTGCGTACCATTCCCTTGCGCAGCATCATTGTTCAACCCACGAGCCCCGCAACTCCCGCGCCGCTTCCCATCGTTCCTGCGGCAATCGCTCCCTCGGCAATCCTTCGCTCGGCAATCCTTGTAGCCCTCTGCGCTCTCGCCCCACTTGTCCCCTGGACCCTCCGCAATCTGCACACCCTGCACCGCTTTCAGCCGCTCGCGCCCCGCTACGCCAACGATGCCGACGAGCCTTCCATGACCGGCTTCAACCGCTGGATCAAAACCTGGATAGCCGACTACGTTTCCGTCGAAGAAGTTTATTGGAACGTCCCCGGCGACCCCATCGACGTTCGCCAATTGCCCCGCCGCGCCTTCGATTCCGCGCAGGAGCGCGACGAAACCGCCGCCCTCTTCGCCGCCTATAATCAGGATCACGACATCGCGCCCGACCTCGACGCTCGTTTCGCTGCCCTCGCCTCCACGCGCATTCACGCGGCCCCGTTGCGCTACTACGCATGGCTCCCCGCGCTGCGCATTGCCGATATGTGGCTCCGTCCGCGCACCGAGTTGCTGCCTTCCGATCCGCGCTGGTGGCAGTTCAACGACGATGCTCGCTGGCTCGCCGTCAGCGTCGCTTTTGGCTCGATCAACCTTCTGTATCTCGCGGCCGCCTGCGCTGGAGCGTGGCGCTCCCGCAAAATTCGCGGCCTCGGATTGCTGCTTCTTTTTCTCCTTCTGCGCTCGCTGTTTCTCGCGTCGCTTGAAAATCCCGAACCTCGCTACACCCTGGAATGCTATCCCGTGGTCATATTCATGGCCGCCGCGCTCTTCATCGGAAACTCGCATCGGAACCATCGAAAACCCGCATAAACAGCCTTCCAAATGTGGAACCCAGAATGTGAAAACTTAGATTCCACCATTTGTAAATGTCGCGGATATTGAAAATTCACCTTGAACATGATGGCAGCGCAGTTGCACAATAGCGCCTCATCAGGGCCCCAGGGTCTCAAACCAATCTCTAATTTCCTGGGATCGCACAAAATCCGAAAATGGTACGCCCTCGTGGGTGAAGGAGCTCCACCATGCGTTCTGGCTCACGTGTAGTTACTCTGCTGGCCGCGTCTCTCCTCGCTTTCCCAAGCCTCACCTTCGCTCAATCGGCGACTACATCGCTGCGCGGCACCATCTCTGACGCAAAGGGCTTGGTGGTCGCCGGCGCCGGCGTCACCTTGAGCAACGCAGCCACGGGATTTTCGCGCAGCACCAAAACCGACGGCCAGGGCGCCTATCAATTCCTCGAGCTTCCTCCCTCCACCTACGTGCTCACCGTCGAGGCCGCGGGTTTCGCCAAGGTGAAACGCGAAAACGTGGTGCTGCAAGTCAGCAGCCCGGCCACGCTCAACCTCTCCTTGGAAGTAAAAGGCGGCACCGTCGTAGTCGACGTCAGCGGCGAAGCCCCCATGGTCAACACCACGGATGCGACGCTCGGCAATAATTTCAACACCCGCCAGTTAACCGACCTCCCCTCCGAAGGCCGCGACCCGGTCGCGATTCTCAGTCTGCAGCCCGGCGTCGTCTACATCGGCAACACCACCAACGATCAGCAGATGTACGACAGCCGCGGTGGCGCGGTCAATGGCGCGCGCAGCGACCAGACCAACCTTACTCTTGACGGCTTAGACGACAACGACCAGCTCGAAGGCTTCGCCTTTGAAGGCGCCATGCGCACCACCCTCGATTCTTTGCAGGAATTCCGCGTCACCACCGGCAATTACGACGCAGGTTCCGGCCGCTCTTCCGGCGCGCAAGTCAACCTCGTCACCAAGAGTGGCACCAACGCGGTCCACGGATCGGTCTACGAGTACCACCGCCCGTCCTTCACCGTCGCCAATGACTGGTTCAACAAGCAGGCCGAACTGCAGGCCGGCGAGCCGAACGTCCCGGGACACATCTTGCGCAATACCTTCGGCGGCACCTTCGGCGGCCCAATTAAGAAAGACCGGTTGTTCTATTTCGCGGCCTATGAAGGCCAGCGTACCGCCGATACTGTGCAGACCACTCGTGAAGTTCCAACCCAGAGCCTGCGCGATGGCGAGTTGCAATATCTCTGCGATCCGAACAGCGATGCCAACTGTGTGCTCGGCAGCAACGCGGACTTCTCGGTGAACACCAATGCGACATTCGCCCCGGATTATGTGGCTACCCTCACAACGGCGGGCGTCGCCTCACTGGATCAAGGCTGCTCCGGCAACGGTACCTGTCCCCCCACACCTGGGAATTCGGCCGGTCCCGGTGCTAACGGCCTGCTCGCCAATATCGGGGGCGCCAACCCTAACGCCTTATTCACAAAATATCCCCTCCCCAACTCCTCGAGCGAGGGCGACGGGTTGAATACAGGAGCTTACACTTTCCCCGGCGCCGACCCGGTCAAGCACGACACTTACATCGCCAAGCTCGACTACAAAATCAACGCCAGCGGCAGTCACTCGCTTTTTGTCCGCGGCAACCTGCAGAATGACCACGAGTCGCAGCCGCCGCAGTTTCCCGGACAACCTCCCAACGATTTCCTCACCAACAACAGTAAAGGCATCGCCGCCGGGTACACGGCCTTGATCAGCAATAACCTGATCAATAATTTCCGTTACGCGTTCATTCGCCAGGGACTGGGCACCGGAGGCCTCAATACCCAGGACTTTGTCACCTTCCGCGGTCTGGACGATACCCAGGCGTTTTCTTCACAGACCATCCTGACCAACGTTCCCGTGCACAATTTCATCGACGACGTCTCCTGGACCAGGGGCAAGCACACCATTCAATTCGGCACCAACTGGCGCCTCATCCATAACAACCGTCAATCCAACGCAGACAACATCTCCTACGGCGAATCGAACCTTTATTGGTTAGACCCCTCCTTCATCGCCAACGAAGGAGTTAGCCTCGATCCAAGCATTATGCCAAGCTACCCGCTCGTGGATACTTCGTTCGGAACTTCCTATAGCTTCGCGGCCATGGACGTTGCCGGCATCATCAGTGAGGTTTTTACCGAGGCCAACCAGAACAAGTTCGGGACGCAGATTCCCAACGGCCAGTTGGTTCCGCGCCACTTCCAAAACTTTGAGGGCGAGATGTATTTGCAGGATAAGTGGAATGTCACCCCCAATCTGGTTCTCACCTACGGGCTCCGCTACTCGCTGTTGCAGCCTCCTTTTGAGAACACCGGCAATCAGGTTTCCCCCACCGTGGACATGCATCAGTGGTTCACCAACCGCTGGCAAAACGCGTTGCAGGGCGATGTGGTCCAACCCGATTTGACGTTCAACCTTTCCGGGCAAGCCAACGGTGGCAAGCCTTACTGGGCATGGGACTATAGGAACCTTGCTCCCCGCTTCGCCTTTGCTTATTCTCCTCATGCCGCCGGCGGCTTCTGGCATAGCCTCTTCGGCGACACCGGCAAAAGCTCCATCCGCGCCGGATATGGGATGTACTTCGATCATTTTGGCGAAGGCGTCGTCAACACCTTCGACCGCAACGGCTCCTGGGGATTGACTTCCACCTTCAGCAACCCCGCCGGCGTTTCCACGGTGGATGATTCGCCGCGCTACACTGGCCTCACCGGCCTGGCTAACCTGCCGGCCAGCGAAATCGCTCCCTCACCCAGCGGTTTTCCCTACACGCCTCCCAACAACCCGGATACCTATGGCTTGGCCATCGCCTGGGGCATCGACGACCACCTGAAGACGCCTTACTCGCATGTCGTTGATTTCTCCATCACTCGCGAATTCGCCCATAACTTCGTGCTGGAAACCACCTACACCGGACGTTTCGCGCGCCATCTCCTGCAGGAAGTCGATCTGGCTCAACCCCTCAACTTGGTCGACCCGCAGAGCCGCATGTCCTATTTCCAGGCGGCGCAGGCCTTCGCTAAAGACGCCTCACAGAACGTCTCCATCAACAATGTGCAACCGATTCCATATTGGGAAAACCTGTTCCCCAACGCGGCTGGACCAAACTTGCTTTCCGGCAACGGAACTGGGACCGCTCCATGCGCTCCGGGTACTGCTCCCGGCGCAAACGCAACCGCTACGCAGAACATGTACGACGAATTCTATTGTTTCGCGGGCAACGAAACCACGGCTCTGGAAATCGCCGACGCGTTCTGCTATCCCTCCTGCGGCGGCGGCGCCAGCGACACGCCTTTCCAGTATTATCAGGACCAGTTCTCCTCGCTCTACGCTTGGCAAACCCGCAGCAACAGCAACTACAATGGCCTGCAGGTGACGTTGCGTCGTGCCATGAGCGCTGGATTGGAGTTCGACTTGAATTACGTTTATTCCAAGTCCATCGACTCCAGTTCCAACGCCGAACGCGTCAATGGCTTCGAAGCCGTGGGCGGCGTTGCCTTTAACAACCAGGCCATTAACGCATTTTTCCCTGACCTGTGGCGCGCGGTCTCGGACTTCGACACCACCCACCAGATCAATGCCAACTGGATCTGGGATGTTCCCTACGGCAAGGGCCGGCGCTGGAGTTCGGCCAATGGTTTCGTGAATTCGGTTTTCGGCGGATGGGGATTGAGCGGCCTGTACCGCTGGACCAGCGGTTTTCCCTTCAGCGTGGGAGCCGGCACCGGCTGGTCGACCGATTTTGAACTGGAAGGCACTTCGTTTGTCGTCGGGCCGAAGCCCAAGACCGGCGTCTTCATCGACTCCGCTGGCGATCCCAACGTTTTCCAAAACGCTCAGAATATCGCCGCTCAGTGTCTGTGCCCTTATCCGCCCTCCAGCGCCACGGGCCCGACTATCTTCCGCGACACCTTCCCCGGTGAGGCTGGCCAGCGCAACAACTTCCGCGGACCGGGCTTCTTCGACATCGACGGCGGGCTCAGCAAGACTTGGGATCTCAGCGAAAGCAGGCTGATCCGATTCTCGTGGGAAGTCTTCAACGTCACCAACTCAGTAAGATTTGACGCGGCCAATGCGCTGCCTGGCGAAGACCTGGTGGACGCAACTGGGTTCGGCAAGTTCCAGCGCACTCTGACCACGCCCCGCGTGATGCAGTTCTCGCTGCGATTCGCGTTTTAATTTTGCCAGTTGGAAACTGGAAAGGAAATTGGAAACTGGAAAGAAATCGGAAATCAGAAGTGGAAAGACGACTCATTCGCGGGTGGACGCGACGCCGTCACCCGCGATGAGTAAACCGTCGAAAAACGGTCGCGAAATTCGCAAAAACGTCCGTTATTTCCCCTCGAAACTTCCCGCAACTCGTGCGCTTTCAGCGTGATGCGCAGAATTAAGCACTGAGAGAAATTTCGCAATCCATGCCAACGCATTAAAATCAAGCGGGTTATCGAAACTCCACGCACCGGAAAAAGGCGAAAAAGACGAAAATCGCATTACGCGAGCGGAGAATCGCTCATGCGGAAGCGCGTNNTAGCGCGGATCGGAGGTGCGCTCCCTTTTCCTTGGGCCCAACTTGGGAGGCGTGGGAAGCGTGAAAACTTTAGCCATGAATAGGAACCCTAACGCAAACCCTGAACAAAGCAAACCCTGACAAAGTAAACCGTGGGGTCAGTATAGCCTCCCCAGTGCAATTTTCAGCAGACATTCTTGCGCTTTAGATTCAATAGCTTAACCCTGCGGCGAGACGGTCTGGGTCTTCGATGTCGTCTTTATCCGGAACACTTCGTTGGGAATCTTGGGGTTGTTGAGTTGAATGGCGGAATACTTCACCAGCAGGTAATTGCCATCGGGCTGATCGAACTGTTGTTGCACAGAGATGCCGCGATCGAGATCGATCCACAGCAGGATTTGTTTGAAAGTTGCGCGCACCTTGTCGGATTTGGGAATCAGTTGCAGCTTGGCGGAGGCCACGTTGTCGATGGTCTCCGTGCCTTGCAAGGAGACGTCGAATGATTTCACTAAATCCTGGCCGCTTCCGCCGAAGCCCAATACGAGATAGCTTTCGAACTCAGCGCGATTCTTGCCGGCATGATAAATGGTGAGCTGGTCGATTTTCGGTTCGTACACTTTGATATCGCCGCCGCTGAAGAGCACCGATTTCGCATCGGGCTTGGTGAGGTCGAGCTTCATCTCGATGCTCTTGCCGTTATCTTTCCCCCCAGCTTTTCCTTCGCGGCGATAGTAGACGACGCCGGACTGCGGGATATCCAACTCCTGGATGACGCGCTCATATTGTTGCCTCGACACGTTGGCCTGTGCGCTTTGAAAGTTGGCCGCGGCCGCGTCCATTTTCTTGAGCACGCTTTCCAGAGAAGGAGTTTGCTGCTGGGCAGCCGAGAGCAGGCTCAGGGCAGCGAGGAACAGGGGGAAGAAGAGCGTCATAGTCCGTTTCGCCAGTATCTGTCGCAGCAGTGTCTGTCGCGCCAGTGTTATTCCCGTTTTACCCACACTTTGTAGCTCTGCACCTGCCCTCTGCTCCCAGGCACGGCTTCGTACTTCACAATGGAGACTGCGCCGGAAATCGGCTCGATGATGCGCAGCAACTGATCGTGAACCGAGCGATCGTCGCCCGGCGTTATCGCTTCGGTTTCGATTTGATAGATCAGATCCCCCTGGCCATCGGGCATGACCAGGACTCCCGTAGGATGCGGATTGCGGAGCACGGGTTTGTCGTTGAAGTTGATCCAGAAGGGCGAGGAGAAGACAAAGACGAGAATCAGCGTGACCATGATGTCNNGTGCCACGCTCATGCTGCCACAGAATGTAGCTGCGAATTGTGCGCCAGAAGCCGTTCATCGGCAGGGAGGGCGCGCTCGTGTCTGCGGCGCTGATTTCCACTCCTGCAAGTGTAGTGAGCCGTGGCAGGTCTTGGCAATGCCGAAGCGGCGATCGGCAAGTGGTACTGCGTCACACCCTGGCCTTCCGGCGCTGCTCGGATTTACGCTTGAGCCGGGCGCGGGCATCCGCCGGGGAGACATGCTGGCCCCGGTCGAGTGTGTCCAGACGGCGGCCAAGCTCCCGGTTGAACCCGGCAAGCTGGACTGAGCGCGCCTGGTCGTGCTCTTCAAGCAGCCGGAGCGCTTCTCTGACCACTTCGCTTGCAGAGTTGTAGCGCCCCGATTCCACTTTGGCGCTCACAAATTTCTCAAGCTCGCTAGTAAGAGAGACGTTCATGTGGTTATGCTCCCAACTTGTAGACTCTAGCCGTAATATCAAAGATTGTCAATCTTTGATATCGGCGCTTCTCCGCGCTCAGAACTTCTTCGGAGTGACTCGATCGGCGCCGATATAGGAGCGCAGAGCCTCGGGAATCGCTACGCTGCCGTCGGCCTGCTGATAGTTTTCCAGAATCGCCACCCACGTCCGGCCTACGGCCAGGCCGCTGCCATTCAGCGTATGCACAAACTCGGGTTTGTTCTTGCCCTCGGGGCGGTAACGGATGTTGGCGCGCCGCGCCTGGTAGGTCTCGAAATTGGAGCACGAAGAAATCTCGCGAAACAACTGCTGCCCCGGAAGCCAGACTTCAATGTCATAGGTCTTCGCCGAGGATGGGCCCATATCGCCGGTGCATAACGCTACCGTGCGGTAGTGCAGGCCCAGCTTCTGCAAAACTGTCTCGGCGTTGCGGGTGAGCTTTTCGTGCTCTTCGTAAGAATTCTCCGGACGCGAGAACTTCACCAGCTCAACTTTTTGAAATTGATGCTGGCGGATGATGCCTCGCACATCCTTGCCGTAAGACCCGGCCTCGCTGCGGAAACATGGAGTATACGCGGTGAGCGAAATCGGAAGGCGCGCGGCATCGAGAGTTTCGTCGCGATAGAGATTGGTGACCGGAACCTCGGCGGTGGGAATCAGCCAGAGGTCTTTCTCGTTATCACCACCATCGCCAGTATTTTTTCCCAGCGGCACGCGAAACGAGTCAGCGGCGAACTTGGGCAACTGGCCGGTGCCGTACATCGAGTCGGAGTTCACAAGATACGGTGGCAGGACTTCGGTGTATCCATGTTCGCGCGTGTGCAGATCGAGCATGAAGTTGGCGAGTGCGCGCTCGAGCTTTGCGCCCAGATCCCAATAGACGGCGAAGCGCGCGCCGGTGAGCTTGACGGCGCGTTCCAGATCGAGGATGCCCAACTCGGCGCCGAGATCCCAGTGGGGTTTGGGAGTGAAGTCGAACTGCGGCGGCGCGCCCCAGCGGCGGACTTCGACATTTTCTTCCGCGCTGCGGCCGACGGGCACGCTCGCGTGCGGAATGTTGGGAATGCCGGCAAGAATTTCGTGCAGGCGGGCATCGAGATCGGCGGCAATTTTTTCGCGGGTCTGGATTTGTTCGCGCAACTCTTTCGTCTGCGCCATGGCTGCGCCGGCATCCTGGCCAGACTTTTTCAGCTTGGCGATTTCGTCCGAGGCCTTGTTGCGCTGGGCCTTCAGGGTTTCGGCTTCGGTGATGGCCTGGCGGCGCTGGGTGTCGACTGCGGAGAAATCCCTGAGCACGGCGGCAGCGTCCAGGCCGCGCTGGCACAGCATTTCTTCGATTCGGGGAAGATTGTCGCGAACGAAATTCAGATCGAGCATGGGAATGACTAATGTAACGGAAACGGGGCGGGAAATGCACGTCTTGAGCTCGGCGGACGTTTCCTGGAGTCGTCAACCACAGCGGCCACAGGGTTACACAGAGGCAGGAAATGGTTGGGACTTCCTTTCACCTTGGGCTTCCGGCTGTGTACACTAACTTCGCGATGAGATCCCTCCCCCTATCTGTCGGCGCCCGGCGCTGCCTCCTCTTCCTCTTTATCTTTGCGAGCGTCTTTCTTCTCGGCTTCACTCCTGCGAGTTTCGCTTCGGCCTACAACGGGCATCCCAAGCTGGTGGTGGTGATTGTCATCGATCAGTTTCGCGGCGATTATCTGGAGCGCTATCGCGATGAGTTCGGCGAGGGAGGGTTCCGTCTGCTGCTGGAACACGGGGCGAACTTCACGGATTGCAACTACAATTACGTCAATACCCGCACCGCTCCCGGCCATGCCACGCTGTTTACCGGCGCGTACAGCAACGGGCATGGCATTGTGGCCAATGAGTGGTGGGACGCGAAGAAGAAACGCATGGTCACTTCGGTGGAGGATGACGATACGAAAATTGTGGGCGCTGGGGATGGCTACAAAGACAAGGCCGGGGCTTCGCCGCACAATCTGCTGGCCGATACTTTGGGCGACGAGTTGAAGCTGGCCACACAGGGGAAGTCGCGCGTGTTTGCGATTTCGCTGAAAGACCGTGCAGCCGTGCTTCCCGGCGGTTTTGGCGCGGACGCGGCTTACTGGATCGAACCCAAGAGCGGCGCGTGGATTACTTCGACCTACTACCGCAGCGATTTGCCTAAGTGGGTGCAGGATTTCAACGGCGGCCGCGCGGCGAAATATTGGGATCGCGAATGGAAAGACGGCAGCGGAGCAACGCTGCGCTCAACCGCGCACCGGCAGGCGAAAGACGGATCGGATGCGGGATTCTACGAGGTGATCGGCTCGACTCCGTTTGCCAACGAGTACGAACTGGAGTTTGCGAAAGAGTTGATGATGTACGAGAGCCTGGGCACGGGCAAGACCACGGATTTGCTTTCGATCAGCCTATCGGCGAACGACATTCTGGGTCATCAGGTGGGTCCGGATTCGCCGGAGATGAAAGAGATGGCGCTGGCGCTCGACCGCGAACTGGCCGAGTTCTTCCGCTTTCTCGGCCATCAGATCGGCTTGGCCAACGTGTGGATCGCGCTTTCGGCGGACCATGGGATTTCCGCGTTGCCCGAGGCGGCGAAGAAGTTGCGCATCCCGGCCGCGAATATGGATGCGGGCAAACTCGAAGCGCAGATCAACACCACGCTGACGGTGAAGTTCTCGCCGGGTCATGCGGCGGCTTACATCAAGCTGGATTATCCGGTGGCGTGGCTCGACGAAAATGCGTTCGCCGCGGCCCATGTGAAAGAGCGCGACGCCGAGTCTGCCGTCGGCGAAGCCATGAAGCAGTCCGGCTTGCGCGACTACTTCACCAAATCGCAACTGGCGCAGAGCGAAGTTCCGGCCACAGCTTTCGGCAAGAAATTCCTGAACAGCTATTCGCCGGAAGCCGGATGGTATGTGCTGGGCGTGCCCGAGCCGTACACGGTCGGCGCGTCGAAAGGCACGGACCACGCGTCGCCTTACACTTACGATACGCACGTGCCGCTGGCGTTTTATGGATTGCCGTTTCAAACGGGCACGTATCGCACGCGCGCCGAGCCGGTGGATCTTGCGGCGACGCTCGCTTCGCTGCTGGGAATCAACGCGCCTACGCACGCGGTGGGGCGCGTGCTGACCGAGGCGCTGACGCCGGTACATCACGCGGAGGACGCCGAAGGATCCGCGGCGGGAGTTGCTCCGCGATGACCGCGTCCAAGAACTCGGGGCGGCCCAAAGCCGATCTCAGCGTGAACTTTGCCGGCGTGGCGCTGAAAAATCCCATCATCGCGGCCAGCGGAACCTTCGGCTACGGCGTCGAGTTCGAGGATGTGGTTCACCTGAGCAAGCTGGGCGGATTCGTGGTGAAGGGCTTGTCGAAGGAGCCGATGATCGGCAATCCGCCGCCGCGTTTGTGGGAGACTGCGGCCGGCATGCTCAATGCCATCGGCCTGCAGAATATCGGCGCGCGTGCGTTTCTCGACGAGAAATTGCCCAAGCTGCAGCCCATGAAAGACATCGTCGTGCTTGCCAACGTGTTCGGCTACACCCGCGAAGACTACGAGAAGACGATTGAAATTCTCAACGAAGGCGAAGGCATCGCCGCCTACGAGTTGAATGTTTCCTGCCCCAACACGGCGCACGGCGGACTGCAATTCGGCAGCGATCCGCGCTCACTCGATGAAGTGGTGACCACGGCAAAACGCGTCGCGCGGCGACCGTTGATCGTAAAGCTTTCGCCCAACGTCACCAGCATCGCGCAAATGGCATACATCGCGCAGGAGGCGGGCGCCGACGCGATTTCGCTGATCAATACCTTCGTGGCCATGGCCATCGACCCGGAAACGCGCAGGCCGCGCATCGCCAACGTCACTGCAGGGCTTTCCGGACCGGCCATCAAGCCCATCGCGCTGCGCATGGTTTACGACGCCGCGCATGCGGTGAAAATTCCCGTCATCGGCATGGGAGGAATCTCCACCGCCGCCGATGTAGTCGAGTTCATGCTCGCCGGCGCAAGCGCCGTGCAGGTGGGCACGGCCAGCTATTGGGATCCGTGCTCGACCGAAAAAATCGTGGACGAACTGCAGCGCTGGTGCGAGGATCGTGGCATCCCGCGCCTGGCTGACCTGACCGGCGGATTGATCGTGGAGTAGTGATCAGTGGTGAGCGATTCGTGGCGGTGATTAGTGGCCTGTGTCCGAGAGAATCCTAACTGACCACTGACCACTGTCCTACTACCGCCCGTGCGTGTACCAGATCGAGCCTGGCGACTTGTAATTGCGGCCTTCGCCCCACACCGCGTGAGTCGATCCCAGGTTGTCGATCGTAAGTGAAAAGTAGTCGCCGAAGGGAAAGCGGAAGCCGGTCGATAGGATGTAATCGTAGCCGCGCGCGGGGCCGGAGAGTTGCGACTCGGCCGACCAGGTCGCGCCGCCGTTGGTGGAGGTGCGATAGAAAGTGTTCCACAGCGGATGGTTGCGCGAGTCGGCGGTGCTCATGTCGGTGGCTCGCGTATCCATCCAGGCGATGCGCACATCGCCGGCCGCGCCTGCGACCATGGCGGGAAAGGCATGTTCCACGCGCGCGCCAGCCGCGGAGACATCGGTTTTTGCCGACCAGGTGTTGCCGCCGGTGGTGGAAGACGAAAAATAAATCCGCTCCGGTCCGCCCTTGGCGCTGCCGGAATTCCACAGCGCGTAGATCGCTCCCGAGGCATCGGAAGCCAGAGTGATTTGAGCGCCCAGGAAGCCGGTTTCGCAGGCCTGAAGCGCGCAAGGCGGCGGCGCGCCGGAGACATCCATGAGGCTGGTGTTCCAGTTGTGGCCGCCATCTGACGATCGGCTCAAGTAAACGCGCACCGGCCGGCTGCTGAGATCGTGGCGGGCGTAGGCGGTCCAGGAAAAATAAACATTGCCGGAGACGTCAATCGTCGCTCCGCCGGCCAGCGACCAGCCCGGCTCGGCACCGGGATTTACATTCACGGAAGAAAAATTCTGGGCGAAATCATGCGAGGCCGCGACGAAAAAATTCCCATCATGATTGAATCCTACGTATACATCGGGGCCGCGCACGGCGAGCACGGGCTTATCGGCATCGTCGGTGGAGTGTTCCGCCAGCGCGTAATTCCAGCTACGGCCAAAATCCTGCGAACGGGCTACGATCACGTCGCGTTTCTCGTTCTGCAGCCACGAGGCATACAGCGTTTGCCGGTCGGCGGGATCGACCACGATCTGGGGATCAAACTGGCCGGTGGGGTAGGGAAACAGAGGCCGTGCCGGCTCCCACGAAATGCCGTTGTCGTTGCTGGTCAGCAGCGCCATGGTGGGAGCGGTGCAACCGGGGCAATTGGTTACGGGGCCATACTGCGGAAAAAGAATGTAGATGTGTCCGCGCCCGTCGGCGGCGATGGCAGGTTCCCACTGATCGCCTGTGCTGTAGCCCACGCGTCTCTGCGGCTCGAAACCAGAAACGGCGAGCGCAGATTGGGATGCCGCCACGAGCAGAAGCGAGGTCAGAAAAAAGCCCGCAAGTTTCTGCGCCCTTCTGGCGCGGCTGGTACGCAACTCCACAGAACTCCCCCTGGGGACAACGACAACGCTGCCCGGACTTTAACCCGAATCGCGAACAGCGTCAATTGCCCAAATAGGCCACTGGTTGCGAGGTCCGTGACTTTCTTGCGGTTTCGTCATCTAATAGAGCCTGCGGGCAAACCGGCCAGCGGAAATTACCGTCCTCGGGGAGCGATTGAAGACATGGCAAAAGCCACATTTGCAGCGGGATGTTTTTGGGGAGTGGAAGCAACCTTCCGTCAAATTCCGGGAGTGCTATCGACGCGCGTAGGCTATACCGGCGGGCGCACCGAGAAACCTACCTACAAAGACGTTTGCACCGATAGCACCGGCCATGCCGAGGCGGTCGAGGTGGAATTCGATCCGGCCAAGGTTCGCTATGAAGACCTGCTCAAAGTTTTCTGGGAGAATCACGATCCCACGCAGCTCAACCGTCAAGGCCCCGACTGGGGCAAACAATATCGCTCGGCGATATTCTTTCATTCTCCGGAGCAGGAGACGGCCGCGAAGGCCTCAAAAGACTCGCTCGAAAAAGCGCATCGCTTCTCCAAGCCCATCGTGACCCAGATCGTTCCGGCGGTCGAGTTCTATCCTGCCGAGGATTACCACCAGCAGTATCTGGAAAAGCGCGGCCAGGCGAGCTGCCACATCAAGGCGTGAGAGACGAGTAGGACTTTTGCGCAAACCCATCGGTAGGTGGCGCAGATTTTGGGTGGCGCAGCGCTTCCAACGCTGCGATCATCGCTCCTGTCAGCAACGCGGGCTTTAGCCCCCGAGGCTGTTCTACGCTGCCGTGAGCAGCATCGGCTCGCCCTTCGTAATCACCAAAGTATGCTCGTAATGCGCTGACGGCCTGCGATCGGCGGTGCGAACCGTCCAGCCATCCTGCGCCAGAAAGGTGCGGCCAGAGCCGGCCGCAATAATCGGTTCAACCGTAATCACCAGGCCTTCGGTGAGGATCTGGCGAGCCTCGGGATCGGCGTAGTTCGGCACTCGCGGCGCTTCGTGGATGGTGCGCCCGATGCCGTGCCCTCCCAGCTCGCGAATCACCGAGAAGCCACTGCGCTTGACCTCGCCTTCCACCATGCGCCCGATCTCAGAAACCCGGAAGCCTGCCCGCGCCACCAGCATGGCTTTCGCGAAAGCACGCTCCGCGCAACGGACCAGGTGTTGCAGATCGTCCGCGACCTCGCCCACCGGGACGGTGACGGCGGCATCGGCCATGAAGCCGTCTTTCTCGATGGTGACATCGAGCTTCACCAAATCGCCTTCCCGCAAAGTCCGCTCGCCGGGGATGCCGTGTACGGCCTCGTCATTGACGCTGATGCAGCTTACTCCGGGAAAGCCGTAGACCAGCGCCGGCGCCGACCGTGCTCCGTGCCCGCGCATCACTTCCGCGCCCACCTCATCGAGCTGCGCGGTAGTGACGCCGGGGCGAACGGCGCGCTTCATCGCCTCCAGCATCTGACGCACGATGCCACCGGCTGCGCGCATTCCTTCCAATTCTTCCGGCCCATTGATGGACACGCTATTCTCCTAGGATGTTCGGCCAATGAGCCGATGGGCGCTTGCGGCCTGAAAAAGAATAGCAGAACGAATCCGCCAACGTAGAAGGGCAGGCATTGCTGGAGGCCGCTGCGGCGAAAGCATAGCGTCTGGCCGGCTCTTCGCTAAAGAAATTCTTCAGTGCCGATGTGCAGCCGGGCGCAGTCCCGGTCGCATGCGCAAGAAGATTTGGAACGAAACGGGATAATTTCCGTAGGCCGCATCCAGCACGGCTGGCTTCGAGTACACGGTCACATCCGCGCCCAGGCCCAATTGCCAGACGCGATTCTGCAGCAGGTCGCGCACGCCGCCAAGAGTGTAAGCGCCGATGCGGTAGGCGGGATGAACCGCCGCCTGGGGAAATAATTCGTCTTTGTCGACCAGTTCCATCCGCGTGAAGACGTAATCGCGCCGCAGAAAATTGAGCGTGGATTCCAGCAGATAGCCGTTGAGGTTGGTATTGGTGGCGAATTTGTGAACGCGTCCCCAGACCAGGGAAGTCGCCCAGTTTCCCTTGGCCAGCGGCCGGTTGTGCTCGATGGATGCGGTTTGCCGTATCTGGTCGCCGGGTTCGAGCGCTTCGGGGTGTTCCAGGCGTCCAATGCTGTACTGCCCCGTCCAGTTGCGCCCGGGCGCGATGCTGGCCCGCGCCGACCACGAATCGAGCGGCGCCAGCTGAATGCTCCACCGTTGTTCATCGGGTTCGTGGCCGTTGAAGGCCGAAGCCTCCAGCTTGATTCGATCGATCACAAATCCCGTAGTCACAACGCCGAAGCTGGTGTGCGTAGAGTCCTGTAAATGATGGCTGAGCGGGGCCAGCGGCAGTTCCGAAGCGGAAGTGCGGTGAATGTAGGTGACGGGACCGAGCGCCGGCTCCGCCGAGGGTCCGCCGTAAAGCTCCCAGCTAATTTTCTGCGACAGCGGCAAAGTATAGAACAGGGAAAGCTCGGCGAAAACATTGTGTGGATGCTGATGATCGACCAGCGGCTCGCCATGATAAGTTTCTCCGGTCTGAAACAATTCGGGAAAGCCGGGATGCGGCGAAGTCAGCGACTCGGCGGAAAACATCTGCCGGAAAAGAATCGTGCCCGCCCATAGTTTGTGCTGCTCCATCGTCATGCCCCAGTTCACCGACTCGGCTTTGCCTTCGCCGCGCGGCCCGCCCTGCTGGTTGTAATCGATAAAGATCACGCCATGCGCCATCAGCTCCCAGCCGCCGCGCATCAGCATCCACTCATGTGCGGGCACCGACGCCGGCTCCCACGCCGTGCCCGAGCCTGCGTGCGGCGAAGGCAGCGCGGAGTTTTCTTGTTCCCCCATCTTCATATCCATTCCAGGGTTCATGTCCGTTCCCGGCATCTGCATCTCCGGCATAGCATCGTTTTGGCTCGACGAATCGGGAACCGGCTGGCTGGCAGATGGTTCGGTCGCCGTCTGCGGATTTGGCATCTTTGTCATTTGGGCCGAAACCGGCAGCCCCGCAGCCAGGGACAACAAACAGGCGACCGTGGAATACAAGATGCAATTTCGCTTTCGCACAAAACCTCGCTCGCAAGCGGCAGGGAAAATTTGCCGGCATCCTCGTCCGGAGCTTCACGAGATTTATTCTCGGCCCAGAATCGAGGGGCGTGTCCGGGCTGGGGATGAACAACCAGGAAAGACTTGGAGCGAAGTCTAGATTCTGAGAGGAGCGAGGCCTGGCGGGCTGCCGGCTTGGGGAGTTGAGACCGGAAAGTTAGGATTCGCGCTTGCGGTCACAGGAAATGAAGTTGTGTTCGCCAGGTTCGCCTGCAAGTCCAGCGGACGCGGCGAAAACGAAGCCGTGAGCATCGCTGACTGATGTCCACTCACGCAGCAGCGATGCGGAACGGGTTGCGGAGCCGGAACAGCGCCCGCCGGCATGATATGACCCCGCATGCCATAACTATGACAGTGACCCGCAGCCGGCCACTGCGCAGGCAAGAAACAGACAACTCCCCCAAAAGCGCCCAACAGAACGCCCAGCAGGGCGATGGTTACGATTTGTGAGGCACGCAGAGGCAAGTGTCAGGTCCCGGTAATTTTAACGCGCAGTTCTTCCGGCAGCCGCTGGCGAATTTCCTCGGGCAAGCGATCATGCACGCGGCGCGCACCTTGTTTGGCGGCATCCAGCACGGTGACCGGGGCGGGCGTGGCCACAGCCACTCCCAGCCAGATCAGAGCCGACAACGCAAACCCGGAAAGAGCGGCAACTTCGAGCCAAAAAGCATGTCGCGGGCCGAAGTGGCGAATCACTCCAAACGCGAGCAGGAAGACGGCGGCGGAAAGCGAAGCCAGGGCGATCAACCCCACGTCGATCATACGGTGCAGGCGTTGGCGGCGGAGGCAACGATCGCAGGCGGTGAAATGGCCCTCGTAGTCGCCGCGCATTTCCAGCGCCAGGCCGGAAATGTCATAGCGCCAGCCCGCCAGGATCTTGCCCACGATTGGATCGACGCACTGCTGACTCATAAGTTACTACAGGCGAATCGGCGGCAGCACCCCAGACTGCGCCGCCAGCAGTACCCGGTTCTGGAACAATCCACCGCGCTCGGCCAGCGCCTGTTCGGCTTCTCTCCGGGCAATTTCCGGATGGTTGTTCTCTTCAGAGAGATGCGCCAGCACGATAAACGCCGCCCTATTATCATAGTCGCTGGCGAAGAAATCGGCCAGACGCTTGTTCGAGAGGTGGCCCAGGCGGTCGGCGATGCGCTGCTTCACCGGCCAGGGATAAGGCCCGCTGCGCAGCATGTCGAGATCGTGGTTCGACTCGATGACCAGCACATCGCAACCGCGCAGCGCATCGCAAACGTTTCGCGGCAGGTAGCCGAGATCGGTGGCCATGCCTACTTTGGTCCCTTCGGCCTGGAAGGTAAAACCCACCGGATCGGCGGCGTCATGGGGAATGGTGAAGGGCCTCACCGCGATATCGCCGACTTGAAAGCCGCGTCCGGCTTCGAAGCGTTCCAGTTTCTCCAGTTGCGGGCGCTCGCCGCTTTCGTCGCGCAGGGCGCGCGCCCAAGCCTGATGCGTTCTTCCCGTCATGAATACCGGAATGCGCAACTTTCTCGCCAGCACCGCCAATCCGTAAATGTGATCGGAGTGTTCGTGGGTGATCAGAATGGCCGACAGGGAGTGCGGATCTTCCCCCCGAGATTTCATGCGCTTGAAGGTCTCGCGGCAGGAGATTCCGGCATCGACAAGAATTTTGGTGCGCGCGCTGGCCACGACAGCGCAATTTCCCCGGCTGCCGCTGGCCAGCATCGAGACCGTCACACCCATGCTGGCAGCATACGCGCCCAGCCTGTGGAACCGGAAGTAACTTTTCGACTAGCCTCGGAAAAGCTCTGAGCTTCGAGTTCTGAGCTTCGGGCTTCGGCTGGAAGCTGAGAACTGACAACCGGCGACTGGCAAACTCACAACTGCTTCACTTCCCCTGCCAAAGATTGTCGATCACCCGCCGCATCACTGCTCCTCCATAAGCGCCGGCAAGACCGGGCAAGGCAGTAAGGAATGACCCGTAAATCTGGGCGCGCGTCGGTTTGATCCTGGTCAGCAGGGAAGCAGCGAACTGGGTGAGAAGAACGAACGCCACAACGGCTGCAATCCACCGCCACGGGCGCCGCGGCCGCAGCAGTCCCAGCACCATGCAAGCCGCCAGCACCAGCAGCGCTGTGAGAAGCAGGTCGTTAATGGTGACATCGGCCCAGCCGGTACCGATGCCGGCCAGCGCGGCCAGAAAATAGAACGGTGCATCGCTCCCGATCTGCGGCGAAACTGGCTGGGTGGTCATTCCGTTCAGCGCGTTTTCAATTGGCACTCGGGCAGCGGCAACCGCAAATCAACCGGCCTTTACTCAGCACTCGGTACTCAGTACTCGGTACTCGGGACTCAGTACTTGTAAAACCCGCGCCCGCTCTTGCGCCCCAGCCAGCCCGCATCCACCATCTTGATCAGCAGCGGGCAGGGCCGGTACTTAGGATCGCCCAGGCCGTCGTGCAGCACTCTCATAATGTCGAGGCAGACATCGAGTCCGATGAAGTCGGCGAGCGTCAGCGGCCCCATGGGATGCGCCATGCCCAGCTTGAACACCTCATCAACGGCTTCAGGCGTGGCCACGCCTTCCATCACCGCATACATCGCTTCGTTGAGCAGCGGCATCAGCACGCGGTTCGAAACAAAACCCGGCGCGTCGTTCACCTCAACCGGCGTTTTGTCGAGCTGTAGCGCCAGGTTACGAGTTTCAGAAAACGTCTCCTGCGAGGTGGCCAGCCCGCGAATCACCTCCACCAGCTTCATCACCGGCACCGGATTAAAGAAGTGCATGCCGATCACTTTCTCCGGCCGCTTGGTCAGCGCGGCAAGTTTGGTGATGGAGATCGAAGACGTGTTCGAGGCCAGGATGACTTCCGGCCGTGCCAGCCGGTCGAGATCGCGAAAAATCTCCGTCTTGATCTCAAACTTCTCCGTAGCCGCTTCCACAATGAAGTCGCAGTCGGCAAGTTTGGCGCGTTCGGTCACGGGTGTGATCCGCTTCAGGGCGGCTGCGTTGTCCTCGGCAGAAATCTTTTTCTTGTGGGCTTCACGGTGGAGATTGATGGTGATGGTGTCGAGCGCGCGGACGAGAAACCGCTGCTCCACATCGCACAAAACCACCGAGAAACCGCTCCGGGCAAGCACGTGGGCAATGCCGTTGCCCATTGTGCCCGCGCCGACTACGCCCACAGACTTGATGTCCATGAATCCGCCTCGGTATTTCCTCGATAAAAGTGTGAGTCTATCATCCGTCATCACAGTCCAGGACACACACGCGGGGACAGCCGCCCTCGGCTGTCCGGTCGAGCAGATCTCGACGGGCCGATACCCACTATGTCAGGGTGTAAAATACTGCGGTAGCCCTAATAATAATCAATTCCTCAACTTCTGAAAGGATTCCCCCATGGCAATCGCCGAACTCCCCATCCGCCCGCGCACGTCCTCCCATCAAGGCCCATTCATCAACGAACCCTTTTACGACTTCCGCCACGAAGACAGCGCCCGCAAGATGCGCGCCGCCATCGAGCGGGTTCGCGGCCAGCTCGGCCGCGAGTATGACCTCATCATCGGCGGCCAGCGCGTCAAGACTGCGGACAAGATCAAATCGCTGAATCCTTCGCGTCCATCGGAAATTGTCGGCATCCATCAGAAGGCGGGCAAAGAGCACGTCGAGCCGGCAATGAATGCCGCGCTCAAGGCTTTCGAATCCTGGAGCCAGACTTCGATCGAAGACCGCGCCAGCCTGCTGTTCCGCACCGCCGACCTTCTCCGCAACCGCAAAATGGATTACATGGCCTGGCTGGTTTTCGAAGTCAGCAAGAACTGGGGCGAAGCCGACGCCGATATCTCCGAGACTATCGACTTCTGCGAATTTTACGCGCGCGAAGCGCTGCGCCTCGCGCAGGCCAAAACGCCGGTGCAGTTGCCCGGCGAGCGCGACTCGCTGATGTACATTCCGCTGGGCGTGGGCGCGGTGATTCCTCCGTGGAATTTTCCCTGCGCCATCATGGCCGGCATGACGCTCGCTTCCATCGTCAGCGGCAACACCGTGATCCTGAAGCCTTCGAGCGATTCGCCCACCATCGCCGCGAAATTTATCGAACTGCTCGAAGAAGCCGGCATGCCCGAAGGCGTAGTGAATTTCGGTCCCGGCGCGGGCGCAAGTTTCGGGGATGCCGTGGTCGCCCATCCCAAAACGCGCTATGTCGCCTTCACTGGTTCCCGCGAAGTTGGGCTGCACATCAATAAAACTGCCGCCACGCAAGCTTCCGGCCAGCTCTGGATCAAGCGCACCATCCTCGAAATGGGCGGCAAAGACGCCATCATCGTCGACGCCGACTCCGATATCGACTCCGCCGTCGAAGGCGTCGCGCAAGCCGCGTTCGGCTTCCAGGGTCAGAAATGTTCTGCGTGTTCGCGCGCCATCGTCGATGAGCGCGTTTACGATAAATTCCTCGAGCAGCTCAAATCCCGCGTGGAAAAAATCACCATCGGCGATCCCGCCGAAAACAGCAACATGGGCGCCGTGATCAACGAAGGCTCGATGAAGACCATCCTCGGATACATCGAGCAGGGCAAAAAAGATGGACGCCTCGTCACCGGCGGCGAGCGCGCCACCGAAGCCGGCGAAGGCTACTACATCCGGCCCACCGTATTCGCCGATATTCCCGCGAAGTCAAAGCTGGAGCAGGAAGAAATTTTCGGTCCGGTGCTGGTGGTGATCAAGGCTCACGGCTTCGACCACGCGCTCGAAATCGCCAACGACACCGAATTCGGCCTCACCGGCGCGGTCTATACCAAGTCGCGCGATAAGATCGAGCGCGCCATTCGCGATTTCCACGTAGGCAATCTCTACATCAACCGCAAATGCACGGGAGCGATGGTGGGCGCGCATCCCTTCGGCGGTTTCAACATGTCAGGCACGGATTCCAAATCCGGCGGCCCGGACTACCTTTATCTATTTACGCAGGCGAAAGTTGTGGGCGAGAAAATCGGCTAGCTTCTCCGCTTCTCGTGTTGGAAATTTGTTGGAAATTGCCGCCGCTCTGCATCGGGCGCGGCACAGGCTACGTCCCGGTCCCGCTCAACGCGATCTGCTGCGGACTGCCGCCCCCACCGTCGTGAATGTACACCGTCGCACTCCTGCTCCCCATGGCCCTCGGTGTGAAAGTCACGGTGATGGTGCAGGTTCCGCGCGCTGCCAGCAGGCGGGTGCAGGTGTGGGTTTCCGAAAAATCGTGCGGGTCCACTCCCCCGACTGAGAATTCATAGAACGAAAACTGCGCGCCGAGATTGGTCAAGGTCACAACCTGAGCATTGCTGGTTGTGCCCACAGCCTGGCTGCCGAAACTCAGGCTTGCCGGTGAAAGCCTTACCTGGGTCGCTACGCCGCCGAGAGGGATGGTTTGTTGTCCTTGCCCGGTATTGTCGGCGATGGTCAAGTTGGCGGTCAGCACGCCGATGCTCTGCGGGGAGAACGTCAGATTCGCCGTACAGCTCTTTCCCGGCGTCAAGCTGGTTCCGCAATTATTGTTCTGTGTGAAATAAGCCTGATCGGCTCCGGTGATCGTGATGCTTCCAAGGTGCACCGTCTGTGGACCGACATTCGTCAGGATTACCGGCTCCGGCTGGCTGCTGGCGCCGATCAGAATCGTGACGGGAAAGTTCACCGAGCTGTTCGATGCCGCCAGTACGCTTCCCACCAACACCGAGACTGCTGAGCCGTTGTAGTCGGCGGAGGCCATGTCGAGTCTGCCGTCGCGGTTAAAGTCGCCTGTTACCAGCGACTGGGGTACGACGCCGATGGGATAGCTGAGCTGTGGTTGGAACGAGCCATCGCCGTTTCCCAGCAGCAGAGAAACCGAACTGGTGATCGTCGTAAGCTCGCCCCAATTGGTGATGGCCAGGTCGATTCTGCCGTCATCGTTGAAATCGCCCGCCGCAATCGACCACGGCGTGGTTTCCGCTCCACCGTAGTCAGCCCGCTTCTGCAACGTTCCATCCCCGTTTCCCAGGAATACTCCGGCCCCGCTCTGGCCGAAAAACATGCCGGATTCGGCAGCCGCCACGTCGAGATGGCCGTCTCCGTTGAGATCTGCGATCACCACCGAGGTTACGCCTCCGTCGGTGATGTACTCCGTGCTCGGCTGAAACGTGCCGTCTCCCTTGCCCAGCAGCACCGATATTTCTCCGGTGCAGATCGGTTGACCGCAGTAGTAATCGGCCGCGACCACGTCGAGTTTTCCATCGCCATTCAAATCGCCCACGGCGAACTGGTACGCGGCAGAGGCGTTCTGCAGTACGGTCTCAATCGGCGGTTGAAACGTGCCGTCTCCGTTGCCCAGCAGCACGGAGATGGCGTTGAGCGGCTCGTCGCCGCAATTGGTGCACAGGTTGGCGGTTGCCAGATCGAGTTTGCCGTCGCCATTAAAGTCAGCCGCGGCGATGAACCACGGACTCTGGCCGGTCGCGTAGGTGGCCGCGCCTTTTTCGAAGGTCCCGTCGCCCTTACCCAATAGGATGGTCACCTCGCCGCTGGCGCAAGGCACAGTCGGGCAATCCTGGTCGACTAATGCCAAATCCAGCTTCCCATCGCCGTTGAAATCGCCGCCGGTCAGAGAAATAAGAAAATCCGCGGTGATCGGATACTTGGCCCCGCTTACGAAGGTTCCGTCGCCCTGGCCCAGTAGAATCGCAAGCGTGTTGCCATTGTCATCGTAGACCTCCGCCAAGTCGGGAATCCCGTCGCCGTTGAAATCGCCCGAAAACACTGCCTGAACCAAGGCCCCCGGCGAGTAGTCGGTCCGCGTGAAAAGCCCCGGAGTCCGGATTGGCGTAGCAATCTCGAACCATTCCGTATTCGACGTGCCCCCGCCCGGACTCGGACTGACCACCGTAATTTCCGCTGCGCCCGCCACCGCGACCTCCGCTGCCGGAACCGCCGCCGTCAACTCCTTGCCGTTGATGAAAGTTGTCGCCAGGCGGGTGCGGTTCCACTGCACCACCGACCCCGAAACGAAGCCCGTGCCGTTCACCGTAAGCGTGAACTCATGCGCGCCGGGCGAAACGCTCGCAGGATCCAAGGGCTGAGACACAAATGGAACCGGATTCGATTGCGCCAGACTGGCCACGCTGACGCACAAAACCATAAAAAACAAATATGCAGATCTCATAGCACACCTCCGAACGAATCGACAGCAGCCGCCTGCGCAACACACTCATGCATACGCTCTACGTTCCCGTCCCCGACACCGGGATGGTTTGGATCTGTCCGCCCCCATTGTCGGTTACCCCGAAGTTCTCGTCGAATGCCCGCTTCAATGGCGGCGCAAATTGCACATTGACGGTGCAACTTGCTCCCGGCGCAACCATGGTTCCGCAGTCGTTGGTTTGAAGAAATGCCCCCGGGAACTGGCCAATGAAGCCCAGTTGCGAGATCGTCAGCGCCTCTTTGGCGATGTTGGTCAAGGTGACGGCCTGAGCCGCGCTTACCGTCCCCACCGGCTGGCTGCCGAAGCTCAAACTGGAAGGTAATAAGGTAACCGATCCGCCAACGCCATACAGCGGGATCGATTGCTGACTCGGCGCCGTGTTTGCCGTCACTGTCAGCGACGCCCCGCGCGCTCCCCTATCCTTCGGCGTAAACGTGACGTCGATGTTGCAAGTCGAGCCGACACTCAGGCTGCTTCCGCAATCATTGCTTTGCACGAAGTCGCGCGGGTTGGTTCCGAGCATTCCAATATGAGCAATATCAAGCCTCTTCTTGCCCACGTTCGTCATCGTCACTGACTGAGCCGCGCTTTGCGTCCCCAGCAGTTGCACGCTGGTAAAGTAAACGTCTGAAAACGAAAACAGCTCTGCCGGACCGCTGGTTTGCAACGCTAGATACCCGTAGCCGGGAATTACGTTAGCGCCGCCAGCCGGAAGAACAAGATCCATGGCTCCGTCCCCGTTGAAATCGCCGGCGAGCAAAGGCAGGTTGTAGTCGCCAAGCCCTCCCTGGAAGTACTCGGCGGGCAGGAATGTTCCGTCTCCCTTGCCTAGCAAGATCGCAATTTGATCGATAGAACCGCCGACATAGGCGTCATCGGCTAAGGCAATATCGGGTATTCCATCGCCGTTGAAATCCGCAATCGTGACCGGATGTCCCCCTTCGACACTCGTGGGATAAGTCACGGAAGCGCCAAACGTGCCATCGCCATTCCCCAGCAGCACGGTGGCCCCGCTCGTGCTGCCCACCACCAGATCGAGCACGCCATCGCCATTCAGGTCGGCGGTGGCTATTGCGGTGGCGTCTTGCTCAGCGCTATATCCCTCGCCCGCCTTGAAAGTTCCATCGCCTTGCCCCAGAAAAATCTTGACCGCCCTTGGCGGCTCGCCCTCATAGGAGGAAGCCACCGCCAGGTCCAGAATCCCATCGCCATTGAAGTCCCCGGCGCAAATTCCCCAACTTAAGTTGTAAATCATCTGATGTGAGGTGAAGGTACCATCTCCGTTCCCCAGCAAAATCGCGACGTAGTTATATTCGGCCACTGCCAGATCCAGTTTGCCGTCACCGTTGAAATCCCCGGCCACCGCATTCTGCTGAAACGCGCCTGCCATGCTGGTCACCGCTGGCTCGAAGGTCCCATCGCCGTGTCCGGCATAAAAGGAAAGATTCTTTGAGAGATAGCCGTCGCTTTCGAGCACGATCAGGTCCGGCTTCCCGTCGCCATTGAAATCGCCGGACAGCACGCCATCAGGAGCGACCCCCGCGAGTTGAGTGTCCGTCTGGCGGAATGTGCCGTCACCATTGCCGAGCAGCGCGACCACGGTGCTGTGGGCAACATTATCGATGAAAATGTCGTTGGTCGCAGCCAGATCTGGGATTCCGTCGCCGTTGAAATCCGCGACCGCAACCGCCGAAGGGTTGGCCGCGGAGGTGGAAAACTCTGAGCCGCTGAACGCGACCTTGGTCACCGGCGTCACCACCGAGAAGAACGTCACGTTGGAAACCAGATTTCCAGCACCCGGATTCGTCACGCTCACCGAGGCCGTTCCCGCTTTCTCCACGTCCGCCGCCGAAATTGCCGCCCTAAGCTGTGACTTGCTCACAAACTGCGTGCTGCGCGGACTGCCGTTCCAATTCACCACCGATCCCGAAACAAAGCCCGTGCCATTTACCGTAAGCGTGAACCCCGGCGCGCCGGGCGCGACGCTGGTGGGCACCAACGGCTGAGACACAAACGGAACCGGAGTCGATTGCGCCCACATACTTACAGCCGCAAGCAGAATCAACAGGAAGAAACGGGTAGGCCTCATCGCAACTCCTTCAAATGCGAACACATCGCGAACGGAGAAACTGGAAAGACAGAAAGAAGAGGGGAGTGGTCCGCGCCAGAATTATCCTGCCGCACCGATGGCGCGTCAATGTGTAAGATTTTGCAACATAGCCTTATTGGGGCGAACTAGCTGGATTTTGGCAAACCTGCGCGCGACACCGAAAAGGCCGCCCGCAGGCGGCCTTTGATGTTAAGAAATTATCGCTCGAGCAAAAACACAGCGTCAGAATTACGGCGCAAACATTGGCGTAAACACTACGGCGTAACTCCCGCCGGAGGCTGCGGCGCAGGGCTGCCCGCGGCCGTCGCTGCGGCCGCCTCATTCAGAATCCGGTGATGAATCGTGAACAGCGCCAACTCCAGCCGGTCCGAGACGCCGATCTTGTCATACACATTGCGCAGATAATTCTTGATCACCTGCTCGGTTGTGCCGAGCTGCGACGCGATCTCTTTGTTCTTGTAGCCCTGCACAATCAGCGCCACAATTCGCAACTCTTTCGCGGTCAGCCGGTCGCGCACCCGCAGCCCGACCATATCGTTTTCGGTGAGTTCGCTGGGCACGGCGACATCCTGCACCCAGGTTTCGCCGCGCGCCACTTTGCGCACGCAGTCCACCAGCGCGGCGCTGGTTACGTTGCGGTAAACCACGCCGTGGGCGCCGTTGGCCATCTGCCGCTGCGCGCTCTCGCCGGTATCGGCCAGCACCACCACGCGGGTTTTCGCCCGGTTCGCCGCCGCCACAATGCCGGCAAAGTCGTTGTGGAATCCCGCCGCCACCACCAGCACGGCCGCGCGAAACTTGTCCAGAGCCATAAACATCTGCTCCGGCGTCTGCGCCTGCGCCACGATCCGCATCTCGTCTTCCACGGCCAGCACTTTCGCGATGCCGGCGCGGAAAATTGCCTGGTTATCTGCCAGAATCAGTTTGAGCATGTTGTCTGCGCTCCAAACATGTTACGAGTTTCTCACGAATTCATACGAATCGATTACGCACGCCACCCCGCGGCCTTCATCGTTGGCGCCGGAGGGATCGGTGCGCACCACGCGCCCCTTGCATTGAATCACAACATTTTCCTGGCCGCCGGTCACGTCCGGTGGCAGCGTGATCTCAAACTCCACCGGCGATCCTACGTCCAGCGACGCGTCGGCGCGAATATAAACGCCCGCCGCACTCAAGTTTCCCGTCGTTCCCTGGGCATCGCCGCTCGCTTCGCCCTTATGAATCTTGATCGGCAATTCCAGCGGAAATCTTTTTCCGGTCCGCGCTTCGGACACAGTTCCTCCTCATTTGTGGGCTGATCCGCCGCGAATGACTCAAACTTAGCGGCGCGATGGACCTGCGAACCGGGCCAATGCCAATCCAAAACCCGTTTCCAGCAGGCGGTTGCCCACTTTCAAGCTCCACGGGCGTTATATCACGTATGGTAGCGCGATAAAAGCCTGATAACCAGTTAGTCAAGGGTAGGAACTAGATTCCCCCCAGCCGCGGATGTGGGCGGCAGCCGCTGCGCGGCCCTCCCGGCAACCGGCAGCCACAATTTCTAGACGCTACTTGGGTGTATTGCCACGACGCCGCTGTAACGGCTGAAGTCGGCAACGTTCAGCGTTAGTACGTGGCCGATGCCGTGGACGAGCATGGCGGCCGCGAGGCGAGCGTCATACACCTGAACTCCTGAGACGGAGTGCTTCGCGACGATCCTGCGCCACTCCAGATAAACAGCCTCGTTGTCCGGCAAAAGGTCATGCCCGCATCGATCACGCGGACTTCGTGCTCCGCTTCGGCGGCCGTCAACCCAAAGCCATTGCGGGCGACGGGCCGTGTCGTCACGTTCCACAGTTCGGCGATATTCTGGTGCGTGTAGTACAGAGTTGTTCCGTCCCATGCCAATTTGGTAAGAGCGGCATCGATGAGTCCGTGTTGCGGATCAGAACGTCTCGCGATGCGGAGCAGGATATTCGTGTCGACTAAACACGAGGCGATGGCCATCTAGTCGTGGTCCTGATAAATCCATTCACGCGAAATGGTATCGGGCAGCGGCGGAATCTTTTCGGAGAACTGTGCCAGGGAGTCGAGCCATGCGCGAATTTGTTCCGGCGTTCGCGATTGCCGCCCAGTCGGGACCGAAGTCACCTGCTGGGCCAGAAGCTCTTCGACATACTCCTCCACCGGCACGCCGCGAGCTTGCGCCTGCGCAGCCAGTTCGTCGGGAACATTTACCCTGATCTCCATGACCAAACTTTAGCACGAAGCAGGCCGGAAGCCTGAGTTTTCAACCGGCCGCGATCCACAGGTCCGATGTGACATCTAACCTTGCCCACAGCCCGCCACTTAGGCAATGATGGTCGAGGCCATGACGCTCAGGCGAGCCCACCATGCGCCCCTAAGTCATTGGTTTTAAA
Organism: Acidobacteriaceae bacterium; assembly: GCA_003156805.1. Lineage (GTDB taxonomy): Bacteria > Acidobacteriota > Terriglobia > Terriglobales > Acidobacteriaceae > Sulfotelmatobacter. The sequence continues at coordinate 98,556 of PMHV01000025.1, read as the reverse complement.
GAACTTAATATCTAAATGATTTGACATCAGTACTTTGCGGCGAATTTCCCGCTAAGGTGTTGAGTCCAGATATTTTAGAAAATGGGGGGGAGGGGAGGCAGCCTCCCTCCCAAAACGAAACGAGCCAACGGGAGCCGTTTGGGTAACGGGGAGAGCGTTTTCGCAGTCAGAAATTCACAGGGGTTCAAGCCAGCGCGGACCTGTCGTAAGCAACCGTGCGCTGATGGAGCTTTACCCTGCAACCGAGCCCGTCATGCTACCGTCAAATAGAAGCTTCTTCTTCCCAGGAGAGCTAACTCATGCTCGGTCTATTCCTCTCTCGCGCGCACGCCAAGCGCCGGCGCCCGATTGCCGGTCTTCTCGTCTTCGGCCCGCTCGTTACCTACGTGCTCGTTACTTATACGCTCGCGCCCTATGCGCTCGCGCAGCAACCGGCTCAGAACGCCGCGCCGGCCTCCGCTCCAAGTGCGCAGGCCCAGAAGTCGGCAGCGCTCGCAGAGTCGGCCTCGGCGCAAGGTCCTTCAGCCCTGGTGCAACTCAACGACGCGCTCGAAGGCCTTGCTGCCAAAGTATCTCCCGCAGTCGTTCAGATTCTGGTGACCGGCTATGGCTCCGTGCGCGAAGAAAGCCGCGCGCAGACCGCGCTCATCGTCCGCCAGCACGCCGTTGGCTCGGGAGTGATCGTCGATCCCAACGGCTATATCATGACCAACGCGCATGTGGTCGAAGGCGCGCAACGAATCCGCGTAGCATTGCCCTTGCCCGGCGATACCGGTCGCGCCGTCCCGGTGGGAAAGCGCCACATTCTCGAAGCGCGTCTCGTCGGAGTGCACAAAGAAACCGATCTTGCCCTGCTCAAGATAGAAGAAACCGACCTGCCCACGCTTCCCCTGCTTACCCAACGCCGGCCCCGCGTAGGCCAGCTCGTGTTCGCCATCGGCAGCCCGGAAGGTTTGCAGAATTCCGTCACCATGGGAGTGGTCAGCGCTGTCGAGCGCCAGCCCGATCCCGATAAGTCCATGACCTACATCCAAACCGATGCTCCCATCAACCCCGGAAACAGCGGCGGACCGCTGGTCGATACCGCCGGGTCCGTGATCGGCATCAACACTTTTATTCTTTCTTCAGGCGGCGGCAGTGAAGGCCTTGGTTTTGCCATCCCCGCGCGCGTTGTGGATTTCGTCTATCACAGCTTGCGCAAGTACGGGCACGTTCATCGTGTGGAGATCGGCGCAGCCGCGCAGGAGATAACGCCCACGCTTGCGGACGGCCTGCATCTCGCGCAGCACTGGGGAGTAATCATCGCCGACGTTACGCCCGATGGGCCGGCCGCAACCTCGGGTCTCAAAATTCAGGATATTGTTCTCACCGCCGACGACCGCCGCATCGAAACTTTGCCGGCGCTCTCGTCAGCCTTGTATCTTCATCGCCTGGACGAAGTGCTGAAGCTGGAGATCCTGCGCGGCAACGAAAAGAAGACTCTCTATATTCCTGCCATCGAGCATCGCGACACGCTCGATCAACTTCTCGACTCGGCCGATCCCGGCAAAAGCCTGGTGCCGCGCCTGGGCGTTCTCGCCATCGACATCACGGCCGATCTGCGGACGCAAATCGGCTCACTGCGCATTCCCTCGGGAGTGATCGTAATCGGACGCGCTGCGGACCTCATCATGCCCGATACAGGCTTGCAGACCGGCGATGTCATCCATTCGCTCAACGCCATTCCCATCACTTCGATGGACACGTTGCGCGCCGCGGTTCACGATTTGAAGACCGGAGATCCCGTCGTCCTCCAGGTCGAACGCGACGACGGCCTCACCTATCTCAGCTTCGAAATGGAATGAGCTTTCAGAAACGAGATGGAATGAGCTTTCTGAAAGAAGTTTGGCCCGAGGGGTTGGCGCAAACTGGATCCAGTGATCAAAAGGCGCCACCACCGCCGCCGCCGAAGCCTCCACCGGAAAATCCGCCGCCACCACCGAACCCTCCTCCTCCGCCCCAGCCGGAACCACCTGAGCTGGCGCGTGGAGCCGAGACAAACACCTGATGCATATCCGTCGCCATACTATGCATCGAATTCGAGAAGAGCAGAGCGTTGAAAGCCATGCCGGACGGGTATCCGCCGGGCGCGGCGTACCAGCTTGGCGGATCTTTCACAATGCCGGCGAAGGCCTGCGCCCAGTGGTGTTCCACGCCGAGCGCCATCGCGTAGGGAAGAAATTTTTCGAACGTAGTGGGCGGCATCACCTTGAGGCGTTCGGCGTCCACGCGGTTCATGAACTCCTGAAAGCCGAGCACTTCGATGCGGGTGCGCGCGCCTTTGACGGTCTTGGCGCTCATCACGCGGGCGAACAGCCACCAGATCACGCCCGAGATGGCAACGCACAAGACGATCAGCGGAATGGAATTCAGAAAGTCTGCGACATGGAACAATTGCAAGACGGCGAAGAACATGAGAATTACGCCGGCCGCGACCACGCTGTATCCGTTGGCGGATTCGGGATCGAGCAGGTAGATGCCCTTGCTTTTCAACTGCGACATGATGTCTTCGCGGATGATGGGCACGGCAGTGTAAAAGCGGTTCTTCAGGCTGGAGAGGCGCGTTTCCGGGCCTGCGGCGAAGACGTTCTCAAGCATCACGCGCTCGTGCGGAGCGAGATCGCTGTTTTTCCATTCCGCAACCGGCTTCAGCGAATGGAAAATGTAATCTTTGTGATTGAAGACGAGACCTTTGTCGGCAGTTTCTTCAATCTTGATGTAGCCGCGCACCGCCAGATCGACCATGGTCGAAGTGATATCGCGGGGATGAATGCTGTCGTTGAGCAGCGTTCCGGCTTCGGCGGGAGAAATATCTTTCGGCGGCCCATACATGGGCGCGACTGACATGCCAGGATCGGGGTCGCGGCCCGCGAACCACCACAGCCCGAACATCACGGCGAAAGTTGCCAGCGGAAGAAAAACAATAGGATTGCTGCCGAGGAACCAGAATAGTTTGGTCAGCGCTCCCGGCGCTTTGAGAATGCCTTTGGCGATATAGACGTCGATGGTCATGCCGCCGCGCATGGGCAAGGGCGCGCTGGTTTCGAATTGAGCGTCCGCGCCGTTAGCGCTGGCGGTCGCGTTCTTCTCACTCGATCCGTAGACGCCGGTGAAAGCCTGCACGCGCAGGGAACCGGCAGCATTGGGCGGAAAGTGAACCGTAGCTTCCGCGTGCTCGATGGGCACGGGCCAATCGTTGCCGGTGACGTTCCAGTAAAACTCGTCATAGTCCGGGAAGAAGCGCGTGCCGTTGCGCACCCGATAGGCGATTTCCACGGTGCGAGTCGCGTCGCTGGCATTGGGAATGTAGATCTTCAGATCGCGATAAGCGCCGGAGGTCGATGAATCGTATTTGAGCTGGTTGCCGCTGTCGTCGGTAATGCTGGTGATGTCGATGAACAGTTGGTAATTCGTGCCGTTCGGGCCCGGGTATTCAATGGGAATGGTGCGGTGAATGCCGTGGAACTCGCCCGCAAAAACCAGCGTGATGCGTTCATTGACCACGGCGCTGCCGTCGCCGGCGACGGTGATCGAATCTTGAAAGTCGGAGATGCGCCAGGATTTGGCTGATGCCGGCAGCGGAACGGCAACAGTCCAAATTGCCAGCGCAAGCCAGATCGAAACTTTAGCGAGTGTGCGCTTCGCCATACGTCTCAGAAATTCACGGCGACCGGCTCGCGGTCGGCGTCGGTGGTTTCGAAGAACTGGCGCGCCGTGAAATTGAACATGCCGGCCAGAATGTTCGTCGGGAACGACTGAATCTTGGTATTCAAATCGCGAACCACGGCATTGTAATAGCGGCGCGAGTTCTGAATCGAATCTTCGGTCTGGCTCAGCGAACCCTGCAGCTGCGTGAATTCTTCCGAAGCTTTCAGCTCGGGATAATTCTCCGCCACAGCGAACAGGCTTTTCAGCGCGCCGGTCAGCTGATTCTCAGCCACGGCTTTGCCCTCAGGCGTGGTGGCTTGCATGGCCAGCGAGCGGAACTTGGCAATGTTTTCGAACGTGCCTTTTTCGTGCGCCGCGTAGCCTTTCACGGTCTCGACCAGGTTGGGGATGAGGTCGTGGCGGCGTTTGAGCTGCACATCAATGTCGGACCAGGCCGAGTCGCAGCGCACGCGCAACTGCACCAGGGCGTTGTACATGCCGATGAGCACGACGGCGATGACAACCAGGATTGCGAGAAAGATGATGCCGACCATGAGTGTCTCCTTGGGAAATTAGGGCAGTGGTGCAGTTTGTTGAATTCGACTCTTTCTTGTTGAGCTGTCGTCCCGAAGCTCCGCGTTTTCACCAGCGGGGCGAGGGATCTCGCGAGCATTGCAGCCGCCGGCGAGAATCAAACCGCACCACTACCGGAAATAGCGAAGCCTTGATCCCGGAATCATGATCTCGGAATCTTGATCTCTGAATCAATGGGACGTTAGCACAGTGAAAGCGCAGGCGCAAACGAACCGGAGCAGGGGCAGCGGTCAGTTTCCCCAAATCCACTTTAAATTGATTCGCCTCTTTTTAAGTTCATATGTGAGCGGTTTGGCACAGACACCAAGGTTCTTGTCGAATAGGATTGCAGTGTTTCCCTGGATGCTCCAAGTTCTCAGGCCGGAGCCCGAAAGCCCCGAGGGTTCGACATCAGAATCGGAAGCAGAATTTAAATCCCAAGCGAAATTTCACACCGCTGCAAGTCGAGGTTCTTCGGAGGATTCCATGAAGAGAGCATTCCTGTTGATCGTTGTACCGGCCCTGCTGGCCGCTCTGGCGTTTGCACAGAGTCCAGCGCCAGGCACCAATACAGACCAGACCAGCATTAAGGGTTGCCTGGGCGGCTCGGATGGCAATTACACCGTTGTAGAAGACAACACGGGCCACGTTTTCAAGGTCGGCGCCAGCAGTGTGGATCTCAAGCCACATCTGGGCCATGACGTAACCCTCATCGGACACACAGCAAGTGACGCAAGTTCCGCCGCTGCCGCTAACAGCTTTGCCGTGACCGAACTGAACATGATCTCCGAACATTGTGCCGCTGCACCCGCGGCTGCATCCGCCGCCGCACCCGCCGCGACTGCCAGCACGCCTTCGGACACTGCCGTCCCACCTGCTGCAGCCGCTACTGTACCCGCCGACACTACCAGCCCACCTGCGCAGACTGCGGTCACGCCCGCTGCGGCCGCTACTCCACCTGCGGAGACCGGCGCCACGCCCGCTACAGCCGCCACCCCACCCGATGCGACTGTCGCCACACCTCCAGAGACTGAGGTCGCACCCGCACCGGCCGCCACTGCAGCCGCTGCCCCCGATGCGACTGTGGTCACACCTGCAGAGACTATGGTCCCACCCGCTGCGGACGTCGCTGCCCCCGTCGCGACTGTCACCACCCCTGCGGAGACCGCCAGCATACCTGCGGCGCGTCCTCGCAGACGGTCAGCAACAGCTGCCGCAGCCACCGCTGCCCCCGCTGCGACTGCCAGCACGTCCTCAGAGGCTGCCAGCACACCTGCTGCAGCCGCCGTTACACCTGTCGCGACCGACAGTTCGTCCTCGGAACCTGTCAGCCCACCTCCTGCAGCCGCCACTACACCCACTAAAACCGCCAAAACATGGTCCTTTACGCTCATGATTGCATTGGGTGTGCTGGTAATCGTCCTTGGCACGTTGGCCCCTTTTCTCCTCAGGTGGAGAAAACGGAAAATGTTGGAGCGCACGGGAGCCCCAAATCTTTCTTTTACCCGTGAAGCGAAATCCGACCAGGACAAGATTGATCCGCCAGTAATACGCAAAGCCGCCTAGTTTGCGTGCGGAATAATGATTCGAACTTTGTCGCCGGTGGCAACCGCTGCCGGCGATTTTTAACAGCGGCTAGCTGTCCTTGCGGTACAGGAGGTCGCGCATCGCTCGCTTCCGAGCCTGGTTCGCTTCACTCGCCGTCTTGCGCTCGCCGGCGTCCATGCGGCGCTGGGGGACGGGCGCCGTTGCTTCGGGGATACTGCATTCCGGGCAGCGGTTGGCGAAACCAGGTTTATCCGGTTTCAGCTCGAACTCTTCCCCGCAGACGCTGCAGGTTTTGATGGGGAAAGCCATCAATATCTATGATACGACGCTCGTAAGGCTGTAAGGCGCGATGATTACGCAATATCCTTCCTCTTTGCCCAGGATGACAATCAAACTGTAAGCTTCCGGGAATTCTTACTGCTGCGGGGCGAAATAGCCTTTGCGGGCGCGTACTTGCAGATCTTTCCTCAGCGCGGAGATTTCAATGGAGCGGTAGCGGCCGTCGGCGTCGAAGTCGGCGGGCTTGTAGGAGACCACGTACTGGCTGCGCAGTTCGTCTTCGATGGCCGCGAACGAGTGCGTGATGTCCTTCATCTTGTAGGGGAAGAAAGCGCGTCCGCCGGTGGCTTCCGCAATCTGCTCGAGAACTTTGTCGCCGCGGAGAATCAGGCCGCTGTCGTCGGTGGAAACGGCGTAGATGATGACTTCGGCGCGCTGCGCCATCTCGATGGCCTGCGACCGGGTGATTTCGCTCTGATTGTCTTCGCCGTCGCTGATGATCACGATGGCCTTGCGCACCGGATGATCCGGCCGGTCTTTCAGTAATTTTTCCCGGCAAGCCTTGTAGATGGCGTCGTACAGAGCAGTGCCGCCGCCATCGCGCATGTTGTGAATGCCGGTGGAGAGCAACTGCACATTATCGGTGAAATCCTGCGTCATCTGGCTCTGCGTGTTGAAGCCGACGACGAAGGCTTTGTCGTACCCGGCGCGGACGGCGTGCTGTAAAAAGCTGATCGCTGCGTTTTGCTCGAAATCGAAGCGGCTGTGCACCGATCCGCTCACATCGACCAGCAAGCCCAGATGCAGAGGCAGATCGGTTTCGCGGTGGAAATTGATGATGGCCTGCGGCGGCTTGTGATCGTCGAGAATGGAGAAGTCGGCCTGATTCAGGTCGCGGACAAACTTGCCGTGCTTATCGGTGGCGATGAACAGGACGTTGACCTCATCCACGCGCTTGTGGATGGTGAGCAGCGCGTTGGACTGATCATCGGCGGAAGTGGCCGGAGCGTCATAGGAACTGAGGCTGGCAGCGTCGGTTGCATAAGCTGGCGCAGGGGTTGCATAGGAATCTTGCGCCGAAACCTGAGACGCGAAGGCCCCGGCGGCCAGAAGCAGAGCGAGCCGAAAAATGGCGTGCGAGTATTTCGTGCCAGAAGAATCCAAAAAATTCACTCCCAACCATGGCCAGAGGCGCTTCCATGCTGTTAGATGCACGCAATGGGCCGAAAGGCGTGCCAGTCGCCGCTTTTGTAGTATTGACTCTAGAGGGGGTAAATGGCGGTGCCAAGTTACAAAAGGAGCACACGTTTGGTCATAACGGAACATCGGGCGGAACATCTGTAGGATGTGAAAGTTACGCGTGGCAGGCGGGACTATGTTGGGTCATGCCAAATTTGCAAGCCCTATCCTTGCGGCTTAAGATGAAGGGCCAGTCGTGTGCTGCACAATGTAAAGCGAACTGACAGGCTGTTTACACCCGTGAAGAAGCTGATGGATGCGAGGTCCCTCAAGAATCTGTCGGACCCGAAGCCGCTGGAGTGTCTTTCCCTGATTGCGAGGCCCTGGGTGCGAGGCCGCGCATCGTCAAACATGCCGAACCAAAAGAGAAGCAGCCGAACACCTACTCGTTGCGCATGGGCGTGCAGCGACTTGGCGATCGGCTATCACGACAAAGAATGGGGCGTGCCTGCGCACGGGGACGGCACGCTATTCGAGTTTCTTATTCTGGAAGGCGCGCAGGCGGGGCTTAGCTGGGAAACGATTCTCAACAAGCGCGAGAATTATCGCGCCGCCTTCGATCGATTCGATCCGCGAGCGGTTGCCCGTTATGACCGGCGCAAAAAACAGCGCTTGCTGAACGACGCGGGAATCGTGCGCAACCGGCTGAAGATCGATTCGGCGGTGAAAAATGCCCGAGCGTTTCTTCGCGTGCAGAAAGAATTCGGCAGCTTCGACCGCTACATCTGGCAGTTTGTTGGCGGCAAGCCGCGGCTCAATGCCTGGAGATTGCCGCGCCAGGTTCCGGCGCGCACCGCTGAATCCGATGCCATGAGCAAAGACCTGAAGAAGCGCGGGTTCAACTTTGTCGGCTCTACCATCTGCTACGCGTTCATGCAGGCTGTGGGCATGGTCAACGATCACAGCGTGAAGTGCTTCCGGTACAAGGTGCTGATCAGCAAGCGTTGACGCGCCTTGCCGAAACTTAGGAATTTTGTCCTAGGCCGTGGCAGACGCGGTCTGTTGAACAGCAGTCGCCGGGCTCGGCCAAGTCTCCGTCGGGACCGATACAGGTTTGCGTGTGCAGGCACCAGAACAGGCCGTCGTTCGAAGGTTGCGCCCTGACGTCTTCGGACTCGGAATATAGGAACTGACTTTTCCAGCGCAGTGCGGCGCAAAGATTTGGGTGAGTGGTGTCGAATCGGCCAGGCTTGTGGATCACGCGGTGCCTCCCGAGGCAGCCTTTAGAATCGCGCGTTCCACCGCGACGCGGGCGAGCCTTACTTTAAAGGCGTTTTGCGAAAGCGGCTTGGCGTTTCGCACGGCGGCGGCAGCGGCGAGCTTGGCCGTTTCCGCACTGACGATTTTTCCGGTCAATGCCTGCGCCGCTTCTTGCGCCAACCACGGGACCGGCGCCACCTGGCCCATCACGATTCGCGCCGATTGCACATGGCGACCGTTCATGCGCAGCACGACCGCCGCCACGGCGAGTGGCCAATCGAACGCCTGCCGATGGCGGATTTCGTAGTGCGCCGCGCTCGCGTATTTGGCGGGTGGCAACGACACCTCGGTTACCAGTTCATACGGCTGCAGGTTGTGCTCGCGTTCCGCTTCCGTTGTTGGAATTCTGTAAAACTCTTCCAGAGGAAGTTCGCGCCGGCCTTTCGGGCTTTCCAATTTCAGCGTAGCGCCATAGGCGATCAGCGCGGGAACAATCGTCGACGGGCTCACGAACTTCGCCGGACCATCGTTGCCCAAAATCGCGTGGTAGCGGTTTTCGCCTTGCGCGATGAGTTCTTTGCCGGTTTCGTCTTCGGGCAACAGCCCGAATCCGTTGCGGAAATACCAGCATCGCGGACGCTGGCACAGATTGCCTCCCAGCGTAGCCATGTTGCGAATCTGCGGGCTGGCACTTTCGATCAGCGCTTCGGCCAGCGCGGGATAGCCGCGCTGAATCTCTGCATGCCCGGCCAGATCGCTGAGGCGAGTGAGCGCACCGATGCGCAATCCGCGGGCATCGGCGCTCACGCCTTCGAGATGTGTGATGCCCTTGATGTTTACCAGGCGTCTGGGCGCGACGATGTCATCTTTCATTAGCGCGAGCAGGTCGGTGCCGCCGGCCAGAATTTCCGCCTGGCCCCACTCGCGTGCGAGCAGGCTTACTGCCTGCTCCGTGCTGGTCGGGCTCGCGTATTCAAACGATTTCATCACGCACCCGGTTGTTTCTCGAGCAATTGTTCCCGGCTGTCGAGCGCTGTCAGCACACGGTCCGGAGTAAGCGGCAGAAACGGAACCCGCACTCCAATCGCATTGGCGACAGCGTTCGAAATCGCTGCGCCGGGTGAAATCACCGGCGGCTCACCGATTCCGATGACGCCGCGTTCGTCATATTTTCCGCCGGTCATCAGGTGAACCACAAGCTCAGGAATGTCGTTGAAGCCCGCCAGCCGGTAGAACTCCATGTTTGGATTCAGCATCTGTCCGCTGGTCCGGTCCATTATTTTTTCTTCGAATAGCGCATAGCTAATGCCCATGATCAGTCCGCCGTAACAACTGCTCTCCGCCAGTTTGCGATTCAGGATGAGTCCGCAATCCTGCACCGCGACCATTTTCCGCGCTCTTACCACGCCAGTATCGGCGTCTACTTCAACCTCCGCCATGGTTACGCCGCCGACGCCGCTGCCGGTGAGATCGGGAGGCGTATTCCGGTTGGGATTTCTGCCGCGCATGTTGAGCGATATAGCTCCGAGCTTAGAGCAGGCTTCTTGCCAGCTCAACCAACGCTGAGGATCGGTTTTTACCCGAATCGTTCCATTCACTGATTCGAGCTCTTCCGGCTGCGCGCTCAGTGCGGATGCGACTCTGGCAAAAAGCGCATCGCGCGCGTCCACGGCGGCCCGCCGCGTGGACGCACTCACACCACCGGGCGTGGTCGAACCTCCAGAGCCCCCCGAAGGCGGATACAGAGTGTCGCCGATGTGCAACGCGATCGACTCCATCGGAACTCCCAGCGTGTCGGCCGCGACCATCAAAATAATGGTGCGGGTGCCGGTGCCAATGTCTTGCGTCGCCACCTTGATTTCAACCGAACCATCCGGATGGATGCTGAGGTCGCAATCGCTGGCGTGACCGCGTCCGCCTCCGGTGTGGATCGAGAAACCAACGCCGCGAACCACGCCACTGACGCCACTTTTCGGCCACGGGCGCCATTTACTTTTCCACTCCATCAAGCTGGCCGCAATCTCCACCTCTTCGCGATAAACATCCTGCATCGGCCCGGTGAGCGCCAGGTTCTTCAGAAAAAAATCGAGCGGGTCCATCTTGAGCTTGGCTGCAAGATCGTCGAGCGCGCACATTGTGATCACGGCCGCTTGCGAGTGGTTCGATCCCCGCCACGGCCGCGCCGGACCTACGTGGTTGCGAATCGCCGTATATTCCAGGCGCTGGTGGGGAATATCGAATACATAAGGGATGGGCGGCATCGCGCCTGCGCCCGGCCCTGCTGTTCCCCAGGATTCCGAGTGCCACGCGAGCAGAGTGCCATCTTTCTTTGCGCCGACTTTCACGCGCGCATACGCCGAAGGCCGCGCGCCCGCGACTTTCAGTTCCGCATCGCGTTCCAGCATGATGCGCACCGGCCTGCCACCGGCTTTTCTGGAAAGCTCCGCTGCGGCGATGCCCCAGCGATCCGGGCCAAACTTGCTTCCGAAACCGCCGCCCACGTGATCCTGATGCACTCTGATATTGGCCGCGGGAACCCGCAACGGTGCAGCCATTTGCCCGGCGATACCGGATACATTCTGCGTCGACATGTGCACCAAGAGATGATTGCGATCGGTCCACTCGGAAATTGAGCCGTGACTTTCAAGGCAGCAGTGCGCGATGGCTGATGCTCCGTACAGACCCTCTGCAATGAAGTCGGCTGCCGCGAAGGCTTGCTCAGGTTCGCCCTGAATTTGAACCGGATCCTTCCGGTAATTTGCTCTCCGCACCTCGCCCGAAGGATGCACAAACGCCCCGCGGATCGCGTCAAGCACCGCATGGTTCACACCGATCGTCTGCAACTCATCGAGTTCATTCTCGGAAACTCTGGCAGTCACACCTTCTCTCTGGATCTGCCTAATGAGCTCGTCTGCGGGCACGCCCTTGTCGAGCATCTCGTTGATGTCGTCGACGCCGAGTGGGAGGCGGGCGAGATCAGAATCCGTGGGAGGTTCCGCATCGTTGACTAAGTGCGGAAGCCTTTGGTATTTCACCTCAATCGCGCGGATCGCTTCTTCGGCCGTTACTTCATCGACCGCGGCAACGGCAGCCACATCATCGCCGGCCCAATGAATGATGGAGCCGGGCCCCTGAATCACGTGCACCGCTTTCACGCCTGGCATTCGTTCGGCGGCGCGGATGTCGATGCTCAATATCTTCGCGTGCGCATAGGGGCAGCGGAGAACCTTGCCGAAGAGTATCTCCGGGCGCTTCACGTCATAGGTGTATTTGGCTTTGCCCGAAACTTTCAGCGGCGAATCCACGCGCGGGACGCGTTTGCCGATCAGGCTGCGATCTTCGGAATCAGGCCAACGATAATCGGGCATGGTCTTTAAGTTTTCTGCGTGAGAGCGAGTTGCGCCATCGCCTGCTGAATGCCGTGATAAGTTCCGCAGCGGCAGAAATTTCCGCTCAGGCCGCGGCGAATGTCGTCCACCGTGGGTTTTGGATTCTTGTCAAGAACAGCTTTGCACGCCACCACGAATCCCGGAGTGCAGAAGCCGCACTGCGATGCATCGTGATCGACGAACGCCTGCTGGATCGGATGCAGTGCGCTTCGTTGCATCAGCGATTCGACGGTAAGAATTTGCCGTCCCTGCGCCTCGATCGCCAGCAGGGAACAGGCATAAACAGTGCGGTTGTCAACCAGCACGGTGCAAGCGCCGCACTCGCCGCGGTCGCAGACCCGCTTTGCGCCGGTGAGGTCAAACTGGTCGCGCAGAGCGTCGAGCAGCGTGACCCGCGGCTCAAGGTTAGCTTTGTACTCTTTGCCGTTGATGGAAAACTCCATCGGCAGCGGACCCGGGCCGTACACCGGAACAACTTCGCCGGCGGCGAGAATCGTCGATCCGCACACCAACGATTCGCTCACCAACGATTCGCCCGCCAACGAGCCGGCCAGCAACGACCCAGCCAGCAATGGCGCCGCAGCCGAAGCGCCTGAAATCTTTAGGAATTCACGCCGGGAAACGCCCGAGGAGTCTTCCGATTCGCCGCCCCGGCTGGAAGCATCCCGGCTCAAGTCGCCGCGCTTTGGATATTGGTTGCCCATCCCGATTCCAAGTTAGCAGGAAGAATTGCGCCAGCCTACGACCCGCCGTTTTCCTCGCGCGCCGGAATCAGCACGATGGCCAGTTTCATCTCTTCGCCGGCCTTGGCGGCGGGTTGCTTCGCATGGATTTTCACCTGCAGCACGCACTGGTTGGTGTCGTCGACCCCCACGGCAGGGAGTTCCTCAAGAGACGGGTTTACCGGTGCGAGGCTGATGATCGCGGCATGGGTCGTCTGCGACGCGCGCCGGCTCATAACCAGCAGCGTTTCCATGGGAATGGTTTGATGACTCTTCGCATCCGAACCCGCCGGACTCAGCGCGACAAAATCCGGATATGTACTTACATTTTCGTGTGCCCGAGTCTGGGGCATTTGCACATAGCGCATCGTGTAGTAGCCTGCCCGAATTTTCTGGTCCCGGCCATCGTCGATGGGGGTAGGAAAATACAGAACTCCCAGCAGCGTGCCCCGCTGCAGCTTGCCGTAAATCGCGTTCGCCGGTCCCATCGCCTTGGCGTAGGTGAAAACGGTTTTGGCCCACCACACTTCGCAGACGGTGATTTTCATGCCGTGCCCGAACGTAACCACGCGCATGCCCTGGGGTTCAATCGCTGAGCGAACCGTTGCCGACACCGGCGCAGAAGCCTTGAGCGGCGCCGGTTCCATCGTGTATGGGTTCTGTCCCCATGCCACACTTGCCAGGACGACAAAACTCAGCAGTAGAAGAACAGAAAATTTTGTGCGCATGATAGGTTGGCTCCGGCCGGATTTTGCAGCGTCGCGAAACATTCAGAAGGTTTAGTTGGATTGTAGCGGTCGACGCCTCCTCATTCAACAAGGCGCGCTCTCGCTGCCGGACACTCGATTTGCTTGACAAGGCCGAACTCCCCACCTAGACTTCCTGCTACCCGTGCAGTCCGTCGCCCGAAACCTAGGACTGGCGCGGCCTTTGCCACTATCCCCAGGAGGTCTGCCCCCATGTTGCCGTCCTTGCGTCCGTCAACGAAATCACTCGTCATTCTTGTTCTCGCGTTGCTCTCAGCTTCCTTCGCTTTCGCTTCAGGTCCTTACGTGATCGGCTCAGCGAATACCGTTACCGCCGATCCGAACATCACCCGCCCCACGACTACCCCATGCGTCGTGCAACTGTTCAGCGATGCTCAGTTCTACGATTTCAACGTCGAGAACTTTTCTTACACTCCGCCGGCTAGCTGCCCGGGTCCGTGGGCCAAAGTTGTTCTCGAGGCCGATATCAACGTTGCCGCCGGCATCCAGTACGACCGCACCGCCAACTTCTGGCTCGGCCCTACCAACATTTATTTCGGAACCACCGCCGAACCCTCGCCTAGCTTGGGGCCGTCGTGGCACGTGGAAAGCGACCTCACCGATTACAGTCCCATCTTCACCACCGCGCAGTCCGGACAAGCCGATATTGGAAATACTCTGTGCTGCGGCCTGACTTCCATCATCTTCGCTTCGGCGACGCTCGAGTTCTACCCCGTGGCCAAGGGCCAGACTGCTCCCGCGGCCGCCAATGTAGTCCTGCCGCTCTCCGCCGGACCCAGCGGAGGCACGGTAGCGCTGAATACCGGCACCGACACTCTTTCCGGAACCTTCACTCTGCCCACCAACATCGCGAACGCATATCTCGACGTCTACGCGCAAGGCCAGTCGACCGACGAGTTCTGGTATACCTGCGTTCCCAACGACGTTGCCACCGAACTCGATAGTTGCACCAACACCGCCTTCCGCGAAACCGAGATCACGATTGACGGCCAGCCCGCCGGCGTCGCCCCAGTTTTCCCCTGGATTTTTACCGGCGGCCTCGGCGATCCTTTCCTATGGTCCCCAATTCCCGGCGTGCAGACTCTCAACTTCGTTCCCTACCGCGTGAACCTCACGCCCTTCGCCGGGCTGTTGAGCAACGGCGAGCCGCACACCGTTGCCCTCAGCGTGTACAACGCCGATAGCTATTTCTCTGCTACTGCCTCACTGCTGCTCTATCTCGATTCCACCACGCCGCAAATCACCGGCGCCGTCACCACGAATACGTTGACGGGGCCCTCCCCCGTGGTCACCGAGAACCTGAACGTGCAACCCAACAGCATTACGGGCACTGTCAAACTTTCTTCAAACCGCGCCTTCGTGATCGCCGGCTACATCAAAGGATCGCACGGCGAAGTCACCACCAGAATCGCGCAAAGCTCCGACTTCTTCAATAATCAGACTTTCACTATCAACGATTCGAAATATGTCCAGGATATTTCCCAGTCGACTGGGCTTTACTCTTCGACCACCACATCGTCTCCAGGCGCCGCAACTACGGTCACTTCCCAGTCCTTCCAGTTCCCGCTGACGGTGGATATCGCAGAGGTGGTTCTATCCAACGGCGATATTAACCAGACCACCACCGCCGACCAGACCTATAGCGTCGGTGTGACCACGAAGCAAGGCAGCCAGATCACCTTCACCAGTTCGCTGATCGACGCCGGCCAGCATGCCGACACGCTGGAGTTCGACTCGTCAGGCAACTTCCTGGGAAACGAAAAACAGTCCAGCGCGCAACAGTACAACTACTTCGACTCGACGGCCGTGGCGTATGATTGCGCCATTTCCGCTGTGGCGAACCTGCTCAGTACATTCACGCCAGGGTGCCAGCAGTAAGACGGCCAGCAGCGGGTTGAGCTTAGAGCGTGTGTGCGTGAGGACGGAATCTCATGGGAAGAGGTGAACGGAATCATCGGATTCCAGCCCCGGCAGCGACCGCCCTGAGCAAGCGAAGCGCACCGAAGGCGACCGCACCGGTTCCCATGCGCGCACGCTTAACCGATGCGATGGAACGAACGGAACTGGATGAACCCAGCTAGATGCCATAGTTCAAGGCACGAAGCGCGTCTTTGTAGGCTTCTCGCGCTTCTGTGGCTTTCGTATGTGCGTCGTGCTCGCCGAAGTGGGCGGTATCCCAGTGCTCCATGGCGATCATCGAATGGTCGGGAGTGGCCAACTCTTCTTCAGCGCGAATAGTGTTTACCCATTCATCGACAGCCTTCTTGTAGGCAAGACGCAACTGATCAAGATCCGCTTTGGTCATAATCGCTACAGGTTAGTGCCCTCCCGCAGCCTGGTCAATTGGATCGGGACGAATTTAACGGAAAATTAACGTGGAGAGAATTCTCTTCTCTCGCGTGTCCACTATGCACCTGCCCGCGCGCGGAGCTCGAAATGAGGATTCCGGCGAGCTTCTTTCGATTCCTGGCTTGAACTCGGGAACCGGCGTTCAGAAGCGGGGATTTTCGGAAAGAAAGAAGCCTGTTATTTAGGCGCTCGCGTAATCGCTCCCTGCGACGCCGACGAAACCAGCGCCGCATACTTGGCGAATACGCCCGTAGGATAGCGCGGCTGCGGTGGTTTCCATTTACTCATGCGCTGCCGCAGAACCTCATCGCTGATCTCAACTTCCAGCAGTCGCCTGCCGGCATCGAAGTGAATCGTATCGCCGTCGCGCACCGCAGCGATCGGGCCGCCCAGTGCAGCTTCTGGCGACACATGTCCGGCCATGAGTCCGCGCGTCGCTCCGCTGAAACGTCCGTCGGTGAGCAACGCCACTGATTCTCCCAATCCTTCGCCCACAATCGCTGCGGTTACGCTGAGCATTTCGCGCATCCCGGGACCGCCCTTCGGCCCTTCGTTGCGAATCACGATTACATCGCCGGCTTGAATCCTTTTGCCGGTGACCGCGGCCATGGCATCTTCTTCCGATTCGAAGACGCGCGCCGGCCCCCGCTGCTCCAGTCTTTCATGTCCGCTGATCTTGGCCACGCAACCTTCCGGCGCGATGTTTCCTTTCAGAATCACCAGTCCGCCAGTTTTCTTCAGCGGTTTTTCCAGCGGCGCAATCACCTGCTGGTTGGGTGTCTCGATGGCGCTCTCGCTCTCCGCTTCGATCGAAAGCCCGGTGACGGTCTTCGCCGCCGGGTGTAGATGATTTCCGCGCAACAGACGCCGGGTCAGCAGTCGCACGCCGCCCGCGCGATGCATATCCGCGGCCACAAAACGCCCCGATGGTTTCAAATCGGCCAGCAGCGGGGTCCGCTCACTTACCCTCTGAAAGTCGTCGATCTCCAGAGCGACTTCCGCTTCCCGCGCCATCGCCAACAGATGCAGAACCGCGTTAGTCGAGCCGCCGGTCGCAGCCACGGCTGCGATGGCGTTTTCAAACGCCTCGCGCGTCAGAATATCTCTCGGCCGGATGCTCTTGTGCAGAAGATTCAGCGCCACTTGGCCGCAATCGAGGGCGACTTGATCTTTCCTCGCATCCATCGCGGGCACGCTGTTGAATCCCATCGGCGAAAGCCCGATCGCCTCCATCACCGTCGACATCGTGTTGGCCGTGTATTGCCCACCGCACGCGCCCGCGCCCGGGCAGGCCACATTTTCCAGATCGTGCAATTCTTGCTCGGTGATTTTTCCGGCGATGTTCGCGCCTATGGCTTCATAGACATCCTGAATTGTGACGTCCTTCCCCCGATAACTGCCCGCCGCGATCGTGCCTCCATACAACACCAGTCCAGGAAGATCCATGCGCGCCAGCGCCATGGCCGCGGCTGGAATCGTCTTATCGCAGCCCACCACGCACACCACCGCATCGAACATCTGCCCGCGGCACACCAGCTCAATTGAGTCGGCAATCACCTCGCGGCTCACCAGCGACGCTCGCATGCCTTCCGTGCCCATGGTTTCGCCGTCGGAAATCGCGATGGTGTTGAACTCCATCGGCGTTCCGCCTGCCGCGCGAATGCCTTCCTTCACCTTGGCCGAAAGCCGCCGCAGGTGAAAGTTGCACGGCATGGTTTCGATCCAGGTATTGGCCACCCCAATCAGCGGGCGGCTAAGATCGGCGTCAGTGAAGCCGATGGCTTTGAACATGGAGCGCGCGCCGGCGCGGTCGCGCCCCTCAGTAATTCCACGGCTGCGATGCTTGAGATCCATGATCAAAGATTACAACACAGGTGGCGATCCCGGCATGGGATCAATCCCGCGGGCGGCAAAGACGGAAGCAAAGAAAATAGGGGAACCCACATTTGAAAGAAGCGATGGAGAGCAAGCTCCCACCTCAAATGCATGTTCCCCAATGCAACACCCAGAGATCGCTGAACGGCCTGCCCACGATTCACAAAACAAGTTGCTCAACCCAGGGAAGAAGCCAACATCGTCTAAAGCCCAACCCAACAAAAATGAAGCCGGAACATAAAACCTACGCCAGCGCGGCCTGTGCCGAATCGTCCGCGCCTGCCGAGGCCGGCGGATGCGGCCCCGTCCATGGCTGCGCTTGATCGCCCCGCTCATGCAAGCTCGCGCTCGAACGCACCTCGGTCACATCCGGAATCGCATACCACTCGCGGTTCAGTTGCCCACTCTGCTTCGCCGTCACATCCAGCGCCAATGTGACGCGGTGATCTTGCCCCGCTGCTTCCGCATGAACCGAAGTCAAATCCAGCCCGCGCCGGGAAACCGCGTTCAGAATGCGCATCAGCGTTCCTTGCGTGTTCCTGTATCGGATGTGAAAGGCTTGCATATTCATTTCCTTAAACGAAATTTTTGCGATTGTGTGATTGGCGATTGAAAAACTCGCACGTCTTCGGAGTTCTTCAATCGCTCAATCGCTAAATCGCTAAATCACTCAATTCTTACTCTTCCTCGAACACCATCTCCGAAAGCGCCGCTCCCGCCGGCACCATGGGAAACACGTTGGCCTCGGGAGCGCAATCGAACACCAGCAACTCCGGTTCCGGCGAGCGCAAGAAACTCTCGATCAAGTCGCCGGTCTCGCTGGCCACTGGATACTCTCGCATGGCGTCCTCGTTCAGCCGCCAGGCGTGAATCTTGTAAGCCTTCGCGATCTCGACGAAATCCGGATTGTCGCTCAAATCGGTTTCCGCATAGTTTCGCTGATAAAAGAGCTGCTGCCACTGCCGCACCATGCCCAGATATTTGTTGTCGATGATCACCATCTTCACCGGCAGGCTCAACCGACGCACCGTTGCCAGCTCCTGGATGTTCATCTGAAATCCGCCGTCGCCGGAAACGCACAACACGCAAGTCTCAGGCTTCGCCAGTTGCACGCCCACCGCGGCCGGCAAAGCGAAACCCATCGCGCCCAGTCCGCCCGAAGTGATGAAACCCCGCGGCAAACTCGACCGGTAGCGCTGCGCCGCCCACATCTGGTGCTGGCCCACATCGGCAATCACCACGCTATCTTGCGGCAGATGGCTGAAGAGTTCGTCGAGAAAGCGGATGGTCGGCTGCGCCAGCCCGCGCGGATCAAGCTCCGCCCGCTCCGGCCCGCACGCCACGCTCCGCCACTGGTTCCAATCAGGCAACGAAGAAGAGGAAGAAGAACCATTCGAAGCAGAAGCCGCCCGCCGCACTTCGGCGTGAAACGCCGGAATCGTCTCCGCCAGGTCGCCGATCACCGGCAACTCGCAAGGCCGCACGCGATCCAGTTGCGCCGGATCGATTTCAAAATGAACGATCTTCGCATTGGGCGCAAAGCGCGTGGGATCGCCGGTTACCCGATCGTCCAGCCGCGCCCCAAACACCAGCAGCAAGTCCGTTTCGTGCAGCGCCATGTTCGCGGCGCGCGTCCCGTGCATCCCCACCATGCCCAGGTAATACGGCGACTGCGGTGGAACCGCGCCCAATCCATGCACCGTCGCAAATGTCGGAACATTCAACTCGTCGAGCAAGCGCCGCAGTTGCGGAATCGCTCCTGAGAGCTTCGCACCCGCGCCCACCAGCGCCACCGGCCGCTCTGCCTGCCGCAGCAAAGCGATAACTTCGCCGCCGAAGGCACCCTCAGCCGTCGCATCCGCGGGACGCGCCTGCGGAGTGAATCTCACCGGCCCGGCAAACTCCCGGCTCGCTTTCAGAATATCCGTAGGAATATCGATCACCACAGGCCCCGGACGCCCGCTGCGCGCCCAGTGAAATCCTTCGGCAATCACCGCCGGAATCTCCTCAATCGTGCGCACCAGCCGGCTCCACTTGGTCAACGAAAGCGTCACGCCGAAAACATCGGTCTCCTGAAACGCATCGGTCCCAATCATCGCCGTCCGCACTTGCCCCGTAATGCAGACCAGCGGAACCGAATCCATCTTCGCGTCGGCGATGCCCGTCACCAGATTGGTCGCGCCCGGCCCGCTGGTAGCCATGGCCACGCCCACTTTTCCCGTGACGCGCGCGTACCCTTCGGCCGCAAACGTCGCTCCCTGCTCGTGGCGCGTCAGCACGTGCCGCACGCCGCTGCCATCGAGCGCGTCATACAGCGGCATGATCGCGCCGCCGGGATACCCGAACACCAGGTCCACCCCTTCGGCCCGCAGGCACTGCAAAACGATTTCGGCTCCCTTAGGCATTTCTTGATCCGCTTAAGTCATCTCCAGATATTGTCATCCTGAGCGAGGATTGTTCTTTGCGCGAAGCGCAAAGAACAACCGCAGTCGAAGGATCCCTACCCGCCCAGCTCCGCTATCGGCCCAACACGCGTTCCACCGCGATCCTAGGCGTTCACAGCCTGTTTCGCCGCCGGCTTCGGCGCCTCCACCGGTTTCTTGTTTTCTCTGCCGGGCAGCCAGCTCATCATGCCCCGCAGCTGTGCGCCTACAATCTCAATCGGATGCTGCTGCTCTTTCTCGCGCAGCGCTGTGAAGTTGTAGCCGCCGTCTTTGTTTTCCTTGATCCACTCACGGGCGAATGTTCCATCCTGAATGTCGGCCAGGGTCTTTTTCATTGCGGCCCGCGTGGCATCGCCAACCACTTGTTCGCCGCGGGTAAGGTCGCCGTATTCGGCCGTGTTTGAGATCGAATAGCGCATGCGCGCCAAGCCGCCTTCGTAGATCAGATCGACAATCAGCTTCATCTCGTGCAGACACTCGAAATAAGCAATCTCCGGAGCGTATCCGGCTTCCACCAGCGTCTCAAATCCCTTCTTGATCAGCGACGTCAACCCGCCGCACAGAACCGCCTGCTCGCCAAACAGGTCGCTCTCGGTTTCTTCCTTGAATGTAGTCTGCAAAACCCCCGCGCGCGTCGAGCCGATGCCGTACGCATAGCACAGCGCATACTCGTGCGCCCGCTTGCTCGCATCCTGGTTCACCGCAATCAGCGACGGTACTCCGCGCCCCTCGCTGTACACCCGCCGCAGCAAGTGTCCGGGACTCTTCGGCGCAATCATCACCACGTCCACGTCATCCGGCGGAACGATCGTCTTGAAATGAATGCTGAAGCCGTGCGAGAAGCCCAGAATTTTTCCCGGATGCAGATACGGCTTGATGTACTGCTCATATACCGCCGCCTGGGTCTCATCCGGAGTGAGCACGTGAATCCAGTCGGCCCGCTTGGCCGCCTCGTCCGGTGCAACCACCACCATGCCGTCGGCTTTCGCCTGTTGTGCGCTCGGCCGGTTCGCTTCCAGCCCCACGATCACTTTGTAACCGCTGTCGCGCAGGTTCTGCGCTTGCGCGTGACCCTGGCTGCCGTAGCCCAGGATGGCAATGGTTTTGCCCTTCAGGGCATCGGTATTGGCGTCGCCGTCGTAAAAAATAGTAGCCACCAGCGTGCTCCTCTCGTTCACAAGGGGAGGGAAAAGCCCTTGTTTTTGGGGGATAACCTCAGCCGCCGTCACAGCAGCGCCGAGGGCGTTTAAAACCGACCGGTCGGTCGGTCTAGTTATGCTAAATGTGGACTCCTGCCCTGTCAAGTGCGAAGTTACTATAGCCGGGCCCTAAGCCCTCGGATTCAACAGCCGCTCGACGCGCTCGGGCTCGCACGCAATGATCTTTAAATAGGCTTGGGTCGGTCGATCCGGCTGCGCGCGGCCTTGCTCCCAGTCCCGTAGAGTGCCGAGGGGGATGTGGTAGCGCACGGCGAATTCCTCCTGGGTCAATGCTAAGGCGCGGCGAATGACCTTCGCCTGCGGCGTTCGCTTCATCCGCTTAAGCTCGCCGGCCGTCAGCGGCTGCGCGTCGCGGTCGGCGCGGGCGGCCGCCTCGATGGCCGCGGGCGCCATGGGCCTAAGCATTTTGCTGGAAGTAGTCATACTGCGTCGCCCTTCGGGCTGAGATAATTCGAACGCATTCCCCTCGTTCGCTACTGGCTTCGGCCTTGGCCTTGTGCCGCTCAAATTCCAGTTTCATGATACTACGGGATATCAGTAGTTGGTGAAATGTCTCTTCAGAAGAAATAGCCCCCTACGACCCGGCAAAGCTAATTCGCCGTCCTCGCCCCGCTTTTTTTCCACCGCCCGCATGTGACATCCAACCTTGCTATCCACAGGTCTATCAGCCGATCATGGTCGAGGCTGTGACGGTTGGCACAAGCCAACTCGTCGCGCGCTCGTAAGTCGTTTATTTTAAAGAACTTAATATCTAAATGATTTGGCATCAGTACTTTGCGGGGAATTTCCCGCTAAGGTGTTGAGTCCAGATATTTTAGAAAATGGGGGGGAGGGGGCAGCCTACAATAGCGCAAGAGCGCGGCTCGCGGTCTTCTCCGGAAACGTCGCATCAAACTTTATTTTCAGGGCTACCGCACGGTCGTCTTTTCCGGCGCGGCGACAAAGCTTTTCGTGTATGGGTTCGCCAAGAGCCAGAAGGAGATCAAGGCAATCCGCGAGCGAGAACACGTCAGCCAATCCGTTTTTGCCAACTACCTGAACGTGACCAGCAGTCTGGTCAGCAAGTGGGAGCGCGGCGAAAAGCGGCCATCCGGCGCCTCGCTCAAGCTGCTCTCGCTGGTCGAAAAGAACGGCCTCGCTGTCGTGGCGTAGGGAGCAGCCAGCCATAATTTCATGACAGCTTCCATGCATCGCTCAATTGCGGGTCAGTTCTCCTTCTTCCTTGCCAGTGATGGTGACGAAGCGAATCACGCCGTCGCTGTCCTCGAAAACCAGGCCCGTCCCTGCGGGGTTCACCACCGCGCCCACCAAATGACCGTACGACCTGGGAATCCCTCCATGAGTCGGGGTCCCGTCGTAGCGCGCGAGTTCTCCTTCTTTCATGCCGGTCATGCTCACGAAGCGGATCACGCCCTCCTTGTCCTCGAAGATCAGCCCGGTCCCAATCTGGTCGGGAATCACCGCAGCCACACGTCCATACGATTTCGGAACGCTGCCCTCTACCGGCGGCCCAGCGTGAGCAACCGTTGCCTGCCTGTTGCCGCACAAGTATCCGGCAATCGCCAGCAGCGCCCCACACAACACGAGCAGAATTTTCTTTTGCATTGGTTACAACCTCCTTTTTGGCAGGGATGGATTACTAGGGCTGGACCAGGATCTTGTGCATCATGCCCAGATCCTCGTGCAGCAGGATGTGGCAGTGAAACACAAAAGTGCCGGCAATGGTCGGATCGCGGAAATCCATGCGCACTTTCACGCTGTGGTAAGGACCGCTCCCCGACCAATACGGAATCTCAATCGTGTCGCGATAATCCTGGGTAGGCACGGGCTTTCCGTCGACTTCCAGCATTAGAAAGTGAATCTGGTGGATGTGAAAGGCGTGCGTCTCCAGCGCCCGGTTTTCAATGGTCCAATCCTCGACCGCTCCGACTTTGGTGGTGATCACGGGCTTTTCGTTGGGTTCGAAAACCTTCTGCTTTTGTCCATCGACGGTAATATAAAACTGAATCGGACCGTTGGTCCCTCCAAATTCCTCGGAGAAATAGAGATTCCGCGTAGCGGTTGCAGTCAAATCTCTCAACCCTGCGAATTTAAGGCTGTCGATGGAGATCCGCGGCGCGGACTCCGTGGGTTTCGCCTCTCGTTTCTTAACGCTATCGCCGCCGCTGGTTTCGATATTCGCAAGGATCTGTTCGAAATCCTGGTTGCCGGTGGGGCCGGTTGAATACGCTAAGGTGGAGAATTGCTCAGTCTGCCCTTTCGCTGGGGCCTGTACGATAAACTCTGCCCGTCCTGCCGGCGGCACCAGAATTGTTTCTACGAAGCGCGGCGCGGCAAGAGGATAACCGTCAAGAGCGATCAACTCCAATTTCTGCGGCGTGCCGTTCAGCGACACCTGTAACGGCATGAAATCCTGGAGCGTCGCATTTGCCACCCGCCAGAACTGCTTTTCACCCGGCATCATTTGAATGATTGGCGGAAGGCTGACGGGGGCGTTCGAGACCTGGAAGTTCAGCGTCAGTTGGTAGGGCCCCGGAACCCAGGGAACCAGGTACTGCTGGCGAATCACGAAAACGCGCTCCGTAAGTCCAGTCACCTCGGGGCGCACTTTCTCCATCCCTTCCACAATGATCGCCCCGGCGGCTCCGCCATTCACCTGAAACTCAGTAAACCCATGCACATGGGGGTGGTACCAGTACAGGCCCGGCGGTTCCGTGGTTGGAATCTGGATGCTGTATTCAAACCCCGGTGTGCCCGGTTGGATCAAAGTGGTGAGCACGTCATCTTGATGGCAGACCGGCGGAACATTCAAGCCGTGGAAGTGGACGTTGGTCGCCTGCAGAGTCGCGTTGCCTCCATCGCCGCAAGTGGCGCCCGCCGGCGCAGACATACGATCCATTGCGCTCATCGAGCTGGCGCCATCGCCCGTGATGCGGTCTTTTACGTCGAGCTCAAGCTGGTCGCCTGGATTGAGGCGCAACGTTGGCGCTTCCACGATTCCCGTGGGCGTTTGATATTTGTAGCAGTAATGCGAATAGCCGGAGACATCCACCGAATAACCCATGGTGAAGCCGGCGTTAAGCACCCCATTTTGCGAATACAGACTCAGCGCGTCCTGCACCACGGTACCGGCGGCAGGCCGCGCGGGACACTGCGCCGCCGCCTCCAGGCAGCAAAATCCGCACACCACGATCGCCAGCAGGCTTTTACCAACAGCGCGCATTTCTCACTCCTCAAATATTGCTGAACCCTCAGGCTGAACACCCAGAAAGCCCAAACTTCACGCGACGTTCTCATCTGCTAGAAAGATCGCGGCGGAAAAGTCCCAATCGACAACAACCCCACGCTGGCGGAATCCAAAACCGGTGAGCCGGGCGATTCTGCCAGCGTACATTTTCCGCCAGTCGAACTAACCTCAACGATCCCGATGTACGATGTCGAACCAAACTCGGCGACATAAACGACTCCGCCGGTCCCGGTGTTCGTGTCCAGCGTCAGACCTGCCAGGTAGGACCACTTCGAGCTGTAGCCTCTGAGCCCTGGGGATGCGCAACCGGCCGAAAGTTTGCCCGTGCTTTTGCCGAAGAAAGCGGCCGTGATCTCGTCCCCTTGCGTGTTGCTGATGTAGAGAAGCGTCTCATCCGGGCTCAGCAGAATGTTGCTGGAGTTGATCGCAGTTCCCAGCGAATTGACAACCGTCTTGCTCAGCGCGCCCGAGGAAATGTCGGAAACTTCCACCGTCGTCGACGTCGCCGTATCGCCGAACAGCGCGTAGTGCCCATCTTCTGTGATCTCTACGCTTGTCGGATAAGTGGCCCCTTGCGCCGCAACATAGGCAGTGGAATTCTGCTCGTCGCCATTCGATACCGGCGTTCCCGACGCGATGTTGAAGGATTCAATGGAGCCATCCCCGTAAGTAACGACGAGCATGTTTCCGCTCACCGCCATGCCATCGACGATTCCGGCTTGCAGGCCGGCCACGGAAACATCATTGACAAACGTAAGCGTGCAGCCAGGCTGCACCTGAAACGTCCCGATCGTGCTCGAGTCGGTGAAGCTGGCATATAAATATTGGCTGTTCATCGCCAAACCGATGCCATTCGAGATGCCGGTGTCCGTACCTGAACCCGAAGTAGTGCCGGCTAACTGCAGGGTGCTGACGTCGATTCCGGCGATGTCGCCGGTGGAACCGTCCGAGGCGTAGACGCACTCGTCGTTTCCACCGCTGAGCACGTTGATCCGGTTCGCCCCAAAATAGCCGCCCCCGGTTCCCCATCCGCCGGTTATCACTTGCTCCTTCAGGGTCAGCAAACCGTTTGCTCCCACCGTGTAAAAGCTGACGCTGTTGCCGAACGGGACATCGTCATTGGTTACCAAATAATGGGTAACCAAATAATGAGGCTGACCCGCGCCCGCGGCAAAGCCACTGGCGAGGCAAACCCAAAGCAGCGCAGCCGCTGCCCGCGATAACCAGCGCCTGACCATCGGCACGCCTATCCCCTGACCTTCGATTCTCAATCCTTCCCCTCAGGACTGCCTGAACAAACTCTAAATGAAGTTAAGCACACACGGCACAGCCCTTCAATCGCAATCGCCTTGAGCAAATGGGGAAGAAAGACTGCGGATGAAGGTAATGGAGGTCTAGCCCCTGAGCCCACAAAAATCGACGCTACATAGTTAGGGCGCCATGCGACTTCAGAAGGAAGAGTTCAGAAAAAACAGTCACGCCCGCGACCTTATCCGCAGTCCACTGAAACGTGAAATCCTCGTCCTCTCGCGGCAACCAGTCCATGCTGTTCAAGAAAGCCAGTATCGAAGGCATATCCTTAGGCCCAGACATCTCGTTCTCAAAAACGTCATAGCTGTAGACGGGATATTCCTCATCCTGCGTCTCGATCAGATGGTCACGCGAAACAACGCAATACTGTACAAGCGCGTAGTCCGTCAGGGGTCGCCGCACATAGCCGCGGTCGGCCAGGAATCCGGGCCCGGCCGATAGGAAAGACCTGACTGCCCTGATCTGCGCAATCCCCTTTCGTAGTTCTTTGTCGCGTTCGGGGAATTCGCGCGGAGCATAGGGCTTGCGCGGCCACTTTAGCTCAGCGAGAAGAAGCGTTCCACTTGCCAGGTCCTCAATCACAAGGTCAAGATCCGGGACTCCTTTCCCAAGGTTCAACGGGCCGCAGACAAGACGCGGAGGCTTGACCGCCGACTTCAATCTATCCCGCATCTCGGCTTCCTTGGTTAGAGACGTTTGCGAATAAACATTCGGTCTTCGATAGGAGCAGACACGGAGAATGTTCTCCTCGGAGTTGCTCTGGAGTGGAAAATGGGGGACCACGCCTAACAGTGAGCTATCATCCGCCAGCGGTACAAACGGCGTCATCTGGAGATCCTGAGATGCAAATGCGCCGAAGGTTAGGTCGGGCAAGATGTGTTCTATACAGGACACGGCCAGCCCCGAGTACTCCGAAATCAATTCGTTCCACTTGACGCGGGGGTATACAAGCACCAGCGATTCAAGTGGCCTCGACCGGCTCCTCGCCCATAAGAAACACAAGTGCTCATGTGCACCCACGACTGCCAACAGGCCCGAATAAAAGGCCCTGAACTGCTCAAGCGAGTAGTCGCCCACGGAGATGCTGGGGTACCGTCGCAGCCTATTGGAGAGGCGCTCCGAATACATCTCGGCCAGCAGGGAGCGAAGTCGCCCGAGCGGGCCGAATCTTACGCTGAAGAGGCCGCGCCCTTCGGCTCCTCGAATGGCCTCTTCAAACGCCTCGATGAGAGCGCGACTGAGGGATGGCAGTTGCTGCGGTTCCTCCGACGTTACGAGTGAGAGCTCGCCTGGCCGGATGCCCTTCCCATAGGCTGAAACCCTCCTCGCCAGTTGCGAACTGCCTATGTGGAAACGGATGGTGTTTGCGTCCTCTATCTCAGCTGCGTAAAGACCCCTATGCCAACCCGGAAAATGGAGGCAGAACTGCGAATACGGCCACGCAACATCAAACGCGAGCGCGCTTTCACGCGCAACCCGGGGGAACCAGCGGAACGCGCTGGGGGCACACTGTCTCGGCCTACCGTGGTCGTGAGCGAACCTCCAGAGCTGCCCTGCGACCCGGGCAAGATTCATGACAAGTATCTTGTGTTTCGAGCCTCCGTACTCGTTAGGGGTCAAAT
Organism: Acidobacteriaceae bacterium; assembly: GCA_003156805.1. Taxonomy (GTDB): domain Bacteria; phylum Acidobacteriota; class Terriglobia; order Terriglobales; family Acidobacteriaceae; genus Sulfotelmatobacter. Next base: position 71,084 of record PMHV01000025.1, on the reverse strand, counting down.
TTGTTTCTATGCGTCTGACGCACTCCGTCAGAGAAAGCCAAGCCGCATAGTTCCAGGCGTGGCCTAGCAGACCGAGGCCCGTGCAGCAGGCATCGCTCTGACGTTCCAGCCGCTCTATCGTTTCAACGACATGCTGCGGGCTCTCCGCCTTAGTCTTAGCTACCAAGAAGATCCGACCATTTCTCCAAACATGGCTGCCGGAGTATTATGCAACGAAGCCAAGCTCCTAACCACCTAGCCGCGAGAAATCCGCAGCACCGTGTGACATCCAACCTTGCCTTCGCCATCCCAACTGCGCGATCATGGTCGAGGCCGCAACCATGGCTGGGAGCACCGGCGATCTCGCCCCTGAGTCTTTTGCTCTCAAGATTTTGCCTCTAAGTTCTTTGAAAACTATATTTTGCGACGAATTTCCTGCCTAACTTCATGATTCTAATAGACCGGGGGGAGGGGTATACCCCCCAACTTTTTGCCAAAGAGCCCCGGCTCGCGGCCGCTCCGGCAACGTCGCATCAAACTTTATTTCCGCGGCGAATCCACTGCCTCGGAGAATCCGGCCCAGGCTGCCGACTCTGGCGACCTAGTGACGAACGAACATCAAAAGGTTTGGCTAGAAGCTAGGAGCTAGCAGCTAGAAGCCAATTGGCATTCCAGCCCGCAACTCGGTACCATGTCCACCGGATGACTCGCGAGACCCTGGTCGATTCCCGGCAGGAAATCCTGCGCACCGCTGCCCGTCTGTTTCAGCAGCGCGGCTACGACGCCACTTCCATGAACGACGTCGCCGCCTCGCTCAAGCTCAGCAAAGGCGGCCTCTACCATCACTTCCAAAGCAAAGACGAGATCCTGTTCGAGATCATGGACCACGCCATGGACCTCACCCAGGAGCGTGTGATCGATGCTGTCGCCAGCATCGCCGATCCCGAGCAGCGCCTGCGCGCCCTCATCCAGCGCCACATCGAAGTCGTGCTCAGCCCCCGCGACCGCGAAATCACCGTGATGCTGCACGAAAACCATCCCCTGCCGCCCGCGCTGCGCAAGCGTATCAACGCCCGCAAGAAAGACTATATTCACTTCGTGGAAAATCTCATCGCCGAAGTACAAAGAGAGGTACAAAAGGAAGTCCAGAACAAAATCCAGAACGCCGCGCAAAATGAAGCTCAAAAATCCCGCCGCGTCTCGGACCGGGTGACTCCGCGCGCCGCGGCCTTCGCCCTTCTCGGCATGATTAACTGGATCTATCAGTGGTATAAACCCGAAGGCGAGCTGCAGGCGCAGAATCTGGTGCCGCAGTTCACCGATCTGTTCTTCGGCGGAATTTTTCTGTAAACGTAATTTTTCTGTAAACGTAACAAGAATCGAATTCTCGCCAGAAACTGCCGTTCACGGGAGAAACTTCCAGGGCCACCGTTCGCATGCACCGCCAACACGGGCACCAGGAGAACTTTATGAAAACAACCCTTACCCACGCCAAGAATCCAGCTGCAGACTGGAATATTTCCGCTTCGGCCGCGGCCGATACCGGAGAAAAAATCGCCAGCGCACAGATTCTGGTCAATGGATCTACCGAATACGACAAGAGCTTCAACCCTCCCATCAACAACTGGCAGCAGACCCTGATCCAGAAGGGCCAATACCCCGGCGACAACACCAGCGAGTTGATCGTCACCAACGACAAAGGCGACGACACCGATGCCGAGGACTCGTGGAGTTGAGTTGAGCGCCGCACCTGCACGAGCGAATCGCTTCCGGGGAAACGCCGCCTCCAGAGCGGAACGGTAATCGCGTGCGAAACGATTATGAAGACTTAGGAGGAGAAGACTTAGAAATTAATAGAAATTAAGACTTACAACGCTAAGACTTACACGAGAGGCGCCAACATAAGCGAGCGAGACTGCAGCTTCTTCGAAATTTCCGCACTGGAGCGCGAACGCGGGCAAAGCCGTGATCGCTATCTGGAATTCCTGCGCATCCCGTCGATGAGCACGGGCCTCTACGTTCTGCCCGCCGGGAGCATCGACCTGCAAAAACCACACCGCGAAGACGAACTCTACTACGTGCTCCGCGGCCGCGCGCGCTTCAAAGCCGATAATGATAGTGATAATGAAGACCGGGAAATTTCCGCCGGCAGCGTCATTTTCGTAGCCGCCCAAGTTGAACATCGCTTCTACAATATTGAGGAGGAACTGGCCGTGCTCGTATTCTTCGCTCCCGCCGAAAGTGAATGAACCCGGTTTCGCCACCCACGCTTGCAGTTTGGCCAAGCGAGCTTTGCGGTTTCCACCTTAAGATCTTTTCTCTGTGCCTCCGTGTCTCTGTGGTGAAAGCATTCGGGATCGCCACTCGGTACTCGGTACTCGGCACTCGCTTACTACTTCCCCGGAACCCAATAAATTTCTTCCTTGACCCCAGTTCTGTCAACAAACCCGCGCCGCTTCAGAATCGCCTTGCTGTTCGCGATCATGTCGGGATGCCCGCACAAATACGCGGTTGTATTCGTGGCGTCCAGTCCCCATTGATCGGCGTACTTGCGCAACACATCGTCGGCGCGCCCGATCTCGCCGGGCCAGTCGGCGTGGTCCCACGGGCGGCTCACCGTCGGCACATAGATAAACCACGGTGCCGCCTGCGCAAATTGGCGCAGCTCGTCCACATAACCAAATTCCCACGGGCGACTTGCCCCGTTCAGCAAATACAATTTGTGCCCGCCATCGAACCTGCCTCCTTTCCACTCTCTATGCAACTCCCGCACATAGCTGACAAACGGAGCCACTCCCGTCACCGTCGAAACCAGCAGATGATTCTTGCGCCCGCTTTCGGTATCCAGCGTGAATCGTCCTTTCGCCACCTTCCGCATCAGCATTTCATCGCCCGGTTGCAGCTTGTAGATGCTGGGTGTCAACGCTCCTTCCGGAACCAGTTCAAAGAAAAACTCAACTTCGGTTTCAAACGGCGCCGAGGCAATCGAATACGGACGCTCCGTCCGCTTCCCTCCGATTTCCACCCCCAGCGTCGCATACTGACCGGGCACAAACTTGAACTCGCCGCCGGGTTCCACGCGAATCATCCACAAGTCCGGGGCAAAGTCGGCGCGCTTGGTGACCCGAGCGTGAAAAAACTTGTCGTCCACAACCGTCATCTTCAGAAGTCCTCAGAAGCCCCGAAGCATTCAAAACCGGAAAAGTCGATTTGAAGTTTCAATCAAAGTGGTTGCAAAGTGGTTGCGATAATATACGCGACGATAACAATTTGACAACCGAACGGTCGTTCTAGTCGACGGAAGGGACGCTCAGCGCCCCATTCCACCGCCCGCGAAATTCTTCGCCTGCAATTCAAAAGTCTCCGTCCCCTTCGTGCTGTACTTCATCACTCGCTTTTGTCGCCGCTGGCGAGCCTTCCGGCAATGCCCGCAGCCGCTCCAACTCATCGAGAACTTTGCTCCAGGCTGCGGTCTTTTTCCTGGTCGCGATGGGAGCGTTCAGGTTCGAGTAGAAAGCTACAATGTTGGCGCGCAACTGCGGCGTCATCTGATCGAAATTATGCCCCGCCAACTGGTCGAGCAGGCGCGCATAGGTATCATCGGTCAGAACATATTCGCCCGCCTGCGTGTCGTGTCCGGTATCGAAGTCTGTGTTCGTGAGAGTGAGCGTTCCATCCGCAGCCTCGCCCAGCAGTTTCGTGTAATTCTCCACAGTGCGGTCCACGCTGGCGATGTACAGGTCTTCCGTCTGCTGGGTAGGAATCTTGAAGTCGAGCGCCTTGAACGGCCCCACCTTCGGCACCAGCTTGAGAAAGAACGCCAGCACCCGCGTTCCGAAACCCGGACGTTTGTAAGTCCGGCCCCATTCCTTCTGATAATTCGTGCGCGACAAGTAATAGCGGAACTGGCGCGCTCGAGAATTCGGCGTCTCGCTCACCATCTCCTTGCGGCGTGTCACCAGCGCCACGCGGGTCATCTCCGGAATCACCACGCTGATCGCCCGCCGGAACGTGCCAAATGACAGATCTTCATTCGAGATTACGTCGCTCAGCGGAATGCCGTAGGTATCCAGAAACGCGCGCTCCAGTACCGGCTTGGAAATCTCGAAGCCGATAAAGTCGTGATAACGATCCGACGTGTAGCGATTCTTCGCCACCTGGGTTACGTCGAAGCCGAACTCTGTACGGATGTGATCCTTCGGGTTGTCAGCGTAAGTCACCTCTTTCCCAAATTTCTTTCGCAGCTTCGGAAATTCGATGGCCACTACCTGATTGATCGTGGGATGGCCCGAATTATCGGCGGAATAATGCGCCAGCGCGCCCAGCGCAAACGCATATTCGTCCAGGTCGGAAGCATCGTGGAGCAGGTTCACGACAAAATCCCCGCTCCGGACATAATGCGTCAGGTCGCTGAAATACTTGCTGCCAAACGGGTAGTAACCCATGTCCTGCACCAGCGACCCGCCATACGCAAATGCATGCGCCTTCTTGAGATCGTCATCTGTCGCCGCAGGGAAACGTTTCTTGAGCAATGGCAGCAGATTGTCTTTCCACACCAGGTCTACCACCTCTTCGTGCGTCAGCACGGAATACGCCGCGCAGTCCTGCACTCCGCAGCTCTGCACCAGCGCAAGCGCCAGCCCAAGCCAGATCCGGCTTCCGCCTGAATTTCGGCCGCTACTGCGACATAAATTCCGCCGGCAATTCCGCCAGAGATTGCGCCAGGAATGAAGGTACCATTTCATTTGCCTACAACCAGAACCACAAAGCTGTCGGGCTGGATGCTGCGCCGCGGATGCGGACTGTCCGTCGTCGCCGGCGGCGGTGGGCCGAATTTTGCCGTTACCACGTATACATTGTGAGTCTTGGCATCCAGCGCCAGCGTCCGCGCGCCCGGCTGCGTGGGCACAGTTTGCGCGACGCTGAATTTGTCGGGCGACTCTTCCCGCACCACGGTCAGCACGCCTTCGCCGCAGGAGGCAAAGGCCAGTCCGCTTTCGTCGTCGAACGTCGTCGCATCCACGCCCTCGCCGATCAGCAGCGTGGCCAGAACCTTGCCCGTATCGGCATTCACCACCGCCATCATTTTGTTTTCGCAGCCCACAAATAATCGCCGGTTCTTGCGGTCCATCGACAATCCCGAAGGCGACTCGCACGGGGCCAGCGGCCATTTCGCCTTCACTTCCATCTTGTTCGAATCGATGGCCGTCAGTTCGCTCTTGTCTTCGATGTTCACAAAAATCTCGCCCTTGCCGTCGCTCGCCGCAAACTCGGGCTTGCCATCGAGCTTGATCGTGCTCAGCACCGTGCCTGTTTCCGCGTCCAGCGCGGTCGCGTCCTGGCTTTTCCCGTTGAACGTGAAAACCCGCCTGGTCGCTGGATCATAAACAATCGCATCGGGATTCTCTCCAACTTTCGCCTTGCTGATGCTCCCGAGCGTCTTCCGGTCGAAGATGGTCACCGTTCCTTCGCGTCCATTGCTGGTAAAGCCGCGGCCCAGTTCCGGCGCGAGGGCGATGCCGTGCACGCCCGGCGTGTCGGCGATATCGCCGACGGTCTTGCCGGAATCCAGATCCATCACCATCACGTGCGTGGCCCGCGAAATATACAGCCGGCGTGCGGCCGCGTCCGCGATCAGGTAATCCCATCCGCCCTCGCCACCCAACTTGTACGTGTTCACCACCTTGTATCCCGCGTCATATCCCGCGGGACCCGTGGCCACAGCCGCAGACGCCAGCAAGAAAATCAGCGCCGTCCGCAACCCCTGCATCGCTGTTATCCTCATTCGCATGATGTTCGTTCGCATGATCTTCACTGGTATGATCCTTTCCACACTCTTGTTATCTGGGCCGGGTCCGCAGAACCGGGTCCGCCGTGTTGTACTGGGATGTTCCGCCAGGATGCGCGCTGCCGCCATCCTGCATCTAATCGTCTTTGGTTGAATCGCTCTTGTTCAGGGGCCGACCGGGAGTAACTTTACGGGATTCGGGCCAGCTTCTTAAACTGTTCAATGATTGGCAACCTAGCTGAAACTACTATGAATTGGTCTTTGCCACAATTTCGGCAACGCGGTTCGCAGGACAACGATCTGCACAATAGCGATCCGCAGAACAACGACTTGCAGAATGGGGACGCGCAGAATAACGACGCGCGCAACCTGGGCGCGCAGGGCCAAATCCTGCGGAATTACAATCTCGCGGTTCCTGCCGATCCCGCCACATCCTCGGAAGCGCTGACCAACTCCGCGCCGCAGCGAAACCCGCGCATATTTCACTTCGCCACAGTTCTCGCGGGCGTAGTGGCGGCGGTTCTGGTCTCCGGCGCTGGAGGCGCAAGCGCGGTGTGGGGAAAAGTTTCTGGCCTGTTCTCCTCGCGCCAGGATTCCCGTCTGGTCGCATCGGCCGTGCCGACCGAATCCGATCTCGATCGCCAGAAGCCGCAGCGTCAGGCCGAAATTCTGCTCGAGCGCGCCGTCAGCCGCTCCGATGGCGCAACCGGCCAGATCCAGGCGCGCGTCGCCCGCTGGCAAGGGAAGCTGCAATGGGATTCTCAGCTCAGCACCCTAAGCACCGCCGCTCTCAACTCCAATGATTTGCAGGTTCGCGCCTCCGCCGTCGAAGTCGAGTTGGCCGCCTACGGACTGGCCAAGAGCGAATCCAATCTCGACTTTCTCGTGGCCCAGTCCGATTCCCCCGATCACGCGCGCAAAATCTGGGCTCTCTGGACTCTCGGCCTCATGGGCAATCGCGGCGTCCAAGCCGATCGCGTCGTGCAGGTGCTCGCTCTTCATCTCAAAGATTCCGACGCCGATTCCCGCGCCTGGGCCGTGGAAGGTCTGGCGCTGGTGGGCACCACTCCAACCTTGGTGCCTCTGCTCCAGGCCATGCACGACGATCCCTCGCCCCAGGTGCGCGAACGCGCCGCCTGCAGCATCGCCGAGTCCGGCATGTTAAGCCCCGAACAACGCCGGGTTGCCGTGCCTCAGCTCATCAACTACTCGGAAGATCCCGCACTCGACGCGCAAACTCGCGCATGGGCCTTCAAGGCCCTTAGCGACATCACCGGCCAGCGCCTGCCCACCGATGCTGCCGCCTGGCGCAACTGGTACGCCAACAACTGAGTCGAAACAAAGAAGAGTTCAGAATCACGGTCAGGGCGGAAGTAGCGCTTGTATGCTGCCCGCTGCACCAGCGTTGGCCGTTTTTGCTTGAGCCACTCGCAGGCCAACGTGGAGTAGTTCAAGTCACTCGTCGCTACGGTTTCAAGGTGAAGTCAGGTTTGCCGAAGTCCGCAAGTTGGCGGAAGTAAATTGGGTTTGCCAGCCAGGTGCTCCGGCTCGCCGAAGCCAAAGTAGCCCACAAGCTGCTGCAAGAAGGCAAGAACCACGGGAAAGTCGTGCTTGAGAATCACTGCCGTCCCAGATAACGGACCCGGCCGTCGAGGGCGCGCCCGTTGCCGTCGATGAAAGTCGGGACTGGGTGGGCTGTATCAATGATGCTGTTGGCCAAATTGACATTGGCGTGGTTGGTGACGTTGTCGAAGCCTCCGCGCACCGCCCAATAGCGTCCGAACAGATGAATGCGCTTCTCGAACTGCAGATTCACGGAATAGTACGTGGGCAGCCGAAAGGCCGGATCGCCGGGAGCGATCTCTCCCTGATCGGTAGTCCCGAGAAAGGGCATACCGGTGCGCGCTTCGGCTGAGTAGACCACGTCGAATCTGTGAATGATGGGCAGCTTGAAAAACGGCACAATGCCCCAACCCACGAAGCGGTTAGGTGTGTCCCAGGAATAAGGACCGGGCAACTGCGGGCTCAACAGCGGAATATCCAAACTGAAGTCGAACATCTGGTTGGTGCGCGAACTGGAGCGCGTATAGGCGCCGAAGATTTCGTAATGCTGGCGAAAGCGGTGGCGCAAACTGACGGTGAAGGCGTCGTAGTGGTCGTCGCGTCCATTCCCGAGGAGATAAATGCCGTCCACCGCGCCGTTCAGCGTGTTGTAGGCGAAGCCATGCACGCCTCGTTTTTCGAGGAACTCAAGCTTTAGAAAGACCGCAGCCGGCAGTTTCTTCTCCAGCCCAACACTCCAGTTCAAAAAACGGGGCGCGTCGAGCGTGCTCCGGTCCACGACAAACGTGGTCGGCACGGGTATTGGCGCGGGCTCGGGCGGCGGCGTAGACGGAGTGCAACTGACCGTGTTGCCGTTCGCTTCTTGCGGGCACCCGTTCGCGTCAAAAAAGTAATCGATCCTCTGCCCCTCGAGGGGTTGATGGATCAATCCCAAGTTGGTTGAGTCGTAGATAATTCCGATTCCCGCCGACAGTTTGGTGTTGCTTTCATTGTCGAGGATGTAAGTGCCCGCCAGGCGCGGTGAGAACAACGGCGTCCGAATGAGTTCATCCCAGTCAAAGCGCAGGCCCGGCTCGATGAGCAGACGATTCGTGACTAGCCAGCGATCCTCGGCGTAGGCGCTGGCCTCGGCATTGTAAATTGGAGAGTAATTGCCTCCAGAGAACACCGAATAGCGCGCGCAAGTTATCGAGGGCACCACAGGAACGCTATTCGCATCGGTTGGACAAGGCTGAGGCAATTGGCCTTGCAGCGGTTCATTCGCCTGCAGAAACGAAATCGGCTGGCGCAGGAACTGCGCGCCATAGTTCAAGCGGTCCACATCTGTGCCGACCCTGATATCGTGCCGCCCGTGCCACTGATGCGGTGGAAGATAGAGATTCGCCACGCCCTGCACTCGGCGGGCGAGCGTGCTCTCGGTCAGGTAGTTGTTGCCCGTGGCTCCCTGCGTCATCAAGATGTAAGGACTATCTCCATGAGGAGTGAGCGACCCGCTGTACTGGTCCACACCGAATCCGGTTTCCAGCAATGCCCCGCCGCGGAAATAGTATTGGTCTTTGAGCGAGCCGATGTAGGCGGTTTCGGCATCCGTGGAGGTGCTCGGCTGAGGCTGGAGAACCGACAGCCCGTCGTTTGGATCGTGATAATAATTCGACAGGAAGCTGACGGTCACGATGTTGCGAGTGGTGAGGTTGGATTGCAGCTTGGCCAGGTTGTCCACGCGCCAGACATGGTCCCTATCGGAACCGGCCGGCAATTGCTTGGTGACGTTGTTGTCGAACTCACCGTCGAGCGCGTCGATAAACCACATCTTCCCTTTGCGAAGCGGGCCGGACATCGTGTAAATGGGCGTCCATTGGCCGATCGAGATCCCTTTGATGTCCTGCGGTGCAGGAATGAAGTCCGTCGAGATCAACCGGAAGTGATCGTCGCCCATTTTCGTGTTCAAGGCGAGCGCGCCGCCGGAGCCCTTGCCGAACTCGGCCGGTTCGCGGCTCGGAGTCACCTCAATGGAGCGGAATGAGTCGATGCTGGTCCGTATCGCCAGCTGGCCGTTCGTCGGCTGGCTCACGTTGAAACCGTCCAGCAGCAAGAGCGTCTGGTAGGCTTCGGCGCCCGCCACATGCGCCTGACCAAAGGCATCCGGCGTAACTCCAGGGATGAAGGTCAGCGCGTTGTGGTAATCGTGCGGTCCGGGGTAGGGAATATCGACTATCTCGGTCCCAGTGAGCTCCTCTTTGCTGGAGATTTGCGCCGGGTCGATGGCCGGCGAAGATTCCACCACGTCCACTACTTCCCGCGCCTCTTGCTGATGGTAAAGAGTCATGTCCACATTGGGCGTGACGCCGACTTGTAACTCGGGCTGCACCAGAGCGTAGTAACCGGTCTTCTCAACGCGCAGCTCGTAGGTTCCGGAAGACAAATCGGTGAATTCGCAATGCCCGGCGAAATCGGTTCCGCAGCGCAGTGGGAGGGTGGGCGGCGGCCCTTGCAACTGCACGCGCGCGGACCCGACGGCCACTCCGTTTTCGTCGGTTACGGTTACCGCAAGCTTCTGCCCGGCGGCAGCCTGCTCCGAAGAAACGTGGTCGGAGGCAATGCGCTGCGAAGCGGGGGAAGATGAAGACGAAGAGGACGAGGACGAAGGTGTTTGTGCCGAAGACGGCATCACCCACAAGGCTGCCAGCGCCAACAAGAGCGTGCAATCCACAGTCGCGCCCCGCCCGTGCATAGTTCAAGTATGGAATCATTCGGGCCGCTGAGTCCACTAAAACGGTTGTCGATTTCGTATCCCGGTGGCAGGTGTTCCTCCGCCGCGGTCCTCGGCGTCTCCGGCTGGCCACGATGAACCTGCCGGCTTTGGGTGGTTCGAAATTCAATGTCCTGAGTGCTGTTCTGAAAGTGCTCGGCAGGTCATGGTTCGAGTCCGATCGTCGGTTCCAGTCCTTTTCTCACCTGGAGCGTCCACTTTTTGGCCCTGCCGGTATGGACCGGCTGGGATTGCTTCACTCTGACGGGACGCTCCCCTGCCCTAACTAATTCTGCGCTCCCGGCGGCCCCGCTGGCTGCAAGTGGCTGAAACACAAGCGCATGCCAAGAGTGATTGGCCGGATGCACCGGCCTCATGCACTTTCGAGACCTAGGAGGTTACCCCAGGGGCAACCTACACTACCGCTGCTGGAAGAAGCCAGACCCGGCGGCTCCAGTGAATCGAATCCCCCGCCGTAGACGCGGATACGGCTTTAAGAGGTCGCCGCTTTGAACTCGCATCGGTCGCATAGATATCGGAATTGTTGTCTTGCGCTTGCCGCAAGTCTGGTCGCCCTTACTGGATGCCAGGGTCTTCCTGGAGCAGCCAGCGCAGCCACCAGCAACGCCAGCAGCTCGGTCCTGGTGAATGGCAGCCTGAACTTTGGCACGGTTGCCGTCGGCAGCAGCAAGACGCTGAGTGACACGTTAGCCAACTCCACACCCTCGAGCCTAACCATCAGTTCGATCAGCGGGTTGAACTCGGCATTTCAGATAACCGGGCTGGCTCTGCCGCTGCTCCTGGCTCCGGGACAGACAGCCCCCTTCAGCGTGCAGTTTCAGCCGGGATCGGCCGGCGAGCCTTCGAGCACCATTTCGTTTGTGGGCAGCAACTCCCTGAATTATGCCTCTCTGGCCGTTTCCGGCAGCGCGGTGATGGAGGGACAGCTTTCTTCGAATCCTTCGTCCATCTCATTCGGGAACGTCCAGGTGGGACAGAGCGCAACCCTGTCGGGGACTTTGACGGTAACGGGTTCTTCGAAGATAACGATCTCGAATGCGTATGTGGTCGGAGAAGGTTTTACGGTGAGCGGGCCAGCTCTGCCGTTAACCATCTCTTCTTCGTCGAGCGTGGCTTTCAAAGTTACGTTTTCGCCTACGGTGAGCGGTGCTGCAAACGCGACGCTAATCGTGGATTCCAACGCATCCAATTCGACGCTGAAGACAACGCTTTCGGGCACGGGCGGCGGATCGGTCTCCCAGGGGCAGTTGTCAGTTTCCCCGGGAACCTTGGGTTTTGGCGACGTTGTGGTCGGCGGCAACGCGGCGTTGAACGGCAGCATGACCGCGACCGGCGGGCCGGTGACGGTTAACTCCGCCAGCGTAAACAGCAGCGAATTTGCGCTCTCGGGCATTACCTTGCCGACGACCCTCAAGGCCGGACAAACGGTGCCGTTCACGGTTACGTTTGCCCCGCAATTGAGCGGGGCCGCTTCAGGGGCGTTGTCGGTGTCGAGCAATGCCGCCAATTCGCCGCCGTCGCAGACCCTGACCGGCGACGGTACCACAGCTCCTGTCCACAGCGTGGACCTGGACTGGGACGCAAGCACAACCTCGGGCGTGATCGGGTATAACATCTACCGCGGCAGCGTTTCGGGCGGGCCCTACGCGCAAGTCAACGCTTCGTTGGACTCTTCGACGGCCTATACGGATGACGGCGTCACAGCGGGAACCACCTATTACTATGTAGTTACTGCGGTGGACGAGAACTCCGAAGAAAGCGGCTACTCGAACGAATCGAAGGCGGTGGTGCCCTCGCCGTAGAGTTCAGTTTGGGCTGGAGTGATTGTCTTGCCAATGAAGGACTCATTGGCCAAGCCTCGACCGGATCGGCGAGATTGCAGGCGGAGAGTTCAGGCTTGCGGGGATGAACTTGAAGTTTGCCGCGAGAGCTGCGGAGAGTCTCTGTTGCGCCGCTGAGGTGGTAAATCTAGCCGGTCTGGCCGGCAACCAGAACCGCGATTCGTTCTCCGGCGTGCCCATCCCACAAAGGCGGCACGGCTCCAATCTTCGCATTTCCGGCGAGGACTCGGGAAAGCTCGGATCGCAGCTTGTTCGGATCGCGTCCCACCAGAACGTTGGTTCCTAGAGAAACTGTAATTGGCCGCTCCGTATTCTCGCGGAGGGTCAGACAGGGAATACCCAGATAGGTGGTTTCTTCCTGGATGCCCCCGGAGTCCGTGATCACGACTGCTGCTCGCGATTGCATGGCCAGAAAATCGAGGTAGGAAAGCGGATCGAGAAGCTGAAGTTGACTGGCATTCAATCCGAAGTCGGCGATGCGTTTTCGCGTGCGAGGATGGGCAGGGAATACCACCGATAGATCCTGGCTCACTTCCAGCAGCGATTGCAGAATGCTCTTCAGCGTCGCGCTGTCATCCACATTGGCCGGGCGATGCAAGGTAACCAGGGCGTAGCGCTCGGGGAAGCCGTTTCTCGGCTGCCGCTGCGCAATGGGCAGAAGACGCACCAGCGAATCAATCATTACATTGCCAACGCGGAAGATCCTCTCGGCGGGGATGCCTTCTTTCCCGAGGTTGAAATCTCCATCCTCCGAGGGCGTGAACAGCATGTCCGCAAGCTGATCGGTCACCAGCCGGTTGAGTTCCTCGGGCATGGTGCGATCGAAGGAACGCAACCCAGCTTCGACGTGGCCTACGCGCACGCCGAGCTTGGCGCAAACCAGAGCCGTGGCGACGGTGGAGTTGACATCGCCATAGACGAGCACCAGGTCGGGTTTGCGCTCCAGCAAGACAGGCTCGAAACGTGTCATGATTTCCGCCGTCTGGACTGCGTGCGTGCCGGAGCCGACCGCCAGATTCACATCGGGAGCCGGTATGCCGAGCTGCTCGAAGAACACCTCAGACATGTTGGCATCGTAATGCTGGCCGGTGTGAACCAGAGTCTGGACCACGTGCTTCCGCGCCTTCAGAGCATTCAGCACGGGCGCGACTTTCATGAAGTTGGGGCGAGCGCCCACGATGTGGAATACCTTCAAAGTCTCCTCAATTCTTTCATGCCACTCCGCGATCCGGCGAGATAGCCGCAGTGTTTGCCAGGCTTCGCCTGCGGAAATAGAAACCAGAGTATGCCTCCACCGTATAGGTCGGGAAAAGGGGCATTCTGATTCTGAGTTCCGGGGCAGACCATCGGTCCACCAGGTCGTAGCCCGCGTCCGCGAAATTCGCAATGAGTTCGGTGGAGTTCCATACCCGGCACGGATGCGCATAGGTTTTTCTGTGCTGTACCGTAAAAAAGGAACTCTCACGTTCTTGCACGGGAATCCGATTGACCAGAATGTGCTGCGGCGGGCCGGCGAACTGCGCGATGAATTCGCCGACACTCTTCTCCCAGTAGTGAAAGGCGCTGGAAACGAGAATGATGTATTCGCCGTCCAGGTCGGCGAGCGAATAGGTAAAACGCAGCTTGCGCTCGCCGCGTTCGGCGGCCAGGCGGCGGCCGTGGTCGATAGCGGCGGGCAAATCGAAGACGACCCACTCCGTTTCAGCGGCACAACGCCGCAGGTAATCCGAGTAGGAATAGTAAATATTCCCGATGTTGCCGCCAAAGTCGAGCACCTTCAGCGACTCCCGGGCGAGTTGAGACAGCCAGTAGAGAACGGCATAGTCGCTGGCGCGCAGTCCTGTCGTGAATCGGATCTGGTTTCGAAAGTAATCGGGATGATCGTGGCCGGCGTAGCCAAATCGCTTTGCGACTCGCCAGGCTTCATCGAACGAACGAAAAACTCCGCGGGGGTGGCTGGCCTGATTCAATGCGCCGGCCGCAAGCCGGCTGCGACCCAGCGCGGTCAGAACCCATGACAGTGGCGCGGTGGCCAGCAAATCGATCGCAATTTCTCGGATCTTCATCGCAAGCTCGCCTCGCCTGGCGCGCGCAGCGGAACAGCCATATGGTTGACCATTGGACCGGCCTTTGCAATAGCGGCGCGTTCCAAAACATGGCTCCCGGGGCCCTGACCACTTTAGCCCAGCCGCTTCTGCATCTTTTTTGCCCAAACCAGGGGAGCGACCGCGCGCGATTTTACGGTATCCAGCAATGCGGATTTTCCCGGCGGAGTCGGGTTCAGCCCCAGCTTGCGCAGCAGGTAGTTCGCCCGGTAGGCATTTGCCCTCCTGCCATCCTTGAACTGGAAATTCACGCTCAAAGAGACGGAAACGTTGTCGTCATTCTGCAGCCAATGCGGGCAGTTCACCGGAATATGCACGCCATTGCCGGGCGCGAGTTTGTACGAGGCTGCGCGATGCTGCAGGTGAGGTTTGTAGACGGCGGCGTTGAAATCGACCGACCAGAAACGCTCCAACTCTTCGTTGGAGAGAACTTCCCGATCTTCCCGGTCGAACACATGAATGGTTTTTGACCCGCGAATTTGCAGCAGGAAATTGCATTCGCGATCCACGTGATAAGTGGTAACGCGCTGGGGCGAAGTCACAAAGATAATGATGTCTTCCACCAAAATCTCAGATTCTAGCCGGGATCCGATCATGGCCTTGATTTCAGCCAGTCCCCGATCCAGGAAAACGCGGTAATTCGGATCGCGTTGCGCGCAGCGGAAGATGAACCACGCGCTGCATTCTTCAATCTGCCGCAGCGCCTGCCGCGGAAAAAAGGGCGGTTTTTCGATTGCATCCCAGCGCTGCTCGACCCGAATCTTGCCCATGTCATAGTGAAGATCGTCGGGCCGGTTCTTCAGCGTGCGGTCGGCAAGGTCCATGAGCGCGGGAAGCTGCAGCAGAGGATGCGCCGACAACTGGTGGGCCACTTGGAAGCTGGCCCGGTTGAACTTGTCGCTGAATTCCTGTTGTTCTGCTTCAATCCAGCGTGCGGAGGAAATTGCTTCTGGGGTCGTGATGGCTGGCATCGATTTTGGTCCTGTTGTGATAAGCCCAGTTCGATAGGGCATGCGGAGACGTAGGGGAATCGAGTTCAATTCTCTGAAGCAAGATCAGACAAGTCAGCCTGCATTCGCCGGGATGGCGGAGGGCTGGCCGGCGTCGCGTGCTTCCCTTTGCGCAACCGCCCGGTCCATGCAGAGCCTTACCGCCGAGGCCAGATCCTGAACGAAGGGTTCCAGGAGCATTCCTCCCGGGTAAACCGGCATACGAAGAATTTCATGCCGGGCAGCGAGACCGCTCCAACTGGTCTCCGGGCCTCCGTACTTGGAGTACTGGCGGAGCGGACGGAAGTCAGTGATGGTTCCAGGGTAGGGCCGAGCCACGTATTTCAGGCAGGCCCGATCATTGGTGTGCCAAATCCGCGCCAGCAGGCTCGACTCCGAGTCCGCCGCGTGCTCCGTGATCCAGCGCAGCATCGTGCCCTTCCAGACTTGTGTGCGGCTTCGCAGAGACGCGACTTTCTCGCGCAAGAAATTCCGTTTCCCGGCGAAATCGAGCAGCGAGAAGCTGCGAACGTGGAAGAGCAGCCTTTGCAGGTGATAGAAGCCTTGCGTCATGGCTGAGGCGCGGGAAATCTTGCACCAGTTGAGGGTATCGAACAGGGCCAGGAAAGCTACTTCTTCGCCTTTCGACACCAGCCGCTGCGCCATTTCCAGGGCCACCGTGCCGCCCATGCAGTATCCGCCCAGGTGATAAGGGCCGCGCGGCTGAACGCTTTGAATTTCGTGGACGTAAAGCTCGGCCATCTCTTCGATGCGCGTCAGCAGCGCGCAGGAGCCATCCAGTCCATGGCATTGCAGACCGTAGAAAGGCTGATCCGGTCCCAGGTGCTGAGCCAGAGCCCGATAGTTGAGGACGTTTCCGCCGGCCCCGTGGACGCAAAAGAACGGCGGCCGCGAGCCCGTGCCCTGAATTTGTACAATGGAAGACCAAGCCGAGAGTTGTGCCTTTTGCTGCAAGACGCGGGCCAGCTGTTCGATGGTCTGCGCCTCGAACAGAGTGGAAAGCGGAAGGCGAACCTTGAACCGGTCCTCGATCTCGGCGAACAGGCGCACTGCCACCAGGGAATTTCCGCCCAGCTCAAAATAGTTTTGCTTTCGTCCCAGGGTCTTGAGGCCCAGGGTGCGTTGCCAAATCTCGGCCAAACTTCGTTCCGTTTCGTTGGCGGCGACCGTGATCGGCAAAAGTTCGGGCGCGGCTGCGGGGCGAGACGGATTCCTGGCTTGAGGAGACCGCAAGTCCGCCAGCGGGACGTCCGGCTCTGCCGCCACACATTCGAGGAGACGGCGGTAGTCCGCCAGCAGCTGCCGCATGGTGGCGGGCAGGAACAAGGCCGAATTGAATTCCAACTGTGCGCGCACACCTTCGGCGCGCTCCAGTATTCCCATCTGCAACTCGGAGTGCGTGCCCATGCCGATATCGGGCAAAGGCTCCACCGTCAACTCGCGCAACTGGCGGGGCTGAAGGAACGCTTTTTGGAAAAAGAAATAGAACTGCGAAATGGGGTTGCGCCCATGCACCGATCGTACGTCAATATTGTCGAGCAGCACTTCGAACGGAATCTCTGTGTGGCTGAGCGCGTCCAGAACCACATCCCGCACATGCAGAAGAACTTCACCCGTGTTGGTTAAGGCCTTGAAGTTGAGGCGCAGCAGCAGGGGACCGGCAAACGGTCCGACGACCGCTTCGGTCTCGGGGCCGCGATTGGCCAGTGGAGAAGCAATGAGCATCTCCTCTTTTCCTGTGTGGCGGTACAGCAAGAGTGCAAATCCAGTCAGCATCACGACGAACATCGTGACCTGTTGGGATTCCGTCAGGTCCTTCAGGGACTGGACCAGATCCTGGGGCAGGAGCAGGCTCTCCATGCTGCCGGTGACGGCCATCTGATTGGCCGGAACGCGGTCGGCGGGAAAGTCCAAAGCGGGAAGAGGCGCGACCAGCTTGGCCTTCCAGTATTCCAGCTCCGCGCGGGCCGCATCTGACTTGAGCCACTCCTTTTGCCAGTGAGCGAAGTCTCCATACTGGAGCGGAAGGGCGGAGAGAACAGGACTGCGATCCTCGCGGATTGCATCGTACAGCGTCCAAAAATCGTGCTGAATGACCCCCTGCGACCACCCGTCAACAACGATGTGATGAGTGGTGATCATGAGCACACGATCGCCGGCGCTGAGACGGAACAAGCGAGCCCGCATGAGCGGGCCGCGGGCCAGATCGAAAGCGACGCCCGCTTCGGCGCGGATGCCCTCCCCAAGCTTGGCCTCGCGCTCGGCTGGCGCTAAATGTTCCAGAGTAGTCGAGGCCAAGACGATCCTTTGGAAGGGTGCGATCACCTGCAGCAGTTCGCCCTGCTGCTGGCTAAAGGTGGTGCGCAAAACTTCGTGGCGATTCACCAGCAACTGGAGGCTTTTCAGCGCGATGTCGGCAGAGAACTCTCCGCGAATGCGCACGCAAGCGCGCATATTCAAGACGGGCGCACCGGGCGTCATCTCCTCCAGCGACCAAAAGCGGCGCTGCGCCGGACTGGCGGGCAGCATCACCACTTCAGATGACGCCGGCTCGTCCAAGGCAGGCCCGATCGACAGAGGCTCGGTGACGGCCATTGCGGATTCCAGGGCGGCGGCTCCGGGCGAGAGCGGCGGTGTTGCTGGACTGACTGCCTGTGGTTTCGCTGGGCGTGCGACCTTTGCGCCGTCAGTTTGCGGAAATTCCGAGACACGGCGATTTGGATTCTCGACGACGTTTTCCAGAATCGTTTTGTATCCCGAGAGCAAACCCGTGATCGTCGGCAGTTCGTATAAATCGGTGTTGAATTCGCAGGCCAGACGCCACCCCTCGGTTCGCTGCACCAGAAAAACATTCAGGTCATAGAGCGCGCCCTGGGACTTCGAGGGAATGACTGTCAGCTTGATCCCGGCAAATTCCAGCGGCTTGACCGGATCTCTCTGGCAGATGAAGTTCAGGCGGAAAAGAGTGTGGTGACTGGGGTAGTGGTTGGGCCGCAGTTCTTTCAGCACCTGCTCGAAGCGAACGTTCTGATGGGCCAGGGCTTGCGTGCCGGTTTCCTGAACCCGGCGGATCAACTCCGGAAACGCGGGATCGCCCGAAAGGTCCATGCGTAAGACCACATTGTTGATGAAAACGCCGATCAGTTGTTCGACTTCCACGCTGTTGCGTCCGGCGACTTGTGTGGCCACGCCAAAGTCGTCTTGCCCCGTGTATTGATTAAGAACGAGAGCAAGCGCGGCCAGCATGGTATTGAAGAAGGTGGCGCCCTCGCGGTTCGCCAGATCTCTTACTGCATCGGTAAGAGTCACCGGCAGCAGGATCGAGGTGATGCTGGCGTCGTAGGTTGGAGACTCGCCGCGCGGGTGGTCGGTGGGAAAATCCAGCAACGGAAGATCCTTCAGTTGCCGCTTCCAGTAGTCCAGTTCCTGCCGCATCGATTCGCCATGACACTGTTCCCGCTGCCAGATGGCGAAATCGCCGTACTGGATAGGCAGTTCGGGCAAATTAGGAGCCGTGCCCTGCGTGTAGCTTTCGTAGAGCACTCCCAATTCGTTCGAGATCAGGCCAATCGACCAATAGTCCACGATCGAATGGTGGGGCGTAACCAACATGACGTGCTCGTTGTCTTGCACGCGGAGCAGGCCGACCCGGAACAGGGGGCCGGCAGCAAGGTCGAACTGCCACCGGGCTTCGCTGAAGGAAAGCCGATCGAGTTCCGCGTCGCGCTCTGGCTGCGCGAGGTGGCGCAGATCCGTGACCGGAACCCTCATTTGCAGGGAAGGCCTGATTACCTGCGCCGGCTCGTCATGCTCGCGGGTGAACGTGGTGCGCAGGACTTCGTGGCGGCGGAGAATCTCGTTGAACGCGCGCTCCACCAACGCAGGATCGAGCGAACCCGCCAGACGGAAGCGCACAGGCACGCTCCACGTAGGATTGCCGGGTTTGAGCCGGTCAAGCCTCCAGAACCGCTCCTGGCCAAGAGAGGCGGGGAGAACGAATACCTCATCGCCTCCAGCTTGCGCGCTGGAATTGTCGTCCGCGATGGAACACATTTTGACTTCCGCTGGGCTCACCGCACCGGCTCTTTTCGCGGGACGTTGAGAACTGTTTTCACGCGATACCGGTCGCGGGAAACTGGAACAATGGTGGGTGCGGCCATTCCTGCGTCGACACCGGCGGTCTCGGCTTGCGCCAGCACCGCCGCAATCGTCCGCTGCCTCAAGATTGTGGCTGGCGCGATCTTGATCCCGGCTTTCCCGGCACGGGCCACGATCTGGAAGATATGCAGCGAATCCGCACCCAGCTCAAACAGGTTATCGTGGATGCCGACGCGCTCGAGGTGCAGCACTTCGGCCCAGATATCAGTCATGGTTTTTTCGTGCGGGGTGCGCGGCGCGACGAATCCCGCCCCGCGAGCCGCGCGTCCCCCGTCGGGCGCCGGCAAGGCTTTACGGTTGATCTTGCCGTTAGGCGTGAGCGGCATCGACTCCACGCGCACCACGGCCGACGGCAACATGTAATTGGGGAGCTTGCCGGTCAGAAACTCGCGAATGGCCGCGATGGTGAAAGCCTGATGGTCGCTGGTGAGGTAGGCGACCAGGCGTTTGTCTCCGGGAACATCCTCACGTACCATGACCACGGTTTCACGGACTCCGGGGTAACGCGACAGCGCAGTTTCAATTTCACCCAGCTCGATGCGGAATCCCCGCAGCTTGATTTGATGGTCCATGCGACCCAGGAATTCGAGGGCGCCATCGGCCATCCGCCGCACCAGGTCTCCCGTTTTGTAGATGCGCGCGTTGCCGATTCCCTCAAACGGGGCGGCGATGAACTTCTCTTCGGTGAGTTCCGGGCGGTGGAAGTAAGCGCGCGCCAATCCATCTCCGCCGATATGCAGTTCGCCGGCGACGCCAACCGGTGCAAGCTGGCCCTCGGAATCGAGAACATAAAATTGCGTATTGTCGATAGGCGGGCCAACCGGCACGGAGCCTTCACTGGCGCTGATTTCCATGGTGGAAGACCAGATCGTCGTCTCGGTCGGGCCGTACATGTTCCAAACCGAGCCAGCGCGGTTTACGAGCTGGTTGGCCAGATCGCGGGGAAATGCCTCGCCACCACAGAGCGCTTTAATGCGCGGCGCCCCGTTCCATCCTGCTTCGATCAGCAGTTTCCAGGTGACGGGAGTCGCCTGCATCACAGTGGCGCCGCAACTGTTGAGCAACGCGAGAAGACGATTGCCATCGGCCGCAGTTTCGCGGCTGGCGATAACCAGCTTCGCACCCATACACAAAGGCAGGAACAACTCCAGGGCCGCAATGTCAAACGATACGGTGGTGACCGCGACCAGCGTGTCCTCAGCGCGCAGCCCGGGCTTCTTTGCCATGGAGTTGAGCAGGTTGACGACGGCGCGATGGGAAATCTCCACGCCCTTCGGCTTGCCGGTTGATCCCGAGGTATAGATGACGTAGGCAAGGTCTTCCCGAGTTACCGAAACTTTGCGCGGCTTTTCACTTTCCTCGGCGATCGCGGGCCAATCGGAATCGAGCCGGACCACAGTTGCCGCCGTAGAAGGCAAACCCTTGGCCAACTTCTCCTGCGTGAGCAGCACGGGAACGTTGGCATCGGCAAGTACAAATGCTATGCGTTCTGCCGGATAAGTGGAATCGAGCGGGACGTAGGCGGCGCCCGCCTTGAGAATTCCCAGCAATCCCACGATCATATCGAACGAACGCTCCACCAGCAGTCCGACGAGAGATCCCGGCTTCGCGCCATGCTTGCCCAGATAATTCGCCAGTTGGTTGGCGCGGTCGTCCAGATCCTTATAGGTGAGTTGCTCGTCTTCGAAGGCGACGGCGATAGCGTTCGGCGTGGCCTTGGCGTTCGACTCGAACCACTGGTGCAGGGTCGATTGCGGATAGTCGGCAGCGGTGGCGTTCCAACTTTCTAGAAGCTGATGGCGGTCGGCTTCGTTGAGCAGCGGCAGGCGCGAGAGCGGCTGGTTTGCGTCTTCCACCATGCCCAGCAACAAGGTTTCGTAGTGGCTCAGCCAGCGGGCAATTGTGGCTTCGTCGAATAGCCCGGTGTTATAGTCGCAATCCAGAGTAAGGCCGTCTTTCGATTCGACGATGTTGAGGAACATGTCAAAGTTAACGAAGCTCTTCGGATTGGGATCGACTTCGGTTTCGAGGCCCTCGAGGCGAAGCCCGTCGCCAACCCGCTCCAGATTGAATTGAACTTCGGTGAGCGGAAGCCGGCTGGGGTCGCGCTGCAGATGTAGCTTGCGTACCAGACGGCCATAGGTGTAATTCTGGTGTTCATATCCGGCCAGGACCGTTTGTTTCGTCTGGCTGAGGAAATTCGCCACCGTGAGGGTCTTCTTCAACAATCCACGCAGGGGAATAAAGTTGACGCAGTGGCCCACCAGAACGGAGTCGTCGAGTAACGACTGGCCGGCGGTGGGGATGCCCACCACGATGTCTTCCTGCCCGCTCAGGCGGCTTAGCAGCGCTTGGAATCCGCCGAGCAGGGTTACGAACAAAGTGCACTTTTGCCTGACGCCGAGCTTTTTCAGTTCATGGTAAGTGCCGGCAGCAATCTTGCGCCGGTAGGTTGCTCCCCGGAACTCGCGTGTGGCCGGACGCGGCCGGTCGGTGGGAAGATCAAGCGGCGATACCGGCTGCCGGAATTGTTCGAGCCAGTATTGTTCGATTTTTCCCCCTTCCGCGCTATTCAGGAATTCCGCCTGCGACTTCGCGTAAGTCGCGAAACTCATGGGCACGGGAAGATCGCAGTGGCCGCCGCGATTCAGTGCATTGTAGAGCTGGGAGAGTTCATCCAGCAGCACATTGGTCGACCAGCCATCGCATACGATGTGGTGTGCGGTAAAAATGAGCGCGTGCTGCTGCGGCTCAAGTTTCAACAATTGCATTCGGACCAACGGGCCCTGGCCGAGTTTGAAGGCGGTGTGCGCGTCCTGGCGAACGATTTCACTGAATCGCGCCGCGCGCTGGTCGGCCGACAGGGAAGCCAGGTCAAGAGTTGGAATCTCCAGCTTGAGACTGGCCGCCAAGGTCTGAATGTGTCCTTCTTCGCGGAACGAAGCCCGCAAGGCGTCGTGGCGATTGACCAGTTGCTGCAGCGCATTCTTGAGCGCGCCTTCATTTAGCGTGCCTTGCAGGTGCAGGGTGAACGATTCGTTGTAGCTGCAGGAAGCTTCTTCTCCGAGCTGATCCGAGAGCCAGACTTCAAGCTGCGGCTCGGTGAACGGAACCTCTTCGTGCGCCGATCCGGACGCCGAAGAAACAGAAGCCAGTTCGCGAACGCTCGCGGGTACGACTGCATCTTGCTTCGAGAAAAATCCCGCATTCTGCATCTCGGCCACGGATTCTTCAAAGGCGCGGACGATTTTTTCCACGTCAGCCTCGGTATGGGTCGTGGTGAGGAAGCAAGGGAATCCCTCGAGAACGTGAATGCCCTTGAGGCGCAGGTAGTAGTAGAAGAGGCTGGCGAATCGCTCTTCCGCCGGAAAGCTGAAATAGAAGATGCTGCCGAAGTGTTCGATGCGCGATGGAACCTGCGCTTTTTCGAAGCAGGCATTGATGCGCTTGACCAGCGTGTCCGTGTGGCGGCCGAGAGTTTCCTGCAGCGCCGGCCCCTCATCTTTAAGATGCTGCAGCACCGCCTTCATGGCCGCAACCGCAAGCGGATGGCGAACAAAAGTACCGGCAAAAAAGGTTACGCCGGTTTCGGGGTAGGAGTCGTCGCCGAACTGCCACGGGCCACCGTCGAGCGCGTCCATGAATTGCGCCTTGCCGGCAAGGATTCCGACTGGCATGCCACCCGCGATAACCTTTCCGTAAGTAGCGAGATCGGCGCGAATGCCAAACAATGCCTGGCACCCGCCGGGGTGCACGCGGAAGCCAGTGACCACTTCATCGAAAATGAGGGCAGTGCCGGCATCCTGGGTAATTTCTCGAATTTCTTTGAGGAACTCAACCGGCTGCAAGTGAGGGTGGCGGCTCTGTACCGGCTCGACTAGCACCGCGGCCAGATCTTTCGCATTCTGGCGGATGTATTCCAGAGATTCGGCGGTGCCGTAGTCGAGAACCACGATGTTGGCGGCTTTCTCGCGCGGGATACCAGGCGCAACCGGCGCGGCCTGTAGCACGCCGCCGCGCTTCACGCCTTTTACCAAAACCTCGTCGAACATTCCGTGATAAGCGCCTGCGAAGAGAACGACTTTGTTGCGCGCCGTAACTGTGCGCGCTACCCGCAGCGCGGCCGTGACCGCCTCGGACCCGGTATTGCAGAACGTCATGCGCTGGTTTCCGGTCATCTCGCAGAACATGGCTGCGACTTCCCCGGCCAGCGGCGTCTGCGGACCGATTTCAAATCCTTCGTGGAGTTGTTTGGCCACCGCTTTTTCCACGAACTCGGGGCGATGACCCAGCATGATGGGGCCAAAGCCGTTGAGAATGTCGATGTACTCATTTCCATCCACGTCCCAGAGGCGCGAACCCTGGGAACGAACCGTAGTGACGGGATATACCATCTCTTTCCACTGAGCACGGAATCCGGAAACTACTCGCGGGTCAGCCAGCGGACCGCGGTATTGCTGGGTGATGCTCTTGGATTTCGCGGTCTTGGCCGTGTAGCGCTGGATCAGGTTGCGCAGCGCTTGACCCTGCTGCGAAGTGATGCTTCCGGAAACTCCGCGCAGCGGGGGCTTGTAAGGTCCGAACGGTTTGAACTCTTCCTTGGCATTAACCACTGGAAGCGAAGGCGCCGAAGCAGTCGGGACAATCGGAGTCGCGGATGGAGTGACGGCTGGCATAGCCGCAGACTTTACCGGGGCAGCTACAACTGGAGTGGGAGCCGCATCAGGCGCGACCGCACGCAAGGCCTGCACCTGCAGAGCAAACAACTGGTTCATGGTTTGCAATTGCTCGCGCATAAGGCGCTCGAGGGAGGATTCCGCCATGTTGATTCCTCCGTTGCCACCAACGGGCAGAGGAATGGCGGCAGATCGCTCCGGCAGCGTTGTGGACGAGACTGGGATCGCCACCGATGCCGGGATGGGAGGGGCTGAAGCCGCTACGGGCGCTACAGCCGGCTCGGCCATGATGCTGGCAGCAAGCGTGGTATCCAGATATGAAGCCAAGTCCTTGATGCTCGACAAATCTCCCAGTAGTTGCCGGAACGTGATCTTCACGCCGAATTCGCTCTGCAGCGATTGCGTCACTTGGGTAAGGAAAAGAGAATCGAAGCCCATTTCGAGGAAGCTGGTGGACGGGTCAGCCTGCGACAGGTCGGAGCCACTGAGGTCTTCCAGAATGTCCTGCAATTTGTTGCTGAGTCGGGTTGCGCGGTTTGCGGTCTCTGTCACTACATTCTCCTGAGATGTCGCTTGCATGGAGGCTTCCTCTGCCGGTGCCGGATTGATGGCGCTGCTCGCTGCAGCCCCGCAGGTGGCTTCGATCGCCGGCGGTTCCGTCGACTGCTGTGAAGCCGGGAGATCAAGAAAATATCGCTTGCGCTCAAACGGGTAAGTGGGCAAAGAGATTCTGAGCCGTTGCTCTCCCTGGTGAAAGGAATTCCAGTCTGGCTGGACGCCGGCCAGCCACAGCGAGCCGAGGGCATTCATCAAGCTGAGCGCGTCGCCGTCTCCCGAGAATCCGTCGGAAAGCGAGGCGATCACCGGCTGGTCAGCAGAAGCGCCGGGGTGCTGCCGCGCCAGCGTGCTGAGAACATTGCCCGGACCAACTTCCACCAGAATATTGAGCGGTTCTTTGCGCAGCTGCGAAATTCCCGCAGAGAACTCCACTGTCTGCCTGAAATGCCGCGCCCAATAGGCGGGATCGGTGGCTTCCTGTTCCGTGATCCAGTTTCCGGTGACCCCGGAGATATATGGCATCCGGGGCGGCGAGAGCTTCACTTTCCGCACCCGAGCCGTGAAGGGCTCGACGACCGGATCCATCATCGGCGAGTGGAACGCGTGCGAGGTGACCAGTCGCCGGCAGGCGACGCCCGCGCCGGCCATCTGTTTCTCGAAGGCCTCCAGCGCATCGAACGGTCCGGCGACGACGCACAACGCCGGAGCATTTACGGCCGCCAGGGACAGTTTTCCGTTGAGCTGCGGCTGCAGCTCCGCCTTGCCCAGCCGTACCGAGAGCATGCCGCCGGCCGGCACCTGCTGCATCATGCGGCCGCGGTCGGCAACCAGAGCGAGCGCATCTTCCAGGCAGAAAACGCCGGCGATGCAGGCCGCCACAAATTCTCCGACGCTGTGGCCCAGCATACCGCGGGGACGGATGCCCCAACTCATCCAAAGTTGCGCCAGCGAGTATTCGATGCTGAAGATTGCCGGCTGCGCGACGACGGTCTCTGTGACTTGCTTGCTGATTTCTTCCGAGAGGCGGTCTGCCGGATACAGCAGTTGGCGCAAGTCGCGTCCGAGAGAAGGCTTCAGGATTTCCGCGCACCGGTCGAGCGTTTGACGAAACACGGGCTCGGTTTCATAGATCTCGCGCGCCATGTTGGCGTGCTGCGAACCCTGGCCCGGAAACAGAAAGAAAACGGCGGGATTCTCGATCGAACGCAAGCGCGTCTGCATGCGTTTGCGATCGCCTTGCGAGATCACGTTGGCCGCTTCCACCGAGTCACGAGCCACGACGGTCCGTCGGCAGGCGAAAGCATGGCGGCCGGTCTGCAGAGTCCAGGCCGTGTCCGGCAGATTCGTATCTGGATTTTCCGCAAGATGCTTGGCAAGATCCTTAGTGGTCTGTTCCAGAGCGGCCTCGCTGCGCGCAGAAATCGTCAGTACCTGCAAAGCACGAGACGGCGGGCTCGACGGGCGTTGCGGAGCTTCTTCGAGGACCACATGGGCATTGGTTCCACCCACTCCAAATGCGCTTACTCCCGCCCGGCGCGGCTGCATTTCCGATGACCACTCCGCCCGCTGCGCATTGACGTAAAAGGGACTGTTCTCCAGATCAAACTTTGGATTCGGTTTTTTGAAATGCAGAGTCGGCGGAAACACGCCGTGGCGCACTACTTGCGCAGCATGAATCAGCCCGGTTACACCGGCGGCCACATCGAGATGTCCTACGTTGGTTTTGGCCGTGCCCACGGCGCAGAAGTTCTTTTTCTGGGTGCGGCTGCGAAAGGCTTGAGTCAGGGCCGCCAGTTCTATGGGATCGCCCAACGGAGTGCCGGTGCCGTGAGCTTCGATGTATCCAATGCTTTCCGGATCGACTCCCGCTGCTGCATGCGCGAGTGCGATAACGTTGGCTTGGCCCTTCACGCTGGGCGCCGTGTATCCCACTTTGCTGGAGCCGTCGTTATTCATGCCGAAGCCGCGAATCACGGCATAGATCTGGTCGCCGTCGCGCACGGCATCTTCGAAACGTTTCAGCAGCACCGCGCCGGCTCCGGCGCCAAACACGGTTCCGCTGGCGTCCGCGTCAAAAGCGCGGCAATGGCCGTCGGGCGAGGTCATGCCGCCATCCTGATAAAAGGTTCCGCGCTTTTGCGGAAACGTAATGGAGCACGCCCCCGCCAGCATCATGTCGCTCTGGTAGCTGAGCAGCGACGTGCAAGCCTGACAAACTGCCAGCAGCGACGTTGAACAACCTGCGACCATAGTGAAACTCGGTCCGCGCAGATTCAGTTTGTAGGCCACCCGGGTGGCAAGAAAATCCGGGCCGTTGCCCATCATTTCCGGATAGTTCCCCACCTGGTAACCGCCAGTGAATTTCTCGATGAATCCGGGCTGGGTGCACAGGCGAGTCAGGAAATACGTGGAGGGGCTGCATCCGGCGTAGACTCCGATGAGTCCGGCAAAAGAAAAAGGATCGTAGCCGCCGTCTTCCAACGCCTGCCAGCAGCATTCAAGGAATACGCGCTGCTGCGGATCCGTCAGTTCAGCTTCGCGCGGATAGATGCCGAAGAAATCGGCATCGAACATCTCGACACCGTCCAACACCGAGCGCGCCCGAACGTAGTTGGGCTTACCCGCTATCTCCGATACCCGGGGAACTTCGAGTTCTTCGACGCGGAACTGCGAGATCGCTTCGATGCCGGCGATCTGGTTGCGCCAGAATTCAGCGACGCTCTGCGCGCCGGGAAAGCGTCCAGCCATTCCGATGATGGCAACGCCCTGCAAACCGCCGCCTTGCGGTTCAGACACACTCACTGCTGCAATCCTCCATGGGTGGAGAGATAGTATCTCCCTGCGGCCACCACTGCGACGCCCAACCGCCAGGAAAAACCTTCAGGGAGCGGCTTGAGTGTCCTCGACCGACCTCCGAGCAAGAGGCTAGGTGTTTTTCTCTGTTTTACCATACTCCCGCCAGTTCCTTGATGAGACAACTCCCGTTACCGATTACGAAAGATTCCACTCTGCATTTCAGCCTGAGACACTGCAATCAGAAGCCTTTCTTCAGCGCGAGGTACGGCACTAGCAGCGCCTCGATCAGACCCGGCAGGGGATCCTCGCGACTGAACACGGCTTCCACATCGCACTTCTTCAACGATTGAACATAGTTGCGAAAATTAAGGCTGCCGGTCATGAGTTCCATAAACGCGGCAGGGATGTCGGTGGTCATCCGGACCCAGCCGAATCCCGGACTCCCTCGACAGGGGGAAATGGGCAAACCGAGCTGATCTGCATATAGCAGGTAGCTGAAATCCACGCCTGCTTGCTCGCCCAGGCTGTGGTAGCCCCAAGTGCGGGCGTTTACATCGAGCAGCTTGTACTGAGAATCTCTGGGATCGAGCTTGTATTCCAGTTCGACCAGACCGTAGTAGTTAATTGCCCTCAGGAATCGCTCGGAGAGTTCCTCGAGCACCGGGACGTCGACGGTCTCTACATAAGTGCTGGCTCTGCCAAACAAGAGCGGATGCTGGCGCAGCCGCTGCGCCACCATTTTTCCTACGGCTTCGCCGTCGCGAAAGAATGCGCAATAGGAAAACTGCTGGCTGCCGCCGCCCGGAATTACCTCCTGCACCATCACTTCGCCCGGACCCACCAACTGCGATGCCTTGTGAAACATCGCCCGTAACTCGGCATGGCTGTTGGCGCACCACGCCTTGGCGCGAGTGGCGTAAATGAAATGCTCTTTGATGGCCGGCTTGACGGCGAAGGGAGGCGCAACATCATCGAGTTCCGCCAACTGCTCCACGCGTTCGACGTAATAAGTGCGGGGGGTGGGGATGCGCAATTCCTCCGCCAGACGGTAGGTGTTGCGTTTGTCCCAGGCCCATTGCACGCTCTCCCACTCCGGCGTGGGAACGCGGAACACTTTGCCGAGGTCGGATCGGAATCGGGAAAACGCAGCCACCAGTTCGTCGCGGGTGGGATATAAAACCCAGCCTTGCAGACCCAAGCGTTCGCCGAGATCGAGCAGGCTGTGAACCGCCGCTTGCTCATCGCGCAGATCCGGCACTCTCACGAAGTGAGTGGAGTAGTGGGAAAAGCCAGCGATGGAGCGTTCATCATCCACCACGCAGACAGGGATGCCCTGGCGTCCGAGGCTGCGAACGATGCCCAGGCCCTGATAATCGCCGCCAACTACCACTGCCCCCGCGAGTGCAGTCTTAAAAAGACTCGCGGCGGACGCCGTTACCGGGCTTGCGCAAGTGCTAGTCATTTCGATGCGTGCCATTTCTACGGACGACGCGAATCAGTTCCTTCGCTGCAAACTCTGTACCAGAAACAAAGCACAGAAGCGGACCAAAACTCCAGGCTGCCGGTCTGCCTGCAAAATGCAGTCCTGGGACGGAAGACTCCAAACCCTGCTTCAGCACGGGGTATCCGTTCGCAGTTTCTAATCGTGATTTGAGCGGGGCCGAAAGGAACCCATACTTTGAGGCGTCCACGCGGAAGCCGGTCGCGAGCAGCGCGTGATCGACCAGCCTGTCGCTTCCGTCATCCAAGTGCAGCCGCAGTTGGCTTCCCGCCACACTGGCGGAAGTGACCTTACGGCCCAAACTGATGGGAACATTCACCAGCCGGGGACGCAACCAGCTCGATCCGGCCGGCCGAATCGAGCGGTAGCTGGCTCGGTCCTGGAAGCCGCGAGGAAATCTCCGGAACAATCTGGGCAACGATACGAGCCGGCTCACGCCCGCGGGCCCAACGTCGCGCGAGGAATACAAACACTTTGAAATCGGTCCCAGATGATGCAGCCAGGAGTGCAGCCCCACCCATCGCAGAGCCTGCTGTCTTGCAATCACTTCCACCTCGGCGCCGGCCTCGTGCAGCAGCGCCGCCGATTCCAGCGCGCTCTGCCCGCCTCCAATGACCACCACGCGTTTCTTTTGAAACCGGCTCAAGTCGCGGTGCCCAGCCGAGTGCGAGGCGAGCTCTGAAGGGATGTTGTCGAATTCCGATGGCCTCGAGGCAAAAGCGCCGATTCCGACGGCAACCACCACCCTCCGGCAGCGGAAAGTTTCCCCGTCAGCCAGAGCCAGTTGAAAACCGCGCCCGCTGGCTTCGATTCTGGTGACTGTGCGCCTCTCGACGTGGGGAACGAGCTTGCGCTGAAACCATAGCCCGTAGTCGACGAAGCGATCAAGCGGTACGGGCGAGCCAAGATGGTTGCCCGAAGCCGAACGGTAGGCATCCAGCGTCAACTCCCGGTTGGGGTCGGCGATGTGGGAAGCTTCCCAGGACGAGCGAAGAAACATTCCTGCGGGCATCCGGCTCTCCCAGAACGACATGGGATCTCCAAACACACGGGTCTCGAGGCCTGCAGCCTTAAGGTATCCCGCGCAGGCAAGGCCGTAGGGACCGGCGCCGATGATTGCGACGTTACACTCTGGCATATTCTGTTCTGTGAGTTTCCAGCGACTGGGCCAAGACCTAGTCACTCATCTCGGGTGGGAGAGAGTTTTGTTTTCCGGGACGGCGTGCGAAATCAGCAAACGGCCGTCCTTAGCGCTCGCATAGGCAATGGAGGCTCGTTCTTGGCCCTGGCCCTCGATGCGTAATTCGCCGTCGACTTCGATGATTCTCATTTCGGCGCGCTGCCGCCACCACCGGTTCACCTCGCCCGGAGTGGCAACCCAAACGTTTTGCGTCTCGCGCAACTCCGCCAGATAAGCCAGCAGATCCCGGTAGGTGTTTGTCTCCTGAGAACTCCGGATGTAATCGGGATGAATCACGAAGCTCACCAGACCGTGCTTTTCCAGAATCAGCTCGCTCTGGCGCTTCCACAGCGCGATCGAATAATCGTTAAGAATGTGAAACAGAGTGTAGTCCTGGGTTGTGGTCACGGGCAGTTCCAGAACCTCGCCGATAAAATAAGGCATCACGGTGCAACAGCCGCCGCGCTGCGGGTCCAGATGGGCGACGTTGGGAACGGACATGTCGTACTGAAAGTCCAGAGCGTCATACCAGAGCTGGTTGCGGTACAACACGCCCGCGCGGAAACCGGACGCCCCATATTCGCGGCCGTAGGCGTTGATCTTGGCGGCCCGCTGCTCAAACTGCGCCCGGTCGCGGAACAGATGCCCGTCATGATTCAGATCATGGATGACTACTTCGAAACCGCGCCGGCGAAGCGAATTCAGAAATTCCGGTCTCACCGAATAGCGTTCTTCGGGAATGACCTGAAACGAGGCTTTGATCCCGAACGCGTCATTCATGTCCATCAGCGCGGGGCATTGGTCTCGGCCGGCAGCGGTTTCCACGTCGTGAGTCATTAGGACGCAACCGGACGCGGCGTCCGGCCAGAACCAGAGGAAGGGGATAGGCTCCTCGTTCCGCGACTGAAGCGATAACATCAAAGCCCGCTCCAGAACGTTCTCGACCGTACGGTCGACCGGCCAGCGCGGAAACGGGAGCCGATTCCAGCCCTGCAGGTATGTTCTTTGGATCCACTTGCGGACTCCGACCGGCAAGGCTGGACGCAGCAGGTAATACAAGCTGGCTAGCGCCGACTTCGCGCTTCCCCGGCGCCAGTCCTCGGCATACTTCTCACAGCGCAGATTTTCGACGACCTCGCTCAGATCGAAGGGCAGATGGACAGTCCCGTTCTCGACGAACGCGTCCGGCAGCAAATCCCGAAGTGCGTCTTGCGCAGACGCGGCGGGCAGCGCTCCACAACAGCGGCCGTAGAGGGTGTCTTCGCCGAAGCGGAAATATCCGCTCTTGTTGGCAAGTGGACCGGCCACCGCCAGCGAAACAGAATCTTCCGGACACCGGTAGTACTGGACAAGAGACTGCGTCATAGGTATAGAGACCGCAAGCGCGACGGTCAGTGTTGAAGCGGCAGACAATTGCCCGGCGGGGGTGCCAGGGATCGAGTCTCATGGATCTTTTTCGTAAGCCAGGTCCGAGCTTACCGGCTCAACCGGCCGCAACTGCCGGCCCTGAAAGTACAGCCAGTATAACCTCTCGGCCCCGCAATGAGAACGTTTCAGTGAACGGTATTTTTCAGGTTGGTAGGAGGGGCGATCAGGTTCCCTCCATAGCAATTGTTGGCATTGAACGACAAGGCGCTCCCCGTGCCCGCCGCAGTTCCGCCCATGGTGGTTGTGTAGCAGGCTTGCGCGGGATTGGCGTAGACGTGTCCGGTAGGATCGGACCCGCCAGTTACATCCGGCCCGGCCGCCGGCCAAGGCATGGTTCCCCACCAACTTGGTTTGGCGGACTGGTAAAGCGACGGGGGCAGACTCTGACCCGACGGCACTGCGTTGGCATACAGACTCAATCCGCTCGGCACTTCCGAGCTTACCCAGCGGGCGGCCTTGTTGACGGTGTCGTAATTTCCCCAGCGCATCAGCGTGGAAGCGGTAATGGAATCGGAAACCATGGCCGAGGCGCAGCCATCGTTGTTGCGTGTGCCCGTGGCCTCATTTCCACACCAGCCCAGAGTGTAGATTGAGACATCGCCCTTGCCGTCAGAAGTCGTGATGCAGGGAGAACTGCCATAGCAGTCACTGTAGTTTGTGTGGTAACCGGGCGTGCCCAGCACATTGCCGAGCACATTGAAATAGCGCGAATGGGTGTAGAGATCGACGGGGATGGTCTGCTGCAGTTTGCCCGTTTCCCATCCTGTGTACTGGTTGCGGAACAACGTGCCAAAGTGGTGAGTGCCGTGCACGTTGTCGGCGATGAACCCCGGACCCTCATCGCCCTCCCAAAGCATCATGTCGGTACCCTCGGCGTGCAACCAGTGAGCTCCCATCATCCAGTCGGCAACCACGGAATAGTAGTCGTAGACGGAATAGTTGTAACCCTGCACGCTGCCCTCGGTGGATTGCGCCAAGGTTCCGGCAGTAATCTTCTGGAAAATATTGTTCTCGATGAGGTCGTCGCTGGCCATGTACTGCTCCACCCCATAGCTTTCGCTGGCGGCGTTCTGGGTGCCATAAAAATAGCTGTCGCGTATCGTCACATGGGCCGACTGGTAGACCCAGACGTGATTCCGGTTTCCATTCAGGCTGCGCACGTTTTTCACCCAGCAGTTGTAACAGTTAAAGAAGTAGATGCCCGCATCCGCCGAACTGGCGGTATTGTCCAAAGAGAGATTCTCGATGCCCATGCCCGTGGCGGGCTGCGATCCCGCCCACCACGCGCCCGGCGACTGCGACGATCTCCAGTTTGGCATGTAAAGGCCAGGGCTGATTCCCACGGTAAACGGGCCGGTGCCGCTCCCGCTGACCGAGGTGACCTGAACCAACTGTTCTTCGCCACGACCGGCGCGGCCCGCTCCTCCAGGAATGTCGTTGCCGCAAATGTTCTGGGTTTGGCACTCGTATACGGTGCCATTGTCCGTGGCATCGTCGAGTTGATCGAGCACCAGAAGTGTTCCCACCTGCAGAGGCAGGCGTGACCCGCCATTCACCCCGTTGAGCGTGATCGAGGTCGCCCCCTGCGTGTATCCTGTAGTCCAGTTTGCCGAGGCAACGGCTCCTCCCGACCAATTCCCAACGTTGTCCCAGGCGCAAATATTTCCGCCCATGCCGCCGCAATTCACACCCGCCAGAGCGATCAGAAAAGTCTGATCCGGTCCTGCACCGCGCAGCGTGACGTT
The DNA here is from genome assembly GCA_003156805.1 of Acidobacteriaceae bacterium. Lineage (GTDB taxonomy): Bacteria > Acidobacteriota > Terriglobia > Terriglobales > Acidobacteriaceae > Sulfotelmatobacter. The sequence continues at coordinate 37,986 of PMHV01000025.1, read as the reverse complement.
GTTATGGCCCGCAAAGTCGATGCCATTGATGTACCAGGTTCCGGCCGGAAGCATCACGACCTGCCCGCTGGGGCAGGCAGCGATGGCGGCGGTAATGGACTTCCCATTATTTCCCGCGATCGTGCTGCCACTGCCGGCGCTGAGCGTGGGAGTCGAACAAGTCTGAGTGCGGTTGGTAATGGTGGCCCCGGCGTGCGACCAATCTACAGCGCGGCTGGGGTCGATGATGCCCGACCATAGCTGAGCGCCGGCCACAGCCGGGAGCAAGGGCAGAAGTAGAACGGACAAGAACGACCATTTGCATTTCATGCCGGGGGGAAGCATCTGATGAATCCTCATCACGAGCTTACCCAATGGATGGATGAGCCATCTAGACACGAAGGTGCACTCGGCGGAACTCAAGAGTCTCATTGTGACTGGCACTTTGGTTTTGGCCTCGGCGCCGCAAACCGTCGCTTTGCATGGGATCGATGCTAATTCCCCGCGTGAACCATTTCCCGCCTCACTCGCCGCCGGCTGAAAGACCAGCACAGCCGTGGCGGAGGGCTCGGCCACATACTTCTCCACCACTTTGAAGTGGTTCTCGATGGTGTCCATGATCGCCTTATACCTGGTGTTTCCGTCGCACATCTTCACGATGAAGACTCCATCCCTCGTCAGATGAGCGGCATAACGATCCAGCATGGCCCGGATCTTCGCCCAGGGAACGTAGTAGATGGAATCCCGGAACGCGATGACGTCGAAGCGCTGGCTGGGCACATAACTGAAAATATCCGACTGGAAATAGCGGTTCATGTTGGCGCGGCCATTCTGCTGCGTCCTCGTTTTGGCCTTGTCGATTGCCACCTGCGAAATATCCACGCCGGTGTAGTCCGCGTAGGCGGCCGCGGAGATTTCGTTCGCCATGCTGCCCGACCCGCACCCGAGATCCAGGATGCTCCCCTGGCGGGCGAACTTCTCCAGGTATGGATACACGCAGTCGCCCGCCGTCTGGTCGAGACAATCCCACCGGCCTCCCGCGAACTCGCTGTTCCACAGAGAACTCTTCATCTTCTTGCTTCCGTAGGTCTGAACCAGCATGCGGAGGACGTTGCGTATTTTCTTGGCGAGACGCATGATTAAAGTAACGCTTCCCGAATTGCCTTCAGCGAATCAGCAGTTCGCGATTTTCAGGCTTGGACGCGAGCGCATTGTCGAAACCGGCGACGCCACTCGCGGCTGCCGCCGGCGACGAGGGCAAGAGCCCACGGCCCGGGATCATTTCCTCGACCAGCCGCCGGAGCTGGCGCAGCGGCGCCAGCCCGCGGTGCAAGGCAACGACCATCGCGAGATACAACACGGTAAACAACAACGAGTTTTCCGCGATGCGGGTAAAAGCGTGGAGCGCGCTTGCCGCGGGGGCGAACGACCAGGTGGCGCGAACGATCGCAGCGGCAGCGCCGCCCGCCACCAGCGAAGCCAAGGTAAACTTCCATACTGCCGCGATCACCGGACCCACGCCAAACCCGATCGGTTTTCCCGCATACCAGAATCCCGGCAGGGTCAGGATCCAAAACGATGCGGTCCATGCCACCGCGACGCCCACGGGCCCCCAGTGCAAGCCAATCAAGAAAAGCGCGGCCGTGACGGCGAACTCCACCACGACCCAGCGGAACCAGCGGCTAGCTTCCCCGATCGAGAGGTGGATCCAGCCGTGGGTGTAGTAGAGAAGCATGACTCCGATACCGGGACCGAAATACATGAAGATCCGCCCCGCCGTATCCCAGCCCGGCCCCAGCACGAGGCGAATCACGTCTTTGCCCACCAGCGTGAGGCCGGCTCCCAGTCCCATGCCCACGAATGCCAGAACCGAAAGCGTGCTCAGCAAATGGCGCCGGTACTGCGCCGAGCGCCCATCAAAGCGGCTCAGCGCCGATACCGCGACCGAGGTCAGAGGCGCCGAGATCTGGGCCGCAGAAAGTAGAAACAGGTCGTACGCTTTTTTGTAGAAACCGAGAGCGACAGGGCCGAACCTCCATCCCACCAGGAGATTGTCCAGATTGCGGGTGAAATAGTTGAAGCTGAAGCGGCCATACACATGCACCGCGAAGCGCACCATCGCGCCCGTGCCTGCCACGTTTCGGGGCAGCCCGGGAATCCATCGGCACTGCCACCAGGCTCCGAGAGTAATGCTGAGCGGGAGCGCGATGGCGCCGGCGACCAGAGCCCAGTAGCCCCATCCTGCCCAGCCCAGCGCGATCGATACGGCAACCGAAATTGCGCGGGCGGAGATGTCGTTGGCGGAAACCGCCGAAAATCGCATGGCTCGTTTGAGCAGGGCCAGATGCTCGACCGAAAGGCTGTTAATGAAAATGGTCGACGACATCGCAGCCGCCACCTGTGCTACTTTGGCGTCGGCATAAAACCGCGCCATCAGCGAGCCTGCGGCGGCGAACAAAGCTGCCAGAGCCAGACCGGCGCCGGCATTGATCCAGAACAGGTTGCTGACCAGGGAATGGTTGATCTCTTCCCGCTGCTGAATCGCCTCGGTGAAACCATTCAGGCCAAAGTTGGTCAGCAGCAGACTGAAGGTGGTCACCATGGCGACCACGCCGAAGTCTGCCGGGGTCAGCAGCCGGGCCAGCACCACAGTGGCGACCAGTTGCACGCCCATTCCGGCGCCCCCGGAAAGCAAGGTAAACGCGGCGCCACGAACGGCAAGCTGCCGCATTCCGCTGCCGTCGATCCCCGGACGAAAGGCGCCGCTGGCATCGAATGGCTTCACGATTCCTCCAGCGACGGCACCGGTTCGCGCGCGAAACTGTGGAACGCCACGGCAGCCTTGGTTTTCTTGGCGACGGTTCGCGGGTTCGCTGGAACCGCCGCCACGGCCAGCAGAAAGACGAGCCAGACAGGATGCATCATCTTAAAGGCAGCTTCCGTGCAGTTGAAGGCCAGAGCGGCGACAAAGTAAGCCAGGCGCAAAGGCCCGGTATCGGGGTTCCGGCGCAAACCCGCCACCACGTTGCGGTAGCCCATGATGAGCAAGAAGGCCAGCAGAGTTACGCCGACCCATCCCAGGTTCAGGAATATCTCGATGTAGCCGTTGTGGGCCTGCCGGGGATGCCACCAATAGAGACTCCAGATCCTTTCCAGGCGCGCCCCCAGCCAGAAGCTCTCATATCCGGTCCCAATCCAGGAATTGCCGGTCAGGCCGAGCACCACATTCCAAATCTCGGTGCGGCCGGTGAGCGTGGGATCGCGCCCCAGGGCTTGCAGAAGTCCGCCTACATCGCCAAACAAAGCCAGCGAGGAAACCAGCAGCACCGCTCCTACCATGCTATGCACGGCCCAAGGCCGGCGGGCGCGCGGGCTCAGGCTGGTGGCGATCATCAAGCCGCTGGCCATCAAGAAACAGGCCAGCGAAGTCAAGGACTGCGCCATCCAGAAAAGCCACAGCACCATGGCCAGCAGGACGCTGTAGGCGGCGAGGGCAGCCGTTCTCCGCTTTTCCTGCTTCTGGCGGAACGCCTGCAGCCAGCGCCAGACCGAGGCGATGCCGAAGATCAGGCAAATATAGCCGAGTTCGTTCTTGTTGGTGGTGACTCCGGTGTAATACGGCGTCCAGACCCAGGGATGGTAGCCGCGCCCCAGGCTGGGATAGTACTTAATGAACAGAACCGACAGCGGTATGAGCAGAAAACTCGCCCGCGCCAGAACCCGCTTGATCGCCGCCGACCAATCGGGATCGGTCAGCACCACCAAAACCATCGCCAGATCGCCGATTGCCTTGATCCAGCGCTTGAACGCCACTTCCGGAAAGTCTGACCACAGGATGCTCAACCCGCAGTAAGAAAAGAAAAGCAAAATAGGCCCGTTGACGCGGAGCACAGTCCAAAGCCTCTTCCTTCTCCACGCCAGCACGACCAATGCCGCGGCCAGCAACAGAGTGAGCACGGTGCGATCGATGGGGCTGCCCTCGAGATAGTAGTTGGGGTCGTAGGTGGCATCGCTGCTGATCTTTCCGGCGAAGGCATCTATCCACTGGGAAACAAGCCGCGATCCGGCAATCGCGAACCAGATTATGGGCAGCCACAAGGCGTTCGAGCTCCGGGGTTTTACTTCCCGGTCGAGGGCGAACAGGGCAACGATCCCCAGCGCGAAAATAATGGTGGCGATGATTGTCATTGCGGGTCGAGGAAAAGACGGTGAATCAGTTCGAGCGTCAGCAGCTTATGGATCTCGCTGGTGTAGTTGCGGCCGTCATCGAGGTGGCCGCGGACCACGGCTTCCACGCTGCCGGGCTCGAGGTAGGGCCGGGAAAGCGTTTTGGGGTCGAGCAGCATCTGCCGCACATAACCGGCCAGAGCATGCTTGTAGAAGGTGCGGAAATGGAAAAACTTGTGGCGCCCGAGAAAAAGGCGCTCCAAACGGAGGGGAGAAACGAGATCATCCATACGGGAAAGCCATTGGGGCATGCCGTAGTCGTAGGCATATTCCGCCTTGAAGGTGAACTCGAGAAATCCGCGGATCGCCATGGCCGGCAGGGGTCCAGCATCTCCGCCCACACCGCGGTCGCTGCACAGGCGGGCCAGAGCCGGATTGCCGTCCTTGACCAGCCGCAGGCGGACATCTCCGTTTTCGAGATTCGACTTGGGTGCGCGATACACGGTGCGCACAAAGTCGTTGTCTAGGTAAGGCGAGCGCACCGTGAGCTGGCTTTGCTCGAGGTTGAGAAGCCCATAGTGATACCAGGGCGACTGGCGAAAAGCGGCAAAGGTGACGGGATGCCCGCGCCGGACCTCTGCGTAAGTCTCTGCCGCCCGATCGACCGAAGCCCGAAAGTCAGGGGGGAACAGTCCGGCCGAGGCTGTGCCCGGTTTGAACATCACCGATTGGCGGATGATCTCGCTGCCGTAGGTGCCGACAATTTTTACCGGCGCGATGGCGCGCGCCTTCTCGCTGACGTAGAGATCGGGGGAGCGATAGACATCGACGCTGCCCTCCGAGAGATAGATACTGCGCTCGGCATAGCGGGCAAAGCCGGAGAGAAATTCGTCGGCGACGGTAATCACCTGGTGACTTTGCCCGCAGATGCCGGCCACTTTTCGTGCCACCAGCACATCCTGGCAGTCGCGGAAAGGCCCGCCAAAGGTGTAAGCGGGAAGCGTTCCGGGGGCGGGTTTCTGCCACGCCATGATTACGCGGGTATCGAGACCGCCAGTGAGGGAAATTCCGACCCTTTCGCCGCCATTGAAGTAGCGGGGCAGGTTCCGGGAAAGTACTTCCCGCAGCTCTTCGTAGTAGGCTTCCGGTTCCAGCGGCGACTGCTCTTCCCACTGGCGCGGATGAAAGTAGGTGCTTTTGCGCGGAACCGCGCCGTTTTCAAACACCCAGGTCGAACCGGCCGGCAGCGCGCGGATGCCGGGGAACAGAGTGCGATCCTCAAGCACGCAGCCCAGGCTGACCAACTCTCCCAAACTCTGTGCGTCGGCATGGCGGAGTTGGGGCCGGACCGCCAGAATTGCCTTCGCTTCCGGCGCGAAATAGAAAGCGTCTTTGCCTTCGTGATAGAAAAGCCGCAACATCCCGTAGCGGTCATTGAACAGGGTCGCGGTTCCCGGGTTCCGATCCATCAGGAGTCCGTGAAACCTGCCGTTCAGGTTCTCCAGGAATGCCGGATCCTCCTCGTAAAGATGGACCAGATACGAGGGGCCGGATACGTCCACGGCATGTCCCCGCTCTTTCAACCGAAGTGCGGTGCCGGGCTGGGGAAATTCCTCGCCGGCAAAAACCATAACCACATCTCCGCTCTCGTTGCTCAGCGGCATGGCCGCGGCGTCGGAATTCTGCCGCGCCACCCATCCCACATACACACCCAAAGATTCATCGATCCAGGTTCCAGTCTGGTAAAAAGACTCGTGGCGGAGCGCCGCCACCATTTTCTGCAGCTCGCGTTCCGCTTCCGCGCGCGGTTTTCTTGTAATGAGGCCGACGATTCCGGGCATGTTGTCCTTACAGGGGCTGGGTCGCGGATTGAAGTTTGCGGTTGTACCACGCGCGGCGCAGTTCGCGCAGCTTGGCGGGGATGGGTTCGGGCAGGCGCTCCACAAAGCTATGGTGCAGGCTCAAGCGCAGAGCCGCCCGTCCCAGCGCAGTCAGGGGAATGTAGTAGCGGGGCAGATCGACTCGCTCAAACCCGCTGCATTGCTTGAAGCCGCTCAGACCGTCCCCGGTCTTCTTGCCATATGTGAAGTGCCCGTAGACCAGATACGGGATACCGCGCTGAGCACAAGTCCGAACCGCATGGGCGATCAGCGCATTGGTCGGCGCCTTGTCCCGGTGCCGGATCATCGACACGATATTCATAATGCTCGCCTGAGTGTTGCCCTGGGAAACAACCATCTTGACAAAGCCAATCAGCTGCTCGTCGAGGAAGGCTCCGATGAAAATGCTGTGGTTGACGAAGGTGGACGCCTCGCGTTTTACCCGCTCGAAATCTTTGCCGTAGTTGTGATTGGGTTTTCCCTGCCGTATCGGACTTTCGTTGTAGACTTCCCAGATTCCTCGCGCCAGGCTGTCGCCGAAAGAGAGTTCGCGCGTCGTCACCTTCAGCTTTTCCGCCCGCCGTACCCGGTTGCGGGAACTCGTGCGGATCTGGCGGCTCCACCAGTGCTCGAACGTGGATACTGGCAAAACGGCCAGATTGTCCCACTCCATGTGGAATGCTTGACGGGGCTCGGTCTGGGGCATGATCTGCATGAAACTAAGGAGATCAACCCGGCTTGCCCCTGTTTGCAAGCCCTTCACCATGCTCTGGGGATCGTCGAGTGATTCGTAGGTATCGCCGTCGGGGCGGGCGATCCGAATCAGCCGTCCCTTGACAGTGATATCGTTTCCGCAAATTCTCATGAACTCCTCCTGCCCGGCGACTTCCCTTGCGGGGAAAGCATCGCGGTTCCTGCGGCGAACGCGGGAGAAAGTTGGATGCCGCGCTCTGGAGCACGAGTGGCATTGGAGGAGTTGTCTGCGGGCGCCGCATAACCATCCGCTGGCGCCGTCATTGTTTGTTTGGGCCGTTATCTGGTCCCGGCCGCGGCGTTCGGGGTCGGGACAGTGTGCTGAACTCAGCGTCTCAGACAGTGCCTGCGCTTCTCGGGGTAACGGCGGGCGATTCTGTCTTTTCGCTCCAGGCAGTTTCGGCCGCCGGCTGAAGCTTGCGCTTGTACCAGGAGCTGCGCAGTTCACGCAGACGCGCCAATACCGGTTCGGGGACCCGGTTGGTCAGTTTCCTGTGCAGACCCAGCCGAAGCGCGGCCGAACCCAGCAAAGTCATAGGAACGTAGTAGCGGGGCAGGTCGATGCGCTCGAAGCCGTTGCTCTTCTTGAAGTCGCTCAGGCTGTCGCGCTGCTTGTTGCCGTAGGCGAAGTTGGAATACGCGAGATAGGAGATTCCGCGATCGGCGCAGGCCCGCACCGCTTGCGCGACAAGCGCGTTCGAAGGCGCTTTGTCGCGGTGTTGGACCATGGAGACGATTTGCATCAGGCCTGCCTGGGTGCGAGTTTCGTCGCAGACCAGCTTGATGAATCCAATCATGGCATCGCCGAGAAATGCCGCGATGAAAATACTGCTGTCCGGGAAAGTGCCGAATTCCTGGCGCAGCGTCTCCATATCTTTGCCGTAGTGCGCAAACGGTTTGCCTTGGCGAACCGGGCATTCGTTGTAAACCCCCGAGATGCCCCGCAGCAAATTGTCGTCAAACGGCATCTCCCGCACTTGCACTCCCTTTTTCTCGGCTTTGCGCACCATGTTGCGGGTCTTGGCGTCGACCGTTTTTGTCCACCAGTGATCAAAGGTGGATACGCGAAGCACGGCCAGATTGTCCCGCTCCATCGGATAATTGAACTTTGGCTCTGTCTCCGGCGGCTTTTGCAGGAACGTGAACAGATCCACTCGTATTCCGGAGCTTCGGATACCTTCGAGCACCGTTTCGGGATCCTGCAAGAACTCGTACTTATCGCCGTCCATGCGGGCAGTCCGCAGCAGCCGTCCGTGCACCAAGATGTCCTTACCGCAAACCTTCATGAAGTGTGCTCCTTCGTAAATGCTGGCTGAGCCGGTCCCGGCGCGGCGTGGTTGCGAAAGTTGCAGGTTGCTCTCGGCAATCTTGCGGGCGCAGGAAATCAGCGCCAGCAAGACTCTTGGGGAGGGCGAAATGCGCCCAAGTTAGTCGGCCAGAGGCGAAGGCAGCGGCATGGGGCAGCGTTCCCGCAGCTCCCGCTCCTGCCCGTTAATCTGATTCCGGTCGAGTTGATTCTGGTCGAGTTGAACAAAAATGGAGTCCATGATTCTGGCCGTCAGCAGAATCTCGCGATACGGAATCGGCGGCGGGGCCCCTTCCACGATAGAACGATAGAAAGATTCGATCAGATGCTTCATTCCCGACTTCATATGAAAGTCGTTGCCGGCAAAAAGGCGCAGGTTGCCGGCCAGGTTTGCGAAATACTGTTTGGCGAAAATCATGGGCGGAACAAACTTCTCGGCGTAGCTGACCAGGCGCTTGCCTCGCAGTTTGATCACGGTTTCCTGATCATGGTCGAGAATGAGTCCATTCTTCGGCCCGTAAAGGCGGAACTGGTGCAGCGACGGACGCATTTGCGAAGAGAAGGTGAAATAGGCGGTGGCACGCTCTTCTTCGGCAATGATGACCCGCAGTTCGTCGATGATCTCGCGTTCCCCCATCGTTCTTAGAAATGGGCTGGAAAAGCCATAGGCGATGACTTGTGGCGAGTCCGTGGTCAGATGCTCGGCGATCCGGGCGATGCCGTGGCTGATGATGTTCTGCAACAGCTTGCCGGGCAGCCGGCGGACCCAGTGCTGCTTGTCGCTCAGCACGGCTCCGGAATAGCCGGAGCGGCTCATTTCATAACAGTAATAGCTTTCCATGTGAACCGGATCGCCGCCCAGGTATCCGCTTTCGACCAGCGCCCGCATGCGCCGCGCCGCATGGGTGAATTGATCGTCGTGGCCGGCCGTGATCTTGAGTCTGCGTTGTTCCGCCAGCGCGATCAGTTGCCGCGCGTCCTCCTCGTAGAGCGTGAACGGCTTTTCGACGTAGACATGGCATCCCCGCTCCAGGCAGAACTTGGCGAGGGCGAAGTGGCTTTCCGGCGGAGTGGTGATGTGCACCACGTCCGGCTTGGCTTCTCTCAGCAGATCTTCCAAATCGCTGAAGTGGCGCTGGATGGGGAAGCGCTCGTAGAATTGCCGCGCCATCAGAGGCTCGCGGTCGCACACTCCGACGATTTCACATCCTGGGATGCGCTGCATTTGCCAGGCGTGAGAATCGGCGATCTTGCCGCATCCGACGATGGCGACTCTAAGCAAGCTGTTCTCCCTGGCGGCAGCTTTCAAAGTGGCGCCGCAAACCTTCGGCGGTGGAAACGCGCGGCGTCCAACCCAGCCGCGTCTTTGCTTTTACGTTGCTGTAATTCGTCTTCTTCCAATACGTATGCCATTTGCCCCGGTCAAACGATGGCGGCAATTGGCCCATCGACCAGTCCGAATAACGCTCCCACAAATAGCAAAGCGCGTAACTGAGGGCATGGGGCACGTACAGCGACTTGAAGCGCTTTACATTCTTCTTGTAGAGACGCAGGAAGCGGCGGCTGGAAGGCAAATCGTCGTCGACCACGTTGAAGACTTCGCCTTCGACTCCCGGCTGCAAGCCGGCCAGCGCAATTGCATCGGCGCAATTATCGACGTAGGTGAACGGAATCGTGTTGGAACCACCCAGGTGCAGGAAAATACCGAAGGTGCCGATGCCGACGCGTCCGCTGATTCCGGGATTGCCGGGGCCATACACAAAACCGGGCCGGACGATGACCGCGGGAACCCCGAAGTGCTGGGCGTATTCCGTGACAATTTCGTCCTGCTTGGTTTTCGCAAACGAATAGGCATCATGCAGGCGGTCGGGATGAGTTTCCACCGGCGACGATTCGTCGAGCAGTCTCCAGCGCCTTTTCTGGCGGTTGGTGTAGGACGAAAATGAACTGATGCTGACAAACCTGCGCAGCGTGGTCTGCTCCCGCGCCGCATCCAGAAGATTTCGGGTGGTGACCACGGAATTGGCGAACGCATCGGGAAAAGATTTTTCGCCGCGCGCCGCCGCCAGATGAAAAATTACCGCTGCGTCCCGCGCCGCCGCCCGGCAGTCCTCGCGCGACAGCAGATTGCCCCGCACGACTTCCACGCGTGCGTCTCCGAGTCCGCGTTCCAACAGCGCTTCCACCTTCGCAGACGGGCTGGAAGGCCGCGCAAAGCAGCGCAGGTTGCGGAATCCCAGACCCAGCAGGCTTTCGACCAGCCGAAAACCGATAAAGCCGGTGGCCCCGGTGATCAGGATGCGATCGTCGCGGCCGATAATGTAAGCCTGATCTTCCATCTCTCATCTTTCTACTCAGTTAGATTTCTACTCAGTGATGTACGGCTCGTGGATAGGATTGATGCCCACCACCATCAGCAGTCTTCCCATATGGTCGCAAAGCTTCACCAGCAGCGTCATGAACCAACGCTGCCCCAGCACCAGGGCGAAGGGCAAGCCCACGGCGTAAGCGGGAACTGCAATCACCGATTTGGCAATGTCTCGGGCTCCAAAGCCGGGATGCGCCGGCGAAGTTGCGCCCCGCAGCAGCGCTCGGCGCAGCATGAAACTCCGTTTCCACCGCACCGGCGGGACCACTTCGTAGGCGACCGCCTCGTTGCACCAGACGAACACGTGCCCCAGGTCGATCATGCGCCGGAAAAAATCCTGGTCTTCGCCGGTGCGGAACTCGGGACGAAATGCCGGAGCACCGGAGGGAATGATCCGTTTTCTGAACAGCACATTGTTGGTTCGTCCCTGGCGCCCGTCGATGACGAAGCCGGTTGGGTAATTCGGCCGCTCGTAGAATTTGCCATCGACCACCCACTGCGGCGTCTCCTGATCGAAATGCGGCTTTACCGGCCCGAGCACGCCATCCACATTGCGTTCCTGGCAGGTCTTAAACAAAGTCAAAAGCCAGTCTCTCGCCGGGAACTCGTCGTCGTCGAGGAAGGCGATGAAATCGCCGCCGGCATTGGCCAGAGCCTTATTCCGCGTCAGCGCAATATTCTGCTGGGGCTCGATGCAGTAGCGGACGGCAATCGGCGACGCAGCGGCAAACTCCGCGGCCACAGACTTGGCCGATTCCAGACGGTCGTTGTCGGCCACCACGATCGAATAAGCAAACAGTCCGCCCGTTTCCTGGCGGCCGAGATCCGTCAACAAGCGCCTCAGAAGATCGGGCCGCTTGTAGGTGCAGATGCAAACGCTGATGTGCATGGCTTCGACGTGTACGGCTTCGCGATTCATGCGCTCGCAGCCAGCGGAAGTGGCACAAGCCCCGCGGCGAAACCGCGGGCGATTGCCTGATCGCCGAGCTGGCGGAGCATCTCTCCGCCGCTGAGGAACCGGTATTCTTCCGCATTGACGGGATGAGTTTCAAGTTCGACCACTGCCTGCCGGGCCGTGGCAAAAATTTGCTGCAAGCGGCTGGCTGGCTCCAGCGGAGGAAGCGAGAACAGAAAATCGACCAGACGATGGCGTCTTGCCAACTGGCGATCCACGGCTCCGCGATAATAGCGGTTGAGCCAGCTCTTTTCTCCCGCGCGAAAAGAGAAGTTTCTGCGCACCAGCGTTCCTTGCGGCAGGAGGTGGGCCCAACGCACATTGGCGCACAAGTGCATGTGATGATGGCCGTCGATGCGTGCCGGCTTTACCCCGTAGAGCCGCTGATATTCTTCCATCTGCGCCGCTACCACATATTCGAACGAGCTGGCGAGACCGGGATGAAAGACCAAACGGGCCAGCGGATGCCGCAGCAAATATCGCGCGACGTCCTGCTGCCGCCCGGCCAGCCGCGCGGGACAACCGGGCAGGGAAAAAGCGGTTGTGAAGTTAAGGTGAAGACCGGCATCGGTTTCGATTTCACGTGCCAGTTCTGCGGCGCGCTCGGAATCCTGCATGAAGACCATCGCGCTCACGGCGGAGACAGTGGTGCACCGTATGCATTCCGCGGTGCGGTCGGTCGTCTCGCGATCTCGTCCCCAATCGTCGGCGTTGAGAATGAGCTGTCCCGGGCGTTCGGTCTCGCCGTGCAGACCGGTGGATGCAATCGGCGAGGGTTTGCCATGCGACAATCCGGAGCCCGAAGCGGTTGTTTGCGCGCTGTTCGGGTTGGCGAGTGGTTCGATCTGGCTCGGCATGGCCTAGACGCTCCTCGCAGCCAGGCTGTCTCCGGGCGCGGCCGAGGAATAGTGCGCTCCACCTTCGCGCCCGGACAACTTGTGGAGAATTTCCTCGAAAGTGGAGATGGCAATTTCGTGAGTTCGCAGAAAACCGAGAAAATCATCGACGGTTTGCGGGTCGGTTAAGTCCTTGGTGTGCCCGATCGCAACCAGGGGCCGGTACGATGCGGGATCCTCGCGGTCTTCCCCGATGACACGGTCTGTCATCGACGTCAACTCGTCGAGCGTCATGCGGCAAAAGTCGAGTTTGAGTGGATAACGAAAACGCGTGAAATCGAGAACCCGATTGAGCTTTTTTCCAATACTCCGGCGAGCGCTCTGACCGGCGCCGCCGGGACCGGTCCCGAAGCTCATGCGCTTCGATGTCGCCATCCGCCATAACGGAACCATTTCCGTGTGGATCGGCACTTCCAGCCACCGGCCCATCGGATCAGGTTGGTTAACGTCGCTTTCGAACGTCCAGTAGTAGCCGTTCCGCAACGCAGGGCGATAGTCCAGTTTGTGATTTCGCTGCAGGCCGCCTTTAAAGACCGAAGAATCGATGCGGAGGCCGTTCTCCGCCAGAACACCGGCAGCCGTTGCAGTCGGCTGAAACAGCCAGTTCCCGGCACGAAACGAAAGCGGCGTGAAGCCGGAATCGTCGACCATGTGACGCAGGTAACGAAGCGATCCCTCCACAATCTGCTCGATGCGCGCCCGCGGCAAGGTGCAGAGGTTGTATTCGCTTGAGTCGAGCAGCCATTGCCCTTGCTCGAATCGGGCGTTGCACCACTGAGGATGGAGGTGCAATCCGATTTCAAAACCATCCTGGTAAAGTTCCCGGATCTGCTTCTTGGCTAGGTCAATGGACGGATCGGCGCCATAGGCCTCGATTTTGTCGAACTCGGCGACTTCGGTGAAATTGACAAAGCGCGCATTCCACTTGCGAAATATGCGGCGGAGCTGCTCGGCTGGCTCATACACCAATTCCCGGAGGCCGCCGTGGCCGTTGCCGTAAATCTCATAATCCAGCGTGAAAATCAGGTCAATCATGAATCAGGTCAAATCGTGAAAAAGATTTTCTTCGCGAGCTGCAGCGGCTATACCTTGTTGCGGACGTAGTTCTTGATGTCGTTAAGCGAATGCTGCGTGTTCCGGGGAAGCATCTTGTAAGCCGACTTCAGGCAGCGGCGCACACTGCGCAGAACCCGGCCGCGATAGTAAGAGCGCTGCAAGATCTGCTCCAGCCACGAATCGAAGTCTGTGGCGTGCGCGCCATTGCGGTACTCCACGCCAGCCGGAAGATTCTGAGAGACGAAATCTCCCGCGGTCAGCGCCCGCAGAATCGACTCTGTGTCCGCACCGTTCGTTACGGGAGAAAGAACATTGGCCACAGTGTGATTCGCGCTGTGCAGATCGCAGCCGAAGAAGTACCGGTACTGCCGCCGCCAGGGCTTGGTTTTCAGCCATTGCAGAAGCTCGGCCCGCGGAATGTGGCTGCCATCGGCTTGCTGGTTCCAGATCTCGATGCCGTGAATCTGGTAGGTCTCGAGATGCTTCTCGATCGCCTCCCGGGGATACTTCGAAGCGTGCGCCAGCACTTTGAACATGGGCGGCTGGCTGTCGGTTCCCTCCGAGGCCAGGCGCGCAATCTCTTCATAGGAGCGCGCGGGAAAGATGATGGTGTCGAGACCGGAGAGATTTACTTCGATACCGGGAATCAGCAAGAAACCGCTGCTGCGGGAGACCGCGCCGGTTTCCTCGATATAGCGGTGGAACTTGGCGTCGTCAAAATCCTCGAAGTGTTCGGTCATGACGCAAAACGAGAGACCTTTTCCGCCGAGCGCGGAGGCGATTTCCGCGAGCGTATTCCGGCCGTCGTGCGAGTAGGTCGAATGAAAGTGGAATGTGCCCTGCATAGCGCGCGTCGTCTCTGCTTGCGTCGTTCTCCCCAACTGAGTCGTTACGAATTCGGCTGCATCAACCGGCCGAGAAATGGCACCGGGTCGTCTGATGTAAGAATCAGTTCCGTGGTTCGCCGGTCAAGAAATGATCCGAAGTAGGACTTGAGTGAGTCCCAGCGTCCGGCAATCTCGCCCGGCCAGTCCGGGGGTTTGCCCTTCAGGCAGAGCCACAGGCACTTGGTGTCGCCGACAATGTAGCGGCCGCGAACGCCCGTCCGGTAATGGGTTTCTTCCGGACGAATCTCGATTCCGTTCAACTTCTTCCAGTAGAGATAAGGAAGTTCGAGTCCCGCGGCCGAAGCCAGCAGCACCGATCCCCAAAAGCGGCCGTTGATTTCCATCAGATAAGGCTGGCCGGTGCGGCGGTCAACCTTGTATTCAACCATGGCTGGACCGTTGACGCCGGCTGCGCGCATGAGTGCGAGCGCTGGCTGCAGCAACTCCGCGCTGAGTTCGATGGTTTCAGCGAGGGCGCTGGGGCCGCCGCAAGGATTGCTCTCGCGGATCCGGCGATGGCCGATCACGGCGACCGGCAGGCCATCGGAGAACAAGCCGGAGACGCCTACTCCATAGCCGTCAATCCACTCCTGCAGCAATACCGATTGTCCCTGCGCCAGCCGTGACCGGCACTCCGACTGCAATTCCTGCGGATTGAAGACATACGCCGTTTTTCTGCTGGTGGCCGTCCTGTCCGAGCCCAGTGTTTCACTGCTCTCCGACTTGACGACGGCAGGGAAGCGCAGCGGGATGGAATCGAGGTCGCGCACATTCTCCGGCGTAATGTGAATCGTCTGCGGCGCACGCAAGCCCAGGGATTTCGCCAGTTCGAGCGTCTTCGCCTTGCTGAACATGACTTCGATCTCGCGCTCGGCGGGGATGACCGGGGTGCAGGCCAGTTGGTGGCGATATTGGTTGCATGCCAGAATCGCGGCCTCGGACGTGGGAAAGATTCCGTCGGCAGAAAATTTGCGCGCGTAGCCGTTTATGTCGGCAATGAACTTCGCCAGATCCCGTTTGGGGCTGGTGTAGACGAACTTCTCCCTGGCGTAGCGGGAGAGCAGGCTCATGTCCCAGCGGCTTTCTCCGCCCACGGCAAAGGCGACGCCGTTCCTGCCCCAGGAGCGCGCGCACGCCAGGCTGCGGGTGGAATACGCATCCAGCAAAAGCACCTTGGCGATTTTTCTTGCCGGCGGCGGAGCGAACGAGAGCGCATGCGAACCGGTATCCGGCGCAGCGGCGAGTTCGGAAGCGATGGGCATTGCGGAAATCAGTGTTGGTTCGCGGTTCGGTCTGTCGCTACCGCGGAGCCGAAGCTGCGGCGGAACACGCTCTTCAGCCGTTGCATCTGGTCGTTGCGGCGAATCCGCATCAGATTTTCCGGAATCGTGCGCGGCCTGCGGCGGAGAACATTCCAGAAATAGCTGGCCAGAATTAAAATCCCGCCGATGGCGTACGGCCTTTTCTTCATTTGATAGACTCCGCGGCATATCTCCCACACAGGATGGCTCCCCAGCAGATAGTCCATGCGGCCGCGGTGCAGACGCTCGCGGAATCCGGTGTGCTGGGCTCCGCCCATGGCGCGATGATGCGTGCATACTCGCTCCGTGAAGGTTCTGGTCTGCCAGCCCTGGGCGCGCGCACTGAAGACTGCGACCAGATCGATGCCCCCGGATTTCATCGAAGGATAGCCGCCGATTGCCTCGAAGCATTCCCGGCGAAACATCTGGCAGGCTCCGGAAACATGCTCGATGCTGTTGAAGCGGTAGTCGTACGTCTTATTGTTCTCCTGATAGGGTGTGCCCGCAACTCCCAGTCCTGGGTTCTCGGCAAACTTTCCCATCAGGAAGGCGAAATAGTCTGGCTCAAAGGAAATGTCGGCGTCGAGATTGCCGATCACCTGGTAGGGCAGATCCCGTACCCGGGCGTATCCCGCATTGAATGCGGCCGCCTTGCCGGCAAAATGCCGCTCGGTGCGCTCGGGCTGCCTTACCAGTTCGATCCAGTCGTGCTGGCAAACATACTTCTGGACGATTTCGTCGGTGCCATCGGTCGAACCGTCGCTGACGATCACCCATCTCAGGGGCCGCACGGTCTGGGCTACCACGGACTGCAGCGTCAGCTCGATGAACCGGGCTTCGTTGCGCGCGGGAGTGACCAGAACGTAGCTGGGCAGAGTGCTCATGCGCTCACCAGTGCCGCCGTATCGTGTTTTCGGGCGTGCTCTTCCGCTTCGGCGGATGCCTCGAGCAGCGTAGCCATGGCCAGCAGCATCCAGGCCTGCGACCAACGCATGTACGAGGTGCGAATCTTGCCCAGGCGGAGCACGCGGTAATAGAAGAAGCCGCGATCATCCCACATGTGCTTCATTGCCCATTGAAAGACCGAACGCGGGAGCCCGGCATAGCCAGGATCCAGATCGCGAAACGCCACGAGCGTCAGGATGCTTTGCGCGACCGAGTGAATATCCAGAGGATAGGCGCGGTCATGAAAATACTTGGGGGCGCCATCGGCGCGGAAGAAATGGCTGCGGTAGAAATCGAGCCCGCGCCGCATGCCCGCTTCGAACTCCGTCGTCCCGGCATAGCGTCCAATGGCCTGCAGCGCCAACAGGTTGTATCCGGTGTGGAAGTTGTCGATCCAGCGCTGCGATGCCGTTTCTCCGTAGTACCAGGAACCGTCGGCGTGCTGTTTCGCGGCGGAGGCACGCGCAACTTTCATGGCGGGTGCGAGAAATTGCTCCGCGCCTCCGATCCTCCAGACCCGGCACAGCAAAGCTGCCGCTAGCAGGTTCGCATTGTGAACCTCGCCCCGCAGACCCGGCATGGGATAGCTGAAGCCGGCGGCATCGCCGTCGGTCCAGTAAAGTTCACCCAAGATGTATTCGGCCGCTCCGGTCGCCATTTCCAGGCACCGTGCGTCCTGAAGTTCGTCGTAGGCGTCGAGTAATGCGCCGGCCACGAAGGTGGTGCACACCAGATTGGGCGCGCCGGCCGGCACTAGCAGCGTGCGTCCCTGCCAGGGAAAACTATATCCCCAGCACCAGCGGGAAACTCCCGGAGAGCGCAGGGCAATCAGCCGCTCGATCATGAGCCGGACGAGATCGTTCGCATCGGGAAATCCGCCCTCGGGCTCTGCGAGATGGCGCAGCTTCAGCAATGCCGAAAGAAAAAGCGCCATGGCTTTCGGATTCTGCGTTTTCGGAATCATGGCCAGACGCCGCAAGTTGATGGGACTACGCTTCAGGGCCTGCGTCAGGACCAGACGGGGAATCCGCGAATTCAACAGCGGCAGCGCCTGAAAGACCTTGCTGTTCAGCGCGTCGTAGGGATCGTATCCCGCCCAGTCATTGGCCCGGCAATAGTCCACCAGCCTCAGTGTCGCCGCTTTCAGGTCGCGGTTCATTCCGGGACGCACTTCGGCTGCACGCGTCGGCAGCGCGGCCGAGATGAGGCCTGGCGTCACCGGCTCAACCTCGCGCGCCGTGCCGAACTCCGTTCGCAACTCTGGCTTTCGAGAATTGAGACCAGATTGTGGACGATGGTTTCAAGAGCCGGGGCGTTTGATTCCTTGGCGCGCTGGGTTGATTTCTGCCGGCGCACTGCGACGATCTTGGTCTTGACGTCTTCCACGGATTCCAGCATCACCAGCCGGCCCTGCTCGGCGAGATATTGGTCGACGGCGCCGATCTTTCCCCGGAAGATGCTGTACACCGGAACTCCCATGGCCGCCGCTTCGCGGTTCATGGTACCGCCGCCGCTGATGACCAGATCGGAGTTCCAGATCAGATTCATTCCGTCCTCGACGTGCTCCGGAATCACGATCTTCCCGGAGTGGATGGCGTCCTGCCAGGGCGCGCGCAATTCCGCCTCCTGGCGCTTGTTGCGCGGCAGAAGAATGATCTTCGCCTCGGCGTCCGCCACAAACCGGCGCAACGCTTCTTCCAGCAGAACCTCGCTTTCGGGATTGTGATAGTGGGCCTCGGTGGCCGGCGGACGCACGGTGACCAGCAAGGCTGCCGGCGCGATCCCCAGACGCCGCTTCAGTTCCTGATCGGGTTTGAACCGCGACAGGTAAACATCTTCTTTGATGCCGGGATATTTCATGATCCGCGTGCCGTTCATGTGCAGGCGGTTATCGGGAACTACGCTTGGCACCATCAGCCAGTCGGGGCGGATGGTGGGCATTTTGGCGGTGAACTCGTAATCCGCCAGGGTGACATGGGGAATCTTCAATAAACGGGAGGCGAGCAGGCATCCCCGGGAGCCGTGAGCCACCGAGATATCCGGTCTTTCCTGGCGGACGATGGCGGCCAGCGTCAGCGCCCGCGAGATCGTGCCCAAGGCCTTCAGTAGCTTGAATCGGCCATGGTGTCCGCCGATCACCCGGCCCGCAATTCCGTAAAACCCCAGAAGTTCCCGCACCTGATAAGCGTCGCGGGCGGTGATGAAAACCTCGCAGCCTCTCTTTTCAAACTCTTCGATGATCGGCCGGAAAAACGGGACATGGGGAGAGTTATCCAGATCGATCCAGATTTTCTTGTTCCCCAGTTGATGTTCCCGCTCCGGCGCTTCGGGCACGGCGATCTCGGTAGGCAACGGCATTACCATCTCCTAAAAGTCCAGTGCACCGTACGTCCAAATGCACCTTGTTGAAGCCGGATTCCTCCGCTCATGCGAGATAGAAGTCCCGGCCTCGAGGCCCTTACATAGTCGGCTTGCTCTGACGCTCCAGCAGATCAGGCAAGGCAACCCTGCTGGTGAACACCTTGGGCTGCAGAAATGCCGCGATCTGGTTCACGACCTGGGCTTGCTGGCCGGCCGTAAGATGGGGAAACATGGGCAGCGAAACGATCTGGCCGGCGGCTCTTTCCGTGACGGGAAAATCTCCCGCTTTGTAGCCCAGGCGCTCGTAGGCGCGTTGCAGATGCAGCGGAATGGGATAATGGATGCCGGTCCCGATCCCCGCTTGCTTCAAGTGGGCCATCAGGCCTTGGCGATCTTCGGCGCGTACCACGTAGAGGTGATATACGGCGCGCGACCACGCCGGTTCGTAAGGCCCCTGAATTTCAGTGCCGCAGGCGGCAAACAGACGTTCGTATTCGGCTGCCCGTTCCCGGCGTTGTGCGTTCCAGGCCGGCAAGTGCTTCAGCTTCACGCTCAGAATACCGGTCTGAATGGAATCCAGACGTCCGTTATAGCCTTCCAGGTCGTGGTAGTACTTCTTGGCCTGGCCATGGTCGCGCAGTTTCTGCACCGCGACGGCCAGGTCGGCGTCGTTGGTAGTGACCGCTCCGCCCTCGCCGCAGGCGCCCAGATTTTTCCCCGGATAGAAGCTGAACGCCGCCGCCCGGCCCATGGCGCCGGCCTTGAACCAGCGCTTTTGTTTGCGGGAGAAATACTGCGCGCCGTGTGCCTGGCACGCGTCTTCGATCACCATCAGGCGATGGCGCTCGGCCAGCGCGAGAATGGGGTCCATATCAGCCATCTGCCCGTATAAATGAACCGGGACAACGGCGGCTACGGGACGACCGCTGCGCCGGCTGAGGAGTTTGCCGCTCTCCGACAAAGAGCAGCGCTTTTCCAGATACTCGCGCAGCGCGTCCGGATCCATATTGAAAGTGCGCTCGTCGACGTCGACGAACTCGGGCAGCGCTCCGGCCTGCGAAATCGCTTCGCTGGTGGCGATAAAGGTGTGGGGCACGGTCACCACCACGTCGCCCGGCTCGACGCCTGCCGCCATCAAAGCGAAGCGCAGCGCGTCGGTGCCGCTGCTGACCGCAACTGCGTGTTCGGCATCGCAGAAACCGGCAAATTCTCTCTCGAAATTCTCGACCATCGGGCCTGCGATGAAACCCGCGGAGCGGAGCGCCTCCTGAAAAACCGCAGTCAGCTCCTGCTCGAGTTCGACGTGCGGCGTAACCAGATCCAGAAAAGGGACAGCTTGCGAAGGATTCACTGGGTCACTCCCCTTGCGATTTTGCGTAAGATTCGCGCCGGATTGCCGGCGACGATAGTATTGGGGGGAACGTCTTTGGTGACCACGCTGCCGGCGCCGACGATCGCATTTTCCCCGATCGAGGTGTTGGCCAGAATGGTTGCGCCGGAGCCGATCGATGCGCCCTTCTTTACCAGGGTTCGCTCCACCTTCCAGTCACTCTCGGTTTGCAGGCCGCCTTCAGCCGTTGTGGCGCGGGGGTAGGAATCGTTGATAAACATGACGCCGTGGCCGATGAACACGTTGTCTTCGATGGTCACACCCTCGCAGATGAAAGTGTGGCTGGAAATCTTGCAGCGTTTTCCCACCGAGGCGTTCTTCTGGATTTCGACGAAGGCTCCGATCTTGGTTTCGTCTCCGATCGCGCAGCCGTAAAGATTGATAAACTTCGCCAGCTTTACGCCCTGCCCCAGCTTTACATCCGGAGCAATCGAGAGATATTGATCGCCCGCCATCGCCGCCTTTCCGCGTCCATCGCCTGTCATCGCGCTCCCTGGTTCCGGTTTTCCTTAAGACGGGCCCACGCCGCCTGTTGCTGGTCGGCCCGCCGTTGCGCGGCGCGGAAATCTTTCTTGGCTTTGCCAGCCAGTTTGTGGGCCAGCGCGCGGATGGTGCTGTACTCGAATAGGTCGGCGACCTGGATCTCCGGGCTGATCCCGGCCTGCAACTGCGCGTGCGCTTCCAGCAGTTGCAGGGAATCGCCGCCCAGATCGAAGAAGTTGTCGTCCAGGTTGACTTCTTTCAGTCCCAGCACTTTTTGCCAGACGCCCGCGATTTGCTCCTCCAGTTCCGACCTGCCGGGCCGGGCAGTTTCCTGAAGTGGCTGCGAGCCCTCACCAAGTTCAGGCAGCGCATTGCGATCCAGTTTTCCATTGGGCGAAAGCGGCAGAGCATCCATACGCACCAGCGCCGAGGGCAGCATGTAGGCTGGCAGTTTCTGTTCCAGATAAGCCTGCAGTTGCTGGGCGGAGTAGTGACCGTTGCGCGGGACCACGTAGGCCAGCAGTTTCTTGGCGCCAGCGCCGTTTTGCCGCGCCACCACGGCTGCATCTTTGACCTCGGGATGCTGCCTCATCACCGACTCGATTTCGCCGGGCTCGACGCGGTAGCCGCTGATTTTGACCTGGTCGTCGATGCGCCCGAGGAATTCGATGGTTCCATCGCCGCGGTAGCGGACGCGATCGCCGGTCCGGTAGAGTTTGCTTGTGGGGTCGTTGCTGAACGGGTTCGCGATGAAGCGCTCCGCAGTCAACTCCGGCTGATGCAGGTAGCCTCGCGCCAGTCCGTCTCCACCCACGCACAACTCGCCTGCTTCACGGATCGCTACCGGTTCGCGATTTTCGTCCAACACATAGACTTGGGTATTGGCGATGGGCCGGCCGAGGGGGATGGCGGTCGCTTGCGCATCCTCGTGCCGAATGGTGTGACAGCAGGTGAAGGTCGTACCTTCAGTAGGTCCGTAACCGTTCACCAGCCGGCAATGGGGCAGGTTCTCCAGCGCCTTCCTGACATGCACTACCGAAAGCGCATCGCCGCCGGCCAGCAGTTGGCGCAGGGGCCGCAAGTCTTGCGGGCGTTGCTCGATCATCAGGTTGAATAGCCCGGAGGTAAGCCAGGCCGTGGTTACTCCGTGTCGGGCGATCGCCGCTCCGATGGCTTCGAGCGATTGGGAGCCGGGCGCGGCCACGGCCAGGCAGCCGCCATTCAGCAACGCTCCCCAGATCTCGAGGGTCGAAGCATCGAAGGAAATGGGCGAGAATTGCAGGAAGACCTCATCTTCGCCGAAGTGCAGATAATTGGTGTTCTTCACCAGCCGCACTACCGCGCGATGCGGCACCATCACCCCTTTGGGCGTGCCCGTGGAACCGGACGTATACATGACATACGCCAGACTGCCGGCGTGGGTGAGATTCTCGGGATTCTCGCAGCTCTGCCGGCCGATATCGGCGGCGCCGGAATCGAGAGTAACCACCCGGACGGGAAGCCAAGTGCGGTCGGCCAGGCGCTGCAGAACCGCTTCTTCCGCAACCACCACCGGTGACTGAGTATCTGCAGCCATGAAGGCCAGCCTTGGTGCCGGGTAGCTGACATCGAGGGGCACAAAAGCGCCGCCCGCCTTAAGGATGCCTAGCAAGGCGACGGCCATTTCCAGCGAACGCTCGACCAAAGTGCTGACCAAGGTCTCGGGGCCAACGCCCAACTCGCGCAGCCGGTGGGCCATCTGGTTGGCCCGCCGGTTCAGTTCCTGATAGCTCATTTGTTCGTCGCCGAAGCGGACTGCAATGGCCTGCGGCCGCCGCGCCGCTTCCTGCTCGAACAACTGATGGATGCACAGGTCTCGAGGATAGTCCGAGGCGGTAGCATTCCACTCGACCAGGAGTTTGTGGCGCTCCGGGGAGCTGGGAAGGTGCGGGTTGTTGAGGGTCGTCACCATACGGAATTGCGGGTGCGAACGGTTCTTAAGGCAGCAAGATTTCTTTTTCGCCGAACAGCCGCTCGGCCACAATGCCTTGCCGCCTGCAGGCTTCCATCAACTGGTCCGACTGCACGATGGGGTGCGATTCGGGCGTGTATTTCACGCTCATCACATAGTTCAGCCAGGGTTCCTGGCCCATGGCGTAAACGTAAAGTTCCTTGCAGTGGAACTGTTCCACGATGTTGTTGCCGCGCTCGCAGTTCGACCCAGCCAGCCGCCGCGACTGGTCCTGCGCGCGCTCGATTTTTTCCGGCAGCAGCGGCCCGTACAGCCAGGACATGGGTGCGCCGGCGCATTCCATTCCCAGAAACACCACGTCCACGTCGCCGATTTCGGCGTGCACGTGGCGGTAGGTCGCGGGGCTGATGTTGCAGGAATCCGCCGCGAACAATAGAGAATGTCCATTCACCCGCACCACATAGGCCAGCTTGGTGCGGATATCGAGATCGCCATGCTCGCCGAGGAAGGGAATCGTGGTCAGATGCAGCGGCCCGAAATCGGCCTCTTCCATCTCCTCCATCTCGACCACATTCTTGAAGCCGCACTGCTTCAGGATCAGTTTCATGGAGGGATCCTGCAGCGACCCCGCGGCATTCTTCGGAACCACGATGGTGCGAATTCTCGAACGCAATTGCAGCAGAGTCTCAAACAGCAGGTGATCCTGGTGATTGTGGGTGATGAAGACGCAATCGATCACCTCGGGCAGATCGTCGTAGGTGTAGCGCGAGATGTTGTTCTCGTAAGTGTAGCTGAGCACCGGATCGGTGAGGATGCTGGCCCCGCCGGCCTCGACCAGAATGCAGGCATGTCCGAAATATCTCCAGCGCGCTCCCTTGCCGGAGTAGGGCTGATATTTTCTGCCCGGCTCGCGGCTCAGGAATGTGCGGAACACCTGATCGTGCTCATCGCCGAAACCGAGACGCTCTTTGATGGTCGGGAACGTCGCCGGTGTTTCCTTCAACCCGAACAGGAAGTCCAGTTGCTCGCTCGCAAACGGAACTTCGAGGTGGACGTTGTCTTTCTCCTGAAAGCGGGGCGTGCTCAGCACAAACGGCCGATCGTCTCCTGTAATCAGCGAGAGCATGATGCTCTGCCGCCGGGGATCGTAGAAGCGGCTCTTGTAAAGCAGCGGCTCGAACAACCGGAACGAAGGATGGTTGTGCAGGTCATAGACCAGTTCGACGTATCCCTGCAGCGGCCCGGGCACCATGGCGTATAGCGGCTCAAGGGAGTATCCCTCGGCATTGACCCGCAGCATGCCGTCCAATTCGCACAAAGCCCGCGACAACTCCGCCAGAGGACTGGTGCGGGTTTCTTCGGCCAGTTGCCTGACCCGCTCCACATGATCGCCGGGCAGATCCATGAACGGCCCTCCCAGCAGCTTGGGGTTCTTCACCGCCGCCGCATGGGCTTCCGGCGACTTCAGGAAGGAATCCATGATGCGCAGGTGGCGCTCGGTTTCATTGCGCGCCGCCGTGGCGGGAGGAATCAAATGAGACCAGGCATACCAGTGGTGCACCAGCGGTTCCACGACCACGTTCGGCAGCAGATAGAATTGCTCAGCCATATCCAGGATGTCGAAGAACGGATCGTGGAAGACCGGGACTAGACGTAGACCAGCGCCCCGCGCTTGGCCAGCGATTCGTTGGCGGCTTCGAGCATGCGGACGACTTTCAGTCCGGCATGGCCGTCGTTGAACGGAGTCTGTTTTTTATTGATGCACTCGGCAAAGTATTCGAGCTCCAGGCGCAGGCCTTCGACCTGTTCGACTTGCGGCGACCACATGTCGCCCGAGCGGTAACTCACCAGCAGGTTATAGAGGCCTTCCTGGTTTTTTACGTCCACACCCTTGTCGTAGATCTTCAGCTTCTCATCGGCTTCGAGGTCGTTCCACACCAGCATTTTCTTCTCGCCGCCGATCAGGGTGGTTCGCACCTTTACCGGCGAGAGCCAGTTGACGTTGATGTGCGCAATCATGTTGTCAGGGAAGTAGGCGGTGATGAAGGCGATGTCCTCGTGTCCGTTGAGGTGGTTCTGCCCGGTGGCCACGATGGCCTCGGCATCTTTTTCCAGAAGGTGATTCATGATCGAAAGATCATGCGGAGCCAGGTCCCAGATCACGTTGCAGTCGTGCTGAAACAGTCCCAGATTTACCCGGGTCGAATCGTAGTAGTAGAGTTTGCCCAGCGTTCCCTCATTCAGCAATTGCCGGATCTTGCGCACGGCTCCGGTAAACAGGAACGTGTGGTCCACCATGAGCTGCAGGTCTTTCTGCTCCGCCAGGTTGATGAGTTGCTCGGCTTGGGCCACATTGCTGGTGAAAGGTTTTTCCACGAAAACGTGCTTGCCGTTTTCGAGCGCGGCCTTGGCCAGGTCGAAGTGCGTCCACACCGGGGTGATGACCGCCACCACGTCGACGTCGGGCGCGCTGACCAGTTCCTTGTAGTCGGAATACACCGGGATTCCGAGATGCGCCGCCTCGATCCGCTTGCGCGCGGACGGATTCTGATCGCAGATTCCCACCACCTGGCAGCCGTCCAGGCTGCGCAGGTTGCGCACAATGTTCGGGCCCCAGTAGCCGTAACCGATCACGCCAAACTTAAGCATAAAAACTTACCTTAAATGCTGAGATGGCTTTCCGGTCTCGCCGGGAAAGCCTTCTCGCGGGCTACAACCACCATGAATGAATCGGGGGAACGCTGTCGGGGAACGTGGCTGGGAGCGGCGCTAACAGGCGCCGTCTCCGCCAATCACAGCCTTGGGAGTCTGCAAGAGAATCTTCACATCGAGCCAAGGAGAACAATTGCGCGCATAGCGCAGATCCAGGCGGACCATCTCGTCAAACTCCACCCGGCTGCGGCCGTGCACCTGCCACAGGCCGGTGATTCCCGGCTTAGCTTCGAGCAGACGGCGGCGGTGCCAGGTGGAGTAGGCTTCCACTTCATAGGGTACGGGCGGCCGCGGCCCCACCAAGGACATCTCGCCGCGCAGCACGTTGATCAACTGCGGCAATTCGTCGAGACTGGAGCGCCGCAGGAATCTGCCCACCGGAGTGATTCGCGGGTCGTTGGTCAGCTTGAAGACTCCCGCGCCGTTGCCGGGATGTTTTTCCGCCTGGCCGGCAATCAGCTGGCGGACATACTCTTTGTGCTCGCTGGCGTCATTATTCACGTACATGGAACGGAACTTGAGGAAAGTGAACGGCGTTCCGTGCTGCCCAATGCGCTTCTGCTGGAACAGCACCCCTCCTTTGGAAGTCAGCCTGATCGCTGCCGCGATGAACAGCAGCAGCGGCGACAACAGGGCCAGCAGAAGCGAGCTTCCCAGGATATCGATCGCACGCTTCAGGGTGAGGCGGACGCGGTGGCTCAACTCGCGCTTTTCCAGATCCGGGTAAAGCGTGGGATCGCTGGGACGGTCGGAGTCGTAGGGATCCCAGTTGTCGGGGAAGGTGTGAAAGGAGAATTTGAGCTGGCCGAACTGTTCCGGGCTCAGGCGCTCGCCCAGAGCCGCGCTGATGCGCTGCAGAATCGTGTTGATGACCAGTTCGTTGCCCACCAGGATTTCCGTAAAGATGACGCCTACCACAAGGCCGGTCGTATACCATCCCGTGACGTCGGTCTCCCGGGTTGCTCCCTGCAGGGCGGAAACAATGCTTTGCAGGATGCGGGCGCGGCTGCTGTTGGGCGGAGTGGCGGCGGCGTCAATGAGCAGAAGCACAAACGGACGCTGCGAGCGCTCGCTGCGCTTGCGCTCCAGCGACAGTATCCGCTGAAATGCCTCCTCGCCCAATACCGGGCCAGAGGCGGAAGGCGACGATGGCGGGGAGTTGACGAAGCTGGAGTTGGGACTTGTGGTGCGTGTTGCCACGGGTTGCTTCTCCTCGCTGCGCCAGCCAGATTTACAGAGGGCGCAGACCTGCCGGCAAAGTAGGCCAGGCCGGCAGCGTTTCTACCCAGTGGGGGAACAGGGATTTGGTTTTTACGATCTTCGTTTATGAGATCTTCAGTTGTTATGAGATCTTCGCTATTCGATGGGGGAGGGGACTTCGCCTTTAGAGCCTGAAACCGGACTGTAACGCTGGTAATAACTTTTGTGATCGCTGCTGCTGCAGCTATTGACGACCACTCCCAACAGCAGGGAGGGATCGAGCAGGTCCAGAACGCGCTTGAGCGGTTTTCTTTCGGTCACGCCCTCGCGTGCCACCATGAGCACTCCGTCGCAGAGCTTCATCCAGAAAGGGGTGTCGGCCAGGGGCATGACTGGAGGAGAATCGATGATTACCCAGTCAAAAAAACCTCCCAGGCCTTCGAGCAACTCCGCCAGCCGGCCTGATTGCATCAGCTCCAGCGGATTTTCCGGCGGCAATCCCGCGGGCAGGAACCAGAGCCGCGAACCGTCGAGTCTGTAAACTATCTCGGCCAGTGTGCGCTCTCCCCGCAAACACTCGGTGAGTCCGGGCAGGGACGCGCTCAGCCCGAAGAGCCGGGCCAGCGTCGGACGGCGGAGGTCGCCGTCGATCAAGAGCGTTTTCAGTACCCGGCTGCGCGCCTGATTCAGCGCTAGATTGGCGGCGATCAAGCTTTTGCCTTCTTCGGGAATGGTGCTGGTCACCACCACCCGCTTCAGCTTGCGTTTTTCCCGAAGGTTTCTCAGGCGCAGACCTAGGACTCGGAATTTTTCGGCGCCGAGGCTGCGCTGGTCGTTCAGGCAAACCAGGCGCGAGTTTGCCGCCAGGTTGGGAAACAGCACCTTGGCTGCGGCCAAGGCTTCCGCTCCGGTGACTGCTTCTTGCTCCGGGTTGCCATCCGGTGCCGGCTGCGCCAGTCCGCCCTCGAGCTCCTGGGTTTGCAACAAGTCGGCCAAGGACTCCGCCGGGCGCGGCGAATCCTCGCCCGACCGCTCCGCTTCTGCCCGCAACAACGCTTCAAATATATGGCTCATGTTCCGATAACCTTTGCAAGAGACTGGGTTCCTTCGGGTTTTCCTCCTGCGTGCGCTCGTGCAATTCAAGCAGCGTCCGCATCGCGCGCAGAAGGTCGTTCAGGTCGTGCTCTTTGGCGGCGCTGTTTTTCTTGGAACCGTCGGAAACCACGCCCAGACGCATGTCCGCGGCAACCTCGTCGACGATCTCCGGGGTGATGGTTTTGGCACGCTTGGCGTAGCCGGAAAGCAGCGCATTTTCGCACACCGTGTTGATCAGCCGCGGAATGCCCTGGGAATGGCGAAATACGCGGCTGACCGCCGCTGCGGAGAACATCTCGGCCTTGGCCGGCGCTCCCGCCACCTGCAGCCGGCGCTCAATATATTTTTCCGTCTCTTCGAAGGAGAGCGGATCCAGATGGCAGCGCAGTGCGATGCGTTGCTTGAGCTGCCGCAGTTCGTGGGAGTCGAGCATTTCGTCCAGCTCCGGCTGGCCGACCAGAATGATCTGCAGCAGCTTTTGCTGGGACGTTTCCAGATTGGTCAGAAGCCGCACCTCCTCCAGCACTTCCGCCGAGAGATGGTGCGCTTCGTCCACCACCAGCAGCGTGGTCTGATTCTTCTTGTGCCGGGCGAGCAGGAACGTGTTCAAGCTTTGGATCAGCTGATCCTTGCTCTTGTCTTCGAACGGCAGCCGGAAATCGCCGGCAATGTAGCGCATGAATTCCAGGGGCGAGAGGCTGGGGTTGAACACAAAGGCGAACTCCACGTCGCAGCGCCCCAGAAACTGCAGCACGGCCCGCAGCAGCAGGGTTTTGCCGGTGCCCACCTCGCCGGTCAGCACCACCATTCCCTTGCGCGAGGTTACTCCGTAGTAGAGCGCAGCCAGAGCTTCGTTGTGCCGGGTCGTGGGAAACATAAACGACGGGTCCGGCGTGATCTCGAAGGGGTTCAGACGCAATTTGTAGAAAGATTTGTACACGATGTTTTTATCCGTAGAGATATGTGATTGCCGATCCTGCCAGAACCAGGCTCGCGACGGCAACTGCCGCCGCCGCCGCCATCCAGTTGCCGCGTTGCCGCAACTGCTGCTCCCCGGGAGTTTCGATGGGAGGAATTTCGACGATGACCTCGAAGGGCATTATCTTCTTAATCTCGCGTTCGCTGTAGAGCCGGCCGCTCAGCTTCTCCTGCCCGAAGGCCGCAGCGCTGCCTACGACCAGGCCGACCAGCAGACCCAGCGCAGACAGCGGCAGACGCTTGGGTTTGTAGGGCTTGGTGGGAAGGCTCGGCGGATCCAGTACTTGGAAGTTTTCGCCACTCTGAGTTTTTTCCAGATCCGTCGCCATCTGCGATTGGCTCTTTTTCGCCAGCAGGGAATCGTAATCGGCCTTCGACTGATCGTAATCGCGCGAGAGGTCGGCGAACTGTTGCTCCATCACCGGAGTCCGGTTCAGCCGATTCTGATAGTCGGCGATCTGGCCCAGCAGGTTCTTGACTTCAGCCTGACGATTGACGATCTCGCCGCGATTCGCCTTCAACTGGCTCTCGAGGTCGCGTTGGGTCGCGCTCTTCGGATCGTTCGATCCTGCGGCGGGAGGGGCAGAAGCGGCATTGTTCATTTCCGCCACGATCCCCGCCCGCGTCCTCTCGGCGTTGGCGATCGCTTCTTTGGTCTTGCGCACGTCGGGATGCTTCTCCGTATAGCGCGATCTCAAATCGGCCAGTTGCGCGTTGAGCCGGTCGAGTTCCTTGTCGATGGCGGAGAGCGGGTCTGTGCCCCCGTCGCCGTTTTTTGTGACCGGGCCCAGGGTGCGGTACTCGCCGAGCAGAGATTCGAGATACGTGTTCTGCTGTTTAGCCCGGTTCAGCGAATCTTCTTGCGCCTGCATCTGGGTCTGCAATCCGGTCAGAATCGTCAGATTGCTTTGCGTTTGGGCGGGCAACTCCCCGCTGTGCTGGGCCTTGAAATCCCGCACTCGCCCTTCCTGCACCGCCAGTTTCCGGCGGGAACGGTCGAGCTGGTCGTTCAGGAATTTGTTGGCATTGCCCATCCGGGCCTGCCGGTCCTCCTGATCCTGGGCGATGAAAAGGTTGGCCAATTCGGCGGTGGCCAGTTGCGCGGTCTTGGGGTCGAGGCTGGTGTAGTAGATATTGAAGGCGGAAACCCTGCGGTTCTCGCTGCGTACCGGCTCGATATCGATGTCCTTGCGCATCTTGTCGACCAGATCGTCGTCCGCCATGCGCTTGCGGTCCTTGGGATAAAGCCCCATCTGGTCGATAACTCGCAGCAGGCGGCTCCGGCTCAGGATCTGCTGCTCGATCCGGTCCATCTGTTCCTGGATTTCGGTGTTGGGGTCGGTGTTGGGGTCGTTGGGGTTGGCGACCACCGGAGTTGCGGGCTGCTCCACCAGAATCAGNNAAACCGAATGCACGCCCCAGCTTAGCGTCCAAACCAGCAGCCAGCCCCCGAAAAACGGCAGCAGGAAGTGCCAGCGGTGGCGGCGCAGTATGCCCTTGATCTCGCCGAGGTCAAGCGTTTCGGGTTTCTCTTGCAGATCTTCTTCCATCATTCTTCTTCCATCCCTACATTCCTAAAGGTTTCGACCATTGATAGTTGAGAGTTACGAAATAGCGGTTGCGATGGGCCAGACCCTGCAAAGCCGGGTCGGCGAGGCCGAGCTGCTGCTGCAAGTCGTGGCTGTAACCCATCTGGAAGCCCAAGCTCTTGCCGAGGTTACGCTCGACCGAGGCATTCACCGAAGTGGTATGCACCGAGTTTGGTCCTCCGTCCAGCGGCACCAGCGGCTGGCTGACGCCGTGACTGCCTCCTAGCCCGAAAGCCCAGCCGGCAATCAACTCCTGGCGCGCCTCGGCATGCACGCTCAGCAGGCGCACCGCCCCTAGAATTCCTCCGCCGTCACTGATTCCGCGGGACACTCCGGCAGTTACCGTCGTCCGCGGCGCGTGCCAGCCCAGTTCTGCGCCGCCGGCCGCAGAGGTTCCCGTAGTCTGCGCCGTGGCCACCGGTGGAACTGATCCCGCCACGCCTTCACTTACAGAATACTGAGGTCCAGCAAAGACGGTGAAGGAAAAGCGGTCTCTCACGGTTAGCGTGTTGACCACCAGGGCACTCTGCACCCGCGTTCCTGCGTCTCCCGGATCGAAAACCAGACGCTGAAACCGGTAGGTGAGACCGGCCCAGTCTTTGCGGAACAGCCGGTGCAGCCAAAAAGCCACGCCCGAGGCGGAACGGGTATCGACCAGCGTGCCTGAGGTGGGGGTGTCGCTGAAGTGCAAAGCGTAGAACGATCCGCTGACCCCGGTCAGATCGTTCGGCGCAAAGTGATAGGTTGTCTGCGCCGTGGTCAGGCTCGATCGCTGGGTGGCCAGCGGCGTGAAAAGATAGGAGTTAGTCTCGCTCGAAGGGCCGGCTGGAAGCGCGCCGTTGCCCGCAGCGTCGAAGACCCCGGTGGTCAGCGAAAAATGTTCCGCCAGGCGCAGACTTACATGCGGGGTCAGGCGGAACAGCGAATCCAGGCTGACATCCTGTGAACCCTGGTCGCGGCTGGCAAGTTCCTCGTTCACGGTGAGACCGCCGGCGTAGCCCAGGTCCCAGCGCATTCTCGGCCGCGTCAGCTCCAGGTCCAGGTTGGGGAACACCGAAAAGCTGGTGTTGCTCAGCGGGGCGCTGGGGGCCAGCAGTGCGTTATCGTCATATGCCGCACCCACGTTGACTCCGCCGCGTAGATAATTCGATCGTTCCAGCTCGGAGGTGAAGGCCAGCGAGGTTTCCCGTCCGCCCAGAAGCGTGGGTAGTTGCGGCAGGTCGAGACTGGTGTCCTCAGCGGTCTCACCCGGGTTCCAGGCCGTCACGCCGGTGACGGGTGCGACCGGAACCGATTTGGCGTCGCTGCTCGCCGACGCTGCCGCATCAGGCGCGCCGGAACTCTGCTGTGCAGCCAACAAGGGTGGCGTCAGGCAAAACCACAGAGCGAGAATGGAATAGCTGCGAATCTTCATCACCGATCACGCCCCGCTAGGGCACCACCACCGTGTCGCGCGGCTCCAGCCGGATGTTCTGTCCCGGATTCTTGCCTTTGATCATGTCTTTGTAGTTAAACGGCAAACGCTTCTGCGTGCCATCCGGCTGCTGGCGCAGAACATAGATTGATTTCTGCTTGGCAAAATCGCGGAAACCGCCGGCCAGCGCAATCGCATCCAGCACCGTGGCCGACCCGCTCAACAGATACGATCCGGGTTTCATCACCATGCCGAGAATGTTGATTTTCTGGCTCTTGCTGTCCGCGACAATCACCGTGACCTGCGGTTCGGAGATGTAGTCCTTGAGGCGCCTGGCGATTTCCAGCTCCAGTTGGTGCGGCGTCTGGCCGCTGGCCTGCAGTTCCCCGATCAGAGGCAGCGAAATCCTACCGTCGGAGCGCACCGGCACAGAGCGCGTAATCTCGGGTTCCTTCCAGACGTTGATGGCCAGCACATCATCGGCGCCGATGAGGTAGGCGTCGTCAGAGTGGCTTGGTGGCGCTTCGGGCTTGGGCGCTTGGGTTGCGGCGGCAGCCGACTGCGGCGTCCGGGCCCTGGCCGGCGCCGCCCAGATGGTGACTGAGCCCAGCACCAAGACCGCCGCCATCCGGGTTCCGCGAGAATAGAGCTTGTTGTCTTGCGTCATAGAAGATGCCATTCGTCGAAGCGCTTGGTTCCCGCCGTGGCTCGCTTCTCTGCAAGCGGCGCGACGGTCAGACTGCGGGAAACCGCCGGGGGCGCCAGCTCATACTGCTGAATCTTATACAACAGCGCGCGGTAGCTGATGCGCAGCAGTCGCGCCGCCGCCTTCCGGTTCCATTCCGTCTCCTCGAGCGCCTGCGCGATCGCGCTGCGTTCGGCTTCGCCCTTGGCGTGCCGCACCAGCGATTTCAGAGACGACCGTTCCTCGGTGGCGCTGAACTCTTCCTGTGCAAACCCGTCGCCCTGACCGTTTTCCGCTTCGTAGTGGGAGTGGGCATTCAGTTCTTCGAGCGCCGCGTTCTCATCGCCCGACACCAGGAACCGCTTCACAAAAATTTCCAGCTGCGCCAGATTCCCTGACCAGTCGCAGCGCTGGCAGGCCTGCAGCAGCGCGGGTGAAAAGTGTCTGGGCGGAACGCTGTAGCGCCGCGTCAGCCGGTTCATGAAATGTCCGAGCAGCAGCGGGATCTCCTCGCGCCGTTCGCGGATCGGGGGCACCTTCAACTCGAACACGTTCACATGGTAGTAAAGTTCTTCCAGAATGTTCTTCCCGGCCACAGCCTGCTGCAGATCGCCGCACGTCGCCGCCATGACGCGAACCTCGGTGCGCAGCGGCGTTTGCCCGCCGAAGCGTACGAACTCGCGGGTCTGCAGCGCCTGCAACAGCCGCATCTGCACGGACAAGGGCATGGCCTCGAAGTCCTGCAGCAGCAGCGTGCCGCGGGCACATTGCTCCAGCCGGCCGGATTTCGATTCCAGCCGCCCAGCGCCGTTGAGGTGCTCGTAGCCAAACAATTCGCTCTCCAGCAGATCGGCCGTCAGGGCGGCGCAGTTCACTTGCATGAAAGGAAAACTCGAGCGAATCGATAGCGAGTGGATCAGGCGCGCGGTCGTGGTTTTGCCGCTGCCGGGCTCCCCGGTGATCAGCACCGGAACATCGGCTTGAGATACCAATTCCGCCTGCGTGCGCAGCCGGCGGGCGGCCGGACTGGCGGCTACGAAGTAAATCTCTTCGTCGATGTGTTGAATTTGTGGTTGGTACATGATGCTGCGTTCCTAGAGAAAACGGGAACAGACATCGGTTTGAAACGCAATCTTCAACAACACGCGTGCCGCCGCTTGAATTTTTGCGTAGACCACTTTTTCGTGGATCAGGAGAGCATCGCGCCGTTTCGTCGTTCGAGTGGTTGCGCTCATAGCTTCGCCCTCTCGGTCCCATCGGGGACAAAAGTCCGAGCGGAAACCACCTGAACAGAACTCGACTTTCGGGGGGAGAAACGGTTATGACGACAACCGGGGGGAGGTGTGCTTTCATCACGATAAGTGGGCTTGCAAAACTGTGCAAGTGGTAGCACTACTTCCGGCCAACTGGCTCTCAAAGGTTTAGAGACAATCTTCTCGGTCATGGTCCATAAGGACAGGGTCATCTTACCCGGCACGACCAACCTCCTGGATTTCTGCGCGCTTTCTATCGAGAGGACAGAGAGATGCCTCAGGGTCTGATAAGTCCTATTTAAGCACTTTATAATCAGTAGGTTAACTAGTGATCTCACCAGCCTTGGACGTCTGAATCATCGCTGTGCGGGATGCTGCAAGTCTTTGCAGTTTTCAGCTTTCTGACCAAGCCGAGAGTGAGACGAGAGGCGCTGTGCAACTATTTGCATAGGTTGCAAATCCGTTCCTTGCTCTGGCCATGTTTTGGATGCTATGATGATCTGGTTTACAACACAGGTCGAGGCTTGGGTAGTTTTCAGGTCTGGTTCAGTTTGCGCTCGAACTTCCCCCCGGACGCGGTTTCCAACTCAAGAGGTTGTTTCAATGGGACCGTGTATCTCACTCGCCATATAGATGCTGGCAGTTCAGTGGGCGGGTAACAGGAGGAATCGATGCCTTCCGATGAGGAGAGGCGCACGGGCTTTGTCAGCGTCGTAGTCGCAGACAGCACGCGCATCCATACGCAGTTGCTGGAAGATGCAATGCGCAGTGATTCCGGCTTGCACGTCGTAGCTTCTGCGCCACGGTCTGCGGACTTGCTTGCGGCTGTGACTCGTGTGCCCGTCGATGTCGCCGTGATCAGTTACAGCCTTGAGGACCAGCCCGGACTCGGGCTCGAAGTACTGCGGGAGATGCGCGCCTTGCGGCCCGGGATTAAGGGAATCGTTCTGCTGGACTCTTCCCGGCCGCAAGAACTCTTGGAGTGTTTCCGCTCGGGCGCGAAAGGCATTTTCTCCCGGCACGACGGTCTAGAGAGCCTCCGCAAATGTATTCGTTGCGTGCATGAAGGCCAGGTGTGGCTGCGGGGCATAGAACTGGACCTGATCCTGGAAGCACTGGCGCGTTCACCCATGGTCAGTGCGATCGACCACCGCGGTCTCGATCTGCTCTCCAGCCGCGAGCGCGAAGTGATTCAGCACCTGGCTTCAGGGAAGACGAATCGCGAAATCGCGGACTCGCTTGGGCTGAGCCCGCACACCGTTAAGAATTATCTGTTTCGCATGTTCGACAAAGTGGGCGTTTCCAGCCGCACGGAGTTGCTCTACCTCACAATGAATCATGCCCCGCATGGGGCGGAAGAAGACCCTGACTCCGCAGAAGCGGACGCGCTGGCGGCGCTGGTGAAGGCGGCCGAGGCAGGCACGCCGCTGGCACAACTTCAGTTGGCGGAGCACTACTGCGGGGCCCACGGCTCTGTTCCCGACCTGGTTTCAGCGTACATGTGGTTCTTGGCTGGCCAGCAATCCGCCGGTGCAGTTCAGAATGAACTGCAGGCAGGCAAGAACAAGCTGTCCGAGGTTATGTCCCCCGAACAACTCGCCGAAGCCGAACGGCGGGCCGGAGAATGGCTGATGGAAGCGAAGAAGAGGCCTGAGTTTGCCACGGCAGTGACCGCGGCGCTGATGGGAATCAGAAAGAAGTCGGCTTCGGCGACCTAGCCATCTTCCTTACGAAATCCGGTTACCAGCACAACCGCATCACCGCATCACATCTACATTCTCGTCGAGACCCAGTCTTTTACGAACGAGTGAATTTCACGCTGGAAACCGGCGACAACTCTCCGCCAGGGGCTATAATTCGGAGCGACGACAATCGGGTAAACTAAACAGTTCTCCGTGGACCAGCTTTCCGGTCCCTCACGTTTCTTCCGACGTTGGCGAAGACAGCCGGACATGGCAGTGAGGCCAGATCGTTCCTGAGCGTCGAGCTCGAATTCATCACTTCGTTTTGAAAAAGAGGACAAATTCGTGAGCACTCTAACACTCCCCACAACTGACGAGAAGCAATCCAGCGCAAAGGCAGTCAAATATGTCTATTCCTTCGGTGGTGGCAAAGCCGAAGGCAACGGCAAGATGAAGGACGACTTGGGCGGCAAAGGCGCGGGCTTGGCGGAAATGACCAATGCCGGACTCCCGGTCCCTCCGGGTTTCACAATTCAGACCGAGGCCTGCCGCGAGTACATGCGCAGCGGCGGCAAGGTTTCGTCAGAAGTCACGCGGCAAATGGAAGAAGCTCTGCGCGGCCTCGAGCAATTGCAGAAACAAAAGCTGGGCGCGGGCGAAAACCCATTGCTGGTAAGCGTGCGCTCCGGCGCCAAGTTCTCGATGCCGGGAATGATGGACACCATTCTCAACCTGGGCCTCAACGATCAAAGCGTCGAGGCGCTGGCGCGCCTGAGCAACAATCCGCGCTTTGCCTGCGATTCCTACCGCCGTCTCATTCAGATGTTCGGCAACGTCGTGCTGGAGATCAAGAAGGACGAGTTCGAGAAAATATTCGACGCCAAGAAAAAGCAAAAGAAGGCAAGACTCGACACCGATCTCGACGCCAAGGCGCTGAAAGAAGTAATCCAGGAATACAAGAAAGTCGTGAAGAAACATACCAAGCGGGACTTTCCGCAGGATCCGCACGAGCAGTTGGTCATGGCGCGCGATGCGGTTTTCCGTTCGTGGCAGAACGATCGCGCCAAGACCTACCGCCGCATCAACAATATCGATGACATGCTGGGAACCGCGGTCAATGTGCAGGCTATGGTGTTCGGAAATCTTGGCGAAACCAGCGGCACCGGCGTGGGTTTTACCCGTAATCCTGCAACCGGCGCAAAGGAATTCTATGGCGAGTTCTTGATGAACGCGCAAGGCGAAGACGTGGTCGCGGGCATCCGCACGCCCGTACACATCCTGGAACTGCACAAGATCATGCCCAACGTCTACGACCAGCTCCGCGACATCACCACCCGGCTGGAGAAACATTACCGCGATATGCAGGATTTCGAGTTCACTATCCAGGATGGCAAGCTCTACATGCTGCAGACGCGCAACGGCAAGCGTACCGGCCGTGCCGCTGTTCGAGTGGCGATCGATATGGAGAATGAAGGTTTGATCACCGAGAACGAAGCGATCTTCCGGGTCGATCCCAATCAGCTCTACGATTTCCTGGTGCCGACCCTCGATGAAAAGAGCACCAAGATCGAGGTGCTGGCAACCGGATTGCCGGCGTCTCCGGGTGCGGCGGTTGGGCAGATTGTTTTCACAGCCGACGAGGCCGTTGCGAAAGCGGGTCACGGCGATAAGAAGAATCCGGTGATTCTGGTTCGCGGCGAAACCACTCCCGAAGACATTCACGGCATGGAAGTCGCGGCCGGCATTCTCACTTCGCGCGGCGGCATGACCAGCCACGCTGCTGTGGTTACTCGCGGCATGGGAAAGTGCTGCGTCGCTGGCGCCGGCGATATCGAAGTCAGCGAAAGTGCGCGTGAGATGCGCGTGAAGGGCAAGGTGTTTCACGAGGGCGATTGGATCTCGCTCGACGGCACTACCGGCCGTGTTATCCAAGGCAAGCTGAATACGGTTGCAGCGTCGGCCGAGAATGCCGACTTGCAAAAGCTCCTGGGATGGGCAGAGCCGTTCCGCAAAATTGGTGTGCGCGCCAACGCCGACATTCCGCGCGACGCGATTCAAGCGCGCCAGTTTGGGGCCGAGGGCATTGGCCTCTGCCGCACCGAACACATGTTCTTCGCGCCCGATCGCATCTCGCATATGCGCGCCATGATTCTGGCCGACAACGAGAAAGATCGCCGCGCGGCCCTGAAGAAGCTGCTGCCCATGCAGCGCTCCGACTTCATCGGATTATTTAAGGCAATGGAAGGGCTGCCGGTGACGATTCGGTTGCTCGACCCGCCCTTGCATGAGTTCTTGCCCAAGCGCGAAAAACTGATGGTCGATATTGCCAGCCTTCTTCACGCCGATTCGAAGCAGAAAAAGGCGCTGGTGGGCGAATATCGAGAGTATGGAGCAAAGGGCGTCGGCGATTTGAAGAAGCTTCTCTCCGCACTGTTGCGCCGCGTGGAAGAACTGCACGAATTCAATCCCATGCTCGGACATCGCGGGTGCAGGTTGGGCATCACTTATCCTGAGATTACGGAGATGCAGGCGCGCGCCATCCTGGAAGCGACCGTAGCCGTGGACAAAGCAGGCATCAAAACCCATGCCGAAGTGATGATCCCGCTGATCTCGACCGTGAAAGAGATGGCGAACCAGGCCGCGATCGTTCGGCGTGTCGCTGAAGAAGTGTTCAAAGAAAAGGGAAGGCACGTGCACTAT
>PMHV01000073.1 GCA_003156805.1 Acidobacteriaceae bacterium | reverse complement strand
GGGACGCCTGTTTTCACCACTTCTATCCCTATTCGGGTGAGATCAGCATATGTCGCGAGTATACGTCGTTCGGTGCTAGAAATCGCCGATGGGGAGAACGATGGACTCTGATTGTGTTGTTTGCATCCACCCAAACAACAAACCTGACCTACCGCAGTTGGCCAAATTCATTGTCAGAACTGTGCAGTTTGGNNAAGATGAACAGTCGGACCAAAGGGCGCTGGTATGGCCTCTTGCGAGGAAGAAATGGAATATGACCTCTATCATCAATAAGCCGGTACTCAAACTACGTAAAACTCCCCAACCGCCGCTGTCACATCCCAGAGCGACTCCTGACTCAGACCGTGCCAAGAGGCCGCCCCTCGCCGACCCCTCTGCCACCGGTGAAGAACTGACTCCCGGAGATCGCGTCGAGGGTTTNNGGCGCGATCCCTGACTCAGACCGTGCCAAAAGACCACCGCTCTCCGAGCCCGCCGCCACCGGCCAGAAACTGAGTCGCGGAGATCGCGTCGAGGGTTTGGGCAACTTCGGAAAACCAACTGGGGATTTGGGCACAGTTGAGCGATCGAACGAAGAGGATGCGGTCGTCAAATGGGATGACGACGGTCGTATGAGACTCCGCCAACGGTCGCTCAAGAAAATTTAGCTCAAGGAAGTGGACTATGACCGCCAGCGAGAAGAAACGGATGCTCGGAATTGTGCGAACCGTTGAATGCTTTTTTTCCGAGAACCTAGCTTTGAAAGCCGTGCTAACGTCGCATCGCATCCCAACGCCAGTGTGGCAGGAGGAATGCGATAAGCTGATGGACGATCCTGAACATTCGCCTGAAGTCCACGTAAAATTTCAACACCTTTACAATGAAATTGAGCGAGCTCGCGACGGGACAAGGGCGTTCGAAGCACTCCTGGAAGCTCTTCCAGGGCCGAAGAAACAGTGGAACTAACAATAACCATTACACCCACGGGAATAGTCGGCAGATGGGTGTAATGGTTATTGCTTTGCTGGAGGCTCGGCCTTGCGGATGCCCTGTCCGCGCGCGAGAGACCATCAGTACACTTTCGGGAAACTTACCTGGAGGATAGGCCCCTCGCGTTTTACGGCACCGGCCCCACGTCGAACTCAATTCTAACTTCGTCTTTGGCTCTGACGCCCGCTTTTCCGGGAGGCTTGATCCCACAGATCGGTCTGCTTCACGATGGTGTTGCCGGTGTAACGGCCCTCCTTTAGCGTGACGTGCACCGTGACCGACCGCGTCTGCCCGCGCAGCGTTAGATTCCCGCGCAGGGTCCACAGCCCCTTGCCGGCAGGTTCCGCGCCGACGGACTTGAACACGATCTCCTGATAACGCTCGCTATCGAGCACTTCCGGCCCCAACATCGTCTTCTGAACTTCGGCGCGATCTTTCTCGGAATCGCTCTTATCGATCACGCGCAGGGCCCGCGCATCCACATGCACTTCCACCGTAGGATGCGAGCCCGTGTCCGCCGTACCGCTTTGAATCGGCGCGCGCACTTCGTGCTCATGTCCCAACCCTGAGAATGCGCCAGTCTTGCCCACATGGATGGTTATGCTGGACTTCTGCGTGTGGACGTTATGTTGTTGGGCGCTCGCCCCCAGTACGCACGTCAAGCTCGCCGCCACCAGGAACACGCCTCGCTTCATGGCCCACACCTCCGCCCGAATTTTTGTTTTAGCCGCCAAGTCGGCGGTTTTGGTCGAGTCATCAACCCTACACGAGGGTCCATAAGACACGGGGGTTCTCCAGGTCGGATCAGTTAACCAAGTGCAATCGCTGTTTGTGTCATGGACTTGTAAAGAATTTCTTCAAAGGTTGCGATTTGGGAGCCTATCGCCGGGAGGCCACACTCAGTGGCTATCAGTGGGCGTCTCAGTAGAACGGGGCCAACTCTGTTTCGACTTGGGCTACCTCAGACATCCGGATGTAGGGTGCCGTCTGTGATGCTTTGGATTGGCTTGGTCGCGAGTACTGCGACTCGGGGCGACCGACGCGACCTTCTGGTGATCATCAATCGCCCCGGAAGGCGAATCCCTTGTGATTGAGTCTCAGACTCTGCCTCCGAGCGGGCGGCATTATGCCCGGTGTCTTCTGGCATGCTTGCCTTGCTTCGCTGGACACCGGATGTCCGCAATGAGAGAATAGTAGGCGTGCCAACCACAAATAT
This sequence comes from Acidobacteriaceae bacterium, assembly GCA_003156805.1. GTDB lineage: Bacteria > Acidobacteriota > Terriglobia > Terriglobales > Acidobacteriaceae > Sulfotelmatobacter. The sequence goes on along the minus strand of PMHV01000073.1, from coordinate 20,787 downwards.
TTCCGAACGAGATGGACGTGGGCGATCTGCGTGCGTTGGCTGTCGATGTAGCGAAGGGCGTCCTTACCCGTCACGTGCCGTGCGTTTGATCCAGCTCATCCTAGTCGCGATCGGAGCATATTTTTGTTCCAGTCTCGCTCTTTGGGCACAAACATCCGATTCCCAAACAGGCAATGCGAACAAGTCATGGACGGCCACAACGGAGTTGCAGAGCGACAACGTAAATCCCACACGCACCCTCGAAAGCCACACTCAGAGTGGCAATCGTACCCTAGACAGCCAATCAGTGCAGCGCCGCGGGTCTAACGGAGATTTCGAACCTTACGAGGACGTTGAGAAGGAAACGGTGCAGGTGGACGCTAGCACCGTGCGAACCACAACGCGCACCTTCGGTCGAGACGCCGATGGGCTGAAAACTCTGGTGCAGGTAACAGAGGAAGAGAAGCACACGCTGCCCGGGGGTGACTCGAACGTAGTACTCGCCACCTCGAATCCCGATGTCAACGGCAACCTTCAAGTGGTTCAGCGCCAAATCGAGGAGACGAAAAGGATTAGTAAAGATGTGGAAGAGACGAAAACCACAGTGATGCTCCCAAGCATCAACGGTGGTCTGACTCCAGCTATGAAGATGCAAGAGCGCCGTACACGAGGCGCGAACGATACGGTTGAATCTCAAAAAACCACGCTGCTTCCCGATGGAGCCGGAAACTGGCAAGTAGGTGATATACGGCAAGCTACTATCAGCAAAGAAGGTAAGAACCGCAGTACCGACGAGCGGGTCTCCCGCCCAGACTCTGAAGGCAAGCTAGGCGAAGTCTCTCGTACCATAGGAAAGGAATCCGAAAGCGCTTCCGGAGAAAAGCGCAAGACACTGGAAACCTATTCCATCGATCTCCCAGGGTCGGCTCGGGACGGCAGCCTGCACATTGTTGAGCGAGCAACCACCGCCCAGCGCACTGGTTCAACTGGTCAGCAAAGTACCGAAGAGCAAGTGGAGCAGTCTAATCCCGGTGATCCGGGCTCCGGTCTGCGAGTGACCATACTAACCACCGACACGGTGCGCCCAGGCTCTTCTGGAGCGCAGGCCACGCGAACCATTCAAGCGCGCGACGCGAACGGGAGTCTTGGAATAATCTCGGTCGACACAACAAAGTCCGACAACGTTCACGCCATTCAGGTTCAGATAGCGCCTTCCGAAAAGCCAAAAGAGTGATGTTACGTCACCGGAAATTCTTGTATAAGAACCCACTTGGATGAAAGCTGGTCGTGGCGGGGCGGAGCCGTAAAGTGAATAGTCCAAATATATTAGTGAATATCTCCTATCCAGCACCTTAGATCGCGCACTTGCTCGTAATTCAAATTCCAAGACCTCGTGATGCCATTAACGTTCCTTCCACCCGGCTTTTGATCTTGGAAAACGCAGTCTCGCGCGAGGTGGAAGTGTCGTCAGCAAATGGAGAAAACCCGCAATCGTCTGTCGTGCCTAACGATTCAATCGGAATCGCTTGGCCCGCCTCTAATACTCGGTCACGAACTTCCTCGGGAGTTTCCACTCTGGCATTGATTGGGTCGGTTACGCCGACGAAGATTGTTTGGCCGCGCTTAAGCAGCTTTGCGATCGCATCCAACACCCTCTTCCGGTCGGGCTCGCTCGCCAGTTGAATATAGAAACGCCCCGCTTTCAAGCGAAACAATGCCGGCAGAAGCTGCGCATAATCGACGTCCGCGCTGTGGGTCGAATCGTGATCTCCGCCGGGGCAGGTATGGACTCCAATGTTCATCCGCTCGTCCGGTGAGAATCTTTGCAATACCTGGTTATTGAGATCGATGAAGCTCTTCAATAGTTCGCCGGAAGGATCCAGTTTCAGCGCCAGGCGACCCTCCGTGAAATCGATTTGCACGCAAGCAGCCTCCGCCTCCAGACACTGCCGAATGTCCCGTTCTGCTTCGTCGAGAAGATCCTTTAAGAACTCGTCCCGCGAGTAACCCCCGATTCCATCTTGCGGATAGAGCAGGCTGAGCGCAGACGCCGAGATCACGGCCTGTTTGACCGGCTGCTTGGTGAACCGTTTGGCGGCGCTCAAATAGGAAACGGCCTTCACGGCGTAACGGAAGGGACCGCCTGTCAATTTCGGCAACTGGCGCGTATGACCGTCGGCGAATGGAATCGTGACGCCGCCGGGGGCGACGTTCTTAAGGCCGGCCAGCGGATAGGTCGCGAAACTGGGCTTCGTCTGTTCTCCGTCGGTGATGATGGGCGAGCCAGTCTCCTCGAAGCGCGCGATCGTGTCGCGGAGAGCCGACTCTTCGGCCGTCTTGAGTTGTTCAGCCGACAATTTGCCTGCTGCGTAAGCGTGCATCGCGGCCAGCAGCTCCGCTGGGCGCGGGATACTTCCAATCGGTTCGGTGGGGATGGGCATAGTTCGAGCGGCGGTGCGCCGTTGAATGGGCGCCACAGTAAACAATCGAGACGAAGCGGAGCAATAGCAGAAAAACACTAGAGACTGGCAATTGCATCCCAATTAGCATTTTCCGGCCAGTGTGTCAGTGCTGGGAGAACCACAATGCAATCCGTCCTCCCGCAAAAGGAGATCCCATTCATGTTCCGCGCGGTTCCGAGATTGCTTTTGACGCTTCTCATGTCTTTGATGGCGTACAACAACTACCTCTATGCGCAATCGTGCCCGGCCAAGCAGCATCCGACCTTCAGAATTGAGGTTGCACCCGGACTGGCGAGCGAGGGGCTCTCGGGGCGGCTCATTGTCATGATGTCGACTCAGTCCAAACCGACCGAGAAAATCACTCCCAGTTATGGGCCGGATGCTCATTCCGTGTGGGCCGCCGCGAAGGAGATTCATGGCCTGACGCCTGACACAGCGGTGGAATTGGATCCCGATGAGCTGGCGTACCCGCAGAAATTCTGCACAGCCCCGGAAGGAAGTTACCGGATTCAGGCGGTACTGGACGTCAACCACGATTTTGCCTATCACGACGACGCTTCCGCCGGCGATCTCGTGAGCCGAGTTGTCGAGCAGGACTTCCACCCTGTTTCGGATGAAGTCATTTCCCTCACCCTAGTAGAACGTAAGGCGGACGCGCCCCTTCAGCTTCCTCCCCGTACAGAATTGTTCGATTTTGTGAGCCCGACGTTGTCTAAGTTTTGGGGACGCCCGATCCACATGCGCGGCGCGATTCTGGTGCCACCGAGTTACAGCATTCGTAAGGGTCGCTATCCAACCGTTTATATGACCCATGGCTTCGGTGCAGACATGAGGTATCTGGCCCAGCGCAGCGCGGGCAACATCAACAAGTTGATGGAAGATAAGAAAATTCCGGAAATGATCTGGGTGTTTCTGCTCGAAGCTTGTCCAGGTGGCACCCATGAGTTTGCGGATTCGGTGAACAACGGGCCGTGGGGCACGGCGCTGACCACCGAACTGATTCCCGACTTGGAAAAGAAATACCGGATGGATGCCAAACCCAGTGGAAGATTTCTCACCGGACATTCTTCCGGGGGATGGGCTGCCCTTTGGATCCAAGTGAGCCATCCGGAGTTTTTTGGTGGCACCTGGCCAACCGCGCCCGACACCACCGACTTCCGCACCTTTGCCGCGCAAACGGACCTCACGAAACAGCCCCCTCCAAATTTCTATCGCACCGATGAAGGAAGTCCTCGCATGTTCATCCGCATGGATGGGAAAGATACTCAATCCATGGAAGACCTGGCCAGGCAGGAGCGTGTGTTGGGTGACTATGGCGGGCAGTTGGCCTCGTTTGATTGGGTTTTCAGTCCACGCGGCAAAGATGGCCGCCCTATGCCGCTTTTTGATCGCGACACCGGGAAAATCGATCCGGAAGTCGCCGCCTACTGGGAGAAGCACTATGACATTGCCAATCTTCTACGGACAAACTGGAAAACAATCGGCCCGTTGCTGAACGGAAAGATTCACATGACAGTGGGTACGGCCGATACCTTCCACCTGGATGAATCCGCACACTTGCTGGAGCAGACGATCAAGGATTTGGGAGGGAAAGCCAGCTTCACGTATCCAGAAGGGCGCAATCACTTCGACCTGTATCAGGGCGGATTGACGGAGAAGATTGCCAAAGAAATGTATGCCGTAGCTCGACCTGCAACTGGCCACGCCGCTGAACGGCAGCCGAAGTGAAACCCATGCAATCGATTTGTGATCGCTCGATGCGGTATTCGTAAGGGAGGGTCCAATTGAGCGCATTTCTGGGAGTTTCTCCTGTGAGCAGATCAACGAGCTTCATATCTAGACACCTCATGTTACTTAAGGCAGCATTTGCTCTCGTAGCTTGTCTTGGCATAGCTCCGTTCGCCATAGGAGCATCATGCGTCGGCCCACAACCTCTGGAGTTCCGCACTCACTACCACCCGGACGCTGCGACCTATATCGAACTGGGCAAGTGGTTTGGAGATCACAAGCAGTATCCTTGCGCCATCGAAGCTTTCCGCGCCGGTCTCCAGCTAGCACCGGATTCGGCGGATCTAGCCTATCTCCTCGGCCTGACTCTCTATACAACTGGCGATCCGAAGGCTGCGATTACTCCGCTACAGCAGTCGATTCAAGGTATGCCCAAGGTCATAGAGCCGCACGTCCTCCTGGCGGCCGCGTTCGAGGAATTGCATCTCAGAGACAGGGCCAAAGCCGAATATGAAGCGGTGCTCCGGCTCGAACCTGGTTCCGTGGTAGCGCTCAAGGGACTCAGCAAACTGTTTCTTGCTGAGGGCAATTACATCGCGGTCATCAGTCTCCTTCGTTCCGCTACTCTCGACGAAACCCTCACGATGGATTTGGCGCAAGCTTACGCGCACACTCGCATGCTCGATCAGGCAGCGCAGATTCTGGCGCCAGCTTTGCATACGAACCCATCCTCCATACGCCTTACGAAGGCGCTGGTTACTGTATACGTCAATCAAACACGTAATCGAGAGGCTTTGCAGTTAGCCAAAGAGTCTGTCCGGCTGCATCCGAACAGTGTGGAAGCGCAGAGCCTGTACCTGCACGTTCTTGTTCTCAATCACGACACGGACACAGCGCGGCCCTTGGCGAAAAGGCTGCTTGCCGCGCATTCGCATGATTTCGAAGTCTTGTATTTGAACGGCATGCTGGAACGTGAGGCGGGCGAATACAGTATTGCCCGACAGCACCTGGAAGAGGCGATCACGCTGAATCCAAATCATTTTAATAGCCGATATAACTTGGGGGTCGTGCTGGCCGAGCTCAACGATCCTGCAGGAGCCAAGGAGCAACTGGAAAAGGCGCTTGCCCTTGGGGCCGGGGCAGCCGAACCGCACGTCCGCTACAAACTCGCAAGCGTGCTGCGTGCACTGGGCGAGGATGAACAAGCCGAGGAACAATCCAAGCTCACCCAGGAAAAATTGCAAGTTGAGTCTGATAGAACGGTGGCGGCCCTGAAGGCGGAAGAGGCTGAAGCGGCGCTCAAGGCTGGCGATTCTCAGCGAGCGGTCGCGTTATATCGCGGAGCTGTTGAAGCCTCCCCCAACGACGCCTTACTCAATTACAGATTGGCCATGGCTCTCGATCGCACAGACGACACCGCGGCTGAACGGGCAGTCTTGCAGCAGGTAATCAAACTTGATCCCACCTTTGCCCTCGCCCATAACCAGATCGGTTATCTGGCGACACGCGATAGAGATTTCGCTTCTGCGGAAGAGCACTTCCGCCTGGCCGTTCGCGCTGCGCCAGGTTTTGCAGAAGGTTGGGTGAATCTGGCAGCAACACTCGGTATGGAATCCAGGTTCCCTGAAGCCCTCGACGCAGTCGCCAACGCCATCAGGCTGGATCCGAAAAACGATCAGGCACGGCAGGTTCGCGAGAAACTGAGGGCTGCGCAAAGCCAACGTTGACACTTTATCGAATGATGCATTAGGAATGCCGGCCCGTCAGCCGTGCGTCTATACGCTGGATACCAGCGTCAAGGACACGTTCAGCCCAGTGCGACAAGTTGACCTGAGAGCGAGCTAGGACCAGTGGCCCTGCCGATGGCTATGCCATCACGGCTGAACAAAGGCCGAAGTGAAATGGATGCGATCAATGTACAGTCAATCAACGCGAACAACCCGATAGCGCCGCTCGCAGCGGTTGTAATTGAGTGCATCGATCACTCAGCATATCCATCAAAATGGCCATCCATACCAGACCGGACTCTCCCCCCTCAATCAAGATCTTATTCAGAGGTATGAAGCTCGGCGGATTTTGTTGCCGATGGTCGACCCCGAAGCGCGTTGGGGTCCTGATGCTCTTACTCTGCACCGGCAGTACGGTCAGCGCTCAAATGGCTCCCGCCACACTTTCCGAGAAGTCAGCCATGCATCAACACTACGATGCGGCTTATCGTTTCCAATCTTCCGGGGACTTGGCGCGGGCGGATGTGGAACATGCACGCTTTTTGGTCGCAGCCCTGGATCACATCGCCAATTTCCACGCCAACACCGGAGATTATGCGCATGCGGCTCCCCTATATGACGAAGCCCTGACGCTGTCCCCAACCGATTTCAGCTTGCTGATGGATTATGCCGGCGCGTCCTTGGATGCGCATGATCCGAAGAAAGCAGAATCTCTGTTGCAGGCGGCAGGAGATCTGGATACAAAGAGCACGACCGGTCGGCAGAAGGCCGAGGTACACCGAGTGCTGGGCAGCGCGTTCCGGGCACTGGGCGACAGCAAAGCGGCGAGCGAGCAATTCCAGGCGGCCATCGCCATCGATCCGAGTATCGACAACTTGTGTGCCCTCGGCGATGCTGTGTTGGACACGAATGGTCCTAAGGCCGCAGCGCCGATATTTGCGAAGGTGGTGGCGCAGTTTGGAGATACGGCAGGAGTTCGAATGCGGATTGGCCGTATCTATGGGATGGGAGGAGTTCCGGATCGGGCGATCGAGGAGTTCAAGAAAGCCATAGCGATGGATCCCAAGATGCCGGGTGCGCACTACTCGCTGGGCGCGGCGTATATGGGCAATTCGGAGGCAGATTTCCCCAAGGCGGAGGCAGAATTCCGCAAGGAACTCGCGCTCCATCCCAACGACACGTTCAGTTATCCACAACTAGGACAGATTGCTCTGAGGCGGCATGATTACCACGAGGCTGAAATCGATTACAAGCGCGCAGTAGCCCTGAATCCTCTAGATGGAGACAATTTTGACGAACTGGGCAAGATTTACATGGAAACGGAGCGAGCTTCCGATGCGGAAGCTGCACTGCGCAAAGCCATCGCACTCACTGTCGATCCCGCACGCAATAATTACGCGATTCAACGTGCACACTATCGGCTGGGACGCCTGCTTTTGACAAACGGAAATATGGCCGAGGGAGAACACGAACTCCAGATATCACAGGAGTTGCTGGCCAAGCGCGACATTCAGTCCGGATCGAAACTCAGCGGTGAGCAAGTCGAGCGGAGTCCGTTGGAAAGGACGCGGGTGGCGACGCCCGCGGAGGTGGAGGAGTTGGAGACCTTTGCCAAACAGACTGGGCCTCTGATCGCCGGCAGTTACAACAATCTGGGCGTTCACGCGGCTATCAGGGAAGAGTTTGCCAAGGCCGCAGGATTTTTCCAGCTTGCGGCGAAATGGAATCCCACGCTATCAGGAGTGGACAGCAACTGGGGCCGGGCCGCTTTTGCGGCTCATCAGTGCGAGCGGGCAATCGGCCCGCTGCGCAGAGCTCTTGACGCCCATCCATCGGACTCTGAGCTACGCGCGATGTTGGATCAATGTGAGGGCGCTCTGTCGACTATGCCGAAATAGTAATGACTTTGCAGGGAAGTTGTCCGCTGGACCTCTCGCACGGCGCGCATTCCGGAACATATCTTCAAAACAGGAAACCCGCTACCTGACCGGCCGTTGCCAAGCGGTCTGGAGCTATCTCTGAGTGCGCTTCCTCAAAACAAGGAGCCGGCCACCTGTTCCGAGATTTGCCGCGCTTTTTCGCGGAGCACAGTTTGCTCCGGTGGATTCGCGTTTGAACTTACCCGCACGATGAAAGCACGTTCACGCACTCGGCTTATTACTTGCTCCACAATCTGGTTCTTCTTCTTGAGGCTGCAAACAAGAGCTTCGTTGCCAATGGCGCGCATCGGCGTCGCGTCCGTGCCGCACTTGGAGATGTAGGACGGGTATTCGACCGCCGTATCTTTCATGGTGGTTACTTCGATACGCAGGGCGACGAGAATCTTGCCATCGTGGCGGACAAATTCGCAGGTGGCATCGAATTTGTTTGCAGGGCGGGTGACATTGGAGGTGACCGTGCCCTGGAGGAAACCGCCGGCCGTGGCGGCGTTCATCCAGGGGCACACCTCGGTATTCTCGGCGTGCGCCGGCAGAAATAGAACCACCATCACGAAGAGGGTAGTCAATGACGCGCGATATTGAGCAAGACGATTCAAGTAACATTCCTCCGAAAGCTGACCATGGCGCCCCGCCGGAAGGCGCAGATTCATAGTCCCGCATTTGCGGCACCGCTGAAGCGATGCCCTGCCCAGAACCCTTTGGATCCCGTCAGCGTTTGGTCGCTACGTTCAGCTGCTGCGGCGGGTCGCCGGCGACATTCGGTGACGGATCGCTGTGCATGTGCCAAGGTACGCTCTCTGTCGAAATTTGAGGATGATCGCGCAGAAACTCCAGTGAATAGGTGGGCGAATTGGGATCAGCCTTTTTATCGGCAAAAAGCGTCGCTTGCTCGGATGCCTTCTCGTCCATTCCTAACCGGGCATAAATAAGAGAAAGATTGTAGTGCGCGGCCACGTCATCCGGTTCGATTTTCTGCAACGCCTCGAACTGAACTTGAGCGTCTTGCAGCCGGTTGAGACGGTAGTACGATTTCCCCAATTCTCTGCGAGCGTCCGATGACAGCGGATACTGCGTAACCACCTTTTCCAAGTCCGCCACCTCTGCCTCGGAGTTTCCCGAACGGCGTTCCACTAGCGCCATGTAATAGAGAGAGCGCGCATTGTCGGGGCTGAGCGCCAGCGCCATGTCCAGGCTGCCTCGAGCCGAGCCATATTTTTCCCAGAGAATATTTGTAAGCGCGATATTCGTGTAGCCGTCGGCATAGTCCGGACGCAGCTTTACCACGTGGGCAAACGCGCTGACGGCGTCGGCATATTGCAACTGATCCAGGCACGCGATGCCGAAGTTGTTCCAGCGCATCCATTCGGGATTGTCTTGCGGATCGGGCTCGGCCGCCGGGTTATCGCCCAGATTCAGCGTACGGACACGGCTGGAGATTTCTACGATGGGATAGGCAGGATGATCTTTGCCGAAAATATTGTTGAGATAGCTTTGCCGCAGGTGCCGATAGTTGACGCGGGCAGTAATGGTAAGCGGACCCTTGGTGCCGGGCGGAATGTGAAACTCGTAACGGATTAGCCCGGAACGGCCAGCGGGGACGGTGCTGTCGTAGGCGACCGAGTGGATGGTCCACACCTTGTGGTTGTCCACGAATCCGCCGTCTTCGTTGACCGGACGATTGGTGAAGCTGTGAGCGCGCGGGTCAAGCGAGCCGTCGGGCTGGAGGAAGCCGCTGTGGTAGATCTCGGCGCCGTCGCTGCCCTTGACCTCGAACTCGACCCATGCCTCGTACAGATCGCGGACTTCCGGAATGAGCGAGTGGCCGATGTTCTTGTTCTGGACGACGACCATGGTCTCAATCGTATCGTCGGGCTTCAGTTGGAAGGGAACGGAGCCGAGTGGCGCGATGAGTCCATCGCCATCGGAGTTGCCTTCGCTCGCCTGAGTATCCATTTTCTTGATGGCAAAGAGATCTACATTCAGGAAGTTACCCGACTTGAGGAATTCGATCGTCTTTTGCAGCTGCTCGTCGAAGCCGTAGTAGAAAGGCACAGCCGTGTTGCCCGCGGTCCAGCGGTGCGACGCAAACGTCCCGTTCTTTGCGCCGACCTCAAACAGCGCCGGAGCGGAGCGCTTCATGTGGCAATTCTGGCAGGTAGTGAAATCCGCCGAATAGAAAGTCAGGGGATTTCGTTTGGAAAACTTCGAATTCTGCCACTCGTCATAGACCGTAAACGCGCGAACGAATTTGTAATCATTCAGGGGGGCGGGCAAGTTGGCCTTGTGGCAGGCAGAGCAAAACTCCGGCGTCCGATAAAAACTCTTCATCACGGTTTTGGCGTGGCGCTCGGGGTGGTCGAAAATCATCTCGTAAGGCACCTGGCCGGGAATACGGTTGCCGTTTTCGTCGGATATGACCGCTGGAATACCCATCACAAAGCCGCCGTTGCCCACCGTGGGCTGTAGTGCTTGAACGGAGTGGCACGTTGTGCAAGTAAGGCCCTCTTCATCAAAGCCGCGATCGACCTGGGAATTCTGGGTCAAGCCGCCCGCCAGCACGCCGATCGGATTGTGGCAACTATCGCAATGGCGAGCGAATTCGATGCCCTTGGTGCGCATGAGAATGTTGACGCTGGTGCGGTAGAAAGGCGTGCGGAAGGAGTTCGAATGCAGTGCCTGCCGCCACTGGCTATAAGCTTCCTGGTGGCATTTCGAGCAATACTTCGCGCTCGGGAAGGCACCGGGCTGAACGAAGTCGCCGCCGACCGACTTGGCGTTGCCGGGCGTGGAGATGTTGTTGGGGCCGAAGCGGAAATTGTAACTCTCCCGAATTTTTCCGGAGTAGTATTTGCGGGCATCGTCTTCTTCGCTCGACGGAGCGGGAGCATCGACGGGCTTGGCGGCGCCGTCATAGGGAGGCTTGATTCGTTGGACGCTGTAGTCTGTGCCGTCGGCGTTTCTATCCGTCTGGCCCCAGAATGCCACGGGCAAAGCACAAACGAAAACAGCAACGATCAAAACCTTTCGCGAAATCGCGCTTTTCATTCGTGAGGTCATAGACGCTTCACCTAGATTTCCGCCGAGACTTGCTGAACCGCGGCTAAATTTTGACCGCCCAACACCGAACGCAAGCGCTAAAGCGAGAAGGTAGTTTTCAGCCTATCGCTCCGGCGCGACCGAAGCTGTGCACTTCCCCAAAAAACACTTAGCAGAGCACCTTACTTGCCGGGGTTCACCGCAACGTGTCGTAAACGCTGGGCACCAATCCCTTGCCTTCCTCCACAGCGAAGAACCGGTCCACGGCTGGCAGAGCCACAGACTCCACCGATCCGCTGGGCCAGTGAATTTCCACCTTATCCACGGCGGTCGAGTCCCCAATTCCAAAATGCAAACGCTGATCGTTGGAGGACTCATAGCTCCCCCCGCTGAGAACGTCTTCCCGATGACGCATACCGCCAGCAGTAAGGTAGACGGTTGCCCCAACCGCATCCCGCGGACTCTTGGGTCCGCCGACCAGTTTGAGGCCGACCCAGTGATGCTTGTCGGGATTCACGTTCTGCAAAAGCGCCGGGACATGATCGATGCAGTTAATGACAACGTCGATCTTCCCATTATTGAACAGGTCGCCGAAGGCTGCCCCGCGGCCCGGAATGACCAGCGCAAGGCCCGTACCTTCAACCGCGGGCATGAGTTCAAACTTCTCGCCATCCTTCAGGTTGTGGAATAACAAAGGCCGCTGCGCCCACGACGTGCCCCAATTGTGATGATCGACCTGCGGGAATACATGTCCGTTGACGGAAAGGATGTCCTTCCAGCCGTCGTTGTCATAATCGATGAACTCGGTGCTCCAGGTCAGGAATGGGTAGGTGACGTCTGCCATGCCCATCTCGGTTGCGATTTCCGTGAACCGAGCTTTGCCTTCATTGCGGAATAACGGTTTGTAATCGTCCGAGAACGTTCCGGTGTAGAGATCAAGCAAGCCGTTGTTACGATAGTCGCCAATAGCCATGCCCATGTTGGCGACTTCCTGGCCGTCCTGATTCAACGCAAAGCCGGAGGGGATGCTGACATCTTTGAATGTTCCGTCTCCCTTATTAAGGTAGAGGTAATTAGGAGTCGAATCGTTGGCGACGAGCAGATCCACTTTGCCGTCGTTGTCCACGTCAACGAACACGGAAGTAAATCCATAGCGGCTGTGCCCGTCGTCGGCGACGCCCGCCTGTTTACTCACGTCCGTGAATGTTCCATCACCATTGTTGTGAAACAGGTGATCGGGTTCGCCCTTTAGTCCGCGCGGACCGCACATAACACTGGCACCGCGGAACTGGCAAAACGAGATCGCGTTGGGAGCGGAACTGGGTGTGGGCGGAAGATGCGCCATGTCCCAGTGAATGTATCCAGGGACAAAAAGATCCAGCCTACCGTCTCCGTCGTAATCGCCGAAGGTGGCTCCCGTGGACCAGTTTCCCAGCGCGACACCCGCCGCTTCCGCTACGTCGGTAAAGGTTCCGTCGTGGTTGTTGTGGTAGAGACGGTTCTTTCCGTAGTTGGAGACGTAGATATCGGGCCAGCCATCATTGTCATAGTCGCCGATCGCGACTCCAAAACCCCAACGATCGTTGGTAACCCCAGCCTTTTCGGCGACATTAGTGAATGTTCCATCGTGATTATTGTGAAAAAGCGCGGCGTGCGGCGGTTCGGTCTTGCCACTCAGCGCATCAAAAGTGGAACCATTCACCATGTAAATGTCGAGCCAACCGTCATTGTCGTAATCCAGGAGAGCGACTCCCGAACCGGTGGTCTCGAGAATGTAATTTTTCGCTGGAGTGCCCATCGTGTGGCGCCAGGTGGTCAAGCCAGCTTTCTCCGCGATGTCCCTGAATATGACCGGGCCATTTTTTACGAAACCACCCGCCGTGATCGGACGTTTCTCGGAATCAAGGATCGGCGCAAACTCCCCCCGAGTGGCCGAACCACCTTGCTGAGGTCGGGCGCTCGGGTCTGTGCCAAATGGCGACGAGACAGCAGAGCCTTGCGCTCGCGCTACACCACATAGACAGAGAATCAGAATTACCGTCTTTTTCATAAACAAACTCATGGGGTTTTACCAAAGGTCGATACTCCAGGGCAATATGCGGAACCTATTAGTAGATTCGGCTAATATGGGCTGGGAATAGGACTCCGGCTATTTGACGGTCTTGTTGGCGTATATCGCAATTCGGCTAGCCGGGAGGAATCCCGCCTGGAAAGCGACGGAGGTTTTGCGGACCGGAAGATCTCGGTTCCCACCATTGCGTGGACGTCATTTCTTAGCGGTAACCCGATCTGCAATTTTGTCATACTCGGTCTTAGGCATAATCCGCCGCGTCACCACTTCGCCGGGTTCGTTGTAGGGACGCCCTACGATTACCCGGTCTGCTTCTGCCGCAGTCACACCCGGCAGGCTCAGCAACTGGTCTCTTGTAACAGTGTTCAAATCGAGTTGCTTGTCGCGGCTCCAGCCTTCTCTGATCCCTGCCGCCACAGCCTTGGCATCGCGTTTCACATCTGCTGTTGCTTGCGCGGTTTGCTCCTTTAAGTCCTGCGCGTTTTGTTGCTGAGTGCAACCCGCGAGCGCAGCGAGCGTCAAAACTAAGAAAATGCCGATATCTAAGGAAACCCATTTGATCAACTTCTTTCCGCCGTCTTGGCTGACATCTCAGGCCCCTGGTACGGCATTCTTGTGGGGACGGGGGCCAGTAGCAAAGACAACGCAGCCGAGCGAGCCCGACGAGGACGCCAGGGTTCCGGTCACCGTCCAGATGATTGTTGACTCCCTCAACGGATTCGCATGCCCAGTTGAAGGGCGCTCGATTGCGAACCTGAAACCGCTCACCGTTTCGGTCGTCGGCACGGTGATCGGCCGATTACTTCCACATCCTGTTGCTACTTCGCCATCTTGAGCGACATGACGTGGACTTCGTTCTTGTCCGCATAAACGTGTGCTGTCAGAGTGACGTGGTGCCCTTCGTGCCCTTTTACGGCGTCTGGGTTTGTGATGGTCCAGCTCTTGCTGTCCGTATCGCTCACAAAGGTCTTGCCGTCATCGCTAACCTTGCCTGTGACCTGAACCGCTTTCTTCGAGGCGTCAGCCTTCATGTTGTCATTCTGCATGGTGTCCTGAGCCGAAGCGACTCCGGCGGTTAGCAAGGCCAGGGCGAAACAAATTGTCATCAGCTTTTTCATGTTGTTCTCCTTAAAATATGCCAACGCGGCCGAAACCAACATGTGCTTGCCCCAAAGGACTGTCTGTCTCTTTAGGCGCCGCTCCGAGCGAGCGGACATAATTAGTGTCACCACCACAATGTGGCTGTACCAAATTGCTCATTTCTTGCGATTGTTTCAACCTAGCTAGGAGTTCGAGCAGATTGCGAAGCAATAAGCGGACTAACGCGATTCAGAGTTACCGCAAGCCGGGGAGCAGTCAGGGAGAGTGCGCGATTTTGACCAGTTTCTTAGGTGCAGTTCGTTCATGATAGGAATTGCGAGGAACTCACCCGCTGGGGGCCCGAACGTTCTATCGTGGGCAGCACTGTCTCATTGGAGGAATGGCGGAATGCATAGCTGGTTCAAAACGTGCGATGGACCGGCGTCGTCATTGCCTGTGACACTGAAACGCAACTCCGTAGTCCTGATACTGACTATCATCCTGCTCGGCGTACCCGCGCGTCCTCAATCCGTTCCCAACAGCCCAATATCGGCCAACGACCTCGCGCGGCGGGTAGTCACTAACGAACTAACCTTCCAAGATGACCACACCAACTGGATGTACCGATTAGAAAAAGAGCAGTATGGGAAGAAACAGGTCGAGGAAATTGTTGAGACCAAAGAAGGTTCTCTCAGTCGACTGCTATCTATTAACGACCGCCCCCTTACCGCGAAACAACAGCTGGAAGAGGACGAGCGTGTGCGGGAGTTAATGAGCAGTCGAAGTGCGCAACAAAAATTGCGGCGAGCTCTGGACGCCGAGACCCTACAGGGGAGACGGTTGTTCGAGATGCTGCCTGATGCATTTGTATTCAGCTACGCGGGTGGCGACGGAAACCTGGTGAAGCTGAGCTTCAGGCCAAACCCGGGTTTTCACCCTCCATCCCTGGAGGCCCGTGTTTTCCACGACATGGAAGGCGAGATGTGGGTCGACTGCAAACAGGAGCGACTGGCTGGGTTTGATGGTCATCTCACACAGACGGTGAAATTCGGATTCGGTCTGCTGGGACACTTGGACAAGGGAAGTCACTTTGAGGTCAGGCAGGCAGAAGTTGTCCCCGGCCATTGGGACATGACTACCCTGAGTTTGGAGATGACAGGCAAAGCGCTTCTGTTCGCGAGCATCGGTGTGCAGAAGAAGGAAAACCATCAGGATTTCCACCGAGTATCCGATGATCTGACTCTGACGCAGGCCGCGGACATACTCAACCGACCGATAGTTGTAGCGGATAATCGCTAGTTCATGCGGCAAAAGGTACAGCAACAGGGTTCCTTATCACTGTCCGAACGATATCTGACGTCAAACCGAACTTATCGAGGAGAAGGAATGTTGTTAGCAGGCAAAACCGCGTGGGCTGGGATTGTCTTCATATTGCTGACGACGGGGGTCCCGAGACCACGTCCAACGCCGCTCGCTTTGGGAGCCAACCTCAACAAAGAAGTGCCTGCGGTCACGAATCGGAACGATGTCAGGAAAATGCAGCAAACTCTGCAGGGCAAAGGACACTACCGCGGGGAGGTCGATGGTGTCTTCGGTCTCCGAACCCGGGCGAGCATTCGCGGATTTCAGAAGGCTAAGAATCTGCCGGTCGCAGGGCATCTCGATACACAGACGGCCGGTAAACTCGGAGTCAGGCCAGAGGGTGGCGAGGAGACTGGCGACGAGACTACGAAAGGTAAACCTTCGGCAGCCATGAGATTGGCTAAAGGTTCGGGGCGAACTAGCAAGCCACTACGGAAGGCAGTCAAGACAGTTGCAGCTTCTGAAAGCGGCCACGAAGCTCGCGAGAAGACACTTCAAGCTGAAAACGACAACCACCCACAAGTAGTTTGAGTTCTTTCCAGTGGAGCGACGAAACGGAACGATACTGTATCAGCCTATCGAAAAGTACGTGATTATCGGCAACATGCGCACGGTTGAGCTGTCGGGAATGAACGGCTCTGTTGACTGGTACTGTCCACCGACTTCGATTTACCCAGCGTCTTTCGCGCTGTCGCGCAGGGTCTGGAATTTCCCGAAAAGTTGGATCAGCACTGATCAACGCCGCATTCAATCTGGACCGAATATTGGGGAGCCAGGCTTGAACGACGCGGAGTCTGTCCATTAAGCATTAGGAGAAGTTCATGCCGGATCTCAGACAAGGATGCACGACAGGGAAACCCGGCGAAGAAACAGCGCCAGCCGACGCTCTGGTTCTATTCGGCGCCATGGGAGACTTAGCTCATAAGAAGATCTTCCCTGCTCTTTATCACATGGTCCGACATGGTCATTTGGAAGTACCCGTGATTGGGGTGGCCAGGGCTGCGCGGACGGACGAACATCTCAAAGAGCGCGTGCGCGATAGCGTCCAGCGGCAAGGCGACGATATCGATCAGGAAGCCTTGGCCAAACTTCTGAAGTTGCTTCGCTACGTGGGCGGCGATTATCAGGATCCTGCAACCTTTGACCTATTGAAGAAAGCGCTTGGCTCAGCCACTCGTCCTGCTCATTATCTAGCGATTCCACCCAGTCTTTTTGCAAGTGTCGTTGAGTCTCTCGCAAAATCGAACTCCATGACAAATGCGCGCGTCATTGTCGAGAAACCTTTTGGGAAAGATCTTGCTTCGGCCCAACGGTTGAATGCCGCTCTTCATGCCGTGGTTCCAGAATCGCGAATCTTTCGCATCGACCACTACCTCGGTAAAGAGGCCGTCCTCAATCTTCTATTCTTTCGCTTCGCCAACAGCTTTCTGGAACCGATCTGGAACCGGAACTACATCGAGAGTGTGCAGATCACAATGGCGGAAAAGTTCGGGATCGAGGGACGCGGTAAGTTTTACGACGACACCGGTGCGATCCGCGATGTGGTGGAGAACCACATGCTTCAGGTCGTAGCCTTCTTGGCCATGGAAGCCCCCACCGGCTTACATTGCGAGGCTATCCGCGATGAACAGGTCAAGATATTCCGTGCAATTCCACCACTGGACCCGAAGCATCTCGTTCGAGGCCAGTTCAAGAGCTACAAGAACGAAAAGGGAGTCGCACCTGATTCCAAGGTGGAGACGTTTGCCGCTGTCCGTCTGGAGGTTCAGTCATGGCGGTGGTCGGGCGTGCCATTCCTGATTCGCGCCGGAAAGTGCCTCCCGGTTACGACCACCGAAGTGCTGGTCAAACTTAGGAAACCACCGCTCGACAATTTGGCTGGCGAATCGACCAATCATTTCCGCTTCCGTCTCGGTCCAGGTGAGATTTCGCTCAGCCTCAGCGCCCGAGTGAAACGTGTCGGCGAAGAACTCGTCTCCATGCCCGCGCAACTTTCGGCAGTCGAGGAGCACACCGCGGACGAGGTTGATGCTTATGAGCGTCTTCTGGGAGATGCCATGCATGGGGATGCCACGCTGTTCGTTCGGGAAGACGCCGTGGAGGCAGCCTGGGCCATTGTCGAGCCCATCCTCGCGAACGTCACAACTTTGCATCCCTACGAGCCAGGTTCGTGGGGACCTGGTGCGGCGGATCGTTTGGCTATCGATGTGGGCGGCTGGCACAATCCCGAAGAACATTAAAGAGAGCACAGTCCATGTCCCGAATCCCGCGTAACAACAATTCAGAGTTTCGATCACGGACAACATTGGCTCCGACGGGCAGTCAGACCGCTACGCCGACCGTCTCGGTATGCTCTGTGGTGGTCCTGAGAAGTTGAAATTTGAAGACAACGTTCCCGAACCGCAGATTAGCGGAGGTGCGGTACTGATCGCGACAGCCGCTGCGAGCGTCAATCCGATTGACTGGAAAATGCGTTCAGGGATGCGGCAGACAGATTTTTCGTTGTCGTTTCCCGCAATTCTGGGCCGCGACGTGAGTGGCGTCGTACGGGCGGTGGGCGCAAATGTGAAGCACTTCAAACCCGGCGACCGTGTTCTTGCGGACACCGTTGGCGGTGACGTTGCAGCGAAGCTGATCGCGAAGGTAAAGCAGAGCGGCTCCTTTGGCTACACCGCTGTATTGCTGGAAAGCGCGGCTGCGCAAAATCCGGCAGTGAAGATTACGCGTGTGCTCGCGCAGCCTGATCCATCCAAGGTGCGCGAGTTTGCCGATGACGTGCGCGATTGGGGAATCCGGTCGAAGGCGAACGCGATTCCGCTCTGAAGCCGAACACGATTCCGTTGTGATTCCGAACAGCATTCCGGTCTGAAGGTGAACGCCGATTCCGGTGGGAAGGCGAACAGTTTTTGCTGTCCGCCGGATTGGCGTTCGGCTTGGAGCGGAATGTTAGACCCATCTTCCACGGTTCGGTTGGATTACTCCCGAATGACGGGCAACCCGGAGGTTGGGATCGGTGACTTTGTAACTTCCGGCTTGCCGACCATCCACCCACAATCACCGAACCCTCGTGCAACGTGCTGCACAGGCTATAATTACGCGCACGGATGGCCTCACCTCTGGCACGAAACTCGGCCCTTGGGTGAACTTGCCTGGGCGGGGATGCATGTCGGGATAGAACCGGCCAATCGCCTTTCCGTTGTCGATTACATCCCAGGTCTCGACCGATGGGTCTCAGGCGGGTACATTCAGTTCCTGGCGGAAGCTGACGTGGAAAAGTGTCGCGGCCGTATCCATGATTCCTTTCTTCACATGGTTGTAGGGCAGGTAGGGGCGGACGCTTTGCGAATCGAAGTCGTATTGCGAAGGGCGGACCAACTCCACGAGATGGTCATATTCAAAGTCCGCAATCTCCGTCGCATTGGGATTTGTTTTGCGCTTTTCGGCCAATAAGATGGCGAACTCCCGTTCCGCCACGGGCGCGCAGGCCTCATCACTCCGCTGAAACCCTCCCCGACGATCCTCACTACTTCAATGCAGGCCCGATGTTTCCGGGAGGTGTATCCAGCTCCGTGCTGTTCCAGGTGCCTGGTAAGTTCGGATACATCTGCCGTTTTCATGCTGACATGAAAGGGATCGTCAACGTCCAGAGTTCACAAGCAACGAACATAACAGCCTTAAAATTGGTGCGGAAGGGGGGATTTGAANNCTGCCAGTTCCACCACTTCCGCTCTAGAATCCACAACCGCCGGAGTATTTGGAGGGGTCCCAAAAGTCAGCAAAATCTCGAACAAGCTCTTAATGTTATCAGATGCTTAAGATTGCCGGAAGATGATCGTACCCCGGGTCAGCACTTGAACCATACGCGCGCGCCGTCGGCGAGTGCGGCAGCAGCCGCGCCCAGTACTCGCGCACCGCGGCCGCGCTAACTGCTCCCAACCTTACGCCGCCGCTGTTGGCCTTCGTCCCGACTCCTCCTGGCGAACCAAGGCCAGAAAGCCGCGATGCGCGCGGCTCAGAGAGCGGCCTCGCAAAACCACAGCCCCGATGGTCCGGGTGGCTTCCTCGTCGCCAATCCGGATGTAACGGCAGGAAGTGTTTTCCTTCACCGCCATTTCCGGCACAATGGAAACGCCCATGTCCGCGCCCACCAAACTGAGCAGACTGCTGAATTGTCCGCTCTCAAAGATGATCTTAGGCTTCAGCCGCGCACGGTCGCAGGCTGCGACTAGAGTGTCACGAAAACAGTGGCCATCGCGCAACACCAGGAAAGGCTCTTTGCGAAGATCTCTCAATGCGAGCACGCGGCGCTTCGCAAGCGCATGCCTTTTCGGAATCGCTGCGAACAGGGGTTCGGTCAAAAATGGCCACGCTTCGAACTCATGCCCCCGGATGGGTAGGGCCAGAATAGCCACATCGATCGTGCCGGCGCGCAGCCGCTCCAGCAGGATGGGGGTGATTTCCTCCACAACGGTTAACCGCGCCTGGGGGAACTTTTTTGTGAACGAAGCGAGCACCGGCGGAAGAAAGTACGGCGCCACCGTGGGAATCACCCCCACCGTGACCGAACCACCCGCGGAGTCTTTGCGTTCGATCACTTCGCCCTTGGCTTCCTCCAGTTCGCGCAAAACCGTGCGCGCGCGCGGCAGCAGCGTCTTGCCCAGGTCGGTGAGCCGCACCGACCTGCCCAGTCGGTCGAAAAGACGCGCACCGAGTTCGTCTTCAAGTTTCAGGATTTGCTGCGACAAAGAGGGCTGCGCCACATGCGACTGCTCGGCGGCCCGGCTGAAAGAGCCGGTGTCGGCGACGGCGCAGAAGTAGCGTAATTGATGAAGTTCCATAGGCTGTACCTATTCATCGTATCCGAACTATATATTGGATGTATAGGCCCTCGCGGCGTTATGCTAACCCTATCGCCGAAATAATCATGTACCGGCATAATCCTGCCCGTGATGTTGCTGCACGGATGGCAGCTCAGGGCAAGACCGGGCAATCCAACCCCAGACGGCATTTTCTTGCCGAGGAGGCTTCATGGCTGAGAACAAGAAAAAAATAATGACCACGGACGCGGGCCGTCCGGTGGGCGACAATCAGAATTCGCTCACCGTCGGGCCGCGCGGGCCAGTCGTTTTCGAAGATTTTCTGCTGTTCGAAAAGATGGCACATTTCAACCGCGAGCGTATCCCCGAGCGCGTGGTACACGCTAAGGGATCGGGCGCTCACGGGCATTTCGTTTGCACCAACCCTGATATGGCGAAGTACACGACGGCGAAGCTGTTTTCGCAGAAGGGAAAATCGACGCCGACTTTTATTCGTTTCTCCACCGTGGGCGGTGAAAAAGGTTCGGCCGACACAGAGCGCGATCCTCGCGGCTTTGCCCTAAAGTTCTACACCGACGAGGGCAA
>PMHV01000064.1 GCA_003156805.1 Acidobacteriaceae bacterium | reverse complement strand
TCAAAGAGCGGAAATGGCAGCGCGCATATCCGCACGGAAACTACAGTGAGGGACTTTCTCTTCGAGAAGCGAAAAGCTTATGATGTCGTCCACGGAGCAAGGGATGGCGTTCGCGGCTGTAAACGGTAGAGCGGTTGCCGAACTCGATGTCTTGTGGATCACCGCCGGCCTGGGCTGCGACGGCGACACGATCGCCATGACCGCGGCCACCCAGCCCAGCATCGAAGAAGTTGTTCTCGGTGCCCTGCCCTGGATTCCGAAAGTGAATCTGCACAATCCCTTCCTTGCCCTGGCCAACGGCGACGATTTTCTGAAGCCCTTCTATCAAGCTGCGGAGGGGAAGATGGAAAATTTCATTCTCGTGGTCGAAGGGTCCATCCCGAACGAAGATAATAAGGAAGAAGGCTATTGGGCTTCCCTGGGCACGGACCCAAAGACCGGTCAGCCGATCACAACGTGTGAATGGATTGATCGTCTCGCTCCCCAAGCGTGGGCGGTGGTGGCAGCGGGAACCTGCGCCACCTACGGCGGTATTCACGCCATGGAAGGCAATCCCACGGGATGTATGGGCCTTCCCGATTACCTGGGCTGGAAATGGAAGTCGAAAGCGGAGATTCCCATCGTGTGCGTGCCTGGGTGTCCAGTGCAGCCCGATAATTTCATGGAAACGCTTCTGTATTTGCTGCACATGGCGTCGGGCCGCGCGCCCATGATTCCGCTGGACGAGGCGCTGCGGCCCACCTGGCTTTTTGGCAACACTGTACACGAAGGTTGTGACCGCGGCGGCTTTTACGAGCAGGCACAGTTTGCCGAAGAATACGGATCTCCGCTGTGCATTGTGAAGCTGGGATGTTGGGGGCCGGTGGTTCAATGCAACGTGGGAAAACGTGGTTGGATGGGGGGTATTGGCGGATGTCCCAACGTCGGCGGCATCTGCATNNATGCCCGGCTTTCCCGACAAGTTCATGCCTTTTATGAATCAGCCGCCGGGTTCTCTTTTGTCTTCGGCTGCGGTTCAAACTTATGGACGCGCCATTCATGCCTTGCGCCGCTTCACGCAGTCATCGCTGAACAAAGAGCCCAGCTGGCGCAAACCGACGCGCGGCAAAGCGCAACCAAGCATAAAGGCATAGAGCCGCAGATCGGCTTGCGCGTGGGGATGTTCTCGCCGTTGCTTGAGGGGTGACGATGGTTTCGTTTTTGTGGCCGAACAATACGAACGGCATGCCCCACGATCATCCTTCTTCGGTTGCCGAGCCAAACTTGAGCGACCCAGACCTGAATCCATCGCAGGCTGAGGAGATTCTCCGGGGTTTGGCCGGAGTGTTCAGCCATCAAAATCCCGCAACTGCGCGACGCGTGATGTATCCGCCAGAACGGACGGACCAGAGATGGTCTGCAGACGGACAATTTCCTAATCTGGAAGCGAGATATCGCGCCCTGGTGGAGCAGATTCCCGCGGTGGTTTTTATGGCTTACCTCGATCGCGGCATCGGCGAGGCCTACGTCAGCCCTCAGATTGAAGCCGCGCTGGGTTTTTCCCAGGAAGAGTGGCTGGAGGATCCGGTCCGCTGGTACAGCCACATCCATCCCGAAGACAAGCAGCGCTGGAGCACCGAAGCCGCAGAGATGTTTCTTACCGGCAACCCGCTGCGGTCGGCCTATCGTGTGGTTTCACGCGATGGCCGCGTCATCTGGTTTCATTGCGAGGCCAAGATGATCCGCAAAGAGGACGGCGAGCCTTGGTTCATTCACGGCGTAGGCTTTGATATCACCGATTTGAAGCGGACTGAGGAAGCGCTGCAAGAAGAGCGCAACGTGGTCTCCGCCATTCTTGATACCGTGGGCGCGTTGGTCGTAGTGCTCGACCGGGAAGGCCGCATCATCCGCTTCAACCGCGCGGGGGAACAGTCCACCGGATATTCCTTTGCCGAAGTGGCCGGTCAAAGGATCTGGGATCTGTTTATGGTGCCGGAAGAAGTTGAGCGTTTCAAAACAATCTGTGAGCAACTCTGTTCCGACCAGGTGCCAAATGACTATGAAAGCTATCTGGTGAGACGCGATGGCGAGCGCCGTCTGATCGCTTGGTCGAGTACCCTACTCCCCGGCCACGACGGAAATCCTGCCTTGGTGATCGCTACCGGTATCGACATCACGGAGCGCAAACACCTGGAGAAGACAATTCTGGAGATCAGCGCCCGGGAGCAGCGCCGCATTGGGCAGGACCTGCATGATGGCTTGGGCCAGCACCTGACCGGCATCGCTTTCATGAGCAAGGTGCAGGAACAAAAGCTGATGGAGAAAAGCCTCCCCGAAGCCGGCGACGCGGCCAAAATCGTGAGCCTGGTGAACGAGGCCATCCATAAGACGCGAGAATTAGCACGCGGATTGCTTCCCGTAGTATCGGACGCGCAGGGGTTGATGTCGGCCTTGCAGCAATGGGCGGGTGAAGTGGAAGATTTGTTCGCGGTCAGTTGCCGGTTCCAGTGTCTTACTCCGGTGCTAATTCATGACGACACTGTGGCCACGCATCTGTACTACATTGCACGGGAGGCGGTGAACAACGCGATCAAGCACGGTCACGCTCGCCAGATTGTAATGCGCCTGGCCGCCGACGAACACCAGGGAGCACTTACAATCCAGGATGACGGCAGCGGAATCGGCAACATTGCTCCCGGCAACAAGGGAATGGGACTTCACCTGATGAACTACCGGGCCCGGATGGTCGCAGGTTCACTCGAAGTGCAGCGCGCCGCCACCGGCGGAACTATGGTGACGTGTTTGTTTCCGGTCTTGCCTCCGGTGAACGACGAGGAGCGAAGTGAAACATGAGCGTAACTTGCAAATCGCAGAATCAGGCCGTCGCCAAGAAAAGAATCCTGGTGGTCGATGACCATCCGATTGTGCGTCAGGGTTTGGCGCTGTTGATCAACCGGGAGTCCGATCTGGTGGTTTGCGGCGAAGCCGAAGAAGCGATGGGCGCGATGCACGTGCTGGCCTCGGCCCAGCCCGATGTCCTCATTCTGGACATTTCGCTGAATGGCCCCGATGGCCTTGATCTTCTGAAAAACATTCGCATCACGCATCCCACCCTGCCGGTGCTGATCCTCTCGATGCACGACGAGTCGATCTATGCGGAGCGCGCGCTTCGCGCCGGCGCCAACGGCTACATCATGAAGCAGGAAGCCACGGAAAAGGTTCTGGTCGCCGTGCGCCGCATTCTGAATGGTGAGGTTTACGTGAGTGACCGCCTAGCCAACCGGATGCTCAAGCACTACATCACCGGCTCCGGTACTCTGCGAAATTCCTCCATCGCCGATCTAAGCGACCGCGAACTTGAGGTGTTCCGTTTGATCGGAGAGGGTCACGGCACCCGGCAAATTGCCGAAGAACTTCACCTCAGTATAAAAACCGTCGAATCCTATCAGGCCCATATCAAGGAAAAACTGTCGCTGCGCAGCGCTCGCGAACTCATGCAGCACGCCATTCAGTGGAATATGAACGAAAAAACCGCATAGAGGTGTCCATGCCTCGCAGTCAGCCTGGCTGGCTGCAAACTTCGCAGTAAAGTCCCCTCACACATGTACTCCCAAGCCATCAGGGAATCCCTGATAGAAAAAATAGTGATACCACGAAACTGAAAAAGTGGTGCTCCCGCTTGTGAGGTCCCCCAACATTGTTGATTCTAACGCCGCACTCTTCTGGTTTCGATTCGGGAATCCTATTCGGAAACCAAGAGAACTGATCTGGACTTGTGCTCGCACTGTGGCGTAAATGAATGAATAGGCTTCCGTTCTGGACTTGATGCGGAAAAAGGAGAACCCCATTATGGCAGCGGAAACAGTTCCGTACGGTCGGGTCACGCAAAAACCATCGCCTGTCGCCGAGGTACACATACTCTGGATTACCGCCGGTTTGGGTTGTGATGGAGACTCGGTTTCAGTCACCGCAGCAACTCAACCCAGCATCGAGGACGTTCTGTTGGGAGCAATCCCCGGACTTCCCAAGGTGCACTTGCACAATCCCGTCCTTGCCTATGAGAACGGAGATGACTTCCTGAAATTTTGGTATATGGCCGAGAAGGGCCAGATTGATCCCTTCGTGCTTGTGGTCGAAGGCTCAATCCCGAACGAGAAGATCAAGAAGGAAGGATACTGGGCAGGGCTCGGAACCGATCCAAAAACCGGTCAGCCCATCACTACCAACGAATGGATTGACCGTCTTGCTCCCAAGGCCTTGGCGATTGTGGCGTGCGGAACCTGCGCCACTTACGGCGGTATCCACGCCATGCAAGGCAATCCCACGGGAGCTATGGGCCTGGCGGATTATTTAGGTTGGGACTGGAAATCGAAAGCCGGTCTGCCCATCGTCAATGTTCCCGGATGCCCGGTGCAACCCGACAACTTCATGGAAACCGTGCTCTACCTGCTCTACCAGGTGGCTGGTTTGGCGCCCATGATCCCACTCGACGATCAGCTACGTCCCACATGGCTGTTCGGCAAGACCGTGCACGAAGGCTGCGATCGAGCCGGTTACTACGAGCAGGGTGACTTCGCTGAAGTGTATGGCTCCCCGAAGTGCATCGTGAAATTGGGATGCTGGGGTCCGGTCGTGAACTGCAACGTTCCCAAACGGGGATGGATGGCCGGAATCGGCGGCTGCCCCAACGTGGGCGGCATCTGCATCGGTTGCACCATGCCCGGCTTTCCCGACAAGTTCATGCCATTTATGGACGAACCGCCCGGCGCGCGCGTATCCAGCGCAGCGATCGGCGCTTATGGCCGCGCGATTCGTGCCCTGCGTTCGATGACCCAGAATACCGCCAACAAAGAACCCAAGTGGCGTCATCCTCGCGCTGAATTGACCACCGGGTACCACGCGAGATCGTATTGAGAAATCCACGCGAGTCCCACTGAGAATCCAAAGGAGCGATCGAATGAGCACTATTACCGCACCCACTAAGGACGTTCCCAGCAAGCAACGGAATCTGGTGGAAATGAACTGGGACCCGATCACCCGGATCGTGGGGAGCCTGGGCATCTTTACCAAGATCGACTTTGAGAACCGCCAGGTGGTCGAGTGCCACAGCACTTCGTCTATCTTTCGCGGGTACAGCATCTTNNGGCAAGGACCCGCGCGACGCGCACTTCATCACCAGCCGCATCTGCGGAATTTGCGGGGACAATCACGCCACCTGCGCCACGTATGCGCAGAATATGGCGTTTGGCGTGAAGCCGCCTCCCATCGCCGAGTGGATCGTCAATCTCGGCGAAGCCGCCGAGTACATGTTCGATCACAACATCTTCCA